>NZ_CP125619.1:2367500-3841250 GCF_030053115.1 Pseudomonas svalbardensis | reverse complement strand
GCTGTACACCGGCGTGGCGATGATCGATGGCCGCGACCCGTTTCTGGATGCGGTGACGCCGCGTCTGGAATCGCCGATGTTCGGCTGGACCTACCACGAACTCGACCCCGATGTGTTCGGTGAAGAACTGTTGACCCCTGGCTATCAGCGGGTGGAACGAATTGCCGTCGTCGCATTGATCGTCACGCGTATCGGTCCAGGCATCGGGGGCAGCGTTACGTCAGCCGGTGCGCCATGAGCAGGAGCCTGGACGATTACAATCGCATGCGCGATTTCTCGGCGACCTCTGAACCGGCCGCCGGTAAACGTTCGGGCAAAAAAAACGCGAAAGACCATGCCTTGCAGTTCTGCATCCAGAAGCACGACGCCTCGCGCCTGCATTACGACTTTCGCCTGGAACTCGATGGTGCACTGAAAAGCTGGGCGGTGCCCAAAGGCCCGTCACTGGACCCCAAGGTCAAGCGCCTGGCGGTCCACGTCGAGGACCATCCGATTGATTACGCCACCTTCGAGGGCAGTATTCCCGAAGGGCATTACGGCGCCGGCGAGGTGATTGTCTGGGACCGGGGGGTGTGGATTCCTCAGGACGATCCGGCCAAGGCGTACGCCAAGGGCAAGCTTAAATTCGAGCTGAAAGGCGAGAAGCTCGGCGGCCTGTGGAACCTGGTGCGCACGCACATGCCGGGCAAGCAGGAGCAATGGTTTCTGATCAAGCATCAGGACGGCGCGGCGAAACCCGAGAGCGATTACGACGTGGTTGCCGCCGAACCCGATAGCGTGCTCAGTGACCGGACCACCGTGGCCAAAAAGCCGAAGACCGCTGCCAAACCCAAACCCGTCAAAAAACCCGCCACCCCGGCGCGCAAGGAAAAGTCGGCGCCATTGACGGGTGCCCGCAAAGCCAAAATGCCGGAGCTGCTCAAACCGGAACTAGCGACGTTGGTCGAAAAGGCACCGGGCGGCGAGTGGAGCTATGAGATCAAGTTCGATGGCTATCGGATCATGGCGCGCATCGACCACGACGAGGTCAAACTGTTCACCCGCAACGGCCACGACTGGACCCACAAACTGCCCAGACAAGCCGAGGCGTTGGCGGCGCTACGCCTCGAATCCGCCTGGCTCGACGGTGAAATGGTGGTCGCCGACGAGCAAGGTGTGCCGGACTTCCAGGCCTTGCAAAACGCCTTCGACTCGGGCCGCAGCGGCAACATCGTCTACTACTTGTTCGACATGCCTTACCTCAACGGCGTGGACCTGCGCGAGGTGCCTGTCGAGGGGCGAAGGGTGGCGCTGTCGACCGTGCTCAACCCCAATCAAGACCCGCTGCTGCGCTTCTCCGATGCCTTTAGCGAAGAACCGGAAGCCTTGCTCAACAGCGCCTGCCAAATGCAGATGGAAGGGCTGATCGGCAAGCGTCTGGGCTCGCCTTACGTGTCGCGGCGCAGCAGCGACTGGATCAAGCTCAAGTGCAAGCATCGGCAGGAATTTGTGGTCGTCGGTTTCACCGACCCGAAAGGCTCGCGCAATGCCTTCGGTGCCTTGCTGCTGGGGTTGCATGACCGCGACAGCGGTGAGTTGCGTTACGCGGGCAAGGTCGGCACCGGATTCAACGAGACGACGCTCAAGCGCATCTACGGGCAACTCAAACCGTTGCAAAGCAAAAAGATTTCGGTGGTCAATCCGCCGAGCGGTTTTGACGCCAAGGGTGTGCACTGGCTCAAGCCCACGCTGCTGGCTGAGGTCGCCTATGCCGAAATGACCAAGGAAGGTTCAGTCCGTCATGCGGTGTTCCATGGCCTGCGTGACGACAAACCTGCCGAAGACATTACCGAGGAGCGTCCGAAAGCCGTGAAGACTTCAGCCGCGAAAAAAACCACTGTCGAAAAACCTTCCACCCCTGCCAAAAAGAAAGCCGCGCCCGCGCCCTCACAAATCGGCCTGGGCGAGGGCAAGGTCCGCATCACTCACCCGGATCGGGTGATCGACGCCAGCAGCGGCACCACCAAAGTGCAACTGGCCGAGTACTACGCCAGCGTCGCCGAATGGATTTTGCCCGAGCTCAAGGACCGACCCGTGGCGCTGGTGCGCGCCCCGGACGGCATTGCCGGAGAACTGTTTTTCCAGAAGAACGCCGAGCGCCTGGCCATTCCGGGGATCACCGCGCTGGACAAGGCACTCACCGGCCAACCGGTGATGATCATCAACAACGCCGAAGCCCTGATCGGCGCCGTGCAGATGAGCACCGTCGAGCTGCACACCTGGAACGCCACCTCGGACAACCTCGACAAACCCGACCGCTTCGTCCTCGACCTCGACCCGGACCCGGCGCTGCCCTGGAAAAGCATGGTCGAGGCGACTCAACTGACCCTGTCGGTACTCGATGAACTGGGGCTCAAGGCGTTCCTCAAGACCAGCGGCGGCAAAGGGATTCACCTGGTGGTGCCACTGACCCGCAAGCTGGGCTGGGATGAGGTGAAAGACTTCAGCCATGCGATTGTCAGCCACATGGCCAAGTTGCTGCCGGAGCGTTTTTCCGCCGTGTCGGGCCCGAAGAACCGGGTAGGGCGGATCTTCATCGATTACCTGCGCAACGGTCTCGGCGCGACGACCATCTGCGCCTACGCCGTGCGCACCCGAGAAGGGCTGCCGGTGTCGGTGCCGATCTTTCGCGAGGAGGTAGGCGAGCTCAAGGGTGGCAATCAGTGGAACGTGCACACGGTGCATGAACGCCTGGCCGAGGTCGGTGATGAGCCTTGGAAGGACCTGAAGAAAACCCGGCAGTCGATCACCGCCGAGATGCGGCGGCGGGTAGGGATGAAAAAATAGCCTGCACACCCTTGTAGGAGCACGGCTTGCCGGCGATAGCGCCCTTGAGAACGCCATCGCCGGCAAGCCGTGCTCCTACAAAAAGCAATCGGACTATTTGATAAATGCCTGCAAGTCACTGGTCAGCTTGTCGATCGCCACTTTGAAATCCTTGGTGGTGATCTTCTGGCTGGCGTTTTCCAGTGTGGTGCCGAAGACTTTGCGCACCACTTTGGCCACGGTCTGGTTGTTGCTGGCGTCGACAAGCTCGGCTTCGATGAACAGTGTGGTGTCCTGATCGCGATGACCACTGGCAGCGGAAACACCCCCCACGACGGCGGCAATCGGCACCACTTCATACCACTTCATGCCTTCGGTTTCGGCACTCACCCCGGTGATCGCCGCGCGCATGATCAATGTCTTAGAACCGGCCGGCGCTGATTTTTCGCTCGTCACCACCCGATATTTCTGGCCCAGCACGCCTTTGGCCTTGCTGGTCATGTAGCTCTGCAACTCGTCCAGGGTTTGCTGGTTCACCCGCTCAGTGGGCTTGGGCGCCGGGTAGAGCTCCAGCTTGTTGAAGGCTACGGTGTTGTAGGCTTCTGGATTCCAGGACGGGCTCACCCAGCGCATGGCTGTTTCGCCGCTGGTGGTGGTGACCTGCTGCAGGTTGTTGTAGTTGGAAAGGAAACCGGAATACTGCTCACGCTCGGTGACTTTCGAGGTGCAACCGCCGAGCAGCAGGCTGGCCAGCGCAGCGCCAATAAACAGTTTTCGGGACAGGTTCATTGTGGTGTGTGCTCCATGGATTTATGTCGGTGACCTCGTTCAGAGCATAGGTGGCCGGCCGCAATGCGCCAGAATTCGCCCATGGGCTCAGTAAAAGTTCGTGCGGGGAGGGCATGAGGCGGCGAGCCCGGCTCGCCGCCCCAACGACTATTGCTTGCGGACAGCGCCCGCCAGCAGCGGCGCTATCTGTTCATCGGTCAGTGCCGCCTGGACCTCCATGGTCATGAGGTCGCTCCATTCCAGCACCCACTTCTGAATGGCTTCCGGATCACTGGCCTCTGCCACGCCAAAACCGGCTGCACCACCGACGGCGTGCCAGCGTCCCAGCATCTTGACGCCAGCGGGTGGAGCACCCCCAGTCTTGAGGAAACGCTCGATCGCGCTGTTACGATTTGCCGAACTGATAGACCAACTGACTATGAATAACATTTGCCACCTCCTGCTACGGATTGGCACCTGTTGCTCTTCGCGCACCTGGCGGGTGCCGGGACCACGGTCACGCTTGAGTGTCCAGCTTCATCCTTGACTGGCTTGAAAGCATTGCGCCCATGAGAAGGCATAGCAGCAGGCCAGACTCTGCGTATGACCGCTGATCCTGTTTCGTTGCATGGCAACGAATTTTGCAGGTGCTTCGAGGACGAGGTTCATGGGGGCTGATTTCACGCATCGCGCAACAGGTCGTTGGCGTTGAGCAGCTCGTAGGCAATCTCCGGGCGTTTCTCCAGTGAGCGACGAATCGCGGCCGGGATCGACTGACGGGTTTTGCGGCATAGCCCCGGTTGTTCGCTGAGGTTAATACCGATACCGCGCATGGTACGTACTTCGTTGAAACTGGGGACGATGTCCACGCGGATGCCCAACTGCTCGTACATTCGCTGTTGCAGGCGTTCCAGATCACTCAGACTCTGGAGGTTTTCCAGGCGTTCAACCAGGCGCTTTTCTTCCGAACGGGTCAGAAACAGGATACGCACGTCCGCCCCCGGTGTTTCCAGCAGCGGGTCACGCCCGCAGTCGCAGGCGCCGGGCGGGCAGGGTTGGCGGATCGGAGGCGTGGTGGTCATGGGGTTCAATCATAGAGTGCTCCAATCCGGTTTGCCCATAGGGTTTTTGCCCTTCTGGCGAACGAGACACGCCGGGTCTAGGCTTAAGAGTCGTGCACAGGCCCAGGAGCGGGATCAATGAAAGTCAACGCGAGTGCTTTCTGCCTGTTGTTCACCCTTGCACTGGCCCCGGGCGCTCGCGCCGACGATCCGTCAACACCGGACGCCACCCCGACGATTAACCCGCAAGTCGTCGATAAACTCATCGATATGGGCAACTACCTACGCAGTCTGCCGACGTTTCAGGTCGACGCCGAAGTGTCCCGGGATACCGTTCTGGAGTCCGGCCAGAAGATCAAGACCGAAGCCTCTACTGTCTTGAAAGTGGTGGGTCACGATCGGATGTATGCCAAGACGGAAGGCGATGTTCGAACGCGAGAGTTCTTCTACAACGGCAAGAAGCTGACCCAGTATTCACCGTTTCTCAAGTACTACACCACCGTGGATGCGCCGCCTGAAGTCTCCGATACGCTGCACTTGATAGAAAACCATTACGGGATTCAGGTGCCCATGGAGGACCTGTTTCTGTTTGGCAGCGATCAGGCACAGATCGATGCGCTGAAAGAGGCGCTGTACGTCGGCCCGTCGACGATCAAGGGGCAACTGTGTGATCACCTGGCATTTCGGCAGGAGGGCGTTGACTGGCAGTTGTGGATCACCCGATCCGACAAGCCGTTGCCGTGCAAACTGGTGATCACTACCACCGATGAACCGGGTTTTCCGGAATACAGCGCGGTGTATCGCTGGAACCTGAAGCCGGGCATCAAGGACTCGATCTTCACCTTTGCCCCGGGTAAGGGCGATGTGGCGATTCCTTTGAAGAAAGCCCGTGATCAGGGAGGGGAATGACATGAGCAGGACGATGTCGTGGAGCCTGTTGTTATCGCTCGTAACCACCTCGGTACTGACGCTGAGCCTGGTCACTTATGTGGATGCCCGACCCCAGCGCGCCCAAGGGCACGCCAGGGCATCGGTCAATCGTGCGCCGCCGCCCTCGGCCCAAAGGGCTCAGCGCGTCAACACCGGCAATACCGCGCAACGCGCTACCAACGTCAACGCGGGCAATCGGGTCAATGACGGAAACACGGTCGGCAACCGAACCAACGTCAACAACAGCAGCCGTAACGTCAACATCGACAACAGTCGCGACGTGGACATCGACGTAGACGGGAATGGTCGCTATGGCTACGACGATCACTACCATCCGATCGCCGCGGCGGCGGCCGTCACCGCAACGGTCGCGGTGACAGCCGCAGTGGTCGGGTCCATCTTCACGCCAGCGCAATTGCCCCCCAGTTGCGTGCAAGTCATCCAGTACAACACGGCTTACATGCAGTGCGGTTCAACCTGGTATCAACCGCAGTATCAGGGCAGCGATGTGACTTATGTTCTGGTCAATGCGCCTTGAGTCGGGGGGATCACATTCCGACCGCTTGATTTTAGAGGATACGCAGCATGGAGCGATTCACGGGTGGTTGCCTGTGCGGCAACGTCCGAATTGAGGCGTCGGGACTCCCTTATAGGGTCGGCCTTTGTCACTGTCTCGACTGCCGCAAGCATCATGGGGCGCTTTTTCACGCTTCCGCGATATTCCCTCAGCGTGCGGTGACGATCGAAGGCGAAACACGCGACTACGCCGGGCGGTTTTTCTGTCCCCGCTGCGGCTCGTCCGTTTTTGCGCGCACCGACGACGAAATCGAAGTGAACCTGGGGTCCCTGGATGCCCCAGACCAACTGATGCCAACCTACGAAAGCTGGATTGTGCGTCGCGAGTCCTGGTTACCGCCGTTTCCACTCACGAGACGATACGAGCGCGACCGTGACGCCACGAGTCGCTTTGAGGAGTAGGTGCCGATGCGTGAACCGGGTCTGGAGCGTTGTATGAAAGTGGGCGTGATTTCCGATACCCATGGCTTGCTCCGCGCCGAAGCCCTTGCTGCACTGCAGGGTTGTGAACGGATTATTCATGCGGGCGACATCGGCAATCCCGAAATCCTCGATCAACTGGCGTCAATAGCCCCGCTGCACGTGGTCCGCGGGAACAATGATCTGGACGCCCCTTGGGCAGCAAATCTCGCCGACTGCTTATGTTTCGACCTGAACGGATGGCAAACCTTGCTGGTACATGACAGTGCCGATGTCCCAGCCGTGCTTGATGCAGGCATAAAGCTGGTGATCACCGGCCATTCGCACAAGCCCCGCATAGAATGGCGCGGCGAACAGCTCTACCTCAATCCCGGCAGCGCGGGACGCCGGCGCTTCAGGCTGCCGGTGACGCTGGCTCTGCTTGAGGTGTTTGAGACCTCAATTGAGCCGCGCCTGGTCTCGCTGCTGGAATGACCTTTCCCTGGATTGTAGTTTTTTCTGTCAGCAGGGCCTTGCCAAACTGGGCGTTCCACACTGAGTTTTCCAGCCGCTATATACTCGACGGCCCCTTTACCCCCTCAAGCAAGAGACACCCATGGCAAACCACGATCTCACCTTTCTCCCCGACCCCGATCCGCAATCCATCTCCTCGGATGTCGCCGGTTTCGGCGGCCTACTGGTCTCCACTCAGATCCCCACCCGCGCCGACGGCAGTCTGGAATTGGGCGACATCGCCCTGCAAAGCGAATGCACGCTGCAGGCGCTCAAGGTTGCTCTGGAGCACGCCGGAAGTTCCATGGACCGGGTCCTGCATCTGACCATCTACCTCACCGACATGGCCGACCGCGCCGCCTTCAACGAGGTCTACCAGCGCTTCTTCGCCAAACCCTGGCCGGTTCGGGCTGCCGTTGGCGTCGCCTCCCTGGCGGTCGAAGGCATGCGCGTGGAAGTCACCGCGATGGCGGCCAAGGGCTGAGTCCGCGGACTTGACCGGCGGTCCCGCTCAACGAGCGGGCGTCATCGGGCGGGTTGGCAAAGACTGCTTCAAGGATGGCTTTTATTGGCCGTCTACGAGGTGAAGCGACTGTCCGACGTTGCTGAGGCAGGCTTGCCCCACATTGACCAGCATGCGCTCGACAAAGCCATCGCCGATTTGCGCTCCGCGTGCGGCCAGCGCATAGGGCAGGATGAACGTGGGGTTGACGCTGGTCATCTCGGTGAATACGGGAATGGGGTCGGGGCGTTGCTCATCCAGGCGCATCAGAAATTCAGGCGCGAATCATCCGCAAGGCGGTGCAAGAGAACGGACTGCCAGAGGGTGTTTTCTCGATGGTACGTGGCAGCGGCAACACAATCGGCGAAGCCTTGGTCGATCATCCGTTGATCAAGGCTGTGACGGTCACCGGTTCGGAGCATGGCGGCATGGCGCTGTACCGGCGTGCGCGAACGCAACGCACGGCGTGAGGCTTTCAAAGGGGGGCGAATCCAGCAGTAAGGAGGGAATCCACAGTGTTCGTTGCCCGCTGAACTTGTTGGTCCGCATGGTAGGACGAGCGCACCAGAGGACCGGAGGCAACGTTCTTGAAGCCCATCCGCGTACCTTGTTCGGCGAACCAGACGAACACTTTGGCGCCGTGGGTCAGGTGACCGCCGTGGGCCAGGCTCATGCCCAGAACGGTGTCGCCGGCTTGCAGCAACGCCAGATAGACCGCAGCGTTGGCCTGGCTGCCAGAGTGCGGCTGGAAATTGGCGTAATCGGCGCCGAACAGCTGTTTGGCGCGGTCGTCCGCCAGCGTCCGATGCGCCCGTCGGGCTAGTCCAGGATTGGGAAACCAGCCAGCGATCATCGTTGCCGGGACGCAATGTGAGGGTTTGAACCCGACGGGTTAATCGCTCAGGAGAAGACACATAAAACGGGCGCCCTTAGGGCGCCCGTTTTTTACTTCGCAGCACCTAGAGGTGCTAGCTCATTTCAACACCAGCAAGCGATAAACTCCGCCCTCACTTTCGATCCCATGGGTGTCATGGGTGAAACCCGGGAAGGATTTGTCGAAGGCTTCCAGTGCCTTGAGATAGGCCAGCAACGGCCCGTCCGCAGGCCCGGCGTTTTCGCCCGGCATTAACAGTGGAATGCCGGGAGGGTAGGGCACGATCCCGGTCGCGGCGATGCGCCCGGCCGCTTCTTCGAGTGTCACCCGTTCGATGTCGTTTCTGACCAGTTTTTCGTAGGCCTCCACCGGGCTGAATTCGGCTTGCGGCAGAGTGCCGAACGCCTGGGCCATGTTGGCGGTGGTTTTGTGTTTCTTCATGGCGGCGAAGATTTCGTCGGCCAGGTCCTTGAGGCCCATGCCGGCGTAACGAGTCTGGTTGGCGGCCAGCAGGTCCGGCAGGCACAGTTCCAGTTCGACGTTGTCGTCATAGTCACGTTTGAAGTCGAGCAGGGCATTGAGCAAGGTGCCCCATTTGCCTTTGGTGATGCCGATGGAGAACAGGAAAAGGATGGTGAAGTCGGTGGTTTTCTCGACCACGATGCCCTGACGTCCCAGGTAGGCTGTGAGCACACAGGCCGGGATGCCCGAGTCGAGCAGGTTGCCGTCGTCGCCCATGCCGGGGCTGAGCACCGAGACCTTGATCGGGTCGAGCATGCAGTAGCCTTCTTCGATGTCACCGAAGCCGTGCCATACCGCGTTGGGATGCAGTACCCAGCAGTTCGGCTCGGTTTTCAACAGCACCGGGTCGACTTCATGGAACGGCACGGTGGCCGCGCCAACCTGCACGGTCGGCGGCTGCCAGCAGGTAAAGAACCAGTCATCCTTGCTCAGCATCTCGTTGTGCATGCGCGAGACGACCTGGCGGAAACTGATGGCTTCTTCGATCGATTCGGTGGTGAGGATTTGCCCACTGGGCGCTTCCATCATCGCCGAGCTGACGTCGCACGAAGCCATGATCGCGTAGTTCGGTGAAGTCGAGGCGTGCATCATGTACGACTCGTTGAAGCGCCCGTGTTCGATCGGGTTGCGGCCGTTACGCACGTGAATCATCGAGGCCTGGGAGAGTGCGGCCAGCAACTTGTGGGTCGACTGGGTGGCGAACACGGTCGGCTTCGAGTCGTCGTGATCGTCCGGGCTGCCGTGCATGGCGTGGCGCTCGCGGTACAGCGGGTTGAAACGAGCATAACCGTACCAGGCTTCATCGAAATGCAGACGATCGACGCTTTGCCCCAGCAACTCTTCGACTCGGGTGACGTTGTAAGTCAGGCCGTCGTAGGTGGAGTTGGTGATGATGGCGTGGACGGGTGTCGGGTCGATGCCTTGCTTGACCAGCGGGTTGCTGGCGATAGCGGCTTTCACGCCGTCGCTGCTCAGGGTTTGCGGCAGGATCGGGCCGATGATGCCGTAGCGGTTGCGGGTCGGCACCAGATAGGTCGGAATCGCACCGGACAGGGTCATCGCATGCTCGGCGGACTTGTGGCAGTTGCGGTCGCACAGGGCGATCTGATTGCGCGTGACGCTGGCCATGAGGATGACGCGGTTGGACATCGACGAGCCGTTGGTGACGTAGTAGGTGCGGTGGGCCCCGAACACTTTGGCGGCGTAACGCTCGCCCTGGCCGATGGGGCCGCTGTGATCGAGCAGCGAACCGAGTTCACCGACCGAAATCGACAGGTCGGAACGCAGCAGGTTCTCGCCAAAAAACTCGTAGAAGGCGCGCCCCGCCGTACTCTTTAGAAACGCCGTGCCACCGGCATGGCCGGGGGTGTGCCACGAGTACTCATAAGTCCGGGCAAACTTCACCAGCGCACCGAACATGGGAGGGAGTGCGGCTTGGCGATAACGCTCGATGGCCGCCAGGATGCGTCCGCTGAGGAAGCGGCTGGTGTCCTCGGGCAACCAGATGAAGTCGTCGGCGTGCTGCATGACCACCAATGGAATGCTCGACGCGGTGCTGCGATCGCTGATCAAAAACACCGGCACCCGCGTGTTGCGCTCACGCAGGCTGACCAGCAATTTGATGCATTCCTCGTGGCCTTCGCTTTTATCCATTTCCCAGCTGAGCAGCACGCATTGAATGGCCGGGTCCGAACACAGGATCGACGTGGCGTCGCTCAAGGTTTCCGACGCCAGCACCCTGACGGCGCGTTCTTCCACATCGTTGATCAACTGGTGCAGGGCGCGGCCAAAGACGGTGCGTTTGTCCGGTGGGCTGCTGACCAACAGCGTGAGCATTCCGAGCGAATGTCTATGTTCCGTCATGATTAAGCCTCCACTCTGACTGCTTGCAAGTTATTGACCGGCACCGGCTTGCCCGTGATGTGCTGAGCGCTGACGGTCTGTGTCGGTACGCTGTTATTGAGCGCTTCGAGGCGGATCAGGCGGTTGTTGACGAAGCCAAACAGCGTGTATCCGAAGATGGTCGCCACGCCGCCGAGCATCAGTGCCTGCGCGCCCGAACTGTACAGCGCCAGGTAGCTGTAAGCCGCTGCGACCCACGCAATGATGTTGGTTATCAGCGCCGTGCCCGCCGGAACGTTGGAGACCTTTTGAATGGTCATCAACGCGGCCATGGAGAGGATATAGGGCACCAGGTTGGTGACCACCGCGAGGTTGACGAGTGTGTCGAACTGCTTGCTCAGGTCAGGGCTGATGGTGAGAAAAGCCAGCGCCGTCTGCACTGCCAGCAGCACTAGCATGCCGGCAATGGGTGTTCCGGCCTTGTTGGACTTGGCAAAGATCGACAGGAAATAACCGGTGTCCGCGGAGCTTTTGTAGACCTGAGCGATAGTGAATTGCCAGCCCAGCAGCGAACCGATGCACGCCAGCACCATCGCGGCCATCACAATGTCGCCGACCAGAGGGGTGAACATCTTGGCAAAGACCAGCCCGAACGGTGCAGTGGAGGAGGCCAGTTCAGGGTTATCGACGATACCGGCGATGACGTTGGTGGAGACGATGTAGATCACCGCCGCGCCGAGGGTGCCGCCGAGCACCGCAATCGGTACGTTCCTCTCCGGATTTTCCACGGCATCGGTGTTGGCGCACGCCGACTCCAGGCCGAGGAACGCCCATAAGGTGATCGCCACCGATGCACCTGCGGCTTCGAACCAGCCCATGTTGTGGGGGTTCCAGCCGGCGGCGTAGACACTGCTGTCGAACCAGTACCAGCCAATGGTGGACACCAGCACCACCGGCGCAATCACCCCCCAAACCGTAATCGCACCGATCCGGCCGGTAATCCGCGCGCCGCCGAAGTTGGCGAAAGTGGTGATCCACAACAGAGCGATGGTCGCCAGACCCACTTGCAGTGAACCCAATTCAACATGGAACAGCTCCTGGATATAGCCGACCGCCGTAATACTGATCGCCACGTTGGCAATCAACAGCGAGAGGCCATAGGTGTAGTTCGTGATGTAGTTGCCCGCCTTGCCGAAAGTGTATTCGGCATAGCCGCCCATGCCCCCGGTCTTTCGACTGAGCATCCCGCAGCGCGCAAAGGCATAGGCCAGAGCCAGGGAGCCGGTGGCCGTGATCAGCCAGGAAAGGATGGAAATACCGCCGACTTCGGCAAGTTTTGTGGGGAGCAGCACAATGCCGGAGCCCAACATGTTGACGGCTGTCAACATCGTCAGTTGCCCCACTGTCATTTTCTTTGCGACTGACATTCCGTTGCCTCATTCGTTGGCGGGAGAGAGTGTTAGCTATAGCAAAGGATTGAAATGCCGCAAAAAACGTCCGTAAAACACTGAGAAAACAAGCTATAGCGCACTTAAGGCATTTTGCTGGCCCCGAAGTCTGAAGATGTTGACCAAAATCAATTTATTTTCAGTTAGTTGGGATCGAATGCAAATGCGGAATGTGATGGTTGCGCTGATTTCGTTAGGCTTGGCGAGCGTTGACGCCTCAGTTCAGGCCAAAGAACTGGCATCGAATGATCGTTACCTTTGCAGCTGGGGCGCAGGTACCGCGGCGAGAGCCCAGGAACTCAAGCTGTCCGGGGTTTCACTGTATGCAGCGCGGCAGAAGTTACATACCTACAAGTTCAGCAAGTCGTGGATGCACATGATGGCGATGGGCATTACCGAGCAGACCTATGACAGTCATTCGCGGATGAAGCCCGCAGCCCTGCGCGAGAGCTTTTATGAGGAGTGCGTCCGGTACAAGTTGGCGCGCAAATGAGGAGGGCGGTCCGCCACAATCACCCGGACACGGCTCCTGCGCCGTGCCTGGCTGGTTACGTCAGGCATTGGGTACTTCAGACCTTCCCTAAAGAGAGAAAACTATCGAGTTCTTCTCAGGTTTTTTGCCTTTAACCTCCTGAGCATACCCATTACCGGCCGCAGGAGAGGCACCCTGTCAAAGATGGAGAGCTCATGCAGGTCCGTCCGCGAGGGCCTTTGATAGCCGCAATTCCAGGTGAAATAGTAAGCCAGAATTTCTTTATTCTTATGAATAAGCGTATTGAGCGCAGCGTCATAATGCATCGGACCTCCGTCAGGATGTCCCGGTGGCCGCTCCAGAACCTGGAATAAAAAATCCCTCAACTTCCCAACGCATTTTCCGTTTACAGCATAGAAATGGGCCAAATGTATTGGCCGGTCGACTGCTTTCCAAGCGGGCAAGTTTGAATTTTCTTCAAACGGATGCCCAAAATAGACGATGTCCCACTCCATACCTTCCAGAGACTCGATCGCCTCTCTTCCATATTGAGAAATATGTCTGGAAAACTGTATGTCGTCCTCCATGATCAAGATATTTTTCAAATTCAGGCGCATAGCCTCTTCCAGCACCCCCAGATGACTCAAAAAGCAGCCTCTGACCCCGACGCTCGGGAAGCCATTTCCCTCACTGGGCGTAACAGCCTCAAAAAAGCCTATTTTTTCATCATCAATGTGAAAGCCGTTGCGAGCGAATTCTTCTACTGTTTCTAAACGGCGATCCTTTCTTGACGAGATATTGATGATTCTTACTCGATCAAAATATTCGATCACATTCATCTGTCAGGTCCTTAGCGCAGACAATCAGGGGCAGTTGGATTGGGGAACCCGCAGATTTCGGAAAAAATCGTACGTAAGCACTGCCGACAGGAGGCAATCCCTTACGTCTTCTGGGTTGTGTCCGATTGAAGTACACCTCATCAACCAGGCGTCCGGCGGTTCACTTGCGCAGCGTCAGAGTAGGGCCACTTTCTGCATTTCCTGACGGCTCGGCGTCAACTTCCATGACCTCAACCTGACAGGCTGAATGCTTGGCCTCCGTTTTCTCTATCGACCCCGGATTGCAGTATAGGCAGCATTTCGGGATGAAGTTTTGTCTCGTAAATCGGCGTGCAGCACCCGTTCGAGAAGACACACCAGATAGGTGCTCAGTTAATTGGGCGCCGGGCGGAGAGCTCCGATGGGGCCGGGTATTTACCGCTGGCGCCAGCCCTTCGGCGGGGTGCAAAGCGAAGTCTTCAAGGTCTCCTATACTGGGTCGTTCCGAGAGTTTCCCTACCCTTCACAGCGAGGAGAACGCACATGACCATTCGTATTGGCGACGAAGCACCGGATTTCACCGCCGAAACCACCGAAGGCACGCTCCATTTTCACGAATGGATTGGCGACAAGTGGGCCATCCTGTTCTCACATCCGAAGGACTTCACCCCGGTCTGCACTACTGAACTCGGTTACATGGCCGGGCTCAAGCCGGAGTTCGACAAACGCAACACCAAGATTGTCGGTCTCAGCGTCGACCCGGTCGGTAACCATCAGACCTGGGCCAAAGACATCGAAGAAACCCAGGGCCATGCGGTCAACTACCCCATGATCGGCGACGAGAATCTGGTGGTTGCCAAGCTCTACGACATGATTCACCCGAACGCCAGTGGCGGCGCTCGTACTGCCGTGGACAACGCCACGGTGCGTTCAGTATTCATTGTCGGCCCGGATAAAAAGATCAAGGCGATGCTGGTCTACCCCATGAGTGCCGGGCGCAACTTCGATGAAGTGTTACGGCTGCTCGATGCTATTCAGTTAAACGCCAAGCACACGGTTGCCACGCCGGTGAACTGGCGTCCGGGTGAGGACGTGATTATTCCTACGTCGGTATCCGACGACGACGCAAGGAAGAAGTACCCGGATGGCTTCAAGACGGTGAAACCCTATTTGCGTACGGTGGCGCAACCGAAGTAATGGTCAGTCATTCATCCTGTCTTCAATCGCGATGCCTTTTACGCGCATTGCATTGATCTGCACGGCGCGGGTGCCAGGGAGGTTGAGCATGGTTCCCTGGCGCAGCGCCGAGACTTCTACAGTGTTCCAGGGCTGAGAATGCACGGGGAATCTTTACCTGCCATGCTGTCTTCATGCGTCAAAAACTCTCAGCCGCCGGGTACTTTCAGAAAGTTGCCGACAAACCCGCCGTTACAGGCGTCGTCGGCGGTCGAGCCCATGCCATTGCGAAGGTGCTTCGTGACCCGGTGCAAGGCGCTGCGACGGGTCGTGTGCCAGTGTCCTGGTGCGGGCTAGCGCCCATGCGTGATGCTATTTCACATGGATAGAATTCACTGGACTGACGTGCTTGTCGTGGCGTTATTTTGACGCCACCCTCCCTAAGATAAAATTTCGATTTATTATTGTGACGAGCTATTGACGTAATGGCGATGTGCTTATAGGCTCAATTTAGCCGATAAAGATTCCTTCAACCGACAAAAGAATAACCCCCTACGCAAGGAGGCGGTGTTATGCGCTCAACACTTGTCATTAAATTCGTGTTGTTGTCTGTGATCCTGAATGGTGCAGCCGTTGCTAGTGCTCAAGCGACCAGTTTGGCCTATGAAATTAGTCGCGTAAGCAGCGCGTGCGAGGAGTTAGGGCCTCAACTTTGTACTGCTCTCAAAGAGCACGCGGGTGGCGCACTGCTTACTTTTGGAAAGGGCCTTGGCTTGCCTTCATTGATCACTGATATTTACGTCGATGATGCCCATTCTGCGAAAGTTAACAGTGTCATTCATCACGCAGACTCGGGCGTGGATGTATCCGTCAATTCTTCTTCGCGTGACGGATTAATGGCGGCGGTTGACAATAAGAACTTCAAGATTGATTCATCTCTCCAGGATAAAAGTCTGGTGGGGGTATCTGATATCAACCAACCCAATGCAGTACCGCTTTCTGCGGCAGCATGGTTATTTTCTTCCGCGTTGTTTGGTTTTATTGTGGTCGCCAACCGACGGAAGATATAGGTGGTGGTTGTTAACGTTTTCGGCAATAAGGGCTGTTTAGATGGTCACTCTAGTGGCTGGCTGGGCACACGACTTTATGTATTGTTTTTGCGGATAATACCGGTCTTGCAATGATGCTTGGTTTGTAATTGCTGATATCAGTTAGTTGCACTGACAAACGTAGTCATCGTCAGGCTGACAGTGTCGCAGTTGAGCCGGTTCAAGCGGGCATGGTGTAGATAATATTGGCGCGAAATACATTGCGGGTGGATTGCTTGCTCCAAGCTGTTGTTAAATAACACGATTCTGCTGTTTTGTACTAACGTTCCGGTTTCGGGTGTGTTGCATTGGCGAAATTGACCGCCCAGACGCTCAAGGGGAATGCTGTTTAGGCATTTCTTTGGCGTGAAATAGGCTAGAGTGATTTGACTAGGTTTTTTTGTTCTAGACTCCTTGCATGGCTACTTAGACGGAGGGATCCCGATGTTCCGTTCATTGATACCTGTGCTCTGCGCGCTGGCTGTTTGGCCCAGCATTTCCAATGCCGTCGAAAACGATCCGACTTACCGGCTGAGTCCGGGAGATAACCTTTCTGTTTCCGTGTGGGGCGAAGACAAGCTCAAACAGGATGTACGCGTACTTCCCGATGGCAGCATTACTTTCCCGCTGGCAGGGCAAGTCATTGTTGCGGGGCTTGATGCCACCGCTGTCGCGAAGCTAATCGCTGTCAAGCTTGAGGCTTTCATACCTGATCCGCAGGTGAGCGTTGTCGTCACCGGCACCGAAGGTAATCTCGTCTACGTTCAGGGCAAAGTGCTGAAACCCGGCACCGTGCATATGTCAGGTCAAACGTCAGTGCTGCAGGTAATTAGCATGGCGGGCGGGCTCGACAAATTCGCCGATAAGGACGACATTAAGGTCGTGCGACTCAATGGGGCTAGACAAGAGATCCTGCGCGTCAACTACAGCAAGTTGATGTCGGGGGATGACATGTCCACCAATTTTCTACTTAAAGCCGGCGATACGCTGGTCGTGCCTTAGCCTTGCGCGAGGCACTAAGGATTATCTTGCTTGGATTTCGAACGACCGGGGTTGCGACGGCAATCCTGGCATTGTCGTGTTCAGACATGACCTATGCTGCTACTTGGCAATCAGCCATAGCAGTGCCTTCGACGGTCGAGTACGACAGCAACCCACTGCTGCTCACGAGTGATGAGAAGGGGGTGACCCGTACCATCATCGCCCCTGATTACAGCCTCGTGGGTACTTCCGGACGGGATGAGTTCCAGTTCGGTCTCGGGGTAAATATCGTGCGTTCGTCGGATACGTCGATCGTTTCGGACCGTGAAGATCCCAGATTAAGGTTAGGGTGGCAGCGCGAGACCGAAACGGGTGCTTTTGGACTCACGGCGAGGTATGAAGAAAACTCTACGCTTTCCACGGTGGTTCAGGAAACCGGCGTAGTGGCCTCCGATGGCACGCAAAAGATGTATTTGGTGAGCGGCAACTGGAGCACCGCTCTCAGCGAGCGAAGTACCCTGGTTAACGAGACTGACTACACTCATGTCACTTACGATGTTGATTCACTGACCGACTATGACGAGCTGGCGACCCGCTTCAGCTGGAACTATGCATGGAGTGAGCAGGTCGAGCTGTTCACCCGTTTTGGCGTGAGGCGCTATGAGCCGGAGGAGGGGTCTGCGGTGGCTTCCTCGAACAGCTACACCCCCACGGTCGGCTTGAATGTCCAATTCTCCGAGCGGCTTAAGGGGACGGCCTACGCGGGTCTCAACCAAGTCTCCGGCACCGGTAGCGGCCCCAAAGGCCAGGGCGGTTTAATGTTGCAATATGCCGGTGAGCGTATTGATACCAGCATCGACGCCAGTCGTAGCACTCTCGCCAGCGGGGACGGTGGTTTCGTCGAGGTTGATGCCCTGAGGGGGACATGGAGCTATGCCGTCGACGAGACCCGACGCACCGGTTTCGATGTCTCCTGGCAAGACGCCAAAGGCCGGACGCCGAATACCCTGCAAAATTACAGTGCCTGGTTTAGCCAAGAAATCTCGCCTTTTTGGATTGCACGCCTATCCTACACATACAAACAACGCCAGCAAGATGGCTTGCCGGATGCCACTGCAAACGTCGTCGGGCTGACGTTGACTTATAGTTATCCCGGTCTCTGACATTCAGCTGTGTGAGAAATATGGCCTCTGAATACGAAATGTCGTTCAACGACTACCTAGCTATCATCAAGCACCACGCCCTGCTGTTGATCGTGAGTTTCGTGGTCATACTCGGCGTGTGCATAGCGGTAGCGATCTCTCTCCCGCCGACCTATGAGTCATCCGGCACGATTCTGGTGGAGTCTCAACAGATTTCGCCAGACCTGGTGGCGGCCAACAACAATACCTTTGCCGATGAGCGCATCGAAGTCATTCGCCAGCGCGTGATGACCCGTGAGCATCTGGAAGGGATCATCGACAAATACAATCTTTTTGCTTCGCAAAGTCGGCAACTGAGCGTTACCGAGAAGATCGAAGAAATGCGCAATGCGATTGCGGTCTCCCTGGTCAGTGCTGTCGTTAAGGGGCGCGGAGAGGTGACGATTGCTTTCCGTCTTTCCTTTGAGCACAGGCAGCCAGAGATTGCGAACAAAGTTGCCAAGGAGCTGGTGACGCTGTTTCTGGATGAAAACATCAAGCAGCGCACCCAACGCGCCAGTGAAACGACAGAGTTCCTGACGCAGGAGGCGGACAAGCTCAGGGTGGAACTGGAAGCCCTGGAGAACCGGTTGGCGGACTTCAAGCAGGCACACAGCAACGCGCTGCCCGAGCATCAGGAACTGCGCATGAATATGTTGACGCGCGCCGAAACCGAGCTTAAAGAGGTCGACCGTGACTACAAAACTGCCCGTGAGGAGTTGCGCTTCAATGAGTTGGAGCTTTCCGCCGCGAATGCCGGGCTAGCGACCAAGCCTGGAGCACCCGGTGCGGCAGTTGATAAACCACAGGATCTGGCTAGCCTCAAAGCGGAGTACACCCGGTTGCAGTCGCTGTATACGCAAGCCCACCCCGACGTGCGTGCCGTCAAACGCAAAATTGCTGCACTTGAGGCTGGCAAAGGTGCTGGTGCAGCGGCTTCGGTCAATCTGGACGTTGCCAAGGCCCAGGCGCGGATCTCCGCAGCAGAAGCACGTATCAAGTCGCTGGCCGATCAAAAGCAGCAAATACTCGGAAAAATAGCTGAATTCGAGGCACAAATTATTGAGACGCCGCAAGTCGAACGCGGCTTGGTCACGGTGATGCGTGACCATGATAACGCTCGTAAAAAATATGAGGAGATTCGCACGAAGGAAATGGGTGCGAAAATTTCCGAAAGCCTAGAGCAGGAAAACAAAGCCGAGCGTTTTGTTCTTCTGGAGTCACCGCTGATGCCCGAGAAGCCGGTACGGCCGAACCGTAAGAAAGTGGTTGCCATGGGTTTCTTGCTTGCCCCGGCGGGTGCTGGCGCGCTGGTGATGCTCCTCGAGATGATGAGTCAGCGTGTGCGCGGTGCCCAGGCCTTGGCCAGCGTGCTGGGTAGACGCGTATTGGTTTCCATTCCCTACATTCATACCAAGGCTGAACTGGCACGTCGCAGGAAGTGGCGAACGCTATTGATCGTCTGTGGAGTCGTGATAATCGCGATCTTTCTGGTGCTCCTGCACTTCCTCTACATGCCTCTGGATCTTCTGATGTTTAAAGCTCTGGGCCGGTTTGCATAAGGAATATAGCCATGGAAATAATCAATCTCGATACCGAAAACGCCGAGCAACAGACCTCGTCAAAAGCCATGACACCGACCGCGCAGTCCACAGGTCTGAATGCACTCAGTTATGTGCAAACCAAGGTTGTACCTTTGCGACCAGATCACCTTGAGCGCAACCGCATTGTGGCTTACAACAAAAATTCGAATATGGGCGGGGCATTCGACCTACTGCGTACACAAGTGCTGAAAATCATGGAAGAAAATGGCTGGCGCACGCTCGCCATCACCTCGCCGACTCCGGGGGCAGGCAAGACGGTGTTGGCTATAAACCTGGCGATGAGTATCGCGCATCACACGACCAAGACGGCGTTGCTGGTGGACTTCGACTTGCGTCGTCCGAAGGTGGGTGAGTATCTGGGTCTGCCGATGGATCAATCGCTTAATGAATTGTTGGCAGATGAAGCTGAACTGCAAGAAGTACTGGTCAATCCGACCTTGCCGCGCTTTGTGGTCCTGCCGACGCGTGAGCCGATTCCTCTTTCCACCGAGGTGTTGTCATCGCCTGCAGTGAGCCATTTGATTGCTGATCTGCGCGAGCGCTACAACTCACGCATCGTGATTTTCGACTTGCCGCCGTTGTTGAGTTCCGATGATGTGATTAACGTCTTGCCCAGGTTCGACTGCGTCCTGCTCGTTGTCGCTAATGGATTGAACAGCAAGAAAGAGATCGAGGAAAGTCTGCATCATCTTGGGACAGCCAATCTGATTGGCACGGTGTTGAACAAAGCCGAGCCCGAAAACCGCTCTTACTACTAGAGCATCACCCGCAGGAGGTCGGCGCTATTGGCTAGCGCCGACGCTCAGTGCCAAGGATACTTCTGCTCCCAGCTCCAGGCGTGCGCCACTATCTGTTCAAGTGAGCCAAATTGCGCTTGCCAGCCAAGTAATGTGTTGGCCCTGCGGGGATCGGCCACAAGGCGTGGTGGATCGCCCGCGCGACGTGGCGCTTCGCTGACAGAGATATCCTGGCCGGTCACGTAGCGCGCGGTATCTATCACTTGCTGTACTGAGAAACCTTGACCGTTACCGAGGTTGAACGCCGTGCTTGCACCCCCTGCCAGCAGATAATCCACCGCAAGCGCGTGAGCGGCAACGAGGTCGACAACGTGGACGTAGTCGCGAATGCAAGTGCCGTCAGGCGTGTCGTAATCACGGCCATAGACGGTGATGGTTGCGCGCCGTCCGGAGGCGGCTTGCAGGATCAGGGGCAGCAGGTGAGTTTCCGGTTCATGGCGTTCACCTAACTGTCCTTCAGGATCTGCTCCGGCGGCGTTGAAGTAGCGCAGGCAGACCGATTTCAGCCCATAGGCGCGGTCGAAATCTTCAAGCATCTGCTCCACCATCCACTTGCTGCGACCATAAGGGCTGATCGCGACCTTGGGATGCTCCTCGTCGATCGGTACATACACCGGGTCACCATAGACGGCGGCGGTCGAGGAAAAAATGAAGTTTTTAACCCCGGCGCAAACCATCGCCTGGAGCAGCGTCAGGGTGGCAGCGAAGTTGTTCTGATAGTACTTGGCAGGTTCAGCGACGGATTCGCCCACCTGTATAAAGGAGGCGAAGTGGAACACGGCATCGAAGTGGTGTCCCGCAAACAGGGCCTGCAGCGCCTGTTCATCGGCTATGTCCAGTTCGACCAACGTCCCGCCCCTCAACGCGCTGCGATAACCCGTTGAGAAATTGTCTGCCACCACAAGATCGTGACCTGCACTCAGTAGCTGCTTCACCATGTGCGAGCCGATATAGCCCGCGCCACCCACCACCAAAAATTTCATCCTGATCTCCGATTTCCTGGGCACTATTGCTGTGCAAGCACCGAATGAAACGTCAGTGCGATCCGTCTGACCATTACATTAAAGGTCAAGTTGGATTTTTCGCTACAAGCTTGCTGGCAATAGCCGAGACTCGCTACGTTTGGAACGCCAAAGGAGAGAATACTTCGAACAAGATACAGCGAGCGCGCCAATTGAAGCTACCCTCTGAGGAGGAATGCGGGTTACCTACGAGAATAATTATCAAATGAAAAACTCTGCCAAAATTATCGATTACTCATCAAAAATATTTAAAGCAGAATGGCCAAATTTTGTATTATGGTCATTTCTGCTATCACCGTTGATTGTTAGAACGCTAACAAACCATCAGTACTCTAAAATTGATTTATTGGTCTTTTACACCCTTGGCATGTCGGTGTTGTGGCTGTTGGCAATTAGATTTATTGCATCTAATCAATTCAAGGTTCACATTATTCTGTTGCCGTTCTATTTGGTAGCAGCTATTGATCTCTTTTTGGTTTTGAATTTCAACTCGAGATTAACAGCTGCCTATATATTTATTGGCATGACAAACTATCAGGAAGCCAGCGAATTTCTACCGACCTATTGGCAGCCCATCAGTATCGTTTTGGTGGTTTTCATATTTTGCTATGGGGCTGGGTTAATAGGTCTGCATAAGCGCGAATTATATAAAAACAAAGGTATTTTTGTTTTGGTTGTTAGTGCCTTGCTAGTGGGGTATGGGGCGTACTTTTATAAAACCGTCAAACTTAATTCTTTCGGGAAATCTGCAGTCATGGATCTCCTTGCAAAAGATCAAAGCACACCAGTAGGTTATTTGTCGCAAATTGCCCTTACTGCAAACTTGTATTTGGGGACGGAGGAGCTTATCAAGCGCCGTCGGGAATCTGATGTAAAAATAACCAGCCTGTCGAATCAATCAAATATAGAAACCATTGTTTTTGTGATCGGTGAGTCATCACGGCCGCACAACTGGTCCCTCTACGGTTATAACAAGGAAACAACCCCGAATCTTAGTAAGCAGGAGGGGCTTTTCAAGTTTAATCAGATCTGCACGACAGCCCCCTATACTTCGTTCGCGGTTCCTTCAATGCTGAGCCTGGAGCCTATATCGGATTGGGACGCCATTGCGTCAACAAAATCATTGGTGGGTATATATCGCGCAGCCGGGTACATGACCTATTGGTTGTCTGTACAGGAGGTTGATAGTTTTGGCGGAATAATTCCACAAATAGCCGCAGAGGCACAATACCGTCAATATTTTGAGAGAAGCTATGATGGAGCATTGATTTCAGAATATGAAAAAATACTAAATAAAAGCGAGACAGAAAAGAAAGCCATATTTATTCATGTCAAGGGTAGTCATTTCGAGTATTCACGCCGATACCCGGAACAATTCGATAAATTCAAGCCGTCAACAGGCAGCTTCAAAGACAAGATTACCGCAGAATATGATAATAGTATTTTATATACGGACTGGTTATTAAGCGCAATTATTGATCAATTGAAGTCAAGCAAAAAACCATCTGTCTTGTTTTATTCATCGGATCATGGTGAAAACATGATGGATGACAGTCGAGGGCTCTTGGGTCATGGAATTGGCAATAAATATGATCTCCCGGTTTCGGCATTTATCTGGGCGTCCGATAATGTTTCAAGCCAGCAATCGCTCAAGCTTTTAAAGTTGAAGGAAAGAGAAAGTCAGAAAATCAGCATATCCTCCTTGCCACATACTCTTTTAAATATCACAGGGGTTCTCACGAATAAGTATAAAAGTTCGGATGATTTATTAAGTGATGATTTTGTATCGTCGAAATGTCCACATCTGCTCGGCGCAGGCTATGTTCCATCGTTTGATTTTGACGCCCAATAAATAGCCCGCGCGGAACAACACCGCAAGGCGTTGTTCCATCAGGTTGAGGTCGGCTGCGCGTCGTCTAAGGTTGTGCTTGCGTGACGCCTTTTTTCAAAAACAACCAATTCGACGCCTGCAAGCTGTCGAACTTGATTGTATAGCGCCCATCAAGGTAGGTCGCGGGCAGCTTCTTCATTTGCCCCAGAATGCCGTGGGTAAACAGTGTCAAGCCTTGCGGCGCCTGGATGGTTAGCGTGCCCTCGAGGGGCTCAACGTAAAAAGGTATTTTGTCGCCGTCTTGGGGGATGGCACGGGTGCCTAACGAAATCAGTAAATCCTGTGATCGGCCCAAAGGTGCGTCGTCCAGACTTTGCACTACCACACTGGCGTTGGCGGTCTTCACTTGAACCTGAATGTTGCCAAGGCTGATCGACTCGCCGCCGATCCAGCCGGTAGCGGCCTGGGTGCGCGGCGTATTGATGGTGTAGACACCTTGTTTCCAATTGCGCTTTAGCTCACCCGTGTCGGTCGTGGACTCGCTGGCATTGGCGTCCAGTAGCGACTGGTCAGGGTCATGAAATTCCTGTGCATTGCTTGGGATAACGCTCCGCTGCAACCAAGGCAATTCCGGCGTCTGTGGCATCGCGATTTCCAGCTTGCCTTTCTCCATGGCTGTGCGCAGTAGAGCAGAGTTGGCCGGTGTAATTATTTGGTTGAACAGGGTGCCTGGCGTCGGCGCGAAGACGTAGGTCGTTGTTGCTTCGCGAACGTCTGCACGGCGATAAAGCAAGGCGGCGGCGGGCAGGGTGGCCAGCATTGCAGGGTCGTTATAGGCGTGCCAGTTGTTGGCACTCATTCCTTCGCCCCCCAGTGGTTCCTGGCTGTAGGCATATTGCATCAGTGCATCCCAGCCTTGGTGTCTGGCGGTGCCGGCGATATAGAGTGGCAGCGAGTGACGGTCTGGTGTCGGGAAGGGCTCATTGTTCCACTCGGTGACGGTCAGGGGTTTGCCGGCGACCTGGCCGGCGGCAATCCAATTCACTATGCCGTCGCTGTAGAGCGGGTTTTTCTCTATCTGTCCCGAGCCCCCGTAGCTATGGACGTCGATTACGTCGCCGGCAGTAAGGGCCGGCAGGGAGTTCAGACCATTGCGGCCCCAGCTACTGGTCGTGGCGATGGGGACCCTCACGCCTATTCCACGCAGGTGTTGAATCATGTCGACGTTGAAACGTCGCTCCAGATCGTTAAGGAACAGCTTGGAGGGGCCTGGCTCCCAGGAGCGCCAGGTCTGGTTTGCAGACAGATTGTGCTGTTTGGCAAAAGCCTCGGCCTCCGCCATGTAGACGCGGTTGTGCTTCGGCAAATTCTTGTCTGGCAACAGGGCGTTGCCAAAGTGGTTGGTGACGTCGTTTTCGTTGGTAATCAGTACGGCGGCAATCGCCGGGTCGTCTTTGTAGGCGAGACCGGTATAGCTGTTTACATGGGTCAGGTAGGCTTCGGTAAAGCGCTTCATGGCTTTCTGAATGGTGAGATTCACATAGGAATAGCCCTTGAGATAGGTAAAATTTTGCTCTTCTTTTGGCAATTCATCGAAGCCATAAATGTTGTCGTTTTCAGTAAAGACTCGCTGGACGTGCAGATCGAGCCACACATAAATGCCTTCGTCTTTCAGGCACTTGATCCACCAGTCGATTTTTTTCAGCGATTCCGGGCTAAGTTGCTGGGTGCTGCGCGTGACCCTACCGTCGCCAAAGATGTTCGGGAAGACCCATGGCGAGTCATGGTGGTGCAGTCGTACAAGATTGAAGCCCAGTGCCGACAGGCGTTTGGCCTGCTGCTTGATTGCATCGTCTGGCGTGAGAAACAGTGTGTAGGCCGAAAGGTTGGTGCCCCAGAAACGCGCCGCAGTGTTGTCGGCAAACAGCAATTGCTCGCCGGAGGCTTTGATGAAGCCGCGCTTGCCTGCAGGTTTTTCCTGAGCGTTGAGAAAGGACAGGTCGACCGGCGAGGTTTTCCTGTCGAGCTTGTCAGTCGGCCAGCTCTTTGGGTCCGACAGCCCGAAGCGCTCGGTAGTGGTCGGGCCGACCGCTACATCGCCCGAAACGCTCAAGGTGGCTGTGAAATCCTGACGACCAGTTTTGATTGTGTCCTTGTAGAAAAAAGCGCGGATCTCGGATTTGCTGCCCGGTTCAAAGTACACACCCGCCAGTGCGGGCTCGAAGCGCATTTCGATGCGTCGACCTTGTGCATTGCCCCAGGACCAGCCGCGGTTGTCGGGTAGCAAAGTGGGCTCGCCCATTTCTCCAGCGAAAAGAGCGGGGTCGAATTCGAAGACGATGCCACCACCTGAAACGCCAGACTTCCCGCTGTGTGCATCCAGGGCAAAGTTCCAGATCAGCTTTTGCTCGTTTTGCTTCTGAATCTGCGCAGTCAAGTCGAAATCCAGCGCTTTGTTTTTACCAGCAAGGGAGTATCGATAAGGGGTGTTTACCTTGAATTCAGTGTGCAAATACGTCCATTCCCAGTTGCGCCCGAAGAACGAGAATGTCGTAGCAACTACCGGACTTCCGCCACGCATCAGCGTTGGCAGGCCGTTGCGCTCATCCACACTGACGACCCAGTCCGACGCCCAGGTACGCAACGGCCAAATAGCAAACAACAGCAGGAGCAGTATCTGGGGGCGGCGCAACAACTGGATCATGGGTTCTACCTGAGTTGGAGATGGGCACTCGCCGTGACGGCCGTCGAGGTGTGCTTGAGCCTGCGTGCCATCTGAGCGTAGGCCACGCCCAGTCCAGCCACCGACCAATACACCACGGGGATCACCGTGATACTGCTAACGGTAACGATGGTGATCAGGATCCCGGCCAGTGTCGCCAGAAGTGCACGTCCGAGTCGGCGTGCCTCATCGTCTTCGTTGGGGAACGAACGCATCCCCTTGCGAATGCCCTGCAGAACACTGACGAAAAAAACCACGAAAAGCGTCAAACCAACCAAACCGAACGACAGCGCTATGCCGATATAGGTGTTCACGATATCGATGATCCCCTGGCCCTGAATCATGGACTGCATTTCCGGTGTGCTGCGGAAATTGAAAGAACCCAGCCAGGGGTTGCGCTGGATAACGATCACGGCGTTATCAATCAAGCGCTGCCGGTAGGTGATATTTTCGACTTCCACCGTGCCGATAAACGGTAGCAGATCGAGCACTTTTTGCCCGCCCGGCACGACGGCCAGCAAGGGAAGGGCGAGCACCCCGGCGGCGGCCAGCAGCATCAGGCGTCTGATCGCTTTACGGCCAGTGCCGATGAACACGACGATCATGACGGCTGCACCGATCCAGGGGCCACGCGACAGCGGCGCGTACAGACCACCGGCGAGCAACAGTGCGCCGAGGCTGCGCTGCAATTTGCTACGTACCTCCTCCTGCAAGTACAGGTAAAAGCCGATGGCCACGCTGATGACGAAGCCCAGCGCAATGGCCTGGCCGGTAGTGGCGCTGGCGCGCAATGAGCCACCACGGCTCAAGTAGCCGGGATCCCATTGCATGCCCATGGCGTAGACAACCGCGCTGTACAGCTGCCAGTGCTTGGCATATTCGAAGAGACCTATAAGCGACAGCACCATGGCGGCGAGTACAAAACCGAACAGAGCGTCCTTGAAGTCGCTGAGGTTCTTCAGCGCCCGGCTGGCAACGTAGTAAGGCAAAAAAACTTCGATGAACAGGTAGAGCATTTGGCGCAAGGTGTCGGTGACGGTGGTTTCGCGGAGGAAAAGCAGACTCGTCAGCAGGAGGTAGGCGGCTAACAGTTTGTCAGGCCAGGTGCGCCCGAAAGGGACCGTGTCGGCGCGCTTGCGCAGAGCGAAAAAAACCGGAAGCAACACACACAGTGCCAGCACACGAATATGGCTAAGGGCAAAAAAATAGTTGATCAGGCCGAAGCCCGGAATCTCCGCCGTGGCCGGCGGGATGAGAAACAGCAGAAGGAAAAATAGCGCCACGGGATTGCGTTCGCGATTTTGTGCGAAGGTCAAAACGATCGCGGCAATGCCCGCGTACACCCAGAAGCTGTGCGACACAAATGCCAGAAGCGTCAATATGAACCACAGATTGCGCCGACGAGTGAAATTACGGTCGGGAATCAGGTCTGCTGCTGGTCGACGTGCCATGGCAAATACGATGCCAGTAAGGACCAGAATGACGATTAACGCTCGGAAGTGCTCAGGCATGGATGATTGGACTTATTGATTGATGAGCGACGGCTAGTGGAATGGCCAAACGCGACTATAGTTCCTTTTGAGCCGTTGAGTCCGGGGATGATGTTATGTCGTTAGTTGATTTGTCGCCATCGTTGGGCCTTCGTAAGCGAGCGATCTCTGCCGGGGCATGGAATCTGGGGGCGCTGGTTACGTCTCAAGCCTTTCGCTTGGGCGGCAACCTGATAATGGCCCGTCTGCTGATGCCGGAGATGTTCGGCATCATGATGATCGCCATCACCGTTTCGCTGATTCTGCACATGCTTTCCGATGTCGGCTTGCGCCAGAACATCATCCAGAGCCCGCGTGGCGACGATCCGGTATTTCTCAATACCATCTGGACCGTGCAGATCGTGCGTGGCTTTATCCTTTTTGCTTTGACACTTCTCCTCGCGGCCCTCGCCTGGTATGCACAGACCCTCAATCTGTGGTCGACCAATTCCACCTACGCTGCACCCGAGTTGCCGCTGGTGTTGGCCGTGACCGGTTTCTCGGCAATCATCGTTGGTTTTCAGTCGACCAAAATCGACCTGGCAGTGCGCGCTTTCCAGCAAAAGAAAGTGGTACTCAGCGAGTTTGCGTCTCAGGTCGTCGGGCTGTTGGTCATGCTGGGCATCGGTTACTTCACCAGGTCCATCTGGTCGCTGGTGATTGCAGGTCTGGTCCAATCGATGGTCAGCACGCTGCTGGGGCATTTCTGGTTTGAGGGCCCTTCTAACCGTCTACAGTGGGAGCGTTCTGCGCTCGATGAATTAGTCGGCTTCGGCCGTTGGATACTGTTGTCGTCGGCAGTGGGCGTATTGGCCATGTACGGTGATCGTATCTGGTTCGGCGGCAGCATGACGACCAGCGAACTGGGCGTTTACTCCATTGCCGTGCTGATTTTGGGAGCTGTTCAGCTTGCGATGCAAAAGATAGCCGGTGCCGTTGCCTTGCCGGCCTTCAGTGAGGCCTCAAGAACTAATGACACCGTAAGGCTCCACGCTTTGTACTACCGCTTGAAATTGATGATCGATCTTGCCTTCCTGTTTCTCTGTGGACTGTTCCTGACCGGCAGTCCACTGCTCATCAGCATCTTGTACGATGAGCGTTACGCTCAGGCTGGCAACATGATGGCCATTCTTTCACTCTCTTTTTTCACAATGCGCTACATGCTGGCGAATCAGGTCTGGATTGCCTTGGGACTCACCAAGTACCAGGCCATGGATAACATTATTCGCGTGGTCTCGTTGTGGGTGCTGCTGCCTCTGCTACTGGCGATTGGTGGGGTCAAATATGCGATTTGGGGCGCTGCCCTGTACACGTTTCCTACGCTTATCCTGGTTTTTTATGTCAATTGTCGTCTGGGGCTGTTCAGTCTCAAGCGTGAACTGGTAGTGCTGCCAATGCTGGCGGTGGGGGCTTTGTTCGGGAAGTTAGTGACGGATCTTGCTAGATGGCTTTGATTTGATCTATTTCTCTTGATGTTTCCAAAGCTGTGGCACAGCGTCGCCATTGAGGTGTTGATGGCGGTTGCCAAAAAAATGTGGCCTTGATGTGTAGTTGAAATTTCCAACGCAATCTCGATGTCGTGGAGCTTTGAATCATGAGAGAAACTGATTTGAATACCTCTGTGATGGGGCGCAGAGGCTTCCTCAAGGCCTCTGCTCTGTTGAGTATTGGAGGGCTCATGTTCGGATTTTTCAAAGCCGTTGCCCGGCCTTCTGCTGCTAAATCCGAGTTTGTTGTTATCAACGGATGGGTGCTGCCCGCCCAGCATTTTCGGCAAACACAAGCATGATCAAAGACTACCAATCGCAGAAAGAACTCCGCGACCACTATGACGTCTGCATCATAGGTGGTGGGCCGGCCGGCATTACGCTGGCCTTGCGTTTAGCCGGTAATGGTCGGCGTGTGGTGCTTGTCGAGGGCGGCGGGCACGAGTATTCGTCGGCCTCGCAGAACCTCTACAAAGTCTCATCGTCAGGCCTTGACGTCTACGCTCAGGAAACACGCCTGCGCTTTCTTGGCGGGACCTCCAATCACTGGGCCGGGCGATGCCGTCCATTCGAAAAGTCGGACTTTACCGTAGGCCCGCCGGTGCCCGTGCCCGGCT
Organism: Pseudomonas svalbardensis; assembly: GCF_030053115.1. NCBI lineage: Bacteria > Pseudomonadati > Pseudomonadota > Gammaproteobacteria > Pseudomonadales > Pseudomonadaceae > Pseudomonas > Pseudomonas svalbardensis. The sequence goes on along the minus strand of NZ_CP125619.1, from coordinate 3,811,685 downwards.
GGCCCATCGCGTTTTCCGAGATCGAGCGTAATCTGTCGGCGGCCATGGATATTGTCGATCTTCCGCCGCACTCCGGATTTAAGGCTATCAATGCGACTTTGGACGGCACCGACTTTGACGCTGATCGTTTTCTACTAAGCCCGCCGACGCGATTTGCACAAAAATATGCCAAGGAACTTAATGAGACCGAGGGACTGGATGTCTTCATCCATTGCAATTGCGTCGATCTTGAGTTCGACAGCAAGACCGGCCGCATAGCAACGATAATCGTCTCGGACTACGAGTTGCATCGAGAGCGAGTCACGGCAAAACAATTCATTCTGGCGACAGGCGCGATCGAGAATGCCAGGCACCTGCTCAACAGCGAGTCCCTGGCAGCTGGCGGTATCGTAAGCAAGGATGGTTTCGTCGGTAGATGCTTCATGGAGCACCTGAACGTGGAAATGGGAAACTTCATCCTGAAAGACGGGCAGGGTACAGATGCTCGGAAGGAGTACTTCACGACCGATGCATTCGTGATGGAGCACAAGTCAGGTAAAGGGAATGTGACGGCCACGCTCGTAGCTGAAGTGAAATCCTATGGGCGAATGGCTGCCATCAAGAGCTTTTTCGAGAACCTCGTTTGCGAAGTGGGTGCGGAGCGCAAGGTTGAATTTATTGCCAAGTTCGATTGCCCTGGAGATGGGGTGCTCGGCACGCTGATCGAGCAGTTTCCCAACCCCAATAGCTGCATTTCATTGCTCGACGAGCGAGATGCGTTAGGGATGAGGAAGGTCAAGATTCATTGGGAGCTAACTCCTGCAGACAGGGAAACCGTCAAGTCCATAGGGCTCGAAGTGGCAAAGTGTTTTGCCGACACAGGGCTGGGCTTCGTCAAGTTGGAGGAATGTGTGTATGACGTTGATTTGCCACTGAAGCTCAATCCCCATGCTCATCATATGGGGACCACGCGGATGGCGACTTCGCCTGAGTTTGGCGTGGTCGACGAGAACTGCAAAGTGTTTGGTATCGAGAATCTTTACGTTGCGGGCAGCAGTGTTTTCGCTACAGGCGGTGCCTGTAACCCCACGATGCCTCTTTTGCAACTTGCTCTAAGGCTGGCAGATTATCTTAACCATCAGATGGGGCCCGGGGTGGGCAGGTATTCCTGAGGGGTAGCATGTGTGGATTATTTGAGTGTTTGATTTTAGGGAAGCGTCTGCTCTTAGGGTAGTGGTAATGAAGAATCAGGGTGTATCTAACCTTGGCACAGATGTATATCGCTGAATTATTGAGGCTGACAGGATGATTGGTCTACTAAAGCGTACTATTGCTCATATTGCCAAAACAACGGGGCGTGGAACCTCGCTCTATAAAAAATTCTGTAAACCCGACGGGTATGAATGGGCTAAACACCTGGCTCGATGGGGATCTCTGCACTCCGTCGGTAAAAACGTATGGATCAATCTTGGGTGCAACATACCTGACCCTACGCTAGTACGACTCGGAAATAATATAGCTTTATCTGATTGCACACTGTTCGGCCACGATGGCATAGTCGGCTTACTCGATGTACGCTTTGGAACAAAACTTGACTCTGTCGGCCCTATTGATATACGTGATAATTGTTTTATCGGTTATGGCGCAATCATCATGCCACGTGTGACTATTGGGCCGGATTCAGTTGTTGCAGCCGGTGCAGTAGTGGTGAAAGATGTTCCGCCTGGGGTGGTGGTTGGGGGTAATCCAGCCAAGGTTATTTGTACGCTGGAAGAGCTGTTAACGAAAGTTGAAGAACGTTGCGCCGCTTACCCGTGGATTGACCTCATCAGGCAACGCAGCGGTGAATTCGATCCGGAACTTGAACCGAAGCTTAAAAGAATGAGAGTGCAACATTTCTTTGGCGAGCAGCCCAATGGTTAGCGCTCCCCTTGATGTGTTGGTAGTTAATTACAATACGGCGGCTCTGTTGCAACCGATGTTTAATGCGTTGCGCCAGTCAAATAGTGTGGATCGCACGCGCTATTTAGTAGTGGATAATGCCTCTGTCGATAATTCGCTGGAGCGTCTGGCAACTATTTGTCCAGAGGCATTGCAACTGGCCAATGAAAATAATGTTGGCTTTGGGCGTGCCAATAATCAATTGGTTGAACACCTGCAGGGCAAGTATGCGTTGCTCCTCAATACCGATGCCTTCGTTGCTGCGGATACCCTGAGCAAGACCCTCGACTACATGGAGACTCATCCTGATTGCGGTGTCCTCGGCGTTCGGTTGGTTGGACGAGAGGGAGATTTACAGCCCTCCTGTCGCTATTTTCCAACGCCGTTGAATGTCTTTCTCTCGCGTACAGGGCTTGAACGCTTTTTCCCTGTGGTGAAGAGGGTCGATGATATGGCTTGGGATCATGCTTCGGTGCGTGAGTGCGATTGGGTGCCCGGGTGCTATTACCTGATTCGCCGTGAAGTCATCGACCAGGTTGGCTTGTTCGATCCTCGCTACTTTCTTTACTTCGAAGAGATAGATCACTGCAAACGCGTTAAACAGGCAGGCTGGAAGGTGGTTTATTATCCGCATACCACGGTGGTGCATATCGGCGGTGAAAGTGCCAAGTCTGTTGACACACTCAATGCGGCTAGTCGCCAGCTACCCACGTTACAAATCGAAAGTGAGCTTTTGTACTTCCGCAAGCACCACGGTCTGCCTGGTTTGGCCTCACATATGCTACTGGTGAGTCTGGGTGATTTGATTTTGGCGCTCAAGGCGCTATTGAAAGGCCGCGGTCGGGCCGCTTTAGGGACGTGTTGGCAGCACACTCGTGTGACCTGGGCGTTGCTGCGTGATACCAAATTCGCTAGCCAACCAACACGGTAGAGCCATTTATGTTCGAAAACATACGTGCGGACTTGCGTGCATACGCCGGAGATTGGGGGGCTCAGGGGTTTTGGGTGATGGTGGTTTATCGCTTTGGGCGCTGGCGCTACGGTGTTCGCCCGGCGCCGTTACGCAAGCTGCTCTCCTTTGTATACAAAGTGCTCTTCAAACTGGTGCAGATCGTCACGGGTATCGAGCTGCCGTGTGAGGTGGTGGTCGGGCGCAACTTCGTCATCGATCATTTCGGCGGAATCGTGATCAGTGGCTATGCGCAGTTCGGCGATGATTGCCGTATTCGCAATGGCGTCGTCGTGGGGCTAAAGAATGTGAATGAGCCGATTGCGCCGGTGATGGGTAACAATGTTGATATCGGTGCAGGGGCCAAAGTGCTGGGCAATATCCGCATTGGTAACAATGTCGTGATTGGTGCCAATGCCGTGGTGCTGACCGATGTACCGGACGACTCGGTGGCAGTGGGCGTGCCTGCGACAATCAAGAAAAGGCAGTACGCAGAAGCGAGGGAGTTCTCATGAACCACCCGATGGATTACTTCAATTGCGTCGCTGAGTGACCGCCATGGCTATGGGGATTGGTGTCGTTGTTATCGGTCGCAACGAAGGCCTAAGGCTTGAGCGTTGTCTGATTTCTCTCGTCGGTTCGGTGGAAAAGGTTGTTTATGTCGACTCTGGATCAACGGACGGTTCAGTGCAGATAGCACTGAGGCTTGGGGTCGAGGTGGTCGAGTTGGACATGACGATTCCCTTTACGGCTGCACGTGCGCGCAATGAAGGATTTGCCTGCATGCAACGCTTATTGCCGACGATGCGTTTTGTGCAGTTCGTCGACGGTGATTGTGAGGTTGTCGACGGTTGGCTGCCCCGGGCGCAGGCCTTTCTTGATACACATCCTGACGTCGCGGTGGTCTGTGGACGGCGCCGTGAACGTTTTCCGCAGCACTCGGTTTACAACTTACTGTGTGATTTCGAATGGGATACGCCGGTAGGTGAGGCCAGGGCATGTGGTGGCGATGCGCTGATGCGGGCTGACGCCTTCGCCGAAGCGTCCGGGTTTCGACCGGGCCTTATTGCCGGGGAAGAGCCTGAATTGTGCGTGCGTCTGCGTGGGAATGGTTGGAAGGTCTGGCGTCTGGGCGAGGAAATGACCTTGCACGATGCAACCATGACCCGGTTCGGCCAATGGTGGCAGCGTACCCTGCGCGGTGGATATGCCTTTGCCGAGGGCGCATTTTTGCATGGGGCCGCACCGGAGCAACATTGGTTGCGTGAGTCGCGCCGTGCCTGGTTCTGGGGTTTGGGTGTCCCGCTGGCGACTGTTATCGCGAGTTTGGTGTTGGGATGGTTTGGGCTGTTTCTGCTGCTGGTCTATCCATTACAGGTCGTGCGCCTCGCCCGCGGGGGCGATAGATCCAGGCGCGAAAACTGGCTGCGGGCTTTCTTTCTCGTGCTGGGGAAATTTCCCGAGATGCTCGGGCAAGTCAAGTTTCTACTGAACAGATTCGGCGCCGGCAAGACGGCGTTGATCGAATACAAGTGAGACTTATATGAACAATTGGGTGATATTAAAGAGCTTGTTTTTTTTACACGCAGGGTATTCCTTAAGGGCATTGAATAATAAATTTAAAATGTTGGTTTTAGTCGCAAAAAACTGGTCCGAGCTAAAGTTGTTTTGCGGGCGTATGTCGAGCGCTCTGGGTAAGTCCGGTGTTGAGAAGTTAGGCGGGGATTGTGTAGGCGTTGTTCATTGGCCATACATCAGTAGCAGCTGGAGCCCCAAGAATAAACTTAGTGTGTTGGCCTCGCATTACGAAGTGGTTACCAAAAGCTGTCCGCAGCTATTGCTGTTGGGGCGAAGTGACAGTTTGATGCTGAGTGATTTGTCGGAGTTTGCGGCTGGCTGTTCCCTGGTGCTGGATCGTCCGATATGGTTTATGCGTGAAGGCGAGCTGGTACTGAACTTGTTTCAGGGTGACCTGCGCATTGCATCAATAGCCTTCACCTTGTGTCGCACGGACACAGAGTTATGTATTTTTATCGGCGCCGTTCAAGGGATACATAAAGGCGTCGAGAGTGAACTGTCGTTGAGTATCTATAGGGACCTGACAAAAGACTTTGAAGGCCTTCGGCCAAGAAGCTTTCTGATCGAAGTTATTAAATACATTGCCATCAATATTGGTGTTGAAAAAATTTATGCGGTAGGGGATGGGTATCGCCACCATCGTCATCCGTATTTTGGCGCTCACAAAGCTCTGGAACTGGCGGCAAATTATGATGTGATCTGGTTAGAGCATGGAGCGACTCCATCGGAGCACGAAGATTTTTTTGAGATTCCCATGATGCTGTCCAGGAAACCGCTCGACAGTATTGCTTCAAAAAAACGTGCCATGTATCGCAGGCGCTATGAGCTGCTGGACGACACCTTTAAAAAGATAGACAGCGTGTTGATAGGTAGTTATAGCTGCAGCCGTGTGGCTAGTTGACGTTCCTGATACCTGTACTACTGTGGGATTACTTGCAGTAATAATCCACCGCAACGACAACTAAGTCTGGTTCCTATGCGTATCGCTTATTTCATTAATCAATACCCTAAAGTCAGCCATAGCTTCATTCGTCGCGAGATTTTGGCGTTAGAGCGACAGGGTTTTGTGGTGCAGCGCATTGCCCTGCGTGGCTGGGATGCCGAATTGGTGGATGCCGAGGACGTGGCCGAACGCGATAAAACCCAGTATGTGCTGCAGGGCGGAGTCAAAGAGCTGTTAGTGCCTGTGCTTCAGGTGTTGCGCGCCCAGCCGCGACGTTTTTTTTCGGCGCTGTGGCTGGCGCTACGCATGGGCCAGCGTGCCGATCGCCCTTGGCCATACCATTTGATTTATTTGTCCGAGGCGTGTCGCGTGCTGACCTGGTTGCAGGCGTTTGGGGCCGAGCATGTGCATGCGCATTTCGGCACCAACTCAACCGAGGTGGTGATGCTGGCCAATGTACTCGGTGGGCCGGCGTACAGTTTTACCGTGCACGGGCCGGAAGAGTTCGACAAACCGCAGTTTATTCACTTGGGCGAGAAAGTTCGGCGCGCTGCCTTTGTCGCTGCTATCAGTTCTTATGGGCGCAGTCAGCTGTTTCGCTGGGTGGCTCATGCACACTGGGCAAGGGTAAAGGTGGTGCATTGTGGCCTGGAGCGCGCGTTTCACGACGTCCCGGCCGTTGCCGTGCCAGCCACGCCGCGGTTGGTTTGTGTAGGTCGTTTGTGTGAGCAGAAGGGTCAGCTTTTGTTGCTTGAGGCCGCCCGCATTCTGGCAGCACAAGACGTGGAGTTCGAGATAGTACTGGCCGGCGATGGAGAAATGCGCGCGGAAATCGAAACCCTTATTACACGGCATGGCTTGCAGGCGCGGGTGCGAATTACCGGCTGGATCAGCAGCGATCAGGTGCGGGCGGAGATTCTTGCGGCGCGGGCCTTGGTGTTGCCGAGCTTCGCCGAGGGGTTGCCGGTGGTCATCATGGAAGCCATGGCGTTACGCCGACCCGTACTGACGAGCTATGTGGCGGGCATTCCCGAGTTAGTGCGACAGGGTGAGAACGGTTGGTTGTTTCCCGCTGGAGCGGTGGATGAGTTGGCGGCGGCACTGGCGGACTGCCTCGCGCAACCTGTCGAGGTGTTGCAGCGGATGGGCGAGGCGGCTTATCAGAGAGTGTTGGAGCGACACGACATCGATATCGAAGCGGCCAAGTTGGCTAATTTATTTAGGGCGCAAGCATGATCACATTACTTGGTTGGCTGTTCAGCTCACTGATGATACTCATCCTCCTGCCGGTGTTGGTGCTGTTTGTGCAGGTGCTGATGGCCTGTCTGCCTGCACGGTCGCGCGTGTCGGCGCAAGGATCGCGACCGCGGGTGGCGGTGTTGATACCGGCACACAATGAATCCTCGATCATCGTCGCGACGTTAAACAGCATTCGGCCGCAGTTGCTTTTGGGTGATCGCCTATTGGTGGTGGCGGATAACTGTTCTGACGACACGGCGGCGCTGGCCCGCATGGCGGGTGCCGAGGTGGTGGAGCGCAGCAATGATCAGCAGCGGGGCAAGGGTTATGCGCTGGACTGTGGGGTGCGTCATTTGGCGAGCGATGCGCCGGACGTCATGATTGTTATCGATGCGGATTGCCAGGTGGCCGAGGGTTCTATTGAGCGTTTGGCAATCTGTTGCATCGACTCAGGGCGGCCAGCGCAAGCACTTAATTTAATGCGTGCTCCAGCAGGTTCCGGGCTGAAAGTGCGGCTTGCCGAGTTTGCCTGGTGCGTGAAGAATCGGGTACGGCCGCAGGGTTGGACCCGGCTTGGTTTGCCCTGTCAGCTAATGGGCACGGGAATGGCTGTCGTCTGGCGGGACCTGACGTTGATCAATTTGGCCAGTGGCCACATCGTTGAAGATTTGAAGATGGGCCTGGATTTATGCCGAAGCGGCAAGCCGCCTTTGTTCTGCCCCGATGCACTGGTGACCAGTTATTTTCCGCGCAGCGATGAAGGCTTAACTACCCAGCGTACGCGCTGGGAACATGGACATCTAGGGGTAATCCTTGGGGATACGCCAAAGTTGCTGGTGGAGTCGATTGGCCAGCGTAACTGGAGTCTGCTGGCGATGACGCTGGATTTGCTGGTCCCTCCGTTGGCCTTGTTGACGTTGGCCTTGGGGGCTGTATTTGGTCTGTCATGGTTGGTATTTATGCTGTCCGGAGCTTGGGCGCCAGCATTGATGGCTTCTTCCGGGGTGGCAATATTGGGTGTCACTATTTTGCTGGCATGGAGCCAATTTGGTCGCGGGATTATTTCTTTTTCAGCCTTGTTGTATGCGCCGTTCTACGCGCTGAAGAAAATTCCTCTGTATCTCGGATTTTTGCTTAAGCGCCAGGTTGAATGGGTGCGTTCGAAGCGAGATGACAGCTAATGCGTGCTTTATCCTGGCAGCACAGCTGGCAAACGATTACCCAGAAACTCAGGGTGGTCAGCGATGTTGATGACGAGCAAGCCTTGATTGATGCGTTATCCAGACCTGACGTGACGACAGTGCTCGGGTTCGCCAATGCCCATGCCATGAATCTGGTGGCAGCCAATACCGACTACTTTAACGCGCTGCTGGCTGCGGACGTGTTGTTACGGGATGGCTCCGGCATGGCCATCCTGTTTCGTCGACTCGGCTTGGAGCCAGGGCTAAATATGAATGGCACCGATTTCATCCCCAAATTACTGGCAGCATTCAAGGGCCGGCGCGTGGCTTTCTGGGGCACAGAAGAACCCTTTCTAGCCAATGCGGTGCAGCGTGGCGAAGCGCTATTTGCGGTCAATGTAGTTTCTGCTCACCATGGTTTCGCGCCAGTGGATGCTTACATAAACCTTGCCCGACAGTTTCAGCCGGAACTGGTTGTGTTGGGTATGGGCATGCCCAAGCAAGAAGCCGTTGCTGCCAGGTTAGCCGTCAGCGGCGTGCCCTGTCTGGTCGTGTGCGGAGGGGCGATCCTGGATTTTCTCGGTGGCAAGGTGACGCGTGCTCCGCAATGGGTGCGTCGACTCGGTTGTGAGTGGGTGTTCAGGCTGATAGGTGAGCCAAAGCGATTATTCAGACGTTATGTGGTGGGTAATCCAATGTTCTTGTTGCGCACATTGATCTACAGGGACAAAGGAAAGGTGACGTGTTCAAAATAGATGGTTTGTAAACTCAAATACCCCTTCCTTGAGTTGTGCTAATAACCAAATGAAAGAATACATAGCAGAGTTGATGCGTAAGTTTATATCTCCCGGCTCCTTCGATGTGTTTTGAGCTAAGGAAAGCTGCTGCCTGGCTGCGGGATATACTTGGGCGAGCCTGTTTTTGGCGCGGGGAAATTGTCAGGTTCAGACTGCGGGAAGATAGCCTCCACGACATTCTCTATGTGGGCAGGAAAACACAGCGGGAATTTGTAAAGGTTCTACTGGGTGCTGAATCTCAAGCGGTTGATAGTCAGTTGAAGTTGGATAAGTGAAATCAACTCGATTACCACGTTCATGGCGCTTGAATGGCCGATAGAAAATGGTTTTGACTATTATGATATCGGCACTTGCCTGGCACGCCCGGACGATGGACTTCTTGAGTGGAAGAGAAGACGTGGCGGTGATGTTGATACGCTGGGCAATCACGGCTATTTGTTTGTTCGACTGCCCAAGGTGGACGCAGCGCAATTTCTTTGGGAGACGCCTCTGTTTGCGGTCGAAGGCCAGAGTTTGACACTTCATCTTGGGTTGCTGGACGGTCCGGGTGACGAGGAAGTCGCTAATCGATATCGCGAAATGGGTTTTGGGCTTTTGCCCGTATAACCACATATGGATGGCCTTGAGATCGTCCAGGCACTCAGGACTGGCTAATAGGCATGCTTGCCGGAGAAGGCAAACACCGTTCGTACAAGAATGACGAAATCGAGCCATAGCGACCAGTTGTTAATGTATTCAATGTCCGAGTCAACACGCCGGATCATCTGATCTATATCCTTCGTTTCACCACGATAGCCACGTACCTGAGCCAGGCCTGTGATGCCCGGCTTAATGTTGTGACGCGCAAAGTAGCCAGAGACATCGGGCGAGTACTGCACATCGTGTTGAATAGCGTGCGGGCGAGGCCCCACCAGAGACATTTCCCCCATCAAAACGTTGAACAACTGCGGTAGTTCATCGAGGCTGGTTCGCCGAATAAAGGCCCCAACTCTGGTCATGCGCGGGTCATTCTTTTGCGCCTGCTTGACGACGCCGTCTTCCGGCTGATGGACGACCATGCTTCTGAACTTCCAGATACGGAAAGCTTCTCCACTCCACCCCATGCGCTGCTGACGAAAGAATATGGGGCCGGGGCTATCGAGCTTGATGGCAATGGCGACGGCTACCAGGACTGGCGCTGCAAGAACCAAAATGAGAAAGGCCAGGACTTTGTCTTCAAGGTTCTTCAGAAACAGACGCATCCCCATCAGCGGAGTTTCAGACAAGGTCAGCACGGGAATGCCGGCAATCTCGCGAACACTGTGGTTGATCAGGCGCAACGAGAAAATGTCAGGCACCCAGTTAACAGAGATGTGTTTATCGAACAGCCTTAAATAAACATCCTGGATGACCTCTGAGCCACCCAGTGGGGTCACGAAATAGACGGTACGAATGGCATGTTTAACAACTAACTCATCAAGGTCGGAGATATCGCCCAGTATCGACAGGCGTTGCGCGCCTTCCAGACTTTCCTTTCCCCGATCATCGTCCGCGCCAATCAACACACAGCCGACTATGCGCTCACCGAGCCAGGGATTATTGCTGATCTTCTTGTGAAGATAGCTGGCCAGTTCGCCCGAGCCAATGATGAGCGAGTTTTCCAATTGAGTCGAGTGGGCCAAAAACGTCTTCTGCATCTCGCGTGTCGCGAGGTGCAAAAGCAACTGAGCAAAATATCCAATAACAAATAACTGCCCGACCAATAAACGCGAGTACTGTTCGCTTTGCTTGGTAAGAAAGGCCATGGCAACGAGAAAGCCAAACGTTGCAGTCCATGCTTTCAAAAGCTTGAAGGCTTTGACGGTAAAAACAACATTGCTGCGGTAAATAGCATAGTGGTCGTACACAACGGCCAACGCCCCCAGCAGCAACAGGAGCAGGATGACATAGGACTGCGTTATGAAGCCGATATGATAATTGATCAAAAACCACGCAACGCCGGTCACCGCAACACAATCGAGACCAGCCTGAATAACGATACTGGTACTGCTTCTTCGCTGGAGAACGGAACGGGTGCTGTTGGGCTCAAATATCATATTTAGACCTCATGTCTGCTGCCCCTCGCGCTCGATGATGACGCGATTCAGTTCATGCTGCCCTCGCTGGAGAGCGTTGGCGTCACCGTGATTAGCCACCCACCTTCGAAAATTACAGGCTTTGGGAGCATGTGGCGACGCGTGCTTTCACTTTAGCAGTACTGTGAAATCATTCACTGAATCTGCGTAGTCCTGAGTAGTTTAGTAGAACCTCCGGGCCTGAAAAAATGATGCCCGTCGAGATACCGACCGGCCTGCAACGGGGTCGTCCGCGGTGTCTGCGGCAAGGTCGTGCCTGGTCAGTAATCGAGTATGGGGCGCGAGTGTGGTTGCGCAGTGATCGAGACTTACACCGAGCTGAAATCGGAGTGCATTTCGCACAGATTCCATCGCGGTAAAACGAGACGGCGTCCACAATGGGCACCGTCTTCGTTTGGGCCGATCAGACGCGTTCGAACAACACGGCGATGCCTTGGCCGCCGCCGATGCACATGGTTGCCAGGGCATAACGACCCTGAACACGGTGCAGTTCGTGAATTGCCTTGGTGGCGATAATCGCACCGGTCGCACCCACCGGGTGGCCCAGAGAAATCCCCGAACCGTTCGGGTTGACCTTCTCCGGGTCGAAGCCCAGTTCTTGCGCCACGGCACACGCTTGGGCCGCGAATGCTTCGTTGGACTCAATGACATCCAGGTCGGCAACGGTCAAGCCGGCGCGTTTGAGGACCAGGCGGGTGGCGGGGATCGGTCCCAACCCCATCAGCTCTGGTTCCACACCGGCATGGGCATAACCGACCAGTCGTGCGATGGGCTTGAGGCCTTGGTCGAGAACCATCTGCCCCGTGGCCATGATCAGTGCTCCGGCACCATCATTGAGGCCCGACGCGTTGCCGGCGGTGACGCTGCCGTCTTTTTTGAAGGCTGGTTTCATCTTGCCCAATTGCTCGGCATTAACCTCGGCGCGGACATGCTCGTCCGTCGCAAACGTCACGGTACCTTTGCGGGACGCCACTTCGATCGGCACGATCTGGTCGGTAAACCGCCCTTCAGCAATCGCCCGGGCCGCCCGTTGCTGGCTGAGCAGCGCCAACTCATCCTGAGCCTGACGAGTGATGCCATAGCGCTCGGCGATGTTTTCCGCAGTAATGCCCATGTGGAAACCGCCAAACGGGTCTTGCAGAGCGCCGAGCACGTAGTCGATGGCTTGCATATCACCCATGCGTGCGCCCCAGCGCGCCTGCGGCAACAGATAGGCCCCGCGGCTCATGGACTCGACGCCACCCGCCAGCGCAGCGCCTGCGTCTCCCAACATCAAACTTTGTGCTGCGCTGACAATGGCCTGCAAACCAGAACCGCAGAGGCGGTTGACGTTGAAGGCGGGCGTCTCTTTCGGCAGGCCGGCATTCATCGCCACGGCACGAGAGATGTAGGCGTCACGTGCTTCCGTCGGGATCACATGCCCCATCACCACGTGACCGATGTGTTCAGGCGCCAGCCCCGAACGTTCAATGGCGGCGCGGCAAACGTCAGTGGCCAGTTGGATAGGTGGCACATCTTTGAGCGAACCGCCAAAGCTGCCGATGGCCGAGCGGACGGCGCTGATAACAAAAATGTCGGATGGGTTCATGCGGGTTCCCCTGGAACAGTCCTGGACTCAAGTGTGCTTTCGCACTGTTATATGGGGGTGAGTCTAGACACAGCGATGATGTTGGCCTATGCCAAAACTGCTCAAGGGGGGTGGCGTTTTTGGCCAGTTCAGTTGAAGTCGCTTTTTGATTCGTCTGATCCGGTCAAAAGCGCAGAAAAGAAAATAAAAAAGCCCGGTACACGTCCGCGGTACACGTCCGGGCTTGATCGTTCCCACGTCGAGGCGTCGAACCGTCCGCGTGGGAATGCCGTCGGGACCTCATTCATCCAATTGCCGCGCCGGAAAACAGCTCGAAGCAGGTGATGCCGTCAGCACTGCTAACGCTGTAAGCCCCATTGTGCAGCTGCATGATCGTCGCCACGATCGACAGGCCCAGGCCGTTGGAGTGCGCCGGCGTTCGCGGGATTCGTCGACGCGGTAGAAGCGCTCGAACAGTCGGGGCAAGTGTTCGGCGGCAATGGTCTGGCCGCGGTTGCGCACTTGCAGGCGGATGCCGTCGGCCGCGGGTGTGGCGCGGATGAGCAGTTCGGAGTCAGGCGCGCCGTATTTGATCGCGTTGGCGCAAAGGTTGGCCAGGGCGCGGCGCAGCAACATCGGTTCGGCCCAGATATACCTGTCGCGGCGGCGGGCTACAGAGGTCAGCCAGTGGCGCCAGTGTAGCCCGATCCTTTGTGAGTACAGGCGTCTGCTCAATTGTCACCAATGCAACCCATGCCCTGGACCTGGTAATCCAGCACGTGCTTGCGACCCTGATGGTCGAGGTAAATCAGCTGCGCGGGGACGATGCCGCATTCTTGCGTGATGATATTGCTGGACAGGTCTTTGGCAATATCCAGGTGGACGAAGAAACCGGTCTTGTCGTGGATGACAGGTTCGGCGGTCTGGGTAGCGGCAAACGCCGAACCGGTGGCGAGGAGAGCAGCAAAACCGAGGACTAACATTTTCATGATGATTCCCTCTGTTCAGGGGCGGGTTGGCTGCCGATGGGTTGCCTGACAGTGAATTCAGGTTAACCAGGCGATCCGCACAACCGACCCACAGTTGAATGACAATTTTGTAACGAAACGGCGCCGACGTTACGATTGGCGACCAGCGGCTTCGAGGATCAGGTCAACGATTTCTTTGGAGTGGGAGACCAAAGACAGATGGCTCGACGGCAGCTCGATGGTGGTCGCGTTCTTGCGTTTGGCGAGGAAGCGTTCCAGGTCTGGGTTGATGGTCTGATCGAGGCTGGAGACTGCGTACCAGGACGGCTTGGTGTGCCAGGCAGCGGCGGTGGTGCGACTGTCTTCATGCCTGACTGCCGTATGTCGGGAGCGAGGAACGCCACCCATAAGAAAACTTCCAAATGAAGACTGTATTTGGGAGTTTGAGCATGAGTGATGATCAAAAGAGCGAAGCCCTGGCGGCCTGGTATCAGCTCCTGAAAGTGCCCGAAATCCGGATGGATGCTGAAGAGCAATATGACGAGTTGCTCAAGGCTGCCGATGAGATGGAACGCACCGGACTCATCAACAGCGTTGAATGGCGCAAGCTGGTTCAAGAGGCGAGCGCTGCGTTTGCCAATGCGAGAGAAGGGTTGGGGCGCGGAACGTAGTGGTCAATCCCGGGTGGTCAAACTTCGCCTGCTGGCTGTTCGGCCTGTTGGGCAAACCATTGCATGATCAGCGAACAGGCTGGATGAGCGGCGGCGGAAGGTTGCAGGTTCAAGGCGTAAATGCCGCGGGTCTTCAAGGGGTGGCCGAACGGAACGACGAGCACGCCTCGTTCGAGGGATTCTCCTGCCAGTGTCAGGTCAGTCATGGCGACCCCCAGCCCTCGCGCCGCCGCATCGAGCGCCAACTCGTCGAGGTTGAAGGGGATATGGCGGTAGTCCTCAAGTGACTGGCCGCCATTGGCTTGCAGCCACCGGAACCAGTCATGCTTGTCCGCCGAGCGATGCAACAGCGGGAAACGCACGAGATCGGCCACCGACTCCAACGGTTGGGTCGTGCTACCCAGGCCTGGGGCGCACACCGGCACCAGCGCCTCCTCGAACAACGTCAGGCAGTCAGGATCGCGGGAAGGCTCTGGCAGATAGAGGATGTAGGCGTCGCTGTCGATGGCCGGCTCCACCACTTCCGTGGCCACGGTTTCGATCGACAGCGAAACCTGCGGATGACTTCGATAGAACTCGCTCAACTTTGGCAGCAACCATCGAACCGCCAGCGACACATGCATGCGTATGCGAAAGGGTCGTTTTTGCGGTGTCAGCCGATCTTCAAGGGTTTTCAGTTGCGCCAGGATACTTCGGGCGGTCGCAAGCACCTGTTCGCCTTCCGGTGTCAGCCGAACACTGCGGTTATTCCTCACGAACATCGGCAAGTCGAAGTGGCTCTCCAACTGCTGGATTTTTCGGCTCACTGCGCTTTGGGTCAGGCACAGCTTTTGCGCCGCGTGCGTGAAGCTGCCCGAGCCTGCGACCTCGACCAGCGCCTGCAAGGCCTGGAGAGAAGGAACGTGGTGAATTTTATCCATGCGTTTTTTGAATAGCTCGATGATTTTATAACGTTGGTTGTATCACTACAGGCCTTATAGATTCTAGCTCTAGCCAGCACCAGCCGGAAATACTCATGCGATGACGTCATGTGCGGTGCTTGCAGAACGACAGGCAGATGAGGTGATGCATGACCAATGTATGTGGCTGGATTGCGCAAGCGGGGAGTTCACCCGCTCGCGATGCTCTCAAAGGCACGCAAAAAGCCGATTGGCTGATTGTCGGTGCCGGTATCACCGGCCTGTGCGCCGCTCACACACTCGCTGAAATGCACCCTCAGGCGCGCATCGTGATTGTCGACAGACAACGGGCCGCACAGGGCGCCTCGGCGCGCAATTCAGGTTTCGTGGTGGGTCACGAACATCCGGCCAAGGATGAGCTGATCGGCAACCCGGGATTTGCCGGTTTTGAAGTCGATACCTCGATTTCCCGTGCTGCCAGTGACGAAGTGCGCCAGCGCATTGCTCGTCTGGGCATCGAATGTGAATTCAGGGAATCGGGCTACTACTTCGCCGTCAACGATCCCGCCAAGTTGACCGATGTCGCGGCCAAACTGGCAACGCTACGCGCTGTCGGCGCCTCTGCGCACTTTCTGGAAGGTGAACCGCTGAGCAAAAAACTGGGCACCGCGCATTACCAGGCC
Source organism: Pseudomonas svalbardensis (assembly GCF_030053115.1). NCBI lineage: Bacteria > Pseudomonadati > Pseudomonadota > Gammaproteobacteria > Pseudomonadales > Pseudomonadaceae > Pseudomonas > Pseudomonas svalbardensis. The sequence goes on along the minus strand of NZ_CP125619.1, from coordinate 3,796,176 downwards.
GCGATCTGGTGCGGCAATGGCAACGCACTGCTGCAACCCGCGAAATACGTGAAGGGCCTGCTGGATACGCTGCCGGACACGGTGACCCTGTTTGAGAACACCGATATCACGGGTCTGGAGCGTTTGGGCAAAGGGCGTATTCGTGCCAATGGCACCGATGGAAGCATCGAAGCCAGGCAAGTCCTGGTGTGCCTGAACGCGTTCATCCCGCGCTCCGGAATAGAAGACAGCGGGACGTTCCCGATGGAACTCAGCGCCAGCCTCACGCGACCACTCAGCGACGCCGAGTTCAAGTCCATCGGCGCGGTTGAGCCTTGGGGCGTGCTGTCCACCCGGCCACTGGGCGCCACGGTGCGACTGACCCCGGACCGCCGCGTGATGATCCGCAATACGGCGGAATACCGATCTCGGGATTTATCCGACAGTGAGCTTTTGTACCGTCGCAAACACCATGTGCTCGGCTTGCAACGACGCTTCCCGTTCCTGAGCGAGCAGGACATTCAATACACCTGGACCGGACACTTGAGCGCTTCACGCACCGGGCAACCGTATTTCGCCAAGGTCGACGAGGGTGTGTTTGCGGTGGCCGGCTGCAATGGTTCGGGCGTCGCACGCGGCACCCTTTGGGGACGCTTGCTCGCCGAACTGGCGTCGGGTGACAGCTCGCCCATCCTCGAATCAGTGATGCGCAGAGCCGCGCCGGGCTGGCTGCCGCCGCGCCCCTTGCTCGATATCGGTGCCATGCTTCGAATGCGCGTGGAGGCGGTCAGGGCCAAAACAGAAATCTAGAACACCCGGCGATCAAACAATAAAAACTCATCAAACACACGGTGATTGAACATGCGCGTCAACAACATTTCCCTGATGGTCGTGCTGTCGACGTTGTCAGCAGCCACTTACGCTGACGAAGTCGTCAATATTTCAAACTGGAACGGCTACATCGCCGACGACACCTTGACCACGTTCACCAAGGAAACGGGGATCAAGGCAACGTACGACATTCACGACAGTAACGAAGTGCTGGAATCCAAGCTGATGACCGGCAACACCGGCTATGACGTGGTGAGCCCTTCGAACCATTTTCTGTCCCGATTGATCAAAGCCGGGGCGGTTCAGAAACTCGACAAAAGCCAGTTACCCAACTGGAAAAACCTTGACCCGGCACTGATGAAAAAACTCGAGGTCAATGATCCGGGTAATCAATACGGCTATCCGTACATGTGGGGCACGGCGGGTATTGGCTACAACGTCGAGAAGATCAAGGCGATCTTCGGCAGCACCGATGTCACCCATTCCTGGAATCTGTTTTTTGATGAGAACAACATTAAAAAGCTGAGCCAGTGCGGCGTGGCGATTATCGATAACCCTACGCAGATCCTGCCGATCACCCTGAATTACCTGGGGTTGCCGTCCCATAGTCACGAGCCGGCGGATTACAAGAAAGCCGAGCAGGCGCTGCTCAAAATCAGACCTTACGTCCAGTATTTCCACGCCTCCAAGTACATCAGCGACCTGGCGAACGGCAATGTCTGCGCGGTGATCGGTTTCAATGGCGACATCGTGCAGGCGGCCGCCAGCGCCAAGGAAGCCAACAACGGCATTGAAATCGCCTATTCGATCCCTGACGAAGGTTCCACCCTGTGGTTCGACATGGTGGTCATGCCAAAGAGCGCGCCGCACGAGAAGAATGGCTACGCCTACATGAACTACCTGCTGACACCGCAGGTCATTGCCAACATCAGCAACAGCATCCATTACGCCAACCCCAACCTTGCGGCGGATGAATATGTTGTTCCGGCTGTGAAGCAGGACCTGGCGATTTACCCGCCGACACGTGTGCTGGACAAGCTGTTTACCGTAGAGGAACTTCCCGCTGCCATCGCACGGTTGACTACTCGCCTGTGGACCAAGTTGAAAACCAATACCTGATGATCAGGTGTACGCCAATAGCCGACCGCACATCACCACGCTGACCCATAACCCAATCGAAAGCAGCGCCTGGATTTTTGCGATTCCAGGCGCCGCAGTGCCCGTGTTCCACTGGGTGACCGAGCGGTATACCCCGACGTGGAAAAGAGCAGCGTTGAGCCCGGCAGTGGCGATCAGGCATAGCTTCAAGATGAAAATGTCATTCGAGGCGAAGTCATGGGGATGGGCTGAAAACATCATCAGCCCGGCGGGCACGATCAACAGCAGGGCCAGGATGGACCAGGTCAGGAGGTGGCGAGCCAGGGCTGTTACCGCAATCTCTTTCGACAGCCCGAGCACCCGTAGATCGAACATCACCACAGAGCCGACAAGCACCGCAAATCCAATGATGTGAACCACCTCGACCATCGGATACAACCACAGGTCGCCCCGCATGGCCGCGCCAAGCTGCGAGTCACCCACCCAGTCCAGCCAGCTGTCCGGACCCGAACCAGCGCTGGTATCGATGGCCTGCATCATCTCAACTCTGTGGTTTTGCCGCCGACCGTGATGCGTTCGGCGCGCATTTCATCGGGTTTGTTTCGATTCTGATAGCCGACCACGCTGGCCGTGTTCCCCACACTCAGCATGTCCCGGGAAAGGCCGCGGTTCTCCATGCGCGAGGGTGGTGCCAGGACGACGTTCCAGGTTTTGTCTTGTGTTTTGAGACGCACGAAGCCGTGTGGATGGGAGTAACCGGATTCTTCTATCGTGCCGTTCAACTGCAGGGGGGTGCTGGAGTCGTATTCACTCCAGCCGTGATGCGCGAACGCCGCCGTTGCAGCCAGTAACAGTGACAATCCAATGCTGCCGAGCATGCCGTTCATGACAAGTCTCCTGTTGCAGATCATTGATCTACGTGAGTCCTGGCGAGTTTTCACCGCAGAGGGTTTTTAGAATAGTCCGACATTTTTCAACGCTACGCCGAGCAAATGTTTCTGAAGAAGTAGAAGTTTGAACATCAATAGCTTGCTTGGCCGGTTCATAGGCGAGTGACGATAGCGAATTGGTTAAATGCTGTCTCCCTAACCATGGCCTACGCTTATCCGCAGGCCAGTGTTCATTGAGCAGGGTTTGTTCGCCCTGCTCGGCGTTCACCCGGCACCTATAAAAACAATGCAATCGGGAGACAACTTATGTCCGCCTTGTTCCGTCGATTCAGCCGCTGCATCGCAACGGCCGTTACCGCTGCTGCACTCGCGACACCGGCCTTTGCGCTGGACACCGTCAAGTTCATGGCCCCGGGTTCTGTGGGTGGCGGCTATGACCAGACCGCCAGGGTTCTGGGCAAAGCTTTAATCGAGGCCAACACGGCCAAATCCACCACCTTCGAGAACAAGGGCGGAGCAGGGGGGACATTGGGGCTGGCGCAGTTCGCCAACAGCACCAAGGGTGATCCGAATGCGCTGCTGGTTGTCGGTGCGATCATGGTCACTGCCATTGAACAAAACAAACCGCAAATCACCTTGAAGGACGTAACGCCGATTGCTCGGCTGTTTACCGAATACAACGTGATTGCCGTCCGCAAGGAGTCTGAATTCAAAACCCTGGAGGACTTGCTGAAAGTCTTCAAAGACAAGCCGACCAGTATTTCTTGGGGCGGTGGCTCCAAGGGGTCGATCGATCACATCGGCATTGCCGAATTGGCCGCAAAAATGGGTGTGCCGGTCAACAAGGTGAATTACGTCGCCTTCGCGGGTGGGGGTGAAGTCGTTGCTCAAGCATTGGGCGGGCAGATCAAGGTGATCACCGGTGGTTATGCCGAGCTTGGCCAATACATCAGGAACGGCCAGTTCCGAGTACTTGCCATCGGCGCGCCAGAACGCATTGAAGGCATCGATGCCCCGACCCTCAAGGAGAAAGGCTACGACGTGACCATCGGCAATTGGCGCGGTGTTTACGGTGCCGCGAACCTCACGCCCGAGCAGCGCAAAGCAGTGATCGACGCCGTCGTGGCTGCCGCCAACAGCAAGGTCTGGAAAGACAATATCGACACCAACAAATGGGCACCCAACGTCCTGACCGGCGATGAGTTCGGCAAATTCGTCGACGAAGAGCATGTGCGGCTGCGTGCAATGCTGGTCGAGGTCGGGCTGGTTTCGAAATGACTCAGTCTCGCGCAATCGTGCCGGTACAACTGGCGATCGGCGCCGGAGTGATTGCCATCAGCGCCGTGTTGGCGGTGGGCGCATTCCGCTTTCCTCCCGAGATGGGCTTCGTCATCCTGGGAGCCCACGTCTATCCGTACGCCGTCGCGGTGTTCCTGGGCGTTGTCGGTCTGTTGCTGTGTTATCAGGCCGTCACCGGTGGTTTTCGCGAGTTGGCAGACCACAGCGACGAAGCCGCCCAAGCGCTGCCCGGCGGCAAATCCGGCGCAGCCTGGGTGACGGCGGGACTTGTGGGGGTGGCCATGCTGATTAACCTCATCGGGTTCGTATTGGCCGCCGGGCTGCTGTTTGCCTGTTCGGCGCGGGGGTTTGGCAGTCGTCGTCCGGTGAAGGACCTCGCCATCGGCATTGCCTTGACCCTGCCGATTTACTGGCTGTTCAACGCCGGGCTAGGGGTTTCCCTGCCGCCCCTTGTCAACGCCTGGATCTGACCCGGGCTGAAGGAGGTAATCAAGGTGGAAACTCTTGCGAACTTGGCCATTGGTTTTTCTGCTGCGCTGACACCGATCAATTTGATGTGGGGCTTTATCGGCTGTTTGCTCGGCACCGCCATTGGTGTCTTGCCGGGTATTGGGCCGGCGCTGACGGTGGCGTTGTTGCTGCCGATTACCGCCAAGGTCGATCCTACGGGCGCCTTGATCATGTTCGCCGGCATCTATTACGGCGCGCAGTTCGGCGGCTCGACCACCTCTATCCTGCTCAATACGCCCGGCGAATCGTCCTCCATGGTCACGGCCCTGGAAGGCAATCTCATGGCGCGCAACGGCCGGGCAGGACCGGCCCTGGCAACGGCCGCGATAGGGTCATTTGTTGCCGGCACTATCGCGACGGTGTTCCTGACGTTATTTGCCCCTATTGTTGCCACGCTGGCGCTCAAGTTTGGTCCTGCCGAGTATTTCGCGATTCTGGTGTTGTCCTTCACGACGGTGTCTGCGGTACTCGGTGCTTCGATGCTGCGTGGTTTTGTCTCGCTCGGGATTGGACTGACCATCGGCTTGATCGGCCTGGACTCGACCTCGGGCATTGCCCGCTACACCTTGGCGGTGCCGGAGTTGGTTGATGGCATCGAAGTCGTGCTCGTGGCGGTCGGTTTGTTTGCAGTGGGTGAAGCCTTGTACAGCCTGCTTTATCAAAAAGAAGAAGCGTCCGGTCGGCACCGTTTGACCTCGTTGTGGATGACGCGCTCTGACTGGAAACGCTCGGTCCCCGCCTGGCTACGGGGCACGTTGATCGGTTTTCCATTCGGGTCGATTCCGGCCGGTGGCGCTGAAATTCCGACGTTCCTGTCCTATTCGGCGGAACGCAAACTGAGCAAGTACCCGAAAGAGTTTGCAGGCAACAAGGGCGAGGGGGCGATCGAGGGCGTTGCCGGTCCCGAGGCGGCCAACAACGCGAGCGCGACGGGTTCTTTGGTGCCACTGCTGACGCTCGGCATCCCGACGTCCGCCACTGCGGCGATTCTGTTGGCCGCGTTCCAGAACTACAACCTGCAACCGGGGCCGATGCTCTTCCAGACGTCGGGGGAACTGGTCTGGACCCTGGTGGCCTCGCTGTATATCGGCAACGTGATCCTGTTAGTGTTGAACCTCCCGTTGGTGGGCCTTTGGGTCAAGCTCCTGCAGATTCCCCGGCCGTACCTGAACGCCGGCATTCTGGTGTTTGCCACCATCGGCGTGTACGGCATGCGCCATTCTTCCTTCGACCTTTTTCTGATGTTGGCGATCGGTTGGGGTGGGGTGCTGATGCGTCGTTTCGATTTTCCCGTCGCCCCCGTGATCGTCGGCATGCTGCTCGGGCCGATGGCTGAAAAGCAGCTGCGCAATGCGTTGTCCATCAGCGAGGGAGACTGGCTGGTGTTTGTGACGCAACCGATATCGGCCGCGTTCCTCGCGCTAACGCTGCTGGTGCTGGTGATCCCGCATCTGCTTCACGCCCGCGGTATCAAGTTGCATGAGGACGATTGAGCGAATTGGCCAGCGTAGCCTGCCGGGCATTGAGGCGCGCCTGGAGGAAAAAGGCAAATCTTCCGACCACCTGTATGTGGTGGCAGGGAAGGGCGGGGCTTTTCCGGCGTAGGAGCATGGTTATTCGGCGTGCAGCACACGGACTCGGTCTCGCCGACAGCTGCCGGCGGGACCATTTTTGGCCTGACCATCACCCTCGTTTAGGCAGTTTCCAGTCTGGCCGAATGAAATGGCACGTGTAGCCGTTGGGATAGTGTTCGAGGTAGTCCTGATGTTCCGGCTCTGCTTCCCAGAACGGGCCTGCGGGCACGATTTCAGTCACGACCTTGTCGGGCCACAAGCCAGATGCATCAGCGTCGGCCACCGTGTCCTCGGCCACCTGCTTCTGTTCATCGTTGAGATAGAAGAGTGCAGAACGGTAGCTCATACCCACATCGTTGCCCTGACGATTCTTCGTTGTCGGGTCGTGGATCTGGAAGAAAAACTCGAGGATCTGGCGATAGCTGATCTGGTCCGGATCGAACACGATCTCGATCGCTTCCGCATGCGTGCCATGGGTGCGGTAAGTCGCATTGGGCACATCGCCGCCCGAGTAGCCTACCCGCGTGGACAGCACGCCGGGGTAACGTCTCAGCAAATCCTGCATGCCCCAGAAGCAGCCACCGGCCAGGATGGCAGTTTCAGTTCGCGTCGTCATATACGGTCCCTCCCATCAGTGAATTTGGGATCAGGTATCAATGTACATCATGTGGTTCCGCTTCTTGGCCGAAAGCGCTCACTCCGTCCGTGGCCACTGATCCTCGATTGCGTACCACGGCGCTTTCGATGCAACACACACGTGTTTCTGTTTTTCACTCAGGAACGGGGTATCCAGCGTGCCTATCGCCAAGGACATCCAATCCGAATACTCACCTTTGGAATCAGACCAGAACAGCGAAGAGCCGCACTCGCCACAGAACTGTCGTGCGACGCCTTCAGATGAGTGAAAGGTTTTGAGCGTCTCGCCCCCCGCAACGATCGTAATCGCCGACCTGAGGGCGCTTGCATACGTCGCGAATGCTGCCCCGTGGCCCTTGCGACATTGGCTGCAATGGCAATGGGTAACCGCTTTCAGCTCGGCGGCCACTCGATATTTCACTGCGCCGCACAGGCAACTTCCTTGGTGAAGTGCATCCATGTTCATCGTTTCTCAGGTATCGGTCGCGCCACTGTAGCGGTCTGCCGAGTGGAGTGAAACCCAGTTGTCCGGTCTTTCGTCAGGCGGTTTTAAGGTATCGTCAGCCCCCAGGATTTGACGCATCCCATGGAGAGAGCATGACGTTAACCGCTGAAACGTTGATTGAGATCGCGATGGCCAATCCGGCAAACGCCGAGATTGCCCGACGCTTACCTTCACTCGGCCTGAACCAATGCCTGTTGACGGCGGGCTGCCTTTTTCAGGCGGTCTGGAATCATCAAGCCGGGCTTCCCGCCGCTTGGGGCATCAAGGATTACGACGTTTTCTACTTTGATAAAGACGTGTCGTGGGAGGCCGAGAATGAAGTCATCATCGCCGCCCGGAAACTCTTTCACGACCTCGACGTAAACATCGAAATCAAGAACCAGGCACGGGTTCACCTTTGGTACGGTCAGCGATTTGGCAGGGCTTATCCCAAGCTTCAGTCGACAAAGGATGGCATCGATCGGTATCTGATTGCGGGGACGTGTATCGGTCTGGATGTGGTGACCGGCGAGGTGTATGCGCCTTACGGTTTGAACGATGTCGAAGAAGGGCTTTTACGGATTAATCCGGTGAATCATCAGCCCGATCTGTTCGATCAGAAGGCCCGGAGTTATAAGGCTCGCTGGCCTTTTCTACAAGTGGTCGCAGTTTGAATCGACAGACTTTTCCGCCGCGCACTCGCGGATCAACGGTAGGTAAAAGGGGAGGGTAGGGACACCGCAGCCTGGCTGACCGATGTCCCCTTCGTTACGAAAATCAGAACTTGAACGCTTGTCGGCCTACCAGCAACCCGTGGCCTTTCTGTTTTTGCCAAATCTGGAAGTTCTCGATTTCGGTCGGAACCACTTCGGTGCCTTTGAGCGCTTGTGCCGAGAAGTGATGAAGGACCAACGCTACGTCACCCGATACGGTGATGGTCAGGTTCTCGGCGGTCAGCGCTTTCAGTTCGGCAATGTTCTGCGGCCGAGAAAAAACGAACTTGCGTTGAGGGCTTGTCTCGAGGTTTAAGGTCAGAACGACGTCCCGAAAAATGAAGGTGAAAACTTTTGTCCTGGGCGAGCAGGGTTCGTTAGCAAAGTCTTCATATTGCTGGGTGTAGTCAGCGCGACTCGCCATTACAATGCAACACGTAGTAACTCATCATTTATAGGGATATTGGCTAGTGGATGACAACAGAAGGCCCATCAAGACGCGCTCTGCGGGCTGGGCAAAACGCATCACCGACATTCTGGTGAAAAGAGACATTTCCCCCAATCAGATTTCCGTCGCCAGCATCGCCTTCGCGCTTGCCGGCGTCGTGGCGCTCAATATTGATAGCGGTGTCATTGGCTCGATCTGCTGCGCGATCGGCATTCAGTTGCGCCTGCTGTGCAATCTCTTCGATGGGATGGTGGCGATTGAGGGCGGCAAGAAGTCCGATATCGGCAGTCTCTACAACGAATTCCCGGACCGGATTGCCGACAGCCTGCTGATCGTAGGGTTGGGGTATGCCATTGGCCAATCCGACCTCGGATGGTTTGCTGCCCTGGCGGCGGCACTGACTGCTTATGTCAGGGTGTTCGGCGGCTCGATTGGCCTCAAGCAGACCTTCATCGGCCCTATGGCCAAGCAGCATCGAATGGCCGTGATGACCGCAGGACTGCTGCTGAATGCCGTCGAAGCCAGCGTTTATGGCACTCACTACGTACTGTTGATCGCGCTGGCTGTCATCGCCATTGGCTCAGTCGCAACCTGCGTCACGCGAACGCTGGCGATCGCCAGGCAGCTGAAAGGGGCCGACCATGTGGATCAGTAATGCGTTGATTTCTGTTCTTCGACTGGTTATTGGCGTCACGGCCAGGTGGGAGAGTCCGCCGGATCTCTCGCGTCAGCGAATCTATTTCGCCAATCACACCAGTCACATGGACACCTTGGCCATCATTGCAGCCCTGCCGCCCGAGGCCAGGTTAAATGTGAAGCCGATCGCCGCTGCCGATTACTGGGGAAAGAACCGGTTTCTGTCGTACATCTCGCAGAAAGGGCTCAACGCCGTGCTGATTGACCGTAAACCGGCGCCCGGTAAAAACGCCCTGGAGCCCATTTTCGATGTGGTGCAGGCGGGTCATTCGATCATCTTCTTTCCTGAAGGCACTCGCTCATCCGAGGCACTGCCGGGGGAATTCAAATCAGGTCTTTACCGGTTGAGCGAGACCTTCCCCGATGTCGACCTGGTGCCTATCTACCTGGAAAACCTTCATCGCTCCATGCCCAAAGGCAAACACGTCCCTCTGCCGATCATCTGCACGATCCGTATCGGCAATCCGATGGAAAGGATTGCTGGCGAGGATAAACAGGTGTTTCTGGAACGCGCGCGTAACGCCATTGTGGGGCTGTCGAAATGAGTCTTGAAGCAAAGTTTTTGTGGTTCTTTTTTGGATTGGCGTGCTTGCTGGCGATTGCTTCGCTCGCCGGTCGACTGCTGGCCCGGCGGGCCAAAACGGAAGGCGCTGTCTCGACCATCGAAAACCTCAATCAGCGCGTGAATGCCTGGTGGGGGATGGTCATCATTTTCTTCGCTTCCTACCTGCTGGGCGGTAATGCAACGGTTGTCCTGTTCGGATTCATCTCACTGTTCGCGCTCAGGGAGTTCATCACCCTGACACCGACCAGGCGGGGTGACCATAACGCCCTGTTTTCGGCGTTCTTCATCCTGATCCCGCTGCAATACATACTGATCGGTATGCACTGGTATTCGATGTTCACGCTGCTGATCCCGGTGTATTCATTCTTGCTGCTACCGGCGATTGCGGTACTGAGCCAGGACACTGACGGCTTCCTGGAAAGGACGGCGAAGATCCAGTGGGGCGTGATGATCTGCATTTATTGCATCAGCCATGCGCCCGCACTTTTGCTTTTGGATCTGGAAGGATTCACGGGCCAAAACGCGCTGCTGCTGTTCTACCTGGTGTTCGTCGTTCAGTTGAGTGACGTGTTGCAGTACGTGTTCGGCAAGCTCTTCGGCAAACACAAGGTAGCGCCGCTGGTGAGTCCATCAAAAACGGTGGAAGGACTGGTCGGTGGAGGCCTGTCTGCAACACTGATTGGCGGCTGCATGTTCTGGATGACCCCCTTCAGCTTCTGGCAGTCACTGATGATGTCGTTCGTCATCGTGGTGATGGGTTTTCTCGGTGGGCTGGTCATGTCGGCGATCAAACGCAGTTTGAGCGCCAAGGACTGGGGGACCATGATCAAGGGCCACGGCGGCATGCTCGACCGGATGGACTCGATTTGCTTCGCAGCACCAATCTTCTTTCACCTGACGCGCTACTTCTTCTCCGCTGCCTGATTCAGGCGCCCTCAAAACCGAAAAAACATACCGCATGTCGTAAAGACATGCGCGTATGGATATTCGCTTAAATAACGGCTTGCGCCAGCCGATAGCCTCTTCAGCAAACCAATCCGCAGTTGGCTTTACGCCACTGACAAACGTGCTGAGAGAGGATCCACAGAGTGTCCATAAAATTACGTTTGATTCTGCTGATTGGCACCGGGCTGATTACCGCGTTGATCATGAGCCTGGTCAGTTACCTGGGGAACACTCAGATGGCTGAGGCGGTGAATGAAAACGAGGTCAGTATGGCCGTGCTGCGCAATCACCTCGAAGCCGACATGATGCACGACGCATTACGCGCCGACGTGCTTTCCGCGATGGTGGTGGGCTTGGGTAAAAGCACCAGCAGCAAAGCCGAGGTGCGCAGTTCCATCGAGGAACATGCGGCGCATTTTCGTGACATGCTCGGTGAAAACCTCAAGCTGCCGGTCAACGACACCCTTAAAGCGGGCCTGAGCAAGATCAAGCCAAGCCTCGACAACTACATCAGCGCAGCCGAACGGATCGTCGGGTTGGCGCTGGAAAATCCGGAGGCTGCTCAAAAAGATCTGGGCACCTTCAATACTGCGTTCAGCCAGCTGGAAGACCAGATGGCCGCTCTCAGTGAACTGATCGAAACCAACACCCAACAGACCAGCGCCGGCACTCAAAAAGTCATCAGCAACGCCAACTTCACCCTTGGCAGCGTACTCATCGCCAGCCTGTTATTGCTGCTCGCCCAGGGCCGCTGGGTGATTCTGAGCATCATGGGGCCGTTGCAGACCGCCAGCCGCATCGCCGACAGCATCGCCCATGGCAACCTGAGCGAACCGATTGTCGAACCCGCTCACAACGACGAAGCGAGCGCCCTGATTCGCAGCCTCGCGACCATGCAGCGCGACCTGCGCGGCATGATCGAAGTAGTGCGCAGCAACGCCCACGGCGTGAGCGGCATGAGTGAGCAATTGAGTAGCGGCTGCCATGAAGTGGCCGGGAGCAGTCAGCAGCAAAGCGTAGCGGCCAGCACCATGGCGGCGGCCGCCAGCGAAATGACCGCGAGCATCGAGGAGATCACCCGGCATGCCGAGCGGGCGCTGAACATGGCCAATCAAGCCGAGGCACTGGCCAAGGATGGCGGTCGTGTGATCCATCAGGTGGTCAACGACATGGACGGTATTGCGCGTTCGGCGCAGCAATCGGCCCAGGTGATCCGCACGCTGGACAAGGAGTCCGAAGGGATTTTCAGCATCATCCAAGTGATCAAGGGCATTGCCGATCAAACCAACCTGCTGGCGCTCAACGCCGCGATCGAAGCCGCTCGTGCCGGTGAGCAAGGGCGTGGATTTGCCGTGGTGGCCGACGAAGTGCGCAGCCTGGCGGGACGCACCAGCGCCTCCACCCAGGAAATTGCCACGATGGTCTCACGCATCCAGCAAAGCACCCGCGAGGCGGTGACCAGCATGGAAGCGGGCGTGGCGCAGGTCGACAAAGGCATGGCCGTGACCGCCGACGTCGAGCGCGCGATTCGCGAAATCCTCGACGCCACGTTGAACACCACGCAACTGGTCAATGACATCACCCGCACCATCGGTGAGCAGAGCCTGGCCAGCAACGAAATCGCCCATCAGGTCGAAATGATTGCCGGCATGTCCGAAGGCAACAGCAAGGTCATCGGCCGGACCGCCTCGACCACCGATGAGCTGTCCACCCTGGCGGGCAAGCTGTCGCAGTCGGTGGATCGGTTCAGACTCTAAGCCAAAACGCGATCCCTGTAGCAGCTGTCGAGCTTGCGAGGCTGCGTTCGGTTCGGGCCGCGTTCGGACGAAGCAGTCGTAAACCCTGAGTGCGCGGTGAATCTGACACACCGCATTGTCTGACCTTACGACTGCTTCGTCCGAACGCGGCCCGAACCGAACGCAGCCTCGCAAGCTCGACAGCTGCTACAGGGCTACAGAGCCGGACGCAAGCTCGCGCATGAAACGCCTAGAGATACTTATCCGTCACCGCGCCTTCCGAGGCGCTGGACACCGTCTTCGCGTACTTGGCCAACACCCCGCGTTTGTACTTGGATTCCGGGCGCACCCAGCGGGTTTTGCGCTCGGCCAGTTCGGCGTCGGAAACATCGACCGTAATCTGCCGTGATTCGGCGTCGATGGTGATCCTGTCGCCGTCTTCAATCAGCGCAATCGGCCCGCCATCAAAGGCTTCGGGCGTGATATGACCCACGACAAACCCATGTGAACCGCCGGAGAAGCGGCCGTCGGTGATCAGCGCAACGTCCTTGCCCAGCCCCTTGCCCATGACCGCCGACGTGGGCGAGAGCATTTCGCGCATGCCCGGGCCACCTTTTGGGCCTTCATAGCGAATCACGATCACATCGCCGGCTTTGACTTCGCCGTTGAGGATGCCGGCCAGCGCGCCTTCCTCACCGTGGTAGACCCGCGCCGTGCCTTCAAAGCGCAAACCTTCCTTGCCGGTGATCTTGGCCACGGCACCGGTGGGCGAAAGGTTGCCGCGCAGCACCACTAAATGGGAGTCCTTTTTGATCGGTTGGTCGAAGGGCAGGATCACGTCCTGACCTTCGGGGTAGTCAGGCACGTTTTCCAGGTTTTCGGCCAGGGTTTTGCCGGTGACCGTCAGCGCATCGCCATGCAGCATGCCGGCGGCGAGCATGCGCTTCATCAGCGGCTGAATGCCACCGATGGCCACCAGTTCACTCATCATGTATTGACCGCTGGGGCGCAGGTCGGCCACCACCGGGGACACCTTGCCCAGCTCGACGAAATCATCCAGCGTCAGCTCGACATCCACGGCATGCGCCATGGCCAGAAGATGCAGCACGGCATTGGTTGAGCCGGCGAGGGCGATCACCACGCGAATGGCGTTTTCGAAGGCCTTGCGGGTCATGATGTCGCGCGGTTTGATGTCTCGTCTGAGCAGCTCCATGACCTGCTGACCGGCGCGGAAACTGTCCGACGCCTTGTCGCTGCCGACGGCCTCCTGAGAGCTGGAACCGGGCAGGCTCATGCCCAACGCCTCAATCGCGGAAGCCATGGTGTTGGCGGTGTACATGCCGCCGCAGGAGCCGGGGCCTGGAATCGCCACTTCCTCGATCTGCTTGACCTGAATCTCGCTGATGTCACCCCGTGCGTGCTGACCCACGGCCTCGAATACGGAAATGATATCGGTGTGGCCGGCGCCCGGCCGGATGGTGCCACCATAGACGAAGATGGAAGGGCGATTCAGCCGCGCCATGCCGATCAGGCAGCCCGGCATGTTCTTGTCGCAACCGCCCACGGTCACCAGGCCGTCAAAGCCTTCGCAGCCGGCCACCACTTCAATGGAATCGGCGATCACTTCCCGCGACACCAGCGAATACTTCATGCCTTCAGTGCCGTTGGCGATGCCGTCGGAAATGGTGATCGTGTTGAAAATGACACCCTTGGCACCGGCGGCATTCGCGCCTTTTTCGGCTTCTATCGCCAGCTTGTCGATGTGCATGTTGCAGGGTGTCACCATCGCCCACGTGGAGGCGATGCCGATCTGCGGCTTTTTGAAGTCCTCGTCCGTGAAACCCACTGCGCGCAGCATGGATCGTCCCGGCGCGCGTTCCACACCGTCGACCACTAGGGAGGAATATTTGCGCAAATCGTTTTTGTCGCTCATGACTGCTCCTCACAGGCTCGTCGAGAAAATCACGATGAGTATAGTGGGCTCAGCGCGCGTGCCCGGACTATCAAGTCGGGAACAGACGCGCGGGTTTGCCGTGTCGTGATATTCTTCGCCCTAACTTGCTTTGACCTATTCAGTTTGCGCGTCCTTGAGACGCGCCAACAGAATCACTGTCGCTCAAGTAGCTGAAGCCAATAACGATAAAAAGTCAGTTCAGTAGGGACATATAAACTGAGGTCGATGGAGACACGTCGGCCTTGTGTGCCCACCCTCCAATCCTAATGCGTGCGGAACCCACAGCATGCTGCCTGCATGCCGTGAACCAGGGGCCTCAAGCGTGGGGATGGAAGGGCGGATGGCGTTTTATCATAGGTGCTACACATGTTTAAAAAAATGAACACGGCCCTGCTGGGGCTGGCTTTGTCGATGGGGATCGCGTCCGCGCATGCGGAAGAGGCAAAGAAAGTCGATGTGCTGCTCATTGGCGGCGGCATCATGAGTGCGACCCTGGGTGTTTGGCTCAATGAGCTGGAACCGGGCATGTCGATGGAAATGGTCGAGCGCCTCGACGGCGTCGCCCAGGAAAGCTCCAATGGCTGGAACAACGCCGGTACCGGTCACTCCGCCCTGGCCGAGTTGAACTACACCCCGGAAGACGATAAAGGCAACGTTCAGATCCCGAAAGCCGTTGAAATCAACGAAGCCTTCCAGATCTCCCGTCAATTCTGGGCCTGGCAGGTTCAGCAAGGCGTGCTGAAGAACCCGCGTTCGTTCATCAACTCCACGCCACACATGAGCTTTGTGTGGGGCGATGACAACATCAAGTTCCTGAAAAAGCGCTACGAAGCCCTGCAAGCGAGCCCGCTGTTCGCCGGCATGCAATACTCCGAAGACCCGGCTGTGATCAAGAAGTGGGTTCCGCTGATGATGGAAGGGCGTGACCCGAACCAGAAAGTCGCGGCCACCTGGTCTCCGATCGGTACCGACGTCAACTTCGGCGAGATCACCCGTCAGTTCGTTGCGCACCTGCAAACCACGCCGAAGTTCGACTTGAAACTGTCTAGCGAAGTGCAAGACATCACCAAGAACGAAGACGGCAGCTGGCGCGTCAGCTACAAAAACCTGAAAGACGGCACCAAAACCGAAACCGACGCCAAGTTCGTCTTCATCGGCGCGGGCGGCGGTGCACTGCACCTGCTGCAGAAGTCCGGCATTCCTGAAGCCAAGGAATACGCAGGCTTCCCGGTAGGCGGCTCGTTCCTCGTGACCGAAAACCCAACCCTGGCCGAACAACACCTGGCCAAGGCCTACGGCAAAGCCTCCGTTGGCGCACCGCCGATGTCGGTTCCGCACCTGGACACCCGTGTCCTGGACGGCAAGCGCGTCATCCTGTTCGGCCCATTCGCGACCTTCAGCACCAAGTTCCTGAAAGAAGGCTCGTACCTGGACCTGCTGACCACCACCACCACGCACAACGTGTGGCCAATGACCAAAGTAGGCATCAAGGAATACCCGCTGGTCGAGTACCTTGCTGGCCAACTGATGCTGTCTGACGAAGACCGCCTCAACGCCCTGAAAGAATACTTCCCGAACGCCAAAGCCGAAGACTGGCGCCTGTGGCAAGCCGGCCAACGCGTGCAAATCATCAAGCGTGATGAAGCTGCCGGTGGCGTGCTGAAGTTGGGTACTGAGATTGTTGCTTCGCAAGACGGCACCATTGCTGGTCTGCTGGGCGCATCGCCGGGTGCATCGACTGCTGCACCGATCATGCTGACCGTGCTGCAGAAAGTGTTCAAGGACAAGGTTGCTTCGCCAGCCTGGCAGGAAAAGCTGCACCAGATCGTGCCTAGCTATGGCACTCAGTTGAATGGCAGTCCTGAGAAGGTTGCTGAAGAGTGGGCTTACACCGCCAAGGTGTTGCAGCTGACTCCGCCGCCGGCGATTGGTCAGGTGGTGGCTCCGGCTACTGCTCCGGCTGCTCCTGCCAAGGCGCCGAAGGCTAATGCTGCGACTGATATGGCTCTGTAACTAGAGGCCAAATCAAAAGCCCACTGAACCGGTGACGGTCAGTGGGCTTTTTTGTAGGCGCCATTCAGTTCTTGCAGGTTACGCAACACTAAGGCTGAAGCGGGCGGACCGCTATCTCAATACTGCTTTGGTTTTTGCTCAACGTCCTTCGAACCGCTAGAGGTCGACGCATCTTTGTCTGTCGCTTCCGAGTCCGCACCGGAGTTTGAACCCGCCGCTTCCTCACCTTTTTTGTCGGCCTTGTCCTCCTTGGATTCATAGCCCTGAGCCTGGTTGATTCCGGGAAGCGCGGCAGGTGGCACGGCAGATTCTTCAGTTGTCTTTTCGGCCGCAAGTGCGAAAAGCGAGCAGGCGGCCAGGCCCGCGATCGTGAGAGCAGCAATTGTCCTGTTCATCATTTAGGTCTGCCATGTGAGGGGTGTACAGCGTTGGAAAAAACGGGAAGGGGAAGGTGCTGAGGAGCTGACAAACGGTGGTGGCTCCTGAGTTCGCAGCACCAGAGACGGCCAAGCAGTGCCTTCATTAGTCGCGACAAAATGGCTTAAGCTAATAGAAGGCTGGAATGGAACATCTCGACTAAAGGACGCGACATTTATGGAAATCCCCTTTTCTCAAATCAGCGAGCGTTTGAACAATCGCCGATTTTCGGTAGCAGACAACGCCCACGGGCTATCCGATGCACGCACCGTATTTCACTACCATGTCGAGGAAGATGCTATTTGGGGTACTTATCAGGGCGGCCATATCCGCATGGGTAATCAAGTCGGGCGCGTGACTGGTCCCGATACCATTGAGCTTCTTTATCAGTGCTTGACTACGGATGGTGAGATTCTTGCCGGCTGGTCGCGTGGCACAGTAGGCGTTGATCACGCAGGACGTACCACTCTGACCTTCGTATGGGGTTGGTTGTCGGGCGCGACTGGAGGTGGGGAGTCTAGCTACGTCGAGCTTGCGGCGTAGCGGTTAAGCAGAAAAAGTCGGACTCCGCCGCCGGTGATTGGTCAGGTGGCGGCTCCGGCTATTGTTCCAGAAAGGTGGACGATCATTCGTCGTACATCAATTCCAAGCTTTTTATCCATTCATGCGGCGCATTGTATCTTGCGTAATAAATCTCCCTTTCTGCTCCGCTTAAATCAGTAAAAAACGGCGAGAAGTAGCTGTCGTTATAGTAGCCCTGAGCGCCTTGCATATTTCCTCCCCACCACAAAGGGTTGTACCCCTCAAACGCTATCCAGGGTGGCGGAACGGCCAACCTCTCAAGCTGAATGATGTTCAGAAATTCGACGCTGTTCGTAACCATCCGTATCGTTGTGGCGCTATATTCTCCGTCGGAGCTGAAATAGATCAGGTGGTTGTTTTCTCGGATGTCTGAATAGCGTTTTACGGGAAGGTCGTTGAATGGTTTTTCAGTCTTGAACCTGAAATTCGATTCGACGAGTGCCGAAAACTTATGAGCGTCTTCATTGCCGATTAAGAAAGCAGAGTAATAGGCCGAGATACCGATATCGTCCAAAGATACCACTTGCGGATAGTCGGTCAGAGACCGAGGGAGGCGTGATAGAGGCTCAGCAAAAACCGACTTCAAATCTGGTATGGAGTAGCCGGCAACTTGCTCTTCCTGGACACGTCTTACTAAAGTTTTTATTCGACTGAAAATACTCATTCCCTATCCTCGATCCTTGAGATGACCAATCAATTTTGCCCATTTCCGGGCGCTGACAGATAGGCGTGCTGCTCTGCTATCCAAGCATCCGGGTAGGGTTCCGAGTGGTCTGCACCCCATCAGTTGTGTCCAACTTTTGGGGTCAGTCCACTGCGTGGGAACGATCAGTGCGCCTGTCAGCCTTGTGGATCGATGTTATCCAGCGCCCGATTCACCGCCAGTTCGCCCAGCATGATGATTTGCGCAATACCCAACAGGGAGTTGCGACTCGGCCCGTCCATGTGATCCGCCAAATCCATGGTCATGACATTGGCTGATGCCAACGACTCGCAAGCATGGCCCAGCAGGGTTTCGGTATCGAGCTCCGGGTTGACGATGAACATGGTGCCGGGTGTGCGCGGGGTGGCTTTGATGTGGGCAGCCAGTTTGAGGCAGTGATCGAGGGCGCGGTCGGCGGCTTCGTGGAGTTTTTTTGAATCGAGTGATTCGCAAGGGGATGCCGGATCGGTGTCCGGTGGATTGGGCGTTACTTTGAACATAGTTGAATCTCCTGGAATGAAAATGAAGAGCCATCACTCTCGCTACCAAACGATGGGTGGCGGCCATACGCGGGTTGGTAGACCGGTCCAGGAACCCGGCGCGTCCGAAGACGCCCTGCGCATGGCCACCATAAAAAGCAGAGATGAGACAACCCCGCAAAAGATGGTGCTATGCGCCTGGACATACCGGGCTACCAAACCCGATCGCTGCTTTTCAGCGACCGGCAAACGATAGAGCCCAGGCCCAAGGCGCACAAGCCGGCGGATTCTGGCGCAGTCGTAGGCAGCGGCGCAAGGATGTGTAGCCCGAATCAGTATCTGGAGATGTCGATTAAACAACTCGGTTATTGCTGACTTTTCGATCGATAGGAGAGACGGATAAATAAGTCCGTCCCTCTTTCGAAAACCGGATAAATAGATCTGTCCCCTTATCTCCCGGTATCAATCACCGAGATCGTTGCGCTATTAAATAGGCAGGCATAAGCGCGAGTACCGTCCGGGCTGATGGCAAGCCCCCTCGGTTGGTTCCCGGCCGGGATGTTCGTCAGGACTAGATTCTTCGCCGTATCAATCACCGAGACCGTGTTGCTACCAACGTTGCTGACATAAGCGCGGGTACCGTCCGGGCTGACGGCGATCCCGTACGGACTGTCCCCGACCTGGATGGTCGTCAGGACTCGATTCTTCGCCGTATCAATCACCGAAACCATGTGGTTAGCCTGGATGCTGACATAAGTGCGGGTACCGTCCGGGCTGACAGCGATCCCGGTCGGATGGTGCCCGACCGTGATGGTCGCCAGGACTAGATTCGTCGCCGTATCAATCACCGAGACCGTACTGCTATTCCAGTTGCTGACATAAGCGCGGGTACCGTCCGGGCTGACGGCGACCCCGTACGTATTGATCCCGGCCGGGATGGTCGTCAGCACTCGATTCTTCGCCGTATCAATCACTGAAACCGTTTGGTTAACCCCGTTGCAGACATAAGCGTGGATCCCGTCCGGGCTGACGGCGATCCCGATCGGAGCGTTCGTCGGGATGGTCGTCAGGACTAGATTCGTCGCCGTCTCAATCACCGAGACCGTGTGGCTCTTATAGTTGCCGACATAAGCGCGGGTACCGTCCGGGCTGACGGCAACCCCCGCCGGATAGCTCCCGACCGAGATGGTCGTCCGGACTAGATTCGTCGCCGTCTCAATCACCGAGACCGTGTGGCTATCAGCGTTGCTGACATAAGCGCGGGTACCGTCCGGGCTGACGGCGATCCCGTATGGAAGGTTCCCGACCGGGATGCTACCGACCAGCCCCAGCCCCGTAACGGTTACGGTTGCGGTTGCGCTCTGAACACCACTGCTGGCGCTCAGTGTGTAAGAGCCGGGAATGAGAGCGCCTTTGACGCCGCTGACGCTGACCCTGCCGGCAGCGTCGGTGATGAAGTCGCGCGGGTCGCTGCTGCCATCGCCGAATGTAAAGCCGATCGGGAGAGTCAGACTGAGCTTGCCCTCGCGGATGGGGATGTTATTGCTGGTACAGAGAAGCAACTCAACGTTCTTGAGTAGGCCGGCCGGGGCGATGGTGTAGGGCTCGTTGGTGAAGGTCAGCACGTCATACTCCGCGCTAACAGTATAGGTGTGCACCGGGAAGGCCACGGCCGTTGCGGCATTGGCCACATTATCAAAGTTCACCCTGAAGCTGATGGTCAGCACACTCCCATCCTTGAGCGTCTTCAACCAATCAATCGGTGCCGGCCGGATCAGACCCGGCAGCGCGGTGTGCGGCTCACCTTTGCGGTCCTCGAAAAAGATCGCCGTGCCATTGATATCGAACCCGTCATAGCGCAACCAGACACACTGCCCGCTCACTTGCTGCGGCCATTCACCCACCCGCAGCTGATCGCTGGCCTGCATCTTGGTCACGTCCAGTTCGTTGCCGATCGCGCTGTCCAATGCTGGTGTCGGCAGACTCGGATGGTTGTCCGGAATCGTGCCGACTGAAGCTGTCAGTGCCGGCGACGGGAATGACCTGCCGCCGCGAATCAGCACATAACTCAACTCGACCGTTTTACCCATATTCGCCGCGATAAACGCCTTGCTCAGCGCAAAGTTGGCGCGGCTGTTGACGTTGAGCGGCTTGGCCGCGAAGGTCGGCGAGCCAGCACCAGGGGCGCCCTTGACGATGAGTCGCACGGTGTCGCCCGCACGAAAACCCAGCACTTCCACCTGACCGTTGGCACCTTGCAGATTGGCCGGGTCCAGCGGGTCGAGCACCCCGTTGACGGATTTGATCAGACTCGGTGCTTGCAGGTTCGGTAGCCCCTCACCAATCACCCGCGCCGTGGCGGTCCTGGACGTTGCGAGTGGCACGCCGCCTCTGATCAGTTGATAGCTGACCCGCACCACGCTGTTGGTCAGCACCTTGTCGTTAGCCACCTGAAGGATGCAGGGTTTTTTCTGCCCAAACTCGTCAGCCTCGACGTTACCGACCACCGGCACTACCACATCCGCTTGCCCGGGCAATGTGGCGATGTAGGTCGCGCTGATGCTGTCGCCCGGCTGAAAGCGAGGATCGTGGGTGAGGACGATCACCAGCAGCGGATTGCTGCCCAGTTTTTCCAGGTCGATGGTGTTCGGCTCGTCGGTCGGGTCGTTCTGGATTTCCCGCAGGATCGGTTCCGGCAACCGATTGCCCGCCAGGTCCACGTCGACGACCTGGGTGGCCGACCACGGCGAGTTAGGGTCGGGGTTGTTACCCACCTGGTCGGTGACCGTGTAGGAAAACTTGAACTGCGCATGGTCCTGGGCGCTTTCCAGGTCCGCGCGAGTGACGGGGAAATATACCGAGACCGGGGTCGCCGAGCCCGGCAGCGGGGCTTCGAGCGGAGTGACGTCGTGGTACACCGGAAAGCCGTTGCAGTTCAGCCAAATCCGGTCGTAGGCCCGGCAATAGGGGTAGGACACGCACACCTGGGCACTGACGAAGTCGGGACCGACGCCGTTCTTGATGACGTCGGGCAGGATCAACTCCAGCTCGGAGTGGCCGTCGACACCTGGATCACGGTCCACGTTGCCGGGCCGGATGGCGTTGTACAGCATCTCCAGCGGCGGCTCGGAGGTGCCCATGTTCTGGCTGCCACGCGTCACGGTGTAAGTGAGGCGGTTGATGAAGTCCGGCTGCAGCAGCTTCTTCGGCAGATACAGGGTGCTGATCGCATTCTCCTCGCCGGGCTGAATAATCTTGCCGGCAAGGCCTGTTTGCCCGTTCATGTTGAGCGTGATTACGTCGCCAAGCTGTAGACCCAGCGGTGGATCAACGTGAACCTCCAGGCCCATGGGTTCCAGGTCATAAATGCGCAGCGGGACACCAAGATGAGCCCCCACCACCGGTTCTGTTGCGGCGGGGATCCTGGGTGGAAACAGTGCCAGCACGGTGTTGTCGGTCAGTGAATTGTCGAGCGCACTGAAGTCCAGTGGCGTGATGTCAAGTGCACTCATATCCACCGGGATGATGCCGGATGGGTCGGATTGATCATTCATCTGAAGCCGCTCCTTCGCCTGTAAGTCCGCCATAGACAGCAGACTGATGGGGGCTATCAGACACCTGACAAGAACTGGCTGGCTACTGTCAGAACTATCAGGTCGATGGGGTTTTCAGACGAGCGGTCGGGGCTGTGGGTTGTTCAAAGGCGCGTAACTGTCGACTGAAACGGGCTTGGTGACTCCATTTTTTTGTGGACACTATCTTGGATACAGTTGCCCCAGCCCGTCGAGCCGGTTGCCGCCCCAACTTCCCGCTGGACTTCAAACACCAATCGTCGAGGCCACCTTTCAGCCTGGTGCCTCCCCCCGTTTTACGTCAATGGCCGTAAGGTGCCTATTTGGGGTACTTACCGGGGCGGCCATATCCGCATGGGTAATCAAGTCGGACGCGTGACAGGCCCCGATACCATTGAGCTTCTTTATCAGTGCTTGACTACGGATGGTGAGATTCTTGCCGGCTGGTCTCGTGGCACAGTAGGCGTTGATCAGGCAGGACGTACCACTCTGACCTTCGTATGGGGTTGGTTGTCGGGCGCGACTGGAGGTGGGGAGTCGAGCTACGTCGAGCTTGCGGCGTAGCGGTTAAGGATTTATTTGATAATTGCGCGTCCATCTGTGCCGCCAGACCCCAACGCCTGAAGCGACGCATCACGCAGTAAAAAGCCCACTGAACCGGCGACGGTCAGTGGGCTTCTAGTGCCCGGAAAAGCATTAAACCAGCGGACTCACCCGCATCCCCCGCGCCGGATCATCCAGCAACTTGAATTGCTCCACCATGAAATCAATCAGCATCCGCATCGACGGCAGCATCCCATGCCTGCTCGCAAACACGGCGTAGATCATTTCAGTCCGCGGAGCCCAGCCAGGTAAAACCACCACCAGTTGCCCGCGATCAATGTAGTCGTGCACCAGGGACATAGGCATCTGCGCAATGCCGATGCTGTCCAGCGCCGCGCATCGCAGCATGGGCAGTCCCTTGGTGATGAGTTGCGGACGGTGTTGAATCGTAAATTCCGCGCCATCCTGATGAAACAACGTCCAGCTGTAATCACGTTGCGGACTGCCGTGATGGACGCTGGGGAAGCGTGACAGGTCTTCCGGTTCCTGGGGTTCGCCCAGGCGCTGCAATAGCGCGGGACTGGCCACCAGACATTGTGGACGCTGGGACATAACCCGGTTAACCAGGTCCGAATCCTGAAGGGGAGGCGGGCGTACTCTCAGGGCAAGATCAACGCCCTCGGCCACCACGTCTACTTGACGGTCGCTGGCTTCCAGATGCACTTCGACTCGCGGGTGCATGGCCATGAATCGCGTGATCATGCCGCCCACGCATTCTTCCAGTAACACCGTCGGGCAGGTGACGCGCAGCAAGCCACCGGGTTCTGAGCGGGTCATGGCAACCGCCGCTTCAGCGGCTTCTGCTTCCTTGAGCATTGAACGGCAATGGGCGTAGTACGTCAGCCCTAGTTCCGTCACTTTGAAACTGCGGGTGTTACGGATGATCAGGCGCACGCCGAGTCTTTCTTCGAGCAGTGCGATCCGTCGGCTGAGGTTGGATTTAGGAATGCCTAGCGCCCGTGCAGTCGGCGCGAAGCCGCCGTGGTCCACCACCATAACAAAGTACTGAAGGTCATTGAGATCGAGCACTGGGCGACGTTCATTCAGCCAAAGGAGGCCAACTATACAAGAAGGATCGTCCACTGTATGGGAAAGAGAAACCAACTATTGGGGCCTAGTTGACCAGGCAACACGGCGGCTAGATTGCCGCTGTTTGGTTGGTTCACTTAAGGAGATACAGATGTTACGCAGGACAGTTCTCGCCATGTCTGTGGGTTTGGCCGCACTGGGTTCGGTGTGTTGGGCCAATGCTGCAAACGATCCTTCCGTGGTGCTGGTGCATGGTGCGTTCGCCGACGGTTCTGACTGGGCGAAGGTGATCACTTTGTTGCAGGCCAAAGGTGTGGAAGTACGGGCCGTGCAGAACGGTTTGAATTCACTGGCCGATGATGTGGCCACAACCCGTCGCGCGATTGAAACGGCGCCGGGCAAAGTGGTGCTGGTCGGGCATTCGTGGGGCGGCAGTGTGATCACTGAAGCCGGTGCCAGTGACAAGGTAGCGGCGCTGGTTTACGTGGCCGCCTTCGCCCCGGACGTCGGGCAGACCACGGGTGAGCTCGGTAAAGACTATCCGCCGTCGCCGGGCATGCGCGAATTTGTGGCCGACAAGGCCGGGTATCTGTCGCTCACGCAGCACGGCATGGAGCAGGATTTTGCCCCGGACGTGCCCGCTGCGCAGGCCCGGTTGATGGCGGCCACGCAAGGCGCCATCAATGCCCGAGCGTTCGACGAACGCATCAGCGTGGCCGCGTGGAAGCAGAAGCCATCGTGGTACATCGTCAGTGAGCTCGATCGCATGATTGCACCTGAACTTCAGCGCGCACTCGCCAGGAAAATAAACGCCACAACGACAGCGCTGCCTACCAGCCATGTGCCGCATCAATCCCGCCCCGCAGATGTGGCCAAGGTCATTACCGAAGCGCTGAACACCACGCGCTGAACATGACCTGCGATGTAAATCAAAGTCGCCACATCAATAAATAGGGATATGAAAGATGACTGTAAATAGCAAGGTTTTCGACTTTGTCATTCTGGGTAGCGGTTCTGCCGGTGCCGTATTGGCGGCGCGTTTGTCGGAAGACAAACAACTTAGTGTTCTATTGGTTGAGGCGGGTCGAGCCTTTGAACCCGATGAGTATCCAGAAGCGATCTACAGCAGCAATATCATCGCCGCCAACGCGGATGGACGTTATGAGTGGGGATATTTCGCAACGCCGGTCGATCAACCGCAAGCGGTCTACGTTCCGCGTGGAAAAGTACTGGGCGGAAGTTCCGCCATCAATGGCGCCGTTGCCTGCCGGGCCTTACCTTTTGACTTTGCGCGCTTCACTGCCAAAGGCCTGAAAGGCTGGAGCTTTGAAGAGGTGCTGCCCTATTACAAAAAAATGGAGCGCACCCCGCACGGTGAAGAAGAATGGCACGGCCGCAGCGGGCCGCTTCCGATTCACCAAATGTCATTGGAATACATCACCCCTGTACAGCGCGCAATGGTCGAGGCGGCATGGGCTTGCGGCGCCAACAAAGTCGACGATTTCAATGATCCCGACGCTAATAACGGCGCGGGCGCTATTCCAATGAACGTGATCAACGGTGTACGCGTTAACACCGGGATGGCCTATCTCACGCGGGCAGTACGCGCTCGTCCAAACTTGACGATCCTGGATCAAAGCCTCATCGACAAGGTGCTGATTGAAGGCGGCAAGGTTCAGTCCGTGTTGTTGGCCGGAGGTGAAAAAGTCCACGGCAAAGAAGTTATTCTTAGCGCTGGCGCCTATGGCTCTGCTGCCATTCTTTTACGTTCAGGCATCGGTCCCAGGGCAGACCTTGAAGTGTTGGATATTCCCTTGGTCAAAGAGGCGCCGGTCGGTGTTCGACTGCTCGATCATGCGTTCTTCTGGATGAATTTCAGTGGAACAGAAGCGTTGAAAGGGCAGGATCATCCGGTGGTGGGGGCGCAGTGGTGGACCCACTCATCCTATGCCGGGTCGGATAAAGAACTGGATATCGCTATTTCCCCCTCGCATTTGCTCGATCCCGCCAGCAGTCCGACCGGTGTCGCGTTTTCGCTGGGTCTGGAACTGATGCATTGCACATCCCTCGGTCGCCTGCATTTGAAAAGTCGCGATCCCGAAGAGGCACCTGTTATCGAACTGAATCACCTGACCAGTGAAGACGACATGAACAGAATGATCGAGTGTTTCCGTCTGGCCAGAAAACTGGCCAACACTGAACCGCTTAAAAGCATGATCGTGGAAGAGCTCTATCCAGGCTCATCCATTGACGACAGTGATGAGCACATTCGTGCCGCGCTGGCAAAAGGTGTGGGCACTTTGCAGCACCCTTGTTCGACGGCCCCGATGGGGTTGCCGGATGACCCAAACGCCGTGGTGGATGAGGAGGGGCGCGTTTACGGCATAGAAGGGCTACGCGTTATTGATGCGTCCATTTTCCCAGAGATCCCGCTGATCAACTTGAACCCGACCGTCATCATGACGGCGGAAAAGTTGTCCGATGCCATTAAAAAATCCCTCCAGTCCGCATAAAAAACCTTGAGGGGGCATGCCATCTGAAAGGTATGCCCCCGACTTTTCTCTGGATTACTAAAACTTGAACAAACTGTCCGAGATGCATTCTTTCGCCATGGTGGTGGACACCGGCAGTATTTCCGAAGCCGCCCGGCGTTTGGGTATCGCCAAGTCAATGGTCAGCCTGCGGATCCAGCAATTGGAAAAGCGCCTGGGCAGCATCTTGTTGGAGCGTGGTCGTCAGGCCCGGCTGACTGAGTCGGGCGAGGTGTTTCACCGTTATTGCGTGCGTATTCTGGCCGATGTCGAAGATGCCGAAGATGCAGTGTTGGCGTTTCAATCGAGTTTGCGCGGGGCCCTGCGGCTTGCCGCGCCGATGGCCTTCAGCATTCGCTACCTGACGCCGATTCTGTCGTCATTCGCGGTGCGTTACCCCGAGTTGCGGCTAGATGTCGAGTTTGATGACCGCCACGTCAACTTGCACGAAGAGCAGTATGACGCGGCCATCCGCATCGGCGAGTTGCCTGACTCCTCGCTGGTCGCCAAGACCATTACGCCCAACCGTCACATCATCTGTGCGAGTCCGGAGTACCTGGCCGCTCACGGCACACCGCAAACCCCGCAAGAGCTGGCCCAGCATTTCGCCATGCTCTATGTGAATCGCGAACCCCACGGCATGTGGACGCTGCCGGTGAACAACACCTTGGAATCGTTTCGTGTGCGTTGCCGTATGCGCACCAATAATGGCCATCAACTTTTGGAAGCCGCCAAGGCCGGTATGGGCCTGGCGATTTTGCCCACCTTCCTGGCGGCGCAGGCCATTGTGGCTGGTGAACTGAAAGAGGTGTTGGCGCCTTATGCCCCTCGAGGCGGCAATATCTCGGCGGTTTACCGGCGATCCCAGCGAGCTTCGCCCAAGCTTCAGGCGCTGATCAACTTCCTCATCGAACAGATCGGTAGCCCACCGGCGTGGGAGCAAATGCTGACGGCTCACTCGCAACCACAGCGTTGATTCGTTCGAGAATAGCGAAACGTGGAATCGTCTTTTGCCGACTTATGAGTCTGCGCACCCTCCCATATGCTTTTTCCCAACAGACGCATTCTGGCGTCTGACAGGGAAGAAGACGGATGAAGAGTACCCTTAACAATCCTGCTCGCCGTGCTGTACTGGCCGGCGGTGTTGTGGCCGCCGCTACGTTGGCGGCGGGCAGTGGTTTGGCGCAGGCGTTGGAGTCAACCGGCAAGCGTGCCGCTCACAGCGCCCCGGTTGACGTGATCATTGTCGGCGGTGGCTCGGCAGGTGCGGTGTTGGCCCGTCGTTTGAGCGAGAACAACCAGCGTCAGGTGGTATTGCTTGAGGCGGGCCACAGCTACAGTCCGCACAACTACCCCGAGATCATTGCCAGCAGTGACATCGTCGGTGCCAATGCCAATCCTGAGTTCGAATGGGGTTACAAGACCCGACCGGGCTACATCGATCATCCCATCGGCGCCTTGCGCGGCAAGGTGCTGGGAGGCAGTTCGGCGATCAACGGAGCGGTGGCCATCCGCGCCCGTGCCAGCGACTTCAAGCGCTGGGATCTGCCTGGCTGGAGCTATGAAGAGCTGCTGCCTTCGTTCAAAAAGCTGGAAACCCACAGCGGTGGTGCCAGCCCGTTGCACGGTCATGAAGGGCCGCTTCCGGTGCATCAATTGGGCAAGGCCGATGTCACCCCCATGCAGCGAGCCTTCATCTACGCGACCTTCGCCAACGGCTACAGGGTGATTGAGGACTTTGACGGCGCTGACGCCCACGGCGTGGGCCCGTACCCGATGAACATCGTCAACGGCGTGCGGGTCAACACCGGCATGGCGTATCTCACCGATGAGGTGCGCGCACGCGACAACCTGCATATCCGTACCGACAGCCTGGTGAACAAAGTGCTGTTCGACGGTACTCGTGCGGTCGGTGTGCAACTGGGCAACGGTGAGAAGCTGCTGGCCGGTGAAGTCATCCTGTCAGCTGGCAGCTACGGCAGCGCCGCGATCCTGTTGCGTTCCGGCATTGGCCCTGGCGAGGACCTGCGAGCCTTGCAGATTCCACAAGTCGCTGAGCTTGCGGTCGGGCAGAACCTGGTGGATCACCCGTTCTATTACAACGCCTATGCCGCCAGGCCTGACCTGATCGGCAGCCAGTCGCCCGCCATCGGGGCCAAACTCTGGACCCACAGCCGTTCTGTCGAGAATGGCGAGCTGGATCTGCATATCACGGCCACCCATTTGTTCCCCCATGAACAGAGCCCGACCGGCGTTGGCTTCGTGCTCGCGGTAGCCCTGACCCGGCCACTGTCTCGGGGCAAGGTGACGCTGGCCAGTCGCGATCCGTTCGTGGCACCGAACATCGACCTGAATTTTCTCGCCGAGCCCAAGGATCGCCAGCGCCTGCTGGATGGCATCCGCCTGGCCCGCAAAATCGGCACCACGGGGCCTCTGAATTCGTTTATCCATTCCGAGCTCAACCCCGGTCAAGGCAACGATTCGGACGAGGCCTTGCTGGCCAGTGTCAAAGCCAGTCTCGACACCTATCATCACCCGACCTCGACGGCCCCGATGGGCAAGCCTGGGGATGCGCGGGCGGTGGTCGACCTGCAAGCGCGGGTCATCGGTGTGCAGGGGCTGCGCGTCGTGGACGCGTCGATCTTCCCCGACGTGCCATCGGTCGCCACCAACATCACCGTGATTGCCACCGCCGAGCACATCGCCCGTCTTTACGCTTGACCCTCAGGAACCTGCCTCTATGAACAGCACCCCGGTTTTGAACTGGATCGACGGCCAATGGCTGGACTCCGGTGTTTACAAAGACTCCATCGACCCTGCGACCTACGAGCTGATTGGTCGATACGCCGAAGGAGGCTTGAACGAAGCGCAACAAGGGATTGAAGCGGCGCAACGGGCGTTTGCCGAAACACCCTGGAAAGATGACCGCCAATTGCGCGCTCAGGTTTTGCTGGAGCTGGCGGACGCCTTCGAGCGCAACGCCGATGAGCTGATCGATACCCTGGCGCTGGAAAACGGCAAGATCAGACCCGAAGCCGAGTTCGAGGTCAGCATGGTGCCCTCCAAATTGCGCTATTACGCCGCCCTGGCCCGTGCCGAATACGGTCGAGCAGCCGAGCCCCGGCCCGGCAAGATATCGTTGGTGATTCGTCAGGCGGTGGGCGTGGCGGGCATCATCGTGCCGTGGAACTCGCCGGTGGTGCTGATGATTCGCTCACTGGCACCGGCGCTGGCGGCCGGTTGCACCACGGTCATCAAAATGCCCGGGCAAACCGCCCAGACCAACTGCCTGGTGGCCCGGATCATGAGCGAGGCGCTGTCGCTGCCGCGCGGCGTGATCAATCTGTTCAGCGAGCAGGGCGCGGCCGGCTCCATCCATCTGGTGGAGTCACCCCGGGTTCCAGTGATCAGTTTTACCGGCAGCACCACCACCGGCCGGGCGATTTCAGCCGTGGGTGCGCAACACCTCAAGCGTTTCGGCCTTGAGTTGGGTGGGAAAACACCCATGTTGGTGTTTAACGACACCGACCTCGATGCCGCTGTACCAACCCTGGTGAAAGCCCTGACGGTATTCGCCGGTCAGTTCTGCATGACCGGTTCG
Source organism: Pseudomonas svalbardensis (assembly GCF_030053115.1). Taxonomy (NCBI): domain Bacteria; kingdom Pseudomonadati; phylum Pseudomonadota; class Gammaproteobacteria; order Pseudomonadales; family Pseudomonadaceae; genus Pseudomonas; species Pseudomonas svalbardensis. The sequence goes on along the minus strand of NZ_CP125619.1, from coordinate 3,766,288 downwards.
CGCCTGCTGGTACAACGCGATATCGCCACGGCGTTGACCGAGCGTCTGGCCGAGCGACTGGAAGCTGTGCGTGTGGGGCCCGCCGCGGACCCGGCCAGCGAAATGGGTCCGTTGATCGATAAGCCCAACGTGCAACGGGTCAATCAAATCGTGAAGGAGGCGATTACCGCCGGTGCCCAGGTCATCGTTCGTGGTGGCCCGGTGACCGAGGGGCCTTTGGCCAAGGGCGCGTTCTATCGCCCGACGCTGCTGCGGGTCAGCGACCCCGAGATGGCGATCGTCCAGCGCGAAACTTTCGGCCCGGTGCTGACGCTGCAGGTCTTCGACAGCGAAGCCGAGGCGATCGAACTGGCCAACAACAGCGAGTTCGGTCTGGCGGCCAGTGTCTGGACCCGCGATGTCGACCGCGCGTTGCGGGTGGCACGCGAACTGGAGGCGGGCACGGTGTGGGTCAACGACTGGGCCGTGGTCTACGACGAGTTCGAAGAAGGGGGTTTTAAACAGTCGGGGCAGGGGCGCCTCAATGGCGTGGCGGCCATGGATGACTTTGTCGAGTACAAACACATCGCACTCAATCCCGGTCTGCGCCAAGGCTGAATCCAATGCAGCCACCCCGATTATTGATTGGCATGCTGCTGGCAGGGACGCTTGCCGCGTCCTCTGCCTTTGCCGCCAACCAGAATAATGTGTCGCCCATGAGAAGTGCCCCCATGTCCCAGGACAGACTTTACGACGCTTTACTTGATGCACTCACCGCGACGTTCGGCCATCACCCGGGATTTCGCACGACTCATGCCAAGGGTTTATTGCTACGCGGAACCTTTGCGGCTTCGCCATCAGCCCCGGTATTAAGCCGGGCGGCCCATTTGCAGGGGCAACCGGTGCCGGTGGTGCTGAGGTTCTCCAACTTCAGCGGCGTGCCGGCCACCGAGGACGGCGATCCGCAGGCCAGTCCTCATGGCCTGGCCGTTCGCTTTACGCTGCCGGACGGTGAGTTCACGGATATCGTGACGCACTCGTTCAACGGCTTTCCAGTGGCCACGCCCGAAGACTTCCTGAGCTTTTTGCAAGGCATTGCCGCCAACGTCGCCACGCCGGCGGATCCGCTACCGCTGCAAACCTTTCTGGCCAGTCATCCAAGCGCGGAGCATTTCCTTCAGACACCCAAGCCCGCGCCGAGCAGTTACGCCAGTGTCGAGTACTTTGGCGTGAATGCCCTGGTGTTCAGCAATCGTCAGGGTGAAGTGTTTATCGGTCGCTACCGTATTGAACCGTTGCGGGCAGAGCCTGCATTGAGTGATCAGCAAGCCGCCGCGATGCCAGCCGATTATTTGCAGGACGAAATCGGCGCACGACTGGTCAGGGGGGCAGTGAAGTTACGTCTGGTGGTGCAACTGGCGGCGCCGGGGGATGCCATCGAAGATGGTTCGATCCCTTGGTCGCGCAGCCACGAGGAAGTCAAGCTGGGGATTCTGACCCTTGATGCGCTTGTCGCGGCCGAGGAACAGCAGCTCGCCCAGCAGCGCCTTGATTTCAACCCCGGGCGCTTGCCCGATGGCATCGCACCCAGTCACGACCCGATGATTCTAGCGCGCGAACGCCTCTATCAGCGGGCCATGCTCCGGCGGCAGCAACCATGAGTATTGACGCTGATATTGGCGTCAGTGTGATTGTGCATGAGGTCAATCCGCAGTATCAGGCGTTGTATGAGCAATGGATGAACAAGGCCATCGACGCCCATCGGCAGTTTCCGGGTTACCTGGCGACGGATGTGGTCAAACCGGTCGGCTCGCACTTGCGCTACGCAATCATCCTGCGCTTTGTCAGCAAGGGGCATGTCACGGCCTGGCTGGAATCCCGGGTCCGTCATGCCTTGTTGCGCGAGTCGTTGCCCTGGCTGCGGCAGGACTACCACCGTACTGACGATGATTCGAAATTCTGGTTTGAGCCGCTGCAAGGGCGGGTGACGGTTGAGCGATGGAAGCAGTGGTTATTGTCCTGGATGATCGTATTGCCATTGACCGTTTTTGTGCCTTGGGTTCTGGCGGCTGGGCTTGAACTGTCTGATTTGCGTCTGCCGGTCTGGTTATTCAAGGTTGCGGTTGCCGGGGTGGTGTCATTCAGTATGGTCTACGGATTGATGCCGTTGACGACGCGTCTGATGTCGCGCTGGTTGTTGAGCTGATATCAGTGGTCGTCGTGAATGATTAACTTCTCCGTTTATCACGATATAGCCGCTATAAAACGTGTAATAAGCTATCCATGAATATTCCCGAAAAAGTAGTCTCTACCGGTCCAATAAGAAAGACAGGTCCCACGCCATCCCATTGAACCGTTACAGTTCCGCCATCACATTCAACCTCAACGGAATGGTCTAACAAGCCACGACGAATTCCGTTAACAGCGGCACCACAAGAGCAGGAACCTGAACCGAGTGGAATACCACCCCCGCGCTCCCAAATGCGCAACCGAATGTGCTTTCGGTTGATGATCTGGACGAAATGCACGTTCGTCCTGAGGGGGAATAGGGGGTTGGTTTCTATTGTCGGTCCGATTGTCGCTATATCAATGGCTGTTAGATCATCCACAAAATAGGTGCAGTGCGGATTTCCCATGCTGCAAGCTGATGGGTCACCAGCAAGTGGCAAAACAGCTGTATCCAGTTCCAGAGCCAGGGGAATATCCGACCAGCCGAAAAGCGGCTCTCCCATGTTCACAGAAATTGCGCCGGTTGAGGTCCGTTCGCAAGTGAGTAGACCACGCTTGGTTTGGAGCGCTATCGAAGTGGTACTTGATTCGCGCATCAACATATCCGCGACACCCCGCGTTGCGCTGCCACAAGCATCCAGCGTGGAGCCATCTGCATTCCAGAACATCAAACGCGCATCTGCATCATCGCAATCGAGCACTACCGCGAGTTGATTGAAGCCGATTCCTCGGTTCCGATCACCCATTCGCCGAGCCAGGGCACTTGTCATTGGATTGGCCGCGTTTCGTGAGTCCACAATAATGAAGTCATCGCCATTGGCGTGCATTTTATGAAAACTCAGCGGCATAAATAGATCCTGGCGGAATTGACGTTTAAAGACGATCTAGCACCAATTCGGTGTTCTGATCCGTATTTTCCTGCGCTATCTGCATCTGTAACGCACACAGCCACCGGCTCACAATAACGGCACGCTCCGCAGTCGCGGCAACTGCTGCGCCGCAAACTCATAATGTAGGAGGCCCAATGGGCAAGATGGCGATTTTCCTGGGTGGATTTCTGGTGTTGACCATTTTGATTGGTGCCCTGGCCACGATCTCTCCCGCTTAGTCCTTCCTGCGATCAGACATCCTCCCGCCAGCGCCGCGCCTGAACGACCAAGGCCGGCGCAAAGTGCAGCACGACCATTCGCACCAGGTGATGGGTCAGGATGAACACCACGTTCAGGCCGCCACTGAAGGCGACGAGGGCGATGGTTTCGATGGCGCCAGGCATGTACGCCAGCCACAACGACAAGGGGTCGCTGCCCAGGACCCGTCCGGCCACTGCGGCAAACGCCGCTGCGATCAGCAACATCAAGGCGACGGCCATCAACCCGGCTCGTCCGTGGCGGACAAGTTCTGCGAGGCTGATGTCTTTGAATTTCGAGCCAATCAGCACGCCGAGCAGGACCACGGCGGTGTCGACACTCCATGACGGCAGGTGGAAGGCCTGGAGATAGCCCATTTTGAGGTAGACGCCGGTGACGACGATCGCGGTGAGCATGAACGGCGCCGGAACGCCGACGCGCAACAGCAAGCGGCCGAGCAACAGGCACAAGGCGATCAGTGACAGCAGGGTCAGCACCGTGCTCATGAGCAGCGGGCTGCTCTCGGCAAGTGCCACGTCGGTCTGTCCGGGAATGCAAAAACTGACCAGCACGGTGATCGACAGCAGTCGCACCAGGTGCACGACGATCACTTTGCTGGACGCGCGTTCGGACTCGAGCAAATCGAACACGGCGGCGAGTGCGCCCGGATACACGGCTAACAGGGAGTCCTTCGGGTTCCATCCCGAGACTCTGAGCAGCCACAAACCGGCCACGGCGCTCTGGACCATCAGGCCCAGCAGCATGAAACCCAGACTGGGCAACATGGCGGCCGCGGTTTGGCTGTTCCACGACGTGAACATCAGGCCGGTCGCGATCCCCAATACGATTTGCACGTAGCCAAGGCTGAAGGGCAGCGCAGGAGAAAAACGCAGATTGCTGGCGATCAACGCGGTCGCGAGTATCGAGCCGAGCAACAGGCCATGGGGGAGACCGGCATATTGCAGCGCGGTGCCGACGCCGGTGGCGATCAGCAAACACAGAAGGGTTTTCATGGTTTTGTGAGTCGTCCTTGATTCTTGTGTGAACCCAACGCTTGCATCCGCGCCACGCACGTTTTCCCATCTAACGGCGTGAAGCGTCAAGTGACAAAAAGCACAACGCCTCCACAGTGGGAGGCGTTGCAGTTTCAGCGATACCGCTCGTGTTACTTAAGGTCGAAGCGATCCACGTCCATCACTTTGGCCCAGGCGGCTACGAAGTCTTTAACGAACTTCTCCTGCGCATCAGCGGTTGCATAGACTTCAGCCAACGCTCGCAACTGCGCATTTGAGCCGAAGACGAGGTCGACACGGGTACCTGTCCACTTCACTTCGCCGGTTTTGCGATCGCGCCCTTCAAACTCCTCATTAGCCTCCGACACCGGTTTCCATTCCACGCCCATATCCAGCAGGTTTTTGAAGAAGTCGTTGGTCAACGCCTCCGGCTGCTTGGTGAACACACCATGTTTGGTTTGCCCGACGTTGGTGTTCAGCACGCGCATGCCGCCAATGAGCGCGGTCATTTCTGGCGCGGTAAGTGTCAGCAGTTGCGCCTTGTCGATCAACAGCTGCTCGGCCGCTACGCTGTATCTGCCTTTGAGGTAGTTGCGGAAGCCATCGGCGATGGGTTCGAGGAAGCCGAAAGACTCCACGTCCGTCTGCTCTTGGGAGGCGTCCATCCGTCCTGGCGAGAAAGGCACCGTCACGGTTTGACCGGCATTTTTCGCCGCCTGTTCGACGCCGGCGTTACCGGCCAGCACGATCAGGTCTGCCAGCGAGATCTTCTTGCCGCCGCTGTTGAACTCGCTTTGGATACCTTCGAGTTTCGCCAGTACGTTCGCCAGTTGGTCAGGCTGGTTGGCCTGCCAGAACTTCTGCGGCGCCAGACGCAAACGCCCACCGTTGGCACCACCGCGTTTGTCGGAGCCGCGGAAGGTCGAAGCCGCCGCCCAAGCCGTAGATACAAGCTGCGAGACGGTCAGGCCTGAGGCCAGCAGTTTGCTCTTGAGTGCGGCGACGTCACTGTCGTTGACCAAGGCATGGTCGACCTCTGGAATCGGATCTTGCCAAATCAGCTCCTCGCTCGGCATTTCCGGGCCGAGGTAGCGGGAGAGGGGACCCATGTCGCGGTGGATCAGCTTGAACCAGGCGCGGGCGAACGCGTCGGCCAACTGGTCTGGATTGGCCAGGAAGCGCCGCGAAATCGGTTCGTAGATCGGGTCGAATCGCAGCGACAGGTCGGTGGTCAGCATGGTCGGATTACGACGTTTGGACGGGTCGTGAGCATCCGGAATGATCCCGGCGCCGGCGTTGTTTTTCGGTATCCACTGGTTCGCACCGGCAGGGCTTTTACTCAGTTCCCACTCGAAGCCGAACAGGTTTTCCAGATAGTTGTTGCTCCACCGGGTGGGGGTGGTGGTCCAGGTTACTTCCAGGCCGCTGGTGATGGTGTCCGGGCCTTTACCGGTGCCGAAGCTGTTCTTCCAGCCAAAGCCTTGGGCTTCGAGGCCAGCGGCTTCGGGCTCGGCGCCGACATTGTCGGCAGGTCCGGCGCCGTGGGTCTTGCCGAAGGCGTGGCCGCCGGCGATCAGTGCCACGGTTTCTTCGTCATTCATCGCCATGCGCGCGAAGGTTTCGCGGATGTCCTTCCCGGCCGCGACCGGGTCTGGGTTGCCTTCCGGGCCTTCCGGGTTCACATAGATCAGGCCCATTTGCACGGCGGCGAGCGGGTTTTCCAGGTTGCGTCCCTGGTCGGTGCGGCTCTCCTCATTTTCCCCCGGCTCGGCAACGAGTGGGCCTTCGCCAGGCTCTTGCATGGGCTCGTTTTTTTTGCCGTAGCGGGTGTCGCCGCCCAGCCACTTGTTTTCCGAGCCCCAGTAGACGTCCTCATCCGGTTCCCAAACGTCCGGACGACCGCCGGAAAAGCCGAAGGTCTTGAAGCCCATGGACTCCAGCGCGACGTTGCCGGTGAGGACGATCAGATCCGCCCAGGAAATTTTACGACCGTATTTTTGCTTGATCGGCCAGAGCAGCCGACGCGCCTTGTCGAGGCTGACGTTGTCCGGCCAACTGTTGAGCGGCGCGAAGCGTTGCTGGCCGGAACCGGCGCCACCACGACCGTCACCGGTGCGGTACGTACCGGCGGCGTGCCAGGCCATGCGAATGAAGAGTGGCCCGTAGTGACCGAAGTCCGCCGGCCACCAGTCCTGGGAATCGGTCATCAACGCAGTCAGGTCTCTTTTGACCGCTTCAAAGTCCAGGCTTTTGAATGCTTCGGCGTAGTTGAAGTCCTCGTCCATGGGATCGGACAGGGACGAGTGCTGATGGAGGATCTTCAGATTCAGTTGGTCCGGCCACCAGTCGCGGTTTGTCGTGCCACCGCCAGCGGCGCTAAGGAACGGGCATTTCGATTCGTTTGCCATGTGTGAGCTACCTTTGGTCGTATTCATCCGGCTATCCGGCCCAGCGTGGGCGTTAAACAGCAACGAGCGAAACCAATGACACAGGCTGCAGGGCCAGCAGTTTGATCAACTGATTGTTTTGATCACACGGGAATTCTGAACAGCGGCAATCGAGTTGCCTGCACGGTGGCCTACGGCAGGTTTAGTCAGGCTTCTGACCCATTCCTATCTCCTTATCAGCTCTTTACCGGCCGGCTTATGGTGCCGACGCTCGGATAAGGTTAGACCCCAGTTGGGAAGTCAGCTAATAGGGGGAGTATTGGGTCGTGATAGGCAGAGTCTTTTACTGGCGTCACGGGGAGGCCCCGCGTCTATTTGAAGCATAGACGCGGGAAAGCCGCTACTTTCGCACGTTCTGGTACAGCATCAACCTTGAGGTTTCGTGCATGGCGCGGGTCAGTTGCGACAGGCGCTTGAACTCTTCAGGGTTTTGCTCGGCGACGTTGTCCAGCGGCGTCGGTGAGGCCAGGTCATGGAGACTTGGCGAGCTGCCGTCGTGCTCCATCTGCACCATGTAGTGTTGAGTCACGCCGGCAATCAGCGGGAATGTTCCCTCACGCAGTACCAGCGGTACCACGCGTTCACCCTCGGGCGCGGGCTGCTGAATGTCACGGCCCATGCCGCTGTTGCGGAACTCAAGGCCGGCCATGCCCGCCACGGTGGGCAGCAAGTCCACCAGGCCGACCGCTTCCTTGACCTTACGCGTCCCCAGCAAACCCGGTGCGTGGATGATCATCGGCACCGCGTTGCTTTCCAGACCCAGTTGCTCGTAGGCCGGTGCCAGGAACGGGATCTGCGCGATTCGGGTGTTGTGGTCGCCAAACAGCACGAAAATGGTGTTGTCGTACCAGCCGCCTGCTTTGGCGATTTCCATCAAGCGACCAATGTTGAAGTCCAGCAAGCGCACGGCGTTGTACTGCTCGACACTGCGCGACCCTGCGGCCTGAACTTCGGCCAGGGTAGGGTGCTTGACCTCGAATCCATCATTGGTCCTGGGAATCGTGAAGGGGCGGTGGTTCCCGGCCGTCTGCACATAGGCGAAGAACGGTTTGTCCTTGGGCAGTGCTTGCAGGATCTGGTCGGTTTCCTTGAACAGGTCCAGATCGGAAATCCCCCAGACATCCACCACCGGGGACTTCCAGTCCCGCTCTTCGAACAAGCGAACGCCGTCGATGCTTTGCCGAATCAAGGCATTCATGTTGGCCCAGCCGGAGTTGCCGCCGATGGTGTAGATCTTGTCGTAACCGGTGAAGGCGTTGATCAGTGTGTTTTGCTTGGTGATCAACGGATTACGCGTCGCGGTTTCCTGTCGAGTGACGTCAGGCACACCGCTAATGCTGGCCCATACGGTTTTTGCGGTCCCCGTCACGGGCACATAGAAGTGCTCGAAGAACCAGCTCTGCGTGGCCAGGCGATCGATGTTCGGCGTCGGATTGATCGGGTTGCCGTAGGCCCCGACGGCGCTGGTGCCCAGCGATTCGAGCATGACGAACATCACGTTCGGCGGCCGGGAACCCGGTATTTTGTAGGGTTGCGGCGCCTGGTGACGGACGAAATCAAGGGTTTGCGGATCGGGCTTGTCCACGCCCAGGTAGTTGGCCATCACCGCGTAGTGTTCGCGCACCTGCGTTTCGTCATAGCGCGACTGGCCGACTTTGACCGTGTCGTAGAGGAACAACACCGGGTTCAGGCCCAGCGCGGCAACCTGGTTATTGCCCGAGAAGAACGCATCGCTCCAGCGCAACGGGACCGGGTTCTCAAGGTTCATGTTTTCGACACGACCTAAAATGCCCAGCAGCACCACCACGACCATCAACGCGCCACCCAATGTCGCGGAAATCCGGCGAATGGCTTTGCGGGGGCGGTCCAGCGTCACGCGTTCGAGACGCACCAGGGCCAGTGTCACCAGCGTGACCGTTGCCAGCCAACCCAATGAAATCCAGATCACCGGGTAGGTCTGCCAGACCATGTCACGGGATATTTGCGCATCCTCGATAAAGCGCAGCACGGTGGCGTTGATCCTCACGCCCAGGTAGGCGTAATGACCAAAATCGATGATGTAAATCAGCAGCAGGACGCTCAGGGCCGCGACCAGATACACGCGGGCGATCCGGCGAAGCAGACGGCTGCCGATCAGGTTCCAGCGAGGAATCCAGGCCAGTAACGCCAACGGCAACATCGCCAGGATGGCCAGGCGCAAATCGAAACGAAAGCCGATCCCCAGCGTTTCCATGACGGCATTTTGGTCGATCAGCGCTCTGGCGTCGAAACCGGAATAGCCGAAAAAGAACATGACCCGAAGCACAGCAAACAGCGCAAACGTAATCGCTGTCGCGCCCAGCCAGTAATGTAAACGTCTCGAGTGCAGCCAACCCATCCCTGTTCCCCTGTTAATAAAGTCGTTAAATCTCAAACGGAACTGGACACATCGCCCACTGCACCGTGGCGCTTGGTTGCCCGGCGATACGTCCAGCGCACGGCAGGCATCAGCAGTGCCATGCAGCAATACAGACCCAGCAGTGGATCAACCAGGTAATCCCAATAGTTTTGCGAAGGTTTGATCCCGGCAATGAAGGCCAGGGTCGCGCTGGCCAGCATCACGACGGCCAGGCCGTTGCGCAGGTAAAACAGGCCCAGTGTCAGCGCAGCGACGAAAATCAGCATGGGGCGCGGGCTGTAGCCAAACCGATAGGGGTCCAGATCACTCATGCCCAGGGTTGCCGGGTACAGCACCAGGGCCATCGCGGCGAAGAGGATCAGTACGCCGGTTTTACCCCGCGCAGGTGGCAGGATGTCCAGCCGACGCAAGCAGCCCCACGCCATGAACACCATGGAGGTGATCGCCAGGTCATCAATGTAGCTGCGCAAATAGGCGGCCAACGATAACCCGTCCAGCGATATGAAGCTGGCTGCCAGCAATACGGCCAACAGTGCGATCCGCCAGGTCCTGTGCAAGCCGAAAGAGGGCAGCACCAGGAAGATGATCAGTGCGAAGCTGACATGGGCTTGCCACAGGCTGATCATTTGCGACGCTCGTTAAGCCATGCATCGTTAAAGGTGACGTGCTTGATGAAGGTGTTGTTCCAGGAATAAACCAAGTGATACATCCCGTCGGGGCTGCGGATGAAGTACGGGTATTCATATTCAAACTCACACCCTTGGTTTTTACAGACACGGTTGTCGAGGTTGTCCAGGAACTGCGCCTCCAGCGGTTGGCGAAGCGCGCCGCTGGAACCGCGGAACTCTTTACCGATGATTTCCTTGTAGGCCTCGGGGGAAAACGGAGCGCCTTCGGGATCAGGTGACTTGTCCAGGTCCCGCAACGAGCGCCAATCGTCCATTTCTGCGTCGGTCCCATACAGACTCAGCTTGAAACGCCCCTCCTGCAGGTCGTTGAGCGCCACCAGCAACCCATGTTCGGGCGTCGCGACGGCGGCCAACGATGAGTTCGGATTCGAAGGATCGAGCGGATAAGGTTCGCTCCAGGTTTGACCGGCGTCTTCGGTGCGGGTCGCCAGCACGCGGTGGTGGGTGTTGCCGGCATAGCGCAGCAAGGCGATGCCGCGCTGGCCGTCCAGTGGAACCACCGTGGGTTGCAATGAGTTTTTGCCGTAGCTGATGCGGAATTTGTCGATCACATCGCCGTCTGCGCTCAAGTAGAGGTACTCGGCAAACTTGCCCAGAAACTCGTGGTAGACCGGCAAACCGATGGAGCCGTCGGCATGAAACACCGGTGCCGACCGGACCAGGGTGCTGATGTTCAGAAAGGGTGAAGTAATCAGCTGGCGCGGAGCGGACCAATGTTCACCGAAGTCGTCTGAAACCATCACATTGACCGCGCTGCCGGCCCAGCCACCCATGGACACGGACACGTAGAACAGCCACACGCGATTATCCGGCGCGAGGGCAACCACCGGATTGCCCAGCTTGCGAATGTATTTTCGGGTGCCCTGTTGGGTCGAATCCCGAGTCGCCAATACTTTTTCTGCACCCCACTCGCCGGTTTTCGGGTCGAAACGGGCAGAGCGCACCTGCACATCGGCCGCGCCTTCGCGGGAGCCAGCGAACCAGACCGTCATCAAGCTACCGTCGGGCAAGGCGGTCACCGCCGAGGAATGCACGAAATCCACCAGCCCGGAGGAGGCGAAACGGCTGGTATAGATGGGCTTGGCCACTTGGCCGGCCACTGCCATTACTGGATTTACCAGGGCAAAGGAGGAATGCGTATTGGCAGGATTGACGAACCATGCAGCCGCAAAAAGGCAAGAGAGTGCAAGGTATGCACCGAAGGCAGGAACGCTGGGAAGTTTGATGCGCATAATTAAGACTTTGGCATCTCATGGCCCGATAAAGCGCTCAAACTAACACTCGGTAGTACACGATCGGGTTTAATGATTTTCTATTTTGTAAGCAATTATTTGTGGCGTGCTGCGCAGTCGACGATCCAAGTCTGATTGATGGGCTGAAACCATCGGATTAGACGGTTTTCGCTTCGGCACCACGGGACTGATCGACCATCCCCGCCGTTGGTCGCAAAAGTCGGACCGGAGCCGTGGCGAACCTGAAATGGAAGCTTCTATCCATCCCCTGCAAAAAGTAATCTGTCACCCCGACACTTGGATGGATCCAAGCCATGCACCTGACCCACCGCCCCGTCAGCGCTGAAGATGTCCTGACGATTTGCGACTTTCCTCAAAATCCCCAAGAGCTGTTTTTTATGTTCCCGAAGGCTCAGTACCCGCTGACGGAGGATCAACTGCAGGCTTCGATTGCTCAACGTTCCGACTCAACGGTGGTTGAGGCGGACGGTTCTGTGATGGGCTTTGCTAACTTTTACAGGTTTGAGCGCGATGGCGTTTGCGCGATAGGCAACGTGATCGTGTCGCCCAAGGCTCGGGGGAAAGGGATCGCGAAGTTTTTGGTGCAGACGATGGTGAGGCTGGCGTTTGAACGTCATCGGGCACGCGAGGTGCAGCTGTCGTGCTTCAACGAGAATACGGCAGGGCTGCTTCTGTATCCGCAGCTCGGGTTTGTGCCGTATGGGGTTGAGGAGCGGTTGGCGCCGGATGGGCGTCGTGTGGCGCTGATAAACATGCGGTTGCTCACCGAAGCCAAAAGCGTGGAAATCCCATGCGCATAGATAAAGCTTGTCCTGTCGTGCTGCGAAACAAGAGTTACGAGCGCTTCTGGGGAAGCCTGGTGGAGGATCGTGAATTAGACTCAACAGCGAACATCCGACGGTGGGAGTGACAACGGTGGCGGGATTGCGATGGACTCGCTGATCACGGCCGCAGCGCAGGCGCTGGCTGCGGGTGATCCGCTCGGCGCGCTGAACCGGGTCGCGTTGCGCGACGATGCGCCGGCGCTGGCGTTGCGCGGGATTGCGATGGCGCAACTGGGCGACCTGGTGCGAGCCAAGGCGCTGGTGCAGAGGGCGGCGCGGGCCTTCGGTCCGAAGGAGGCATTGGCTCGGGCGCGGTGCGTGGTCGCCGAGGCCGAGATCGCGCTGGCCTCCCGGGAGTTGGGCTGGCCGGTGAAGGCACTCGAGGCTGCGCGGGTGACGCTTGAGGCACACGGCGATCGAGTGAACGCCGCTCATGCGCGGTATCTGCAGATCCGGCGTTTGCTGCTGATCGGGCATCTCGACGAGGCCGACGTGCTGCTCGCCGAGCTTGACCCCGCGCCATTGCCGCCGGCATTGCGCGCCGCCCACGAACTGGTCGTGGCGGGGATCGCGATGCGGCGACTCGAGACGAACAAGGCGCGGTCTGCACTCACGAGGGCCGAGCACGCCGCGCGCGACGCCGATATTCCTGCGCTGACGGCCGAGGTGGAAAACGCTGCCCTTGTCCTGAACACGCCCGTCGCGCGTTTGATTGCCCATGGCGAAGAACGGCCTCTGTTGCTGGATGAGGTTGAAGCGTTGCTCGCGTCCACGTCGCTGGTCGTGGACGCCTGTCGCTACGTCGTGCGTGGTGCCGGCATGTCGGTTTCCCTCGCCACACGCCCGGTCTTGTTCGCCCTCGCACGGGCACTGGCCGAAGCGTGGCCGGCCGACGTGTCGAGGGAAACGCTGATTACCCAGGCCTTTCGTTTGAAGCACGCCGATGAGTCCCTTCGCGCACGATTGAGAGTCGAAATCGGGCGACTGCGTGCGATGCTTAAACCCTTGGCCGGCGTGACTGCAACCCAACGGGGTTTTGCGCTGGTGGCGCTGGTTGCCTCTGACGTTGTGGTGCTGGCGCAACACGCCGAAGAGAAGCACGCGCAGGTGTTCGCTTTCCTCGTCGACGGTGAGTCGTGGTCGAGCTCGGCCCTGGCGCTGGCCCTCGGTGCCAGCCAGCGCACGGTGCAACGAGCGCTCGATGAACTGGCCCGCGCGGGCAAGGTGCAGTCGTTCGGTCGCGGTCGGGCACGTCGCTGGATGACCCCGCCGGTGCCGGGTTTCGCGACGACCTTGTTACTCCCGGTGCCACTGCCGAGTGACTAGGATGAACGCCACCCACCCGTAACGAGGAATGCCAACATGAAACAGTCAGCAGCCCAAATCCTCCGTGAATATGGACCCTTTGCCGGTGTCGACAAGGTGCATGGCGTCACCTGGGACGGCCAGCACGTGTGGTTTGCCACCGGCGACAAACTCAACGCCCTGGACCCTGCGAGCGGCAAGACAGTGCGTTCAATCGATGTCGCCGCCCATGCCGGCACCGCCTTCGACGGCCAGCACCTGTTCCAGATCGCCGAGGATCGCATCCAGAAAATTGACCCGCAGACCGGCCGTGTACTCGCGACTATCCCGGCGCCTGGCGGCAGTGACTCAGGGCTGACGTGGGCGGAAGGGACGTTGTGGGTCGGTGAATATCGGGATCGCAAGATTCATCAAATCGATCCCGAGACCGGCGCGATTCTGCGCACCCTTGAATCCAACCGCTTTGTCACCGGGGTGACCTGGGTCGAGGGGCAGCTTTGGCATGGCACCTGGGAAGAAGACGAGAGTGAGTTACGCCATATCGATTCGACCACCGGCGAGGTGCTGGAGAGCGTGAAGCTGCCGGCCGGCGTCGGCGTGTCGGGGCTTGAATCGGACGGTGGCGATCAGTTTTTTTGCGGCGGCGGTGGCAGTGGAAAGGTGAGGGCGGTGCGGCGCCCTCAATAAGGCGCCGCTCAATCATTCAAGGTGCGCCAAACAACATCGTCCAATAAACGCCTTCATCGCTACGCGCGTCCGCCGCATAGGCTGCGCCCATTTGGGTATACATCGGGTTCATCAGGTTGGCGCAATGCCCCGGGCTGGCCAGCCAGCCCGACATTGCCTTGCTCGGTGAACCCTGGCCGGCAGCGATGTTCTCGCCGATCTGCCGGCCACGGAAACCAGCCGCTCTGGCCCGGTCCGCGGGCATGTCACCGTCGGGGTCCTGGTGGGCGAAGTAGTTGCCGTAGGCCATCGCTTTGCTGTGCCCTTGCGCCGCAGCGCCCAGGGCTGCGTTCCAGGCCAATGACCGTGCGGCGGCGAAGCGCTGACGACCGCAGAGGCGCGGCTTTGAGCGTGCCGCATTGACCTGTGCCAGCAACGCTTTGCTGACGGCTCGCGAATCACCCACACGATTGTCCAGCACGGGTTGCGCCAGCACCACCTGCCACTCACTCCGGGCACGACTGACGCCAATGTCGGCAAATTGGGTATCGAGCAATGCCCCGCAGTAATCACTCTGGAGCATGTCGAAGGCCTCATCGGCATCCTGCGCACCGACCACGCGAATGGTGCGCACCGTCACCGCCTGATAGCCGGACGCTTTCAATCGATCGCGCAAACCGCCGCCATAGCCGATCGGCAAGGCCAGGTTCGACTTCAACGCCAATGGCGATAACGCTCGGCCGGCGCGTCCCAAGCAGCGATCGGGGTGAGCGCGGTAGTCGTTGATGGCTTCCACCAACTGCCTTTCGGCACCGGCGTGGGCGGGGTTGGCGAACAGGGAAAACAGAGGAATGAAACAGAGCGAGGCAACGCGAACGGACAGGAGGGTTTGGCGCATGGATGAATAGCTCTGAGCGGGCAAGTGGAATTCACGGCTCGGCTATGACTGGGGCTTCAACACAAGGTTCACGGGGGCAAGAGACATATTTGCGCTGGGCGCAGTGCGTCCGCCAAAGAGGACATGGAGGTGTCGTATGATGGCTTCTTTTTACCCGTCACAAGGACCCAACCATGCCGTTAAGCAAACGCGATCAGGCGCACATCGAGCGTCGCCTGATTGCCACCCTGACCGAGGCGTGTGAGACGGCCAAAGTGGACATCGTCGGGTTCTGCTGGCTGACCCACGAGATCGATTACGACCTGTTTCCCTCCAGTCTGAGGGTCATCTGGGTCTTCGATACGCAGGCCAACAAGGATCAGGCGCTGGCCAGTGGGCAGGGCGAGCGCATGGTCGAGTTGACTGCAATGGCGTTAAGCGAAGCGGACGTTCCCGTCAGCCCGGTATCGGCCCATGTGCAGTTCGATTCTGAAGAGGAGTGTCAGCGCGCCAATGGCGGAAACTGGCAGCAACGCTTGTTGCGCCCGCTCACTTCGAAAACTTTCTCGCCCCGGCCACGCAAAGGATCACCGCGACGGTAACCCCCAGCATGCCGATGCTGACGTGCTCGTGAAGCAGCGTGGCCGCCAGCGCCAAACCAAAAAACGGCTGTAGCAGTTGCAGCTGGCCGACGGCGGCAATCCCCCCTTGGGCCAGCCCGCGGTACCAGAATACGAAGCCGATCAGCATGCTGAAGACCGATACGTAAGCCAGGCTGAGCCACGCGGATGGGGTGATTCCCGAGAACGAAGCCGGGGCCATGAACCAGGTCAGCGGGACCATGACGGGCAGCGACAGCAGCAATGCCCAAGAGATCACCTGCCAGCCACCCAGTGTTCTTGAAAGCTTTGCGCCTTCTGCATAACCCAGCCCGCAGGCGAGGATGGCCAGCAGCATGAGGATGTCGCCGGTCGGCGAAGCGGTCAGGCCCTGAGAGACCGCAAACCCCACGACCAACGCGCTGCCCAGCACCGAGAAGAACCAGAACACCGGCCGGGGACGCTCCCCGCCGCGCAACACGCCGAACACCGCAGTGGCGAGCGGCAACAGGCCAACGAAGACGATGGAATGCGCCGACGTCACGTACTGAAGCGCCAGCGCCGTCAGCAGTGGAAACCCTACTACGACGCCCATTGCCACGATAGCCAAAGGAAAAAGCTGACGCTTGGCGGGACGTTGTTCTTTAAACAGCACCAGCATGCAAAGCGCCAGGAGCCCGGCAATCGCCGCTCGGGCAACGGTCAGGAACACCGGATCGAATTCCAGCACGGCCAGCCGTGTGGCCGGCAGCGAGCCGCTGAAAATCAGCACGCCGATGAATCCGTTGAGCCATCCGCTCGCGGTCTTTTCCGTCGTTGGGTTTTGCAGGGTCCGTTCCATCTGAGGGCACTCTCAATTTGCAGAGTTCCATCGTATGATCGACGATCAATACAATCAAAAAAATGTCATGGATACATCTCGGTATGCCTCGCTCACGGTACAAGTCATTAGTGGATGCTTTGGCGGCTGACATCCGGTCAGGCCGATTGTTGCCAGGCACGCGATTGCCGACGCATCGTCAACTCGCGGCGACAGAAGGGCTGGCGCTGGTCACCGCCAGTCGGGTCTATGCAGAGCTCGAAGCCATGGGCCTGGTCAGTGGCGAGACGGGGCGAGGCACGTTCGTGCGGGAGACGTCGTTGCCGCCTGGCTTGGGTATTGATCAGAAAAATGTTGCCGTGGGAATGACCGACCTCAATTTCAACTATCCCTCGCTGCCCGGGCAGGCAGAACTCTTGCGAAATGCACTGCGCCAGCTCGCCTCGGGCGGTGATCTGGAATCCCTGTTGCGCTACCAGCCACACGCCGGGCGCCTGCATGAGCGCGCCTCGGTGGCGCGCCATTTGCTCGCCCGAGGGCTGACGGTGGATGCCGAGCAAGTGTTAATGGTCAGTGGTGCCCAGCATGGGCTGGCCGTGACGATGATGGCGCTGCTGCAACCCGGTGATGTGATTGCAGCGGATGCGCTGACCTATTCCGGATTCATCGTACTGGCCGAAGCCTTGCACCTTGAAATCGTGCCCATTCCCGTGACCGGACAGGGACCTGATGTGGAGGCGCTAACCCGTCTGTGCCGGAGTCGACGCGTGCGGGCGGTGTACACGATGCCAACGCTGCACAATCCGCTGGGATGGGTGATGAGTGGCGATCAGCGCGAGTCGCTGGTGACGATTGCGCGCAGGCATGACTTGCTCATCATCGAGGATGCCGCGTATGCCTTCCTTGCCGAGAGCCCGCCGGCACCGATAGCGCAACTCGCACCCGAGCGGACCGTTTACGTTTCAGGGCTCTCCAAGAGTGTGGCTACCGGATTGCGCGTAGGTTTCGTCGCAGCCCCGGCCGAAAAAGTGCCAGCGCTGGAGCGAACGATCAGGGCGACCACCTGGAATACCCCCGGCGTGCTGACGGCGATCGCGAGCACGTGGCTCGACGATGGCACCGTCATGCAACTGGAAGCTGAAAAACGTCGGGATGCGCAGGCCAGGCAAACCATGGCCGCAGAAGTGCTGGCAGGCCTTCCGTGTATTCGCCACCCGTCGTCCTATTTTCTTTGGCTGCCTTTGTCTGAAGATGCAAGGGCCGACCAGATCGCTGCGGCGCTGCTGCGTGAAAAAGTGGCGGTTTCAACCGCTGAGCCTTTTGCCACTTCTGCCCATGTACCGCATGCGATCCGCTTGGCGCTGGGGTCAGCGGAGATGGGCGCACTGCGGGAGGCGCTTGAAAAAGTGAAGTGGGTGATTGGTGCTTATTCATAGCCCGAAGTCGCCCACCGCCATCTATATTGAAAGGTCCAGTCCGCTGCAAGTGATGCAAGCGCCCTGACGCGTGGCGAATCCATCAAGCAAGAAGGACTGGTCGATACGCTCACGGAGGGCAATCTTTTTCATCCAGCATTTTCAATCAGGAGATCATCATGACCCAGATCGAAAAAGTACTGTACACCGCCAAAGTCCACACCACAGGTGGACGGGACGGCGCATCACGCAGCGATGATGGACGACTCGAAGTCAAGCTTTCGTCACCTGGCACCAAGGGTGACGGCACCAATCCGGAGCAGTTGTTCGCCACCGGGTGGTCAGCCTGCTTCATCGGTGCGATGCAGGTCGCTGCCGGCAAAATGAAGGTCACGCTCCCGCCTGATCTGGCCATTGACGCCGAAGTTGACCTGGGCACCAACTCAGGGGGTTACCTCCTGCAGGCTCGCCTCAACATCAGCCTGCCGGGAATGGACCGCGAAACGGCCCGGGCGCTGGTGGATGAAGGGCACAAGCTGTGTCCGTATTCCAAAGCCACGCGGGGCAACATCAACGTCGAAATCAACCTGGTCTGAGCCGGACCTGTTACGCAATTTGGGCAAGGCATCGCAAGGGTGAAACTCAAACGTTTCGCCCTTGCGAGATGACTCACGTGCCCTGTGTCTTCTCTGACCGGCTGGTAAAGCGTCTTCGGTGTCCGATAAGCGCAAACTCATCACTCATCGTGACCCTCAACTGAGGTAATGAAGATGAAGCACCTTTTCGCGGTTGCTATCGCTATCCTCGCGCTTTGCGTCTCGGCTCTCGCCAGTGCCGCTCCCGCCGCCGATCCCCAGGCCATTCAACCCTTCCACGTCAATGTGGCAGACAAGGAACTCGCCGATCTGCGCAACCGTATCGCGGCGACCCGCTGGCCGGACAAAGAGACGGTTTCCGATCAATCACAGGGCGCACAGCTGGCACAACTGCAGGCGCTAGTTCGCTACTGGGGCACGGACTACGACTGGCGCAAGGCCGAGGCGCAGCTCAATACTCTGGCCCAGTACGTGACCACCCTCGACGGAGTCGATATCCACTTTATCTGGGTGCGTTCCCCCCACCCGAACGCTTTGCCGATGATCATGACCCACGGTTGGCCAGGCTCCGTGTTCGAGTTCATCAAAGTCGTCGGTCCGCTCACCGATCCGCCCGCGCACGGGGGCAATGCGGCAGATGCATTCGATGTGGTGATTCCGTCCATTCCTGGCTACGGCTTCTCCGGCAAGCCGAGTGGCATCGGTTGGGATCCGGACCACATCGCGCGGGTCTGGGTGCAGCTGATGCAGCGCCTCGAATACACCCACTACGTCGCCCAAGGTGGCGACTGGGGCGCCCCCATTACCAGCGCGATGGCACGCCAGGCGCCGGCCGGGTTGCGCGGTATTCACCTTAACCTGCCCGCCACGATACCGGCGGAAGCGAGCGCGGCGCTCGCTGTCGGCGGACCGGCGCCGACGGGATTTTCCGAAGAGGAGCGTGCGACCTATGACGCCGTCGCCACGCTCGTCAAACAGGGGAACCTGGCGTACAGCACAATGATGGCCGCGCGACCGCAGATGATCGGTTACGGCGCGACGGATTCACCGGCATTCCTCGCCGCGCTCATGCTCGTACATCCTGGTTTTGCCCGGTGGACATACGGCGCCGACCCCCAACAGTCGCCGACGAAGGATGAAGTGCTGGACGACATCACCCTCTACTGGCTGACGAATAGCGCCGCTTCGGCAGCGAGGCTCTATTGGGAGAACATGGGGCGAAGCCCTCTTTCTTCGGCGGCACAGAAGACCACCGATATTTCGCTGCCGGTGGCCGTCACCGTGTTTCCAGAGGATGTCTACTGCCCGCCAGAAACATGGGCCCGGCGCGCTTATAGCAACCTGATCTACTTCCACCAGGCCGAAAAGGGCGGCCACTTCGCGGCCTGGGAACAGCCGCAGCTTTTTACCGAGGAACTTCGCACGGCGTTCCGATCGCTGCGCTAGTCGAACACTGCCCGTGGGGACGGCCTACGCGGTCTGGACCGGTATCGGCGCGGCGGGCACCGCCACTCACAAACCATCGCCCAACACCTTGAGGTACTCGGGACTCTCGGATATCGAGTTGTGCCCCGTACCCGGTATGACCTTCAGCGATGCCACCCCGTTGGCGAAATGCGTGAAGAGCCGCTCGGTGCTGGAACGCGGTATCACTTCGTCGTGCTCAGCCGCGATCAACAGCGTCGGCACCGTGATATGGGCGGCGTACTTCCAGGATTCAAAGGTGTCCTTGAGCAACCACTTCACCGGGAAAATGGGGAACTGCCGGGCGGCGAGTTCTTCAACACTGTTGTAGGGCGTGATCAGCACCAGACGCGCCGCCGGGCGTTGGCTGGCGAGGCGTACGGCGACGCCCGAGCCCAGG
Organism: Pseudomonas svalbardensis; assembly: GCF_030053115.1. Lineage (NCBI taxonomy): Bacteria > Pseudomonadati > Pseudomonadota > Gammaproteobacteria > Pseudomonadales > Pseudomonadaceae > Pseudomonas > Pseudomonas svalbardensis. Next base: position 3,746,187 of record NZ_CP125619.1, on the reverse strand, counting down.
CTGCGACCAACCACCGTAATGTGTGGATGGGTGGCGTAGACCAGGTCAAACAAGGTCGTGGCGTCACGCGAGATCATCTCCTCGGAGGGCGATCCGGAACTGCCACCGTAGCCTCTGTAGTGCAGCAAGTAGACGGCGTGACCGGCAAAGGCTTCGGAAAACGAAGGTAGGCTCCGGGAGACGTCCTCGGCATTTCCACCGAAATAGATCAGCGCATTGGCCCCCTCGCGCGGCCTGACGGACACCAACACCTGTGCGTCGTCGACGGACAGTGTGAGCAGCGTTGCCGAGGTGCCGACAGCGCGGGGTTGCGGGAAGTAGATGAGGGCGCGCTGAAACACGAACAGCGCAGCGCACAGCGCCAGATACACAACGGCGACGATGACGACGATTGACACCAGGATTCGTGGCATTCGGCTAACTTTAGTGGGCGGCATTGACGGCTCTGGCCTGAAGACGGCTATCGCGTGATCGCTGTCAGAGTGTAGTAGACCGATAGCGCGACGCACCGGGAGGGCAGCCATGCCCATCGCTGTTAAATGGCTCAACGTCCTGCCGTCGGAAAGAGCGGCGCTGAGGCTGGGTTTCGCCTTCCATTTCTGCGTGCTGGCCAGCTATTACCTGGTCCGACCGCTGCGCGATGCCTTGGGCCTTGAAGGCGGCGCCGACAAGTTGCAGTGGCTGTTCACGGCCACCTTCGTGGTGATGTTGTTGATGGTGCCGCTGTTTGGTGCGCTGGTGTCGCGGCTGCCGGCCACCCGTTTCGTGCCGTTGATCTATCGCGTGATCGCCGTGTCGATGCTGGTGTTTGGCGTGTTGATCGCCAATCACGTTGCACCGGTGGCCGTCGGGCGCGTGTTTTTCGTCTGGATCAGCATCTACAACCTGTTCATCGTCTCCATTTTCTGGAGCGTGCTGGTGGACCGGTTTTCCAGCGAACAAGGGCGGCGGCTGTTCGGCTTCGTCGCAGCCGGTGGAACGCTGGGCACGTTCATCGGGCCGTTGCTGGCCGCGACCATGGCCACCCGGTTTGGCCCGGTGGCGTTGACCATCGCCGCGGCGGTGCTGCTGGAAGTTGCGGTGCGCTGCTATCGGGCGTTGCTGTCCCGTACGGAATCGCAATCCGGCCGTCGGTCGCTGGATGATCGGCGCATGGGCGGCAGCATGCTCGCCGGCATCACCCTGATTCTGCGCTCGCCTTATCTGCTCGGACTGGTGTTGTTCATGCTGTTGCACACCAGTGCCGCGACCTTGTTGTATTTCGAACAGGGACGAATTGTCGCCGGTAGCTATGCTGATGTGGCCAGCCGGACACAATTCTTCGCCGTCGTCGATTTGTTCGTGTCGGCGCTGACCTTGGTCTTTCAGTTGGTGTTGACGGCGCCGCTGATCCGTTTGATTGGTATCGGCGGGGCGCTGGCAGCCTTGCCGCTGGCGACGATCGTGGCGTTCGCCGCCATGGCCCTGTCGCCCGTGCCGGCGACCGTCGCGCTGGCGCAGGGGCTGCGCCGTGCGGTCGAGTTCGCCATCGTGCGTCCGGCGCGAGAAGTGCTGTGGACCGTGGTCAGCCGAGAAGAAAAGTACAAGGCCAAGAATGTGATCGAGACCCTGGTGTATCGCGGCGGAGATGCCGCCAGTGGCTGGTTGTCCGCGGGGTTGACGGCGCTGGGAGCGGGTTTCGGGCTGGTGGCGCTGGTGATCGTGCCGTTTGCCGGGCTGTGGGGCGGGTTGTGCCTGTGGCTGGCCAGGCAGCAGGTGCAAAGGGCTGACAGCAAAAATGTGGAAGGACAATTCCATGAGCCACACTGATGGGTACACGCGTCGAAAAATACTCACGCTGGCTGCCGGTGCTTCGGCGGTTTTCACCTTCGATCCGGCTTTTGCAGCATCCACGCCGTCGACCGAAACAGGAGGCAAGAACATGCTGACCCGGGCCATTCCATCCAGCGCCGAACTACTACCGATCGTTGGGCTGGGCACGTATCGCGGTTTTGATGTCGAGCCTTCAAGTCCAGCCTACAAGCAGCTGCCTGCTGTGCTGCGCGCGTTGTTCGAGAAGGGCGGGAAGGTGATCGACAGTTCGCCGATGTACGGTCGCGCCGAACAGACGACCGGTGAACTGCTGTCGATTCATGAACCGCGCTCGCCGGCGTTTCTGGCCACCAAGGTGTGGACTCGTGGCCGCGAAGAAGGCATCGCGCAGATGGAACAGTCCTTCAAACTGTTGCAGACCGACCAGATCGACCTGATGCAGATCCACAACCTGCTGGACTGGCAAACCCATTTGCCCACGCTGCGCAAATGGAAGGAAGAAGGGCGCATTCGTTACATCGGCATCACCCATTACACGGCGTCGGCGTATGACGAGGTGGAGGCGGTGCTCAAGGCCGAGCCGTTGGATTTTTTGCAGATCAACTATGCCCTGGACGATCGCGGCGTCGAGAAACGCATCCTGCCGCTGTGTCGCGAACGGGGCGTGGCGGTGATCTGCAATCGGCCATTCGGCGGCGGTGATTTGCTCGCCCGCTTGAGGGGCAAGCCGCTACCAGGGTGGGCCGCGCAAGTGGGGATCAACAGTTGGCCGCAACTGGCGCTCAAGTTCCTGCTGACGCATTCGGCGGTGACTTGCGTGATCCCCGGCACCGGCAACCCGCGTTACATGGCGGAAAACGCCGGTGCAGGTTTCGGTCCGATGCTGACGGGAGCGCAGCGTGAGCAGTTGATTGACGTGGTGGGGTAAGCGAACTTTCGAGGCCAGTCAGGTGTTGTCCGGCGTCTGGCGAAATCGCTCCGGGATGGCCTCTTCAAATGGATAAAACGAAAACCAGGGCCTGGCTTCGTCAATGACCCGCTGGACGGACGGTCTGCTCATCAGCCTGTCGAAATAGGCTTTCAAGTGACCGTAGTCGTCGGGGAACGGCTCAAGCGTGCTGGCATAAAACAGGGCCGGGGCCGCGGCGCAATCGGCCAGGCTGAAATCTGCACTGGCGAGCCAGATTCTGGAGGCCATCTGGCGGTCGAGCATGCCGTACGTCGTCTGCAGTGTGGAACGTTCTCTGGTCAAATCGCCGTGAGCGTCGCGCAGGCGATCAAACACAATCTGTTGTAGCGGCGCCTGGAGATAGTGGTCGCAGACACGGTCCCACAGACGGACCTCAAGCGCGGTGTCCCAATCGTTGGGAACGAGTGGATGTTCCCCCGGATAAAATCGGTCCAGGTACTCGATGATGATCGTGGTCTCCGCCACGTTGCGCTGGTGAGCGTGATCGCGGATGACCGGGAACTTGCCGAGCGGCCACAGCGCTTGCAGCTCTGCTCTGTCTGCATCATTGGCGAGATCGATGATCCGCTTTTCGAATTCGACAGTGTTTTCGTAGAGCGCGATGAGCACTTTGTGGCAGAACGACGACAGCGGATGGTAGTAAAGAGTCAGCGACATTTCTCAGCTCCTCGAAAGGCAGGTGACCCCCATCATCATAGTCGCCGTCCGGGACGGTTAAGCGCGCGGTGCTAGACTTTCAGGGTGGGATGGATGATCGAACAACCTGATCCGGCGGTGCGATGGTGAGAACGCTGGAGGTATGACATGACGACTCAACTGCTGGCTAAAGAACACATCAACGTGGTGGTCCGAAATTATGTAGAAGGCATGGTGTTCGCTGATGAAGCCTTGCTGCGACAGGCCTTTCATCCTTCTTGCCGCATCATTGGCCATTACGAAGGAACGCTGGAATGGGCATCTCTGGAGGAATTTATCAGCGCGATCAAGGCCGAGGGGCCGGCAGCCAAAGAGGTCAAACCGTTTTGGGAAGTGCTCAGCATCGATGTCACGGGCGATGCCGCTGCGGTAAAAGTCACTGATGATTATCTCGGCATGCGATTTACCGATTATCTGTCGCTACTGAACATCAATTACCGCTGGATGATTGTGAACAAGCTGTATTACCTGAATGAATAGCGCCTGAGCCCGGGAGCCAAAAGGCTCCCGGGCATCGTTATGCAATCAGCGCCGATCCAGCCACACCGTCTGGGCATTGCAGAACTCGCGTACACCGAAATGCGAGAGTTCACGACCAAACCCGCTTTTCTTCACGCCGCCGAAGGTGACACGTGGGTCGGAGGCGCAATAGCCATTGATAAACACGCCACCGGTTTCCAGTTCACCGGCCATCTGCTCGGCAAGCTCGACGTTACGTGTGTAAATGGTGGAGGCGAGGCCGAACTCACTGTCATTCGCCAGTGCCAATGCATGCGCCGCATCGCGCGCCGTGATGATCGAGGCCACCGGGCCAAACAGTTCCTGTTTGAACGAGGTCATCTGGTCGGTGACATCACCGAAGACCGTAGGCTCGTAAAAGTTGCCGGGGCCTTCAGCCTTCTTGCCGCCCATCAACAGCGTCGCGCCTTCTTCCAGGGTGTCGCGCACCTGTTGATCCAGTTCATCACGCAGATCAAAGCGAGCCATCGGCCCGATGTAGGTGTCGGCGGCCAGTGGATCGCCGACCACCAGTTTTTGCGTGGCTTCGACGAACTTGCGCGTGAATTCCTCGACGATGCCTTGCTCGACGATCAAGCGTTTGGCCGCCGCGCAAACTTGCCCGGTGTTCTGATAACGGCCAATCACTGAGGCTTTGACCGCTTCGTCGAGGTCGGCATCGTTGAGCACGATAAACGGATCGGAGCCGCCCAGTTCCAGTACACACTTCTTCAACGCCGCACCGGCTTGAGCGCCGATGGCGATGCCGGCTCGCACGCTGCCGGTGAGGGTCACTGCCGCTATGCGTGGATCGGCGATCGCGGTGGAGACGCCGTCCGGCATGACATTGATGACCTCGAACACGCCTTCAGGGAAGTCGGCTTGCTTGAAGGCCTCCCGCAACAGATAGGCGCTGCCCATCACGTTGGGCGCATGTTTGAGCACGTAGGTGTTGCCGGCGATCAACGCTGGAACGGCGCCGCGCAGGACCTGCCAGATCGGGAAGTTCCACGGCATTACCGCGAGAATCGGGCCGAGCGGGCGATACTCAATGCGCGCTTTTCCTCCTTCAACCAGCGTCGGCTCAGCGCTCAGCATCGCGGGGCCGTGCACGGCGTACCACTCACAGAGCAGCGCACACTTTTCAATTTCGCCACGCGCCTGAGTGATCGGCTTGCCCATTTCCAGGGTGATCATGTTCGCCATCGCGGCGGCGTTGTCGCGCAATGCCTGCGCCAGGGCGATCAGCAACTGCGAGCGTTGATCAACCGGTTGGCTGCGCCAGACGCGAAACCCGGCAGCGGCACGGGAAAGGGCGGCATCCAGTGCCGATGCGGATTCAAAAGGGTAGTGGCCGATCTGCTCGCCGTTGGCGGGGTTGATCGAAATGGCATGGGTGAGGCTGGAAACTTGAGTCATGGCACCGTCCTGCGAGGTGGGGATGCGCTCAGGTTACGGTGGCGTTTGTTTTCTGGAAACTGAATAATACTGAGCATATCGTTCACGTTTGGAGAATGACTTGGATCTGGTTCAGCTGGAAATTTTCAAAGCCGTCGCCGAACACGGCAGCATCAGCGCAGCGGCTCAGCACATCCACCGGGTGCCGTCGAACCTGACGACGCGGATCAAGCAACTGGAGCTGGATCTGGGCGTGGATCTGTTTATCCGCGAGAAGAGCCGCCTGCGCCTGTCGCCGGCGGGCTGGAGTTTTCTCGACTATGCCCGGCGCATCCTCGACCTGGTTCAGGAGGCTCGCGCCACCGTAGCGGGTGAAGAACCTCAGGGATCGTTTCCGCTGGGGTCACTGGAGAGCACCGCGGCGGTGCGTATCCCTGAGCTGCTGGCCGCGTATAACCAGAAGCACGCCAAGGTCGAGCTGGACCTGTCCACCGGACCTTCGGGGACCATGATCGACGGGGTGTTGTCTGGCCGATTGGCGGCAGCGTTTGTCGATGGACCGGTGCTGCACCCGGCACTGGAAGGCGTGCCGGCGTTTGAGGAGGAGATGGTGGTGATCGCGCCACTCAACCATTCCCCCATTCATCGTGCGCGGGATGTTAATGGCGAAAACATCTATGCCTTCCGCTCCAATTGCTCTTACCGCCACCACTTCGAAAGCTGGTTCGCCAAGGACGCTGCGGTGCCCGGCAAGATTTTCGAAATGGAGTCCTATCACGGCATGCTGGCGTGCGTCAGCGCCGGTGCAGGCCTGGCGCTGATGCCCCGCAGCATGCTCAACAGCATGCCCGGATGCACCACCGTGAGCGTCTGGCCGTTATCGGAATCGTTTCGCTATTTGCGCACCTGGCTGGTGTGGCGCCGCGGGACGGTGTCGCAAAGTCTGACCATGTTTGTGCGCTTGCTGGAGGAGCGCGGGGTGGTGCGGGATGAGGCGGTGCGCTAGTTCGCACACGAAAATATCCAGATCGGTATGCCGGCTCATTCCCCGGCTTTCGTCGACTTGATGAGATTGTTGCGCAGCTTCACGATCGCCTTCTGCAGGGTCGTGAACTCGTCGAGCGTCAGGCCCGTCGCGTCGGCGAGGCCCATTTCCGGTTGGCTTTCGCGCAGCTGTCGACCGTTCTTTGTCAGGCAGATCCGCACCTGGCGCTCGTCCTCGGGATCGCGTTGCCTTTGCAAAAAGCCCATCGCTTCCAGCTTCTTCAGGATCGGGGTCAGGGTGTTCGATTCAAGAAACAGCTTCTCGCCCAGGCTGCCCACGGTCTGATTGTCTTCCTCCCAGAGCGCGACGATGGTGATGTATTGCGTATAGGTCAGCCCAAGCTGCTCGAGTATCGGCTTGTAAGCCTTGCCAAAGGCCAGGTTGGTGGAATAGACCGCAAAACACAGGAATTCGGAGAGCTTCAGGTTGTCGGGGGCGACGTTGTCGGTGGATTTCATGTGCATCCTCGTGGCCAAAGACGGATGGCTCGCAAAAAGCGAAATATACCTCGTATGCGATTGTGTCGGAACGACTCTAACTGACGGTGGCGACCGGTTCGACGACGAAAGTCGAACCGGTCGTACGGCGCATCACGCTGTCAGGGCGTTGATGACCACGTCGATATTGCCGCGCGTTGCCTTCGAGTACGGGCAGATTTGGTCTGCGGCGTGCGCCAGCTCCGTCGCGACGTTTTGCGTCAAGCCTGGCACGCGAAGACTCAACCGGGCCTGGAGGAAGTAGGCCGGACCGGTCTGGCCCAGATCGACCTCAATATCAACGGCCAGATTGGGCGGCAGCGTCACCTTCATATTTTTCGCCGCCAGCTCGACGGCAGCGGTGTAGCAGGCTGACCATGCGCCGGCGAAAAACTGCTCTGCTGTTGGGTGCGGCACGATGGCGGCGAACTCGTGTGCCAGTCTAGGGTTTCCAGGCGACGAGAGCTGGATGGCGAGGCCGCGGGAAGAGTTGTCACCGTCGCTGAACGTCGTGTGGGTTTTGCCTGTGGCCAGGACTTTTTCGATCTTGTTCATGGATGAGTCCTCAACGTTTTGGGTTTGTTGTTCGCATGCGCTTAAGGCGCATGCGATATATATGGCGTATCGACCATGCCGATCGATAGCAACGCCGCGCGGTGCGTCAAGCCGTGAGGACGTTCAGGGCCACGTCAATGTTACCCCGCGTCGCTTTCGAGTACGGGCAGATTTGATCGGCGGTGTGCGCCAGTGTCGTCGTGATGTCGTGGGACAAACCCGGTACGCGCAGGGTCAGTCGAGCCTGAAGGAAGTAGGCCGGACCGGTCTGACCCAGATCGACCTCGATGTCGACGGACACATCGGACGGCAGCACCACGTTCTTCGCTTTGGCTACGTGCTCGATGGCGGTGATTTAGCAGGCCGACCATGCACCGGCGAACAGTTGCTCGGCGGTCAGGCAATCGGTGTCAAGGGGTGGTGTGACGTCCAGCCGACGAATGGTCGGGCTGCCGGGATATGCCGAATTCGTCGTCGACCGGGCCTAAAGCGATCAAGCCATGGCGTCTGGAATGGGCCAGTCTGGGCGGTCTGTCCAAGGAGTTGATGATGAAACGACTGTCCCTGGCCGAAGCTCGCGAGCTGGCCGAATCGATCTTGCTGCACAACGGTTTCAACCTTGCCCACGCTCAGGCGGTGGCCGCCACGGTGATTGCCGGCGAGCGCGATGGCTGCGCCTCCCACGGTCTGTACCGGGTTTTGGGATGCGTAAATTCGCTCAGGGCCGGCAAGGTGGTAGCCGATGCCGAGCCACGGGTGATCGACCAGGCCCCTTCGATCGTGCGGGTCGATGCGGCGGGTGGTTTCTCCCAGTTGGCGTTTCAGGCGGGTCTGCCATTACTGGAGGAGAAAACCCGGGAAAACGGGATTGCGGCTTTAGCGATCAATCGCTGTGTGCATTTTTCCGCCCTGTGGGTCGAGATCGAGCAACTGACCGCTGCCGGCCTGGTGGCGCTGGCGTGTAATCCCAGCCATGCCTGGGTCGCGCCGGCGGGAGGCAGTCAACCGGTGTTTGGCACCAATCCCATTGCGTTTGGCTGGCCGCGTTCGGGCAACGATCCGTTTGTGTTCGACTTCGCCACCAGTGCGATTGCCCGTGGCGAGATCGAGTTGCATCGACGTGCCGGCCAAGCGATTCCCGAAGGTTGGGGCGTCGATGCTGACGGGCAGCCGAGCACCGATGCGAGCGTGGTACTCGATGCCGGCGCGATGCTGACATTCGGCGGGCACAAGGGCTCGGCGCTGGCCGCCATGGTGGAGTTGATCGCGGGGCCGTTGATTGGTGACCTGACCAGTGCCGAATCGCTGGCGTACGACGCGGGCAGCAAGTCGTCGCCGTACCACGGCGAGCTGATCATCGCCCTCGATCCGCGGCGCTTCCTCGGCGAGGCTACCGAGCAGCACCTGGCCCGTGCCGAAGTCATGTTCCAGAGCATACAAGGGCAGGGTGCGCGCTTGCCGTCGCAACGGCGTTACGAGGCGCGAGCACGCAGTTTGGTGGAGGGCGTGCAGATTCCCGAAGCCTTGTACAACGACTTGAAGGCACTGCTGGGATGAGTGAAAGCCGGACCTGTGGGAGCGAGCTTGCTCGCGATGGGGCCATAACATTCAGCATTTCTGTCGAATGTTGCACCGCTATCGCGAGCAAGCTCGCTCCCACAGGGTTTCGCTGCACATTAGAGTGGTTTTACAGCGGTTCGCGGTGGCTGTTGCCATCGACCAGACGGGCGATGCCCAGCGGATTGGCGTTTTTCAGCGCCTCGGGCAGGAGCGCATCCGGGCAGTTCTGGTAACACACCGGACGCAGGAAACGCTCGATAGCCAGGCTGCCGACCGAGGTGCCACGGGCATCGGAGGTGGCCGGGTAGGGGCCGCCATGCACCATCGCATCGCAGACTTCGACACCGGTCGGGTAGCCGTTGAACAGCACCCGGCCGACCTTCTGTTCGAGCAGCGGCAGCAGTTCGTCATGGGTTTGCAGGTCACCGGCTTCGGCAATCAGGGTGGCCGTGAGTTGACCGTGCAAACTCTGCAATGCCCGTTGCAGTTCGGCCTTGTCGGCCACTTCTACCAGTACCGTGGTCGGCCCGAAAACTTCTTCCTGTAACAGAGGATCGCCATTGAGCAGCAGGCTGACGTCGGCCTTGAACAGCTGCGGCTGGGCCTGCTTGCCCTGTTGTTCGCGGCCGGCCAGGTGGCTGATGTGCGGATGCGCGCGCAGCGCCTGCACGCCCTTGGTGTAGCTGGTTAACGTGCCAGCGTTGAGCATGGTTTGCCCCGGCTGGTCGGCCATTGCCGCGCTGAGCGATTCAACAAATGTGCTGAATTCAGGGGAGCGAATACCAATCACCAATCCGGGGTTGGTGCAGAACTGGCCGCAGCCGAGCACCACTGACGCGGCGAGTTCGCTGGCGATTTTCTCGCCGCGCAGTTGCAGGGCTTCGGGCAGTACCAGCACCGGATTGATGCTGCTCATTTCGGCGAACACCGGAATCGGCTGAGGCCGTGCGGCGGCCATGTCGCAGAGGGCGCGACCGCCCTTGAGCGAGCCGGTAAAACCCACCGCCTGGATCGCCGGATGCTTGACCAGCGCTTCGCCGACACCCGCGCCGTAGATCATGTTGAACACGCCTTTGGGCATGCTGGTTTGCTCGGCGGCGCGAATGATCGCATCGGCCACGAGTTCGGCAGTCGCCATATGCCCGCTGTGGGCCTTGAACACCACCGGGCAACCGGCGGCCAGGGCGGCCGCGGTGTCGCCACCGGCGGTGGAGAACGCCAGCGGGAAATTGCTCGCGCCAAACACCGCGACCGGGCCGACGCCGATTCGGTACTGGCGCAAATCCACACGTGGCAGTGGCTGACGGTCGGGCAAGGCCCGGTCGATGCGCGCGCCATAGAAATCGCCACGGCGCAGGACTTGAGCGAATAGGCGCATCTGGCCGCTGGTACGGCCGCGCTCACCCTGAATACGCCCGGTCGGCAGCGCGGTCTCGCGGGTTACCAGGGCAATGAACTCATCGTCCAGCGCATCCAGTTGCGCGGCGATGGCCTCTAGAAACTCTGCGCGGCGGCTCGCCGGCAAGTTGCGGAAAGCGGGGTAGGCGGTAGCCGCGGCTTGGGCGGCGGCGTCGACTTCCTGAATGGTGGCTTGCATGAACGAGTAGGGCAGCGCTTCACCGGTACTCGCATCATGGCTTTGCACGGTGATGTTGCCGGCGGCACTGCGCGCACCGCCGATGTAGTTGTGGCCGATGATGTGGGGCATGAAAAACTCCTGTCGGAAAAGGGCAAAGGGAAAGGCGCGCCGGACACAAATATTCGCCAGGCTCAAGCCAACGAATCACCCCGACGTGCGCTGGCGGGTACGGCGGTGTCCAGAGCAGCGATCCGTGCAGCGGATTCGCTATCCACCACATGCAGCGACTTGCCACGGGTTTCCCGAGTCAGGCCGACGGCGACAATAGAGATCAGCGCGGCGCCGACCAGGTACCATGCGATCGGTGTCGAGCTGTGGTACTTGTTGAGCAGGGTGAGGGCAATCAGCGGCGCCAGCGAGCCGGCGAAGATCGGTGCCACCTGGTAGCACAGGGACAACGCGGTGTAGCGCACGTGGGTCGGGAACATTTCGGCCATCAGTGCCGAGTAGGGCGCGTAGGTCATCGACTCGATCGCCAGGCCCAGGGTGATTGCCCCGATGATCAGCCAGTTGTTGCCGGTGTCCATCATCGGGAAGCCGATGAAGCCCCAGAACGCGGTGAGGATTGCGCCGGTCAGGTACACCGGTTTGCGCCCGACCAGGTCGGACAGATAACCCATCAGCGGGATCATGAAGAAATGCAGCAGGTGCGCGCCAAACATCAGAAACAGAATCTCTGAAGTGTCCTTGTGCACCACCAGTTTCAGGTAGGTAATCGAGAAGGTCACAACGGTGTAGTAAAGGATGTTCTCGGCAAACCGCGCGCCGATACCGACCAGCACCGCACGCCAGTGATGACGCAGCACTTCGACCACGCCCAATTGTTGTTGCTTGTTTTGCGCCTGACGGGCCTGGGCTTCCTTGAAGATCGGCGCGTCATCGACGCTGGTGCGAATCCAGTAGCCGATCAGCACCACCACCGCCGAGAACCAGAACGCGACACGCCAGCCCCACGCGAGGAATTGCTCTTCCGACAGGTTCGACGACAACAGCAGCAACGCGACGGTCGCCACCAGGTTACCGGCCGGGACACCGGCTTGCGGCCAGCTGGCCCAGAAGCCTCGGCGATTGTCCGGGCAGTGTTCGGACACCAGCAGAATCGCACCACCCCATTCACCACCGAAGGCGAAACCCTGGATCAGCCGCAGCAGCACCAGTAACACGGGCGCGGCGTAGCCGATTTGGTCGAAGCCGGGCAGGCAACCCATCAGGAATGTGGTGATGCCGACCACCACCAGGCTCAGTTGCAGCAGGCGTTTGCGGCCGAACTTGTCACCGTAGTGACCGAACACCAGGCCACCCAGCGGGCGGGCGAGGAAGCCGACGGCATACAGAGCGAAGGCGGCGAGAATGCCATCGATCGGGCTGTCGGTCTGGCGAAAAAACAGCTGGCCGAAGACCAGTGCCGAGGCGGTGCCGTAGAGGAAGAATTCATACCATTCGGCGACGGTGCCGGCCATGGCGGCGGCCACGACACGTTTGAGTCCCGAGGGCGTGGTTGCGCGGGAGGAGCTGTGAGGATTGGGCATGCTGACGTTTCCTGTAGAGGCGCAAAAAACAGGTAGCCGGGCCGGGGCCGCAAGGGACCCGCCCGGCAATCACTCAGAGACCGACGTCCGGCAACTCCGGACGATTGGCCAAGGCCTTGGCCATGATCTGCTCGACGAAAACACGATCGGCTTCCGGCAGGGCCAGACGGGGTGGACGGGTCAGGGCGCTGCCGCGACCGGCGATGGCTTCGCACAGCTTGATGCACTGCACCAGGTCGGCACGGGCGTCGAGGTGCAGGATCGGCATCAGCCATTCGTAGATCGGCATGGCTTCGGCGAAGCGACCGGCCTTGGCCAGGCGGAAGATGGTTTCGCCTTCTTTCGGGAACACGTTGGACATGCCCGAGACCCAGCCTTCGGCACCCACCGCGATGCTTTCCAGCACCACGTCATCAAGGCCGGCGAACAGCACAAAACGGTCACCGACTTCATTGCGCACGTCGATGAAACGACGGGTGTCGCCGGATGAATCCTTGAAGCACACCACGTTGTCGCAGTCGGCCAGGGAAATCAGGATGTCCGGGGTCACGTCGTTTTTGTAGATCGGCGGGTTGTTGTAAACCATCAGCGGCACGTCGGCATTCTTCGCCACGTAGCGGTAGTGCTCGGCGGTCTCGAACGGTTTGGAACCGTAGACAAGCGCCGGCATCAGCATGACCCCGTCGACGCCGACGCGGCGCACGGCGTTGGCGACCTTGGCCGCTTGCACGCTGGTGAATTCAGCCACGCCGCAGATCACCGGCACGCGGCCGCGGGAAGCGTCGACCGCGACTTCAGTCACGGCGATTTTTTCTTCGGCGGTCAGCGAGGTGTTTTCCCCCACCGAACCGCACACCACCAGGCCCGACACGCCGTCACGGATCACGTTGGAAATCACCTGGTGGGTTTTTTCCAGGTTGATGGTGAAGTCGTCGTTGAATTGGGTGGTCACCGCGGGGAAGACGCCACTCCAGTTAATGCGCTTGCTCATTGTTGCCTCCGGTTCAGTAATTGTATTTCGTATACGATATTGCAAGTGAAAAGACTCGGCCAGTGCTTTTTTCAGTTACGAAGGGTTTTTTACTAGCCGTTTGTCAGAGTTTTTTGGTGAGGATTGGCAAGGCTGTGCTCACCCCCCAGGCCAGGTGTCAGACAGTCGATAGCCTTGTGGCCACGGATCGCTCGGATCGAGCAGCAACTGATGGGTGCCGGTTATCCAGGCCCGGCCGGAAATGCACGGGTAAATTGCCGGGCGTCCGGCCACTTCCGTCAGCGAATCGATGCGGCAGTGGAACTCGGAACCGATGATCGAACGGCCGATAAAACGCTCGCCGACCTGCATCAAGCCCTTCGCCTGCAACACCGCCATGCGCGCCGAGCAGCCGGTGCCGGTCGGCGAACGGTCGATCTTGCCGGGTTGAATCACCACCGCGTTGGCGCCGGTGGCGATGCCGTTTTCATAGACGAGGGGAGCCGCGATCTGGCAGAAGGAAATGTGCGACCACTCGGGGTTCAGCGGATGGACAAATCCCAACTGTTCATTGGCCGCGCGGGTGATTTTCAGTCCGACCTCGACCAGCTCCGCCGCTTCATCAGGACGAATGGAAAAGCCCAGGCGCTTGGCGTCGGCGATCACAAAACTGTCGCCGCCGTACGCGGTGTCGACCTGCAATGAGCCGACGCCTTCGACTTCGATCCAGGCGTCGAGGCGGTCAGCGAAGGAGGGCACGTTCTTGATTTCCACCCGTTCGACCTTGCCGTCACGGCAGTCGGCCACCGCTTCGATCAGTCCGCCCGGTGCTTCGAGCACCAGTCGGGTTTGCGGTTCTGTCATCGGCAGGATGCCGCTGTCGAGCAACACGGTGGCCACGCACAGTGAGTTGGAGCCGGACATCGGCGGAGTGTCGGCGGGCTCCATGATGATCCAGGCCATCTGCGCCCGAGGATCCTTGGCCGGCACCAGCAGGTTGACGTGGCGGAACACACCGCCGCGCGGCTCGTTGAGCACGAAGTTGCGCAGGGTCTGATCCCTGGCAATCCAGCGTGACTGTTCCCACACCGTAGCCCCGGGCGGTGGTGCAACGCCGCCGACGATCACGTCGCCGACTTCGCCTTCGGCGTGGCAGCTGACTACATGGATGACTTTTGATGAGCGCATTGTCTGCTCCTTGTTTTGTCTGTTAGGGCCTCATCGCGAGCAGGCTCGCTCCCACACTGATTTTGTGTAGACCACCAAACCCTGTGGGAGCGAGCCTGCTCGCGAAGGGGCCATCGGTTATTTCACTGACTTGAGGAACGCCGCGGTTTCCGCATGCACCGGGTTGCCAATAACCTGATCAGGCGAACCAATCTCATGCACCAGCCCATTGCGAAAGAACGCCACGCGGTCGGACACATCGCGGGCGAAGCGAATTTCATGAGTCACCAGGACCATGGTCATGCCGTCTTCAGCGAGCATGCGCATGGTGTCCAGCACCTCGCCTACCAATTGCGGATCGAGGGCCGAAGTGGCTTCGTCGAACAGCATGTAGTCCGGCGACATGGCCAGGGCGCGGGCGATCGCCATGCGCTGTTGCTGGCCGCCGGAGAGCTTGCCGGGAAACGCTTTGAGCTTGTCGCCCAGACCGACGTGGGTCAGTTGCTTGACCGCCAGTTCCTCGGCTTCGGCTTTGCTCTTGCCCAGCACTTTTCGCGGCGCCAGCATCACGTTTTCCAGCACGGTCAGGTGCGGGAACGCATTCCATTGCTGGAAAACGATGCCGATCTTCTGTCGCAGACGGTTGAGGTCGGTGGCGCTGTGATGGACCTCGACACCGTCGACCCGGATGTTGCCTTTCTGGATCGGTTCCAGGCCGTTGATGCACATCAGCAGGGTCGACTTGCCCGAGCCAGAGCCGCCGATGATCGACACCACTTCGCCCTTGTTCACCGTCAGGTTGACGCCCTTGACCACTTCGAGGTTGCCGAAGGATTTGTGTACGTTGTCGATCTCAATCATTTTCTTGCCACCTTCTTTCCAGACGAGCGCCCAGGCGAGCGACCACCAGGCTCATGACGTAGTAGATGAGGCCCGCGATGCACAGCACCAGTAGCGGCTCCTGAATGCGGGTCACGATGGTTTGCGAGGCGCGCAGCAGTTCGACGATGCCGATCCACATCACCAGCGCGGTGTCTTTCATCACGCTGAGTACCAGGTTCAGCCAGCCGGGAAAAGCTACCCGCGTGGCCATCGGCAGAACGATCCAGCGCAAGTCCTGCAGGAAACTCAACCCCAGGGAACGACTGGCCCGACGCACGGTGAATGGCACCGAAAGCACGCCGCTGCGCACGATCTCGGTGAAGTACGCGGCGGCGTAGACCCCGAGCACAATGCAACCAACGCTGAAGGCGCTGATGTTCAAGCCGACGATGCTTTTGAGCGAGTTGAACAACACAAACTGGATCAGCAACGGCACGCTGCGAAACACGTCCAGCACCCAGGCCAGTGGCAGGCTGGCGCGCGGAAACAGCGCCCGCAGCAAGCCGAACAACAGCCCGGCGAAGGAGCCGAGGATGATCGACCAGAACGTGAGTTTCAGAGTGACCCAGGCGCCATCAAGCAAGAACAACAGGTCATTCCAGGAAAAACTGGTGGTCAACATGCTCACCTCCTCAGTAGCGGAACAGTCGCCAGGCCATCAGCCGGGCGACGGCGACGATCGCCTTGGCAATCAGGTAATACAGCACCGCGGCGATGGCGAAATATTCGAAGGTGCGGAACGTCTTGACGTTGTAATCCTGGGTCACGCCGGTGAGGTCATTGTTCAGCCCGACGATCACCCCCAGTGACGTCATCAGCACCGCCCAGACCATCTGGTTGCTCAACGGGTAGAACACGATTCGCAGCAGCTGCGGGACGATGATCATCCGGTAAGCCTGAAAGGCACTCATGCCCAGCGAACGCGCGGCGCGCACTTGCGTCCCGGGCACAGCCTTGAGGCCACCGCGAAAGTTTTCCGCCAGGTAGCCGGCGTTGTTGAAGGTGATCCCGGCCAGCAGCGCGAACCATGAGCTGACATGCAAATCCAGCGAGCCGAGGCCGAAGTAGAGGACGTAGATCTGGAACAGCGACGGGGTGTTGCGGGCGATCGACACCCAGCCGTTGCCGATGCCGCGCAACAACGGCTGTTTGGTTTCGCGCATCACCGTCAGGGCCAGGGCGATCAGCACGCCGAAAATCATCGACAGCGCGGCGGTCTCGAAGGTGACCCAGGCGCCGGCGAGCATGTCCGGCAGGGCGCGCAGGGTTGCGCGCCATTGGAAGGTGTAATCAAACATGCGCGTGGCTCTCCAGTGAGGCGGCCGATTGCAGCCAGGCCGGCAAACGACCACTGGCCGTGGCGCTGCAGGCGGCGTCGACACATTCGGCGAGGTTGGCGAAGTGCACCTTGCGGCCCACCAGGCCGGGTGCGTAATGGGCGTACTTGCCTGAGTTGGTCATCAAGGTTTTGGCCGCCAGCGGGATCACTGGCTCGCCGAGCATGCACCAGCAGGTGTCGGTGACCAGGGTCGCGCCGAAGGCTTCGATCACGGCGATATGTCCAGCCTCGTGGGCCTGCTCCAGCACAGCGCGTCCGCAGGTGATGGCAAGCACGACCTCGGGATGCTTGTGCCGACCCCGACACAACCGCGCCAGAAGCGCGAATTCGCTGAGGGAGAAATGCGGATTGCCCAGCGAGACCACATCTACCCGGTTGTCGCGGGCACTGTTGAGTTCGCGCCAGCTGAGCAGCAAATCCTTCAGGCGGATTTTTTCCACCGGCACATGGGCATCCGCCTCCAGCACCTGCGTCGGGTCGAGTGCTTCCGGGGTCACCCCGGCGATATGGAACAGCGGTGCCGCGGAGGTGGTGGCGAAAGCGGCGCCGAAGGCTTTCAAATCGTCCAGGCTCGGCTTGCGCTGTTCAAGCCCCAACACCAGCGGAATCCGGCTGCCGGCCAGGGCACCGATGTGGTAACCGAGCAGCGGGTAGAAGGCGTCATCCAGCTCGCGCAAAACCGGCAATTCGATTTGCAGTCTCGCTTTACGTTGCGCGTCCAGATGGCAGCCGATCAGGGGCGCGCGGCCGGTCAGGGCGATGCAGATATCCAGGTAGTCCGGGTATTTCAGGGTGCGTGCGCCGAGCACGCTGTTGGCGTAGACCACCGCGTTGGATTCGGCCCAGACAATCTGCTCGCCAGCCTTCGGCGCGCTGTCGAGCAAGTAGGGTGCGCAGGTGAAACTGAGCTGCGCGCCCATCGCCATATAGGCATCGCCCAAGGCGCTGGCCGGTACGCCGAGTGCCGGATCAATGCCCAACTCGCGCCAACGGCGCTGGTCGACGGAAATCGAATTGAGGGTGGTCGGCACCCGTACTTTTGCTCCCCACTGCACCAGTTGTTCAGCAAAGCGCAGGCTCGCAGGTCCCGTATAAATGCAGCCGTCGATGTGTGCCTGGGTGACGTCCACCAGATGGCGGGCGCCTTGCAGTTCGGCCATGCGCAAGACGATCTGCATCGCCACTTGGGCGGCTTTGCCATGCTCGCCGTCGAGCAGCGCCTGATCGTGTTCGGTGAGTTCGATAGAGGTGATTTTTTCTGCTGTCTGCAACGGACTGTCGAGTGACTGCCAGGCATCGCCCGGCAGGTGTTCGAACACGGTCACCGTTGATGCTTCGACCCGAGCAAAGGCCCTGCCGCGCAAGGCGGCGAAGGCCTCCCGGCCGATGCACAGCACCGGCAGGGAACGCTCGAAAATGGTCTGTGCCACAAGCACGCCCAGGGTCAGGATCTCATCGGGTTCGGCCAGCACCAGTGCGGCCGGCGCATGACCGTTGCTGATCAGTTCCATCAGCACACTGCTGCCGGTGCACGAGCCGCGGCCGCTGGGAATCGCCAGCACCCGGCCGGCAAGATGTTCGCCGCTGAGCGGGTGGTGACGGTCGATGACCTCGCCGCTGTACGGATCGACCCCGCCCCAGAAGCTCAGCCCGACATCGGCAAACAGCAGGGCGCCTTGTGCGGCGCCGGCGACCAGGCTGCGACCGG
The DNA here is from genome assembly GCF_030053115.1 of Pseudomonas svalbardensis. NCBI lineage: Bacteria > Pseudomonadati > Pseudomonadota > Gammaproteobacteria > Pseudomonadales > Pseudomonadaceae > Pseudomonas > Pseudomonas svalbardensis. Next base: position 3,727,943 of record NZ_CP125619.1, on the reverse strand, counting down.
TCAGAGAGGTTGGCCTAGGCATGCCGGACACCTCAGTAATAGACCTTAGGCACGGTCAGGTCGGAGGGTGAAATCTCGGTACCGACCCATTTGGTGAACAGCTCGTTGTAACGGCCACTGCGCACCTGCTGGTTGACGAACAGATTGAGGTAGTTGAGCAGACCATACTCGTTGCGCTTGGCGCCCAGGGATACGTAGTCGATGGTGTAGGGCGCGTTACCGGCGATTTTCAGGTTCTTGTATTTGCCCGACTTGATCGTGGCGGCGGCCACGGTGTTGGTGACCACGGTGGCGTCGATGTGGCCTTGGGCGACGGCCAGCAGCGTGTCGTTCTGCGACTGATAGGCGCGGAAAGTGCCGGTGCCCCAGCTCTTCACATCTTTTTCCAGAGCGATGGCTTCATAGGTGCCGCTGGTGTTGCCCAGGGCTTTGCCTTTGATATCGGCGAAGCTGTTGATGCCGGTGTTATCGCGGGTCAGCACGACCATCTGAAAGGCGAAGTACGGCACGGTGAGGCCGACGGTCTTGGCTCGTTCAAGGGTGTCGGACGTGGACGCGACGATCACGTCTGCGCGCCCGGAGACCAGCGCCGGAATTCGATCGGGGAAGGGCGTTTCAACCACTTCAGCCTCGACCCCTAGGATTTTCGCCAGGTCGCGGCAGTAGTCCACGTCGAAACCGGCCGGGTTGTTACCTTCATCGCGAAAACCCATGGGCGGGAAGTCCAGCGTCACGGCGCAGCGCAGCTTGCCCGAGCCGATAATGTCGTCGAGCTTGTCGGCCTGGGCGGTGGCAATGAAGGACGTACTGAGAACAGCGCTGAGGGCTACGGCAAATGCGGGGTTTTTCATAGAGGCCTCGTTGTCGGAAAGTGCTGTTGGATATCGTATTGTGAATTTCGTATACGATATGTGATTAGCAATGAGCGTGCCTGTTTCCGAACAGAGGCGAGAATTAATCGCCAAGCCTTGAGTTAAACGTCTTACAAGATTGTGGGAATAGGCCGTAGGAGAAGAGCGTCTCGGTGACTTGTATCAGGCGGTGTTACAGAAGGGAGCAGTGGGAACGCCGGGCGCCCCTTAAAGGAACACTCGCCCAAGTTCAGCGACGGCTTTCGCGATACTGACTCGGCGCCAGACTGGTCAAGGCGCGGAACTGCCGACTGAAAGCGCTGTGATCGGTGTAACCGCAGCGCAGGGCGATCTCGGTAATGGGCAGCTCGGTGTGCAGCAACAGTCGGGAACCTTCTTCCAGGCGCGCCTTGTGAATCATCTGCCGTGGGGTGAGTTGGAACACCCGTTTGCAGTGGCGCTCCAGTTGCGCCACGGAAAACCCGGCGATCGCGGTCAGTTCGGCGAGGCTGATAGGCCGGGCGAAATGGCTGCGGATGTGCGCGTCCACCGCTGCGAGTTTATGGAACGCCGGATGGCTGGACTGTGGCGCTTGCAGGTCGCGGGAGATACCAGCCAGGCCGACGATCTGACCTTGCAGGTCGCGCAGCGCGAGTTTGTGGGTCAGGCACCAAACCGGCTGGTTACCGTAATACAGGTGCAGTTCGAGTTGGTCAGCCAGTTCGCGGCCGGTGGACAGTACCCGCCGATCCTGCTCGGTGTACAGCGGGCCGAAGCGCTCGGGAAAGACCCTGTCGGCGGTGCGCCCGAGCAGCTCGTCACTGTGTTTGAAACCGCAGCGCCGGGCCAGGGTCTGGTTGACGAAGGCGTAGCGGGCCTCGCTGTCTTTGATGAAAAACACCACGTCCGACAGGGTGTCGAGCAGCGCCGCGATCGGCTGCAGACTGCTCAGCAGAGTGGGCAGGTCGCAGGGTTTGAAGGTAGTGAGCGAGGCATACATGGCGCTGGGCGTCTGGAGGCAATGCCCGGGATCATAAAGACTCGGCGACGGACCCGAAAGCCCCGGGCCGGCATTCAGGCCGGCGGGGTGTCGTCCAGGCACAGCAAGGTCTCGATCCGTGCCGGACTGAACGGTGGTCGTGGTGCCGAAGGTTGCCAGCCGAACAGGTGCTGCAACGCGCCGCCACACACACGGCCCTGGCAGGCGCCCATGCCGCAGCGGCTGGCCAGCTTGGCCTCGCGCCAGTCAGTGTGCCCGGCAAGCGCTGCGTAAGGCACGTCTTCGCAACGGCACACCAGGGTGTCGGGTTGTGCCAGCGACTTGAGTTGCGGACCGAGGGTGAATGCTTTGTTGAGGGCGTTGGCGAAACCCTGCCAGCGCGCACGGCGCGGCCACAATGCTCGGGCCGAATCAAGGTCGCCGACGGCGGAGTGGCCAGCGATGGCGCCTTCGACCAATGCCAGTTCACTGCCACCGAAACCAGTGCATTCACCTGCCGCGAAGTGATCGGCGCGGCGAGTGGTCTGCCAGGCATCGACGGCGATCGCCTGATCTTCAAGTTCGCAGCCGAGGGCCTGGCCGAGTTGGGTGTTGGGAATCAGACCGAAGCCACAGGCCAGGCGATCACACTCCAGCTCGACGATTTTTCCTTGCTGTTGCAGGCGCACACCTTCCAGCCGCTCATTGCCCAGGGCGGCCAGTACATGGGTGCCGGTACGGTAATGGCGGTCGAACAACGTGACCGACTGCATCAGCTTGTTGGGCCAGCGTGGCAGTTGCGCGGCGAAACCGGCGACGGCGGCCGCACAGGCCTGCTCGGCGATGCGCAGCACTCGGGCGCCGTTGTGTTTTGCGGTGGCGGCGCTGGCCAGCAATAACGGTCCGCTGCCGGCAATCACAATGCGTTCGTCCTGCACCGGCAGGCCGCCTTTGATCAGCGCCTGGAGGCCACCCGCGCCAGTCACGCCGGGCAGCGTCCAGCCGGGGAAGGGCAGCAGTAATTCGCGGGCGCCGGTACACAGAATCAGTTTGTCGTAACCGATCAACCAGCCTCGATCGGCGTCTTCGACCAGCAGTTGTTTCGGCCCGGCGCAGGCAATCACCCGAGTGCCGGAGTGGCGGCGGATGTTGCTGAACGCCTCCAGTCGCTCGCGCATCTGACGCGCCGGGTTCGGCAGCTTGACTTGAGGTCCGTCGCGCCAGATTTGCCCACCCGGCAACGGGTTGTCATCGAGCAGGACGATGTGCGCACCGCTGGGCGCCGCAGCGAGCGCGGCGGCCATGCCGGCGGGACCGGCACCGATGATCAGCAGGTCGGCGTGCTCGCTCATGCTTGAGTCTCCACATGCATGCCGTCACGGCACAGCGTCTGGCACGCCAGACGTCGTCGACCGTCGATGGTCACCCGGCATTCCTGGCAAATGCCCATGCCACACAGCGGTGCGCGACGTTGGCCACTGACCGAGGTGCGCGTGCAGCCATCGCCGCTCAGCGCCAGTGCCGCGGCGACGCTGGTGCCCTCGGCAACCCGCAGGGCACGTCCGTCCAGCATCAATTCAGGCATAAACGGGCTCTCCGAGAAAACGTTGCGGCAGATACGGTTGCGCGGCCAGTGGCGGGGTTTCGTTGAACAGCTGCGCGACCATCAGGTCGGCGGTGCCGGGGGCGGTCGTCACGCCGAGGCCCTCGTGACCGACCGCCAGCCATAAACCTTTGCGTTGCGGGTGCTGACCCACCAGCGGCAAGCCGTCGGGGCTGGCAGCGCGAAAACCGGTCCAGGCGCGGATGCCGTTGAGCTGAGCCAGACCCGGCATGTAGTCGGTGGCACGCCGGAGCATTTTCGCCAGCATCCAGCCCTCGACTTGCGGGTCGGTGGTGCCGAATTGTCGCGAGGCACCGATGAACAGCTGCCCGGTGGGCCGGGGCTGAATATTGCACGCCGTCGAGGGGCCAGTTGCGTTGTGGGCACTGGTGACGTAACCGAGTTCCACCAGGGTGTGGGTGACTTTTCCGGGGTAGCGGTCGGTGATCAGTAAGTGGCCTTTTTTTGGTTCGATCGGCAGCTCGGGGCAAAGCGCATTGGCCTGGATGCCGTTGGCCAGAATCACCGCTTCAGCGCTCAGCCAGTGGCCGTCGTCGAGTCGCACGCGGTTGCCATCGACTTCGCTGACCCGCGCCCGGCGTTGGCTGATGTTCGGTGTATCGAGCATCCAATTGGCCGTCGCCGGCGCATACAGAATGCCATCGCCATTGATCAGCAGACCGCCTTCCAGGCCCTTGCGCAATTCCGGTTCGCGTTGGTGCAAGGCACCGCTGGAGATCAACTCGCAGGCCACGCCTTGGGCCTGCAAGTTCAGGTATTTACTGTGGGCGACGGCCATTTCTTCGGCATTGGTGGCCAGCCAGAGGGTGCCATTGCAACGGTAGGCGCAGCCGTCGGGCAGGGCCGGCGCCAGTTCGCGCCAGCGTTGCAAAGAATATTGACTGAGGGCCAGTTCGGCCGGGTTGTCGTCGAGGACCAGCAAGTGGCCCATGCCCGCCGCCGTGGCGCCGGGCAGGCCGGCGTCCAGCACCAGCACGCGCAAGCCGCGCCCCGCCAACGCTTGGGCACAAGCGGCGCCGATGATGCCGGCGCCGATCACGATCACATCGGCCGCCAGACCCTCGTTCACGGGCGAATACCCCAGGCGAACGGGTCGTCCTGTTCGATGATCAGGCTGGCTTCGGCGCTGATAAAGGCGCGGCCGCGAATGGTCGGCACGATGCGCTCGCCCTGAAGTTCGTAGGAACCCTCGAACTCGCTGCCGATGACACTGGCCTGACGCCAGATCTGTCCCGGCTGCAATTTGTCGTCGGCTGCCAGGCACGCCAGTTTGGCGCTGGTGCCGGTGCCACAGGGCGAGCGGTCGTAGGCTTTGCCGGGGCAGAGGACGAAGTTGCGGCTGTCGGCCTGATCGTCATCGGCGAACAGTTCGACATGGTCGATCAAGCCGCCGTCTTCGCCGCGAATCCCCTGAGCTTCCAGTGCTTGCTGGACGGCGAAGGTATAGGCGGTCAGCGTATCGAGGTTATCGCCAGCAACGCGCAGGCCATGCTCGGCAATCAGGAAAAACCAGTTCCCACCCCAGGCAACATCGCCGGTTACTTGACCGATCCCCGGCACCTGCAGCGAAAGCGCTTTGCGGTAACGGTACGCTGGCACGTTGCGCACGCTGACTGAATGATCTTCGTGCAGCGTCGCCTGCACCGTGCCCACCGGGGTTTCGATGCTGTGCACCCCAGGGCCGATCTTGCCCAGATGCGCCAGCGAGGCCACCAGGCCGATGGTGCCGTGGCCACACATGCCGAGGTAACCGTTGTTGTTGAAGAAAATCACGCCGGCACAGGCGCTCGGGTCCACCGGCTCACAGAGCAGGGCGCCGACCAGCACGTCACTGCCCCGCGGTTCGAGTACGCAGGCAGCGCGCCAATGATCATGCTGTTGGGCCAGCCGCTGTCGACGTTCGGCCATGCTGCCGCTGCCCAGGTCAGGAAAACCGGCGGTCACCAGGCGGGTCGGTTCGCCGCCGGTGTGGGAGTCGATCACGGTGATGCGTTTCATAAGTTGGCCACGCCCGTTCAGATGAGTGAACGAAAGAGTGGCCTGTGCGGGGGCTTGCCGGCTTGATGGTTTTATCCAGTGCCAATGACGAAATCGGCACAGCGCGGCGAGCTGTCAGTGGTGATGAGGCAGGTGCTCGAACAGGGTCTTGCAGACGCCGGCAATGTGTTCGTCGAGCAACTTCACCGCCAGGTCCACGTCACCGGCGCGGCAGGCCGCAAGGATTTCCCGGTGTTCGTGATCGGCGCGTTCCTTGCCGGCCGACAGGCTCATCTGCATGCGCAGGTAGCGCTCCAGCTTGTCGTTGACCGAGCGGATCAGGCCGACCAGAAACGGTCGTTGCGCCGGTTCGTAGAGGCAAGCGTGCAGTTCCCAATTGAGCTCGGCCCAGCGCCCCACGTCATCTTCGCCAATGAACTCCTGACAGATGCGTTCGGCACGGGCGAAGGTGTCTTCGGTCATGTTCGGAATGGCCAGGCGCAGCACCTTGTCTTCGAGCAGCATGCGCACTTCGAACATCTGCGCCAGTTCCGCATCGGAAACCCGCGTGACCATCGCCCCGCGATTGCGCTGGAACATCACCAGTCCTTCGGCCTCCAGGCGTTTGAGGGCTTCGCGCACCGGAATCTTGCTGACGTTGAACTGGCGGGCGATGTCGTCCTGGCGAATCGGCTCGTCCTCGGCGAAATGCCCGGCGACGATGGCGTCACGCAGATGACGGGTGATGATTTCCGACGTCGAAGGCGAATTGCCAAGGTCGGGAGCGTTGAGTTTTGTCAGGGCCACGGTCGTGATCGTTAGGATTGAATTGCAGATATGGTATACGAATTTCCCCAGGGTGTTCCTTCGGCGATGGCCAGGACCTCCAGCCACTGCAATATCTTCCCGATCCGATTGCAACTGCTACGCTACGTTCTGGCAGCGCTCAAGTCGTTCATGGCCATCGAGGTGGCGGGCGACAGGCGGTTACCTGCAAGGAGGCAGGCAGTTGTGATCAAGCCCAGTGGTAATTCGAGTGCGGACATCGTTCCCGAGCCTCTTGGCCGAGAAGAGGTGGAGAGGGTGCTCGCGCTGTTATTGGCCAGCCCGTTGTTCGCCAAGTCACGGCGGATGGGCGCCCTGCTGCGCTTTCTGGTCGAGCACGACCTTCAGTTCTCGGACATTCCCCTCACCGAGCATGCCATCGGCATCGCGGTGTTTCGCCGTGATCCGGCGGTCTACTGCACCGGCGATGATCCGGTGGTGCGGGTGCAGATTGGCCGATTGCGGCGCAAGCTCGCCAGTCATTACGCCACGTTTGGCCAGCAGGATCCGGTGCGTCTGAGCATACCGGCCGGTTGTTATCGGCTGGCGTACCAGCGACTCAGACTCAAAGGCCTCCCTATTCGCCATCCTGTCCTGCAACTCCAGCCGTTTACCTGCATCACCCGCGACGGCGATGACTTTACTCAGGGCTTGTGCGAAGAGTTGAGCTGCAGGCTGTTCGAGTCATTCGAACAGACGCAAACGCCTGCGAACCATGTGCTGATGAAGGTGCCACGAAGTAGTGTAAAAGCACCGGATCTGGGGCGGGCCAGGCGCGGCAGTTATTTCCTGGAGGGCAGCGTGCGGGTAGAACCGGCCCGAGTCCGGACCTCGGTACGCTTGATTGATGTCGCTCAGGGCCGCATTCGTTGGTCTGCGCAGTTTGATCGCAATCGACCTTATGGCATTGCCACTCAGGAAGATCTGGCCGAGTCCATCTGCCGGTCGTTGACCGGATATTTCGCCAGGGTTGGCAGCGACGATGCCTGAGGATCAGGGGCAACGCGAGGTTGCCCCTGGGTGTGGCGGTTATATGGTTTTCCATTCACCGCCTTCGTAGAGACGAGCTGCATCATTGGCGAAGGTCAGCTCGATTTCGATGGCCTTGGAGCGCGAGGTGCTGAACATGGTGCTGGTCTGCACGTTCTGTTCGAACCACACGAGAATGGTCTCGACAGGGGTCAGAACGGTATTGCCGGTGACCACCTCGTTGACGGCCACGTAGATGGGTGTACTGACCTGATTGCCATCGATACCGGTGGACAACTGGTTGACCCCCGGGTGAATGGGTGCGTAGTCGTTCACCAGCGTGAAGGAAACGTTAGGACCGCCCGTCACGGCCTGACCCAGCAGGCCGGAGTCGGCGAGTATCGACGTTTGTCCCAGCCCGATGTTGACGATGTTGGTCGAGACTTTGACTTGCACGTTTTCCTTGAACACGTTGGAGGCGAACAACTGGTACTGAGGCGTCCAGCTGAATTCGTTGTTGCTCAGGTACTTGTCATAGGACTGCCAGACCACGTTGTAGTCTTCGGTCCCCACCTTCTTGGCAAAACACAGCTTGTAGCCGGACTTCTTGAGCTGGGTCAGATCGCCGGCGGCGATCTCGATCGTGACCGTTTTTTGAGTAGCTGCCAGGGTCGACCTCAACACCTTGCCGTAGTCGGCAGGGCTCAGGGCCTTGGTGGCGCCCAGGATCGACTTGACGGCTTCTTGCACGTCATCTTGGAGTTGCTGGCTGTGTTGGCTGACAGCGATTGATTTGCTCATGGTTTCCCTCTTCCTTGGTGGTGTGTTGGGCAATCAATGGGCAGCGGGCATCGAATTTGACGAGGGATCAGCACCCGACACGTCTTCCATGCCTCCACCGGGGAGGCGGGCGGTGCCGATGATGTGTCACGACCCTGTAAGCACATTGACGGCTTTACGGTAGGCGGGTCGTGCAGTGCGGCGAAGTGTCTTGGCGTTACAGTCAGAGGGGTCACTGGCACCGGTGCAGATCAGGAAGTAACAACCTGCGTAACAGTGTTGTATCAATGGGGTCGGCCGCCTGCCAGCCACCGCTCAGGTGGGCGTCGACGCTATCAACGTTCGGGCAGGTTCCAGCTTTCGCGAAAGTGCTCGTATTGCGCCTCGGGCATTTGAACCAGCAGAGGGGACTGGCGAGGATCCAGCCAATGGAACAAGCGAGAAATATCCGCTTGATCCATGGCAGTGCAACCCAGCGTCGGCGAGGTGGAGCCCCGCCAGATATGGAAGAAAATGCACGATCCCGAGGCGGGGGACGCCGGCGTATTGTGCTCGATGAAAATGCCTTTTCGATACATGTCATCATCGCGACGCATACGTTCGGAACTGTTCCAGTCTTTCGAAACAGTCGCTCCATCGACCAGCTCGTTATAGCGCTCGGAGTGGCTGTCATCCACGCATTCGATGGTCGGGGTGAGTGCCAGGTAAGGCAGTTTGGTGTCGGCCGTGCTGTCGTAGCCAAACGCCGTTCCCAGTTTGAATACCCCGGCAGGCGCTTTGCCATCGCCTTCACGTTTGACCGGACCCTCGCGTTGCTCAACGCTGCTCAGGCCCTTGCCCCACGCCAGCCCGCTCTTGCCGACCATCACCGGAAACGACCCTTCGTATTTTCGAAAGGTGTTTCCCTGCCGTTCATAGCGCTGGGCAGTGCCCTGGATGTCAGTCCAGTTTTTTGTGGTGACCACAATCAGCTGATTGGCGGTGTCGAGAGCGTCGCGTGTACCCAGCGGCGTGATGGGGAAGTCCATGACGTTCTTCGGCGAACCTTCGCTGTTGTATGTGAAATGCCACCATTCCTTGGAGTACCCAGTAAACCCTTCTTTCTCCATGGCCCTGCTGAGCTTCTGGCGATTGTCCTTGGCGGCAGCGCTGATCATCGGGTTGTCGGTATGCGCGCGCTCATCGAAGCAATCGAACCCCGTTCCCATGTCGAGCGCGCCGTCGCGCCAACGCTGGTCATAGGGGGCCGTGCAATCGACTTGCCCGGCTGAAGGTGTCCAGGTATCGGCGGGCAGGGCATCCGGACCGGTCAGTGTCAGGTCCACGGTTGCGCCTTTGGAGTGGTTCGACACCCGGGCCACGTAACCCAGGCGCCAGAAGTCCTGCTTGTCCACACGCGGATAGAACTCGGCCTTGCGCGGGTCCCCCGGCACCAAAGCGAAGCGCCCCATATCGGCAACGGCACGGCTGGGCCGATAACAGTCGAACACCTTCAAACCGTAACCCTTCGCTCGCAAGGCCGTTTGTACCCGAGCGAGGGCCTTTGCGGCGTCCAGCGATAACAGGCACTGCGCCGCGGCGTAACCGTCGAGTGGGTGCCCGGTGAAGTTGTGAGCGCTGGCATAGCGAATGTCTTGCTCAATGCCCGGATCAATCGTACGCAGATACACCATGTTCTCGGGTCGTGTCTCTGCAGCGGCCATGCCGGGCGCGACAATGCTCAGGCACAGGGCCCATAGCAACCAGGGCCGCGCGAGCCTGTTTGGCAGACGGACTGAAAATGGCATCGAGAAGGACGGAGGTTTGATTGGGCACAAAGGGCGCATGCGATACCTCCAAAGATTCTGGTTTCTAAACAAGATCATGCAATGACACGAGTCGGTGACAGTATCAATGCTCGATCCGCTGCACCAGCTGCGCCCTCCCTCCTTTCAGCCAAGATCACGCAGTTCCCGACGCAACACCTTGCCGACGGTGGATTTCGGTAAATGGTCCATGAAGACGACGATCTTCGGAACCTTGTAGGCGGTCATTCCACGGCGGCAATGGGATTTCACTTCATCTGCGGTCAGGAGGTTCTGGGGCTCTGACAACGAACAGTTTCTGAATGCTCAGTCTCGCTAAGAGGTGTGAGTAGGTCCTGGAAGCGATGCGATCATTTGATCAAAGACCGCTACCGCATATCTTCCATCAAGGCTTTTCAAGGTCGGCATTTCTGAAGGAAAACTGAATCGAACTCTGCCGGGAAGCACTTCATCCATAGCTGAGTACCAGGTCAGCAGAGCTTGTTGGAGGCGCACGTGTAGCTCGAATCTGCTCCGTCGGCGGGCGGTGTCTGCTTTGGCTCGTTCTCGCGCGAGCTGAGGATCTATGCGACCAACAATGTAACAGTCAGCAAAGCCAATACGTCCTTGTGCGATCGTTTCTCTTGTGACGTCCAACTCAGTTCGCCAGTCGTGTTCGCTCGCCTCGCCGATCTGCCAAAGGCTCCAAATGTAGTGGAGCTTGAGAGGGTCACTGTCACACAAAGCCCAAGAAGAAATGTCTTCCATGGTCAGCGCCGTTTGCCAGCGATCCACGTTTCGCTCGGCCCAAAAAGTTGCTGCTCCGACTGGATCCTTTATCCGATTCGGCTCGTTTTCAAAACGGCCGTTTTCAGGAATGACATGTTGCCCTCCATGCTTGGCGCACCAAGTGGTTTTCCCGCTGGCGCTGATACCCTCAACAACTAAAATCATCGTTTGCCCTTAAATCTGGAGTTCTGAAGGTGATGCGCAATGCGGCTGGCTGGTATTAAAAAGCATTTATGTCGTGTTCTTTGCTCACCCGTTAACCGACACGCAGCGTGTCGTTGTTCGTGCCTTCTAAGTCGACTGTGTATGGCCTTCGAGGCTGGTCTTGAGACGAGTGAGCGAAGCGAACGGCTTGATCTGTTTGTCAAACGTACCAGCCGTACCCTGCCGCGATGATCAGCGGAGAAACCAGCAGCGTTGCCCAGAACCCCGATTTTGGAACAGCAATGACGCAAATGATCGAGATCATAAGCACATAGATGCCAACAATTTTAAGTAGCGCGAGATCGCCAACGGCTACAGCGTGAATCGCTGTCTGCCCTGCGAGCATAAAAAGCGGCCCCAGCATGGTAAACCAGAGGGCAGTACGCCGATCTTCGTGCGCTTTGAATTGGTCAACGAAGCCTGAGTCTACAGCGGCGGCGAATGCTGTTTTGAACTTGAAAATACCGAATGGAATATGGAGGACACCCAAGGCGAACAGGGTCCATGCGACGATGTTTGACATGTCTTATATGCTCCGTAACGGTAAGGCTGGATAAGTGCCTGACGTTTGGTTAAGGGAGCGCAGCACGGTCCCGGTTTTATCGCAACGTCCAGCAACCGAAGAGAGCGATGTTGAGCGCATTTTCAGGTTGCGTCCTCACGGTGCGAGCCATCGGAACACCTAGCCCAAACAGATTGGTAAATTCCGCTGGTGTTTAAGATAAATAGATCAGCTCTCAGGGGAAATGATCGAGTCTGAACCAGGTTCAGCCGCTAGTTTCAATCGGTCAGCTTTACTAATGTATTTAGACTTGCTTGGCGGTGCCAATTTGGCACTGGCCTTCTTTGCGTGAGCCTTTAATAATTGCTTTATTTTTTTTTGACGATTCATGTTTTCTACTCGGCTTGTCAGTTCTTGAATGATGGCAGAGTTTTGCGCACGAAGCCTAGGTAGTGAGATAGCAGCTTCGCTGTGTCTTCGAGCATGTCAACCAGCTCAGGATATTTCAAACAGCATCATGCTGGCAGAGATCACGGCGAACCGGGTGCTGGATCAAATTGAGCCACCTGAATAATCACTGTGGGAGCGAGCAAGCTCGCTTGTATGTTTAGACTTGAAGGGGTGGGCGGGACTAAAAGCTCGATTCTGACCAGTACAGACCGTGGGAGACTTCTCATCCCGCCCCTTCTACCCAAAGCGCCGATAAGGAATTCATCGGTAAAACCGACGATAGAGGCAAGCCAGCGCAACGGTAGACCCCGACAAGCTCTTAAACCCTAGCTCCGAGGATTCGTCATGACAATCCTTACTTCGCAGACGGTGGTTGGCGTCGATATCGCCAAGACCGAAATAGTTGTCTATCGCTCCGACCGGCTAACCACTGACACCATCAAGAACGATCGAACAGCCCTCAAACGCTGGCTTAAAACATTGCCCGCCCAAAGCGCTATCGCCGTTGAAGCCACCAACATCTACCACCTGGACACCGTCGAGCTGGCCCATGCGATGGGGCACCAGGTCTATGTCGTGGATGCTTATCGGGTGAGCAACTATCGCCGCGGCATCGGCCAACGAGCCAAGAACGATCCCTGCGATGCCCGTCTGCTGGCGCGTTATTTGACGAACGAACAAGACGGACTGCGGATCTGGAGCCCACCACCCAAGGCCTACACCTCGCTGAAAAGCCTGCTCCACAGACGTGCAACGCTGATCCAGAACCATGCCGGTCTGATGCTGAGCTGGGCCAATGAACCCTTGTTGAAGAAAGTACAGAGCGCCCAGCAAAAGGCCTTCAAGCAAGCGGATCAGGCCATTCAGAAACTGCTGCGCAAGGTCAGCAAAGAGGCGGGTATTGAAGAGAATATCGACCGCTGCAAAGCCATCGAAGGGGTTGGCGAACTGACTGCAACCGGGTTGGCGACGACCTTTATGCGCGGTGATTTTGCCAATAGTGATGCGTTCATCGCGTTTCTAGGGATGGACCTTACGGTCGATGACTCCGGGAAGAAGAACGGCCCCCGGCACCTGACAAAAAAAGGGGATCCGGAAGTCCGCCGGTTGGCTTACAACGCCGCAATGGCAGCCTGTCGCTCAGCTAAATGGAAACCGTTTTACGAGTCGTATTTGGCAAGAGGCTTCTCGAAAACCCAGGCCTTGGTGGCCCTTGCCCGGAAACTCTGCCGGGTGGCATTTGCCCTGATGAAAAATCAGAGCGAATACCACCCGGCCTGAGGTTGCGGGGTTGCCCTGCAACATAGAATCTCCCACAGGTCCGTATTTTTATGGCTGTGGCGATCAGCTTCCAGCCCGTTTATTCAACGCCTCTTCCGCCGCGGCAATTTCAGCCTGACGCTTGACGATCATGTCGCCAATCGGCGGACCCTGGAAGCGTCGGGCTTCAAAACCGAACCAGACGATGGCCGTCAGCACCAGAAAACCGATGGTGATGTACAGCGCCCAATCGTTCGGTGGCTGGATGCCGATGACGAAAATGATCACCATCGAGAGGATCGAGAGGAGGGCGAACACTGTGTACCAGAAGCGCCCCATGTTCCACGGCCCCATGGTCGGCCACTTCGAAGTCCCGTAGGTAAACAGGCCCAGCACTATGGGAATGATGAAGGAGAAGAACAGGAAGATCACCGTGCAGGACACCACGATGGTATAGACCGGCGTTTCGCCGACCGAGATCACCGACGATCCCCAGACGAACAACACCGCGAGCGTGGCACCGGTCCAGATCGCTGCCACCGGGCTGCGAAGGGTCGGCGAGACCGAGGCCAGTGTTTTGGAGAAGGGCAGGCCGCCGTCACGGGAGAACGCAAAGATCATGCGTGAGACCGAGGTCACGGTCGCCAACCCGCAAAGAAATTGCGAGATGAAAATCGCCACGTAAAGCGCCAACTTCACAGTCGGATTGACCTGGGTGTCCATGGCCCAGAAAAACACGGTCCAGCCATGCTTCGCCGCCTCGTCCATGCTTGGCAGCATCAGCACAAACGAACTGAGCATGACCCAGCCGAACAGCAACGACCAGACCACCGACATGACCATGCCGCGCGGCACTGACATGGCGGCATTTCGGGTCTCTTCCGAGGTATGCGCAGAGGCGTCATAACCCGTGATGGTATAGATCGGCAAGAGCAGGCCGAGCATGAAAATCCAGCCGTTCGAGACCTGTGGCCAAACGCTGCCGCCAGCCTCGCCGGAATAGTTGCTGAAGGTCCATAACCGGGCGAACTCATAACTGGGTGCAGAGATCAGGCAGACGATGGTCAGCGCGAGCGCCGTGGCGAAGATCAGATAGCCCGAGAAGTCGGTGAGCTTCGCGGTCAGGCCGATACCCAGGTGGTTACACAAGGCCTGGAGACCGGTCAGGATCGCCAGGAAAATCACCCGGGTCGTGGTGGTGTCTTCCATTCCCAGGGCCGGTCCGAAGGCGCCGAAAAAGAAGTAATAGGTGCCGACGTTGATCGCACCGAGCACGGTGACCAGCCCGAGCAAGTTGAACCACGCGGTCAGCCATCCGGTGAAGCGGTTACCGAGAATCGAACCCCAATGATAGAGGCCACCAGCGGTGGGGTAGGCCGAGGAAATCTGCGCCATGGCCATGGCGAAAACCCCGGAGATCAGGCAACCGATCGGCCAGCCGATGCCAATTGACGCACCGCCCGCACCCGAGGTGCCCTGAGCGAGTGAGTTGATACCACCCGAGAGGATGCAGATGATCGAAAAGGAAATGGCAAAGTTAGAGAAAACGCCCATGCGTCGTGAGAGCTGCTGGGCATAGCCCATGTTGTGCAGCACCTTGACGTCATCGTCTTGCGGCGCGCTCGTGCCGGGCTGGCTTGCTGGATTCATGTTGTGTGCCCCTTAGGTTTTGATACGCATCCATCCGGGTTTTACGGTGCCGGATGGGCTGGCCTTCAACCCCTTGTCGTACTGCTCCTGTCTCTTACGGATAAACACCGTCCATGCTGCGAGTTCGCACCTTGGCCATGGACAGACAACTGCTCTACAGACGGCCGTGGTACGCCGCTTCGAAAATTTCTGCCGCGCCATTTCGGGTCAATGGCAGCGGGTTGCCGCCGGCGCAAGGGTCGACAATCGCCATGTCCGCGATCAGGTCGGCCTGCCGATCATCCACCCCCAGCTCAACCAGCGTATGGGGCACGCCGATGTCCTTGCGCAACTTGAGGACGAAGGCCAGAAAACTGTCGAAGCCGGGCGAGGGCAGACGCAAATAAGCCGCGAGGCGGGTGATGCGTTCCTCGATGGCCGGGCGATTGAATTTCAGGACATAGGGCATGAACGTGGCATTGGTCATGCCGTGATGGGTGTCGTACAGGGCGCCCACCGGATGTGAGAGGGCGTGCATCCCGCCCAGGCCTTTCTGGAAAGCGGTAGCGCCCATCGCGGCCGCCGCGAGCATTTCCGCTCGCGCCTCCAGGTCCGAGGGTGTGTGTACGGCTCGCACCAGGGCATTGGCGACCAGGCGCATGCCTTCCACCGCAATCCCTTCGGCCATGGGGTGAAAGCCGGGAGCGCAATACGATTCCAGACAATGCGCAAACGCATCCATGCCGGTGCCCGCAGTGACCTTGGCCGGCATGCCGACGGTGAGGGCCGGGTCGCTGATGACCACGCGCGGCATCATCTTCGGGTGGAAGATGATGCGTTTGGTGTGCGTACGCTCATCGATGATCACCGCGGCACGGCCCACCTCGGAGCCGGTACCCGCCGTGGTCGGCACCGCAATGATCGGGGCGATGCTGCCTTCGTCGGCGCGGGTCCAGTAGTCGCCGATGTCTTCGAAATCCCACACCGGTCGGGTTTGGCCGCTCATGAAGGCGATGAGCTTGCCCATGTCCAGGCCACTGCCACCGCCGAAGGCGACCACGCCATCGTGTTTGCCGGCGCGCCAGGCGTCGAGCCCGCCCGCCAGGTTGGCTTCGACCGGATTGGGTTTAAGGTCGCAAAACAGCGCGACGCCAAGACCGGCAGCGCGCAAGGCGTCCAGCGCTGCGGCAGTGATCGGGGCTCGCGCCAGGCCACTGTCGGTGACCAGTAACGGTCGCTGGATCCCTTGGCTGCGGCAGATCTCGGCAAGCTCGGCGATGCGGCCGGCACCGAAGCGGATGCTTGTGGGGTAGTTCCAGTTCGCGGTCAGGCTCATGGCTCAGATCTCGTGGCGCAAATGGAAGGATTTCGCGCGGGTCAGGTTGTCATAGCCAAGGCGCGACAGCGTGACGCCGCGCCCGCTGTTCTTCACCCCGGTCCAAGCCAGGGCCGGGTCCAGGTAATCGCAGCGGTTCATGAACACGGTGCCGGTGTCGATCTCGTTGCCCAGACGTTCTGCGGCGGCAAGGTCTTGTGTCCAGATGGAGGCGCTGAGCCCGAACTCACTGTCGTTCATCAAGGCGATGGCTTCGTCGTCGCTGGCCACCGGCATGATGCCGACCACCGGGCCAAAGCTTTCGTCGCGCATCACCGACATTTGATGGGTGACGTCGACTAATACTTGCGGCGCGAGGTAGGCGCTGCCCGGTGCGTCGGCAGGAAAATCCTTTGGATCGATCAGCGCCCGAGCGCCTTGGGTCAGTGCATCGGCGATCTGCCCGCGAACGAATTCAGCGGCACTCGGTGTGACCAACGGACCGAGCGTGGTGGCTTCGTCCAGTGGGTTGCCCAGCACGTATTGGCGGGTCAAGGCGACGAAGCGTTCGACAAACACCGGGTAAATTTTTTCATCGACATAAATACGCTCGACCGCGCAACAGCTTTGCCCGGAGTTGAAGAAGCTGCCGTCCACCAGGTTTTCCACTGCATGCTCGAGGTTGGCGTCTGACCGGACGTAAGCCGGGTCTTTGCCACCGAGCTCCAACCCCACGCCGAGGAAGCGTCCGGTGGCGGCGGTTTCCATGGCCTTGCCAGCATCGACTGAACCGGTGAAGTTCACCTGGTGCACGCGTCCCGAGCCAATGATCTCGCCGGTCTGGCCATGATCGAGCAGCAGGTTATGGAACAGGCCGGCGGGCAAGTTGGCGCGGCGCAACGCTTCGGCAAAACGTTCGCCAACCAGCAGCGTTTGCGAGGCGTGTTTGAGGATGACGCTGTTGCCGGCCATCAGCGCCGGGATGATCGTATTCACTGCCGTCAGATAGGGGTAATTCCAGGGTGCGACGACCAATACCGTACCCAGCGGCTCGCGTTTGATACAGCGACGAAAACCTGCGGCGGGTGTCGGTTCAAGCGCTGCCAAGGCTTCAGGCGCAATGGCGATCATATGGCGGGCACGCTCTTCGAAACCGCGCAGTTCACCAGCACCAAAGCGCACCGGGCGGCCCATCTGCCAGGCCAGTTCCGGCACGATGTCAGCCTTCATGGCCAGCATCGCGTCTACCGCGGCGCTGCAGAAGGCGGCGCGTTCGCTCAGTGGCCGGCGTTTCCATTGCGTCTGGGCTGCTTCGGCCGCCGCCAGAGCCTGGTCGATTTGCGCCGCATCGGCGTAGCGACGTTCGGCATAGACCCGGCCATCGACTGGGGAGATGAGTTGAATCATTGAAGTCATGATGGAAGTCTCAATAGCGCTCAAACCCGCGCTGCAGTTCCCAGTCGGTGATCCGCCGGTCGTACTCTTTCTGCTCCCATTCGGCGGTGTGCACGTAGTGGTCGATCACTTCATCGCCGAACGCCTCGCGCAACATGGTCGAGCCCTGGAGTGCGGCGCAAGCTTCGCGCAAGGTCTTCGAGACTTCAGGCAAGTGCTCGTCGACGTAGGCATCGCCCTCAAAGGGCGGCGCGAGGGTGAGCTTCTCGTCAATACCGGCCAGTCCCGCAGCGATCAACGCGGCGAAGGCCAGATATGGGTTGAGGTCGGCACCGCCAATGCGACATTCAATGCGGATGGCTTTGCTGCCTTCTGCGCACAAACGGAAACCTGCGGTGCGATTGTCCCGGCTCCACACCGCCCGGGTCGGTGCAAAGGTGCCGGCCTGAAAGCGCTTGTACGAATTGATGTAGGGCGCGAGAAAACAGGTGATGTCGTTGGCATATTTAAGCTGCCCGGCCACCCAGGAACGCATCAGTTTCGACATGCCAAACTCAGCCTTGGCGTCGAAGAACAGCGGCTTTTTACCGTTCTTGTCCCACAGCGAATTGTGGATGTGGCTGCTGGAACCGGCGGCGTCATAACGCCACTTGGCCATGAACGTGATCGCCTTGCCCTGCAGTTGCGCGATCTCTTTGCAGGCGTGCTTGATGATGACGTGGTGGTCGGCCATGGTCAGCGCATCGGCATAACGGATGTTGATCTCTTCCTGGCCCGGCCCCCATTCACCCTTGGAGTTTTCCACGGGAATGCCGGAGGCCTGCAGATGCTTGCGAATCGCCCGCAGCACCGGTTCTTCGCGGGTGGTCTGCAGGATGTTGTAGTCCTCGATGTAGTGACCGGCCGTTTTCGGCTTGTGGTAGTTGCGCTCGTGGATCGCCTCGTAACTCTCGTCGAACAGATAAAACTCCAGTTCCGAGGCGAACATGCCGGTGTAGCCGCGCTCGCGCAGTCGCTCGACCTGCTTTTTCAGAATCGCCCGCGGGCTGTGCGGCAGGTCGCGCCGATGGTGATGATCGAGTACATCGCAGAGCACCAGCGCCGTGCACTCAAGCCAGGGCACCCGTCGCAACGTGGCCATGTCGGGTTTGAGCACAAAGTCGCCATAGCCTTTGCTCCAGCTGGCCGCGGCGTAACCCGGCACCGGTTCCATGTCGATGTCGTCGGCCAGCAGGTAATTGCAGCAGTGGGTTTCTTCATGACCGCTGTCGATGAAAAACTCGACCTGGAATCGCTTGCCGACCAGTCGGCCTTGCATGTCGACCATGCAGACCAGAACGGTATCGATCTCGCCGGAGGCGGCGGCACGCTTGAGTTGATCAAAACTGAGGAAGGGCTCGGTCATCACGTAGTCCTGCGTGAATTGTTTGGGCCTGTCTGAAATAGCTGTTGCAGACGCTCTCCAGAACAAACCAAAACCTGCAGACGCGAGCATCGTGTGCAATAAGCTGCTGTAAGCGTAGCCTACTGTTGCAGTGTGCAAGTTTCGGAAATCGCAGCCTGATAAGTCGGGCGCAAAGGCGAGAACTGATCGCCCTCCAACGCGAGGAAACAAACATGACAAAGAAGAAAGCGCACAACACCTACCAACGTCTCGAACAGCAGTACCCGGATTACCTGGCCGCAGTGGAGGCCTTGGGTACGGCGGTGCGTCATACCGGCCCACTGGAAGAGATCGTTGTTCAGCTGATCCAGCTCGGTGCCGCGGCGGCCATCCGTTCTGAGGGCGCGGTGCACAGTCATACCCGACGGGCACTGGAGGCGGGCGCTACGCCAGAGCAGATCCGTCACACACTGATCTCACTGACCAGCACGATCGGTTTCCCCACCGTCGTCGCGGCTATCAGTTGGGCGGATGATGTGATTGAGACGTGAACGAGGTCTGTTGAGCCGCGTTTGAGCACCTGGCTTGTCAGCTTTTCGAAGCCCTCCATTCATGCGGAATCTGGCAACAGTGTCAAAGCAGACTTCAGCTTCACCACTAAGCCAGATACCGCCGAAACCATCCGAGCGTCCGGTCCCAGGCTAGCTTCGCTGCGGCCTCATCGTATCGAGGCGTGGAGTCGTTATGGAAACCATGGTTGGCGCCGGGGTAAATGTAGGCTTCATACGTCTTGCCCGCAGCTTTCAGTGCCTTCTCATAGGCGGGCCAGCCTTCGTTGATGCGCGTATCCAGTCGCCGTAGTGCAGCATCACCGGCGCCTTGATTCGGGCGACACCCTTGGCTTCTGGCTGGCGGCCATAAAAGGACACGGCAGCCCCCAGTTCCGGACAGGCGACGGCCGCGGCATTGGTCACACCGCCGCCGTAACAAAACCCGGTGATGCCGACTTTTCCGGTGGTCGCGTCATGCTTCATCAGCCATTCGATGGCGGCGAAAAAATCGTTCATGAGCTTTTCAGGGTCGACGGTCGCCTGCAGCTCCCGGCCTTTGTCGTCGTTGCCGGGATAACCGCCCAGCGACGTCAGGCCATCAGGGGCGAGGGCGATGAACCCTGCCTTGGCCACACGCCGCGCGACATCTTCAATGTACGGGTTGAGCCCGCGGTTCTCATGCACAACCACCACCGCCGGCACCTTGCCGGTGGCTTTCGCCGGGCGCACCAGATAGCCACGGACTTGCCCGTTGCCCTTGGGGGAGGGATAGGTGATGTATTCGGCAACGATGTCCGGGTCGGTAAATTCAACCTGCTCGGCGAGTGCATAATTCGGACTCAGGGCCGCGAGGAGCGCGCTGGCCGTCAAGCCGCCCAAGGTGAACAACGCCGCTCGATCCAGAAACTCTCGCCGGTTGATCTTGCCGTGGGCGTAGTAGTCGTACAGTTCGAGCAGTTCCGGAGCAAAGTCTTTCGCAGTGAGACGGGTCATCTGTGCGCTTCCTCTTGGGCGGGTCGATTGCTCTGTCGGTTGGACAGGGTGAGCGATACCTAACGAGCGTAGCCGCTCACAAACAAAAGAGGCCTCGAAGACTGGGTGAAAACGCGGAGAGGGTGACTCAAGCAAACGCCAGAGATTGTTTAGGGCGCTTGCTTTTGGGGGCAGACGGAAAAGGGCGTTCAGCCCATCAGTGCCATCAAACAATATGAAACAAATAGCCGATTGAGTTGTGATGTAACGAAATTATAGAAGTGTTCAGCTTTCCCGCGAGAAAAGTAATTTTTTCTTACGTTGAAAGTTGCTTTCTTAAACCCTCGCCATGGAGGTGCGCAGGGTTCGTTTCACGGAAGCATTGAAAAATGTCCCGTGATGTTTTTTGAGGTAATAAGGAGCTTGGCTAATGCCGTTAATAAGTGAGACAGCGCAACACAGAGCAAAATCAAAGCGATGGTCAGCCCTAAGCGTGCTCATGCTGCCAGTACTACTGGTGACCGTAGACAATACGGTGCTTGGATTCGCGTTACCAAAGATTGCCGAGGCCTTGAGTCCGAGCGCTAGTCAGCAGTTATGGATGATCGATGCCTATTCGCTGGTATTGGCGGGATTACTGGTGTCGATGGGTAGTCTGGGCGATCGAATTGGTCATCGAAAGTTGTTACTGGCCGGGTCTTTGGGTTTTGTCATTGTGTCGGTGCTGACCGCCTACTCCGATACCGCCATGCAACTGATTGCCGGGCGAGCTTGCATGGGGATTTTCGGTGCGATGTTGATGCCCTCTACTTTGGCATTGATACGCTCGGTGTTTCTGGATCGAGAGGAGCGCAGAGTAGCTGTCGCGATCTGGGCAACAACGCTGACGGTAGGATCAGCACTCGGTCCTTTGGTTGGTGGAGTTTTGCTGGAGTTTTTCAGCTGGGGGGCGATTTTCCTATTGGCGATACCCGTATTGGTGCCGTTGTTGGTATTGGGGCCGGTGTTGTTGCCCGAGTCCGAGAAAGACTGTTCAGGGCCATTGGATCCGCTAAGTATCCTGCAATCGATGGTTGCCCTCAGTGCCATCGTTTACGGCATTAAACACAGCGCCAGTAATGGTCTCGACTGGATGGCGCTGACAGCATTTGTAATCGGCATGGTTGCTGGGTGGATGTTTGTGCATCGGCAGTTACGTCTGCCAGTGCCGCTGATGGATCTGAGTCTGTTCCGAAGTGGCACCTTTAGCGGTTCCGTACTAATCAATCTGATGAGCCTCGCGTTCCTCGTCGGCTTTGTATTCTTTACCACTCAGTTCTTACAGATCGTCCTTCAGATGTCACCGTTGAATGCCAGCTTTGCGTTAGTACCTGGTCAGATCATGGCGATCGTAGTGGGAATGGCAGTCGTGCCTGTAGCGAGGCGAGTACAGGTGCATGTGCTGGTACCGATTCTGATGGCGTTTGCTGGGGCGGCGTTTTTGTTGGTCGCCAGCATCGGCAGCAGTCTGATCGTTCTGGTGGTGGCTTTTGCTTTGCTGAACATTGGCGTGGGCGCGATCGCGACGGTATCCAACGATGTGATTTTGTCGGCCGCGCCGCCGGAAAAGGCGGGTGCGGCGTCGGCCATTAGTGAAACGGCCTATGAAGTGGGTGTGGTTTTGGGGACGACCGTGCTCGGTGGTCTCGTCACTGCCTACTATCGCGGTGTATTGCAGCTTCCGGGCTTTTTGAACGAGGTGCAGACGATGCTGGCGAGTGAGACGCTATCGGGTGCTAATCATGTGGCGGTGCAGTTGTCGCAAGATCAAGCACGAGAGCTGATGACGCAGGCGGGAAGTGCATTCGAGGGTGGAATTAATCTGGTTTCGTGGGTGACGTTCGGCTTGGCACTCATGGCGATTTTTGTTGCCTGGCGCGCTCTGCGGACACCGAAGACGAAGCTTGCTGAAGGGCAGTGATCAAAAACGAACGTCGGGCCGTTTATCACACGGCCCGACTATTTCAGCGCTCAGCTCAAATCAGTTCGGCTCAGTTCAGGCATTGCGCGCCGGCTTTGGCCACTTGTGCGTCCTGCTCGGCTTTGACACCGGACACCCCGACCGCGCCGATCACCTGGCCGTCGACGATGATCGGTACGCCGCCCTCAAGGGACGTCAGCAATGGCGCGGACAAAAAGGCGTGGCGCCCGCCATTGACCATCTCTTCATAACCTTTGGATTCGCGCCGACCCAGGGCCGAAGTGCGGGCCTTTTCGGTGGCGATGTAGGCGCCAATCGGAGCGCAACCGTCGAGGCGTTCGAGGGCCAGGGGGTGGCCGCCGTCATCGACAATCACGATGGTCACGGCCCATTGGTTGCTCTGCGCTTCGGTGCGTGCAGCCGCGAGGATTTGGCTGACTTCGGTCTGGCTCAGTACGGTTTTGTTTTTCATGGGGATTCTCCAGTGCTCGGTTATGGCAAGGCGGCTTCGACCAGTTCGATCCAGTGCCTGACAGGGGTTCGGCCCGCACCGTCGAGGTGGGACTGACAGCCGATATTGGCCGTGACAATGACTTCGGGATGTCCGCTTTCCAGCGCATTGAGCTTGTTGTCGCGCAGTTGCCGGGACAGTTCGGGTTGGGTCAGCGAATAGGTGCCCGCCGAGCCGCAGCACAGGTGACTGTCGGCAACAGGCGTGAGGTTGAAGCCCAGACTCGTCAGAATCGCTTCCACCGCACCGCCCAGTTTCTGCGCGTGCTGCAAGGTGCAGGGGCAATGAAAGGCCAGGCGCTGGGCGCTGTGGATACCGAGCTTCTCCAGCGGCTCGTCGCGCAGCACTTCGACCAGATCCTTGGCCAGCGCACTGACCTTTTTCGCCTTCTCGGCATAGGCCGGGTCGGTGCTGAGCAGGTGACCATAATCTTTGATGAAGGCACCGCAACCGCTGGCGGTTTGCACGATGGCCTCGGCACCGTTTTCAATGCTCGGCCACCACGCGTCAATGTTGCGACGGGCGCGATCCAGGCCGGCCGCCTGAGCGTCGAGGTGATAATCCACGGCGCCGCAACAGCCCGCCTCGCGGGTCGCGATGACGCTGATCCCCAGCCGATCCAGTACTCGAGCGGCGGCCGCGTTGGTATTGGGTGACAGACTCGGTTGCACGCAACCTTCGAGCATCAGCACCTGTCGTGCGTGGCGAGTGACCGGGCGCGGCTTGGCCGGATAGACGCGGCGAGGCAACTTTATCTGCAAGGTGTTGGGCAACAATGCCCGGAACACCTGACCGCTGCTGACCAGCCCTTGGAACAGCGCAGGATTGGGGATGACGCTGCGCAATCCTTCACGCAACAAGCGCTGACCGAGCGGGCGCGGCACCGCCGCATCGACCACCGCCCGGCCGATGTCCAGCAAGTTGTGGTAATCGACACCGGAAGGGCAGGTGGTTTCGCAGTTACGACAGGACAGGCAGCGATCCAGGTGTAGTTGGGTCTTTTGCGTGACTTCGTTGCCTTCCAGAACCTGCTTGATCAGGTAGATGCGGCCCCGCGGTCCGTCCAGTTCATCGCCCAGCAATTGATAGGTCGGGCAGGTGGCATTGCAGAAACCGCAGTGCACGCAGGTGCGCAAGATGCTTTCGGCTTCTTCGGCGCGGGGCAGCTGGCGGGCTTGTTCGCTCAAGGTGGTCTGCATGGGTCAAAGCTCCGCGTACAGGCGCCCGGGGTTGAAGATGCCCCGGGGATCGAGTTGTTGCTTCAAGTTCCGGTGGTAGCGCATCAATGCGGCAGGCAACGGTTGAAACGGGCTGTCGATCAGGCCATGGGTATAGCAGGTCACATGCCCGCCGACTTCTTCGACGATCGAGCGAATGAACGCTGCCTCCGCGTCAGATTTGAGCCAGCGCTGCGCACCGCCCCAATCGATCAACTGACGGCCGGGCAGGGAAAGCCGAGGCGTGTTGTGAGGGACGGACAGGCGCCAAAGTGCCTGGTCCTCATCGAAGAAGCTCAATCGATGTTCGTTGAGATCCTCCCAATAGGAAGCGTCCAGCAACTCGCCGCCGAGTCGGTCATGAGCCGCCGCCACCGAGCCTTCGCCACCCTCAAGCCGCAGGTGCAGGCGCTGCCCATCGTGGCACGCAGCGCTGATCGGCAGCGGCTGTTGCCCCCATTCGGCGAGGCGCAGCAACGCGCGATCGCCGTCCATTTCCAGGCTGATGCTTAAAGCTTGACGCGGCTTGGGCAGGACCTTGAGCGAGACTTCGATCACCACGCCAAGCGATCCGTAGCTGCCGGCCATCAAGCGCGACAGGTCGTAACCGGCGACGTTTTTCATGACTTCGCCACCGAAGCGTAAATGCTTGCCATGACCGGTGATGACCCGTGTGCCGAGGACGAAGTCCCTGACAGACCCAGACCAAGGACGCCGTGGCCCCGACAGCCCGCTGGCGATCATGCCGCCGACAGTCGCGCCGTCGCCGAAAGAGGGCGGTTCGCAGGGCAACATCTGCTGCGCCGCGTCCAATACTTCAGCCAGTTCTGCCAACGGGGTGCCGCAGCGGGCGGTGATCACCAGCTCGGTCGGGTCGTAGCTGACGATGCCTCGGTGGCTGCGCGTGTCGAGCACTTCGCCCGCCACGATGCGCCCAAGAAACGCCTTGCTGTTGGAGCCTTGAATGCGCAACGGCGTAGCGTTTTGCAGCGCCTGGTTGACCTGATCCAGCAGCGAGGCGCTGTCGTCGATATCGTGTTCGCTGTGCATCAGAAACGCTCCAGTTCAGGGAAGGGCATCTGACCCAAATGGACGTGCATGGCGCCGAACTCGGCGCAGCGGTGCAGCGTCGGAATGTTCTTGCCGGGGTTGAGCAAGCCACTGGGATCGAAGGCGGCTTTGACGGCATGGAACACGGTCAGCTCATCGCTATTGAACTGCGCACACATCTGATTGATTTTCTCTCGGCCTACGCCGTGTTCACCGGTAATGCTGCCGCCGACCTTCACGCACAATTCGAGGATCTTGCCGCCCAGGGTTTCTGCGCGATCCAGCTCACCCGGTTGGTTGGCATCGAACAGAATCAGCGGGTGCATGTTGCCGTCACCGGCGTGGAAAACGTTGGCCACCCGCAGGTCGTACTCGGCCGACAACGCGGCGATGGCGTTCAGCACGCCGGGCAGCTCGCGGCGCGGAATCGTCCCGTCCATGCAGTAATAATCCGGTGAGAGACGGCCCACCGCCGGAAAGGCATTCTTGCGTCCCGCCCAGAAACGCACGCGTTCGGCTTCATCGCGGGCCTGGCGCACTTCGGTGGCGCCGGCCTGTTCCAGCACTTGGCGCACGCGGTCGCAGTCATCATGAACGTCGGCTTCAACGCCATCGAGCTCGCACAGCAGAATGGCTTCGGCGTCGACCGGATACCCCGCGTGGATGAAGTCTTCGGCGGCGCGAATGGCCAGGTTGTCCATCATTTCCAGACCGCCGGGGATGATGCCGGCGGCAATAATGTCACCCACCGCACGACCAGCCTTCTCGACGGAATCGAACGCTGCCAGCAGCACTTTGGCGGACTGGGGTTTGGGCAGCAGTTTGACCGTGACCTCGGTGATGACACCGAGCATGCCTTCGGAACCGGTGAACAACGCCAGCAGATCGAAGCCCGGAGAATCGAGCGCCTGAGAACCCAGGGTCAGGTGTTCGCCGTCGACGGTGAGGATGTCGACCTTGAGCAGGTTGTGCACGGTCAGCCCGTACTTCAGGCAATGCACGCCACCGGCGTTTTCCGCCACATTACCGCCGATTGAACAAGCGATCTGCGAGGAAGGGTCCGGCGCGTAGTACAAGCCAAACGGCGCTGCAGCCTGGGAAATCGCCAGATTGCGCACCCCCGGCTGAACCCGAGCCGTGCGGGCGGCAGGGTCGATGTGCAGAATATTGTTGAAGCGCGCCATCACCAGCAGCACGCCTTTTTCCAGCGGCAATGCACCGCCAGACAAACCGGTGCCGGCACCGCGGGCGACCACCGCGACCTGCCGCTCATGGCAGAGTCGAAGCACGCCTTGCACTTCGTCGATGTGGCGCGGCAGCACTACCAGCATGGGCGTGGTGCGGTAAGCAGAAAGTCCATCGCATTCGTACGGTTTGAGCTCTTCCTGTTGATGCAGGACTTCCAGATCCGGCCATTGCGTTTGCAGGGCTTGCAGCAGGGCAGTTTTGTCGACGTCAGGCAGGACGCCGTCGACGCGTTCATCGTAAAGAATGTTCATAGTCGGTTGACGACCCTCAGTTGTTTTTATAGGAGGTCTGTGTCCGTTTACCACTGACTTGCATCATTGGCCTGAGGCGTTCTACTGTCTATGTGTTGTTTGGCTGGTCAAACCAGTTTTTTATTCGGTAGTTTTTTATTGGTGCAGCAGCTGTTGCCCTCGGAGCGTCGTCTGGCCGAATAACTCGGCGTTTCCCGCACTGCACTTCGCGAGGGCCTCAAGCTGTTGCGCGTTCGCGGGATTATCAAGACAGAGCAGGGCAAAGGCTCATTTGTAGCCGACCTTTCGGGCCACGGTGCCGCGTCGCCGTTGATGCACTTGTTCAGCTCACAACCCCGCACGCTCTACGATTTGTTCGAAGTCCGCAGCCTGCTCGAAGGCGAGTCCGCACGCCTGGCAGCCTTGCGCGGAACCGACGCTGACTTTGTCCTCATCACCCGCAGCTACGAGGCGTTGCTCAATGCCCATAGCCGTTCGCTGGAGGCGTCCGAACACGCCTGACTCGATCATGCGTTCCACCTGGCGATTTGCGAGGCCTCGCACAACCCGGTGCTGGTGCAGACCTTGCGCTCGCTGACGGACTTATTGCTGAACACGGTGTTTGCCTCGGTCAACAACCTCTACCACCGCGAGCCACAAAAGCGTCAGATCGACCGTCAACATGCGCGGCTCTACAACGCCGTCACCGGCCGTATGCCGGAGCAAGCACGCAAGGCGGCCATCGCGCACATCCAGAGCATCTGCGAAAACCTCAAGGAAATTGAAAGCGAGGAACAGCGTCTGGTTAGGGCCATGCTGCGACTTGAGGGGTGGGCGTAAGGCCCGGGCGGTGAGCCCGGGCTACGTCAATCAATGCCCGCCCACAACCATACTGCTGAACGGCGCCACATACGCCTGCAACGTCACCAAACCACCGACCAGAATGGCCAGGATGATCGAGTGGAAAAACACATAACGCAGGATTTCCCCTTCATGTCCGTACCAGCGGGTGGCGGTGGACGCCACCACGATCGACTGCGCGTCGACCATCTTGCCCATGACCCCGCCGGAACTGTTGGCAGCAGCCATCAACACCGGGCTGATCCCCAACTGCTCGGCGGTCACCCGTTGCAAGCCGCCGAACAGCACGTTGGACGCCGTGTCCGAGCCGGTCAAGGCCACGCCGAGCCAGCCGAGCAGGGTGCCGAACATGGGGTAGAAGATGCCCGTCGCGGCGAAGGCCAGGCCCATGGTGGCGTCCAGGCCTGAGTAGCGGGTGAGGAAGCCCAGGGCGAGCATCGCCACGATAGTAATCAACGAGTAACGCACCAACCAGATCGTTCGCAGGTAATGGTGGATCAACTGCGGGATGGAGTAACCCATCAGCAACCCGCCGAGGATCGCCGACAACAGGATGCCGCTACCGGTGGCGGTGAACCAGTTGAACTTGTAGATCGCCTCTTCGGTTTTCGGCGCAGGCACCACCGGTGGAACCTTCTCGATCTGCTGGTGAATGGTGGTGAAGGTCAGCGTCGGGGCGAAAATCGGGTTGGCTTCGCGCATCGGTTTGCCTTGCGGGTCGAGTTTGGCGGAGCTGGTGGCCGGATCGATCGCCGCGCGAGTATCGAACATGTTTTTGAAGCTCTGGGTGCCCCAGGCGAACACAAAGATCGTGAGGATGATCCAAGGCATCCAGGCGCGCATCACCGCCGAGCGGTTTTCGCTGTTGAAGGTGGCGGTCGCCGTGGGTTGTACGTCGTGCTCATCGTCGATCTTTGAGTTGTCTACCCGCCCTGACAGCGCGGCGGAGGTATGGATGGTGGCCGGTTTCCAGACCTTGATGAAACCGGTCAGGCAGGCCATGGAAATCAGCGCGGCGATCACGTCCACCAGCATCGGCCCGTGGTAGTTGGACACCAGGAACTGCGGCACGGCGAAACTGACCCCGGCCACCAGAATCGCCGGCCAGATTTCCAGCATCTTGCGCCAGCCGGCGAAGGCCCAGATCAACCAGAACGGCACGATCACCGAGAAGAACGGCAATTGCCGGCCGACCATCATCGACAGCTCCATTTCATCCAGTCCGGTCACCTTGGCCAGGGTGATGATCGGCGTACCCAGCGCGCCGAACGCCACGGGCGCGGTGTTGGCGATCAACGCCAGGCCAGATGCGGCCAGAGGTGAGAAGCCCAACCCGATCAGAATCGCCCCGGTCACCGCCACCGGCGTACCGAAGCCTGCGGCCCCTTCGAAGAACGCACCGAAGCAGAAGGCAATCAGCAGCAATTGCAGGCGTCGATCGTCGGTGATGCGCGCCAGGGAATCCTGCAGCACTTTGAACGAGCCGTTCTCGGTGGTCAGCCGATGCAGGAAGATGATGTTGAGCACAATCCAGCCGATGGGCAGCAAGCCGTTGGCGGCGCCGTACAGTGCGGCCGAGCCGGCCATGTTCGCCGGCATGCCGAAGGCGAAGATCGCGATCACCAGCGCCGAGGCCAGAGCCATCAATGCGGCCAGATGCGCCTTGATATGGAAAAACGCCAGGGCTGCCAGCATCACCACGACCGGCACTGCTGCCATGAGGGTTGAAAGTATCGGGTTACCGAATGGATCGTAGATTTGCTGCCAGACCATGTTCCACCTCTGCTTTTTATTGTTGGGAGTGCAGACCCCGTGGGGTTGGTGGCATCTAGTATAGGTGGCATTACGCCGCTGTCCTGGCAGGCCTTTTAGTGGGCCGCACTGAGCTAACATGGCCAATGGGTAAATGCGCTACTCGGACTTCAACGACGGGAGAAATGCAGCCATGACTGAACGCCATATGCACCACAAGGAAACGCTGTCGAACGGATGCAAGATCGAGGTCAAAGCCGAGATATTGAATGACGGCTCATTGGGAATGTTCATCGGTGTTTACCGGCCGGACGGCACGGCCATTTTTGAGGACCACGATCCAAAACCGCATCTGCTGGACATGGAGGCAGCCTTTGACTGGGGGATCGAAAAGGCCAAGACCCTCGGCAACAGTCAAAAAACGCTGTAAAGCCCGGTTTTGGACACCCTCATAAAGAAGTCCGAACGCTCATCCAGCAGACCGACCCCGACGTGGTCGAGGAATGGAAGTGGCGGGGGCTCCAGTGTGGTCGCACGCCGGAATCATCTGCACCGGTCAGACCTACAAGCAGGTCGTGAAGCTGACGTTTGCCAAGGGCGCTTCGCTGGAAGACCCTTCAGGCCTCTTCAACGCCAGCCTCGAAGGTCATGGCTTATGAGGTGTGTTGTCGTACAACAATGCTCAATCATCAAATCTTCCATACCCTGCGATTAACACCCGAAACGTCAAAAGTCTAACGGTCCAGCAATCAGCAGCGTGTGTACGATATAGCAATGTTAACGGGCAGTCTTTGTCGAGACGAACGGCTGCTTTTTCAGATTGACAGCCAGGTAGTCAACTCGCTATAAAAGGCATGGTTGTACGACGACAGACGATCATCGACTGTTAAACACTAAAAATAAAAACGAGTGTCGGCCCCATCATGAATTCAACCCGCCTGCGCATCCCCCTGAATGCCGCTTCTTACGGTTCGACCTTGACTGCTTGCCCATTCCTGCAGTCAGGCCTGTTGCATACGACTGTCCCACCAAACGCTCCATAGCTCTTGCTAGATGTCCAACTCCAGCCGCTGAGCATGGAATACCCATTTTCGAGCCCGCAATACAGTGGCGTGGACTCATCGCGTTTTGACGATGCTCTACGACACAATTGATCTCGCTTGAAACCGAGAGATCATCACCATAATCCAACAATAAAGTGATGCCATGAATCTGAACGAGCCCATCAATCCGCAACGAATCGGCCAGGCCGTCGGCAAGTACCGCTGGACGATTTGCGCGCTGTTGTTTTTTGCCACCACCGTCAATTACCTGGACCGCCAGGTACTGAGTCTGTTGGCGCCGGATCTGTCGACGCAATTTGGCTGGAGTAACACCGATTACGCGAACATCGCCTCTGTCTTTCAGTTTGTGTACGCGATCTCCATGCTGTTCGCCGGGCGCTTCGTTGACAAGATCGGCACCAAGAAGGCCTATGTGGTAGCGATCTGCATCTGGTCGACCGGCGCGATCATGCACGCCTTTGCGGAGCCGATGGGCGAGGGTATTGCCGGCATCAGCAGCGCCTTGGGCCTTGCCGTCATCCCGGTTTCGATCGCCGGTTTCATGCTGTCGCGCGCCGTGCTGGCGATCGGCGAAGCGGGTAACTTCCCGATTGCCATCAAGGCCACCGCCGAATACTTCCCGAAGAAGGAGCGTTCGTTCGCCACCGGTATCTTCAACTCCGGCGCCAATGTGGGCGCGATCCTGGCGCCGATCTGCGTGCCGCTGATTGCCGGCCTTTGGGGCTGGGAAGCGGCGTTCATCGTGATCGGTGCGTTGGGCTTCGTTTGGGTGGTGGTATGGATTGCGCTGTACGAAAAACCGGAGCAGCAAAAACGCCTGTCGGTGCAAGAGCTGGCCTACATTCGCAGCGATCAGGGCGCACAAGCGCTCACCGGCACAGACTCGGGTGCCGCCGCCAAAAAAGTATCGTGGTTCAAGTTGCTGACCTACCGCCAGACCTGGGCCTTTGCCTTTGGCAAATTCATGACCGACGGCGTGTGGTGGTTCTTCCTGTTCTGGCTTCCGACCTACCTGTCGGCGCAATACGGCATGAAGGGCCAGGCCATCGTGTTGCCGCTGGCCGTGCTGTACAGCATGACCATGGTGGGCAGTATCGGCGGCGGCTGGTTCCCCAGCTATTTCATGGCACGCGGCGACGCGCCGTATGACGGCCGTATGAAAGCCATGCTGGTGATCGCCTTCTTCCCGCTGCTGGTACTGCTGGCGCAGCCATTCGGTTACATCAGTTTCTGGGTGCCGGTGCTGCTGATCGGCGTGGGCGCATCCGCACACCAGGCGTGGTCGTGCAATATCTTCACCACCGTGTCCGACATGTTCCCGCAGAAAACCATCGCTTCGGTGGTCGGTATTGGTGGTTTGGCAGGTGGCTTGGGCGGCGTCGTGATGACCAAGACCGGCGGTTGGGTGATCGACCATTACAAACTGATCGGCGATATCCATACCGGCTACATGATCATGTTTGCCATCTGTGCGGTGGCCTATCTGGTGGCGTGGAGTGTGATGAAGACGCTAGTGCCACGCCATAAGGAAATCACCGACCTGTAAACGGCGACGCGCATGGCCTGCTGACGTCCCGTCCGCAGGCCATGCGCCCACATCCTCGCTGAAATGCCCGATCTCAAACTGATGGCCGACTTGTCCCACTATGTCGTGGGCCGCGAACTGCCAGAGCCGGCCACTGCCGAGGACGACGAGCAGATCCATACCATCCTGCGTCACAGTTGGGGGTTTCATGGTCGCGTCGCCAATGGCGAACAGGTCTCCTGCATCGACCCTGACTGGAGCGTTTCCTGGGCTGGTGGCGCTATGGGATTGAGGATTGGCTGGCCCGACCGAACACACCCGCCAGCCTGTCCTTTACCTGTGAACTCGGTCCGCCGCCGTATGCAATGACGGGTGCCCACGGAAGTGACATCACCGATCGCTGGGCCGAGGCGTTGATGCTGAAGGAGCTGATGCGCAAGGTCTGGAAAGGGTGCCAGGAATGATCTCAAGGTGGTCAATATGTGATGGTCGCTGCCTCTGCTAAGCTCGTGTCAATTCCGTTTCAATGAGATGACCGAATGGCATTCGTCGACAAGTTCGTTGCTGAGATACTGGCGCTTCAGGTTGCCCTGTATCACGCCCATGCTCGGTTGGAAGCACGAACGGATAGCGAAGCGTTGCATGATCTGAGGATCGCCGTGAGGCGTATCAGGAGTTTGCTCCGACCGATGCGCGCCATGAATGAGGTGGCGACGCTGAACATCGCGGCAGCTGAAGTGGGAAGGCTGACTGCGCCCGCTCGGGATCTGGAGGTGATGATTCAGGAACTGGAGGGCAGGGGCTTTCCTGCCCAGGTTCAGGTCAGGAAAGCGCGCTTGGCATCTCACTACACCAGGGTTCTAAAAAGCCCACACCTCAACAACCTGTTCATCCAATTGGATGAATGGCCTTCCATTTTTCGCTCAGTGGAAGTCAACGGCGGTTTAAAGCACATCCAACCTCAAATTGAAAAAGCACTGAAGAAGCAGATTGACCGGCTGCATGCTGCCGTGGATGACGCTGAGTTCGATCGGCACGAGTTGAGAATCCTGGTCAAGCGCACGCGCTACCTCACGGAAGCTTTTCCCAAGCTTTCACCTCTCTCGCGGAAAGCGGCGAGTTCTCTCAAGGCACTGCAATCGGCTTTGGGCTCCTGGCATGACCATTATCAATGGTGCCAAAAGGCGCTGATCGAATCCGACCTGCGCCCGCTGGAAAAGATTTGGCAGAGCTGCGCAGCGACCGCTCTCGAAAAAGCCGAGACCCAATTGGTAGGCTTGGCAAAACGGCTGCCAAAATCATCAGGCAAAAAAAGCCGCCTACAGTGGCAGCAGAAGAACGAGCACGCGTTGTATAGCCTGAGTATTACTGTCGAAGGTTACAGCGATGACACATTTTTTGCGTCCTTCGAAGATCACATCCTCAAGACCCGCGATCCTGGAGTCTGCTCATCCGTAAAGGGCAGCGGGTGTCATCTTAGCGTCATCGACCCCATGGCAAGATCCTCGCAAACCGCCTAGTGCGCTCAGCTTGCAAGGAATCCCCCCATGAAAGGAGACGCCTCTCTATTTGCAGCCATTGACCTTGGTTCTAATGCGTTTCGCATGATGATCGGCCAGTCAGTCAGACGGCGTCAGGGGTTCGTGATCCAGGAGGTGAAAACCCTGCGTGAACCTGTCCGTTTGGCGGAGGGGTCTCATGGCGGCGCGCTGGACGAGTTGGCTCTGGATCGGGGATGGCAAGCGCTCGCGCGATTTGGCAAAAAGTTACGCGGCTTCGAGGCCGGTCGTGTGCGGGCGGTGGCGACCAGTGCCGTGCGCGAAGCCGACAATGCGCAACTGTTTTTGGCCAGCGCGGAGCGGCATCTGGGGTTTCGTATTGACGTCATCTCTGGGCATGAAGAGGCCCGACTGGTGTACGCCGGTGTTGCCCATACTATACCCGGTACCGAAAACAGGCGATTGGTCGTGGATATCGGTGGCGGCTCCACTGAATTGATTCTGGGGCAGGGCGCGCAGCCCCTGATGACCGAGAGTATTGCGATAGGGAGCGGCACCTTCGGCGCGCGTTACTTTCAGGGTGGCTGTATCACGGCTCAGGCGCTCCTGGAAGCTGAGCGCGTCGCCACTCTACAATTTGAAAAAGTGGCACGTCGTTATCGCGCGCTGGGTTGGCAGCAGGTGATTGGCTCTTCAGGCACCGCACGGATGCTGGCCAAAGTCCTCAAGGCCAACGGGTTGAACGACTATGGCGAAAGCGGCATCACCTACAGCGGTCTGTTGCGTTTGTCGTTGCGCCTGCTTGAAGTGGGGCATGTCAAACAGCTCGGCCTGGCGGGCTTGCAAACCCACCGCCAGAGCATCTTGCCTGGGGGGCTGGTGCTCATGCTGGCGGCATTCAAGGTATTTGGTGTCTCGCATATGACGCCTTCCGAGCCGGGTCTGAGGTTCGGCGTTCTGCATGGACTGATGAGTAAACACTGATCAACCCAGCAACCTTGCCTCGATGAAGGCCAACAGTTTGAAACAGGGGAAGAACGTTATGACTGACAAATGTCGAGTGCTGTTCGTTTGTGCGAAAAATGACGTTCGATCACTCATGGCAGAAGCACTGCTGCGACACACTGACTCGGTACGCTTCGAAGCCTTCAGCGCTGGCCTTGAGGCCAGTGAGATCGACTCACGCACCTTGGAATCTCTCGATCACATTGGGGTAAACCGCGCGGGGTTACGTAGTAAAGCAATCGATGAGTTTGAGGGGCAGCCGTTCGACTATGTCATCACCCTGTGTGATAAATCGTCCGAAGAAGCCTCCCGGATGCCAACTTCCGGCGAGGTGATGGTGTGGAGCTTCGAAGATCCGGCGACCAGTGAGCGCCATGAGCCTTTTCGTCATGCCCTCCAGGAAATTCACGACCGCATCAAAATGTTCGTCACCGTGAAGACCAGGCAGTCATAGATCGAGGGAGGGGCCGGCACTGTGCTTTGACCCAGTGAGGTGTGTCACTGGTGTTAGTGTTTTTCCATCCTGTAGCGCTACCCACAGGGCAAAATCGTTCTAAAAAGCCCGCCTTGCGCTTTGGAGTTTGTACTAATCTTGAAGGTGTAGGTGAAGACGCAGACTGATGCGCAAGCGGATGGCGAGGAAACGTGGGGCGCGTTCCGAAGGGTACACGGTTAGAAAGATCTCCGCGCTGAGATCCAGCCCTTATGCCGTGTGAAGCAGGACAGCACAAAACTGTTCTGTGGGAGTCCTGATAAACCTTGTAAGCCGGAGACCAGCACCGGCCACCTACTCGATTTCGAAGCCCGCCTTGTGCGGGCTTTTTCGTGTGCGCCGGATCTGTTTGTATCGGAACGTATCCCGCGCGGCTGCAGCTAACTTCGCATACAAATCCAAGGCATTCCGACACTTGCGCGATACACGGCGGCCTCTGAATAGAGCCACCGCATCCGCGGCAAGCTCCGCGCGATATTCCCGCGCACAGATTGGAGAAATGCCATGTCCCGTTTCAACCACCGTATCACCGCTGGCATGCTCGGCGTCGCCTTTGCCGCGGCACTCACCGCCTTCGCGGGCGTCTCTCAAGCACAAGAGGCGCCTCCAGTAAAAAGCTGGCAGGCGGGTCTTCACCGCACCGATCTGCTGCGCCAGGACCTCGACGTCTCCGGGCGTGAAGTGATCCAGGTTCGCGTTGATTTCGAACCGGGTGTGACCTCCCCCAAGCATTCTCATCCCGGGGTGGAAGTGGCCTACGTGATTGAGGGCACGTTTGAATATCAGCTTGAGGGGCGGCCACCGGTAACGCTTAAGGCTGGCGATTCCTTGTACATCCCCGCAGGCACCGCGCACGTCGCGAAGAACGTCGGCGCGAACAAAGCGTCTGAGCTGGCGACGTACATTGTGAAAAAAGACACACCACTGGTCGTGCTGGAAAAGTAAACGAGGTATCGGGTTATCGGCGGTCACGACGCACTGCCAGCGCGCGGCTTCCCAACGCGATGGCCAGTGCGACAGCGATCAGCACCAGCGCCACGGCGAAGGTGATCCGCAGACCGCTGGCAACCGCTTCGGGTCGCGCCGTTGCAATGTCGACCGAGGCCGATACGAGCGCGAACACCGCGCCCAGGACGGACGCACCTGTGATGAGCCCCAGATTGCGCGACAGGTTGAGCATGCCGGAGATGACGCCTCGCTGGTCCGGCTGAACATCCGCCATGACCGCCGTGTTGTTGGCTGTCTGGAACAGGGCATAGCCGAGGGTTATCACGACCATGGGCAAGAGATAGCCGCCGATGCCGAACGTCTCCGGCAATACCGATAACGTGAGGCATCCGGTCGCCATGGCGATGAGCCCGGCGAGGGTCATGCGTTGGGCGCCAAAGCGGTCGGCAATACGTCCAGCGGGCACACCCGTCAGTGCCGCGACAAACGGCCCGACCGACAAGACCAGTCCAACCAGTACGGCATCGAGCCCCAGCCCATGCGCGAGATAGAAGGGGCCGACCACGAGCGTCGCCATCATCACTGTCGCGACGAGCAGGCTCATGGCGAGGCTGCCACTGAGCACGGGATCACGGAACATCGCCAACCGAATCAACGGTGAGGTGACTCGAGCCTCGGCGAACACGAAGAGGCCGACGCCGCCGCCCGCCGCCAACAGCAAGGCGATGTTAAGCGGGCCGAAACTGCCTCGCCCAAGGGTCATCGCCAGCGCATAAGCGGCGAGTGTCAACGCCAGCAGCAATGTGCCCAGCGGGTCGAAGCCGGCGCGATCGGCCTTGGGCTTTTGGCGGTCGGCAGGCAAGTAGCGATGCGCGAGCACCAGCGTCAACAAGCCCGGCGGTACGGTGATGAGGAAAATCGCCTGCCAACCGAGCCCGCCAATCAGCAGGCCACCGAGCGACGGCCCCATCGCGGTACCTATCGCCGACATCGTCCCGAGCAAGCCCATGGCGCTGCCGGTTTTAGCCTTCGTCACCGTCTCGCCGACAAAGGCCATCGTCAGCGCCATCATGATTGCCGCACCGAGGCCTTGCAGCGCGCGGGCGCCAATCAGCAGCCAGAGCGTGGGCGCAAAGCCGCACAGGGCCGACGCCAGGGTGAACACGCCGATGCCGGCCAAAAGCAACCGCCGACGACCCGTGATGTCTCCGAGCCGACCGACACCGACGATCAGGGTAGTAATCGCCAGAAGGTAGGCGAGGACAATCCACTGCACGTGCTGGAAGGAGGCGTTAAACACCTCGGCCAAGGTCGGCAAACCCACATTGGCGATGCTGGTGCCGAGCGAGGACAGCAGCATCGACAGCGAAAGACTGGCCAGCGCCCACCGAACTGACGGTGTCTGTTGCGCACCCTCTGCGATTGCACTGAGTGATTTCATGCTATTCCTCTTTTCTGGCCACTCCCGAAGCGGAGCTATCAG
Organism: Pseudomonas svalbardensis; assembly: GCF_030053115.1. NCBI lineage: Bacteria > Pseudomonadati > Pseudomonadota > Gammaproteobacteria > Pseudomonadales > Pseudomonadaceae > Pseudomonas > Pseudomonas svalbardensis. Next base: position 3,690,857 of record NZ_CP125619.1, on the reverse strand, counting down.
AAAGCTACGCCCCGGCCTAACATGGCGGAAGGCGCACCATTTGCACTTGATACGTGCGTTCAACGCCACCTCACTCTGCCGCGGGGCGCTGCATGTCCACTCCCGATTTCAATTTGCTGATCACCCTTGATGTGCTGCTCGCCGAAGGCAGCGTGGCGCGCGCCGCCAAGCGCTTGCGCCTGAGCCCGTCGGCCATGAGCCGGGCGCTGGCGCGATTGCGCGAAACTACCGGCGATCCGCTGTTGGTCAGGGCCGGGCGGGGTCTGGTGCCCACCCCGCGAGCGCTCGAACTGCGCGAGCGGGTCAGCCAACTGGTGCAGGACGCAGAAGCGGTCCTTCGGCCTGCCGAGCAACCCGACCTAAGCCAACTGAGCCGCACGTTCACGCTGCGTACCAGTGAAGGCTTTGTCGAGAATTTTGGCGCGGACCTGATTGCCCGTGTCGCCGAGCAAGCCCCTGGCGTGCGGCTGCGCTTCATGCACAAACCCGACAAAGACAGCGCGTCACTGCGCGACGGGACGGTCGATCTGGAAACGGGAGTGGTGGGGAAAACCGCTGGGCCGGAATTGCGTACGCAAGGCTTGTTTCGGGACCGATTTATTGGCGTCGTGCGAATGGGGCATCCACTCAGCGAAGGCGAGATAACCCCCGCACTTTATGCGGCAGGCAGCCACATCAGTGTCTCGCGGCGGGGGCTCGACAAGGGACCCATTGATGAAGCCCTTGAGCTTCTGGGACTGGAGCGGCAGATAGCAACAATCGTTGCAGGCTTCTCCACTGCGCTGGCGCTCGCCCGGGCCACTGACCTGATCGCCAGCGTTCCCGAACGCCACACCGCAAGCTTGCGCACCGGCATGCACAGCTTTGCACTGCCGTTGTCTCTTCCTGCGTTCACCGTCGCCATGCTCTGGCATCCGCGGCTGGATGCCGATCCTGTGCATCGCTGGTTGCGGGGTTGCCTTCGGGATGTTTGTGCTGAGTAAGAAAGTTGTCAGATTTGATCTAATGTTCATTATTGAAACAATGATGTTTCACTCATGTAACTGTTGCTTGATTGTTCTGGTTCTATCGCTGGGTGATTTTGGTATAAAAATAATTTGAACTTATTAGCGTATAGGCGGTGGCGGGAAGGCAATGTCGCAAATGAGAAGTGTCTGCTAATGCAATTAAATGGCGCGATGCTATCAATGGTGGCCATTAACTAGCAGTGAGTATAGTTGTAACGCCTGAGTTACTTAGTGTGTATAACCTGATGAAATATAAATGATTAATTTTTGGTGATGACGAGGCAATTTGCCGAGCCGCAGCTCGGTGAGCAACGCGGGATCCAATAAAGGTTAATGGCAAAATATTGGCGGTCGATATATCAAAAAATAACTTCATAATAATACTGACGTTTTTCTTCTGCGGTGCTAGTGTTTCTAACTCCTTTTAACCGTACTTGTCTGTCTGCAGAGGCCATGTGTCATGCCGACTCCAACTCCACGGATTGCGATACTGGGTAATCGAGTTCCAAGCTTGAATCTTCCGGAGCTTGAGCACTTCGCCGATCTGGGTAGCTTGTTGGCTGCCCCCGCATTTGATGTCCTGCTGCTGGACCTGCCAGCGGTTTATGCCGGGCGGGTGCTTCGAAAGTTGCGCGCCATTTCCCCTTATCGCTACAGCCTCATTTACTGCTGCCGTGATCAGAACGGCTGGTGTGAAGCCTTGGGTGATGGCGCGTGCCCTGCCGATTCCACCGAAACAAGAACCCTCTGGGGGGTGTGGCGAGAACGCTACAGGTTGTTCAAACAGGGTTCCGCCCCCGAGCGTTTTGAAAGTCGGGTGCTTTCATGGTTGTGGTTGCGCGACAACGCCCACATCTATGCCCTTCGAGACCCGGAGGTGCCTCAGCATTATCGCTATCCGTTGCTGGACGCCCTGGCTGATAACGAGCAGGTCAACTCGTTTGTCTGGCTCAGTTTGATGGTGCAGCAGGACTGGCTGGAAGAGGGGATTTTGGTCGATCGCGTTCGCCTGTGTTCGGAGTGTGGCTCGGGCCGGCTCAATTACATTGATGTGTGTGCCGAATGTCAGGCCCTGGACATTTCACGGCAGCCTTCATTGCACTGCTTTACCTGTGGGCATGTGGGGCCACAGGAATCCTTTCTCAAGGACGGGGTGTTGTTGTGCCCTAACTGCTTGAACCGGTTGCGTCATATCGGCAGTGATTACGACCGCCCGATGGAGAACTATCGCTGTCGGTCATGTCAGGCGTTTTTTGTCGATGCCGACGTGCAGGCGCGCTGCCTGGATTGCGGCCTGTCACACACGCCTGACAAGTTGCGCGTACGCGAGGTCAGAGATTTTCGCCTGGCCGAGGCTGGCCGTTTCCGCTGCCGCCAGGAGTTCAGCGATCAAACGGTCCATCACTTCGGTCGACTCAATCTGTTAGGCGGGAAGGATTTCTATGACCTGCTGACCTGGCAGATGCAGGTCGTACGCCGCTACCAGTCGCCTGCCTTCTCACTGCTCGGTCTGCGCTTCGTCAACCTGGCCGGTACGCTGACTCGCCTGGGTGAACACCACGGCCATGCTTTCATCGATAGCGTGGCTGATCGATTGAAGGAAACCGTCAGGGAAACAGACCGCTGCTCTCGGAGTACCGAAGAGTACCTCTGGATCATGCTTCCCCATACCGATGGCGAGGGCCTGGAAACCGTCAAACAACGCTTGAGCCGGGTCGCCGAGTTGTTTTCAGCACCGGAGGTCAGCGACATTTCCCTGCGTGTCGTCAGCATCACGGCGCCCCAGGATCTTCTCGAGCAGGAAGATGGCGAACTACTACTGGCCCGTCTGGCCAGTGAGTTGGTGTGACCGCCATGAGCCCTTTACTGGAGCAACTCTACAACGCACTCAGCGCGTTGATGGGGCCGGATGGTTTGAGCCGGTTGTTTTTTATGCTTTTTCCCTTATTTCTGATCTTTGAATTGCCCCTGATGATCATGGTGATGCTGGGGGTATTGCGCTGGTTCACACGTCGGCGCACCCGTGTGCCGAAGATCAGTGTCTATCGGCCCAAGGTCTCTTGCATCATTACCTGCTACAGCGAAGGGATGGATGTTCAGACCACGCTGTTAAGCCTGTGCGAGCAAACCTACCCCGGCCACATCGAGATGATTCCGGTGGTGGACGGGGCCACGGTGAACCAGCCGACGCTCAGCGCCGTTCGCAGTTTCATCGTGGATCCGCAGTTGTACCCCAGACGCCATTTGCGCCCGATCGCCAAATGGCAGAGGGGCGGGCGGGTGTCGTCGTTGAACGCCGGCCTGTCGCTTGCCAGCGGTGAAATCGTGATGGCGCTCGATGGTGACACGTCCTTCGACAACAACATGGTCAGCTCCATCGTGCGCCATTTCGAGGACCCGTCGGTGCCTGCGGTCGCGGGTAGCCTGCGAGTGCGCAATGTCTGGGCTTCGTGGGTGACCGCGATGCAGGCTCTGGAATACCTGTTGTCCATCCACATGTCGAAAATCGGTCTGGCCGAATGGAACCTGGTCAATAACGTCTCGGGGGCCTTCGGGGCATTCCGCCGCAGCTTTCTGGTGAAAATCGGTGGCTGGAACACGCACACCGCGGAGGATCTGGACCTGACGTTGCGCATCAAGAGTTACTTCAAGCGACACGACTTGAGGATTCCCTTCGAGCCGGAAGCGATTGGACACACCGATGCACCGTCTACGCTCGGTCAGTTTCTGATGCAGCGCTTGCGCTGGGATGGCGACCTGTTTTTTCTCTACATCAGAAAGCACAACCACAACATCAACCCCAACTTGTTGGGCTGGCCGACCTTTCTGATGATCCTGCTCAGCGGCTTCTTTTTTCAGCTGGTGCTGCCGTTCCTCATCTTCAGCTACACCTTGCTGGCGTTGTTTGTTCTGCCGGGCAAGACGCTGTTGTTTCTGTTTGTACTGATCTATGCGCTGTACCTGACGATCACCGCGATGTTGTTCGGCGCCATGTTGTTGATGGTGTCCGACCGACCTGCAAAGGACATGACCCTGGGGTTGTTGGTACCTTTCTTTCCGCTGTTCATGCTACTCCTGCGGTGCTGGAGCGCAGTGGCCATGCTCAACGAGATTTTTCGCCGGGGCCACGAAGAAAGCTCGATGGCGCCGTGGTGGGTGCTTAAACGAGCCACGAGGTTTTGATATGCGATCGATACTTCTGCTGCTGACGCTGTCGTTGCCCCCCACGATACTGGCCGCACAACCCCTTTCGGCTCCGGCGGTGGGGGCGCAGTCGAGCCAATGGTCCCAGGCCAGTTATGTCTGGGACAGCGAAGCGTTGCTCGATCCCGACCAACGTAAGGCGGAGCTCGAGCAACTGCGTAAAGCCGGGATGGACAAGATCTACCTTGGCCTCAAGTCCGCCCAGTTGAAAGACCTTGCCACGACGCGCCAACGGCTGGAGCAATTGCTGCAGGACGCGGCCGGCAAGGGGGTGCAAGTCAGCCTGTTGCTCGGCGATCCGGCCTGGATCGAACCGCAGGAGCGCCATCAGCTCACCGACTTACTGGCGAAGCTGAAGGGGCTTTCATTCACCAGCCTGCACCTGGACCTGGAACTCGAACAACTGGGCGTGCCGGTCCCTGATCAGCGCTTGAAGGACTTGCTCGATACCTTGCGCGCAGCCTCAGCAGCCAGCCCATGGCCGGTAGAAATCTCCAGTCACCATCGCTGGTTCGCTGAGGCAAAACCCGGAAAAACCTGTCTGCCGTGCGCGCTTCCCGAGGCGGGCGTGCGTCAGGTCAGCCTGATGATCTACACCCGTAACCCGAAAAACAGCGCACGAATGGCAGAGCAGATCGCCCAACGTTGGCCCGATCTGCAGTTTCGCCTGGCGCAAAGCACGGAGCCGCAACTGGATGCCACAGAATCCTGGGCCGGCGCGTCGACTGAGCAGTTGCAGCACCAGACCAGTGTCTGGCGCGAACAGCTGCAACCACGGGGAATTGCCGGCATTGACTGGCAAGCCTGGCGAGACTTTCCAAAACGGTGAGCCGTCATGAAGATTCGATTCGATAGTCGCAAAGAACTGAACCCCACCCAGGAACAGGGTTTGACTGTGCTCTACGCGCCGGGCAAACGCATGGCGTTTCGCGTGCGTTGGTATTTGATCTTGTTCCTGGTTGCGAGTCCCTTGATCTGGTTGGGAGGGAAGCTGGCTTACGGCATGTTGATGATCGACGCACCGGCGCAATTGCGCCTGCCGATTCTTGAGGTGCGCGCGCGGGATGCCGGTCGGGTCGATCAGCTGTTCGTCATGGCCGGGGAGCAGGTCCAGATCGATCAGCCGTTGGTCAGTCTCGACAATCCCGAATGGCGTGCGCGACTCTCGCAGCTCACTGCGATGCCGACCAAAACGGTGCCCACCACCAACACCAAACTGGACACCAGGGAACGTCAGTTGCTCAGGACCCGAGTGAGCAGGACGGAGGAGCGCGTACAGGTGCTTGAGGACCTCGTTTTATCAGGCGCCGTCTCTCGTGGAGAAGTGCTGGCCGCCCAATCCGAACTCGATGCTTTTAAAGCAGACCTGTTGGCGTTCGAGCGCCGCGAACAATTGGCTCGTCAGTCGCCGTTGAGCGTTGAGCGCGAGATTATTCAACAGACCGCCGAAAAACAGTGGTTGAAAACGCGCCTCGCCGCATTGTCGGTCAAGGCTACGCAGAGCGGTCGAATTGCGGAGGTGTTGGTCACTCCCGGCGAAAACGTCGGTGCGGGTACGTTGTTGATGCGCCTTGAGCGGCTGGAAGAGCCCCTGCTGTGGATTTATCTGGAACCGCTGAATATCAGCTACGCCGCGATCGGCCAGCCGCTGCGCGTACGCATGCCCGATGGCGAGTGGTTGGCGGCCCATGTTGTCCAGGCTGTCGACAGCGCCGGTCGCACGCCGACGGTGTTGCGTGGGCCATTCGCTGCCAGCGAAATGGGCTTGCAGGTCGCCGCCCGGTTTGATCGCCCTCTGTCGCCGCGCTGGAGAATCGATCAACTGCCGTTGAATGTGCGCTTTCCCACCGACTGGCAACAAATGCTCAGTAACAGCCGTGAATTCATCGAGCAAATAGGCGACTTCATTGCAATGGATCGAACACCCACCACTGCGCCGGGGAGTAAATAAATCATGACTGCTGATCGAATTCTTGTGACAGGCGGTGCCGGTTTCATCGGTTCGCACCTGGTCGAAGCACTCCTTGAAAGTGGTTATAGCGTACGGGTTCTGGACGATCTTTCCAGTGGGAAATTGTCGAACTTGCCGATTGATCGCTGCCATTTGACCCTGGTGGTGGGGGATGTCGCCGACGCGCCGACGGTGGAGCGGGCGATGAAAGACTGCAGCGCGGTGGTGCATCTGGCGGCGGTAGCCTCGGTGCAGGCGTCGGTCGATGACCCGGTCGCGACTCACCAAAGCAATTTCGTCGGTACGCTGAATATCTGCGAAGCCATGCGCCAGGCAGGCGTAAGACGGGTGGTTTACGCGTCCAGTGCGGCGATCTATGGCAACAATGGCGAGGGCATGGCGATTACCGAGGACACGCCCAAGAATCCGCTGACGCCGTATGCCGCCGACAAACTGGCCAGCGAACACTTCCTCGATTTTTACCGACGCCAACACGGTCTTGAACCGGTCATTCTGCGATTTTTTAATATTTACGGACCTCGTCAGGACCCTTCATCGCCTTACTCCGGTGTCATCAGCATTTTCAGCGAGAGGGCGCAAAAAAAACTCCCCATCACGGTTTACGGTGATGGGGAGCAAACAAGGGATTTTGTTTACGTCAATGACCTCGTAAAGGTCCTGGTACAGGCGGTCGGAGGGTCAAAGCCGTGTATCGAGCCGGTCAATGTCGGGTTTAACCGGTCCACCAGCGTTAACGATCTGGCGGCGGCATTGAGCGAACTCCTGGGGCGACCCCTGACGTTGAACTACGACGCGCCACGTTCCGGTGACATCAAACATTCGCGCGCCGACAACCGTCGCCTGCTTGAGCGTTTTTCCTTGAGCTCACCGACCTGTTTTGCCGAGGGCCTGGGTCAACTGCTCAGAAGTATTGATTCCGGGGGGCGGTAGCGGCGAGCTCAGTCGCCAGCAGGTGCTCCTCCAGCACATCGCTCAGGAACCGGAACTGATCATTGAGCCCGATCACTTCATTGTTGAAGTGATTGGCGGCGGACGGCATCAGCAGAGCCTCGAAGTTTTTGTCGAACACCAGTTCGAACGTTTTGCGCCAAACGAACGACTGGGAATAGTAGTTGTTGCCGAACACCGCAAAGCTTACAGCCAGGGTCACGGAGTGAATCATGACGTGCGCTCCTCGGACAGGACGTACCAGGAAAAAACGCTCAGTGTGACGGCCGTCAGGGCCAGGCAGGTCAGGAGATGGATAATCATGATTCGCCCCTCCGATGCGGGGTTTTGCGTTGGGTTAAGGCTGATCCTACGCTGACGGTTTTTGAGCGGAAGGCGTTCGCGGCGATGGTGAATATCGACATAAGTGATGGTGGGATCATCGCTGACTGTTCCGGCCCCAAGGTGGGCAGCCACCTATACTCAGGCATATAGCCCTTGATCTGATTTCAACCCGAGAGAACCGCGATCTTGAACCTGCGTTCGCTGATCGTCGCCGTGTTGGTGGTGTTGGCGGGATGCGCCACGCCTGCGCGTGCGCCAGTGGAAGTGGTGCCGGTGATTGTTTCCCAAAGCACCTGGCAAATGGTGGACCGGGAGATTGTCGCGGCGTCGCAATCGGCCACCGAGCAGACCAAAATCTACGCGCGCGGTGCCATGGATTACTGGCGAACGCGGGTCTATCAACTGACCGAAGAAAACTTCATTCCATGGTTCAGCAGTTACTGGACCCAGGAATGGCTGTCGATGAAGGTCAGTTGGTACACGCTCAGCGCCAAGGGCGAGCAGGATGCCTCGGCCAAGCGCCTGGCAGCCTATCTGCTGGAGCAATACCGACAGCGCGTGCTGGCGCCGGTCGCGGTGGAGATCGATCCTGACGCGATTCTCGGCCTGGCAGCGGCGTTCTATGTGGACATTCTTCAGGAAGAACTGCAGCGAATCTCCCAGCGCCACGGCGTGCCGATGGCTCAGCTCAACGGCCGTATCCAGAAAATTCCCGCGATTGCCCTGGGCCCGCCGCCCGCCCGGAATGCCTCGCTGTATCAGGTCGTGCACACTCAACCGCTGAACACGCTACCGGCCTACGCGGCGCTGATCGACAAGATCCACAAGGCAGGTGGCGACCGAGGAGTGGATTCGACCGACACCGCCATGGCGCCGGTGGCCAAGCGCGCCAGCCAACGGATGGAAGCCGAAATGGTCCCGCGAGGTGCGGCCAGTGCGGTGGCCGCTGCTGCGGGCAAATTGGCCGGGGGCTTGATTTCCGTGGGTGTGGCGGGGATTCGCGCGATTATCCAGGCCAATGACCGGCCTGACAGCGAGGCACTGATTCGCAGCAGTCTGGGTAACACGTTCGACAAGGCCTGGCTGAAGCTGGTGCAAAACCCGACCACCGGCGTGATGGCCGGTACGTTGTACATGGCGGCGCAGATCGAGGGCAACCTGGCAGGGAGCGCCGAAGTACCGTCGGTCAGTTCGGGTAGCGGATCTGTCGATTGGGGGCCGACGGAATCGACTAACCAGCAGATCGCCCCATAACCCAAGGAGAACGACCATGTCCTACGTTGATGGCTTCATCGCAGCCGTACCCACCGCCAACCGCGAAAAATTCAAGAAGCACGCCGAAACCGCCGCCGTCATTTTCAAGGAAGGCGGCGCCCTCAGCGTCGCCGAATGCTGGGGCGACGATGTCCCTGACGGCAAAGTGACCTCGTTTCCGATGGCAGTAAAACTCAAGGAAGACGAAACCGTGGTGTTTTCCTGGATCATCTGGCCCGACAAGACCACCCGCGATGCCGGCATGGAAAAACTCATGAACGATCCGCGCATGCAACCGGACGTCAACCCGATGCCATTCGATGGCCAGAGGCTGATCTTTGGCGGGTTCGAAATGATCGTAAAAGCCTGAAATAAACGACAGGATCACTCCGGCGTCGGGGTGATCCTGCAACTCTTGCGATTACGGATTTCGCTGTCTGTCGGCCGCTCTTTGATGAACTCGAAGCGCGGCTCACCTTCGTTGTAATGAACCAGCCAGCCCCATTCCAGCTCGGACTCATCCTGACCGGGTTTCGGTGGTACAGCCCACCATGGCTCCTTGCTGATGATCTCGCGCATGGCCCCCTCCAGTTGCATCGTTTGCATGAACTATAACTTGGATGTCAGGAGGTGCCAGATATGAGCGACGAATCCCATGAGCCGTTAAAACGACTGTTTTTTGCCCTGAACTGCACGCCCGAGCAACGTCGGGCCATTGCCCAATGGCGCAGCGCACTTGAGCTCAGGAGCGGACGCCCGGTGCCGGTGGAAAGCTTTCATCTGACGTTGATGTTTTTGGGCGCTGTCGAGGTGGCGAAAATCGCCGATATCTGCACGGCCGCTGCCAATGTTCGAACGCCGGGTGTGCCTTTGAGGGTTGTGCTTGATCGGTTGGATGTCTGGCGCAGGGCAGGGGTGTTGGTGCTAGCGCCAGAGCAGGCATCACCGGAATTACTTCGGCTGGTTTACGCGCTTGAGCAGGCCATGCTGCCGTTCGGGTTTGAGGATTCGCCGAAGGAGTTTCGGCCGCATCTGACGCTGATGCGTGATTACCGAGTGCCGGTGCCCGAGTCCGCGACGCCGCCCGAGTTCTATCTGCGGGCCGATCACTTCACCCTGTTCGAATCCCATAAGGGCCGCTACCGAGCGCTGGCCGAATGGCCGCTCGTTCCATCATAAAAAAAGGCGCCCGAGGAGGGCGCCCAAATTCACCTTAACCGAGGAAGCCAGGTGAGGCCGTTCTACAGATAGGAGTGCAGCGGTGGTAAGGCGCTGCGTGAACGGAAAACAGGAAAACAACACCGCTCCCACACTTGATCGGTGGTGTTGCAAATTTTTATTTACCGAGCTTTACCCGCGTCCAGCCCCGGGTCATCACCCGCTGAACGCCAATCGGCATATCCGGAATCGCATACAGCGTCGCCATCACAGCCTGCGACGGATACGAGCCCGGATCATCCCGAATCGCTTCGTCCACCAAAGGCGTAGCCGCCGCGTTGGCGTTGCTGTAGCCGATGTTGTTGGTGATCTCGGCGATGATGTCCGGGCGCATCAGGAAGTTCATGAACAGGTAAGCGTTCTCCACGTTCGCCGCATCCCGAGGGATAGCGACCATGTCGTAGAAACTGCCCGCGCCTTCCTTGGGAATGCTGTAATCGACCTTCACCTTATCGCCCGCTTCTTGGGCACGAGCCTTGGCTTGCAGCACGTCGCCGGAATAACCGACCGCCACGCAGATGTTGCCGTTGGCCAGGTCCGAGATGTATTTCGACGAATGGAAGTACGCCACCGAAGGGCGAATCTTCATGAACAGCGCTTCAGCTTCGGCGATCTGCTCCTTGTTCTGCGAGTTCACCGGGTAACCCAGATAGTGCAGGGCGGCCGGGAGCATCTCGGTCGGCGAATCAAGGAAGCTGATGCCGCACGCTTTCAGCTTGGCGGCGTTTTCCGGTTTGAACAGCAGGTCCCAGGAATTGGTCGGCGCGTTGCTGCCAAGCACTTCCTTGACCTTTTCCGGGTTGAAGCCGATGCCGATCGAGCCCCACATGTACGGGAAGGCATGGCCGTTATCCGGATCGCTGGCGGCAGCATTTTTCAGCAGGACCGGGTTGAGGTTTTTCCAGTTCGGCAGCTTCGACTTATCCAGTTCCTGATAGACGCCAGCCTTGATCTGCTTGGCCAGGAAACTGTTGGACGGCACGACGATGTCGTAGCCGGATTTACCGGCGAGCAGCCGTGCCTCAAGGGTTTCATTGCTGTCGAACACATCGTAGGTCACGCGTATGCCGGTCTCGTCTTCGAACTTCTTGACGGTGTCCGGGGCGATGTAATCCGACCAGTTGTAGACGCGCAGTACCTTGTCATTGGCCTGGGCGCCGGTGGCAATCGCGCCCAATAAGGACAGTGTCAGCAGAGTCCTGCCAAACATTTTCATCGGTACAACTCCATTCTTTCTACTAAAGAGCTTTTATCGTTGACGCAATGCAGTGAATAACGACGGCACTAGGCCGTCGCTTTTACCATTTGCTTTTTAGGTTGCTGCCAGGATTCGCTGGCGGTCTGGTCCATCGCTTCCTGGATCGCACGTTTACGGGTCGCTTCGGCGCGACGGCTGAAGTACCAGACCATGAAGGTCACGATCGATACGGCGAGCAGAATCAGGCTGGCCACCGCATTGATCTCAGGCTTCACACCCAGACGCACCGCCGAGAACACTTCCATCGGCAGGGTCGTCGAACCCGGGCCGGACACGAAACTCGCCAGGACCAGGTCATCCAGCGACAGGGCAAACGACATCATGCCGCCGGCCGCCAGTGACGGCGCGATCATCGGAATGGTGATCAGGAAAAACACCTTGAACGGCTTCGCCCCGAGGTCCATGGCCGCTTCTTCGATGGACAGGTCCAGCTCACGCAAACGCGCCGAAACCACCACCGCCACATACGCCGCACAGAACGTGGTGTGGGCGATCCAGATGGTGACGATGCCGCGTTCCTGCGGCCAGCCGATCAACTGCGCCATCGCCACGAACAGCAGCAACAGCGACAGACCGGTGATCACTTCCGGCATCACCAGCGGCGCCGTCACCAGACCACCGAACAACGTACGGCCCTTGAAGCGCGTGACGCGAGTCAGCACAAACGCCGCCAACGTCCCCAGCGCCACCGCGGCAATCGCGGTGTAGCAGGCGATTTCCAGCGAGCGCCCCACCGAACCCATCAGTTGCGAGTTATCGAGCAGGCCGGCGTACCACTTGAACGACCAGCCGCCCCATACGGTTACCAGTTTCGAGGCGTTGAACGAGTAGATCACCAGAATCAACATCGGCAGGTAGATAAACGACAGGCCGAAAATCAGCATGAACTTTGAAAATCCGAAGCGTTTCATCCCCGTGCCTCCATCTCTTTGGCCTGACTGCGGTTGAACAGCAGAATCGGCACAATCAGGATCAACAGCATCACCACCGCCAGGGCAGACGCCACCGGCCAGTCGCGGTTATTGAAGAACTCTTGCCACAGCACGCGACCGATCATCAGGGTTTCCGGTCCGCCCAGCAGTTCCGGAATCACGAACTCACCGACCACCGGAATGAACACCAGCATGCAGCCAGCGATGATCCCGTTCTTGGCCAGCGGCACGGTGATTTTCCAGAAGTTGTTGAAGTTGCTCGACCCCAGGTCCGACGCGGCTTCCAGCAGACTATGATCGTGCTTGACCAGGTTGGCGTACAGCGGCAACACCATGAACGGCAGGTAGGCGTAAACCACCCCAATGTAGACGGCCGTGTTGGTGTTGAGGATCTCGATCGGGTGCGAGGTCAGCCCGGTCCACATCAGAAATCCGTTGAGCAAACCGTTGTTGCTGAGAATGCCCATCCACGCATAAACACGGATCAGGATCGCCGTCCAGGTCGGCATCATGATCAGCAACAGCAGAACGTTTTGCGTTTCCTTGTTGGTCTTGGTGATCGCGTAGGCCATCGGAAAACCGATCACCAGGCACATCAGCGTGCTTAAAAACGCGACCTTCAACGAGCCGAAGTAGGCCGAGATGTACAACTCATCTTGGGTCAGCAGCGAGTAGTTGCCGATGTTGAGCAATAGCTGAAATTTCTGCTCGGCGAAGGTGTAGATCTCTGAGTAAGGAGGAATGGCCAGCGCCGCTTCCGAGAAGCTGATCTTCATCACCAGGAAGAACGGCAACAGGAAAAACAGGCACAGCCACAGGAAAGGAATCCCGATGACGAGCTTTCGACCACTCGGCATCAGCCGCATGAACTGCTGATTGAGTGTTTTCATGAGCGCAGTACCACGCCGCTGTCGTCTTCCCACCACACGTAGACCTTGTCGTCCCAGGTCGGACGTGCGCCACGGCGTTCGGCGTTGGCCATGAACGACTGCACGACCTTGCCACCAGGCAATTCCACGTAGAACACCGAGTGACCGCCGAGGTAGGCGATGTCATGCACTTTGCCTTCGGACCAGTTGTAGCGGGTATCGGGTTTGGTCGTGCTGACCAGCAGTTTTTCCGGGCGGATCGCGTAAGTAATCGACTTGTCCTGCACCGAGGTGCTGACGCCGTGACCGACGTAAATCTTTTGCTCCAGATCCGGGCTGTGAATGATTGCGTGACCCTCAAGGTCTTCCACAACCGTGCCTTCGAAGGCGTTCACGTTGCCGATGAATTCGCAAACCATGCGGCTGACCGGCGCCTCATAAATATCCACCGGGCTGCCGATCTGCGCGATCCAGCCCAGGTGCATGATCGCGATGCGTTGGGCCATGGTCATGGCCTCTTCCTGATCGTGGGTCACCATCACGCAGGTCACGCCGACGCGCTCGATGATCTCAACCAATTCCAGTTGCATCTGCGAACGCAGCTTTTTATCCAGCGCACCCATCGGTTCGTCGAGCAGCAACAGCTTCGGACGCTTGGCCAGGGAGCGAGCCAGGGCCACGCGCTGACGCTGACCACCGGACAGTTGATGCGGTTTGCGCTTGGCATATTGGGTCATGTGCACCAGTCGCAGCATCTCTTCAACGCGGGCGTCGATTTCGCTGTTGGACAGCCGATCCTGCTTCAGGCCGAAGGCGATGTTCTGCGCCACCGTCATGTGCGGGAACAAGGCGTAGGACTGGAACATCATGTTGATCGGCCGTTCGTACGGCGGCATGTCGGTGATGTCGACACCGTCGAGCAGAATCCGCCCTTCGGTCGGGCGCTCGAAACCTGCGAGCATGCGCAGCAGGGTCGATTTACCGGAGCCGGAACCACCGAGCAGGGCGAAGATTTCCCCTTGATGGATCTCAAGCGAGACATCGTCCACCGCGGTGGTTTCGTCGAATTTCTTGGTGACGCGGTCGACTTTCACCAGCACCTTTTTCGGTGACTGGTGACCTTCAAGAGCCTTCCTGTAGATGCTGGAGGCGTTTGCCATGTGAAACTCCCAACAGGTTTCAGTCGTCGGGCCAACGCGGCCTGACTTAATAGTTGATTGCAAGCCCGAGCCGGTGTTACCGGTTGGCGATGACCCCTGTAGGAGCGAAGCTTGCTCGCGAAGACGGCGTGTCAGTCGACATCATCGTTGTCTGATACACCGCCTTCGCGAGCAAGCTTCGCTCCTACAGGGGATTGCGCTTGCTGACCGCTCGGGCTTATTCGGCGCCGCCGTCCTGGCTGCCTGGTGGTACTTGTTGTTATCGCGTTTGTTGTTGTCGTGAGGGACTGGCGCGCAAAGGCGTATCCGCCAGCCTCACGGGGGCAGTAATTGATTTAGTCGTGTTTGAAGTCAGCGCTTATTACGTAGCGCGGCCCGTCGCCGGCACGCATCGCCAAACGCCTGGAAAATACTCAAATAAGGAGGATTCGACAGAACCTGCCATTCCGGGTGCCATTGCACGCCAACGGCGAAGGTCGGGCTGTGTTCAACCGAAATCGCCTCGATCAAACCGTCCGGCGCAATCGCTTCCGCACGCAGGCCGGGCGCCAGTTGGTCGATGCCCTGGCTGTGAATCGAATTGACCTGGAACACCTGAGGCAAATCCAGCGCCTCGAACACACCGCCCGGTTGCACGTTGACCGCGTGAGCCGGTGCGTATTGCACCGCCAAATCCGGATGATTCGCTTCCCGGTGATCAAGCATGCCCGGGAGTTCGTGGACCTTCTGATGCAGGCTGCCCCCGAACGCCACGTTCATTTCCTGAAAGCCCCGGCAGATGCCGAGCACCGGAACGCCCGCCGCAATGGCCGCACGCAATAAGGGAAGGGTGGTGGCGTCCCGTTGCGGATCGTGATCCGTGCCGGGGGCGCTGTCGGGGCCTTGATAGTGGAAGGGTTCCACATTCGAGGGGGAGCCGGTCAGCAGCAGACCGTCGAGCTGCGCGAGCAGGTCATCGATTTCGGTCAGATCGCCTAAAGAAGGAATGACGACCGGCAGCCCCAAAGCCGCGACGCTGACAGCACGCAAGTACTTGTCGCCGCTGACATGGTAGGGGTGCAGGCCAATCTGTTTGACGCACGCAGTAACACCGATCAATGGCTTGAGTGCCATTTTTATCACCTCGAAGTTTCACACTTGAACGAGCTTTTCCGGAGCTTAGCCTTGTTGATTTTAATTAACAACTCTCATGTAAAAAATTCTAAACGCCGCACGTCCGATCTTCAGGGTTTACACGGTGCGCAAGACTGATTTGGCACTCTCGTGCCCAAGAAAGGCACGAAAATAAAGGTGGAGAGGTCAAGTGTTCGCTATTGACTTCACTTTGCCGTTCGGGTTGACTGGGCTCGCAACAAGGTAGTGAACATAATAATTAACAGCTAATAGGTGCATCATGTCGGTCCCTCTGCGTACCGTTCAACTCAACGAAGCAAACGCATTCCTTAAGAAATATCCTGAGGTTTTGTACGTCGACCTTCTGATTGCGGATATGAACGGTGTGGTGCGCGGCAAGCGCATCGAGCGCACCAGTCTTCATAAGGTTTACGAAAAAGGCATTAACCTCCCGGCGTCTCTGTTCGCTCTGGACATCAACGGTTCTACGGTGGAAAGCACCGGCCTGGGTCTGGACATCGGCGACTCAGACCGAATCTGCTTCCCCATCCCTGATACGCTCAGCATCGAGCCCTGGCAGAAGCGCCCGACCGCGCAACTGTTAATGACCATGCACGAACTCGAAGGCCAGCCGTTCTTTGCTGACCCTCGCGAAGTACTGCGTCAGGTCGTGAGTAAGTTCGATGACATGGGCCTGACCATCTGCGCCGCGTTCGAACTCGAGTTCTATCTGATCGACCAGGACAACGTGAACGGTCGTCCGCAATCGCCACGCTCGCCGGTGTCCGGCAAGCGTCCGATGTCGACTCAGGTGTATTTGATCGACGACCTCGACGAATACGTCGATTGCCTGCAAGACATCCTTGAAGGCGCGAAAGAGCAGGGCATCCCTGCTGACGCCATCGTCAAGGAAAGCGCCCCGGCGCAGTTCGAAGTGAACCTGCATCACGTCAACGACCCGATCAAGGCCTGCGACTACGCGGTGTTGCTCAAGCGTCTGGTGAAGAACATCGCCTACGACCACGAGATGGACACCACGTTTATGGCCAAGCCGTATCCGGGCCAGGCGGGCAATGGCTTGCACGTGCACATTTCGATTCTCGACAAAGAAGGCAACAACATCTTTGCCAGCGAGGATCCCGAGCAGAACGCCGCGCTGCGACACGCGATCGGCGGTGTGCTCGAGACCCTGCCGGCGCAGATGGCGTTCCTCTGCCCGAACGTCAACTCGTACCGTCGTTTTGGCGCGCAGTTCTATGTGCCGAACTCGCCGAGCTGGGGCATCGACAACCGTACCGTGGCAGTGCGTGTGCCGACCGGTTCGTCGGACTCCGTGCGTATCGAACACCGCGTGGCGGGCGCTGATGCCAACCCGTACTTGCTGATGGCGTCGGTACTGGCCGGTATTCACCACGGCCTGACCAACGAAATTGAGCCGGGCGCACCGGTTGAAGGCAACAGCTACGAGCAGAACGAGCAGAGCCTGCCGAACAACCTGCGCGATGCACTGCGCGAGCTAGCCGACAGCGAAGTCATGTCGCGCTACATCGACCCGCTGTACATCGACGTGTTCGTGGCGTGCAAGGAAAGCGAGCTGGCCGAGTTCGAGAACTCCATCTCCGACCTTGAGTACAACTGGTACCTGCATACGGTTTGATGGGTAACACCGGATCCAGGCTGAAAACCCGATCAACTGTGGGAGCGAGCCTGCTCGCGAAGGCGGCGGCACAGTCAACATTGATGTTGTCTGACGCACCGCTTTCGCGAGCAGGCTCGCTCCCACAGGGGATTGCAGTCCCACTACTTATTCCTCTGCGTCGAGTCACAACCATGACAAACACTCGCAGCGACTGGGAGCAACGCTTCCAGTCCCTAACCATCGAAGGCCGCGCATTCATCGACGGCCAATACTGCCCGGCACTCAGCGGCGACACCTTTGAATGCATGAGCCCGGTCGACGGTCGCTTCCTGGCCAACGTCGCCAGCACCGACGAAGCCGACGCCAATGCGGCAGTCGCCGTCGCACGCCGCACCTTCGAATCCGGCATCTGGGCGCGGTTGGCGCCCGCAGAACGCAAACGCATTTTGATTCGCTTCGCCGATCTCATCCTGGCCAACCAGGAAGAACTCGCCCTGCTCGAAACCCTCGACATGGGCAAGCCGATCAGCGACTCGATGAACATCGACATTCCAGCGACCGCCAACGCGATCCGCTGGAGCGCCGAAGCCATCGACAAGATCTACGACGAAGTCGCCGCCACGCCGCACGACCAACTCGGCCTCATCACCCGCGAACCTGCCGGTGTGGTCGCCGCCATCGTGCCGTGGAACTTCCCGCTGATCATGGCCAGCTGGAAGTTCGCCCCAGCCCTCGCGGCCGGCAACTCGTTCATCCTCAAGCCTTCGGAAAAGTCGCCACTCACGGCCATCCGCATCGCCCAACTGGCGCTGGAAGCGGGAATCCCGAAAGGCGTGTTCAACGTCCTGCCGGGCTACGGTCACACCGTCGGCAAGGCGCTGGCGCTGCACATGGACGTCGACGTGCTGGCCTTCACCGGCTCGACCGCGATTGCCAAGCAACTGCTGATCTATTCCGGCCAAAGCAACATGAAACGCGTCTGGCTCGAAGCCGGCGGCAAGAGCCCGAACGTGGTGTTCGCCGACGCGCCGGATCTGCGCGCGGCAGCACAAGCGGCGGCCGGTGCGATTGCCTTCAACCAGGGCGAAGTCTGCACCGCCGGTTCGCGCTTGCTGGTGGAACGCTCGATTCGCGAGCAGTTCATCCCGCTGCTGGTGGAAGCACTGCAAGCCTGGAAACCGGGTCACGCCCTCGATGCAGAAACCACCGTCGGCGCGGTCGTCGATCAGCGTCAACTGGACAACGTGCTGCGCTACATCCAGGTCGGCAAAGACCAGGGCGCGCAACTGATTGCCGGCGGCAGCCGCACCCTCGAAGACACCGGTGGCCTGTACGTGGAACCGGCGATTTTCGACGGCGTGACCAACGCCATGACCATCGCCCGCGAAGAAATCTTCGGCCCGGTGCTGTCGCTGATCACCTTCGACACCGAAGAAGAAGCGCTGGCGATTGCCAACGACAGCATCTTTGGCCTGGCCGCTGGCGTGTGGACCAGCAACCTGAGCAAGGCCCACACCTTCGCGCGCGGCTTGCGCGCCGGCAGCGTCTGGGTCAACCAGTACGACGGCGGCGACATGACCGCGCCGTTCGGCGGGTACAAGCAGTCGGGTAACGGTCGGGACAAATCGCTGCATGCGTTCGACAAATACACCGAACTCAAAGCGACCTGGATCAAGCTCTAACACCTCTACAACGGCGGTCGCCGGCACGTGCCAGCGGCCATCGGAGAAACGTATGAAAACAACAACACATGTAAACAGCTACTACGCCGCCACCCGCAACTTCACCGGCGACTTCCCTGTCCTGGAACAAGCGGTGGACTGCGACGTCTGCGTGATCGGCGCCGGCTACACCGGTTTGTCCTCGGCCCTGTTCCTCGCCGAAGCCGGCTACAGCGTGACCGTGCTCGAAGCCGCCAAAGTCGGTTTCGGCGCCAGCGGTCGCAACGGCGGCCAACTGGTCAACTCCTACAGCCGCGACGTCGATGTCATCGAAGAACGCTACGGCGACAAAACCGCCGAAGTCCTTGGCAGCATGATTTTCGAAGGCGCCGACATCATCCGTCAGCGCATACAGCACTACGACATCCAGTGCGACTACAAGCCGGGCGGCATCTTCGCCGCGCTGAACAAAAAGCAACTCAAAGGCCTGGCCGAGCAGAAAAGCAACTGGGAGCGCTACGGCAACAAGAACCTGAAAATGCTCGACGCGGCGGAAATCAAGCGCGAAGTCGGTTGCGACAACTACGTCGGCGGCCTGCTCGACATGCAGGGCGGCCACATCCACCCCCTGAACCTGGCCCTCGGGGAAGCCTCGGCCATCATCGGCCTGGGCGGCAAAATCTACGAACAATCGGCGGCGGTGGAAATCACTTACGGCGAACCGATCACCGTACGCACCGCCAAAGGCGTAGTCCGCGCCAAATACCTGCTGATTGCCGGCAACGCCTACCTGCCGCAAGACCTCGACAACCGCGTCACGCGCAAAAGCATGCCGTGCGGTTCGCAAATCGTCGTCACCGAACCGTTGTCCGAAAAGGTTGCGCGCAGCCTGATCAAAAACAACTACTGCGTCGAAGACTGCAACTACCTGCTCGACTACTACCGCCTCACCGCCGACAACCGCTTGCTGTACGGCGGCGGCGTGGTCTACGGCGCCCGCGAACCGGACGACATCGAACAGCTGATCAAGCCGAAAATCCTCAAGACCTTCCCGCAACTGAAGGACGTAAAAATCGACTACCGCTGGACCGGCAACTTCCTGCTGACCATGTCGCGCATGCCGCAATTCGGCCGCATCGAGAAAAACGCCTACTACATGCAAGGCTACAGCGGCCACGGCGTCACCTGCTCGCACCTGGCCGGCAAACTGATCTCGGAAATGATCCGCGGCGACGCCGAACGCTTCGACGCCTTCGCTTCGCTCCCGCACATGCCCATGATCGGCGGCCGCACCTTCCAGGCCCCACTCACCGCCATGGGCGCCGCGT
Organism: Pseudomonas svalbardensis; assembly: GCF_030053115.1. Classification (NCBI taxonomy): domain Bacteria; kingdom Pseudomonadati; phylum Pseudomonadota; class Gammaproteobacteria; order Pseudomonadales; family Pseudomonadaceae; genus Pseudomonas; species Pseudomonas svalbardensis. The sequence continues at coordinate 3,670,970 of NZ_CP125619.1, read as the reverse complement.
ACTACGCACTGCGTGACCGTTTCGGCATCTAAGCGACACAATCCCTGGGGGAGCGGGCTTGCTCGCGAAGGCGGCTTAACATCCAACAATGATGTAGCTGACACATCGCCTTCGCGAGCAAGCCCGCTCCCACAAGAGATCTATGGCATACACAAAATTTGTATACGACCAGAACCAAACTGTGGGAGCGAGCCTGCTCGCGATGAGGCCATACCAGTCACTAACAATCCCACCTGACACCCAGTAACCGCATCCACAGTTCACACAGCCAAACAACCCAACTTCAGGCCGAAACAACCTTTTTACCCAACCACTTATCGAACCTGCTGAGCAACACCACCAAACGTGATTTAATACCCGCCTTTCAAATTTCCGGGACAGGGAAGCGGTGTTTTCGCGGCCAAAAGTCGCCCGCCATCCACCCCCATAACCCTTAAGTATTCCTCGCATAAGGCTGTCATGGACACGGGCTCACGACTCAAATTAGTACGCGAAAGCTACAAACTCTCCCAGCGCGAGCTGGCCCGGCGTAGCGGCGTCACCAATGCCACCATCTCCCTGATCGAACAAAATCGCGTCAGTCCCTCCGTCAGCTCCCTCAAAAAACTGCTCGAAGGCATTCCTATGTCTTTGGCGGACTTCTTTACCTTTGATCAGCCGCCGCGTGAGCATCAATACGTGTTCCGCGCCAATGAGCAGCCGGATCTTGGGCGTCATGGCTTGCGGTTGCTGTTGATTGGCGCTTCGGTGCCGAGTCGGCAGATGCGGCTTTTGCGCGAGCAGTACGCGCCTGGGGCGAGCTCGGGGGAAGAGCCGATTGTGCATTCGGAAGGGGAGGAGTGTGGGCTGGTTACGCGGGGGACGGTTGAGTTGACGGTTGATGGGCAGATTAGTGTGCTGAATGCTGGGGATGGGTATTACTTTCCGACGACGCTACCGCATCGGTTTCGGAATATTGGGGCGGATGAGGCGGAGATTATTAGTGCGAATACGCCGGCGAATTTTTGAGGTGGAGGGAGTTTGGTGTCTGTTTTTTGACCCAAACTATTATTCGCAAAGTCAATTTCGATCCTAATAAAGACCAAGCGCGCCACGCCTCTAGACACGAAGGGCTCGAAACCTTACGTTCAGCGTCGTCCTTATTCTACGTCGCATTGCCTCTGGAGATACCTTGCGCCTAATCTCTGAACAATCCATCGACATGGCTGAGCCACTATGGAGGTACTTCAAGACCGAACGTTTTGTCGATTTTTTGCGAACAGGCAATCTGTACTTTTCTTCCGCTCGACAATTCCAAGATCCATTCGAAGGGGCAGTAGCAATTCTTCCACCAAGGTTCACTGTTGATTCACGATATTCTGAACCTGAGCACCAAGAAAGGGCCTTTGAGCAACTCCGTCGACTAACAAAGATTAGTTGCTGGCATCGCGCAGCATACGAGAGTGACGCGATGTGGCAGCTCTACGCAGGGCAATGGAAGGGGGTAGCAATAAGAACTACTCCCGAGCGACTAAAGGCAGCTGCAAAGCCCTTTCGCCTAAAGCCAGAATACGGACACGAGGATCTTTGGGCTGGAAGTGTTACCTATGTAGATCTTCTTCAGGCGCGGCTCAAAGTCAGTATGATGGATCGCTTCTGGTATAAGCATATGGCGTTCTCTTGGGAACGCGAATTTCGGTTAGCTATATCTATGAGAATGGCCGAAGAGAATGGCGTTGCTGTCCCCGAATACGGGGTATTCGTAGAGTTCGACTTAGATATCTTAGTAGATAAGATCTACTTGGGACCCTCGCTCCCTGAATCCGATTTTGAAACGGTTCGCACCGCAGCAACAAAACTCGGGTTGAGTGAGCGTATTCGTATTTCAAGTCTTCTTGGTACGCCTCGGTACACATAAAAATCGTTCGGTGGAAACTAATATGGATCATTATCTCAATCATCCCTGGTCATCGGACCCTATGCGATAGAGTCGAGCAGCTTCGGTTAGGTCTAAGTTAGGGAGTGATTACGTAAAGGATGTCTAATGTCTATTAGAAAGAAAAGGCTTGAAATTGAACGTCTCATCACTGCTTTTGGACGCGAGGCGGATAAATTTCATGATATTGCCTTCAGTGTTTTTTATGTGACGGATAAAGGACCTGTTGATAACAGGAGGTTTATCTCTCCAAACCATACGATAATGTTATGGCAGTATTATGGAAAAATTGCCCGCCAAGGGGGCGCAGAGAGACTTGTTCAGAATATAAAAAATAGTGATTTTCAATGGGGGTTGAGAGGAGCTGAACTTTCAGCTTTTGCTATCATTGAGGGCGAGAGTTGCAATTTATTTTCTCGAATGGCGAAAAGAGCTGGAAATATTTTTAATGAAAAAGAGTCGAGCTTCATAAGAAACCGTATCGTTGGAGAAATACAGAATTCAGCGATGGATGGGGTGGCGTCTCCAGCCGCGGCTGTCAACGCTGATGATATGGCTATTTGGCTGAATTTTCTTCTTTACTATTTATCCAAGGTAAATCCAGAAAAAGAAAAAATGCGAAGGATAGAACCCGATCCGTATTCTTTGTCTTTGTTAGCTTTGGAAGATCTTCTTGAAAACCCTAAAATCGAAAAGGTAGATAAATCGTTGGCCAAGGTAGCCCCCGGTGTCAGGATAGTTGTCGCCTCTCCGAATTTTCCTAAAAAAGCACATCGGGGGCGGAAAGAGACTGGTCGTGCCGTATTATTCATCTGAACGCAGAGCCGCATTACTCAAGATGCTGCTTCCCCCGCTGAACCTGTCGATGGCCGAGGTTTCCCGGCGCGAAGGGGTCAGCGAAATGTCTTTGTCCAACTGGCGCAAGCAGCTCAGTTCTGAAGGAAGTGCAGTGTCCGAAAACAAGCAATCGACTCAGAACTGGTCAGCCGAAACCAAGTTTGCTGTCGTCCTTGAAGCCGCCGGTTTGTCCGAGATCGACCTGGGCGAGTATTGCCGCCGCAAAGGCCTTTACCCCGAGCAAATCACGGCCTGGCGACAAGCCTTCATCACCGGCCAGAAATCGGAAAAGGCCCAGCAAAAAGACGATCGGGAGCAGTCTCGCAAAGATAAGAAACGCATCCAGGAACTTGAGCGCGAACTGCGTCGCAAAGACAAGGCGCTCGCTGAAACAGCCGCGTTGTTGGTGCTGCGAAAAAAGCTCAACGACTACTGGGGGACGAACGACAACGAGGACAACTAACGTCTTTGCCAGAGCGCCAGTTGCTCGTTGCCTGGCTAGGTAGCGCGGTCGCGGCAGGCGCCAGAAAAATCAGAGCCTGCCGGGAAATCGGTCTATCGCTGCGGACTTTGCAGCGATGGACTGAAACAGACGTTATCCAGGCCGATGCCCGAACGACTGTCACACGGCCAACGCCGCGCAATGCGCTGACCGAGGCTGAGCGACAAACGATCGTGGCGCTGTGCAACAGCCCTGCGTATGCCCACCTGCCGCCGAGCCAGATCGTGCCGCGCCTGGCCGATCAAGGGCGCTATCTGGCGTCGGAGGCGACGCTTTATCGCGTCTTGCGAGCAACGGGTCAACAGCAACATCGAGGCCGTAGTCAGCGCCCCAAGCGGTACGCAGCACCGACAACGCATGCGGCCAAAGCGCCCAATCAGGTGTGGTCCTGGGACATCACGTACCTGCCGTCGCCGATACGCGGCAAGTATTACTACCTCTATCTGATCGAGGATATTTACAGCCGCAAGGCCGTGGGCTGGGAGGTCTACGACGCGGAAAGCGGCGAGAAAGCCGCCGCGCTGCTGCAACGCAGCGTGATCGGCGAGCAGTGTTTACATGAACCGCTGGTGCTGCACTCGGACAACGGAGCGCCGATGAAATCGGTGACGCTGTTGAGCAAGATGTACGAACTGGGCATCACGCCCTCGCGGGGCCGACCGCGGGTCAGCAACGACAATCCCTACTCGGAGTCGCTGTTTAGAACACTGAAATACTGCCCGCAATGGCCGCAAGATGGCTTTGCCAGTTTGGACGCTGCACGAGCGTGGGTGAGGGATTTCATGCGCTGGTACAACAACGAGCACCGGCATAGCCGTATCCGGTTCGTCACGCCGGCTGAGCGGCATCGAGGACTGGACCATCAGGTCTTGGCCCGGCGACATGAGCTGTACGAACAAGCCAAGGAGCAAAAGCCGGAACGGTGGTCGGGTCGAACACGTAACTGGGAACCGATCGGCACCGTGCTGTTGAACCCGGATCGAGAGCAGCAGGTCGAGAAAAGAGCGGCATAGTTAGACGGTTGACGCGACAACTACCTTGAAAAACGCCGATTTTCGGACGTCAGGTTTATGAAATCGGGTGGTCAGAAAAGAACAAAGCCCCGAATCTTCGGGGCTTTGTAGTTTGAGATTGTGCAGTTCCAAAATTCTTACCGCACAGTATCCAACGTCATTGTCTGGCCTGCGGTGAATGCGGGTTGTGGTCGGTGTGTTTCGGTCCCGCCAGTGCCCACGCTATCAGTCCGAACAGTGGCACAAACACGATTACCACCATCCATACGAGTTTGTTGCTGGATTTGCCTTCGGCTTTGCGCACTTTGTTGATTGCCCATAACTCGACCAGCACAAGTATTGCGGCGAGTAGGATCCAGATGGTTTCGGTTTGCATTGGTCACCCTCCTGATAGTCATTCAGTTAGGTGATTGGGTGTGGGCGGGGTTCATTAAATTTCGGAGTTTTGTGGGGATGGCGGGCAAAGCGAAAACGGGTTTGCTCGCGAAAGGGGTGACAGTCGACATGGATGTTGACTGTCAGGGCCTCTTCGCGAGCAAGCTCGCTCCCACAGGGGATTGGGTTTTACCTTAGAGGCTGTTGGCGAGTTTTCCGGTTGAGAGGCGGCGTTTGTAGGCGGTGTCGCGGTTGGCTAGCCAGTAGTAGAGCGGGGAGGTGATTAGCAGGCCGACCAGCCAGGACAGGTCCGCGCCGTTGATGTGTTCGGAGATGGGGCCGACGTAGAGGGGCGTGTTCATGAAGGGGATCTGCACCACAATCCCAATCACATACGCCAACAACGCCTGCGGGTTGTACCGCCCATAGATCCCGCCATCGACCTTGAAGATCGAGTTGATGTCGTACTGACCTTTGTGAATGGCGTAGAAGTCGATCAGGTTGATCGCGGTCCACGGCACCAGCACCACGAGCAGCACCAGGACCATGTCGACGAAGTGGCCGATGAAGTTGGCGGAGGCGCCGACGGCGGCGAAGCAGCAGGCGGCGAGGACGATGATCGAGAGGACGGCGCGGCTTTTGGCGGTCGGGATCCAGCGGTAGGCGAAGGTTTGGACCAGAGTGATCAGCGACAGTACGGCGCCGTACAAGTTGAGGGCGTTGTGGCTGATGACGCTGAGCAGGAACAGCACGAGCATCAACGGGCCGATGGAGCCGGTGGCGAGTTTGACGGCGTCCATGGTGTCCATGCCGACGGGTGTGGCGAGGACGGCGACGGCGCCGAAGATGAACGAGAGGCTGGAGCCGAGTACGGTGCCCAGATACGTGGTCCAGAAGGTTGCGGCCACGGGCACGTTGGCGGGCAGGTAGCGCGAGTAGTCGGAGACGTAGGGCGCGAAGGCGATTTGCCAGAGCGCGGCCAGCGAGACGGTGGCGAGCCAGCCGGAGATATTGAAGCTGCCGCGGGTGAGGAAGTCGGCGGTCTGCACGTGGGTGAAAATGTAGCCGAAGCCCAGCACGATGCCGGCGCCGAGCACCCAGGTGCCGATGCGGTTGAGCACGTGGATGAAGCGGTAGCCGATGATGCCGATGATGCCCGAGCCGAGGGCGCCGATGACGATGCCCACGGGCACCGGGACGCTGTCGACCACGCCATGCAGCGACTTGCCGGCGAGGACGATGTTGGAGGCGAAGAAGCCGATGTACATGATGCCGGCGATCAGCACCACCAGCAGCGCACCGAGGGAGCCGAACTGGGCGCGGCTCTGGATCATTTGCGGAATGCCCATCTGCGGGCCTTGCGCGGAGTGCAGCGCCATCAGCACGCCGCCGACCAGATGGCCAACGAGTATGGCGACGATGCCCCACACCAGGTTCAGGTGGAACATTTGCACGCCGAGGGCGCCGGTGACGATGGGCAACGGCGCGATGTTGCCGCCGAACCAGAGGGTGAACAGGTCTCTGGTTTTTCCGTGGCGATCTTCGGGGGGCACGTAGCCGATGGTGTGTTTTTCGATGAGCGGGGCGGAGGTTGTTGCTGCGGTAACCATGACGGACTCCAAGGCAATTTGAGTACGTGGACGTACTTCGGTGAGCGCCGCACGGGGGCGACGCTTTTCTTGTTGGAGTTGATGATGTGCGGTGGGGAGTGAGAGATAAATTAGTAAGTTTGTGGGTATAGACGTTAAAAAATGTATGCCAGTGGGGACGGTGAAAAACCTGTGGGAGCGGGCTTTGTGGTGTTAATGAAATTGTGATTCAGCTGATCGATAGCAGCATCCGTTGCAGCATGGCGTCGCAGGCGGTGAGTTGTTGGAGGCTGACAAACTCGTCCGGTTTGTGGCCTTGATCCATGCTGCCGGGGCCGCAGACGACGGTGGGAATGCCTGCTGCGTCGAACAGACCACCTTCGGTGCCGAACGCTACCGTTCCGAATTCTCGGGAGCCGCAGAAAGCAGCAATCAACTCAGCGGCTTCGCTGTGCGCATCGGTCGCCAACCCGGGATACGCCGACAACTCGCTAAAGCGAATCTCGCTCTGTGCACTCACCGCCCGCATGCGCGGCAAAACTTGTTGCTCGGCGTAGGCCTTCAGTTTCTGCGCAACCTCACTCGGATCATGCGAGGGCAGGGCGCGGATTTCGAAGTCGAAGCGGCAATCGGCGGGGACGATGTTCAAGGCCTTACCACCGGAAATCACGCCGGTTTGCACCGTGCTGAACGGCGGATCGAAACGCGCATCGTGATGCTCGGGCGCTTTGAGTCGGTTGCCAATCCGCCCTAGTTCACCGATCAGTTCAGCGGCGTATTCAATGGCGTTAACCCCGAGAGGCGCGTACGCCGAATGGCACGCTTCACCGTGAATATCGCAACGCATCGCCAGTTTGCCCTTGTGGCCAAGCACCGGTTTGAGCTCGGTCGGCTCACCAATGATGCAGAGCATCGGTTTGACCGGGCGCTTTTCCAGTTCCGACAGCAACGAACGCACACCGAGGCAGCCGACTTCCTCATCGTAGGAGAGCGCGATATGCACCGGCAGTCGCAGCGTGGCCTTTACCAGTGACGGGACCAGCGCGAGTACGCAAGCGATGTAGCCTTTCATGTCCGCCGTGCCGCGACCGTACAGTTTGCCGTCGCGCTCGGTGAGTTCGAACGGCGCAACGGTCCACGGCTGGCCGTCGACGGGCACCACGTCGGTGTGCCCCGACAGGACGATGCCCGGCCGATCCGCCGGGCCAATGGTTGCGAACAGATTGGCCTTGCTGCGTTGCTCGTTGTAGACCAGCTCGCAAGGCACGTCGAAGCGTTCGAGGTAGTCGCGGACGAACTCGATGAGGTGCAGGTTTGATTCGCGGCTCGTGGTGTCGAACGCCACCAACGTTTTCAGCAAATCGAGGCTGTTGCTCATCGGTCGTCTCCGGCGACACCGTAGCCAGGGGATTTGTCAGGGGCCAGGGCGCGGTCGATGTAGTCCTGAACCTGTGGGCGATAGGCGTCCCAGAGTTTCTCCAATTGACCGATTGGATTTTCATCGGCCCAATCGACTCGCAGATTGATGATTGGCCAGGTCAGCTCGCCGACCACCACCATCGCTGCTGAATGTACCGGCCCGGCTTCACCGCCGGCCGCGATGGCGGCTTTCATGGCGGCGAGCAAGCGGTCGGCCAATTGACCTTCGCCATGTTCGAAGGCCTCGACCATGGCTTCGATCACTGAGCGGCCTGCGAGCATGTTGCCGGCAGCGACGCATTGATCGCCGGACACGGCATTGTGGTTGCCCAGGGTTTGCGCGCCGCTGAAGTGCGCGGTTTGGCCCAGGTGGTCAATCGCCGTGATCTGGCGATATTGGCTGTAGCCGTTGCGGGTCAGGACTTTGTCCAACGCCTCGGCCGGTGTAAGGCCTTGCTCCATGAGGGCAAGGGCTTCGGGGCCTAGGGAGGGCAGGGTGATGTTTTGTGTGGAGACGGCGCCGACACCCGGCAGCAGCCAGGGACAGCGGGCGCCGACGGCGATGCTCGAGGAACTGATCGCAATGCCGAACTGACCGGTTTCGGGGCAACGTGCTGCGATGGAGAAGGTCATGGTTTTGCTCCTTGGTTTGCCTTGGCTGAGGTGGTGTCTGTGCTGGCCCTATCGCGAGCAGGCTCGCTCCCACATTTGATCGAAGTCGCTCACAAATTTTGTGTTCGCTGAAGATCCACTGTGGGAGCGAGCCTGCTCGCGATGGCCGCGACGCGGTGTACCTGCTTACTCAGGAATCACCGCAATCACATCAATTTCCATCAACCACTGCGGCTGCCCCAGCGCTGAAACCACCAACCCGGTCGAAATCGGAAACACCCCTTTAAGCCACTTGCCCACTTCCTGATACACCGGCTCGCGGTAACGCGGATCGATCAGGTAAGTGGTGGTTTTTACGATATGGCTCAGGTCGCTGCCGGCTTCTTCCAGCAGCTGTTTGACGTTGCGCATGGCTTGCTCGGTTTGCGCTCGTGGGTCACCGAGGCCTACCAGGTTGCCTTCGAAATCGGTGCCGACCTGGCCGCGAACGTAAACGGTGTTGCCGGCTCGGACGGCCTGGCACAGGTCGTTGTCCAGACTCTGGTTCGGGTAGGTTTCCTTGGTGTTGAACATGCGAATGCGGGTATGGGTTGGCGTGGACATTTGAAGCTCCTAAAGAAAAATGGCTCAAGCGCTGACAGTTGCTTTATGGGCGGCCGGGACGGTTTCAGCCTCGCGCTGCGCGGCATCGTGGTAGTCGAGGTATGAACGCTGGATGGCGATGTGATCAGCCACGTACTTGGCGTCGTGCCAAACGCCCCAGATGAACGAAGACCCGCGACGGGACTGCCACGGCAGGCCGAGGAAATACACGCCAGCTTCGCTCGACACGCCGCGTTGATGCTGCGGTTTGCCGTTGTCGTCGAAGGCATCAACCTTGAGCCAGCTGTAATCCGTGGCAAAACCGGTGGCCCAGATGATCGAGGTCACGCCGGCCTTGGCCAGGTCGAGTTCAAGAATCGGGTTAGTCACACAGTCTGGGTCGGAAAAGGTAATGCGCGCTTCAGGCTCTTCCGGCAGGTCCAGGCCGTTGCGCTCGATGTAGGCGTCAGCCGCGTTGAGCAGCGCCAGATAGTTCTCATCGCCGCGTGCCAGGTTCTCGGCAAGGTTCGATTGAAAAGCCGCTACGCCGCCATTGAACGATTGGGTCAAACCCACCAGCGTCATGCCGCGATGAGCCAGCCCACGGAAGTCCACCGTGCGGCCGCCATGTGCGCCGCTGACCGCGATGGTGACGTGTTCCCGGCCGGGTTTCATGGCCGCCTGATCCCATTCGCCGAGCACACCCAGCCACCAGCAGAAATCACGGTTGCGATAGGCGCGAGGAGGGCGATCGTGTGCGCCGACCGAGAGGTAAACCTTCTTGCCGGCACGCTGCAACTCATCGGCGATTTGCACGCCCGACGAGCCGGCGCCGACCACCAGAACAGCGCCTTCGGGCAGCTGCGCTGGATTACGGTATTCAGCCGAGTGGATCTGCAAAAATGGTTGATCTTTCGGCGCGATTGGCGGGATGACAGGGCGCTGGAAAGGCCCGGTGGCAGCCACCACGCGGTTGGCCTCGATCACGCCCTCTGAGGTTTCAATGGTGAAGCCCGGGCGACCGACATTGCGCTCAACCTTCAGCACGTCCACGCCGGTGCGGATCGGGGCGTTGAATTTCTTGGCATAGGCTTCGAAGTAGTCGGCAACCCGCTCTTTCGGGGCAAAGTCGTCGGGGCTGAGGTCGTCGAAATCGAGACCGGGAAAACGGTCGTGCCAGGCCGGACCGTTGGCCACCAGTGAATCCCAGCGCCCGGTGCGCCAGCGTTCGGCGATACGGTTGCGCTCCAGCACCAGGTGCGGCACGCCGAGTTTGCTCAAGTGTTCACTCATGGCCACACCAGCCTGACCGGCGCCCACAATCAGCGTATCTGTTTTTATTTTTTCAGTGGTCATCTCAATACCCTTCGAAGTTGGATTTAGGTCGGTAACGGCCTGCCATTTCTTGGGGTCAAGACTAGGGATCACCCTGGTATCGGTAAAATATTATTAAGCTGGCATTTGAGTATAAATAACTGATGCAGAGCGTTTGGTTCGGTGGCTCTCCCTTTAAACGCTAGGCGCTGGCATCGGCTTCATGCTCGTCGGCGAAGGCCATGAGCACTTCCAGATCGAGTACATCCAGCTTGATTCGGGAAATAAAAGCGGAGAACGCCAGGTTGGCGGCGAGCAGACGCAGATCGGAGGCCCAGGCCGGGACATGGACCGGTCCCTGGAGCCAGCCGGACTCGAAAAGCGGCGCCAGGCGAACGGTATCCCCCAGACTGAGGCGCCCGGCGAACAAATGGCCCACCAGTTCCGGCCGGTTGTCGCGGATCGCGATGCGCAACAGGGTATGCACGCCGAGCAAACCGGTCAGGTAGGCGGCATCTTTGGTGAACGCCGTACCGCCGCGCAGGTCGGCGCCGCGGAACACCCGCTGGGTCGAGCGGAAGGACTCCTCCTGTGACTGACCGGCCGCGAGAAAGCCTTCGAATACCTGGATGAAATCGGCGCCATCCAGCGCCTGCTGGACAGCGAGCACGCGCAGGGCGAGGCGGCGCAGGCGGTTGATGTCCATGCTGCCGGTGAACAGCTCGGCCAGGGTGGCGATGCCCTCCTGAGTCTGGGTCGTGCGTGGCGCCCCCAGACCCAGGCTTTTGAGGTTGGGTTGCAGCGCGCCGTTTTGTGCGGTGGCGACATGCACGAAGGCCTCATGCTGCAACAGCTGGTTCTTGTCCAGTTCCGAGAACAGGGCGCTGGCACGCAGGCGGATGCGACTGGCCCCGGCGATGGCCTTGGCGGCCAGGGTCGGATCGAGCACGACGGTGATCCGGCCCGGGCCGAAGAAGCGGTCCAGTTCCGGCTGCATCCAGGCGGCGAAGACTTCGGCCGGGATCTCGGCCGGGCACGGTGGAATCCGGGCCCCGCCCAGAAGGGCGTCGGTGGTCTTGAGGAAGAATTGGGCCGCGTCCAGCATGCTCAGTTTCAGGCGCGAGTAGTAGAAGTCCGGGCGTCGGTACAGCGCTGACGAATACTGCGTAAAGGCGGGTGTGCCAATGGCACCGAGCATGCGCCCCGCCGTGGCATAGCTGCGCGCCGTCATGGCGAGGTGGCGCCCGGCCGGATGACCCTCATCGCAGCGGCCGATAAAGGCTTCGAAGGCGGCGATGTCGGCGCTGTGCTCGCGCGGGCGCAGTTGGACCTTGGGCAGTTCTGCCTGCCCGGCGCGCCAACGTGTCAGGAATGCTTCTTCGACCCCATCCGGCCAGGCCAGGGCCTCCAGCACGCGGATCTTGCGGGCCAGTCCGGGTAGAGCGGCATCGAGTTCGGACAGGGGAGCGGCGCTCATGGAGATATCCTTGGGAAACAAGGTTCAATCGCAAAAGTTTAGTCGTTGTCGATGCATCCCGTTGTTAGAGGTCAGGTCTGAACTAAGCTGTTCGGTGTGCTTGCGGATGCCGGGTCTTGGCCATCCTGGCACGGCTGAAAACCAGGACCACGCTGACGCAGCCGCCGTGGCGAGGATGAGCGCATGCAAAGCGCTGGAGAGCAAAAGCGGGCCCGTGTACTTGATCCGGTCGATCGTGTCACGGAGGTCATCTTCGGCCTGCTCAGTCTTGCGACGGCCGTCACCGGCGCTGTGCTAATCACCGCGATCATCGCGCTCGACGGGTGAGCAAATCGCAACCTACGCTGTTTACCTATCGGCGATTGGCATCTATGAGGTCTTGGTCATGGCAAAGGACAAGAAGAAAGCCCCTAGGCGCAATGCTGTTGAAAACCCGAAGCTGAAGAACAAGGATTACCTTGAGCAACTGCGCGGCTTGCACGTGGAACTGGTCAAGTTACAGGAGTGGGTAAAAGCCAAGGGCATCAAGATCTGTATCGTTTTCGAAGGGCGCGATGGCGCTGGCAAGGGCGGGACGATCAAGGCGATCACCGAACGCGTCAGTCCGCGCGTCTTTCGGGTGGTGGCGCTAACGGCGCCGAGTGATCGAGAGAAAAGCCAAATGTATGTCCAGCGTTACCTGCCGTACCTGCCCGCGGCTGGCGAAGTGGTGATCTTCGATCGCAGTTGGTACAACCGGGCGGGTGTCGAGCGCGTGATGGGGTTCTGCACCAAAGCGCAGGTTGCCAGTTTCCTGAAGACAACGCCTCAGGTGGAGCGTGCAATCGTCGACTCGGGCGTGATCCTGCTCAAGTATTGGCTGGAAGTCAGCGAAGACGAGCAGACCCGCCGGCTTCAGGCGCGCATCAAGGACGGACGAAAAATCTGGAAACTGACCCCCATGGATCTCAAGTCATACAGCCGTTGGTATGACTATTCACGCGCGCGTGACGACATGTTCAAGGCAACCGACACCGAACATGCCCCATGGCGGGTGGCCAATTCCAACGACAAACGGCGGGCGCGCCTTAACATCATCACCGATTTGCTCAGCCGTATCCCGTACAAGGATGTCGCACGCGATGAGGTGATATTGCCCAAACGGCAGAAGCCAGGCGGCTATCGCGACCCGGATTATCCGCACCGGCGAGTGCCCGAAAAATTCTGACGGGCACGTTTAAGCGAATCGGCGCTGTACACCTAAAGGCCACAGTTCTATGAGCGATTCGGACTCTTCGCCTCCCGTCCCGGAACCGGGCCGTATTGCACGCCGGGATGCCGGCGACGAAACCGGCTGGGGCCGCTGGCTTCCTGGACTTCGCACGCTGCGCGGGTACCAGGTTGCCTGGTTGCGTCACGACATCATGGCCGGGCTGGTGCTCACCACGATGTTGGTGCCCGTCGGCATTGCCTACGCCGTGGCATCGGGCGTACCCGGCATCTATGGCCTCTACGCGACCATCGTTCCGCTACTCGCTTACGCATTGTTCGGGCCTAGCCGGATTCTGGTGCTGGGCCCGGATTCCTCACTGGCCGCCGTTATCCTGGCAGTCGTCCTGCCCCTGTCGGGCGGTGACCCGCATCGCGCCGTCGCCCTTGCTGGCATGATGGCGATCGTTTCAGGAACCGTGTGCATCCTGGCGGGCATCATGCGTTTGGGCTTCATTACGGAGTTGCTTTCCAAGCCGATCCGCTACGGGTACATGAACGGCATCGCGCTGACGGTTTTGATCAGCCAACTGCCCAAGTTTTTCGGTTTTTCGATTGAGTCCGACGGCCCGCTGAGAAACATATGGGCCATCGTCACCGCGGTGATGGAAGGAAAGACCAACTGGACCGCGTTTATGATCGGCGCAGCCACCTTGGCCGTGATCCTGCTGCTCAAGGGCTACAAGCGCGTGCCAGGCATCTTGATCGCAGTGGCAGGCGCGACCGTCGCCGTCGGTGTGCTGGACCTTGCCGCGCGTGCGGGGGTGTCGGTCCTCGGTGCTCTTCCACAAGGTTTACCGGCGTTCGCCATCCCCTGGATCACCCGCGCCGATATTGTCCCGGTGCTCATCGGCGGTTGCGCCGTCGCCCTGGTGTCGTTTGCCGACACCAGCGTGCTCTCGCGTGTCTATGCGGCGCGGACCCGTACCTACGTGGACCCGAACAAGGAGATGGCAGGGCTCGGTTTTGCCAATTTGGCGGCTGGATTTTTCCAGGGCTTTCCGATCAGTAGCAGTTCTTCACGCACCCCCGTGGCCGAAGCCGCAGGCGCCAAAACCCAGTTGACCGGGGTTGTCGGCGCGTTGGCCGTTGCCCTGCTGCTGGTAGTGGCGCCGAACCTGTTGCAGAGTTTGCCCAGCAGTGCACTGGCAGCGGTCGTGATCGCGTCGGCCATCGGCCTGATTGAAGTCGCCGACCTGCGACGCATTTATCGCATCCAGCGCTGGGAGTTCTGGTTGTCGATCGTCTGCACCGTCGGCGTGGCCGTGTTCGGTGCGATCGAGGGCATCGGGCTGGCCATCGTGATCGCCGTCATCGAATTTCTGTGGGATGGCTGGCGGCCGTATTCCGCGGTGCTGGGGCGAGTCGATGGCGTTAAGGGCTACCACGACATCCAGCGCTATCCCGACGCGCACCTTATACCCGGCCTAGTGCTGTTTCGCTGGGATGCGCCGTTGTTCTTCGCCAACGCCGAACTGTTCAATGACCGAGTGCTTGCCGCAGTAGCGGCATCGCCTACGCCCGTGCGCTGGTTGGTCATTGCGGCGGAACCCGTCACCAGTGTGGACGTGACCTCCGCAGACGTGTTGGCTGAACTGGACGACACCTTGCACGCGGCGGGCATCAAGTTGTGCGTGGCCGAGATGAAGGACCCGGTCAAGGACAAGCTGAAGCGATTCGGGCTTTTCGCGCGGTTTGGCGAAACGGCGTTCTTTCCAACCATAGGCAATGCCGTCGACAGCTACCTCGTGATCCATCCGGTGGATGGGGCGCACTGAGTGATACTGGCGTCACTCAGCGACGGTCGTTCTCAGCGTTATCCAGATTGACTGGATCGCCTGGTTTGACGCCGAGTTTGTCTTGAATATCCTTGAACATCGCGTCGTATTCCTTGTGCCCGCGCATGATGAGACTGGCATTGGCCGGCACACCATGCTTGACCGCGGCCTTTGCCACGCGGCTGGCAAAGTTGAAGGCCGTGTCGCGGTGCATATCGAATTCTTCAGTGAAGCTTTTACCGGATACCGCTCCGTCCATCTTGAAGTGCATCAGCATGCCTTCCTTGGGGTCGCGGCGGACTTCATAGAAGACATCAATGTTGTATTCCGGGACTCCGGGAGTGCCAGGAGTATTAGTACGGTTCAGGTGACCTGGCGTGAACATGAGAGGCTCCTTTCGGGTGGATGGCTACCTTCTTGGCATCGGCTGGATTCGAGGTTCGATTGAGACCAAATGACCTGGATTTCAGTCCATGGAAATCGCATTAACGGAGCGTGTTCCATAGTCTGGTGCTATCAATTTGTAGCAGCGCAAAATCTCCCCTTAGAGCTTAGGTGATTGCTTGGGGTTTTCTACTTTCAAGGTGCACGAAAAGAGTTCCCAGACTGAAGGGGCAGTACCGGACAACGACTGTCAGGAGCAACCGGAGCCGACGTATCTACTGGATTGAAAAGGCTCTCTTGTCAGGTATTGAAGTCTGCCCAATGATCAGGTGCCTAATGACGAGCTTTCTTTTCTACGCAGGATTTGGATGGGATGAGAAAGACTAAATCTGTATCAACTATGTCAATACCCGCCTGTGAAAGCAGCGTAGTAACCTGGCCACGATGATGGGTTTGATGGTTGAAAAAATGCATGACCAGACTGTAGAAATCCTTATCGGACACTACACCTTTCATGCTGGCGTAATGGAGAGTGTGGTCCAGATCTGACTCTGTAATAGAGTGAGCCCATTCGACGATTATCTGATCGAGTCTCTCTCGATGCACTGAGAGCTCTGGAACAGTAAAGAACAACAATTGGTCGAGGCTTTCCGGATCGCAAAGTTGCCTCACCGGCTCCAGTGCCGAGTGGTCCGCTGGATGCTTGGCGAATCGCTTTAGCCACACAGTGTCTCCGATTGCCAAGTGGTTTAGCGTCCCGAGAATAGACTTGAAGAACGCTTTCCTATCGGCTGAGAGCTCATCATCGGACAAGCACCTGGTTGCCCCATAGATCTTTGCGTTCATCCATTGGTTATAGGTCGCCATCAGGCAGATGTGGTCGGTGCGGCTCATGTGTTCATCCTTTGAATATGTGTTCGCATACCCCATGCGAGGCCGGGATGTTATCGCCTCCAATGCGGAGCAGCTACTGAAGTTGGCAGACCAGGGACTCGGGCGCTGATGCACCCACTGGCTGCATTTGAGCGGTGGCTGCCATTGGCAATCGATCGCGCAAGCGCGCCATCCCAGGGTGACGCTAGTTGCCAAAGCCGACCCGCTGAATGCGCTGCTAAAATGCACGCACCCGTTCCGATTCTGGAGAACCAAGATGATCAGCAAAAACACGATTTGTCTGTGGTACGACGGCACCGCGTTGGACGCTGCGACGTTCTACGCCGAAACCTTCCCGGACAGCGAGGTGGGAGCGGTCCTTCGCGCGCCTGGCGACTATCCGGCGGGCAAGCAGGGCGATGTCTTGACGGTCGAGTTCACGGTGATGGGCATCCCTTGCCTCGGACTGAACGGAGGTTCGGCGATCAAACACAACGAGGCTTTTTCGTTCCAGGTTGCAACCGACGACCAAGCCGAAACGGATCGCTTGTGGAATGCGATTGTCGGAAATGGCGGCCAGGAAAATGTATGCGGCTGGTGCCAGGACAAGTGGGGGTTGTCATGGCAGATCACACCACACGTTTTGACGGCCGCGATAGCCAATCCTGATCAAGCAGCGGCCAAGCGTGCGTTCGACGCCATGATGGAGATGGGAAAGATCGACATCGCTGCGATTGAAGCGGCTGTTAAGGGTTAACCAGCGCTGCTGGGGGCCGGGCGCTTGGACAGGTCGAATGCTGGCCTGTGCTGAAGCTTGGCACTGGACCGGGTAACTGTAACCGGCAGCATTTGACCCAAAGACGACCCTAACCTCATTGCGCAACCCACTTCTCCAGCAACACTATCTGCCCATGACCTACACACCCCGCACGTACAAGATGTATTCCTACATGACCGCTTCTGGCGGGCCATGAGGTCATGCGTGCTAGAACCTGACGTATTAGCCAAGGCCCCGCCAGAAATGGACGGGGCTTTTTAGTTCTCCGTCCGCCGATGGCTAACGGAGATTGAAATGTTAGAGATCAAACGAGCCCATCAAGGCGATTGCCGGACGGCATTCGACATTCGCCGTCAAGCGATACGGCATCAATGCATCGGCGCCTATACCCCTCAGCAACTGGACGTCTGGACGGCAGGGGCCGCTGAGGACGGATATTGCGACCTGATGGGAAAACACTTTTATCTGGGGTGTATTCAGGGAGAGCCTGTGGCGACAGGCATGCTTGATCTGGAGAGGCGTGAAATCGGCGCGATCTTTGTCCTGCCTGGCTTTATGCAGCGGGGCATTGGCAAGCGCATTCTGGATTACCTTGAGTGCCTGGCGCGGGATTTGGGGCTGGAGGAAGTTCAACTGGACGCTACGTTGAACGCCGCTCACTTCTACCGGCGATGCGGTTTCGTCAGTGAGCAGACGGCTATTTACCATTCGCCCTCCGGCCTGCAACTCGCTTGCATTCCGATGGTGAAGGCGCTTTTGCGTTCTTGAGCGGCTACTTCGCTTTCCAGTGTCCACCACCCGACTCGCAATCAATCTTCGCCTGATTCAAATACTCAGCGTCGTAGTAGTACGTAGTCACTTGAGCATTGGCGGGAATGTTCAGCGATTTGCTGTTCTTGTCCTTGCTGGTGGAGTGAGGGTTGGCCAGCGATTCTTGCGTCAACGTCGCGATACACGTGGCCTGAGAATGATCGGCGCACTGTTCGACTTTTTTCTTGGTGCTGGCCAGCATGTCTTTACTCTCGTTGCTGCATGACCAATCGATGGCGTTCACCGGCATGCCTTCGTACTCATAGCAGCTATGAGATTCCACCACTGGAACGGAAGGGCTTTGAGAGCGGGTCAGCACGTCACAGCCTTCAGCCATGACCAGGGTGGGACTCAGGCTGGCAAGCAAAAACAGCAGTCTACTGTTCATCGGGATTTCCTCTCCAATGGCGCCTTGTTTGATCAAAGATCAGCGCTGATAGGGTTTCGAAAGCGCGATGAGGCGCAGGGTTCCATTGGATTTTCAGATCCGCTGTGGAGGGGGCGCAAAAAGCGCAGGCCCGATGGTATGCTCGCTGCGCCAAGCGCTGGCAATCCAGGGAACACTCTTTAAGGAAGGGGATGGCGGATGATCGATTTCAACAACAAAGGCTTTTTCAAACTCAAGCAAAACAACGAGTACGCGGAGCGAGTCACCGCGCTGCTGCTGGACGGCGAGCAGGTCATTGATGCCTATAAATCCATGCGCGACGGCGTGGTGTTTACCAACAAACGAATCATCGCGGTCAACGTCCAAGGCATCACCGGCAGCAAAAAAGACTTCACTTCGTTGCCTTACAAAAACATCGTCGCTTACTCCGTGGAAACCTCGGGCACCTTCGACCTGGATTCTGAGCTGGAAATCTACTTCTCGGCGCTGGGCAGAGTGAAGTTTGAATTCACTGGGAGGACATCGATGGTCGAGATTTCCAAACTCATCTCACAGCATCTGTTGGGCTGAGTTTTTAGGCTTCGTGACAGTTTTTCAGAGGTAAGAATGGACGCATGGACACTGCATTGGCTGGAAGCCTCGGGGAGTCTTGCTGAACTTCGCTCCGATCTGATCGGCGAGTTTGACGCCGCTTACAAGACGGTCTCCCGTCTGATGACGCCTCCGCGACTTGATGTGTTGATCCAGCGGCTCCCTGGCGAGACCATTCCTGAGATGGGCCTCGTGGGGCGGGCTTATCGAAGCACCATGTTCACGATGACCATCGACCCGGACAACCCGAATTTTCTGCCAAGTCTGCGCACTGGCGCGCTGCATCGACAGATTGTCCATGAAGTCCATCATTGCTTGCGCATGGCGGGCCCTGGCTACGGTTGGACGTTAGGAGAAGCCTTGGTCAGCGAGGGACTTGCCGGACAGTTTGTCCGGCACTTGCTCGGTAATGACCCAGAGCCTTGGGAGTGTGCCGTCACCTGCGCCGATCTGCTTCGCTCACCTGTAGGCCTGAAGACCCTTGAGTCCACGAACTACAATCACGCAGAGTGGTTCTTCGGTTTTGGTGCTCACCCAAAATGGCTTGGCTATACGCTCGGTTATCAGATGGTTGGGCGCTGGCTTGCGTCAATGGGCGAAATCGATGCTTCAACCTGGATCAACGTACCCGCACAAAATATTGTCGCCTCAGCGCTTGAGGAAGGCCTTGTGTTGCTCAAGCCCGACGACCGTTAAGACATTCAAGCCTGGGAGCTGCGAGATGACTCAAACACTGGAACGCGCCATTGCCATCGCCGCCACTGCGCATGAGGGGCAGGTCGACAAGGGCGGAAACCCTTACATCCTGCATCCGTTGAACGTCATGTTGCGGGTCACGACGCTGGAAGAACGCATCGTCGCGGTGCTGCATGACGTGGTTGAGGACTGCGGCATCAGCCTTGATGACCTGCGCAAGGAAGGCTTCAGTGAAGCCGTTCTGACAGCCATCGAATCGGTCACTAAAGTGCCGGGTGAGTCCTACGAAGTGTTCGTCGAACGCGCGGCGCAGAACCCGATAGGCCGGGTGGTGAAACTGGCGGATCTGGAAGAGAACAGCGACTTGTCGCGGATCGCGCAGCAGTCGTGGGAAGACCTGGAGCGAGTTGAAAAGTATCGGCGGGCGATTGGCGTGTTGCGTTCCTGACGAGAGGAACAAATAGGTCCGACCCTCAGGAATCCCGTTATCCTAAAATTGCCCGGACCAGTTCACAATGGCTCTTCAGGTCATCAACAAAAATGCGAAGCCATCTGCCATGTATAACGGACCTGAAGGAGTGTTCCATGTAAGTGGGGCGTTGTTCTGGCGGAGCTCATTTGCTTGGTTTTTCCAAAATATAACCCCCCCATTCCTTCCAGTTCCATCATTCATAGGAAATATAGGGGAACATGCCCATATTTCATCGTTGGCATGGATAGGTAATGGCCAATATTTTTGAGCAATTGCTGCAATCTCGGGGGTGTAGAGGGGAGAAGCCACTAAAGGGCGACCACCAGCACTATTCATGATGTCGATTGCTGCAGGATAGGGAATGGAATTTGATCCAGACACATAGTGCATCCGTAGGATGAAGTTATTTAGGCAGCTTACGGGCACCCTCTTTTCTTGCCCCCCAGCATCTTGCACCAAGACAGTTGTCGATCCGTTGCGTTGGCTAATTATCAATCCCTCGTCAGTGACGATGGCGACGGCAGGATCACTGGATGTGTAGATGTAGGGGGGCGTTCCCCCCGATGCTCTACGTTGTTGGGTGGTGCCAGTGGGGTGATTGCCAGTCAATGGCCAATTAAGATTAGGCTCGGCCGTTATGTTGAGCCCACTCAGCATGAGTGGAGAAGTGTCCACAATCAATTCTAATGCCACGGTGAAGGTTCGCACGGCTGAGGTCTCGCCCGAGCCATACAGCGCTTTGGCGGTGAAGCTGTGGTGCCCCTCGCTCAACCCTGTAACCTGTTTGATCCAGACGCCCGACACCGGGTCGGCGGGGGCTTCTCCTTTCCTGGCGGTGCCGTCAAGGATCTCCACCTTCTGGCCTTTGCTGGCGGTGCCGGTCAGGGTCACGCTGGTTTCGATCGTGCTGCCGTCCGGGGGAATATCGATCCCGCTCGGCGCGCCTTTGACCGAGGCGATAGCGGGCTTCTCATCTATCACTCCCTCGCCAATCACCCGCGCCGTGGCCGTCCGGGACGTGGCGAGTGGCACGCCGCCTCTGATCAGTTGATAGCTGACCCGCACCACGCTGTTGGCCAGCACCTTGTCGTTAGGCACCTCTAGGATGCAGGGCTTCTTCTGCCCAAACTCGTCGACCTCGACGCTACCGAACACCGGCACTACCACATCCGCTTGCCCGGGCAATGTGGCGATGTAGGTCGCGCTGATGCTGTCGCCCGGCTGAAAGCGAGGATCGTGGGTGAGGACGATCACCAGCAGCGGATTGCTGCCCAGTTTTTCCAGGTCGATGGTGTTCGGCTCGTCGGTCGGGTCGTTCTGGATTTCCCGCAGGATCGGTTCCGGCAACCGATTGCCCGCCAGGTCCACGTCGACGACCTGGGTGGCCGACCACGGCGAGTTAGGGTCGGGGTTGTTACCCACCTGGTCGGTGACCGTGTAGGAAAACTTGAACTGCGCATGGTCCTGGGCGCTTTCCAGGTCCGCGCGAGTGACGGGGAAATATACCGAGACCGGGGTCGCCGAGCCCGGCAGCGGGGCTTCGAGCGGAGTGACGTCGTGGTACACCGGAAAGCCGTTGCAGTTCAGCCAAATCCGGTCGTAGGCCCGGCAATAGGGGTAGGACACGCACACCTGGGCACTGACGAAGTCGGGACCGACGCCGTTCTTGATGACGTCGGGCAGGATCAACTCCAGCTCGGAGTGGCCGTCGACACCTGGATCACGGTCCACGTTGCCGGGCCGGATGGCGTTGTACAGCATCTCCAGCGGCGGCTCGGAGGTGCCCATGTTCTGGCTGCCACGCGTCACGGTGTAAGTGAGGCGGTTGATGAAGTCCGGCTGCAGCAGCTTCTTCGGCAGATACAGGGTGCTGATCGCATTCTCCTCGCCGGGCTGAATAATCTTGCCGGCAAGGCCTGTTTGCCCGTTCATGTTGAGCGTGATTACGTCGCCAAGCTGTAGACCCAGCGGTGGATCAACGTGAACCTCCAGGCCCATGGGTTCCAGGTCATAAATGCGCAGCGGGACGCCAAGATGAGCCCCCACCACCGGTTCTGTTGCGGCGGGGATCCTGGGTGGAAACAGTGCCAGCACGGTGTTGTCGGCCAGTGAATTGTCGAGCGCACTGAAGTCCAGTGGCGTGATGTCAAGTGCACTCATATCCACCGGGATGATGCCGGATGGGTCGGATTGATCATTCATCTGAAGCCGCTCCTTCGCCTGTAAGTCCGCCATAGACAGCAGACTGATGGGGGCTATCAGACACCTGACAAGGACCGGCTGACTACTGTCAAAACTATCAGGTTGATGGGGTTTTCAGACGAGCGGTATTACGCCGGCCTCGGCTCACGACAGGTCGGTGGGGTATTCAGTGGCGTCCTGACGAATGCAGCGGAGCTGGGCGAAGGCCGCGCGCATGGCGCGGGGACGGGCATAGAGTTTGGCGTAATGCTGACGGGCGGGTTCCTCCACCTTGATGGGGTCGCCCGCGAACTCGTTCCAGAACTGGTCGGGGTAAATGCGCTCACGACCGGCGACCAGGCGTTCGGCATCCGCTCCGCCGAAGTCGAAGTCGAAGTCGAAGTACCAAAGCATCGGTGAGCGGACAATGTCATACCAAGGGGGAATGCCCAGCACGGGCGCATCCATCATCACCAGGCGGTCGGTCAGCTGCGGATAGCGCGTGGCGTAGGCGAAGGCGAAGGCGACCATGGTGCCGATGTCGTGGCCGATAACCAGCGAGTGTTCGATACCCAGCGCTGCCAACAACGCACGGATGTCGCCGGCCTGGTTTTTCTTGTCGTAGCCGCTGTCCGGGATGTCCTGAATCCGAAAGGCAGCAGGAAATGGCGTCACCCCGGCCTGCGCCGGGATGCTGAGCGCAGCAGCATAAAAACGGTTAACAGACGGATCATGACGGTGCCCTCCATCAGTGCGCGGGGAAGGAACCCCGACGCAATGTGGATGAGCGTAGACCGTTTGATCGTCTCTGGATTGCCCTCTCCCTGGCAGGAGAGGGTAGGTGCCAGCCTTAGGTGTGATGAATTTCCCGATCCTTGGTTTCCGGCAGGAAGAAGATGCCAAGAATCGCCGTCATCACCGCGATGACGATGGGGTACCACAGCCCGTAGTAGATATCACCCGTGGCCGCGACCATGGCAAACGCCACCGTGGGCAGAAAGCCGCCGAACCATCCGTTGCCGATGTGGTAGGGCAGCGACATCGAGGTGTAGCGGATGCGCGCCGGGAACAGTTCCACCAGCCAGGCGGCGATCGGGCCATAGACCATGGTCACGTAGATCACCAGGATGGTCAGGAGCAGCAGCACCATTGGGTAGTTGGTCTTGGCCGGGTCGGCCTTCTCGGGGTAGCCGGCGTCCTTGAGCGCGGTGCCGAGGGTGGCGGCGAAGGTGTCGTTCTTGGCCTTGAAGTCGGCGGCCGGCATGCCGGTGCCCTCGAAGCTCGGGATCACTTTGTTGCCGATGCGGACCTGCGCGACGGCGCCAGGCTCAGCCTTCTCGTTCTTGTAGGGGATGGCCCTCTTCGCCAGAACAGTCTTGGCGAGGTCGCAGGAGCTGGTGAATTTGGCCTTGCCCACCGGGTCGAACTGGAACGAGCACTGGTCAGGATCGGCGACCACCGTGACCGGGTTCTTCTCCTGCGCGATGAACACGTCGGGGTTTCCGTATTGGGTCAACGCATGGAAGATCGGGAAGTAAGTCAGCGCCGCGATAATGCAGCCGGCCATGATGATCCCTTTGCGGCCGATACGGTCGGACAGACTGCCGAATATGACGAAGAACGGCGTGCCGATCAGCAGCGAGCCGGCAATCAGCAAGTTGGCGGTCTGCGGTTCTATCTTCAGCGTCTGCAGCAGGAAGAACAGCGCATAGAACTGCCCGGTGTACCAGACGACGGCCTGGCCGGCAGTGCCGCCGAGCAGGGCCATGATCACGATCTTGAGATTGTCCCAGCGGGCGAAGGATTCGGTCAGCGGCGCCTTGGAGGACTTGCCTTCGGCTTTCATCTTCAAGAACACCGGCGACTCGCTGAGTTGCAGGCGGATGTACACCGAGACAATCAGCAGCAGGATCGACAGCAGGAATGGAATCCGCCAGCCCCAGGCCTCGAAAGCTTCTGTGCCGAGGACCGTGCGGCAAGCGAGGATCACCAGCAGCGAGAGGAACAGCCCAAGGGTTGCAGTGGTTTGAATCCACGAGGTGAAGTAGCCGCGTTTGCCTTTCGGCGCATGTTCCGCCACGTAGGTCGCAGCGCCGCCGTACTCACCGCCCAGGGCCAGGCCTTGCAGCAGACGCAAGGTGATCAGGATGATCGGTGCCGCCACGCCAATGGTCGCGTAGCCGGGCAAAAAGCCCACGATGGCGGTGGAGATACCCATGATCACAATGGTGATGAGAAAGGTGTGTTTGCGCCCGATCATGTCACCCAGTCGGCCGAACACGATGGCGCCGAAGGGGCGTACCGCGAAGCCCGCAGCGAACGCGAGCAGCGCGAAGATGAAGGACGTTGTCTCATTGACGCCGGCGAAGAAGTGCTTGGCAATGATCGCAGCGAGAGACCCATAAAGGTAGAAGTCGTACCACTCGAACACGGTGCCCAGGGACGAGGCAAAAATGACCTTGCGCTCCTCCTTGGTGATCCCGTGGTGGGGCGCGCTGCCCGTGGAAGTGTTGTCGATTGCGGCCATGAGTCTTCTCCGTCGTTCTTGTTATAGGCCGGAGTACCTCGTTACCTTTTTGCCGCACCCAGGCCCTGGGGCTGATGTCGTCGGAATACGGATTGCGCGAAGCATGCACACAGGCTGACGGCCTCGCATCGCTGCAAGGTTTCCTGAAGCATAATCGGCTTCGCGCAGATATCCACTCGCCATCACGCTCAACCCCGGGCTGACACACCGCTGGAGGCGTGAAGACTCAAGTCTTGATCACGTACCCATAGGCTCGAATGCGACCCCCTTCCTGTTTCAAGTACACGCCCTGCAGTTCCGGCGTGAATCCAGGAAGAGAGTTGATACCTTCCTCCAGCGCCAGAAAGTATTTGAGCACCGCACCTCCCCATATTTCCCCGGGCACCACGCAGAGCACGCCGGGTGGATAGGGAAGCGCACCTTCGGCAGCGATGCGACCCTCCGCGTCTGCCAGTGCCACCAGTTCGACGTTGCCACGGATGAACTCGAATTGTGCAGCCTGCGGATTCATCGCCTTTTTCGGGAAGTGTTCCTTGCGGAACATTGCTTTCTGCAATTGCTGGACGTTGTGGTCGCGGTAGAGGTCGTGCATCTCCTGGCAGAGTTGGCGAATGGTGTAGTTGCGATAGCGCTCCTGGTGCTGCGCATAGATGGCCGGCAACACCCGGCTCATCGGCGCGTCATCACTGATGAAGCGTTCAAAGCGCGCGATCTGTGCGGCGAGATGGGTCATCTTCGCCCAGTCTTCGGCCGGGGTGAGCAAGAACAGAATCGAGTTCAGGTCGCACTTTTCCGGAACGATGCCATTCTCGCGCAGGAAGTTGGCGAGGATGCCGGCATGGATGCCGAAGTTGGTGTAACTGCCATCGATCGGGTCGATGCCGGGTGTTGTGAACAGCAACTTGCAGGGGTCGATGAAGTATTGCTTGTCAGCGTAACCGCTGAAGGCATGCCAGCGATCCTTCGGATGGAATTCGAAAAACCGGATGTCGTTGGCGATGTTCTCAGTCGGATGGTCCTGCCAGGGGCGACCGTCAATGGTGTCCGGCACGAAGGGGCGAACCATGGTGCACGCTTCCAGAATCAACTTGCGTGCGTCGATGCCGAACTTCACACAGTCTTCCCACAGGCGCAGGCCACTGCGGCCGGAATGAATGCGCGCGTTCACATCCAGTGAGGCGAACAGCGGGTAAAACGGGCTGGTAGAGGCTTGGGCCATGAAGGCGTTGTTCACCCGTGCATGGTTGCAATAACGGGCCTGGCCTTTGATATGGCGATCTTTCTTGTGGATCTGCGACGCCTGGGAAAACCCCGCCTGCTGTTTGTGCACCGATTGAGTGACAAAGATGCCGGGGTCGTTTTCATGCAGATCCAGCAGCAACGGCGAGCAATCCTTCATCATCGGGATGAACTGTTCGTAGCCCACCCACGCCGAGTCAAACAGGATGTAGTCGCACAGTTTGCCGATGCGATCGACGACTTGTCTGGCGTTGTAGATGGTGCCGTCATAGGTGCCCAGCTGAATGATCGCCAGGCGAAACGGCCGTGGCAGCTGGGCCTTGTCCGGTGCGACTTCGCTGATGAGTTCGCGCAGGTAATCTTCTTCGAAACAATGCGCGTCAATCCCGCCGATGAACCCATAAGGGTTGCGCGCGGTTTCCAGGTAAACCGGGGTCGCCCCCGCCTGGATCAACGCACCTTGGTGATTGGATTTGTGGTTGTTGCGGTCGAACAGCACCAGATCGCCAGGCGTGAGCAACGCGTTGGTAACCACCTTGTTGGAGGCCGATGTGCCATTGAGCACGAAGTAGGTCTTGTCGGCGTTGAACACCTGCGCCGCATGTTTTTGCGCCAGAAGTGCGGGGCCTTCGTGGATCAGCAAATCGCCGAGTTTGACGTCGGCGTTGCACATGTCGGCGCGAAACAGGGTCTCGCCGAAGAAGTCGAAGAACTGTCGGCCAGCCGGGTGTTTGCGGAAAAACTGGCCGCCCTGGTGGCCAGGGCAGGCGAACGTCGCGTTGGCCGATTCGGTGTAGTGCTTGAGCGCGTCGAAGAAGGGTGGCAGGAGACTTTCTTCATAGGCTTTTGCCGCGGTCTCCAATTGGTTGCCATGGTATTCGGCGTTGTTGCGCGAGGGGTCAAAAATACCATTCACCTGAAGCAGAACGTCTTGCAGGTGCTTGTAGACGTCCCGGGCGCGGTTGCCGGAACCGGGGGAGGCGACGAGAAAAATGGGGATATCGAAACCGGTACGTTGCAGGGCGTCCAGGGCGCCCGCCACCACATCCTCCACAGAGAACACTGCAACCGCGACATCGGTGTAGTCAGTTTGATTGAGCGGAATCACTTCTCGGGAGGTCTGGAAGCAATCGAACGCGGAATCACTGGCGGCTATTTTCAGGGCTTTCATGCGAGGAATCTCCTAGCGGACAGTCACTTGTCGGCTTTTTTTCAAGAGATCAATTTAGCGAGGGAGCCTTCAACGTTCCCTGATCCAAATCATGTCGCCACTGGTTATAGACCATGTTGGGAAGGGTTACGGCTTTTCTACCGGCTTCTCCCAAGGACTGCCGACAGGCGCTCGACCACTTCTACTGCGGCAACCCCTTCGTTGGCGCCCTCATGAAAGACAGCGCAACTCGCCGTGTCGTCGCCATCAACGCAGCGATAGACCGCCACTACGCTGCCCGGACCGGTGCCGGTGTGTCCGCTCAACGTCAGATCGCCCATGACCAAACCCTGCATCAGGCCGAGAGCGTAGCCTGGGGAAGTCCACGGGCGACCGGGAATCGGGCCGCCGAGGACGCGTGCCGTTTGCATCGCTTGCAGCAGCGAGTTTGGCAGAAGGTGCCCGGCCAGCAGGCCGTCCAGACAAAGGGCGGCTTCCTCAAGCGGGCCGACAAGTAAACCGTGATAGACCCAACCGGGGTCGTAGGTTGGCGCGCTCCCCATGTTTACGCCCTCTAGATCGGCTTGCGTTTTGGCGAGGCGTATGCGGGATAAACCGAGGGGGGCGAACACACGCTCCGTGAGCGCTGCTTCAAGCGTGCGCCCAGTCACGCGTTCAATCAGTCGCACGACAAACAGATAGCCGACGTTTGAATAGCGCCAACCGTCCCCGGGTGCGTAGCGCAACCGGCTGGCATCAAGGCGTTGCAGCATGTCATCGGCCGACCAGGGCGTCTCATGGCGGGCCACGGCGTTGTGGTAGTCGGCGAGTTCGCCATAATCCGCCAGCCCGGCCTCATGCCGCAGCAGCTGGCGCAGCGTGAAGGGGCCTTCAGCAACGGTGTCGTCCAGGGTGATCAACCCGTCACGCACCAGTGACAGCGCGGCAGCAGCGAGCACAGTTTTGGTAAAGCTCCACCAGGGCACCGTTGTATCCGGCCTTTCAGGCGTGACGAGAGCGCCGTTCGATACAAGGGAAAATAGTATGAGTCGACTCTGGATGGAGGAGGGAGCGAATGGCCCTCGGCTTCTGCTGATCAGGTGTGCCCCAACGCAATCGCGAACGAGACCACGATCATGCAGGCAAAGGCAAAATTCAGGTTCATGAAGTTTTCATCCAAAGCATTTGTGATGGCGCCATCTTGAACAAGTCACAAACAAATAAAAAATTCGGCTTTATGTTTTGAATCATCGAAAGAATTGATGTCCGGGTGGTTTGTGTTTACCCCGCGCTTTAGCTAGTCTCGCACAAACACGCAATTACGCGCAAAAACGGGCAAAAACATGCACGACTCACACTCAGCCGTCGAGCTCCCTTATCTGCGTCGGCAAAAAATCCTATTGATTCTCGAACGTGATGGCAAGGTCATGGCTAGTGAACTGAGCCAGCATTTCGCGGTGTCCGAAGACACCATTCGCCGTGATCTGGCGGAGCTGGCCACCGCCGGGCTGGTGCTGCGGGTGCACGGCGGGGCGCTGCCGCGGCCCAAGGACACCGGCAAGGATTATTTCACCCGCGTCAGTGAAACCGATGAGGTGAAAACACACCTGGCGCAACTCGCCGCTCGCCAGGTACACAACGGCCAGATTGTCATTTTCGATTCGGGGAGCACGACGCTGCAGATCGCCCGGTCGCTGCCTTCGGATATTTCCATCACGGCCGTCACCGCCTCGCCGATGATCGCGATCAACCTGGCTGAATACAAAGGCATCACGGTGATTCTGGCCGGCGGGCAACTCAATCCTGCAACCATGTCGGCCAGCGGACATGAAACCCTGCGGCTGATCGAGGGCATCAAGGCTGATCTGCTGTTCACCGGGGTCTGCGCGATTCACCCGGAAGTCGGCATCAGCTCCCTGCATTTCGACGAGGTGCCGGTCAAACAGGCGATGCTCGCCAGCGCCTCCCATGTCGTTGCCGTTACCACCGCCGACAAACTGGGGGCGGTGGAGCCGTTCGTTGTCGCGCCGTGTCAGCGCATTCATACCCTGATCACCGAGCGTCATGTGGCGTCGGGCAATGTCGAGGACTATCAGAAGCTAGGGATCGAGGTGGTGCAGGTGGAGGCGTGAAACGCGTTGGGTTTTCACCCGTTGGCCGATGTCGAACCGTCATGCTTCAGCCCCCGGTCACCGGCGGGAAAAAGGCGATCTCGTCAAAGTCCTCGATCGCCTGATCCGGATGGCACAGCTCCTGGCCGATAATCCTGATGTACACCTGCTGGAGCTACTACGTGTTCCGCGGAAAAGTGAGGATCGGTGATGGCTACCATTAGTGGCGGGGGCATTGCGATTGTTGATGCAGGCGGCCGGGATGAGTACCCACTGACGATCGCCACAAAAAGAAACCCGGAGCCCCATGACAGGGCTCCGGGTTTTTTTCTATCAATCGTCCCGAACTCACTGCGCCCCGAACATCGCCGTCCAGTAAATCCCCGGATCACTCTTCGGATCAACCGCATAGGCCGCGCCCAACTCCCGGTACTGCGGGTTCATCAGGTTCGCGCAGTGACCGGCGCTGGACACCCAGCCATCTACCACCTTGCGCACGGTGTCTTGTCCGGCAGCGATGGTCTCGCCGACCTGCCCGCCGCCATAACCTGCCAATTCAGCCCGGTCACCCGGCATGCGGCCATCGCGGTCCTTGTGATCGAAGTAATTGTTGTTGGCCATCGACCGTGCGTGCTCCTCGGCCGCCGTCGCCAGCGTGGCGTTCCAGGCCAGTGGCGTGGTGGCGGCAAAGGATTGCGTGCCGCACTGGCGCGGCTGACTGCGTGCGATGTTGAGTTCGGCCAACAGCTTCTGACCTTCCGCCTGCCAGTCGCCCAGGCGAGCGCTCAGCAGTGGCCGAGCCAGCACGATGCGCCACTCGTGGTCCTGGTGGCTGACGCCGACATCGACGAATTGCGGGTCCAGCACGATCTGGCAAAAGCTTTCCTGAATGGCTTTCATCGCCGACGGCGCATCGCGCGGCCCGGACAGGCTGATCGCCTGTACATTCTTCATCGGATAACCCGCGCTGGCCATTGCCTGCTGCAGATTGCCGACGCTGTTGGCGTTCAGCGCCAAACGTGGGTCGCCGGCCAGCGGTGGCAGTTCCTGCGATACCTGACCCGCGCAGCGCTGCACCTGGCTGCGGTAGAGGTTGATCGAATCAATCAGTTGTTTTTCGTCGGCCGCCAACGCATTCACGGCGAACAACATCCCCAGTGACAACGTGGCAAGACGCATAGCAGATGATTTGAAGCGCATGGAAATCCCCTTGAGCTGACTGCGCCCATGATGCGCGATTTCACCCCCGCGAGTGCAATGACTTTTCACGCCCCAAGACTGTTTTTTTTGTTCGTCTGTTGGAATGAATTTTGGCAACTACAATCAAGCAAAGTCGCCAGCGCGGCGTGCTCCCGATTCCGCCAGAAGGGTCGATCATGCGAGTTATCTGGATAGCCACCTGCTTGGCAATAACTCTTCTCGCTGGCCAGGCCACTGCGTCTGAGCAAGAGCAAAAAAAGGAAGTGGCTGAGGACAAGGCCGAGGTCCTTGAGCATAAAGCTGCGGAGATGGGCTCCGATGTACCGGTGCCCAGGTCAGAAGCCATCACCACCTCCGAAGTTCAGGCAGTCGATCCCGCCGGTGCGTCGCCGCTGGACGATGCAATCACCTGTCTGGCCCGCTCCATCTATTGGGAAGCCAAAGGCAAATCGTCCGCCGACATGGAAGCCGTCGCCAGCGTCGTCATGAACCGCCTGGGCCATGGGGGCTTTCCGGACACGGTATGCGCCGTGGTCAAGCAGGGTTCTGAAACCAGGAATTGTCAGTTTTCGTGGTGGTGTGATGGACGCTCGGATCAGGTCCAGGAAGAAACCCAATACGCGATGGCCAAGGAAATCGCGCGCAAGGCGCTCAACAAGCAACTGAACGACCGAACCCGCGGCGCGATGTATTTCCACGACCGGAATGTGAAACCCGTTTGGGCCAGGAAATACATCAAGACCACAGAGACCTTGATGTTTCTTTTTTATAAGCCGCGTGGTGGGTCGGCGAAGTAGGGACGATCGCATGAGCGAGGTCTACGCCATCCTCAAAGCCTATGGCTCCAAACTCGGGAATCCAGGCGTATATTGATAGTGTCGATCCAGATAGTTGAGGCGATAGTAAATCGTCGGTGGTGTGACAGGCGAGAGCGCTGGGGGAGCTAGATATCCCGGAACGTTTGGAGGTGTTACATGAGCCAATATCAACGACTCTTTCTGATAGCCGGTCCAGGCATGCGTCACACACCGGCGTTGGAGCGAGCGGTCGCCATTGCCGAAGCCACTGGCGCAGCGCTGCACATCACGGTGTTTATCGAAGACTACAACCTCTTGGGTTTGAGCGCTGGTGCACGTTTTCGTGAGGCCTGTCAGCAAGAGAACGAAAAATGGTTGAAGGATGAGGCCGATCTAATACGCGAGCGCGGGGTCATGGTGAGTACCGAAGTGCTTGTTACGCGAACCGCGCTGCAAGAAATACTTCGGCATGTGGCAGAAATGCAGCCGGATCTGGTTATCAAGGACGTGCAACACGAGTCAGCGCTCAAACGCGTTTTCATTACGCCTCTGGATTGGCACCTGTTGCGTGAATGTCCGGTGGCTGTGCATCTGGTCAGCGAAATCAGGTGTCCACTTCCGCGGGTGGTAGTGGCGGCAGTCGATCCGTCACAACCTGAGACTCAGATCGCTGGCATCAACGACCGCATCATCCAGGCGGCGAACGGATTGTCAATGCAATGCAGCGCGGAACTGCATCTGCTGCATGCCTACGATCTATCGCAGACACATATATCCGACGCAGGCGCTGGTGCAGTGACGATGCCAGGTTTCAGCAGCGAAGTGCGCAAGTCACTGCAAAAGTCATTTATCGCATTGGCTGACCACTATGGTGTGCCCACTGAGCGACAACACTTCGTTGAAGGGCCACCTGGCAAAGCGCTGGCCGACTTTGCAGCGCATCACCGGGCCGATGTGATCGTCATGGGAAACGCGCATCGCAAGGGACTGGGCAAATGGGTGGGCAGTACGACAGAGCATGTTCTGTATCAAGTGCCCTGCAACATTTTCGCCGTTACGGGGTCTGCGGATCAGTGAATGGATTCGCTATTAAATGACTCGTAAAGAGCGCCTCAGCGACTGGGGCGAATTGTTTGAGGGCGCGCGTTGAGGTATCCCGGTAGGTATCGCCATCGGTTGCCGCCAAAAGCTCAAATCAAACAGCGTATGCCGACATGCCAGCGGCTTGTCTGCCGGTCGCTCCTCGCCGACTCCGGCCATCCGCGACCGGTTGCAATCGGCCCAATTGCAGGCGTTGGCGAATGGTTGAAATGTGTAGATTCGGTCAAGAAAACGGCCAACCGCGAACGGCCCTAACCTTCTCCACTGCGACTCATGCAACCATCCCGGATGTTCGATCAATAGAACTGATGACCAGGGTGTGTACCTCTGACGCCTCAGTTGATCACTGTTTGGTTTTCTAGATTCAGTTCGGCTAGGATGTAACCATCGTTACATTTTATGAGTCTCTATGAGCGCAACAAACTGGCTATTGATCACCTACAAAGTCCCCGCAGAGCCGACCACCAAACGCATAGCCTTATGGCGCCGCCTAAAAGCCATGGGGGCCGTGTACTTGCAAAGCGGGGTGTGCCTGTTGCCCAAGACCGATGACCATATTCGCCGACTGAAGATGATTGAAAACGACATCGCCGGCATGGCTGGCGATTGTGTGATCCTGGAGACTGTGGCGCTGGACCGTGCTCAGGAAGATAAAGTCATCGCTCGTTTCAAAGCTGATCGGGACGACCAGTATCGTGAGTTCCTCGGCCGCTGCGCGGACTTCGAGGCCGAGATCGCCCACGAAGTGGCGATCCAGAAGTTCACTTACGCGGAACTGGAGGAAGAGGATTCCGACCTAAAGAAATTGCAACGCTGGCTCGAAAAGATCCGCAAGCTCGATTTCTATGGAGCGCAACTGGCCGAGGTAGCGGCGACGCGGTTGCAGGAGTGCGAGGCGATTTTGGATGCCTATGCCAAACAGGTTTTCGAGGCTCATGATGAAAACCACTGACAAGCCGGGCGATGTTTCAACTACTGCGCCAATCCAGAAGACCTCAACCGGGAATGCCTGGCGCACCATGCCTGGCGGTATCTGGGCGCTAGGCTTCGTCTCGATGCTGATGGACATCTCCTCAGAGATGATCCATGCATTGCTGCCGCTCTACATGGTGACAGTACTGGGTACCTCCGTCCTGGCGGTGGGGCTCATCGAAGGGATAGCCGAGGCTACGGCCTCGATCACCAAGGTATTCTCCGGGGCGCTCAGTGATCGATTGGGCAAGCGCAAACTGCTCGCGGCGCTGGGTTATGGACTGGGGGCACTGTCCAAGCCGATCTTTCCTTTGGCGGGCTCGCTGGACTGGCTGATCGGGGCTCGCTTTATCGACCGCATTGGCAAAGGTATTCGCGGCGCCCCGCGCGATGCGTTGGTAGCCGACATCACGCCGCCCGAGATACGGGGGGCAGCTTTCGGCCTGCGGCAAACTCTGGATACCGTGGGTGCGTTCCTGGGACCGTTGCTGGCGATCGGATTGATGTGGCTAACCGCGAACCACTTCCAGACTGTGTTCTGGGTGGCCGTCATCCCGGCCTTCCTCGCCGTCGCGGTGCTGCTGGTGTTCGTTCATGAGCCCAAACAAGTGGAAGGGACGCACCGGGTGCGTGCGCCTTTGAGCCGGCGGGAATTAGCCCGACTGGGCGCTGGTTACTGGTGGGTGGTGGGTGTCGCTGCGGTGTTCACCCTGGCGCGCTTCAGTGAAGCCTTTCTGATCCTGCGCGGCCAGACCGTTGGGCTGGCGCCGATGTGGGCACCCGCGGTGCTTGTCCTGATGGGAGTGGCGTACTCGCTGTCAGCCTATCCCGCCGGGGCATTGTCGGATCGTGTCAGCCGCGTGACGGTGCTCGGTGCAGGTCTGATATTGCTGATTGCTGCCGATCTGACGCTGGCGTTCGCGCCGGGCATCGGTGGCCTGGTCGCAGGCGTCGTTCTATGGGGGCTGCACATGGGGTTTACCCAAGGGATATTCGCCGCCCTGATCGCCGATTGCGCGCCGGCTGAACTGCGTGGGACGGCATTTGGCATGTTCAATTTGTTGACTGGGTTGGCCTTGCTGATGGCTAGTGTCATCGCGGGGGCGCTGTGGGATACGGTAGGCTACCAGGCTACCTTCTTGATGGGAGGGGGCTTTGCTGTGCTGGCTTTTCTGGGGTTGTGGGTGATCCAGGCAAAAATTCAGGCTCGATAGCAACTCAGTTACTACCGATATGACGGCAGGTCCGTCTACGTGGTCGATTGCAGGCCCTCACGACAGGCAGCTTTTGGCCGATTGCTGCCTGTCGCGATGGGCAACAACCGATCAACACCCCTTGCCCAAAGTGGCCCTTTTATTAGCCCAGGCACCCGATATGCGTGCCCTGGTGCCGGACAGCTAAATAACCACCATTGCGCCTGACTTGCTCACAATGTGCCGGGTTGATGCTCAGCAGATCGCATAGTCGGTCGAAGCCAGGCGCAGCCTGTACGTCGTGAAAGGAACGCTCCGAATGCGGAGATCGAATAACGCCCAATGCTGTGGCGCAAAGCCGGGTATCGGTGCCGACGCTTTCACAGCGATTGGAGGCTGGTCTTGATGGTAGTGACCACACGGTTACGGCCTTCGTGTTTAGCGTGATACAGGCGTTGATCAGCTGTACGCAGAATGGCCTCGATGGTGTCGCCGTCGCGGCCGGATTGCGATACGCCGATGCTCACTGTGACCACGGTTAACCGCTGCAGGCCATGAAAAGAATTACTTGCAACGGTGTTTCGCAGACGCTCGGCGATTACGTGCGCGCCTTCAAGTGAAGTCTGAGGTAGCAGAATCATGAACTCTTCCCCGCCCACTCGGGCTACGCCGTCATACGGCCGGATCGAATCGAGGCATTTCTCCACGAAATCTTTCAGGATGTCGTCGCCAACCTGATGCCCGAAGCGATCGTTGATGGACTTGAAATTATCCAGATCGAGTGCCAACACGGAGAACGGCTCACCGCCGCGCTTGGTCCGGCCCATTTCGACTTCGACCCGCTCCATGAACCGACGCCGATTATCAGCGCCAGTCAGTGGATCGGTCGCCGCAAGGTGCCCGAGCTCTTGATTGGTGCGCTGGAGTTCCTGCAGGGCGCTCTCGGTATACGCCATCGCTTCGGCAAGACGCACCATCAACTCCTCTTGGCTGTAAATCTTCGAGAACGACCGCGTGGTGAGAAACGCTTGCACGACTCCATAGCTCAACATGAAGAATCCACCGGCGAAGATCGCATGAGCGAGCCACCACATGTGGTTCCACGGACGTGCAAGGATGAAGGCAAGCGATGACAGCGCGAACGCGGTGACCGAGATGACAAAAATCATCATCAACGGCGAACGGATACGGCGCAGCAGGAGTATTGCCACGGTCAATGTGGAAAGAATGAGGGCACCACTTTCCATCGAGAGGCGCACCGCGAGATTGCCGGCGATCGGTGAATTCGCGACGTACGCCACTGCCACGTCAACCAGCAGGAACAGTCCTATCCAGGTCAACCACGGGCGGGCCTTCATTCGTTGGTCCGCTGCATCGGGTGGGCGGTGGTACGACAGCATTCCGACTAACAGCAGAATCGACATGACCAGTCGGGAGGCCGGTCCATAAAGCAGGAAGAGCCAGATATTGTGGTGCGCTTGCCCGGTGAACGCGCCATGCAATGCGTAGATCAGTGCAAAACCGATAAAACCAAGCGTCATCCATCGCAGCAGCGGATCTCCCGATGACTGATAGCAGCGCCACGTTACGTAAGTAACAAACAAGCCCGCCAAGGTGGCTGCCGTGATCGCAATGATATGGAACAGGTGATTCTCGAATATATGGGTGGGGTCTTGAAAGACGTACAAGTAGCCAATCAGATAGGCCGGAACAAACGCAAATCCTGCGAGCAGCAAGTAGGCATAAACCTTGACCATGAGGCGGACGGCTTCAGGTGGCTCGCCGCTGGCGATGAGATTGCTCATGGCTCCCTCCAAGTTGAAATCTATTTAGCCAGCACCGGTCCGATATTGGCTCCAAAGCCGCCTGCCTGCCTGCCAACGGTCCCTCGCATCATTTCGCAGATAGGGGGTGGACCGATCTATGGCATTTCAATATTAGACTCCTTCCCAATTCCTGCTGCACAAGCAGGTAAAAATGTTCACGCGAACGCAAGGGGCGCGCTAATTGATCTGCACAATGACCGGGCCTTCCGTGACGACTGGCGGGTTCGCGTGGATGTGCGAGGCGTTTTTCTGAATCCAGTCGCGAGCGACTTTCATGCTCTCATCGGTGCCGGCCTTGTCCGTGCAAACAGTCACCGACATACCGCCATCACTGAGAGGTAGCAGTGTGTAGCTTGCCAGGCCAGCCACTTTCCGGAGGGCAGCTTCGACGTCGGCCTTTTGCTTTTCTAAAACATCGAAAAGCTGCTTTGCACCAGGACCTGAGTAGGTTCGTATGACCGCATACATAGTCGTCTCCTTTGTGATTTACCGTCTTGATACCCACCCAGATCCGCTGATGGCCGCTATCACTTGGGTTTCAGTTCGTACCGATTTGTTCAGCTTAGTCAAACGCCGGTGACAAGCGAAATGCAACGACCACCGGCAGCTCCGTGAGCTGACGCCCACCAACCCTGTTCAGTCGTGCGTAGATTCCGGTTCCTCCAGATGATCGATGTGCTTGAAGCGCTCGACCAGAAAATCGATCAGGCTGCGTACCCGCGCCGACAGGTGCAACTGTTGCGGATACACGGCGTAGACATCGGCGCGGGTGGGGGTCTGATCCTCCAGCACCAGGCGCAAGCGACCAATGCGCACGTAACGAGCGATGTCCCATTCGGCCCGCAGCAAAATGCCGTATCCTTCCAGCGCCCAGTTCAGGGCCACTTCACCGTCGTTGCAGCCTAACGCGCCGCGCACTTTGATGTTTTGCGTGCGCCCACCGTTGGTGAAACGCCACACGCCGTTGGGCGTTTCGTTTTGCCGCAGGAAGATGTAGTTGTGTTGCTGTAAATCCGCCAGGTGTTGGGCACGCCATGTTGTTCCAGGTACAGCGGCGAGGCGCATAACAGACGGCGATTGGAGGCGATCTTTCGGGCATGTAAGGCGGCGTCCGGCAGCGTGCCGAAACGAATACCCAGGTCAAACCCGTGAGTCGTCAGGTCGAGCGGGTGGTCGCTGATTTCCAGCTGTATTTCCACCTCCGGGTATTGCGCGAAGAACGCGCCCAGGGCGGGGCCGATATAGCGCCGACCGAATCCCAGCGAAGCGTTGACGCGAATCAGGCCTTTAGGGGTTGCCCGACTGCTGCTGATCAGCTGCTCGACCTCGTCGATCTGCGTCAGATAACGGAAGGTGCTCAAAGTTTGTAGCCGATCTGCCGCAACAGGTTCTTGCGCCACAGGATGTCTTCCTCGCCTTCAATGCCACGGGCACAGTAGCCATCCACCACGCCCAGAATCGCTCGCCCTTGGTCCGTCTCGGCGAGAATCACTTCAGTCGGATTGGCCGTTGCACAAAAAATTCGGCACACCTCTGGAACCATTTTGACGGCGTTCAACACGTTTACGGGATAGAAGCCATCGTCGAGGAAAATGATGAAGCTATGGCCTGCGCCGATGGCTTGGGCATTGCTCCGGGCCAGTTCGATCATGGCGGTATCGGTGCCGGACCAGCGCACCAGGCATTTGCCGGAAGCTTCGCAAAAGGCCACGCCAAAGCGGATACCTGGCACGGCATTGACCAACGCTTCGTGGATGTCCTCGACGGACTTGATGAAGTGGGTCTGACCCAAAATGAAGTTCGTCGCTTCCGGTTTATCGATTTTCAACGTGATGAGTTGCATCTCAAACGCCTCCTTTCACGATGTCGTTACTCTTCAGCCTAGCGTGAGAACGAGCCGGGCGTTGAGCATCGATGCGTTTGATACTTGAACATACAAAGCGCCCCGGTGCTGACACATTGCAGATACATCAGTGCGGTTTCATGGGCCAGCCCCACACTCATAGAGAGAATTGCCATGTACCGCAAACTGCAGCATGTCGCGAAGTTCCTCAGCCAGGGCGCGCGTTTGATGGTCGGCGTGCCCGATTACGATAACTACGTTGCGCAAATGGCGCTCAATCGTCCCGGCGAACCGGTCATGAGCTATTCGGCGTTTTTCCGTGAGCGTCAGGAGGCCCGTTTCGGCCTTGGGAAATGTAATACCCGTTGCTGCTAGAACTTCGCATAGTTCAACGCATCGACAATGGCCGAGCCGCCGATACCGGTCAGCGACAGCAGTAGCGCCCGGATCAGCGGGTCTTCCGCGTAGTGTGAGAACGAGCCGGTATTGAACGTCGCGGCCCGCTCGCGGATCATCTTGAACTTGGTGTAGCAAGGCGTCGTTCCGGGTGTTTGCAGCAGATAGGCGTCGAGCCGTTGCAGTGCAAGCGTGCGGGACTTTTCCGCTGCGCGTCGCAGCGACAGCGCGGTAGGGCGCATCGGCCAACTGGCGTGCTGGGAACATTACAACCCGCTGGCCCGTTACGCCTTGATGGCCGACGGCGAACAGATCCACGCCTCGATGTACCCAGGGTCGTTTGCTGACCCGCTGTTTACCTCGCAAATGGAAGTCAACATTCGTCAACACGCGCTGGAATCGGCGTGCTTCGTGGTCAACTCCACGGCCTGGCTGAACCCTGAGCAACAGGCGCAAATCATGGCCGATACCGGCTGCCCCATCGGCCCCATTTCCGGTGGTTGCTTTACCGCGATCATCAGCCCGGACGGCGTAGTGCTGGGCTCGCTGACCGAAGGCGAAGGCGAAGGCGAGGTGATCGTCGACCTCGACATGGGCCTGATCGACAAGCGCAAACGCATGATGGATTCGCGCGGTCACTACAGCCGTCCAGAACTGTTGAGCCTGCTGATCGACCGCACACCGACAGCCCATGCGCATGAGCGCAGTGCGCATCCGAAACTGGCGGTGACCGATACTGTGGAAGAAATCAGTCGTTAAACGGCAGATACAAAAAAGGGGACTCTGGAAGTCCCCTTTTGCTCGCCTGGCCTTACAGTTCCATACCCAAAAAGATCAGCGTGTTGCCATGTGCCTCAACCGCTGCGCGCTGGTTGTAGCTGTCGCGATGCGAGCAGTTGAAGCCATGTTCGGCTTCCGGATACACGACAATTTCGACGTTATCGTTGGTATCGAAACGCTCGGCGATTTTCTCCACGGCTTCCAGTGGGATGTGGCTGTCCTGTTCACCGAAGTGCATCAGCAGCGGCACTTCGATTTCATCGGCCCGGTCCAGCTGATTCTGGATTCCGCCGCCGTAATAGGCGATGGCCACGTCCACCAGTCCATTGGCGGCGGTGTGGTACGAGAGCAAACCACCGAAGCAGTAACCAATCGAGGCGATGCCGCCGTCCAGACCCGGCTGGGCTTTCAAGGCGTCGATGGCCAGTTCGATGTCGGTCTGTGCCTTGCTGATGTCGGTGGTGTTCATCAACTCGACGGCGCGTTTCCAACCGGCCTCGTCGTAGGTCAGTTCGATGCGGTGGCCGCTGCGCCAGAACAGGTCTGGTGCAATCACCAGGTAACCGTCGGCAGCGTATTGTTCGGCGACCGAGCGGATGTGTTCATTCACGCCAAAGATTTCCTGGATCAACACGATCCCCGGGCCTTTGCGGGTGTGCGGAATGGCCAGGTAAGCGCCGAATTTTCCGTCGGCGCTGTCGATCTCGATCCATTGGGTGGTCACGCTCATGGTGGCTCCTTTCTTCGCATGTGAGTGGGGTGAAGCTTGTTGGGGCTGTAAGTCGTCGATGCTGGGTTCTTGACGTATCGAGTCCCTGGCGTTTCAGCGGTTATCGCGGCGCCAGAAGACTCGAGCCAGCAGCGCATCGAGGCTGAGCTTGCCGGCACCCGAGAGCAACAGCGGCATAAAGGCCGCGAGGTAGATCAGCGGCAGTTTGAAGTTGCCGTGACCCTTGTTGCTGATGGCGTAACCCTGGGCAAGCTCACTCAATGTAGACCAATCGGCCGGCCAGTGAACGGCGGCGGTCGCGACGACCGTGACCACGATCAAAATGATTGCCGAGATCCGCGTTCCCAGGCCGACCAGTATGGCCAGGGCGCAGATCAGTTCGGCCCACATCGACAGGTCCCAGTTCAGCGTGGCCGGCACGTGGTTGAAGGGGAACGGGAAGCTGTCCTGAATATCGGCAAACCAGTTTTCGCCATTGAATTTTTCCAGGCCTGATTCGAAGAACTCCCAGGCAAGGAACACCCGCAGGGTCAGCGGCGCAATCCAGCTACCGGCACGGTCGAGGTTCAGGTGCAGGCCTTTCACAGCCGAAGAGAGTGAGGTGGACATGGGCTTGATCTCCGTTCAGTGAGGGAGGAGGGGCACCGCGGTGCCCCACACATTGGGTTACTCGCCGGCGCCGCACTTGCCTTCGCCACATTTACCTTCCGCCGGTTTTTCTGCCGAGTCGGCCTGGACCTGGCTGTAGCCGTGGGCCAGTTGTTTCATGCTGAACGCCTCGGACTCAGAGGCTGAAGCCACGTTGGACAGGGCCAGGCCGCCAGCGATGATCAGGCCGAGGGTCAAAGAAGAAGTCGAGAGTTTGAACATGGTGATACTCCGTAGCATTGAGTGAGTTGAGCGCTCTGATCGGCGTGGCCAATCGACAGGCACAGTTCATCAAGCAGGTGTATCTGCGATGTGTCTTTGGCGTGGGGTTTTAGAGGCGGGGTGTGTCGGGGGCGGGGCTGTACACACTGTGATACGTAACCCTGAAATTGCTCAGCTAGAACGCAGCCTCGCTGGGGCTCGACAGCTGCTACAGAGAGCCGGTGGCATGTGATCCGGCCTCGACCGCTGGCGTCTAGCGTCTGTGTCCCCACAATCCCATGGGGCGAGACTTCGGAACCCGGCATGCAAGCGCTGTTGAACGAGATCCTTGACGCAGTACGTCCCCTGATCGGCCAGGGAAAGGTGGCTGACTACATTCCCGCCCTCGGTACGGTGCCGGCCGATCAGTTGGGCATCGCGGTGTATGGCAATGACGGCGAACTGTATTGCGCCGGCGATGCCCATACGCTGTTCTCGGTGCAGAGTATTTCCAAGGTGTTCAGCCTGGTGCAGGCCATCGGACACTCCGGCGAAGCCATTTGGAAACGCCTGGGTCACGAGCCTTCCGGCCAGCCGTTCAATTCGCTGGTGCAACTGGAGTTTGAGCGCGGGCGCCCGCGCAATCCCTTCATCAATGCCGGTGCGCTGGTGATCTGCGACATCAACCAGTCACGCTTTGCCGCGCCGGCCCTGTCCATGCGCGATTTTGTCCGTCGGCTGTCCGGCAACCCGCAAGTCATGGTGGACGGCAAGGTCGCCGAGTCCGAATACCAGCATCGTGCGCGCAACGCGGCGATGGCTTATCTGATGCAGTCTTTCGGCAATTTCCACAACGACGTCGAAGCGGTACTGCGCAGTTACTTCAGCCATTGTGCCCTGCGCATGAGCTGCGTGGATCTGGCGCGGGCGTTCTGTTTTCTGGCCAATGACGGTTTCTGCAAGCACAGCGGTGAACAGATTCTAACCGCCCGCCAGACCCAGCAAGTCAACTCGATCATGGCCACCAGCGGCCTCTACGATGAAGCCGGCAATTTTGCCTATCGCGTCGGTTTGCCCGGCAAGAGCGGCGTGGGCGGGGGGATTGTCGCGGTGGTGCCGGGGCAATTCACGGTGTGCGTCTGGTCGCCGGAGTTGAACACCGCCGGCAACTCCCTCGCGGGCATGGCCGCGCTGGAGTTGCTGAGTCAGCGGATTGGCTGGTCGGTGTTCTAGACCGGGTCAGCGCGGCAACGCTTCGACCCGGCTGCGTGTACCTCTTTTAGCGTAGGAGGGCCGTGTGCCGGGCCGCCGGGTTTTCGATCACCGGTCAGGCGTGCGGTTAATGACGCTCCAGGGATTTTCCTATACATTTTCCGGCCGCCCACAGCATGGTGAAACCGCTTCATGTCTCTTGCGCTCGAACGTCTAGTCGCTGGCACGCCTATCCCTTTCGCCGGGAATCGTGTCTCTGTGGTCAGCCCCGAATTGGCCGCGCGTTTTCAGCCCGGGGACCATTTGCTGGTGGAGCAGGTCAGCGGCGAATTGTTGCTGATTCCGGTGGCTGACCAGCAAGCGGCGGCCATTGCAATCGAGCGTGCCGAAGCGGCGTTCAGCGCAATGGCCGCGGTCTCCGATCAAGCCATCAGCGAGTTCTTTGATCGCTTCGCCCAACGCCTGGAAAACCCTGACTGCTGGGCCTTGATCGAAGCCGCCAACCTGGCCGACATCGAGCGGGCCAAGGCCCGTGGACGTTCCACCACGCGGCTTCTGGCGGATGAACGCATGCGCCGCGACATGATCGCCGGCCTCAGGGCCTGGCGCGATGCGTCGGCCACGCGCGGCAAAGTGGTCAGTTGCATCGAGCATGACGGTTGGAAAGTCGAGCAAGTGGTCTCGCCGCTCGGCATCGTCGCGTTCGTCTTCGAAGGGCGACCGAACGTCTTCGCCGACGCCGCCGGTGTGTTGCGTACGGGTAACACGGCGGTGTTGCGCATTGGTAGCGATGCGTTGGGCACGGCGCAAGCCATCGTCACCCACGCGCTGAATCCGGCACTGAGCGACGCCGGGTTGCCGACCGGCGCGGTGTCGCTGGTGGAAAGCGTCAATCACGCGGCCGGTTGGGCGATGTTCGCCGACCGGCGTCTGTCGCTGGCGGTGGCCCGTGGTTCGGGTCGCGCTGTCAGTCAATTGGGCAGCATCGCCCAGCAGGCCGGCACCGCCGTCAGCCTGCACGGCACCGGTGGCGCCTGGTTGATCGCCGACAAGGACGCCAATGCCAAGCGCTTTGCCGCGGTAGTGCGCAACTCGCTGGATCGCAAAGTCTGCAACACGATGAACGTCTGCCTGATTCACCGTGACCGTGTTGTGCAATTGCTGCCGCTGTTCCTCGACGCGCTGCAACAGGCCGGCACCGCACGCGGGCAGGGCTGCAAATTGCACATCGTCGAAGGCAGCGAGCCGTACTTGCCGACCGATTGGCAGACTGCCAGCGTTGAGGTGTACCGCGCCGAAGGCTATCAAACCGAAGCGTTGGCCGAACCGCTGCCCGAGGATCAGTTGGGCCGGGAGTGGGAATGGGAAGAAACCCCAGAAGTCAGCCTGAAGATTGTCGATGACCTGGACAGCGCCATCGAGTTGTTCAATCGCTATAGCCCGCAATTCACCGTGTCGTTGATCAGTGAAGATGCCGCGGCTCAGGAACGCTTCTACAACGCGGTCAACGCACCTTTTGTCGGCAACGGGATTACCCGCTGGGTCGACGGACAGTACGCGCTGAACAAGCCGGAACTGGGGCTTTCGAACTGGGAGAGCGGTCGTCTGTTTGCTCGCAGTGCGATTCTCTCGGGAGATGGGGTGTTCACGATCCGCAGTCGCATGACCCAGACGGATCTGTCGGTCAAACGCTGATCCAGCACCACGACCCCAGTCAACGGCCGCACTATACTTAATGTGCGTCTGTATGGGCGTGGCGAGCACTCCAAAACGTATCAGATGTCCAAAACGCTCGCCTGAGAGTCAAGGCTGCACAGCCAATGGACGGGCAGTGCATCCGATGACGGAGAGAGGGTTACACCATGAAACTTCATTCCTTTCAACAATACTCTCATGATCTGGAAAGGGGCGTTCACGACACGTGGATTACCGCGAGGGTGAAGTCAGCCCTGGCAATGGCTGAACCCAGCCTTGGCCTGCAAATCCATGTCAAAACCCACGGGGGCACGGTGGCATTGAGCGGTCGCGTCAACACCCATAAACAGTGTGAGCAGGCTGTTGCTCTGGCCCGTTCGGTTCAGGGGGTCGTCGAAGTCGATGCCAAAGACTTGCTGACTCACGTGTTCACGCCAGGCAGCATTCCAGAACCACCCAACGCTGAAGAGGCCCCTGAGAATCGGCCACAATCGTCAACAAAGATCGACGATAAATAACCCAGTCGATCGTGTCAGTGCAGCGCTCCCGTGAGCCGGGAGCGCTGCGTCGATCGCCTCGGTGCCAATGGATACACGCTTCAGGC
This sequence comes from Pseudomonas svalbardensis, assembly GCF_030053115.1. Taxonomy (NCBI): domain Bacteria; kingdom Pseudomonadati; phylum Pseudomonadota; class Gammaproteobacteria; order Pseudomonadales; family Pseudomonadaceae; genus Pseudomonas; species Pseudomonas svalbardensis. The sequence continues at coordinate 3,626,911 of NZ_CP125619.1, read as the reverse complement.
TGCTGCTTCTATGGATCGTGCTTGAAGGGCGCAGGTGTCCGGATACTCGGCGAGCGCCACAAAACGGTGGCTGTCGGCATCCAGGGCGTCGACCGAACCGGTCTCGATGTCATAAACCCAACCATGCAAATTCAACAGGCCTTTCTCCTGAGCCAGGCGCACGCTCGGATGCGTCTGGATATTGGCCAGTTGCGCGATGACATTCTCCCGAACCATTGAGCTCACCTTCGCCGCTTCATTGGCATGAGGGCGGGATTCGTTGATGACTTTCGCTGACTCGGCGTGTTGCAACCAGCCGCTGACGGCGGGCAGGTGGTCCATGCATTTGCATTTGGCAACGGCGGTCATGGCGCCGCAATCCGAGTGCCCGCAGATCACAATGTCGGTGACGCCGAGCACCGCGACCGCATATTCGACCGTGGCCGACACACCGCCGGGGTGAGGGCTGTAGGAGGGCACGATGTTGCCGGCATTGCGGATCACAAACAGTTCACCGGGTTCTTGTTGGGTCAGCAGTTCCGGCACGACACGGCTGTCGGAACAGGTGATGAACAGCGTGCCCGGATGCTGGGTGGTGGCCAGGTGTTTGAACAGGTCGGTCCGTTGCGGAAAGGCGTCTTTCTGGAACTTCAAAAAACCTTCGATGAGCGCTTTCATAGCGATGTCCTCATACGTGAATCGAGTGATTATTTTGTAGTAGCTGCCGAGCCCGCGAGGCTGCGTTCGGCTGCGCAGCAGTCGCCTGGATCTGGCGAGAACTTCGGTCGAGCGCGACCCCGGCTCGAACACAGCCTCGCAGGCTCGACAGCTGCTACGGATACAGCGTCGTGGTGCGGCCGGTATCCACTTAAAAAGGACGCAGTGGCAGGAACTTGCCGTCGAGGGTAATCACTGCGCGGGAGCCGCCTTCCGGGTCTTCGACTTTCTTCATGTCGAGCTTGAAGTTGATCGCACTGATGATGCCGTCGCCGAATTGCTCATGAACCAGGGCTTTCAAGGTGGTGCCGTAAATCTGGATCATTTCGTAGAAGCGGTAGATGGTCGGATCGGTTGGGACACCCGAGAGGCTGCCGCGCAACGGGATGATCTGCAGGCGGGCCACGGTGTCGGCGTCCAGGTCCAGTTTCTCGCCAATCACTTTGGCGGCGCTTTCCGGCAGCGGGTGCTGACCGAGCAGGGCGGCAGTGACGTAGGCCAGGCCGAGACCGGTGCCGTCGGTCAGGTCCTGCCAGGACAGGTTTTTGCGCGCTTTTGCATCGAGGATCGACGTGGTCAGGGCCAGGCTTGGGTCGTTGTAAGCGTGGGATTGTTGCATGGTGTTTCTCCTGTCGGGAGTGATGTTGCTTGGGTGTGGAGCAATCTTCTGCTGATCGATCCATAGCGTCCAAGACCGATGTACAATGCAGTGCATAAGCACAGCCTATAGATGGTGATTACTCATGTTGCTCCGACATTTGCGCTATTTGCTGGCGGTTGCCGACCACGGCGGTTTCACCCGCGCCGCCGAGGCGCTTCACGTTTCGCAGCCGACCCTGTCCCAACAGATCCGGCAACTGGAAGAAACCCTGGGTGTCAGTCTGTTCGACCGAACCTCGCGCACGGTGAAACCCACCGATGCGGGAGAGGCCTACATCGAGTGTGCTCGTCGGGTGCTGGTGGAACTGGAGGCAGGCAAACGTGCGCTGCATGACGTGAAGGATTTATCCCGCGGCACCTTGCGACTGGCCATGACCCCAACGTTCATGGCGTACCTGGTGGGGCCGCTGGTGCGCGACTACGTGGCGCGGTATCCGAACATCCATCTACAGATTTTCGAGCTGTCGATGGATGACATCGAGGCCGGTCTGGTGGATGACTCACTGGATATCGCCATCGCGTTTACCCAGGTCAGAAATGCCGACATCGAGTCGATCCCGGCGTTTACCGAGACGTTGGGCGTCATGGTGGGGCGCGATCACCCGTTATACGAAAGCCAGGTCGCGTTGTCCGCGCAAGAGGTCGCGCAACTGGAATTTGCGCTGCTGGCCCCCGACTTCGTTACCCGTACCCGCATTGATGAGTACTTTGCTCAGGAGCAGATCACGCCGAAGGTGGTGATCGAGGTCAACTCGGTGAGCACCTTGCTGGAAGTCATTCGGCACACGGCCATCGCCACCATCCTTCCGGAGCCCATTGCCACCGAAGACCGGGCGTTGAGCAAAATCCCGTTGTTGGGGGAGGCGCCCAAACGAGGGGCCGCGCTGCTCCGACGCAAAAACAACTATCACAGTGCCGCGTCGAAGGCTTTTATGGAACTGGTGTTGGGTGCGGCTGCAGGTGAGTCGACGGCATCAGTCTTCTATTAATTGGCACACACCATTGGGTGCCTTGCCCGTAGAGGACACCGTGACCGAATCGTCATCGGCGAGGAGGATCGAGATGACGACGCCCGAACCCCTGGCTTCGAAACGGCGATCGTCAAGGGCTCTGGTCTCGGCTTCCTTGCTGTTGATCAACACCGGTCCGTCCTGATCCGCGTGGACGATGATTTTGCCGGGGCAGTCCGCATCGAACAACGGAACGCCGGTGATGCTGTTTGCATGGGCAGCACTGGCCATTACGAGCAACAGTAAGCCTGCCAGATGTATGTTCATCACAAACCTCCAATGATCCAGTGCACACGGTTAACGATAGCGTTGTTTGGTGCGCACGAGACAAACAAAAAGGCCCCGCTCGATATGACGAGCGGGGCCTTTTTATGGATGGGGTGTGGAGGTATCAGTAGAACCGATCAATCACCCGAACTTCGCTCTGATTCTGCATCGAGGCCCATGCCTGTTTCAGCGTTTGCAGAACATTACCGATGAAGTCCTTGTCAGCCGCGGCTTTCTTGCCGACATAGCCTTGGCCGCGACGGTACATCTTCAGTCGGGCGAGCAGGTTCTGGTTGTTCTTGTCGAACTCCGCTTCATGGGCATGAGGCGACAGGCAGTCGATATGCACCTGGCCCGACTTGCTGATCCACAGAATATGGCTGTCATGGCTGTCTTTTTGCGCAGCGAACAGGTGAGCCAGTTCATCGAAAGTGGGTTGATTGTTCAGATTCATAGTAAGCCCCTTGACCATTTGGTGATCTTTCAAAGTTGATTCGCTAATACAGGTAGCCCATCGGTTAGTTGATCCCTGGCACCGAAACCAGGACGTCAGCGGTCAGCCGCCAAAATGACGGGATCCCGCGTCTGCTGCATGTAGTCGTGTTGAATAACTGCTACGCAATAGCGTCACAACGAGGAGAAGCGGCGAAAACCTTCTGGCCACTGCCGACGTTTTCAGGGTCGGCCACAAGCTTCATGAGGATTGATCGCCAGCGCTTCTCGTCCTTGTACTGGACGTTCAGGCCAGGTCAGCTTCTTCAATCTGCCTTGTGGGCAGCGTGTATCCGGGAAAAACAGCTCGGCGGTCAGACGAGCTTGCTCAAACGTGTTGCCTGTTCTCCCGATCGGGGAGACGTCTGCATCATGCAAGGGCAAATCGGAGGCGTCAACGGTTTTGTAGTGATTATTTTTGGTCACTACATATTGTCGGACAAAGTCGTTTGGAATTAAAAAGCGGAATCGGAAAGCGCCAGTCAGGACGATGGCAACGATGTCTGGAATCGGTAAACGGTGCAGGGATAACCGTCTATCGGCAGCTGATGCAGGGTGAACTCGCCATGGGTGAGATCGGCCAGGACCCGGGCCCAGAACCGCCGCGCAGGCTGATTCGCGTCGAGATGGAAAATTTGCCATTGACCGGGGAACCGGCTCAAGAGGGTGGAAACGACAAACTTCGCCACACCTTGGCCACGAAAGCGTCGACTGACAAAGAAGTAGCCGATGTTGTACTCGGCGCCGTGAAGATGGGTTTCGTCATCCACCGTCACGAAACCGGCCAATTCTCCGTCGACCTTGATCAGAAACGGCCTGGTTGCGGGGTTGCGCCAGTAACCCGGTTTGGGCTGGGCATTGAAGAAGCCATGCTCACCGAGCTTCAGCGGCAGCCACTCGCTGAAGTCATACATGTAGAACTGCATTAGGTTTTCAATCGTTTCCAGTTCGTCGCGGTGGGCGGCGTGCAGTTCGATCAAGGGCATGTTGATAGCTCCTGAGGTGCAGGCCATCCCTGGCCCGGGCGTTATCACTCAGTGGGGGCGAAATCGTATTTCCCGCCTTTTTTCAGTGCGGCTTGATAGGCCGGGCGAGCCTGAAAGCGTTCAATCCAGACCGCTATATGAGGATAGTTGCCGAGCTTGCCTTGGGCTCTGGCGATCTCACCGATAAAACTCATCTGGATGTCGGCGGCGCTGAACTCATCGCCCAGCAGGTAATCGGATTGGCTCAGAGCCGTGTCGAGGTAACCCAGGTAGTTGGCCACCTCCGAATTGATCCGCGGATGCAACGGCGTGCCGGCTTCACCGAGGCGTCCCACGTACAGGTTCAACATCAGCGGCAACATCGCCGAGCCTTCGGCGAAATGCAGCCACTGCACGTATTCGTCATAGGCGGGGGTGGACGGATCGGGTTGCAGGTGACCGTCGCCATGACGGCGGATCAGGTAGTCGATGATCGCGGCGGACTCGATCAGCTTCTGCGCGCCGTCTTCGATGACCGGTGATTTACCCAGGGCATTGATCGCTTTCAATTCGGGCGGTGCCAGGTTGGTCTTCGGGTCGCGCTGATAGCGTTTCAGCTCGTAAGGGATGGCCAGTTCTTCCAGCAACCAGAGAATCCGCTGGGAACGGGAGTTGTTCAGGTGATGCACGATAATCATGGTCGATGCCTTCTCAGAAAATGGGGTTGTCGCTGGACTTGAAGAACACTAGACCCTTTTGGCTCGCTCGAAGTGCCCTCAAGCCTTGCTCGCCGGTTTTGCCGCGCGTTTGGTGCCCGTCAAGGGCTTTCGTTTGGCTGGCTTGCGTTTGTTTTTCCACGGTGTGGCACCGCCCCCTGCGGGGCTTGCCGGTCCGCTGATGGTCAGGCTCAGGCCGGCGCATCGGGCGACCTGTTTGCTCATCCACGCGGCCTGCTTGGTGACGAATTCTTCCAGGCTCATCTCGCCGCTCTGCACCATGTCCAGCGCCTGCTCCCAAATCGCTGTGGTCCCGGGGTCGGCGATGGCACGCGGCACCGCGTCGATCAGGCTGAACGCAGCCGGGGTGGCGGCCAGGGCCTTGCTGTTCTTGATCAGATAACCACGGTCGAGCAGGCCCTGGATGATCGAGGCGCGGGTCGCTTCAGTGCCAATGCCGGTGGTGTCCTTGAGTTTCTGCTTGAGCAGGGGATCTTCCACCAGTTTGGCGACGTTCTTCATCGCCTTGATCAGATCGCCTTCGGTGAACGGTTTGGGCGGTTGCGTCCAGAGGTCCTTGAGCTTTACGTCGGCCACCGCGCAGTCACGTCCTTCGGCCAATGCCGGCAGCGTTTGTGGCGCAGGTGCTTCGCGGCCCTTGGCCGGGGCGAGGGCTTCGGGCAGTGCGCGCTTCCAGCCGGGTTCGACGATCTGCTTGCCGACGGCACGCAAGGCTTCACCGGCGCAGTCGAAGTCGGCCTGGGTCCGGTCGTATTCATGGTTGGGCAGAAACTGCGCCAGATAACGCGCGCGGATCAGGGTGTAGACCGCCCGCTGCTTGCCCGCCAGCCGCTCGAGGTTTTTCGCCGCAGCGGTGGGGATGATGCCGTGGTGAGCGCTGACCTTGGCGTCGTTCCAGGCCCGTGAGCGGCGCTGAGGCTGCAGGAAATCGTTCAAGGCGTTCAGTGCCGGATCAGCCTGCCTCAGCGCGGCCAGAATGCCCGGTGCTTCGCTGTGCTGACTCACGGGCAGGTAACCGCAGTCGCTACGTGGATAGGTGATGACCTTGTGGGTTTCGTACAGGGCCTGGGCGATGTCGAGGGTTTCCTGGGCGCCGAGCCCGAGCTTCCTCGAACAGACTTCCTGCAAGGTGCCCAGATCGAAGGGCAGGGGGGCGATTTCGCGCATCCGCTCGGTGCGCAGTTTGATCACCCGGGCACTCGCCGCACTGCCAATTGCTGCCGCTGCATTTTGCGCCAACGCCTGATTCAGGCAGCGATCCTGATCGTCGCAAACCTCGGAGGCCGCACGCCACTGGGCGGTGAACGCGGTGCCGTCATGCAGCAGTTGCACATCGATGGCCCAATAGGCGACCGGCACGAAATCGGCGATGCTGCGGTCGCGATCCACCACCAGGCGCAGGGTCGGCGTTTGCACCCGACCGACCGGCAAAACGCCCTGATAACCGGACTGACGCCCCAGCAGTGTGAACAGCCGACTCATGTTCATCCCGATCAACCAGTCGGCCCGCGAGCGCCCGAGTGCCGAATGGTAAAGGCTAAAGGTCTCGGCCCCCGGTTTCAGGGCTGCCAACGCCTTGCGGATCGACGCATCGTCCAGGGCCGACAGCCATAGCCGCTGGATCGGTCCGCGATAACGGCAATGCTCGACCAGTTCCCGGGCGATCATCTCGCCTTCACGGTCGGCGTCGGTGGCGATCACCAATTCATCGGCCTCGCCGAGCAGCCGCTTGACCGCTTTGTACTGGCTGGCCGTACGCGGTTTGACGGTCATCTTCCACTTCTCTGGAATGATCGGCAGATCCGCCAGCACCCAGCGCTTGTAACGCGCGTCATAGGCGTCCGGCGGCGCGGTTTCCAGCAGATGGCCGATGCACCAGGTCACCGTGACGTCCGTTCCCAGCCAGCAGCCGTCGCCACGACGCCTGGCGCCGAGGACGGCCGCAATGTCTTTGGCCTGGGAAGGTTTTTCACAGAGGTACAGCCGCATAACCACCATCGCTCATCAACTGTCGAGAGGCGGACAGAATGGCGGCTGACGAGCGATGGGGCAATCTTTATCTGTATGGATGTACAGTCGGTGCATTGCGATTCATTGCACAGGGAAGCCTATGCGGCTGACGCGCTTACACCGGGCCCGGCGGGCGAAGGGCTCGTCGGAACGCCGCATCGTCCCGTTCGGCTGCGAAGCCGTCGTGAGTGCAAAATCTGGGTTATACCTGAAAGTCGTGGTCTCAGGTTTTGGGGCTGCTGCGCCGCCCACCGCGGGCAACCCTCGCTCTCACAGGTTCATCACCGTCATGAGGAACGTATTTCATGAAAAGCACCGGTCCTAGTCCTGTCATCACCATTGCAGAGCAGCCAGGCTGCCTGCTTGTGAAGTTTCACGGTATTCAGGTGGCCGCTTCCGCACGGGCGCTGGTGTTGCTCGAGGCCAACTATCCTCCGGTGTATTACGTACCGCGGGAGGACATCGATGAAAAATACTTTGCCCGCACCGATCACACGAGTTATTGCCCCTACAAGGGCGATGCCAGCTATTTCAGTCTGCAAGTCCCGGGACATGAGGGCGCTAACGCGGTGTGGAGCTATGAAGACCCCAAAGTGTCGGTCGATCAGATTCGCGGCTACATGGCGTTCTATCCCGATCAAGTTACGTTTGAGGTGCTCAAAGACGTTGAGTGAGGGGCGCTTTACAGGTATCAACGAAAACGCCGCGCATGGGCGCGGCGTTTTAAGGTCAGGTGTTCAGCTCATCGAACAGCATCCACCAGCGTGGATTCATCAATCTGGCCAATCGAGGTCACCCCGGTCAAGGTCATGGCGACGCGCATTTCCTTGGAGAAGATATCCAGCATATTCTCCACCCCGTGTTGACCATCGGCGGCCAGTGCATAGGCCATGGAGCGCCCCAGCAATACGCCTTTTGCGCCCAGTGCCAACATCCGTACAACGTCAAGCCCCGAGCGGATTCCCGAGTCGACCAGCACCGTCAGATCATTACCGATGGCTTGCATGATGGGCGGCAACGCCCGGGTGGTGGAGAGCACGCCGTCCAGCTGTCTCCCGCCGTGGTTCGACACGACAATGCCATCCGCGCCAAAGCTGACCGCGTCTCTGGCATCCTGAGGATCGAGAATGCCTTTGATGATCATCGGGCCCTTCCAGAACTCACGAATCCACTCCAGGTCACTCCAGCTGATCGAAGGGTCGAAGTTGTTGGCCAACCAACCCATGTAGTCTTCGAGCGTGACGGCTTTGCCAAGGTACTTCGAGATATTGCCCAGGTCGTGTGGACGCCCCATGACGCCGACGTTGAATGCCCAGTCGGGTTTAGTCATGGCCTGAAGCATTCGCCGCGATGATGCAAAAGGGCCTGACATGCCCGAGTGGGCGTCCCTGTATCGGGCGCCGGGCGTGGGCATGTCAACGGTAAACACCAGGTTTTTCACACCGGCGGCCTTCGCCCGTTCCAGTGCATTTTTCATGAAGCCTCTGTCCTTCAACACATACAGCTGAAACCAGATGGACTGCTGGCTTTGCGCCGAGACTTCCTCGATCGAGCACACCGAAACCGTTGATAGGCACAGTGGGATGCCTTTATTTTCCGCCGCTTTTACAGCCTGCACTTCACCACGACGGGCGAACATTCCCGTCAGCCCTACCGGCGCCAATATGATCGGCATTGAAAGTGGTTGATCGAAGAGGGTGGTTTCAAGGCTCAGGGTTTCGACGTTTTTCAGAATGCGCTGACGCAGGCTGATGCCGGTCAGATCAGCGCTATTGGCCCTCAGCGTGTGCTCTGCATAGGCCCCGCCATCAATGTAATCAAACAAAAAACGCGGGAGTTTGCGGCGTGCTGCCTCGCGATAGTCAGATGCGGATGAAATGATCATGGTGCCTCGGTCTGGTGAGTGGCGGGGCGATGGTTGCGTCGAGCGTCGGGTCAGATTAACGAAAACGCCCCGCATTGCGGTAATGCTGTTCACTTAAGAAAAGTTTGGGATGGGATGGGGTACATATCCATTGCTGCGGTAGCGGCTGCTAGCGGTTTCGCTTTTACAGCAAGTCACTTTCGAAAAGCGCGAAAGCAACCAAAGCGCTTTTGCCCCTCCATTCGGTGCCTCGCCTAGGCTCGGCATGCCCTCACTCCGGCATTGCTCCGGGGGCCCGCCGCCATCGGCCATCCATGGCCGGGGGCGGCTACCGCGGCATCCTTGCCGCGGTGCCCCCTGCGCAACGCCTGCGTTCGGCCTCTGGGAAAGGGGCGGCAGATCTGAAGCCAAAGCAACGGCAACGGCAAGATCAAAAGATCGCAGCCTCGCTTCGCTCGACAGCTCCTACAGGGAAATGCGTTCACTTGAAGCCAGGTCGGCCGGTAGGCCGCCTCGCTTTGGCTTTCGCGGTGCACGCCCCCTCGAGAGGCCGAGTGGAGGTTCTGCGTAGTGGGCAACCCGGCATGGATGCCGGGTTAGCCGCCCCCGGCCATGGATGGCCGATGGCGGCGGGCCCACGGAGCAGGACCGGAGCGAGGGCATGCCGAGCCTGGGCGAGGCACCGAACGAAAGGGGCAAGAGCCCTTTGGTTACTTTGGGGCTTTTCCAAAGTGACCCGCCGTAAGGGCGGAACCCTAAGACGCCGTTACCGCAGAAACGGATATGTCCCCCAACCTTAACTGACCAGCATTCCCCGCATTACCGGGCGTTTTTTACACGTGCTGTCAGTTGGTATCCAGATCCACGTTCTTGGTCTCACGCAAACAGATCATCCCGACGACCAGGCTCACCCCGGTAATCAGCACCGGGTACCACAGCCCGTAGAAGATGTCCCCGGTGTACACCACCAAGGCAAACGACACCGTTGGCAGGAAACCGCCGAACCAGCCATTACCGATGTGGTACGGCAGGGACATCGAGGTGTAGCGGATGCGGGTCGGGAACAGTTCGACCATCAGCGCTGCCAGCGGGCCGTAGCACATGGCCGAAATGATGATCAGCGCCACCATCAGCGCCACGATCATGGACTTGTTGACCTGTTGCGTATCGGCGTGGGACGGATATCCGGCCAGGGTCACGGCGCCACGCAGGGCCGCTTCATCGTAGCCTTCGAGTTTCACTTCACCGACGCTCACCTGCACGGCGCTGCCGGCCGGTGCGGCTTCGCTTTTGTAAGGGAGGCCCTGTTTCACCAGGAAGGTTTTGACCTTGTCGCACGGGCTATCAAATTTCGCCTTGCCCACCGGGTCGAACTGGAAGGTGCAGGTGGCCGGGTCAGCCAGTACGGTGATCGGTGCCTGACGGCTCGCCTGGTCGATGGCCGGGTTGGCGTAGTGGGCGATGGACTTGAAGATCGGGAAGTACAGTGCAGTCGCCAGCAGCAGGCCGATCATCAGCACCGGTTTGCGCCCGACTTTATCCGACAGCCAGCCGAAGAAAATAAAGAACGGTGCACCGATGATCACGCTGACGATCAGCAGGCTGTTGGCCAAGGCCGGGTCCATTTTCAGGAACTGGGTGAGGAAGAACAGTACGTAGAACTGCGCCGCGTAGAAAGTCACGGCTTGCCCGGCGTTGATGCTGAACAGGGCGATCAGGACGACTTTAAGGTTTTCCCATTTGCCGAAGGAATCGCGCAGCGGCGACTTGCAGAGCTTGCCTTCCTCTTTCATTTTCACGAACGCAGGCGACTCGTGCAGGCTCATGCGAATCCAGGTCGAGATGCCCAGCAGAATGATCGAAAACAGGAACGGAATCCGCCAGCCCCAGACCTCGAACTGGTCACCGGTGAAGTAGCGGCAACCGAGCACCACCAACAGCGACAGCAGCAACCCGAGGGTCGCGGTAGACTGAATCCAGCTGGTGTGGAAACCGCGTTTACCCATCGGTGCGTGTTCCGCGACATACGTGGCAGCGCCGCCGTATTCACCGCCCAGGGCCAGGCCCTGAAGCATGCGCAGCACCACAAGAATGATCGGCGCGGCGATGCCGATACTCGAGTAGGTCGGCAGCAGCCCGACGCAGAAAGTCGCCACCCCCATGAGGATGATGGTGGCGAGGAAGGTGTATTTACGCCCGATCATGTCCCCCAGCCGTCCGAACACCAGCGCGCCGAACGGTCGCACGATGAAGCCGGCAGCGAAGGCCATCAGCGCAAAGATGAACGCCGTGGTGTCGTTGACCCCGGCAAAGAACTGTTTGCTGATCACCGCCGCGAGGGCGCCATAGAGGAAAAAGTCGTACCACTCGAAGACCGTCCCGAGCGACGAGGCGAAGATGACTTTCTGGGTTTCCTTGCTGGTGCCCGCGCTGCGCACGGCTTCCAGAGGCTGAACATGTTCTGACATATCGGTATCCCTCACAGTGATTGTTTTTTTTGTTCCACTGTCGGCGCCGGCCTTATGGGCTGGCGTCGCTATTCCTTTGCTCAAGAGACTGCGGTCAGTGCTTTTTCGTCGGGTGCAAAACTCCTTGTAGGTGTTTCCAGGATCAGTTGTGCAGCTTTTTCGGCAATCATCAGCGTAGGCGAACAGGTATTGCCCGAGGTGATACGCGGCATGATCGAGGCGTCGGCGATGCGCAAGCCTGGGATGCCGTGTACGCGCAGCTCGGCATCGACCACGGCGTCCGCGTCGTTGCCCATGCGGCAGGTGCCGACCGGATGGAAGATGGTGGTGCCGATGCGGGCGGCGGCTTCGTGCAATTGTTCTTCGCTCTGCAAGCTGTCGCCGGGCAAGTACTCCACTGGTTTGAACGCTTGCAGGGCCGGTGCGGCGACGATGCGCCGGGTCAGGCGAATGGCGTCTGCTGCCACCCGCAAGTCCTCCGGATGGCTCAAGTAATTGGGCTGAATCAGCGGCGCTTCCTGCGGATCGGTGGAGCGAATCTCGACGCAACCACGGCTTTGCGGGCGTAGATCGCACACCGACGCCGTGAAGGCGGGGAACGCATGCAACGGCTCGCCGAAACGCTCCAGCGACAGCGGCTGAACGTGGTACTCGAGATTCGCCGATGTCTGCTCCGGTCCCGAGCGGGCGAAGGCCCCGAGTTGGCTCGGCGCCATGGACAGCGGGCCGCTGCGGTCATACAGGTAACGCAGGCCCATGCCCATCTTGCCCCACAGGCTACCGGCGATCTTGTTAAGGGTGCGGGCGTTTTCCAGTTTGTAGATCAGGCGCAGTTGCAGGTGATCCTGCAGATTGCCACCCACGCCCGGCAGCTCATGGGCAACGCCGATCCCCAAGCGTTGCAGCAGCGGGCGAGGGCCGATCCCTGAACGTTGCAGGATGCTCGGTGAGCCGACGGAACCGGCGCACAGCACGATTTCCTTGCGCGCCTTGAAGGTTTTCGCCTGACCCTGCCAACGCGCACTGACCGATGACGCACGGCCGTTTTCCAGCAGCACGCGATCCACTTCGACGTCGGTCAGCACGGTGAGATTAGGCCGGTTGCGGACCGGTTTGAGAAACGCCTTGGCCGCGTTCCAGCGAATACCGGCTTTCTGGTTGACCTGGAAGTAGCCGCAGCCTTCGTTGTCACCCTGGTTGAAGTCATCGATGCTGGCGATGCCGCTTTGCTCGGCGGCGCTACGGAAGGCATCGAGAATCGGCCATGACAGCCGCTGACGTTCGATCCGCCATTCACCGGCGGCGCCGTGAAACTCCGAGTCGCCAGCAAAATGGTTTTCGCTCTTTTTGAACAACGGCAGCACGTTGTTCCAGCTCCAGCCGGGATTGCCCTGGGCCGCCCAGCCGTCGTAGTCGCCGGCCTGGCCGCGCATGTAGATCATGCCGTTGATCGAGGAACAGCCGCCGAGCACCTTGCCACGCGGGTAACTCAGGGCGCGACCTTGCAGGCCGGGTTGCGCTTCGGTCTTGAAGCACCAGTCGGTGCGCGGGTTGCCGATGCAGAACAGGTAACCCACGGGGATGTGAATCCACGCATAGTTATCGCGGCCGCCGGCTTCGAGCAGCAACACGCGATGTTGCGGGTCGGCCGACAACCGATTGGCCAGCAAACAACCGGCCGGGCCGGCACCGACCACGATGTAGTCGTATTCATCCAGGGAAGTCTGCATCCGTGACCTCAACGTATTGTTCTTGTTGTCGGTCATCCTAGTTGTTAGCTTTCGTCAAAAGAATGTTAGTTTTTGCGCAGCCGCTGTGCGTTTTTAAACAGCCCCACCTCAAGGACGGTTCATGTTCGACTGGAATGACCTGCGGTTTTTTCTCGAGTTGCAGCGTAGCGGGCGTCTGCTCACCGCTGCCCGCCGTTTGAACACCACCCACGCCACCGTGGCCCGGCACATCGAGGCCATCGAAAAGAGCCTCGGCACGGCATTGTTTGTTCAGCATGCCCAGGGTTATGAGCTGACCCCGGCCGGTGAAGCGCTGCTCAAGCACGCCGAAGCGATGGAAAACGTCGCGCTGCTGGCTCAGGAAGAAATCACTCAGTCCACGGCGCCGCTGGGCAAGATCCGCGTTGGCGTGACCGAAGGGTTGGGCATCATGTTCCTCGCCAGCCGCATGAACGGCCTGTTCGAACGTTATCCGGGGCTGGAAGTGGAACTGGTGGCCGTGCCGCGCTTTGTCAGCATCCTCAATCGTGAGGCCGAAATCAGCATCCACCTGGAGCGCCCGGCCGCCGACATGCTGGTCACCCGCAAACTGACTGACTATCGATTGGCGCTGTACGCCAGCCAGGAGTATCTCGACCGTTCGCCACCGCTGCGCAGCCGCGAAGACCTCGGTCGCCACGCCTGGATCGGCTATGTCGATGACTTGCTGTTCAGCCAGGAACTGATGTTCCTCAACAGCTTCTGCCGCAATCCGCAGGTGGTGTTCCACAGCACCAGCGTCATCGCCCAACAACAGGCTGCGCGCTCAGGCCTGGGGATCGCCGTGCTGCCGTGTTACATGGCCAGCGCCGATCCCGGCCTGGTGCCGTTGCTGCCGGATGAGAGTATTCAGCGCAGCTACTGGATCAGCACGCGGCGTGAGTTGCACAAATCCGTGCGGTTGCGTGTGTTGTGGGATTACGTGGTGGGGTTGTGTGAGGCGGAACAGGGGTTGTTGCTGGGATAACAAACATCAACAGATCGTCCGAACGCGGCCCGATCTTTTGATCTTGGGGAAGTGTCAGATTCACTTTCCCATAAGTTCACTCACGCCTCAGAACGTGCCGATACTCTTTGTGCGGAAAACCAACTTCACCGTGTTGTTTTTGGCAAGCTGCCACTTCACGTCGGTCGGGTCGTTCTCTTTGCGCACGATACACTTCCATTCCACATCTTTGCCGTCGTCCGTGCCCGGAAAAAGTACCTTGCCGGTCCATGTAGAGTTGTTAGGGGCGGGTTTAGGGTCGAGCTTTACGGCCTTGGCTGGATCCCAATTCCCTAGCTCCGGATGGTTGCCGACAACATACACACTGTAGCCCGGCACCGTGTTGCCGTTTTCGCATTGAAATTCCACTTCGTCTTTTAAGGGCACCCACGTGACACCTAGGGCATCGCGGAACACGGGCAGCATTGCCAACAAGCAAACGCCCAGCGGCAATAGGTAACGATTGCGAGACATGATGAACACCTCAATTCATTCCAGTGGGCGCAGCATAGCCCCGGCGAAACTGAAAGTGACCTGTTAGAAATGACAGTTCTTTAGAGCGCTTCGCGATAGCTTCAATGGTTGCTTATTAACTGCGAGCTTGTTTGCGCTGGACTGCGCGATCGTCCTGGACTTCAATTTGTGGGGTAAAGACTAGGAGCGTCGACCGACACTCCGCCGCGAACAAGGGAGCTTGCAGCATGACCGACGACACAAAAATAAAAGGCCCGGCGTCGTACTTCCCGTCAATCGAGAAAAAATATGGCCAGCCCATCAGCCACTGGCTGGATGTGCTCGTAACCGTCAGCGACAAAAAGCACATGGAAATGGTGGCCTGGCTGAAGACTGAGCATGGTATGGGGCATGGCCATGCCAATGCTTTGGTTGCGCATTATTTGGCGAGCGCTAAAACGTGAGCCACCTGTAAACGGCTCGCGACGTGGCAGGCAATTACACGGATGCTGGATGTGCGGCCGTCTTCGTCGGAACGCCGCCCGGAGCAAGATCGCTCCCACATTTGTTCGGTGTCGTTCGCGAGAGTTGTGGTCCCTTGATGGGTGACTTAATAAGCCTTAGCCCTGAAGACGATTCGGCCCTCTGGACCGCCAACTGAATCAGCAACCGGCGCGAGCAGCACAAATCGGTGTGGCTCAGATTGCTATGGGATTACGCGGTGGAGTTGTGTGAGCACGAACAGAGGCTACTGTTGGACCCAATCCCCTGTAGGAGCAAAGCTTGCTCGCGATGGCGTCAGGTCTGGCATACCGCGTCTTCGTTCATCGCGAGCAAGCTTTGCTCCTAAAGGGGTTCGTGTTTCAAGGGAGGATTTCGAATGAGGTGCTAGCCAGGCGCTCCCCATTCACCAGCACGTGCACGGCGTGTTTGCCCACGTAGTGTTTGCGGGTGGTGAGTTCCTTGATGTGCTGGCTACGGGCGATGGATTCGGTCGCCTTGCCGGGAAGCGTCAGCGCCTTGAGCTTGAACACCTTCGCCGACGTGCTGCCGTTGGCTTTTACGTAATCGATGGCGTAGTCGATCACCAGTCGTTGACTGTCCTCGACCGTGGATTTCACGGCGAAGGACAGGGTGATTTTTTCACCCAGACGAATCACCGCCGGTTCCACCTTCACATCGATGATCTCGACCTCAGGCTTTCCGCCCGCGCCAATGATCGCCAACGCTCGTTGGTTGCCCTGTTTGATCAGGCTGCGCAGGGCGTGTTTGGCGATCCATGCGGTGTGTTTGTTGTCCAGCGACCAGCCTTCGATCAGGTCCAGCACCCATTCGGGATGATCCTTGGTGATGTCGTTGAGGTGGTTGGCCACGGACTTGCGCACGTAAAGGCTGTTGTCGGCCTTGAGGTTGTCGAGGATCGCCGCCGCCAATGTTGGGTCAGCCTGAATCTGTTCCAGACGGAACGACCATGGCAGGCGCGGTCGGCTGCCTTCGCTGGCCAGGCGGCGGACGTGTTCGTTTTCGTCCAGGGCCCAATCGTGCATGACCGCCAGGGAGCCTTCGATATTGCTGCGCAGGAAATGGCGGATCGCGAACTCCGAGGAGCCGAAGGCAGTGAAATATTTCAGCGCGTCCATGGATTGTTCGAAGGCATGTCCGCCGTACGTCGCGACGTAATGCGGTAATGAAATGCTGACGAAACCGCTGTTCAGCCGCGGAGCGAGGGCGCGCAGCACTTCAAGCGTCTCTTCATAGCTCAACGGCAGGACCGCGTGCAGGCACTCGCTGACCCGGGCCATGCGCTGCATGATTGATAAATCGGCAAGCCCGTCGTTGGCCAGTTTCAGGAAGGCTTTGGCGTTGAACTCGGGGTAGACCGCGGTCATCTCGGTGGCGATGTGTTTGAGGCGGTCGGCGTTGAAGATTTCTTTTAGGGCGGGGGCGGGTTGGTGGGTGGTGGTCATGGGATGGGTTTGCTCGAATGATTGTGTGTCAGTTAGATCCATCCCCTCACCCAGCCCTCTCCCCACGGGGGAGAGGGGGAAAGGGGGCTGATCTCCGTGCTTTTCAATACCTGAGGTCGACTCGATATTTCAGGTCGATATAGCTCTAAGAACAACTCGGTCAGTCCCCTCGCCCCGTGGGGAGAGGGTTAGGGTGAGGGGCTGGCTCTCAAGCCTTACCCAATTCCTGCTCCTCCAACTGATCCGACTCAAACAACCTCGCCAGTTCCACCCGGGCTTCCTGCGCCGTCTGCATTACCTTCGCCGCATCGTCATAAATCGCATGCTGGGCTTCCAGCACCTGCTCGTCGTGATGCTTGAAGCGCTTGATCCGCGCATCGGCCTGGGCCTGGGTCAGCCCTAGGCCGACCAGCGTGCGCCGGCTCATTTCCAGACTCGAATAATAGGTTTCCCGAATGGCCTCGGCGCCAAGGTCCACCAAGCGATGCACATGCTGACGGTTACGGGCCCGGGCGATGATTTTGATGTGCGGATAGAGTTTGTGCACCAACTCGGCGGTCTTGATGTTGGTGTCCGGGTCGTCGGTGGCGATGACAAAGTATTCCGCCTGCTCGACCTTGGCCGCACTGAGGATCTCCGGGCGCATCGGGTCGCCGTAGAACACTGGGACGCCGCCGAAGCTGCGCGACAGTTCGATGGTTTCCACCGAGGTGTCGAGGGCGACGAACTTGATGTTCTGCGCGCGCAAAATCCGCGCAACGATCTGCCCCATACGGCCCATGCCGGCGATCACCACGCGTGGCGTGTCGGTATCGATCGCGCGGAATTTCTCCGGCACCACCACGGGTTGAACCTTGGGGCTGACCAGTCGCGCGCACACCAGCAACAGCAGCGGCGTCACCGCCATGGACAAGGTGATGGTCAGCACCAGCAAGTCGTACAGGCGCGGCTCGAACAGTCCCTGGTCGCGGCCGATCTTGAACACCACAAACGCAAACTCACCACCGGCCGCCAGCACGATGCCGAGGCGAATCGCACTGACCTTGCCCAGACCACCCGCCAGCCGACCGACTACAAACAGCAGCGGCAGTTTGATTGCGATCAGCAATAGAGTCAGGCCCAGCACCGTGATCGGCGCGCTCAGGAGAAGACTCAGGTTGGCGCTCATGCCGACGCTGATGAAAAACAGACCCAGCAGCAATCCCTTGAACGGTTCGATTTGCGCTTCCAGTTCGTGACGGTATTCGGAGTCCGCCAGCAGCAACCCGGCGAGGAACGCCCCCAGCGCCATGGACACGCCGACCAAGTCCATCAGCCACGCCGTGCCTATCACTACCAGCAACGCAGTGGCGGTCGAGACTTCCGGCAAACCGGTCTTGGCCACCACCCGGAACACTGGGCGCAGCAGATACCGCCCACCGATCACCACCACCGCGATGCTGCCCAGCACGCGCAAGCCGTGATTGAGGCCTTCGCCAGCGCTGCTGGTGTGATCGCCGCCCGCCAGCAACGGCACCATGGCGATCAAAGGGATAGCGGCGATGTCCTGGAACAGCAGAATCGCGAATGCCAAGCGCCCGTGGGGACTGGTCAGTTCCTTGCGCTCGGCCAGGCTTTGCAAACCGAACGCGGTGGACGACAGCGCCAGGCCCAAGCCCAACACGATCGCGCTGTTCAACGGCTGGCCGAACACGAATAACGCCAGTACACCAATCACTGAGCCCGTCAGCAGCACTTGCGCCAGGCCTACGCCGAACACCGATTTGCGCATCACCCACAAACGTCGCGGCGACAGTTCAAGGCCAATGATGAACAGCAGCAACACCACCCCGAGTTCGGAAATGTGGCTGACGCTTTGCGGATTGCCAATCAAGCCCAGCACCGACGGGCCGATGATCACGCCGGCAAACAGATAACCCAGCACCGCCCCCAGTTGCAGGCGCTTGGCCAAGGGAACGGTGAGCACGGCCGCGAACAGAAACACGACAGCGGCTTGCAACAGGTTGCCTTCATGGGGCATAGCGAAACTCCAGGGACTCGGTACGGCGGGGCGTTAAGGATAAAGGCTTGAGATGAATGCGTCATGCCAATGCAATCGCAATAATCACAGCAATAAGGAATGATTCAGCGCCAGCGCAGTCGGATTCCAGGTGCCAAGACATCAATGGAGATTCACCGATGAACAACAAAACCCTTATCGCCAGCCTCGCCCTTGTCGCAGGCATTGCCGGTATTAGCCCGATCGTTCAAGCGGATGACCCACCGCAAAAAACCGTTCAGCCGGGAGTCAACAACACCCGGGAGTTAGTGGTCGGCGACCGCGCCCCAGACGTTTACCAGCGCAGCGAAAAAGCCCTGGCCAACTGGAAGCAGAAAGGCCTGAAAACCCCGAAGGCTCAGGCGCAGTGGGTGCAGATCAATGACAAGTACATGATGGTGATGATTACCAACGGGACGATTATTGATATCACGCCAGTGGAGCGTTAGGCCGCAAGCAACATTCACCTTCAATGATGTTCCTTTCGGCCAACGCAAGGACTGAGCGGGTCAATCAACCCGACTATGGCTCATCGTTTGCTCGCCCAACCGATACTGATTATTCCCACTGCGCTTGGCCTCATACATCGCCAGATCCGCAATATGAATCAACCGGTCCATGCTCGGCGCATGGTCCGGGAACACCGCGACCCCCAGGCTGGTGCCGATGTGTCGTTGGTCATTGCCGATGGTCATCGGTGGCGACAGTTCGACGAAGATTTTCTGGCAGATGCTGCGGGCTTCCTCTTGCAGGCTGTTGCCCTGGGGCAGGCCTTGAAGGATGACCACAAACTCGTCGCCACCAATCCGGGCGACGGTATCTGTTGAACGCAGGATTTTCTTCAGGCGGGTGGCGGTGGTGATCAGTACCCGGTCGCCGGCGGCATGGCCGTAATGGTCGTTGATTGCCTTGAAACCATTGAGGTCGACAAATACCAGCGCAACCCTCGTGGCACTGATGCGCGCCTGTTCCAGCGCCTCGGACAGACGCTCCTCGAGCACCAGGCGATTGGGCAGACCGGTCAGTGGGTCGAAGTGGGCCAGGTGTTGCAGGTAGCTGGCGGAGGCTTTTTCCTCGGTGATATCGCGTACCACGCCCATCATCTTGATCGTTGCATCGTGGTCGTTCTTGACCACATTGCCGGTTTCCCGAAGCCAGCGGATCGTGCCGTCGGGCCAGACAACCCGATATTCCTCGTCATGGTTGTCGCCGGTTTCCAGGCAACGCAATTCCCCGGCCCGGACCTTGGCCCGGTCGTCCGGGTGAACACATGAGCAAAACAGCGCGTAGGAGGGCGTTACTTCGTCGATCTTGAAGCCAAACATGCCGTAGATCGCGTCCGACCAGTAGAGCTTGTCGGTGTCGACATCCCAGTCCCACGTGCCGATGCGGGCGAAATACTGGCTACGCTTGAAGCGTTCGGCGTCACCGTCCTGACGGATGTTTTGTCCGTCAGTCAGGCTGGTGATCAGCACGCGATACTTGGCCAGCTGCTTTTGCAGTGAGCGCTCGCGACAGATCAACGCGACGATCAGGGCAAGCATCACTGAGCTGATGGTTGCGCTGGTCCAGTCCACATTCATTCAGGTTTCGCCATCGTGGCGTATCAGCCGTATCGGGAGAGGTGTGCCTATGTTAGTTCACACCGCCCTCGATCATCAGCCTCTATTACGAGGGGCGCCAAACTTATAGCAGTTCACCTTTGTCCCACAGATGCACCAATTCCCCAGGCGCCTGATCTTCAGGCACCTTCATCACCATCCGGTCGTCCTGTTCGCCGTTGCGGTATCGCACTTCGATTTGATAGAAGCGCTGATCGCCCCGACCGGCGGATGAACTCGTCATAAGCAGGCAACCCTCGAGCAACGAGCAGATGCGGGTGCGTTGGTCGGCATTGCATTGGGCGAATTCGATCTCTCGGGGGCGGGTCAAGGTGTGGATCGCTGCTATGCCGCCTTGGCGGGAGACACAGACCACCGCGTTGTCGTCCAGTGTTGGCAAGGTTTTCATTTTTCCTCCAGCGTCAGGTCCACGCCCACTTCAGACCAGCCGTGTCGCACCGCCTCGACTGCCGTTGCATCAAATTTTTGCCGGGCATGCTCGACAGTCAATTGTGCGAAGGTACTGAATGTCGCTTCGCTACTCAGGCGTTTGTCGCACAGCGCGTCGTACCAGATGCGGCCGGCTTTTTCCCAGGCAAAGCCGCCCAGCGCCATCGCGGCCAGATAAAACGCCCGATTGGGGATGCCCGAATTGATGTGCACCCCACCATTGTCTTCTTGGGTGATGACGAACTTGCGCATGTGGTCCGGTTGCGGGTCCTTGCCAAGCAACGGGTCGTCATAGGCCGTGCCCGGAAGGGCCATCGAGCGTAAACCGATGCCTTTGATGCGCGGTGCCAGCAGGTCGGCGCCGATCAACCAGTCAGCCTGTTCGGCGGTCTGGCCCAGTACATGTTGTTTGATCAGTACCCCGAAAACGTCCGAAATCGATTCATTCAATGCCCCGGACTGGTTGGCATAGACCAGACCGGCTTCACTTTCGATCACGCCGTGCGTCAACTCGTGGCCGATCACATCCAGAGAGCGGGTAAAGCGTTCGAAGATTTCGCCATCGCCGTCACCGAACACCATTTGCGCGCCATTCCAGAACGCGTTCTCGTAATCCAGGCCGTAATGCACGCTGCCGATCAGGGCAAAACCCATGTTGTCGATGGAGTCCCGACCCAGCACCTTCCAGAAGAAATCATAGCTGGCACCCATTGCGTCGTAGGCCTCGTCGACCGCCGGATCGCCGGTTGCCGCCTGGCCCTCAAGCCGCACAGGCATACCCGGCAGAAGCATTTTGCCCTGCGCGTCATAAATGCTGCGCTGTGCCAGGCCGGGTTGACCGGGCTGCGACAGGATCGCTTTGGCGGGTGGTCGCGATGGCGGGCCGGGATTGTGCCGCAGACGGCGGACATGGATCAGCGTGGTCTGGGCGCTGGAGCGCTGACGGTCGGAACCGTTGGCGATGATTTGGTTGAGGATGTAGGGCGGGATGAAACTGTACAGCGGTGATGAGTCGGTCATCAGAGCATCCTTTCCTGAATACGAAGTCGTTATTCATGTGAGCCGGATGACGGTCTTTCGGTTCCGTGGATTGCCTTGCACGCCGGTTTCTGCGAAAACCTCCGTCCGCGCCCCAATCACTGGGCGACAGTGAACGAGTAGGAATCATGAACGACGAGTTGCAAATCATTGACCTTGAGCCGGGCGACGGCAAAGCCGCCGTCAAAGGCGCGCTGATTACCACCCAATACCGCGGCTGGCTGGAAGACGGGACTGAATTCGATTCCTCCTACAGCCGGGGTAAACCTTTCCAGTGCGTGATTGGCACGGGTCGGGTGATCAAGGGGTGGGATCAGGGGATCATGGGGATGCAGGTCGGCGGTAAGCGCAAGTTGCTGGTGCCTGCGCATCTGGCCTACGGTGAACGGACCATGGGCAAGATCACGCCGAACTCGAACCTGATTTTCGAGATTGAATTGCTGGAAGTGCTGACGCGCGATGATTGATTGGCGTATGAGCTGAAATGACAAAAACCGCACTATCTGCACACAGAAAGGGCGGTTTTTTTTGGAACATTGATCAAGCCACCTCGTCACCATTTTTTCGCCAGCGCCTTCTGTTTGGTGATTCAGGTGAATGCGTCAATGTCGTCAAGGATATCCGTCACAACTCCTTCCAAGGAGGGGGACGTCCCCACAGCAGGCCTGCTGGCCCAGGTGATGATCGCCAAGTACAGTGATCATTTACCGCTGTATCGTCAGGAAAAGGTCTTTGCCAGGGCCTGTCTGGCCATCGCGCGCTCAACCCTGGCGCAGTGGGTCGGCACTTGCGGTGCGCAGTTGCAGCCGCTGGTCGATGCGCTGCGCGAGGTCGTGCTTGGACACAACGTGGTGCACGCCGACGAAACGCCGGTCCAGATGCTCACGCCGGGCGCGAAGAAAACCCTCCGTGCCTACGTCTGGGCCTATGTCACGAACCAGTTTGCCAACGTAAAGGCTGTTGTTTACGACTTCAGCCCCAATCGCTCGGCGAACACGCCCGGGCCTTCCTGCAAGACTGGAATGGCCAACTAGTCTGCGATGATTTTGGCGGCTACAAGGTCAGTTTTGCACTCGGTGTGACCGAGATCGGCTGCATGGCTCATGCGCGACGCAAATTCTTCGAGCTGCACATTACGAACAAAAGCCAGCTTGCCGAACAGGCCTTGCGCTACATCTAGTTGTCTAAACCAGCGACTTTTGAATCTGATGATCAAATGTATCTAGAAAATCGTGCATGCTGATTTCTCCGAGATCTACAGCTTTAGCGCCGCCGGCCGCAATAAAGGTGACATCAGTGATACCTAGGACGTTCAGGATCAGTTTCAAATATTGGGTCGCAATGTCACGGTCTCTAATCGGGGAGTCGTTGGTGTATACACCTCCCGAGGCGAGCAGCACCGTTGCCTTTTTACCGGTCACCAGCCCTTTACCATCAAAGCCCAAGGTCAGGCCTTTACGTACCACGTGATCCACCCACGCCTTGAGCGCCGCAGGGACGTTGTAGTTGTAGACCGGCGTTGAAATAACCACGTGATCGGTTTCCAGCAACTCGGCCACAAGCTCATCGGATAGCTGCAACACGGCTTTCATTTCAGGCGAATGCTGGGTTTCTGGGGTGAAGTAAGCCTGTAACCAGGGGGCCGTCACGAACGTAAGCGGAGTGTCCGTTAGATCCCGTACTTTGATGGCGCCCCTAGGGTGTGCAGCTTCCCACGTGGCCACAAATCGGCGAGTGAGCTGCCGGGAGATTGAAGCATCCCCACGTGGGCTGGTTTCAATGGTGAGAAGCCTGGACATGAAAGTAACTCCTGCGCGGTGACGCGGCGGTATGTTTTGCGTTGTCGCTTTAGGCGATGTGCGACACACTCTACCCAATGCGATCTCTAAGCAGGAGTGATGTAAATATGATTGAGTCCATCTGTTTCAGTGATGGGTCATGATCGGAAATCTCAGCTTGGACCAGTTGCGGATCCTTGTAACCATTGCTGATACAGGCAGCTTCTCGGCAACGGGACGTCACCTGCGGCGTGCTCAATCTGCCATTAGCCAGTCGATTGCCACACTTGAGTCAGTTCAAGGTGTGAGGCTGTTTGATCGGAGCGGCCATCGTCCAACTCTCACAGAGGTAGGTAGAGTGCTAGTGGTTCAAGCGCGCGTAGTGCTGGCAAGCGCTGCCCAGTTTGAAGCAATGGCCGCAAGTACGGCAGCAGGGGTTGAGCCGGAGTTGGCTCTCGCCATAGACCCTTTAGTCCCTAGCGCACCGCTCATCGAAAGCCTCCGCGCTATCCGTGAGGCTTTTCCGCATCTGGCAGTGAGTTTTTCTACAGAAGGCTTAGGCGGCGCAGAGCGTCGATTGCGCAACGGCGATGCGGCACTGGCGCT
Organism: Pseudomonas svalbardensis; assembly: GCF_030053115.1. Lineage (NCBI taxonomy): Bacteria > Pseudomonadati > Pseudomonadota > Gammaproteobacteria > Pseudomonadales > Pseudomonadaceae > Pseudomonas > Pseudomonas svalbardensis. The sequence continues at coordinate 3,603,057 of NZ_CP125619.1, read as the reverse complement.
ATGCACATTGATTCCGACAGTGCCCGACGATGTCAACGCACTGCCGCTGCTCAGCGTCGACTTGAGGCCCGTAGTAGCCAGCGGACATCCCCTGGCTATGTTAGGCCGTCGGGCAACAAGTGCAGACCTCAAGCCTTATGTGCAACTGGTACTTTCCGATCCGGTTTCTCCCGACGGCCCTAGCTATGGGGTGACGGGCAGTCACCAGTGGCGGTTTGTAGATTTGGCACGGCGGCTGGATTTTTTGCTCGCCGGGTTCGGTTGGTGTCGAATGCCAGAGCATCTGATTGCGGATCATCTGGCTTCAGGACGCCTAATACCGCTTGAGTTAACCGCCGAACTTCAGCGCACACCAGACACACTTACGATCTACGCAGCGCACATGCAAAATCGCTCTTTAGGGAAAGCAGGCCGATGGCTTTTGAATGATCTGACCCGTCGTCTGTGCATGTGATGATACGAAGACGACTAACGTCAGCGGTTTGGTTATCCCGTTGGCTAAAGGGCTGATGCGGTTATTCGAACCGGTTGTGCAGGGACTGCCCGGGCCGTGATCGTCTGTGCGTATTTCGCAAGCCAAGGTGTGATGCCTGCCCGCTTACGGAAAATCAATCGAGAGAAGTGAGTTACTGGAAGTGCTGACGCGCGATGATTAACCACTAGGACTGAAAGGTGTCCCGGTAGGCATAAAGGCCCGGTATTCCGCCGGTCATCACGAACAGCACGTCGTCCCCGGAGCGGTAGCGTCCTTGTCTGATATCGGCCAACAGCCCTGCAAACGCTTTGCCGGAGTAAACCGGGTCGATCAACAGGCCTTCGGCGCGAGCCATCAGGCGCACTGCTTCCTGCATGGCTGGCGTTGGCAGACCGTAACCGTCGCCCAACTGACTGCCGTCGATGGCGATCTCTTCAGCCTGAACGACGGCGCTGCTGCCCAACAGCGCCAATGCGTCCTGGGTCAATTTCCGGGTTCTGGCCGCTGACGTGTCTCGATCGGACAACACCGAATAGGATTTTACGATCGAGGTGCCGCGGCCCAGCAACTAGAAACCCGCCGCGAGCCCGGCGTGGGTGCCGGTGCTGCCGTTGGGCACCACGACTTGATTGAAGGTGAGGTCGAGTTCCGGACCCTGTTGCGCGAACTCCGCCGCGCAGCGCGCATAACCGAGACTGCCCCGCGGCGTTGAACCACCCGTGGGAATCACCAGCACGTTGCGCCCCGAATCCCGAAGTAGCGTGGCCCGTGTTTCGTCCATGGCGAGTAAGTTGCTGCCCCCGGCAAGCACCTGTAGCTGTGCGCCGAACAACTGGTCGAGCAGAACGTTGCCGTTAGTTCGTAATCTACATCGGTTTTGGGTACCGCGCGGGTCAGGATCAGTACACAGTCAAGGCCCAGGCGAGCACACACCGAGGCGGTCAGGCGCGCATGATTGAACGGCATATCCAGAGAGCCTGGAGAAAACCCTCAACACCCAGCTCATTCAACGCACCACCCGACGGCAATCCATCACCGGGGAAGGGCATCAAAAACCAACGCCTTTGCGTGGGAGGACGCGTGTCGTCAATCAACGAATATGTAGCTGCTGTTCAACTGCTGGACGAAGCTTACCGGCGCTGGACCGGGCAAAGCCTGCCAGCCCCTGAGTCGCTAAGCGGAACTGAGCGCTTGCACTGGTTGCACGCGCAAGCGCCTTACAGCCTGTTGGCTCATGGCACCGAAGCCGATCCGTGCTTCTTCTACGCCAACGAACAAACGCTGGCCTGTTTCAAATACCCTCGCTCGCAATTCCTTGGCATGCCGTCACGGTTCAGCGCTTCGCCACTGGACCGAGCCATGCGCCAGACGTTGCTGGAGCAGGTCACGGCCAATGGGATTGCTCATGGCTACAGCGGTTATCGGGTGGATCGGGATGGCCATGCCTTCATGATTCACGAAGGCAAAGTCTGGACACTGATTGATCAGCACGGTGAGCATCGGGGGCAGGCGGCACTATTCTGGCCGGATGCGGAGCGTGTTGGTCGGGTTGATTGATTGTTCCCACGCGCGTGGGAACAATCGGTCTTAGGGCAAATCGCTAAACAGCGGAATACGTCCGTTCAGCGAAGGCCGGTAATGCCAGGTCAGGCGATCCAAAGCAGGCTTTATCGTCAGAATCTCCTTCAACGTAGCGCTGGCAATGCTTAGGGCCAATGTCTGTCCCGGACATTGATGCCGCCCCGCACCAAAGGTGAAGCTGCGCCGGTCTGGACGATCAAGAAGAAAGACGTCGGGATGGTCATTGAGCTGTGGATCGCGATTGGCCGAAGCCAGCAGCACCAGAACCACATCGCCTGAATTGAGGCTTACCCCGTCGATTTCACAAGGCGCAGCGACAAACCGGCGGGTGTTCTGCACCGACGGGTCGAAGCGCTGAACTTCAGCGATAAAGTCGTCAACGGGTGTCAGTTCGCTGTGCACCGACGGGTTTCGAATCAACGCCAACAGCGCATTGCCGATCAGCCCGGCGGTGGCTTCATAGGTCTGGGAAAACAGCCCGATCAGGTTGGCGATCAACATTTCAGCGTCACTAGAGGTTGCCGCGAAACGCTGGCGGATCCCGGCGAGCAGAGTGCTCTGATTGTTCGGGTCATCCAGCAACTCAACGAAATAGCCGCTCAAGTGTTCCGCCGCAACGTGCGTTGCATCCCGTTGCGCCTGATCGCCAAGGGGCGACAGGCATGCGATGAAGTCCCCGGTCAGCTCGCTGATAGCCCGGCCCTGAGCCGGAGAGAACCCCAGCAATGCAGCCACCACGCACACCGGCCCGCGGAACATCGCCTTGTACAACCCATCGGCGCCCGGAGTGATCAGGCGAGCGCCGACCAGCGTATTGACTTCATCTGCATCAATCGACGCCAACGCTGGTTGAATCGCCGACCTCGGGCAACGCTGCCGTTCGCCCTCATTCATCCGCATCAACTGACCAAAGACCTTGCCGGCCATCCCGCCAACAATCGCCTTGGGCACCGGCTCGTATGACGGCCGGACATGACAGTCAGGATGTGCGAGCACTGCCGCAACGGCTCGGGCGCTACTCGCCACCCACACTTTCAGTCCTTGGTGAAAAACCAGCCCGCCCTCCGCGCGCAGTTGCGCGTAATAGGGATAAGGATCGGCGTGAGTCGCAGCGATGATCGGGTCCATGGGGTGCAGCCTTGTTCGTGGTTGGAAAAGTGTTGCTACTATCTCCAGTCCGAAAAGGCCTTGATTCGTCCGGGAGCGAAATATGAACGTAGAACAGCACGACATCGGCGTCTCTCAGGTGGCCGCGGCCATCGCGGAACCGGCCCGGACGAAAATCCTCTGTTCGCTGATGGACGGCCACGCCCGCACCAGCACCGAGCTGGCAGCGATTGCCGAGGTCAGCGCCTCCACCGCCAGCGCGCACCTGGCCAAACTCAAGGAATTGGCGCTGGTGCGGCTGCACGTGCAGGGCCGACATCGCTATTACAGCCTGACGGACAAGCGCGTCGCCCAAGCGCTGGAAGCGTTGATGGTGATCGGCCAGAACGCCGCGCCAACCTTCAATCCGCGCACCCCGGATCGCCTGCAATTCGCCCGCACCTGCTACGACCACATGGCCGGCACGTTGGCGGTGCTGCTGCATGACCGGATGATCGAAGCGGGGTGGCTGCTGGAAACCGATGAACAGGTCTATCAGCTCAGCGACAGCGGTGAGGTGTTGTTTGAAGGGTTGGGTATCGAGGTCAAGGAGCTGAGTACGTTGCGCCGCCGCTTCGCCTGCCCATGTCTGGACTGGAGCATGCGCCGGCCGCATCTGGGCGGTTCGTTGGGGGCGGCGTTGTTGCAAACGGCGATCAAGCGCAAATGGGTGACTCAGGACCTGGACAGCCGCGCGCTGGCGTTGACGGCGACGGGGCGAAAGGAACTCAGCAGCCGGTTTGCCGTTGAACTGCCGATTCAGGTATCGACAGCACAATCCGAGTTCACCGAGACCAGGCGGCGCGCGAACGCCAGTTCTGCACCTTAGCGACTGGCCGAGACTTTCGCCGCCAGCCATGAACCCTTTGGGCTGGACAACCAGCCTTTGGCGGCATTGGCGAGCAAGGCGTAGCTGCCATGTACCAGAATTACCAGTACGCCGTAGGACGCGACCAGCTTGAAAAACTGGGTGGAGAAGTGCGCCGAGGTGTCATGCTTTGGCTAACGCCCCGGCTGGTGGATTTCATTGCGCAGCACCCGGACATCAAGCCGCAGGTGATCACCCAAACCCAGGCTCCCGATCATACGCACGACGCGTTCGACATCGTCATTCGCCGTGGTCGTGACGACTGGGCACCGGCAATTGAGGCGCGATCCCTCTTCGAAGACGAACTGTTGCTGGTCGCGGCACCCTCGCTTATCGAACGCCTGGCACTTCAAGACCTCGCGTCCCTGAGCCGGCACACGTTACTGACCGCCTAGGCGCGTCGCGAAGATTGGCACAACCGGGCCCTGCATTTTGGTCAAACCCAGTCAGCCACTCAGGTCACCCGGCAGTTTGACCGCATGCACCTGGTGCTTGAAGCCGCCGTGGATGGACAGGGCATTGCCCTGTGTCCGACCTCTTTGCTGGGCACCCATCTCTCGAGCGGACGGCTGATTTGCCCGTTGCCCGAGTTGCGCATGCCGTTGCCGCGTTATTACTACGGTGTTGCGCCGGACGTGACGGTGCAGACACGGGTGTTTGTGGAGTGGTTGTTTGCCCGCATTGCTGAGGATGTGCTGCATTGGCAAACACCTCGTGCTGTAACTGCTACGCCCTGAAATTCCAGACAATCTCCACCACCCGCACCGCCAGCACCAGGTAGATTAGAAAAAGAATGATCTGAAACGCCGTGTGATACGGCAACCTGGACAGTCGACGCAGGCCGTCGCTGACATTAAGCAGCATCAGCACCGCTGACAGCAGGATCAATCCCCAGCCGGCGAGGCTTGAGGTGAGAAACCCCATAAACAAGTACTGATCGCTGTGCAGCGCGTTGGTGCCCGCCGCGAACAGCAGGGCACACACCAGCAGGTTCTTGATGTTGTCGAACACTTGCGTGGTGAAGTCGGTGTCCAGCAAGGTCAGATACTTTCGCCAGAGTTTGCTCATGGTTGAGGTGGCACCTGTTAATGGCTATTGAACGTGGCTAGTCTAATGACGTTTTCCGCGATACGCGGACGAAAAAAAGCCCGGCCTTCAACGTGATGGCCGGGCTTTTGTGTTCAAACGGACAGTTGCGTCAAATCAAACCTTGACGATCCAACCCGCTGGCGCCTCGATGTCGCCAGTCTGTACGCCCGTCAGCTCTTTGTAGAGCTTCTGGGTGACCGGGCCGACTTCGGTTTCGCTGTGGAACACGTGCAGTTTGTCGTTATAGCTGATGCCGCCGATCGGGGTGATCACCGCAGCAGTACCGCAAGCGCCGGCTTCCTTGAAGTCGGACAGCTTGTCGATGAACACGTCGCCTTCGACCACTTCAAGACCCAGACGCGATTTTGCCAGCTCGATCAACGACAGACGGGTGATACCCGGCAGGACCGACGGCGAGTTCGGGGTCACGAACTTGTTGTCGTGGGTGATCCCGAAGAAGTTGGCCGAGCCGACTTCTTCGATTTTCGTGTGGGTCATCGGGTCCAGGTAGATGCAGTCGGCGAAGTGGGCTTTCTTGGCCTGGGAACCTGGCATCAGGCTGGCCGCGTAGTTGCCACCGACTTTGGCCGCACCGGTGCCTTGTGGGGCGGCGCGGTCGTAGCTGGAAATCAGGAAGTTGTGCGGGGTCAGGCCGCCCTTGAAGTAGGCACCAACCGGAATGGCGAAGATCGAGAAGATGAACTCGGGGGCGGTACGCACACCGATGTTGTCACCCACGCCGATCACGAACGGACGCAGGTACAGCGCGCCGCCGGTGCCGTAAGGCGGGATGAAACGCTCGTTGGCGCGGACTACTTCTTTACAGGCTTCGATGAACTGCTCGGTTTCCACGAACGGCATCAGCAGGCGCGCGCAGCTGCGTTGCATGCGTGCGGCGTTCTGGTCCGGGCGGAACAGGTTGATCGAACCGTCCTTGCAACGATAGGCCTTCAAGCCCTCGAAGCATTGCTGGCCATAGTGAAGGGCTGTGGAACCTTCGCTGATGTGCAGCACATTGTCTTCGGTCAGGGTGCCTTTGTCCCACTCGCCATTACGCCAGTGCGACAGATAGCGCTTGTCTGTCTTGATGTAGTCAAAACCCAACTTGTCCCAATTGATGCTTTCGTTACCCATGACACCCTCTATCACTTAACAACCGCCGAAACGGTTCAAGGCTTCTGACGTTTTTCTGGATGGGGACAACAATACTTCATTCCTGGCCCATTTCGCAGCCTGGAATTCGATCTCTACGACCATCGATGCACCCCGACGTAGCAGCTGCCTCGCGTTGCTCGACAGCTGCTACAGGGTTTTGTGTGCGTCTTTACAGATGCAGCGCGTGGCCAAGGGCTCGCAACGCCGCTTCCTGCACAGCCTCGCCCAAGGTCGGATGCGCGTGGATCGTGCCGGCAATGTCTTCCAGCCGGGCGCCCATTTCCAGGCTCTGACCGAACGCCGTCGACAATTCCGACACGCCCACACCGACCGCCTGCCAGCCGACAATCACATGATTGTCACGCCGCGCCACGACCCGCACAAAGCCGCTTTTCGATTCCAGCGTCATCGCCCGACCATTGGCCGCAAACGGGAAGCTGGAAACGATGCAGTCCAGGCCAGCAGCCTTGACGTCGTCCGGTGTCTTGCCAACGACCACCAGTTCCGGGTCGGTAAAGCACACGGCGGCGATGGCGGTCGGGTTGAACTCACGGGATTTACCGCTGATCAGCTCGGCAACCATCTCGCCCTGAGCCATGGCCCGGTGCGCGAGCATCGGTTCGCCGCTCACGTCGCCAATGGCATACACGTTGCGCATGCTGGTCTGGCAGCGGTTGTCGATCTTGATCGCCGAGCCGTTCATGTCCAGGTTCAAACCTTCGAGGTTCCAACCTTGAGTGTTTGGTTTGCGGCCAACGGCCACCAGTACCTGGTCGGTTTCCAGGTTCAGGGTGTCGCCATTCGGGTCAAGTACTTGCAGTGTTTTGCTAACAGAATCAAAGCCTTGGACGCTGTGCTTCAAGTAAAGCTTTATGCCGAGTTTTTTCAGTTCATCATGCACAGGCTGCGTCAGTTCAGCGTCGTAGGCTGGCAGGATACGATCCTGAGCCTCGACCACGCTGACCTCGGCGCCGAGCTTGCGATAGGCAATCCCCAGCTCCAGACCGATGTAACCGCCACCGACCACGATCAGCCGTTTCGGCACGGACGTCGGCGCCAGGGCTTCGGTAGAGGAGATGATCGGGCCGCCAATCGGCAGCATCGGCAGGTTCACGCTTTTCGAGCCGGTGGCCAGCACCAGGTGCTCGCACTGAATGCGCGTGTCGCCGACGTCGACAGTTTTACCGTCAATGACTTTGGCCCAGCCTTGAATGACCTGGACTTTGTTCTTTTTCAGCAGTGCCGACACGCCGGTGGTCAGGCGATCAACGATGCCGTCCTTCCACTCGACACTCTTGCTGATATCGAGCGTCGGCGCCGACACGCTGATGCCCAACGCCGAGTGCTGGCTGTGGTGCTGCGTCTGGTGAAACTGTTCGGCGACGTGGATCAACGCCTTGGACGGAATGCAGCCGATGTTCAGGCAGGTACCGCCCAGGGATTCGCCTTCCACCAGAATGGTCGAGATGCCCAACTGACCGGCACGAATCGCCGTCACATAACCGCCAGGGCCGCCGCCGATGATCAGCAGCGTGGTGTTTAAAGTTTGCATGCCTGCTCCACTCATAATCAGTCCACAAACAGGGTGGCGGGTTGTTCGAGCAAGCCACGGATGGCCTGGATGAATTGCGCCGCGTCCATGCCATCGACCACGCGGTGATCGAAGGAGCTGGAGAGGTTCATCATCTTGCGAATCACGATCTGGCCTTTGACGACCATCGGGCGTTCGACGATTTTGTTGACGCCGACGATCGCCACTTCCGGCAGGTTCAGCACTGGGGTGCTGACGATGCCGCCCAAGGCGCCGAGGCTGGTCAGGGTGATGCTCGAGCCGGACAGCTCATCGCGGCTGGCCTTGCCATTACGGGCAGCGGTAGCGAGGCGAGAAATTTCCTGAGCGCTGTCCCACAGGCTGCGGGTTTCGGCGTGACGGACCACTGGCACCATCAAACCGATGTCGGCTTGTGTGGCGACGCCGACATGCACCGCGCCGAGGCGGGTGATGACCTGGGCTTCGTCGTCGTAACGGGCGTTGATCTGCGGGAAGTCGCGCAGGGCAACGACCAATGCGCGGACCAGGAACGGTAGCAAGGTCAGCTTGCCGCGGGTCGCGCTGTGTTTTTCGTTCAGATGAGCGCGCAGTTCTTCCACGGCGGTGACGTCGATTTCTTCGACGTAACTGAAGTGAGCGGCGCGCTGAGTGGCGTCCTGCATACGCTGGGCGATCTTGCGGCGCATGCCGATGACCGGGATTTGTTCTTCGTCGTTACGCTGGGCGTAAGCGGCGGCAGCGGTGGATTGCGGCTGTTGACCCTGGGTCAGATAGGCGTCGAGGTCTTCGTGCAGCACCCGACCGGCGGGGCCGGTGCCACGCACCAGACGCAACTGGATGCCGAGGTCCAGCGCATGTTTACGCACGGCCGGGGAAGCCAGCGGACGCTCATCAGCTTCGCGAGCGACCATTGGGCCTTGGCATACGGCCGCTCGCGGCGCTGCAGCGGCGACCGGTTTGCTTTCAACAACGGCTGCAACTTTCGGCGCCGCAACCGGCGCTTCTTTAACAGGTGCAGGCTGAGCCGACTCTTTAACGTTGCCCGCGCCTTCGACTTCAATGCTGATCAGGATGCTGCCCACCGCCATGACTTCGCCGGGCACACCGCCCAGCGCAATCACCTTGCCGTTCACCGGCGAAGGGATGTCGACCATCGCCTTGTCGGTCATGACATCGGCCAGTACCTGATCTTCGACGACCATGTCGCCGACTTTGACGTGCCATACCGACAATTCAACTTCTGCAATGCCTTCACCAATGTCCGGCATTTTAATAACGTGCGTGCCCATTCAGACCTCCATAACCCGATGCAAAGCCGCGCCCACTCGGGACGGACCAGGGAAATACGCCCACTCTTGCGCGTGTGGGTAGGGGGTGTCCCAACCGGTGACGCGCTCGATAGGCGCTTCCAGGTAGTGGAAGCAATGCTCTTGCACCAGCGCGACCAGTTCGGCGCCGAAACCGCAGGTGCGGGTCGCCTCGTGAACGATCACGCAACGGCCGGTTTTTTTCACCGACTTGACGATGGTGTCCAGGTCCAGCGGCCACAGGCTGCGCAGGTCGATGACTTCAGCATCGATGCCGGTTTCTTCAGCCGCGACTTGCGACACATAAACCGTGGTGCCGTACGTCAGGATGGTCACGTCCTTGCCCGGGCGGGTGATGGCGGCGACGTCCAGCGGCACGGTGTAGTAACCGTCCGGCACTTGCGCGGCCGGGTGTTTCGACCACGGGGTTACCGGGCGTTCGTGGTGACCGTCGAACGGACCGTTGTACAGGCGTTTTGGCTCGAGGAAGATCACCGGGTCATCGTTTTCGATGGAGGCGATCAATAAGCCTTTGGCGTCGTAAGGGTTGGACGGCATCACCGTGCGCAAACCGCAGACCTGGGTGAACATCGCCTCAATACTTTGGCTGTGCGTCTGGCCGCCGTAGATGCCGCCGCCGCAAGGCATGCGCAGGGTCATCGGTGCGGTGAACTCGCCGGCCGAGCGATAACGCAGGCGGGCGGCTTCGGAAATGATCTGGTCCGACGCCGGGTAAACGTAATCGGCGAACTGGATCTCGGCAACCGGCCGCAGACCATAAGCGCCCATACCGACGGCGACGCCGACGATGCCGCTTTCGGAGATCGGCGCGTCGAACACCCGGGAGGTGCCGTACTTGTTCTGCAGGCCTTCGGTGCAACGGAACACGCCGCCGAAGTAGCCGACGTCCTGGCCGAACACCACGACGTTGTCGTCACGCTCAAGCATCACATCCATAGCCGAGCGCAGGGCCTGGATCATGGTCATGGTGGTCGTGGTCATGGCGGTTTCCAACTCGATTTTGTTGTTGTGATCGTTCATGTCAGATCCCCAACTCTTGACGCTGGCGCTTCAAGTGCTCCGGCATCTCTTTATAGACGTCTTCGAACATGGTCGCGGCGCTCGGAATCTGGCCACCGGCGAGGGTGCCGTACTGTTCGGCTTCTTTTTGCGCGGCGATCACTTCGGCTTCCAGTTCGGCACTGACGGCGATGTGTTCCTCTTCGGACCACTGACCGATCTTGATCAGGTGCTGCTTCAGGCGCGTAATCGGGTCGCCCAACGGGAAGTAGCTCCAGTCGTCGGCAGGGCGGTATTTGGACGGATCATCGGAAGTCGAGTGCGGACCGGCGCGGTAGGTAACCCATTCGATCATGGTCGGGCCGAGGTTGCGGCGGGCGCGTTCAGCAGCCCAGGCAGAGGCGGCGTAGACCGCGACGAAATCGTTGCCATCGACCCGCAGGGAGGCAATGCCGCAACCGACGCCACGACCGGCAAACGTAGTGGCTTCACCACCGGCAATCGCCTGGAACGTGGAGATTGCCCACTGGTTGTTGACCACGTTGAGGATCACTGGCGCACGGTAAACGTGGGCGAAGGTGAGGGCGGTGTGGAAGTCGGATTCAGCGGTAGCGCCGTCGCCGATCCAGGCCGAGGCGATTTTGGTGTCGCCCTTGATCGCCGACGCCATGCCCCAGCCCACACCCTGTACGAATTGGGTGGCGAGGTTGCCGGAAATGGTGAAGAAGCCGAAGTCTTTGACCGAATACATGATCGGCAGTTGACGTCCCTTGAGCGGATCACGCTCGTTGGACAGCAGTTGGCAGATCAGGTCCACCAGCGGCACTTCGCGCGCCATCAGGATGCTTTGCTGGCGGTACGTCGGGAAGCACATGTCATCGACGTTCAGCGCCAGGGCCTGGCCGCTGCCGATGGCTTCTTCGCCAAGGCTCTGCATGTAGAACGACATCTTCTTCTGACGCTGGGCGACCACCATACGGTTGTCATAGATCCGCGTCTTGAGCATGGCGCGCATGCCTTTGCGCAGGATCTCGGATGGTACGCCTTCAGCCCATGGACCGAGGGCGTTGCCCTGGTCGTCGAGCACACGGATCAGGCCCTTGGCCAGGTCGGCGGTGTCGGCCGGTTCAACGTCGATTGGGGGTTTGCGCACCGTGCCAGCATCGGTCAGACGCAGGTAGGAGAAGTCGGTTTTGCAGCCAGGACGGCCCGATGGTTCGGGAACGTGCAGTTGCAGCGGTTCGTACGCTTGGTTCATGGCTTCTACGCTCGATCTTGTGAATTTCTTGTAGTGAGCTGACCGTCATTCTTCGATAAAAGAATTCTTGTCCTACAACAATCATAGGCCGGGCCAAGAAGAATATTTATCTCTGTTTCGTTGCGTTGGCGATCATTTGAGGATAAAAAATCTGCATAAACATAAAAAACAGGTGGTTTTGTCTCATGCGCAAACTGGACCGTACCGATATCGGCATTTTGAACAGCCTTCAGGAGAACGCCCGTATCACCAACGCCGACCTCGCACGCTCGGTCAACCTGTCGCCAACCCCGTGCTTCAACCGGGTCAAGGCGATGGAAGAATTGGGCCTGATTCGTGAGCAAGTGACCCTGCTGGATGCCGAGCTGCTGGGGCTGCATGTGAACGTGTTCATTCACGTCAGCCTGGAAAAACAGGTGGAGGAGGCGTTGCAGCATTTCGAGGAGGCGATTTCGGATCGCCCGGAAGTGATGGAATGCTATTTGATGGCCGGCGACCCGGACTATTTGATTCGCGTACTGGTGCCGACTATTCAGTCGCTGGAGCGCTTCATGATGGACTTTTTGACCAAGGTGCCCGGCGTGGCGAATATCCGCTCGAGTTTTGCGCTCAAGCAGGTGCGCTATAAAACGGCGCTGCCGTTACCGGCCAACGGCTTGACCCTCAACAACTAAACGCAAAGCCTCTGTAGCAGCTGTCGAGCATCGCGAGGCTGCGTCTGCGGTCTGTCAGAAAGAACGCGTTTACAGGTTCTACGACTGCTTCGTCCGAATGCGGCCCAAACCGAACGCAGCCTCGCGGTGCTCGACAGCTGCTACGAGAGGAAACTCAGAGTTTGTTGATCGGGATTTTCAGGTAGGTCACGCCATTGCCCTCGGCCGGCGGCAAATTCCCCGCCCGCACATTCACCTGAATCGCCGGCAGCAACAGCGTCGGCATGCCCAACCCCGCATCGCGCTGGGTGCGCATGGCGACGAACGCGGTTTCGTCGATGCCGTCATGAATGTGAATGTTGCTTTTGCGCTGCTCGCCCACCGTGCTCATGCACTGCGGTTCGCGACCCTCAGGCGGGTAATCGTGGCAGACATACAGTCGAACGCCGGCAGGGAAGGCCAGCAGTTTGCGAATCGAGGCGAACATCTGGTTGGCGTTGCCGCCGGGGAAGTCGCAACGAGCAGTGCCCACGTCCGGCATGAACAGTGTATCGCCCACCAAAATCACATCGCTGTCGATCAGATAGGCCATGTCCGCCGGCGTGTGGCCGGGCACATGCAGCGCCGTGGCCTTTAGGTTGCCGATCCTGAACGATTCATCCGGCGCGAACAGATGGTCGAACTGCGAACCGTCACTGCGAAATTCCGGCTCAAGGTTGAATAGGGTCTTGAACACGCCCTGAACCTTGCTGATCGACTGACCAATCGCAATCTTCCCGCCCAGTTCCCGACGCAGATACGGTGCGGCGGACAGGTGATCGGCATGGGCGTGGGTTTCCAGCAGCCATTGCACTTGCAATTGTTGTTGGCGAACGAAGGCGATGATCTTGTCGGCCTGGGTGTTGGCGGTTCGCCCGGCGGCGGGGTCGTAGTCGAGCACCGGGTCGACAATGGCGCATTGACTGCCAGCACCTTCGTAAATCACGTAGCTGAAGGTCGACGAGGCAGGGTCTAAAAAAGCTTCAATCAAGGCAGGCATGGTGGCCGTTTCTTTCTGGACAAGTCACGAGGGTAGTTTCATTTTCCCTGCGCTGACCAGCCCGCATCAATTCAATTAATGAAAAAAGCTGTGCGGGCTCTATCCTGTCAGTCATCGATACCGGGCGCTCCCGGCTTTTTTTTGCAGATCACGAGTGTTTTATGTTGCTGGCAAGTTTCTTTGGCGTGGTGATGGGGTTGGTACTTGGTTTGACCGGCGCCGGTGGCGGCATTCTTGCGGTGCCGGCCTTGGTGCTGGGGCTGGGTTTGACCATGACCCAGGCTGCGCCGGTCGCACTTTTTGCGGTGGGCAGTGCGGCGGCTGTCGGCGCCATTGACGGGTTGCGCCATGGTCTGGTGCGCTATCGCGCAGCGTTGCTGATCGCCCTGCTGGGGGCGATCTTTTCGCCGGTCGGCATCTACTTCGCCCATCAGTTGCCGGAAAAAATCCTGATGATCCTGTTCAGTCTGCTGATGGTCATGGTGGCCTGGCGGATGCTGCGTCGTGAGCGCCAGGACGAGGGTCCAAGCGACCACGGGCACGCCAACTGGGGCCAGAAGAACTGCATGCTCGATCAGCAGACCGGGCGCTTTTCCTGGACCGCCAAATGCACCGCGACCCTCGCGGCACTGGGCGCGGTGACCGGTGTGGTCTCCGGGCTGCTCGGGGTGGGCGGCGGCTTCCTGATCGTCCCGGCGTTCAAGCAGCTGACCGATGTGCAGATGCGCGGAATCGTCGCCACTTCCTTGATGGTCATCAGCCTGATTTCCGCCATCGGCGTGATCGGCGCGTTTCAGGCCGGGGTGCGAATCGACGGTTTGGGCGTGGCGTTTATCGTCGCGAGCATCGTCGGCATGATCATAGGCCGAAGACTTTGCGCGCGAGTACCGGCCCGGGGATTGCAGATTGGCTTCGCCAGCATCTGTGTCGTGGTCGCCGCTTACATGCTGTTTAGAGCGGGCGTCTAGCAAGTACCGGTTCCTGTGGATGCCAGTCCGTTCCACAGGCGTACACCTTAAGTTTCGGGCCTCGTCGACGGACGGTCTTACACCGAACTTGCCGCGCATGACCTGCCACTCCAAAGCACTTCTAAACCGCCTCCAAGGCAGCGTATGACGCCGCCGGTCAGCTTTCGATAATCGCCTCCGACATCCAGTCCCCGCTGCGGAGCGCGTCATGCACAACAACAAGAACATCAAGCATCGTTTCTTGCCTGCCTTCATCGCCAGCCTGTCGACCCTCGGTTTGAGCTCAATGGCCGAAGCCGAGATCGTGCTGTACGACAAGGACCAGACCACGTTTTCCACCGACGGCTACATCAACGCCTTCTATGTGAACAGCGATGTGGACCGTGCCGGCGACCAATTCGACCGGAAACAGGCGCGGGTCAAAATGGGTTTTCTGCCCAACTACCTGGGATTCAACATGGGCAAGCAGGTCGATGACCTCAAGCTTGGCGCCCGGTCCTCCTTCTGGGTGACCATCAACGACAGTGAAACCAACGGCACCGACACCGCCATCGACGTGCGGCAGTTCTACGGCACCGTGGCCAACCCGGAGTGGGGCGAAGTGCTGATCGGCAAGGACTTCGGCCTGTTCGCCCGCTCCAACATCCTGCTGGATGAAATGCTCGCCGGTTACGGCCAGGTCAGCGATTCCCTGGGCCTGGTGGACGGTGGCGGGGTGTCGTTCGGCAACATCGGCACGGGTTATCCGTACCCGTTTCCGACATCGCAGATTACCTATCGCACGCCGGTGATGGAGGGCTTGCGGGTGGCCGTGGGGATCATGGACCCGGTGGACACCAACGACAGCAGTCCATTGGGCAAGGCCTATCAGGAGAACCCACGCACCGAGAGCGAGATCACCTATCAGTTCGACGTTGCCGGAGCGAAGATCTACAGCTGGGTCAACGGCAGCTACCAGACGTCGGACAATACCGATTCCACCGTCGAGTCCGTCACCTCCAAAGGCGTCGGCTATGGCGTGCAGGCGAAAATGGGCGGCTTGTCCCTCACCGGCTCCGGCTTCCAGGCCAAGGGCATCAACCCGTTCTTCACCAACAACGCCGGCGAACCGACCCTGCGCAACGTCGACAGTGACGGTTACCTGTTGCAGGGCTCCTACAAACTGGGCAAGAACCGACTGGCCTTGTCTTACGGCAAGACCAACGACGACGGCAACGGCGTGGTCGGCAGCGGCGCGGACTACGAAACACGCGGCGTCGCGCTGTTCCATGACGTCAACGACAACCTCAAGCTGGTGGCCGAGTACAACCAGTTCGCAATCAACGGCCACGACACCAGCGACCAGAACGAAGACACCGACACCTTTGCGGTGGGGGCTGTGCTGACCTGGTAAGCCTTTGGTGGCGACCTTCGCTGCGCGCATCGCGGCGAGGGTCGACACCGTTCTCATCCCATCGAAGCGGCTACCCGCTACCCAAGTAGCATACGTCGCAGCTCACAGGCTTCGTACACTCGAACCTCATACATGCGCACCTGCGGGAGGCGACGATGCAGCAGGTCCAGAGTGATGAAGGTGTGGTCAGTGCAATGTCCCAGGCCACCGATGCCCAACAGGTGGCCCAGGAGCTGGCGCGACAACTGTTGCACCCGCACTTGGGCTTCGTGCTGTTCTTCTGTTCCGCCGAGTACGACTTGCAGGCGCTGGGCCAGGCCTTGCAACAAAGCTTCGGCGGCATTCGCCTGGTGGGTTGCACCAGCGCCGGGGAAATCACGCCCTTGGGCTACGGTCGCAACTGCGTGACCGCGGTGGGCTTCGACCATCGGCATTTTTCCATCGACGCCGAACTGATCTCCGAGATGGAGCGTTTCAGCCTGATCGACGCCCAGCAAATGGTCGAGCGACTGGTCGGTGGCTGTCGCAGCAACACCCTGGCGCCGATCAAGGGCAACAGCTTTGCCCTGACCCTGCTCGATGGCTTGTCCAGTCGTGAAGAAATGGTCCTTGCCGCCCTGAGTGCGGCACTGGGCGACATCCCGCATTTCGGCGGTTCGGCCGGCGACGACAATTACCTGACCCACACCCACGTCTATTTTAATGGCGCGTTTCACAGCGGCGCGGCGGTGGTGGTGCTGGTCAATACCTGGCTGGATTTCGAGGTGTTCACTACTCACCACATCCTGCCGAGAGCGGAAAAACTGGTGGTCACCGGGGCCGACAGTGCCTCGCGCCGGGTCTTTGAACTGAATGCCGAGCCGGCCGCCGAGGAATACGCCCGGCACATCGGTGTGCCGGTGGCGGAGCTCGATCATCGAATCTTCGCCGCGCACCCCTTGGCCGTGCGGATCAACGATCAGTATTACGTGCGGGCGATCCAGCAGGTTCACCCGGACCTGAGCCTGAGTTTCTACTGCGCGGTGGAAAACGGCATCGTCCTCACCGTCATGACGCCCGGCCCAATGCTGCCGAATCTGCAAACCCTGTTCGAAGGCTTGCAGGAGCGCCTCGGCGACCTGTTGCTGACCATCGGCTGCGACTGCTTTCTCAGGCGTCTGGAACTCGAAGATGGCGGCAGTCTGGAGCAGATCGGAACGTTTTTGCGTGACCAGCGGGTGATGGGTTTCAACACCTACGGAGAACAGTTCAATGGCATGCACATCAACCAGACCTTCACCGGGGTTGCCATTGCCCGGGGCCGGTCCCCTGGACACCGTTGAGCTTCAGGCGCAGATCGCCAGCCTGCAGCGCGACAATCACAAACTGCAGCGCATCAATGGCGCGCTGATCGAGCGGATCGAGTCCGGTATCACCCGCGGCAACGACCCGTACGCGGCGTTCCAGCATTCGGTGGTGCTGGCCGAGCAGGTCCGCGAACGCACCGACGCGTTGAACCAGGCCATGGCTGAACTCAAGTCGGGCAACCACTTGCTCAGCGAGGCGCGCCTGCGGGCGGAAACCGCGCATCAGCATTTGATCGATGCCATCGAGAGCATTTCCGATGCGTTTGTGCTGTTCGATGCGGACCAGCGAATCGTCTTGTTCAATAGCCGTTTCAAGGCGTTCTGGGGCAACAGCCGGGTGCGGATCAACGCCGGCATGCGCCTGGCCGAGGTCAAGCGGCTGATGTCCGCCACTGGGCTGTTCACTGAAGAACCGCGCGGGCATGCCGACGAAAACCTGCTCTATCGCCTGCAGGACGGTCGCTGGTTGCAAGTCAGCGAACGACCTACCCAAGAAGGTGGGCGGGTGATCCTGTTCACCGACATTACCGACGTCAAACTCAGCGAAACCGTGCGCCGTGAGCAGGCGGTGGCGCAGAAATCGCATTTGTTGCAACGAGCGGTCGACAACCTGTCCCAAGGCGTGGCCATGGTCAACGCCGAGGGCATTCTGGAGCTATGGAACCGGCGTTTCCTTGAGTTAAGCGGGCTGGCACCGGTTGCGGCCCATCGTCCGTTTGCCGAAGTGATCGCCGACAGCGAGTTGAACCTGCTGACCCCGGCCAGTCGGGATCTAAACGGGCGGCACGTGCAGGAATGCGAGCAGCGCCTCTACGATGGCCGGGTGCTGGAAATCCGCACCCATCCGTTGCCCACCGGCGGTTTCGTCAACACCTTCACCGACATCACCGAACGCTACCAGCACGCCGAAGCGCTGAGCGAAAGCGAGCGCTGGATTCGCCTGATCACCGACCATGTGCCGGCGCTGATTGCCTACCTGAATGCCGACCTGGTCTACGAGTTCACCAACAAAGTGTATGAAGAATGGTACTGCTGGCCTCGGGGCGTGATGCTTGGGCAGAGCCTGCGCGAAGTCCACAGTGAACAGCATTACCAGCGCCTGGAAGCCTACGTGGCCCGGGCCCTGGCCGGTGAGAGCGTGACGTTCGAGTTCGCCGAAACCAACATCAACAATCAGGAGCGCTACATGCTGCGCTCCTACGTCCCCAATCGCCTGGCCACCGGGGAAGTGGTGGGGATTTTCGTGTTGATCCGCGACATCACCGAACGCCGCCGCACCGCTGAAGCGCTGCACCAGGCTTATCAGAATCTTGAGTTACGTGTGCGCGAACGCACGGCGGAACTGACCACGCTCAATGACCAGTTGCTGCGCGAGATCGATGAGCGTCGACGGGCGGAATCTCGCCTGCGTGAAGCCAAACTCGAAGCCGAACAGGCCAACCTGTCGAAGACCAAGTTTCTCGCCGCCGTCAGTCATGACCTGCTGCAACCGCTCAACGCTGCGCGGCTGTTTACCAGCGCGTTGCTCGAACGGCGGGAGCCGGTGGCCAATGCGATTTTGGTACGAAATGTCAGCAACTCCCTGGAAGATGTGGAGAACCTGCTGGGTACGCTGGTGGACATTTCAAAACTGGATGCCGGGGTGATCAAGGCCGACATTGCGCCGTTCGCCTTGAGCGAATTGTTGGAGAACCTCGCGGCCGAGTACACCCAGGTGGCTCGCAGTGAAGGCCTGGAGCTGCATTTCATCCCGTGTTCGGCTCTTGTGCGCAGCGACATTCAGTTGCTGGCGCGGATTCTTCGAAATCTGTTGAGCAACGCCATTCGCTACACCTACAGCGGTCGTGTTGTTCTCGGTTGCCGGCGTCATCACCAGCGTCTGTCGATTGAGGTCTGGGACAGCGGCATGGGCATCGCCGAAAACCGCCTCGAGGAAGTTTTTCAGGAATTCAAACGCGGTGATGTACAGCGTCCTGATCAGGATCGCGGTTTGGGCCTGGGCCTGGCGATCGTGGAAAAGATCGCCGGGATTCTTGGTCACCGCATTCACGTGCGTTCGTGGCCGGGCAAGGGCTCGATGTTCTCGGTCGAAGTGCCGCTCAGCGCCACGGCACCCAAGGCGCTACCGAGCCTGCTGATGAGTGAACCGATGCTTGAACGTCTGCGTGGCGCGCGGGTGTGGGTGCTGGACAACGACGCGGCCATTTGCGCCGGCATGCGCACGTTGCTCGAAGGGTGGGGGTGTCTGGTGGTCACGGCACTGTCGGAGCAGGACCTGGCGCGGCAAGTGGACAACTATCACGAAGAAGCAGACTTGCTGATCGCCGACTATCACCTGAATGACGATCAGAACGGCGTCGATGCCGTGGCCCGGATCAACGCCCGTCGCGGCTCGGCCATTCCGGCGATGATGATCACTGCCAACTACAGCAATGAACTCAAACAGCAGATCCGCGAACTGGGCCACACCCTGATGCACAAACCGGTGCGGCCGATGAAGCTCAAGACCGCGATGAGTCACTTGCTCGGTCAATCCCGATAACCTGAGCCAATCCTGAACCTGTAGCAGCTGGCGAAGCCTGCGTTCGGCTGCGCAGCAGTCGTAAATACAGGCGGCGCGGTCTTCCTGACAAACCGCGGGGTCTGAATTCACGACTGCTGCGCAGCCGAACGCAGGCTTAGCCAGCTGCAGAAGGTGCGTTTCAGCGCCGCAAATACGATCCGAAATCAATATCACCGGCACTCAAAATCGCCTGCACCCGGTTGTGCACATTGAGTTTGCGCAGGATGGCCGAGACGTGGGCCTTGACCGTGGTTTCGGCGATTTCCAGGGTGTAGGCGATCTGTTTGTTCGACTCGCCCTTGGTCATGCGTTCGAGTACCAGCAACTGCTTGCGGGTCAAGGCCTGGAGCAGTTCAGGTGGAAAGCTCGGGGCATCGTTCATGCGCCTTGTACCGCATTTTTGTGTGCGGATGATGTCCGGCGGCAAGTAGACATTGCCGTTGAGAATCTGCTGGATGGCCTCGGTCATCTGCAACCGTGGCGAGGATTTGGTGATGAAACCCACCGCGCCGTAAGTGATGGCTTGCAGCACGACTTGTTTGTCCTGTTCGGCCGAGACGATCACCACCGGAATGGTCGGCGCCTCGTTGCGCAAGTTGATCAGGCCATTGAGGCCGTGCATGCCGGGCATGTTCAGGTCGAGCAGGATCAGGTCCAGGTCGTCGTGTTCCTGCGTCAGCACCAGGGCGCTGTCCAGGTCGGCGGTTTCCATCACTTCGCTGCCGGGGAAACCGTCGCTGATGACGTTATGAATGGCTTCGCGAAACAGCGGGTGATCGTCGGCAATCAGAATTTTGTACATAGCCTTTCACCTCATTATTTTGATTAGGGTGTGGCAACAACTCGCACGCGTAAGGTCAGGGGAAGGGCTCGGGCTGGGCGGGCGTTACGGGCAGGTTGGCGGCCTGCCAGGCGTCCAGGCCGTCGCGATACCAATAGAGCGTCTTATAGCCCATGGCGGCGGCGCGCTTCACGGCGTTCCAGCTCAGCCAGCAATCGGAGCGGCAGTAGAAGACCAGCGGTTGCGCGAGATCACCTGCGGTCAATGTGTCCAGCTTACGCGCAAAATAGTCCTGCCAGTCGGGCGTCAGGTCACCGTCGCCGGTATTGGCCAGCCAATGGCTACCGGGGAGGTTTTCGTGGGGCTGGTCCTCGATGAAACGTCCTTGCAACCACTGGCGGCGGTAGACGTCGATCAGCACCGGACGCGGTGTTTGCGCCAGCAGGATTTGCAGGGCCGCGGTATCGATGATGCCGGCGCCCTGTATTTGATTCGGGGTCGGGCTGCGGTACAGACCGATGCGATAGCCGTCGGCGGAGAATAGCGGTGTTTCGGCCTGCGCGACGCCCAGCAACAGGCTCAGCGATAGCGCAGCGAGAGAAGGGCGCAGCAGACGACGTCGGGCACGCGGCATGGGTTCAATCCTTATAGTTATGAACCTATTACATGCCAGTCTCGGTGCGATTGGAATGCGACGATAGACAGGGAAACCAGTACTAAAGTAGTAATTTCACCTGTTTCGTGCACCTGTCCTGTAGTCAACGGAGATCAAATGTGGGAGCAACTGTCTTGATGATCTTTATTCTGAAGGCATATTGATAGACAGCTGAATTCCCACAGCTTTACGCCATGCGATGCCCTACAGGAACACCGCGACCCGTTTAGGCCAAGGGTTCTTTCCACTCGGTTCGGTCTCGGATCATGGCGTTCAGCCGTATCAACAACACACGCATACAGGCGATGAGCGCTACTTTTGCGCATTTACCCTTATGACGCAGTGCGTCATACCGCGCTTTGAACTCAGGCTGTCGCTGAATCACCACCCAGCACGCCATGTACATTGCCCGACGCGCAGCAAACCTGCCGCCGCTAATGTGGCGGGGGCCTTCATGCTTGCCACTGTCGTCGTTGTAGGGGGCTATGCCTGCCAGCGCTGCAATCTCGTGCCGTCCAACCTCGCCCAGCTCGGGTAAGTAGGCCATCAAGCTGGCTGCCGTCACGAGCCCTATACCCTTGACCGAGCACAAACGGGCCGTTTTATCACTGTCCAGGTCTTTAGCAGTTTGACGGATCAGCTTTTCTATCGACTTTATGGCTTGGCATAAATAGTCGATATGACTTCGCAGACAGGGTTTTACCGTGTCAGCAGAGGCTGTTTTAAGGCGCCGTATATCGTCGCCTTGCTGCTGAACAAAATTTTCGCGCTGCTGTACCAGCGCACGCAAATTGTCCTGTTCAGGGCTGGTGATTCGGTTGCTTGGCGACTTTATGACTTCGGCAAACTGCGCGAGCAGCCGCGCATCTATCGGGTCGGTTTTAGCGCGCTGCCCCATGGCCTTGGCAAAATCCCTGGCTCGGCGAGGGTTGATCCGCAAGACTTCGAAGCCGGCAGCCTGAAGCGCTTTCATGACCTCTCGCTCATAGCCGCCGGTGGCTTCCAGCAATACGCGGCTGACCTGATAGCGCTTTAACCAGTCAATCAGCGCAAGGAAATCACTGGCGGTATTGAGGTGACTCGCGCCAACGTCTTGCGGGTTAATCCGAACTTCAAGGGTATCTTTGGAAACATCGATGCCTGCGCAGGAAAACATAGCCGATCCCTCTTACACTCAAAGGTGAGAGCGCTCTGGCTGGGCACCACGCTTGTAATGTTCGAGGTCGGCTCGTTCAACTGTTCGGGCTCAATAACCAGAGCGGAGAGGTGAATGGCAGCATGGGCTCCCACACGTGCTTTAAGCACTCCGGGCATTCAGCTTGCCACTCACCGCTCTCACCCTCAGTCTAATTCCTGCCCAAGACACAAGCGGGCTTGCTCGCGATATAGGCGGTGTGTCAGTCAACGTAAATGTTGAATGTTGAACCGCATTCGCGAGCCCGCTCCCACATTTAATCGGTGTTTACCTCAGGTTGTGTGGTCGACCAGTCAGCTGACTGGCGGTCCTTGCCAGAAAAAAGCCAAAAGAGTACAAATGTACTCCATGACGACTTTAACTCCCCGCCGTACCGCCATCCTGACCTTTATCCGCGATCGAATCGCCGAGCATGGCCAGTCCCCGAGCCTCGCTGAAATCAGTGAGGCGTTCGGTTTCGCCTCCCGTAGCGTGGCGCGCAAGCATGTGCTGGCGCTGACCGAGGCCGGTTTCATCGAGGTCAATGCGCATCAGGCCCGGGGCATTCGTTTGCTCGGGCAGCCGGCGCGGCCTGAGTTGCTGGACATTCCGGTACTCGGCCGGGTGGCGGCGGGTGCGCCGATCGGTGCCGATGCCGAGGTTCACAGCCGCTTGCTGCTCGACCCGTCGATCTTCTCGCGGGTGCCGGATTACATGCTGCGGGTCCAGGGCGACTCGATGATCGAGGACGGCATTCTCGACGGCGATCTGGTGGGCGTGCACCGCAATCCCGAGGCGGTCAACGGCCAGATCGTCGTCGCGCGACTCGACGGCGAAGTCACCATCAAACGTTTCGAGCGAGTCGGCGAGGTTGTCCGATTGCTGCCACGGAATCCGGCCTATAAGCCGATCATCGTCGAAGCCAATCAGGACCTGGCCATCGAAGGGGTGTTCTGTGGTCTGGTGAGGCAAGGGTGATGGGCGCCGTCGTTGCGCTGGATACGCTGTTCAATGGCGGCCAGGTCTGGAAGGGCCGGCCTGCGCCACCGGCCGTCAGCCCCCAACCCACCGGGCATGCCGCGCTGGATGCGGCGTTACCGACGGGCGGTTGGCCGGAAGCGGCGCTGACCGAAATCCTTTTGGCCGGGCAGGGCGTCGGTGAATTGCAACTGGTGTGGCCGGTGCTGGCGCGGTTGTCCGCCGCGGGCGAGCGCATCGTGCTGGTGGCGCCGCCTTACGTGCCCTATCCCCAGGCCTGGCAGAACGCCGGGGTCGATCTGCGCCAGTTGTCGATCATCCAGGCCAGCGAGCGCGATGCCTTGTGGGCAGCGGAACAATGCCTGCGTTCGGGCAGTTGCGGCGCAGTGCTGTGCTGGCCGCACAAGGCCGATGACCGGGCGTTGCGGCGCTTGCAGGTGGCGGCGGAAACCGGCTCCACCCTGGCGTTTGCCTACCGCTCGATCAATGAGGCGATCAACCCTTCGCCAGCGGCGCTGCGCATCGCCATCGATGCCAGACCTGCGCAATTGCGCGTGCTCAAGTGCCGGGGTGGGTTGGCGCGTTCGGCGCCGATTGCCTTCCCCGTGGGACATTGAGGTTGCCATGCGGTGGGTCTGCATTCTCTTTCCGCAATTGGCGCTGGACGCGGTACTGCGTCAGCGCGCCGATCCCGATGAGCCGCTGGCGCTGCTGACCGGTCCGGCCCTGCGTCGGGTGTTGCAAGCGGTCAACGCTTCGGCGCGGGCGCTGGGCTTGCGCCCGGGCCAGTCGATGACCGCCGCCCAGGCCTTGAGCAAAGGGTTTGTCACGGCCGAATACGACGCTGCCGAGATCGAGCACTGGCAGCAGTTTCTGGCCGCCTGGGCTTATCGATTCAGTTCACAAGTCAGCGTGCATTACCCGCGTGCGGTGGTGTTTGAAATCGAGTCCAGCCTGGGATTGTTCGGCGCCTGGCCGCAATTCGAGGCGCGGTTGCGGGCCGAGCTCGGCGAGTTGGGGTTTCGCCATCGGATTGTTGCCGCGCCCAACCCGGTGGCAGCGCGGGTGTTGGCCAACGCGTATGACGGTCTGGTGGTGCCCGACGACCAAGCCTTGCAACATTATCTTGGGCAGTTGCCCATCGACCGGATCGGGCTGGAAACCAGCGTCGCCACGGCGTTGTCGCGCATGGGGCTGCGCACTTTGAGTCAGGTTCAGGCGTTGCCTCGCCATAGTCTGGCCCGGCGTTTCGAGGCTCAGGTGCTCAAGCATCTGGACGCCTTGCTCGGGTTACGGCCGCTGGCGCTGACGTTCTACCTGCCGCCGGACCGCTTCGATGTGCGCATCGAACTCAACTTCGATGTCCAGTCCCATCAGGCGCTGCTGTTTCCGTTACGCCGATTGACCGGTGACCTGTCGGCGTTTCTTTGCGGTCGGGACAGCGGCGTGCAGCGTTTTGACCTGCATCTGGAGCACGCCGGGTTGCCGGACACCGTCATCAAGGTCGGCCTGCTCAGCGCCGAACGTGATCCGGCGATGCTCTTTGAACTGGCCCGGGGCCGGTTGGAGCACGTCCAGGTCGAGGCCCCGGTGCGCGGTTTTCGCCTGCGCGCCGAAGACTTGCCGGCCTTCGTTCCCCAGTATCAGGAGCTGTTCGACGACCGCCCGCAGCAATCCTTGCCGTGGGAGCAACTGCGCGAACGCTTGCGCGCGCGGCTGGGGGATGACGCGGTGCAGGCCTTGCGGTTCCAGGCCGATCACCGGCCGGAATGCGCGTGGCAGGCCAGTGTCGACAGTCAGCGCTGTGCAGGGCTGCCTGCCGTGCAACGTCCGGGCTGGCTGCTGACTGAACCGCTGGCGGTGCACGAAGGTTCGACGCGTATCCTGATGGGGCCGGAACGCATCGAGTCCGGTTGGTGGGACGGCGCCGATGTGCGTCGCGATTACTTCCTGATCGAAACCCGTTCCGGCCAGCAGGGCTGGGCCTATCGTGCGGTCGGTGAGGACGGCCCGTTGTGGCTGCAGGGGTGGTTCGCATGAGCATCGATTACGCCGAACTGCACTGCCTGTCGAACTTCAGTTTCCAGCGCGGTGCTTCCAGTGCCCTCGAACTGTTTCAACGGGCGAAAAAACACGGCTATCAGGCCTTGGCAATCACCGATGAATGCACCCTGGCCGGTATTGTCCGCGCCTGGCAAGCAGCCAAATCCGTGGAGCTGCCGCTGATTATCGGCAGCGAAGTGCGCATCGAGAACGGTCCGAAACTGGTGTTGCTGGTGGAAAACCTCGAGGGTTACCAGACCCTGTGCCGACTGATTACCCGAGCGCGGCGCCGTACACAGAAAGGCCAGTATCAAGTGCTGCGGGAAGACTTCAGTGAACCCTTGCCGGGGCTGTTGGCGTTGTGGGTGCCGGACGCGGTCGATGACTTCGAACAGGGCCACTGGCTGAAACAGACCTTCGCCGAACGCCTGTGGCTGGCCGTCCAGCTGCATCGCGGCCAGGACGATGCCCGACGGTTGAACGAGCTGTTGATGTTGGCGAGAGAGCTGCGAATCCCGGCGGTGGCCAGCGGCGATGTGCACATGCACGCTCGTGGGCGGCGCGCCTTGCAGGACACCATGACCGCGATCCGTCATCACGTGCCGGTAGCGGAGGCCGGGCTGCGTCTTCATCCCAATGGCGAGCGGCATGTGCGCAGTCTCGATGCTCTGCAATCGATCTATCCGCAAACACTGCTCGACGAAACGCTGAACATCGCCCGGCGCTGCACCTTCGACCTCGGTCAGTTGCGTTATCAATATCCCCGGGAGTTGGCGCCAGAAGGCGAGACCGCCACGTCCTGGCTGCGTCATCTGACCGAGGAGGGCATCGCGTGGCGCTGGCCAAAAGGCCCGCAGGCCCAGGTGCTGACGCAGATCGACAAGGAATTGGAGCTGATCGCCGAGCTGGGCTACGAAAGCTATTTCCTGACGGTTCACGACATTGTGCGATTCGCCCGTGAGCAAAAAATCCTGTGTCAGGGCCGTGGTTCGGCGGCCAACTCCGCAGTGTGCTTTGCCTTGGGCATCACGGAAATCGATCCGGATCGCACCACGCTGTTGTTCGAGCGCTTTCTTTCCAAAGAGCGCAACGAACCGCCGGACATCGACGTCGATTTCGAACACGAACGTCGTGAAGAAGTCTTGCAGTACGTGTTCCAGCGTTATGGCCGGACCCGCGCGGCGCTCACAGCGGTGGTCAGTACGTATCACGCGGCCGGCGCGGTGCGTGATGTGGCCAAGGCCTTGGGTTTACCGCCGGATCAGATCAACGCCCTGGCCGATTGCTGTGGCCACTGGAGTGATGAAACACCGCCCGTGGAGCGCCTGCTTGAAGGCGGGTTCGATCCCGAGAGCCCGGTGCTGCGCCGGGTGCTCAGCCTGACGGGGCAGCTGATCGGTTTCCCCCGACACCTGTCCCAGCACCCCGGCGGTTTCGTGATTTCCGAGCAGCCTCTGGACAGCCTGGTCCCGGTGGAAAACGCCGCCATGGCCGAGCGCACCATCATCCAGTGGGACAAGGACGACCTCGATGCCGTCGGGCTGCTCAAGGTGGATATTCTGGCGTTGGGCATGCTCAGTGCGATCCGCCGTTGTTTCGATCTGTTGCGTCGTCATCGCAATCGGGACCTGAGCCTGGCGACGATCCCGGCCGAAGACTCGCAGACCTACGACATGATCGGCCGTGCCGACACCATTGGCGTGTTCCAGATCGAGTCCCGGGCGCAGATGTCGATGCTGCCGAGACTCAAGCCCCGGACCTTCTATGACCTGGTGATCGAGGTGGCGATCGTCCGTCCGGGGCCGATTCAGGGCGGGATGGTGCATCCGTACCTGCGACGCCGAAACAAGGAAGAACCCGAGATCTATCCGTCCCCGGCACTGGAAACCGTGCTCAAGCGCACCCTGGGCGTGCCGTTGTTTCAGGAACAAGTGATGCAGATCGCGATTGTCGCCGCCGACTACAGCCCCGGCGAGGCCGATCAGTTGCGCCGCTCCATGGCTGCCTGGAAACGCCACGGCGGACTAGAACCGCACAAGGATCGTCTGGCCGCCGGGATGAAGAAAAACGGCTACACGGCCGAGTTTGCCGCGCAGATTTTCGAGCAGATCAAAGGCTTCGGCAGTTATGGTTTCCCCGAGTCCCACGCCGCCAGTTTCGCCTTGCTGACCTACGCCAGTTGCTGGTTGAAATGCCACGAGCCGGCGGCCTTCGCCTGTGCGCTGATCAACAGCTGGCCCATGGGTTTCTATAGCCCGGACCAGATTCTGCAGGACGCGCGCCGGCATCATTTGCAAATTCGCCCGGTGGACGTGCGCGCCAGCGACTGGGATTGCAGCCTCGAACCGATCACCGGTGCCCAGCCAGCGATTCGCATGGGTTTACGGATGATCAAGGGCTTTCGTGAGGACGATGCCCGGCGCATCGAAACGGCGAGGTCGAAGGGGGCGTTTATCGACATTGCCGACCTCGGCGAACGGGCGCGACTCGACGCCCGCGCCCAGGAACAACTGGCCGATGCCGGTGCGCTACGTGGCCTGGCGGGTGACCGTCATCGGGCGCGCTGGGAAGTGGCGGGTGTGCAGAAACAGCTCGGCTTGTTTGCCGGTCTGCCGAGTCAGGAGGAGGGTGCGGTGTGTTTGCCCAAACCCACCGTCGGCGAGGACCTGCTAGCCGATTACAACAGTGTCGGCACCACCCTCGGTCCGCATCCGCTGGCGTTGCTGCGCGGTGAATTGCAAGCCCGCCGCTGCCGCAGCTCGAAAGAACTGATGGATGTCGAACATGGGCGACCGGTCAGCGTCGCCGGACTGGTGACCGGTCGGCAACGTCCGGGTACCGCCAGTGGTGTGACCTTTGTCACCCTTGAAGATGAGTTCGGCAACGTCAACGTCATTGTCTGGCGCGACCTGGCCGACCGGCAGCGCCAGGTGTTGGTTGGCTCGCAATTGCTCAAGGTTGATGGGCGTTGGGAAAAGGAAGGCGAGGTGCGGCATTTGATTGCCGGACGGTTGAGTGATTTGAGTTCGTTGCTGGATGGGATCAGTGTGCGTAGCCGGGATTTCCGCTGACCTGTGGCGAGGGGCTTGCCCCCATAGAGTTAATTTGATGCGCCAGCCAATGCGTTGACGTCAAAAGTAAAATAAGCACTGTCCTCAGTGATGGCACTTTGGCATAATGCCGGCCGCCGACGTCCCGCACGTCGATTGTCGATTTGAATCCCCCTCGCTTTTTTGCCGCTGCAACCCGCAGTGGCTGGCTATTGCCGTGCCGGGATAAACCGTTTTTCAAAAGGAATGCACAGTGAGAATGATCTCTCGGATGTTGGTATCGACGGCAGCGATTGCCCTCTTCGGCGCGATAGCCGGGTGTGCGACCGAAAGCTCGCGCGCCTTGCCGGTAGAAAAGGTCGAAAGCGCCAGCCTCGCTTATGCCGGCGTTCGCGTACCCATGGCGGTCGGCAAGTTCGACAACCGTTCGAGCTACATGCGCGGGATCTTTTCCGACGGTGTGGATCGCCTCGGCGGTCAGGCCAAGACCATCCTGATCACTCACTTGCAGCAAACCAACCGCTTCAGCGTGCTGGATCGCGACAACATGGGCGAGATCCAGCAGGAGGCCGCGATCAAGGGCCAATCCCAGCGCCTCAAGGGTGCTGACTTTGTGGTCACCGGTGATGTCACCGAGTTCGGCCGCAAAGAGACTGGCGATCACCAGTTGTTCGGCATTCTCGGTCGCGGCAAGACCCAGGTGGCCTACGCCAAGGTCAACCTGAACATCGTCAACATCAGCACCTCCGAAGTCGTTTATTCGACTCAGGGCGCGGGCGAATACGCCTTGTCCAACCGTGAAGTCATCGGCTTTGGCGGCACCGCTGCCTACGATTCGACCCTCAACGGCAAAGTGCTCGACCTGGCCATGCGCGAGGCGATCAATCGTCTGGTGGACGGCATGAATGCCGGGGCATGGAAACCGGGCAACTGATCAAGGTCGATGACAAGGAGTGGTACAAGCATGTTCAAGATTTATGCGAAATGGGCGCTGATGGCGTCGACCGTGCTGGTCAGTGGCCTGTTGGCCGGCTGCAACAGCGGCCCGAAAACCCTTTACCAGTGGGAAAGCTACCAGCCGGAAGTCTACGAGTACTTCAAGGGTGAAGCGCCCAAGGAAGCTCAGGCCGAAGCGCTGGAGCGCGACCTGCAGAAGATCAGGTCCACCGGCAGGACACCGCCGCCTGGCTACCACGCTCATTTGGGGCTGTTGTACCTGAGCATGGGCAAGGACGATCAGATGGTGCAGCAATTCAGAACCGAGAAGACGTTGTTCCCCGAGTCGACGCCGTACATGGACTTTCTGCTTAAAAACGCCAAGACCGGAGACACCCAATGATCGCGCGCTCATTGAAACTGATGGCCGGGCTGCTGGCGCTGGCCGTGCTCGGTGGCTGCGTCAGCCCCAAGACCGTGGACTATTCGGCGTACAAGCAAAGTCGTCCAAAAACCATTCTGGTGCTGCCGCCGCTGAACAACTCGCCGGACGTCAAGGCGTCCTACAGCCTGTTGTCGCAGGTCACGTACCCGTTGGCTGAAGCCGGTTACTACGTGCTGCCGATCACCCTGGTCGATGAGACGTTCCGCCAGAATGGCTTGACCACGCCGGCGGATATCCATCAGGCACCGGCCAACAAACTGCAAGAAATCTTCGGTGCCGATGCTGCGCTGTACATCACTGTGACGGACTACGGCACTCGCTACATGATCATCAGCAGCGAAACCGTGGTTACGGCCAGCGCGAAACTGGTGGACCTCAAGAGCGGCACCACCCTGTGGACCGGCTCGGCTCGGGCTTCGAGCGAGGAGGGCGGTAACAACGGTGGCGGTGGTTTGATTGGCATGCTGATTACGGCGGCGGTGAAGCAGATCATCAACAGTTCCACCGACGCCGGTCACCCGATTGCCGGCGTGACCAGCGCTCGGCTGCTGTCGGCAGGACAACCGGCGGGGTTGCTGTACGGGCCGCGTTCGCCGAAATACGGCACTGACTGAACCCTCTGTGCAGGATCGTTCCCACGCAGAGCGCGGGAACGATCATTTACCTGACGGCCAAAACCGCTCCCCACCCCCCGGCGTCTCCGTCCACGCCTGCAACGACCGTGTTGGCAAATCAAAATAATCGCGTGTGCGCGCATACCCATGCCCACCCATCCGGCCAATCGCATCGAGCCCGAGTTGATCGATATACAAGGTTTTCGGGTCGATCAATTCATCCCGCACATGCGCCATCAGCACTTCGCCAAAGATAATCTCCCGGGACTGTCCGATGGACAGCGCCATCATCCGTCGACATTCCAACGCCACCGGGGCTTCGCCAATCCGTGGGCATTTGACCGTGGTGCCGGGAATGGCAGTGAGGCCGGCGGCCGTCAGCTCGTCGAAACCGGGGGCGAACGGCACGGCGCAGACGTTCATGGCTTCCACCAGGGCATCGCTGACGATGTTGACGGTGAATTCCTGGTTGAGCTGGATATTGCGCGTGGTGTCCTTGGGACTTTGGTCGCCGTAGTTTTCCACGCCCAACGCGAGGATCGGCGGGTCGGCCGAGAGGGCGTTGAAGAAGCTGAACGGCGCGGCGTTGATCCGGCCTTCGCCGTCGATGGTGGTGACCAGAGCAATCGGCCGTGGCACCACGCTGCCGATCAGAATCTTGTACTTGTCTCGCGGGCTCAATTGGCTGAAGTCGAAGCTTTGCATGGGCAGAACTCTCTAAAGAAGGGGATCAATCGCGCTCAGCGGCGCGTGTGCGCTGTAGTCGTCAGCGAACGGGATGGCCGGTTTGAACAGGCCTTTCCAGTCCGGTTGGCCGAAGGCCCGGTCGCTGTGGCTGCGCATCAGTTTTTCGAATTGTTGTTGGGCCTGGCGTTGCAGGGCGGGGTAGTCGACGCCTTGAACCTGACCGTCCTGCATCACGCAGCAGCCGTTGATGTAGCTGGCGATGCAGTCGTCACCGCGCCCGGCCAATACCAGGTTTTTCAGTGGGTCGAACAGTGGCCCCAGGTGCAGACCGCGAAGGTTGAACACCGTGATATCAGCCTTGGCGCCCGGCGCCAAACGGCCGAGATCATCGCGGCCCAAAGCCTTGGCGCCGCCGAGAGTGGCGGCGTTGTACAGGTCCAGCGTGGTGGTGAGCGAGTTGCCGCCCTCCATCAATCGCGCGATGTTCAGACCCTGGCGCATGTTTTCCAGCAAATCCGCCGGCCAGGTGTCGGTGCCCAAGGCGAAGTTGATGCCCTTGGCCCGATAGCGACCGAAGGAGTTCAGCGCCTCGCCGTCACGGGCAAACACCACCGGACAATGCACCAGACTCGCGCCGCTATCCGCCACGCGTTGCAGATCGTCTTCGCCGGAGGTGTAGATGCCGTGGGGCAGCAGACTGCGCGGGGTCAGCAGATCCAGTTGCTGCAACCAACCCAGCGGCGAAGTACCGCGCAGTTGCTCGACCATCGCCACCTCGCCGAGCCCCTGGCAGCAATGCAAACGCATCGGCGCGTTCAGTTCCCGGCTGAGCGCGGCAGTGCGTTGCAGCAGAGCCGGAGTGCAGGTCTGGATGCGATCGGGTAGCAGCGCGCCGCGTATCAAACCCTCGTGCGCACCGTCGAAATCATGGAAAAACCGAGCAGCCGCATCGAGCCCCGCCATGCCTCGCGCTTCATCCCAGTGATGCCCGAGGCTTCCATCGACACGCCAGTAACTCATGCCGCTCATGTAGCAGGGGCCGAGGTAAGTCCGCAGCCCTAGCTCGGCAGCCACACCGACCACCGCAGAAAATTCGTCGTAGGTTTCGGCCCACTCGCGGTAATACATCGAGGTGATCGGCATGGCGGTGGTGATGCCGTTGCGGATCAGCTGAGTGAAGGTGTAGCGGTATTTGAAGACTTCTTCATCCGCGGTGTAACTCTCCCGCGGACCGCTCGCCAGATAGTCCTCGGACCACATCCGACCCATGTCGCGTTCATCGCCGTTGTCCAGCGTCAGCACCGTCGAATCAAGATCCCCGAGCGCATCCAGATCGATGAAGCCGGGACCGATCAACGCGTTGCCGTAATCAATCCACTGATCCACCGGCCCCGGATAATCCCGCCCGACAAACACGATGCGCGAACCTTCGAACACCACTTCGCCGTCGCGCCACAGCACATGCTGGGTGCCGTCGAAACCAACGACGCAGCTGCTCTTGAGGCCAATGCGCTTCACAAACGGCTTTCCAGCAGACGGCCACTAGAGGCAATCAACTCACCGCCGCGATAAACCTGCCGCACGGGCCGCGAAACCACAGCCTCACCCAAGGTCTGCACCGGCATCAGCAAAAAGTCCGCTTGCGCACCGATCTCCACTCCATAACCTTCACAGCCCAACGCCCGAGCGCCGTTGACCGTCGCTGCTTCGAACGCCGCCGCCAGTTCATCGTCCTTGTTCAAGTCGAAACGAAAGGCCAGCAGCATCGCCCGTTCCAGCATGTCGCCGTTGCCCATGGGCGACCAGGCATCGCGAATGCCGTCCGAACCCAGGCAGACATTCACCCCGGCCTCGCGCAGGGCGAAGAACGGCGGCACCGCGCAATCGGCCGGCGCTGAACTCATCAGCGAAATGCCCAGCGCCGCCAGGCGTTCGGCCACCGGTTTGACCTGGCTCCACGGCAACATCCCAAGGCAGTAGGCGTGGCTGATCATCACCCGACCCTGACGCCCGAAACGTTCGGTGTAGTCGGCGATCAGTGCGATCTGCCATAGGCCCAGCTCTCCCTTGTCGTGCAGGTGAATGTCGACGCCACGCTCGAATTCACTGGCCAGCTTAAACACGAAGTCGAGCTGCGCGATGGGGTCATTGTCGATGCCGCACGGGTCGAGGCCGCCGACATTTTCCACGCCCAGGGCCATGGCTTCGCGCATCAGTTCGGCGGTGCCGGGGCGGCTGATCAGGCCGGTTTGCGGGAACACCACCAGTTGCAGGTCGATCAGGTCGCGGTAGCCTTCGCGCAACTGTTGCATGGCCTCGACGTGGCGCAGGCCGAATTCCGGGTCGATGTCGACGTGACAACGCATCGTCAGCGAGCCACGGGCGATGCAGTTTTCCAGCAGGGCGCCAGCGCGTTGGGCAATCGGTGCCTGAACTTCACGCAGCACGCGGCGCTCGTTGGCGATGTAGTCCTTGAGCGTCGGGCCGGCGCTGTTCGGGCGCCAGGGTTGGCCCCAGAGGGTTTTGTCGAGGTGGACGTGGCTTTCCACCAGGGCAGGGGTGAGGAGCTGGTTTTGGCCGTCGATGTCGGTGGTGGTCAGGGCCGCGGTCGATGCCGGGCGGCGTTGCTTGAACAGGCCGTTTTCGATCAACAGGTCTTCGGCGGTGGAACCGTAGGGGCGCACGTTGCGTAGCCAGCGGGGTTGGGACATAGGAGCCTCATTTGTTCTTTAAATTCGGTTGGAATGCGGTGCTTCCTGACCTTTTGTTCCTTGCGTGAAATCTTTCCCTCACCCTAACCCTCTCCCGGAGGGAGAGGGGACTGACCGAGTTAATTCCGAGGAATTCGGTGACCTGAAAGATCGAGTCAATTTCGGATTCAGAGAAGGATTTTCAGGTCGCAGCAATCCTTAAATATTACCCGGTCAGTCCCCTCTCCCTCCGGGAGAGGGTTAGGGTGAGGGGGCGGTCTAGGATCAGCCCTTGAGCTTCGACCAGATCCGGTCCTGCAGCTCACGCGCCTTGTTGCTGCACTCTTTTTCCGGGCGCAGGCGCGAGGCGAACTCGTCGGGCATGTTGATCGCGTCCATCACCCGCCATTTGGCGTCGATCAGTTTGTCGCTCTGGATGCCGTTGGCGTAGGCGATGGCGTTGGACACGGCGGCGGCGTTTTCCGGTTTCATCATCCAGTCGATGAAGATCTTCGCGTTGCCGGGGTGCGGGGCGCTTTTCGGTACGGCGAAGTTGTCCTGGAACATCGCCAGGCCTTCGCGCGGGTACACGTACTTGATGGTGCTTTTTTGCAACGTGGCCCGGGCGGTGGAGCCGTTCCAGTTCTGCATCATGATCACTTCACCGGAGGCCATGCGGTCGACGGTGTTGTCCGAGCTGTACATCTTCAAGTGCGGTTTCTGTTTTTTCAGCAGCTCCAGAATGCGCTTGGCGTCCTGCGGGTTTTCGCTGCATTCGTCGACGTTCAGGTAATGGCTGGCGGCGTTGATCACACTGCTGGAGGTGTCGAGGGCGGCGAGTTGGCCTTCGAGTTCCTTGCGCGGTTCGAAGAACTCTTTCCATGAATCGTCCAGTTTGCCGCCGGGCACCCGCGCGCTGTCATAGGAAAACCCGGTGGTGCCCCACAGGTACGGGGCGGAGAACTTGCGACCGGGGTCGAAACTCGGGTCGCGGAACGCCGGTTTGACGTACTGGAAGTTGGGCAAGGTCGACGTGTCGATTTGCAGTAGCAGGTTCTGGTTGATCAACGTGCGCATGATCGATTGCGACGGCACGATCACGTCATACGCTGCCCCACCGGCCTGCAACTTGGCCAGCAAGGTTTCGTTGCTGTCGTAGCCGTCCATGGTGACCTTGATACCGGTCTCCTTTTCGAACTTGGCCAGCAGTTCCACCGGGTAGTAGTCGGTCCAGTTGTAGAAGAACAATTCCTTGGGTTCGGCGGCCTGGGCGGTGAAAACGCTGAAGCAACTGAGGGCCAGACCGGCGACGCCGTAACGCATGCTTTTGAAGATCGTGTTTTTCAACATCATGGTTTTACGCTCCGAAAGTACAGCGAAGGAAAGGGCTCATTGGTTTTTGCCGCGCTGTCCCAGCCAGAAGGCCAGCACCACCAGCACGATGGAAATCACCAGCATCAGGGTCGAAATCGCGTTGATCTCCGGCGTGACACCGGATTTGATCGCCGAGAAGATGTACACCGGCAACGTCGTCGAACCGGGGCCGGCAACGAAGAAGGTCATGATGAAATCGTCGAGGCTGACCACGAACGCCAACACCGAACCGGACAACACCGCCGGCCACAGCAGCGGCAGCGTCACCCGACGAAAAACCTGCCACGGGTTGGCGTACAAATCGTTCGCCGCCTCCAGCAAACTCTTGTCCAAGTCGTTGAGCCGGGCGCGGATCGGCAGGTAGGCGAAAGGAATGCAGAAGCCGATGTGCGCGACGATCACCGTCAGCAAACCGAGCTTGATCCCCAGCGCCATGAACAGCAGCAGCGTGGCGACGGCGGTGACGATCTCCGGCAGGATCAGCGGCAGGTTGATCCCGCCCTCGACCATCTTCTGTCCATAGAACGGCCGGTACGTCGCCAACGCCGCGAGCAACGCAATCGCCGTGGCACACACCGTGGCGATGCTGGCGACGATGATCGAGTTCAGCGCCGCCGTCTGAATCGACGGATTGGCCAGAATCCTTCCGTACCAGGCGAACGAGAACTCGGTCCACACCGTGGCCGAGCGGTTGGCGTTGAAGCTGTAGGCGATCAGCACAAAGATCGGCACGTACAGATAGGCCAGGATCAGCAGGCTGACTTCGCGGGTCAGCGGTAGTTTTTTCAGGTGCAGGGCGATCATGCGGTGGCTCCCCGGCGTAGAGTTTTGGCGGCGCTGCGGCTGTAGAGGGCGTAAAGCACCAGGGACAGCAGCAGAATCCCCAGCAACAGGAACGACAGCGAACTGCCCAGCGGCCAGTTGCGCGCGGTGCCGAACTGTTGCTGGATCAGGTTACCGATCATCAGCGTCTTGCCGCCGCCGAGAATCGCCGGGGTGATGAAGGCACCGAGACTCGGCACAAACACCAGCAGCGCGCCGGCAATCACGCCGGGCATCGACAGCGGCAGGATGATCCGCCGCAACGCGTGCCAGCGATTGGCGCCGAGGTCGTAAGCCGCTTCCACCAGACGCCAGTCGAGTTTTTCCAGGGTCGAGTAGATCGGCAAAATCATGAACGGCAGGAAGCTGTAGACCAGCCCGACGCTGACGGCGAAGTCGTTGTAGAGCAGGGTGATGCCACCGGCCTGGGGGAACAGTGCGTTGAGGCTCTGAGCAACCCAGCCATGCTCGCGCAGAATGATCAGCCACGCGTAGTTGCGGATCAGCAGGTTGGTCCAGAACGGGATGGTGATCAGCAACACCATGAGGTTGCGCCGACGCGGTGTCAGGCTCGACATCCACAACGCCACCGGGAAGCCGAACAGGAAACACAGCAGGGTGGTGCCGCCGGCCTGGAACACCGAGCGCAACAGCGCCTGGGCGTAGACCCAGTTCAGTTCCAGTTCACCGTCGAAACCTTCCTGGAAGAACAGCTGCACGTAGCTTTGCAATTGCCAGTCGGCCTGCCAGTCGACGCCGCCATACACGTTGCGCGGCAATAGGCTGATGTAGCCCATGATGCCGAGCGGAATGGCGATCAACGCCAGCAAAGTCAGAACCACCGGGCTGAGTAACAGCGCACGGTTGAGGGCGGGAGAAGTGCTGCTGACGCTCATCTCAGGCCTCCATCAACAGGCAGGCGTGGGGCGGCAGGTTGACCGCGACGCGATCACCGACCACCCGGCTGCGGTTCAGGCCTTCGTTGTTCTCGCGCAACATGACCTTGATGTCGTTGTTCAACCGGCACTGGTAAAGGGTCGCGGTGCCGACATACAGCACCGCTTCAATGACGCCGCGCAGGTGGTGCGGTTGCGCCGGGTCGACCAATTGCGAGCGTTCCGGGCGGAACGCCAGTTGCACTTTGGTGCCGTCGAAGCCTTGAGCCGGGCAAGGGATCTCCACCGGCATGCCGCTCGGCACGAACAGTTTTTCGTTCTGCTGGCCGCGCTTGAGGTGGCCGGGGAGGAAGTTGATGTCGCCGATGAATTGAGCAACGAAACGGTGCTGCGGCCGTTCGTAGATATCGTTCGGTGTGCCGATTTGCAGGATCTTGCCGGCGGACATCACGGCGATGCGGTCGGACAGGGTCAGCGCTTCTTCCTGGTCGTGGGTGACGAAAATGAAGGTGATCCCGGCTTCCTTCTGTACGCGCTTGAGTTCGACCTGCATTTCCTTGCGCAGCTTCAAGTCCAGCGCCGACAGCGGTTCGTCGAGCAACAGCACTTTGGGTTTCGGCGCCAAGGCCCGGGCCAGGGCCACGCGCTGCTGCTGGCCGCCGGACAACTCGGCCGGTTTGCGCTGGGCCAAGTGTTGCATTTGCACCAGCGTCAGCATCTCTTCGACACGTTGCG
Organism: Pseudomonas svalbardensis; assembly: GCF_030053115.1. Taxonomy (NCBI): domain Bacteria; kingdom Pseudomonadati; phylum Pseudomonadota; class Gammaproteobacteria; order Pseudomonadales; family Pseudomonadaceae; genus Pseudomonas; species Pseudomonas svalbardensis. Next base: position 3,565,764 of record NZ_CP125619.1, on the reverse strand, counting down.
GGATGAGCTTGCGATCAAGACCCTGCATCTCGAGGCCGAAGGCGATATTCTGCGCGACGCTCATGTGCGGAAACAGCGCGTAGCTCTGGAATACGGTGTTGACCCGGCGCTTGAACGGTGGCAAATCATTGACCGGCTCGCCCGCCAGACGGATCTCGCCCTCGCTGACCTGTTCGAAGCCGGCGATGGTCCGCAACAAAGTGGTCTTGCCGCAGCCGGAAGGGCCGAGCAGGGTGAAGAATTCATTGTCGGCAATGTCGACTGAAACGTTGTCGAGGGCTGGAGCCAGCCCCGGATCGTCGGAATACCGCTTGGAGACGTTACGCACTTCAATCGCTGTTGGATGACCCATATTGGTGCATTCCTCTAATTATTGTATGCAATATCTGGATGCAATCTAGAAATAACCGGATTAATCTGCTCGTGCAACCCCCTTTTGAAAGGGCTGATCGTCGGCAGGGGCTGGTTGCTTAGCGCTAAAGGAGTGTTCAGATGACCGAGAAAAAACTCGAGACCACGGTCGACCGCGTCTACCAAGGGGTTTACGAGGCGATCAGCAAGCGTTCATTGCGTCCCGGGATGAAGCTCGGCGAAGCGTCATTGGCCGAACTTTTTAATGTCAGCCGGACGTCGGTTCGTGCCGCGCTCAAGCAGTTGGAGGCCGATGGTCTGGTCACCACCGAGCCCAACAAAGGGGCGTCGGTGTCGTTGCCCAGTGATGAGGAGATCCGCTCGCTGTTTGAAACGAGGCGTCTGATCGAGATCGGCATCGTCACTGAGCTCTGTCGTCGTCGTGATACTGCCGTGACCCAGGACCTGCGTGATCACCTGTTACTGGAGGATGAAGCGCACCGCAGTGGCGACCATGAACGGCTGATTCATCTGCTTGGCGAGTTCCACATCAAGCTCGCGCAAAGCCTGAACAACCCGGTGTTGCTGGACTGGTTCCGCAAGCTGATTTCCCGCGCCTCGCTGTACGCCGCCGCGCTGGATGACGACAGTCACGAAGCTTGCCGCGACGATGAACACCTGCGGCTGATCGAGTACATCGAAGCTGGCAACCAGAGCGCTGCGATCGAACTGACCTGCATGCATTTGAATGGCATCGAGAAGGCCATTCTCGACGTCGCCGCCACGCTGAAAACCGGCTACCACCCGCTCAAGCACCTGATCGAGGTTTAGCCGCGCTGAAACCTTGTAGCAGCTGCCGAGCCTGCGAGGCTGCGTTCGGCGGCGAAGCCGTCGTGAAATCAAACATCTCGGTGTGACAGGACAAACTCGGATGCAGGGTTTACGACTGCTTCGCAGCCGAACGCAGGCTTCGCTAGCTGCTACAAGGTTCACCCCCAGGGCACACTCCCATTGCCACAAAAGCCTGGATGATTTGAATCAGCTAACCTCTATGAAACCATTAGCGACGGCGATGCTCGAAACAGACGGGCACGCACCGTCCTCATGCCGTTGCGATCCCTTAAGCCAGTCATCTACAGGGACACGGAATCAGTCGATGCAGTTTCTAGACGATAGCCATGGGTGTGCAGGCTGGAGCGGTGAAATGGCCGGGCGTATCCGCGTGTTCGACTGGAGCGTGACTGAGCTGGGGAACATGGACACCTGGCCCAGAAGCCTGTGCAGCGCGGTGCAGTTGATGCTCGCGTCCCCGCTGCCGATGGTGATGCTGTGGGGCCGACCGGGTTACATGATCTACAACGATGCGTACTCGGCGTTTGCCGGTGGCCGCCATCCTTACCTGTTGGGTTCCCCGGTGGAACTGGGCTGGCCCGAAGTCGCCGACTTCAATCGGCATGTGGTCGACACCTGCCTGGCCGGCGGCACCTTGTCCTATCGCAACAAAGTCCTGGAGCTGCTGCGCGACGGGATACCCGAAGACGTCTGGCTGGACCTCTATTACAGCCCGGTGGCGGATGATGACGGGAAACCGGCCGGGGTCATGGCGATGGTGGTCGAGACCACCGAGCATGTTATTTCCGAGCGCCGCCGTCAGGCCGCCGAGGACGCCTATCACGCTGATAACGAACGGGTGCGCCTGGCGCTCAATGCCGGGGCTTTGCTCGGCTCGTTCGTCTGGGACATCAAGGGCAATGCGCTCTCCGGTGACGAGCGTTTCGCCCGCACCTTTTCCTACCCGCCGGAGCAAAACCTGGCCGACCTGCCAACGGACATCGCCGAAGCACGGATCCATCCCGATGACCGCAGCTGGGTACAGGAGCAGATCAATCAATCAGTGGAAACCGGCGAACCCTTTAACGCCGAGTATCGGGTCCTGCGTCCGGATGGCAGTTATCTGTGGGTGCAGGCGAGTGGTGGCTGCGAGTTCAATGAACAGGGCGAACCGTTCCGTTTTCCCGGGGTGTTGATCGATATCCACGAGCGCAAGACCGCCGAAGAATCCCTGCTCAAGTTCACCCGCAATCTGGAGCAACGCGTTGCCGACGAAGTCGAAGCGCGGCTGGCCGCTGAAGAACAACTGCGTCAATCGCAGAAACTCGAAGCCATCGGCGGTCTCACCGGCGGCGTGGCCCATGACTTCAACAACCTGTTGCAGGTGATCGCCGGCAACCTACACTTGCTGGCGCGGCATGAACCGGACAACGCCAATGTGCAGCGCCGGGTCAGTGCGTCGATTGCCGCGGTCGAGCGCGGCGCCAAACTGTCTTCGCAATTGCTCGCGTTCGCCCGTCGTCAGCCCTTGTCGCCAGCGGTCTGCGACCTGCGCCAGGTCTTCGATGGACTTGGGGAATTGTTGCAGCGGGCGCTGGGGGAAACCATTCAGATCGATGTCACCGCTGCCGAAGCTCTTTGGCACGTCTACGTGGACCGCAATCAACTGGAAAACGCCGTCCTCAATCTGGCAATCAATGCCCGTGACGCCATGAAAGGCGAGGGGACCATTGACCTGAGCGCCGAGAACATTGCCCTTGATAGCAAGTTTTGTGCAGGCAAGGGCATCGTCGCCGGCGATTATGTCTGCGTGGCGGTGGCTGACAGAGGGGTTGGCATGTCGCCGCAGGTACTCGCACAGGCTTTCGAACCGTTTTTTACCACCAAGCCCGATGGCCAGGGCACGGGTCTGGGCCTGAGCATGGTGTTCGGTTTCGTCAAGCAGAGTGGCGGGCATATCGAGATTTCCAGCGTGGTCGGGCAGGGCACTCGGGTGCAGCTGTATTTCCCTCGCAGCCTGCGCCCGATACTCAGCGAAACGACACGTCATGATCCGCAACAGCGAGGCGGACACGAAACCATTCTGGTGGTCGAGGACAACGAGGCGGTTCGCAGCTCAGCAGTGGAGCTACTGCGCGAAGAAGGTTATCAAGTCCTGACGGCGGCCAACGGTGACGTCGCGATGCAGATGTTGCTGGAGGGCGCGGTGGTGGACCTGATTTTCACCGACGTGGTCATGCCTGGTCTGATCAAAAGTTCGGACCTGGCCGCCTGGGCCAAGATGCAGACGCCGCCGCTGGCTGTGCTGTTCACCTCGGGCCACACCCGTGACATTATTTCGCGCAATCACCAACTCAGCCCCGGCACTTACTTGCTGAGCAAACCTTATGGTCCCGAGGCGCTTACCCAAATGGTTCGCACCGTCCTCAACGGCTAAACAGATCCAATGTGGGAGCGAGCCTGCTCGCGAAAGCGTCGTGTCAGTCGATATTAACGTTGAATGATAAATTGCATTCGCGAGCAGGCTCGCTCCCACATTGGTTTTGTGTTTTTCCTGCAATTTCATTAAGGCCACCTGATGACATCCACACGCACCTCCAACCCTCCTTCCGGCATGGTCAGGGTGCGCGGCGCCCGGGAACACAACCTCAAGAACATCGATGTCGACATCCCCCGGGACGCCCTGGTGGTGTTCACTGGCGTGTCCGGTTCGGGGAAGTCGTCGTTGGCGTTCTCGACCCTCTACGCCGAAGCGCAACGCCGCTATTTCGAATCCGTGGCGCCTTATGCGCGGCGTCTGATCGATCAGGTCGGGGTGCCGGACGTCGACTCCATCGAAGGCTTGCCGCCGGCGGTGGCCTTGCAACAACAACGGGGTACACCGAGCACTCGCTCTTCGGTGGGCAGCGTGACGACGTTGTCGAGCCTGATCCGCATGCTGTACTCCCGGGCCGGCAGTTATCCGCCGGGGCAGCCAATGCTGTATGCCGAAGATTTTTCGCCCAACACGCCCCAGGGCGCGTGCCCCGAATGTCATGGGTTGGGGCGGGTGTATGAAGTCACCGAAGCATTGATGGTCCCGGACCCGAGCCTGACCATTCGCCAGCGCGCGGTCGCCTCCTGGCCCACCGCCTGGCAGGGACAGAACCTGCGCGACATCCTGGTGACGATGGGTTACGACGTCGACAAACCCTGGCGTGATCTGCCGAAAAAACTGCGCGACTGGATTCTCTTCACCGAAGAAACACCCACGGTGCCGGTGTATGCCGGCCTCACTCCCGAAGAAACCAAAATCGCGCTCAAACGCAACATGGAACCGAGTTACCAAGGCACGTTCACCGGCGCCCGGCGCTATATCCTGCACACCTTCAGCCATTCCCAAAGCGCGCTGATGAAAAAGCGCGTCGCGCAATTCATGCTCGGCAGCCCGTGCCCGTTGTGCGATGGCAAACGGCTCAAACGCGAGGCATTGTCGGTGACCTTTGCCGGTTACGACATCGGCGAACTGTCGCAGATGCCGTTGCTGCAAGTGGCCGAAGTCTTGAAACCAGTGGCCGCTCACAGCTACCTCGAACAGACCGAGGCGGCGGGTGAGGTATTGACGCACGACCAGACCCGCGAGGCCCGCGAGCAACGAGTGGCCCACGGTGCCAGTGGTCACGCCAACGCGCCGGATGTACGCCACACGCCGAACCTGTCAGTGGAGAAACGCCTGGCCGCGCAGCGGATCGCTCAGGACTTGCTGGAACGGGTCAGCACGTTGACCGATCTGGGGCTCGGTTACCTGGCGCTGGAACGCAGCACGCCGACGCTGTCGTCCGGTGAGTTGCAGCGTCTGCGCCTGGCGACGCAATTGGGTTCGCAGTTGTTCGGCGTGATCTACGTGCTGGATGAACCGTCGGCCGGTCTGCACCCGGCGGATGGCGAAGCATTGTTCGAAGCGCTGCAACGCTTGAAAGCCGCGGGCAACACCTTGTTCGTGGTTGAGCATGACCTGGAAACCATGCGTCGCGCTGACTGGTGATCGACGTAGGCCCGGCGGCCGGCGAGCATGGCGGCCAAGTCCTGTACAGCGGACCGCCGCCAGGGTTGGCGCAGGTGGCGAGCTCGCAGACGCGCGCTTATCTGTTCGCCGAGCAGGTCACTCAGCCCCAAACCAGCCGTAAGGCAAACGATTGGCTACGGCTGGAAGGCATCACTCGCAATAACCTGAACAACCTCAGCGTCGAATTCCCGCTGGGCTGTTTTACCGCGGTGACCGGCGTCTCCGGTTCCGGTAAATCGAGCCTGGTCAGTCAGGCGTTGCTGGAACTGGTGGGCGCGCATCTCGGGCGCACGGCAAGTGACAGCGAGCCGCAGGAGTTGAGCCTTGAGGACGACGCACCGCAAGTCAGCGGCGGTCAGGTCTCGGCGGGACTGGAATCGATCAAGCGCCTGGTGCAAGTCGATCAGAAACCCATCGGCCGCACACCGCGCTCGAACCTGGCGACCTACACCGGGCTCTTCGACAACGTGCGCAAACTGTACGCCGCCACCCCCCAGGCACAGGCCGCGGGTTACGACGCCGGTCAGTTCTCCTTCAATGTTGCCAAGGGCCGTTGCCCGACGTGCGAAGGTGAAGGCTTTGTCAGCGTCGAGTTGCTGTTCATGCCCAGCGTCTATGCACCGTGCTCGACCTGTCACGGCGCGCGTTACAACCCCGAGACGCTGGCAATCATCTGGCAAGGGTTGAACATCGCTCAGGTGTTGCAGCTGACGGTGGATGGGGCGGTCACGGTGTTCGCTGAACAACCGGGCATTCGTCGCTCGCTGGAGGTGCTGCGCGATATCGGCCTGGGTTACCTGCGCCTCGGCCAGCCGGCGACCGAGCTGTCGGGCGGCGAAGCCCAGCGGATCAAACTGGCCACCGAGCTGCAACGCAACCAGCGCGGGGCAACGTTGTATGTGCTCGACGAGCCCACCACGGGTTTGCACCCAAGGGATGTCGATCGCTTGCTCGAACAGTTGAATACGCTGGTAACGGCGGGGCATACGGTGATCGTCGTCGAACATGAAATGCGCGTGGTTGCACAGAGTGACTGGGTGATCGACATCGGCCCGGGGGCGGGGGATCAGGGCGGGAAGATTGTTATTGCAGGCACACCGCAGAAGGTCGCCAAGAGTAAAAAGAGCCGGACGGCGCCCTTTTTGGCCAGAACCCTCGGCATGGCTTGAGTCGGTGGTGTTTTTGCTGACGCCTTCGCGAGCAAGCCCGCTTGTGTCTTGCGCAGGAATTAGACTGAGGATGAGAGCGGGCTTGCTCGCGAATGGTCTATCAGGCGCCGTCTAAAGTGCGTCGAACCTTGTCCAGCAGTTCATTGATCTGGAACGGCTTGATCAGCATCTCCATGCCATCGCTGAGGAACACCTGACGGTTGATCGCGGTTTCGGCGTAACCGGTCATGAACAGGATCGGCAGCTTTTCGCGCCAGCCCCGTGCCACATCGGCCAGCTCGCGGCCGCTCATGCGCGGTAGTCCGACGTCTGTCAGCAGCAGGTCGATGGACTCATCGTTTTGCAGGCGCTCGAGGGCACCTTCGATGTCGCCCACCTGCGTGCAACGGTAACCGGCATCCACCAACACTTCGGCCACGAACATGCGCACCGACGGCGTGTCCTCGACGATCAACACATGTTCGCCGGCACCCTGATGATCGATGGTGGCTGACTCGGCTTCGCCGGCCATGGAGCCGGAGCTGGCCGGCAGCATGATGGTGACTTCGGTGCCGCGCCGGGCGACGCTGCGGATGTGTGCATCGCCACCCGATTGCCGGGCGAAACCGTAGAGGGTCGACAACCCCAGTCCGGTGCCCTGGCCCAGTGGCTTGGTGGTGAAAAACGGGTCGAACACCTTGTCGATCACGCCGTGTTCGATACCGGTACCGTCATCGCGCACCGACAACGCGACATACGCACCATCGGCCAGATTGGGATCGCCATGGGAATAGGCGGCATAGGTGCTGACCCAAATGTTGCCGCCCTGGGGCAAGGCATCGCGAGCGTTGATCACCAGGTTGAGCATCGCGCTTTCGAGCTGAATGGGGTCGACCAGGGCAATGGCGGCTTTAGAGGTCAATTCGAGTTTCAGCGCGATGCGCTCGCCGATGGTGCGCACCAGCAATTCTTCAAGGGAGCGCACGTGTTCGTTGATGTCCACGGGCCGGGTATCGAGTGGCTGTTGGCGCGCGAAGGCGAGCAGGCGATGGGTCAGGGACGCAGCACTCATGGCCGAGTTCAAGGCGGCTTCGGCGTAAAACTGAACCTTGTCGGTGCGTGAGGCGGCGATCCGTTTCAGAATCAGTTCCAGGCTGGTGATGATGCCGGTCAGCAAGTTATTGAAGTCGTGGGCGATGCCCCCGGTCAGCTTGCCCAGTGCATCCATTTTCTGCACTTGCAGCAACTGAGCTTCGGTTCGCGCTCGCTCGGCGACTTCTTTGGCCAACTGGGTGGTGGCGTCGTCAAGCCGAGCCAGGTGCGAGCGTTCGCGGTGACGGTTTTCAGTGACATACTCGATAAACACCAGGCTCAGTTCCGGCGTGCGGTACGGCGAAATCTGCCACTCGGTTTCGCGAACCTCGCCGTGGACCCGCATGCTCAGGGTGCCTTTCCAGCGCTCGCCGTAGGCCAGACGCAGGCGCAGTTCTTCGATGACGACATCCTGATCCTCGGCAAAGCACTCGCGCAGGGTGTCCGGGTTGAGGTTGTTCTGAATCAGCTGCGCGAAGGCATGGTTGCATTCATGCACCTTCAACTCGGCATCCAGCACCGCGATGGGCACCGATACATTGACAAAGATTTCCCGAAACCGCGCCTCGCTTTCGCGCAGGGCATTTTCGGTTTCACGCACCCGCAGCAAGGTGCGCAAGGTTGCGAGCAGGACATCCGGGTCCACCGGGTGGATCAGGTAGGCATCGGCACCCGCGTCCAGGCCGGTAATGATGTCGCCGGTCTGGATCGAGGCCGCCGAGACGTGAATCACCGGCAGCAGGGCGGTGGCGGGTTCGGCGCGCAGTTTGCGCACGATGTCGAAGCCGCTCATGTCCGGCAGATTGACGTCGAGGATCAGCGCATCGATCGTCACGCTGTCGATCAGCTCCAAGCCCTCGGTGCCGGTGCCGGCTTCGAGCACTTCATAGCCGTGGCGCTCCAGGCGCCGGCGCAGGGCGTAGCGCGTGGCGACGTTGTCGTCGACGATCAGCAAACGGATGTCACGCTTCATCGACGGGCTCCAGGGTGAATGATCAGTCAGTGTCCGTCACTTGAGCATAGTCAAAGGGTTGCGGCTTTTGACCATGAATTTCCCTTGCGATGGAACCCTGTCCCCGGGGAGGCTTCGAATCTACAAAGCGTGACTGTTTCAGCCGCGCTCTTGCAGTGACGAATGAGGTACTTATGAACGATGACAGTGGTCTTGAAGAAGACGCAAAAACCGGCGAACCCGAAAGCGCAGACAAAGCGGTTGACCAGAAGAATATCCACACGGATAACGACAACGAGTTCAGCCCGGGTTTCAAGCCGAATCCCGACCGGCCAAAACCTGGGGATGACACCGATGCCGACATCGACACCGATGGCGGCTAGTCATGCATTGAAGACGGCCGCATCAAACGGTGCGGCCTTTTTGTGGGAGGGTTATTTGCCCGGATGGGCAGCCTGGAGTTTTTTCGCCATACCCAGATGCTTCTCCAGCGCCGGCAGCATCTTTTGCGCGAAACCTTTCAGCTCCGTGGCGCCTTTGACTTTGTCGTCTGTCACCGTATTGGCTTCTTTCTTGAACAGCTCGATGGTGTCTTCGTGAGCCTTCACCTGATTGTTGGCGTACGCCGCATCGAAGGATTCATCGCGCATGTCAAGGATTTTCTCTTTCGCCTGCTTGATCAGCGTGGTGTTGTCCGGCACCTCGATGTCATTTTTTTTCGCCAGCGCCGCCAGTTCATCGTTGGCCTTGGAATGGTCGGTGATCATCATATTGGCGAATTTTTTGATGTCCGCCGATGAACTTTTTTCCAGGGCCAATCGGCTTGTTTCGATTTCCGCGATATTGCTAGCGGCCGCGCTGTCGACAAAGTCATTGGAAGTGGCAGCGAAAGCCGTGCCCATGCTGGTACTCAAGGCAACGGCCAACGTGAGGTGGCGCAGGGTAAGTCCGTCCATTGGTTATTCTCCACACAGGTTTTCATGGGTGATCGAGTGATCGTTAATCTGTGGAGGCCGACGAGTGGGCAAAGGTTTTATTGCGTTTGCGGCAGGGCGACGAACGGGCACCGCTGGTCTGATAGGCGGTCGACAGAACCCGCTAACCAAGGCCATTCTGATAGTTGGTGAACGCCATTGATCGCGTTTGCCTCCGATCAACAAACGGAGGTGTTCCCATGCCGGTGCCACACGACCTTTATCAGGATCTCAAACTTTCAAAGGAAGATATCCAGCAAAAACGCACCAAGGATCCGTTACTGGATTCACTGATCAACAAGTATTCGCAGGCGGACGCCGAGGTCGTAAAGGCTGAATCCGCAAGATCGGATGCGCCCAGCGATGACGCATTAAAGAAACTCAAGGCGAAGCGCGTGGAGGTTAAGCAAAAGATCGTAGATCGACTCCAGACGCCGTCCTGACGCGCCCTGTCTGGTCACCGACGATCGGTGACTGAAAAATTGGAACGGCGATAAATACCGGCACCTCGAATGTTCAGAGTCCGAATTTACGGCTCCATGCGAGGTGCCTCATGAATCCAAAATTCCCCAGCGAAGAGCAGGGTGGCTACGACCCCATCCCGACACATCCCGAACCCCTGAGTCCAGGACGCACCACCCTCAATCCCGAAGACGAGCCGGGCATCGACGAACTGCCGAACAACGAAGGTGCCATCCCGATGGACGAGGATGACTCCACCGCCATGGACCCGGAAAGGGTGCATGATGAAACGGATAACGCGGTGCGCGATGGTGAGGTGGATCCGCGTTGAGTCAGGCACGTTTACTGTTGCAATGCCTTGCTCAACGGCAATCGCGCCATGTTTTTCGCCTTCAACGACCCGAAGTACAACCAATCTCCATACTCGCGAACGGTAGTGATCGGCGAGTAGTTGTCGCGGCTACCGTCCTGCAAGTTGGCGATCACTTTACCGTCCAGATCCAGCCCCAGCGCAAAGGCGCGATTCTCCACCGGTTTAGGCAGGACAGTCATGGCTCGCACGATCATCTTGCGCACGAATGGATGCGGCGCGGTGGCATCGAGCAATGCGTTGCGCGGTGCATAGAGCGCCACCCAGAAGCGGTCGCGACCATTGAACGCGAGGTTGTCCGGCAACCCTGGCAAGTTGTCGATGAATAGATCACGGGTGCCCGCTTTCGGCCCGCTCAGCCAGTAACGACTAATGCGATAGGCGCCCGTTTCGTTGACCAATACAAAGGCATCGTCCGGGCCCAGGGTCACGCCGTTGGCGAATTCCAGCTTATCCAACAGGACCGCGGTCTTGCCGGTCTGGAAGTCATAGCGCAGCAAGCGGCCATCGCCGCCGTGCTCGATGATCGCTTCGCCGTCACTGCCGTAGCCAAAACGACTGGAGGCATCACTGAAATAGGCGTAGTGCCCGGATTTGTCGATCGCCACGTCGTCGGTGAAACCGAAGGGCACGCCACTGGCCGCAGTGGTCAATGGGATCAATCGGCCTTGGGCATCCAGTGACAGCAAGCCCTTGACCCCGTCGGCAATCACCAGCAGACCGTTGGGATGACGGGCCAGGCCCAAGGGTCTGCCGCCCGTATCGGCCAGTACCTTGGTGACCTTGCCGTCGAGGCTGGTACGGATCAGTCGGCCGTCATGCAAACCCGTGATGAGAACGTCTTCCTCCAGTAGCAACGCTTCCGGCCCGTCGATATCCGTGGCGCCGACGCGCTCCATGCCTTTGAGGCGCTGATTGTCGGCGTAGATTCCGCTGGTGAGGGAGGGTGCCGGCGGCGGTGTCCAGGCCACCGGTTGCACCTTGGTTGGCATCAGCAGCAGAAAGGCGCCGATGGTGACGATTATCAGCAACAACAGATGGCGAAACTTGACGGTTCGACTCATGCGCTGACTCCCGCCGAGGCCAATTGTTTTTGCGCCATCTCGCGCAATGCCAACATCGAAGCTGCCGACTCACGATCGATGCGGCGCTTGAGCAGCAGTCGATTGGCAATGCGCATCGCCAGGCCGCTGAACTGATACTCCAGGGTGCGGACAAAGTGTGTTCCATCGCCCAGGATCTCGCACTCGTAAGTCACCACTAAAGACAACCCGTGATCGTCATGGGCCCAGGCACTCCAGCGGCGTCCTGGCAGGTATTCGTTAACCTCCCAGCGCAAGTGTCCCTCACGCCCGCCCGCCTTGATGTCTTCCTCGAACCGCCCTCCGGCATGCAGCGGACCGCTCTGGCCATCGACCTTGAGGGACGAGGGATGCCACTCCGGCCAACGGGTCACGGTGCTGGCATAGGCGAGCACGTCAATCGGGTCTCCAGCAATGTCGATTTGATGCTGCATGCGGGTCATGGTTGTTCTCGTCGAGTGCAGGTCAGTCGGCTCCGGTTCCCAATAGAGGGTGCCGAACAGGTAGTCCATCAGCGGAAAAACGATATTGAAATTGCGTTCCTGCATCAGCTCACGACGGTGATGCAGTTCATGCAGGCGGCGCATCTGGCGGATCCACGGCAACCGTGTGACGGGGTTCTCGGGTGGCAGGTGCTCGCAGGCATGGAACACTTCATAGGTCAGGTAGCCGAGGACCAGACAGCCGCCGAACAACCCGGCAACGTTGGCATCGAACTGCTCAAGCAGCCACCAGACGGGCAGGGTGATGACGACCGTGTGCAGCACGATCAGCCAGGCTGGAAACAGAATCACCCGCCAGTCCCGGGCACTGTCGTAGGTCATGTGGCCGGGGGCGAAAAAGCTGTGATGGTCGCCGGCATGGCGGGCATAGAACATTCGCGCGAAGCTCTTTTTGTGATGCCCCAAGTGCCGATGGACCATGTACACGCCGAAGTTGAAGAACAACAACGTCAACGGCACCGCCAGCCATTCCAGTGGCTGTACCTGGTGCACGGTGCTCCAGAATCCGCCGATGGCCAGCACCCCGAACAGCAGCACAAAAGTGCCGTGCAGCCATGGGTTGTAGAGCGGATGAATATTAGCGCGGTAGCGGGCGCGGAATGCTTCGGTGGTCTGCCTCACTGCAATCACCTGTGGTTATTGTTATCTCCAGCAGATTAGACGATCCCGGCGTTTCAGGCGGGCCGAACCGTGAGGTCACAAATGCCATGATCCGGTGCAAACGGGACTCAGGTCAGCGGGTTCCAGCGTTGCGACCAGTCATCGTCGGATTTGATCACTTCGCGCAGCAGGTCGAAGGCTCGTTGCAACGTCGCGGAGTCGCGGTCGCGGGAGTAAACCAGATAAGTCGGGTAGCTGAATTCCGGGGCTTTGGGCACTTGCTCCAGCACACCGCTTTGCAGATAACTCTGGACCACCCGGGTGCGGAAGTAACCGCTGCCGCCGTTTTCCAGAATGTACTGCAAGCCCAGTGGGCCGAGGTTGAAGCTCAATGCGGCTTTGGCTTTTTCCGGCAGGGCCGCATCGTGCTGACGGCGGAAGTCCGGGCCCCAGTCGATGTACACGTAGGGATCGGGTCTTGCGGCCAGGCGGATGAGGACCAGTTTTTCTTCCAGCACCTGCTCGACTTGCAGGCGTGGCCAATACTCGGGCTGGTAAACCAGCGCCGCATCCAGAACCCCCAGCTCCAGTTGGCGCAGCAGGTTTTCACCGTCACGGATTTCCATGCGCAGGGCGTGGCTGGGGATCTTCTCGCGCAGTGCGCCGGCCCAGCTGAGCATCAGCGGGTTGCACAGACTGACCTCGCCACCGATGTGCAGCACGTCGCGGTAACCCTCGGGCAACGGCAAGTCCCGCCGCGCCGCTTCCCAGGTTTCGACCAGTTGATTGGCGTAGACCACGAAGGCTTCACCGTTAGGCGTCAGGCGCGCACCGGCGCGGTTGCGCACGAACAACGTACTGCCTAGCTGGCTTTCGAGTTTCTGTACCCGCGCCGTGATCGCGGTCTGGGTAACGTGGAGTTTTTCGGCGGCGGCGGCAAGGCTGCCGTGGCGGACGATTTCCAGAAAGGTGCGGGCGAGATCGATATCCATGGGGCGGCCGGAGGGGAAAGTGCAGGCATTGTAAACAGATACCGCCGGATCAGTTCATGTAGCAGCTGGCGAAGCCTGCGTTCGGCTGCGCAGCAGTCGTGAATCATATGCACGCGGTTTATCTGAGACACCCGCAGCGTATGGTTTAGCGACTGCTGCGCAGCCGAACGCAGCCTTCGGCAGCTGCTACAGGGATCAAGTAGGAGCTGCCGCTGACTGCGATTTTTTAGCGGCTCATTTCAAAACGCAAAACACGAGCAACCCAAGGCCCCCCAGAAACCAGCGAAATCACTGACAGGCGCCGAGGACAGCCGCGCCCGTTCATGGCGATGGGCATGCACCGCGCAAGCTCCGACGCATTGATGAACCTGCGCGGTCAGCGGCGCGAGGGGTTTCCAATGGCCCGGTACTTTGGCAACGGGCGACCATTCAGGCACCACCGGGACGGGCGGCGGCCCGAGTTTTTCAAACTCGACGCTGCCGTAGACAATCTTGCCGTCGACGATGGTCAGTACCGATTCGATCCATTTGACCGCTTCATCCTCGATGTGGAAATAGTCCGCCGACAACGCAATCAAGTCGGCCAGTTGCCCGACCTTGATCTGGCCTTTTTTGCCTTGCTCGGAGGAAAACCAGGCGCTGCCGTGGGTGAAGAGTTCCAGCGCGGTATCGCGGCTCAAGCCTTGCGGGTACAGCGCCAGACCACCGACGGTGCGACCGCTGACCAGCCAGTACAGCGAAGTCCAGGGGTTGTAGCTGGACACGCGCGTGGCATCGGTGCCGGCGCCGACAGGAATGCCTTCGGCCAACATACGAGTGATGGGCGGCGTGGCTTCGGCAGCCTTGGCGCCGTAACGGTCGACGAAGTATTCGCCCTGGAATGCCATGCGGTCCTGGATCGCGATGCCGCCGCCGAGGGCTTTGACCCGTTCGATGTTCTGCGGGGTGATGGTTTCCGCGTGGTCGAAGAACCACGGCAAACCGTCGAACGGAATGTCGCGATTGACCTTCTCGAACACGTCGAGCATGCGGCTGATGGATTCGTTGTACGTGGCGTGCAAACGGAACGGCCAGCGCTGCTCCACCAGATGGCGGACCACCGGTTCCAGTTCCTGCTCCATAGTTTGCGGCAGGTCTGGGCGGGGTTCGAGGAAGGCCTCGAAGTCTGCCGCCGAGAACACCAGCATTTCCCCGGCACCGTTGTGCCGTAGAAAGTCATCGCCCTGACCATAGTGGGAGGTGCTGGTCCAGTTCTTGAAGTCGGTCAGCTCTTCCTTGGGTTTCTGCGTGAACAGGTTGTAAGCAATGCGCACCGTGAGCTGCTGGTCTTTGGCCAGTTGCTGGATGACTTGATAGTCGTCCGGATAATTCTGGTAACCGCCGCCGGCATCAATGGCACTGGTAACACCCAGGCGATTGAGTTCGCGCATGAATTGGCGGGTGGAGTTGACCTGGTATTCCAGCGGCAGTTTCGGCCCTTTGGCCAGGGTCGAGTAGAGAATCATCGCGTTGGGGCGGGCGATCAGCATGCCCGTCGGGTCGCCATTGGCATCACGCTGGATTTCGCCACCCGGCGGGTTCGGCGTGTCGCGGGTATAACCGACCACCTTCAACGCGGCTCGGTTAAGCAGGGCGCGGTCGTAGAGGTGCAGGACGAACACCGGGGTATCCGGCGCGGCCTTGTTCAATTCATCAATCGTCGGCAGGCGTTTTTCGGCGAACTGGAACTCGTTCCAGCCACCGACCACCCGCACCCATTGCGGCGTGGGTGTGCGGTCCGCCTGATCCTTGAGCATGCGCAGCGCGTCGACCAGTGAGGGGACGCCTTCCCAGCGCAGTTCGAGGTTGTAGTTGAGGCCACCACGGATCAGGTGCAGGTGCGAGTCGTTGAGACCGGGAATCACCGTGCGACCGTGCAGGTCGATAATCTGGCTGCCGGGGCCTTGCAGGGCCATGGCCTGGGCATCGCTGCCGACCACCACGAAGCGTCCGTCCTTGATCGCGACGGCGCTGGCTTGAGGTTTTTTGCGATCGACGGTGTGCAGGCGTCCGTTGTACAGGATGAGGTCGGCGGGGGCGTCGGGCATGGTTTTACTCCCTGCGAGTAGCGGGCTGATCCAGGCACCGACGGCGCCTGCCGAAAGGCCTTGCAGTACACGGCGGCGGTTAAAACCGTCGTGGTCGTCAGGTGGGCTCATGGCAATGCTCCACGCAAAGGCTCTTCATAAAAAAAGCGAGGGCAAACAGCCGATGTCTGACGCATGCGGCCAGAAGGAATATAGACGGCAAATCCACAGGTAGCCGTTTTCCGATGGCGAAAAACGACGAATCCCGCCTCGAGGGGCGGGATTCGTTTGCAGCCAGGCGTGCTCCCGAAGATCGGGAGCGGCGCGCTTAGGCCGGGAACAGCTCGGACAGTTTCATGGCCAGCATCATGTCGCCTTCAGCGCGCAGTTTGCCGCCCATGAAGGCTTGCATGCCGTCGGTTTCGCCGCTGACGATGCCTTCCAGGGTTTCGCCGTCCATGACCAGAGTCACCTGGGCGTCCGGATTTTCGCCTTCCTGGAGCTCGCAGGTGCTGTCCTTGACGATCAGCGAGAAGTTCTTGGTGTCGTCGATGCGGAAACCGAATACCAGGTCCAGACCGGCAGCAGCGGCTGGGTTGAACTTGGCTTTCATTGCTTGTACGGCATCAGCTACGGAGGTCATGGTTCGATCCTTTCTTGGGTAATTAGAGCTGGGTGAATACAGCCAGGGTCACAATAGTCCGGACTCAGCGAAACGTGATGAGTTCCGGGGTCTTCAACAGTTGCAGGTGCGCGTGACTGTTGAAAGAAGACAGAGCCACCTCGCGACCACGAAACTTCAGCAGGTTGAGCGAGGTGTTGACGATTTGCCAGTTCAGTTCAAACGCCTGCCTGGCAGGCATTTGCGTAATGAGATGGAGCAGGGCCGTGATAGTGCCGCCGGAGGTGAACACGGCGATTTTCTGGGTGTTGTCGGCGCTTTCGAGGATTCGCTGCAGACCCGCTTGCACCCGTTCGACAAACCCCAGCCAGCTTTCCAGATCCGGTGTGTCATAGGTGCCGGCAAGCCAGCGTTCGATGATCAGGGCGAAGATTCGCTGGAATTCGCCGCGGTTTTGCGCGGCATTGCGCAGGATATGCAGCGCTTCGGGTTCGTCCGGTAACATGGCCGGCAGCAGCGCGCGGATCACCGCGTCGGCGTCGAACTCATTGAAAGCGGAATCGATTTCCAGGACCGGAACCGGCAGGCCTGCCGCAGCGAACTGTTCCAGTGCGCTGTTGGCCGTGTGTTGCTGGCGGCGCAGGTCACCCGAGAGGCAGCGATCGAAGCTGATACCCAGTTCGGCGAGGTGCTGGCCGAGGACTTCTGCCTGGCGAATACCGGTCGGCGACAGGACGTCATAGTCGTCTGCACCAAAGGAGGCCTGGCCATGTCGAATCAAATAGATACTGCCCACGTCCGCGTCATCCCGGTACGTTGAAGGTTCGGCGAGGTTATGAGGATGACGGTGACCTGTCAATGAAAAAACATACGCTTGTTTGAAATGCCCGTTACAGGGCTGTTGCCAGAGGTTTCACGGCTGGCCGCCGAGCCGGTGCATGGGTATGCTGGAGGTATCCCGCGCGCGTTTTTGCAGCGCATCGTATTAAAGGAGTCCCTGTGGAGTTTTTTGCCGAGTACGCAGTTTTTCTGGCTAAGACCGTGACACTGGTGATCGCCATTCTGGTGGTCCTGGCCAGTTTCGCGGCGTTGCGCAGCAAAGGTCGGCGCAAGTCGGTCGGCCAGTTGCAAGTCAGCAAACTCAATGATTTCTACAAAGGGCTGCGCGAACGCCTGGAGCAAACCTTGCTCGACAAGGACCAGCTCAAGGCCTTGCGCAAGGTCGAAGCTAAAACCGAGAAAAAGCAAAAGAAAAAACCTGAGGCAGCCAAACCTCGGGTGTTCGTGCTGGATTTCGACGGCGACATCAAGGCGTCGGCCACCGAAAGCCTGCGCCATGAAATCACCGCGCTGCTGACCCTCGCCACACCCAAGGATGAAGTGGTGCTGCGTCTGGAAAGCGGCGGCGGCATGGTTCACAGCTACGGCCTGGCGTCCTCGCAACTGGCGCGGATCCGTGATGCCGGTGTGCCGTTGACCGTGTGCATCGACAAGGTCGCGGCCAGCGGCGGCTACATGATGGCGTGCATCGGCGAGAAGATCATCAGTGCGCCGTTCGCGATTCTCGGCTCGATCGGCGTTGTGGCGCAGTTGCCTAACGTCAACCGTCTGCTGAAAAAACACGACATCGACTTCGAAGTGCTGACCGCCGGCGAGTACAAGCGCACCCTGACGGTGTTTGGCGAAAACACCGAGAAAGGCCGGGAGAAGTTCCAGGAAGACCTGGACATCACTCACCAGTTGTTCAAGAACTTCGTTTCCCGCTATCGCCCGCAACTGGCCATCGACGAAGTGGCTACCGGTGAGATCTGGCTCGGCATCGCGGCGCTGGATAAACAACTGGTGGACGAACTCAAGACCAGCGATGAATACCTCGCCGAACGTGCCAAAAAGTCCGAGCTGTACCACTTGCACTACGCCGAACGTAAAAGTCTGCAGGAACGCATCGGCATGGCGGCCAGCGGCTCGGTCGATCGTGTGTTGCTGAGCTGGTGGAGCCGGCTGACCCAGCAACGCTTCTGGTAATACTCAAAAAGCATCATCGTTCAAAAAAATGAAACCGTGGATACCTCCCCGGTTTCATTTTTTTTGCGGGTTTTAAGTCCATGCGTTTTCCTTCCGGTATTTGAGAATTTTCCTGAGGTCATTGTCGATCGCTCCCGCATCCGGTTGATCCGTGGTCAGTTAGGGTGGTGTTCCTGAAATGCTGCAATGGAATGCACCATGATTGACCACCCCCACAGAGACGACAATGCACCGGCCTCTCCCGGCATGCGCGAGGAGCTGAGATCCGCTGTGGATGCCGCTCTGCCGCAGACACCTAGTCAGTTTGGCGAACACCTGATCAAAGAAAAGTGGGGTCATGACATTGATCCGACAACCGCACAGCTGGTGACCCTCGATTACAAGGGACGTCCTGCGCAGAACGGCATCCATCAGGGGCGGGTAGCGAGTTCCATGTCCCTGGTGCAGGTGCTGATTGGCAACTATCAAACCGTGGGCGACGGGCGTTTCGGCGAAACAGTGTTTGGCTTGTACACGCCACCCGATGTCGGGCCGTCCATCGTTGTTACGGAACACGTCGATGATTTGACCGAGCCCGGCAACGACTATTACTACACCTATGAAGGCATTTATCGCCGAACCGTTCCGCAGCGCTACGGACCGCTAACCCAGATCGCCGTGAGGCCTGCTGACTTCAAGAAATGGGTCTGGGAACTGGACCTCCAGGACCGATATCAGGCCTATCTTGTTCAAGCCTGGCCCTCGGACGAAGTGATCATCGCACCCAGACCACACGCACTGAAAACGTCGGCCAAAGCCGCTTTCGTCATGGCCGCTTTGCTGCAGCGGCATGAGAACAGTCTGACCGCAAAGGGATTCGAATTGGCCATGCACGCGGCAGGGCTACCGTCTGATCAGGCATGGGCAACGCTGACAATCGAACAATTGCAGGCGCCGACCAGGGTGCCCGCGATACTCAAGACGGGACGCCTGAAGCTTTATCGCTACACCTCGAAAGATATCTGGGGCTACCGTGGACCTGACGGCAGGATTCTGTTGTACATCCCCGGCAACTCTTCACCCCTGCACGCGTTTGACGATTCCGGGCAATTGCACCAATGGGTTGTCAACCAGGGCCGGCGTGACGATACAAAACGGGCTCTGGCCGCCCACTTTGCCGAGGATGATCGCAAGGACGGCACTTTCCATGCCGGTGTGCTGACGGCGCTGGATGGCATGGCGGTCTATCCGAAGGAACACCGGCTTACCAAAGAGGCGGGGTTCTTCAACAATGACGGCTTTTGGGAGCCTGGGCGATACATCGATTTCGATGACTCGCCATCCGGCACCGATCCGTTTGCCAAGCTGGTCCTGACCATGAAGGAGGCCTCTCGGGCCAGTGTCCAGACCATTCGTGACGATGCGCAGGTCAACCGGGATAACTTGAGTGCAGTCGTTGAACCGGTCGTGCAGTGGATCAATCGATTTGGGCCTTTGGCGTTGTTTGTGCCCGGTGGTGAAGGGTTACTGGTGCTGGCAGGCATCATCGACGCCGGGTATGGCCTGGATCAGACCATCAACGGTGAAAGTTCAAGTGATCGATCGGCGGGCGTGACTCGCACGGTGTTTGGCTTGCTCAATGCGCTGCCGCTGGCAGGCGCAGGGGCGGCCCTCAGGAGTGAAACTGCCGAGGCCCGCGTCATTGCCGAAAGAGTGCGTGAACCTGGCGCAGCGCCGAGGGAGGCGGTTGCCAGGCCGACACCGGATCAGGTTGTTGCCGCGACTTCCGGACCATCGAACCTGGCACTGCCGAGTCGCGTGGAGCTTCTCCGGGGAATCGGCCCGTCGGTGGCGTCTTTCAGCGATGACGTGCTGGCGCAAATCGGCAAGGTCAGTGCCGTCGATGATGACATGCTGCGGTTAATGCAGGCCGGACGCCCGCCGACGCCTTTGCTGGCCGATACCATCAGCCGCTTTAGGATTGATCAGGAATTCGGGCAAGCCAGCATGTTGCAAGGCCAGCGAGCCGAGCTGTTCGAAAGCCGTTACGAAGCGCTTCAGCACTCGGAGTATGAATGGGTCCGGTTGTTTCAGCGGCAATACCCAGGCCTGCCGAAAAGCGCCATCGAGCAAATGCTCGACCGCTATGGCGTGGACATCCAGAGTCCGCCCGACGCGATCCAGGTCCGGCAAGTCTTGAGGCGTCTGGACAGTAAGGCCCGCCAGTATCAACAACATGCACGGCTCAATCGCGCGTATGAGGGGCTGTTCCTTCCCTCGGTGATCAACCCGGAGTCCGACACGCTGGCCCTGCATTCCCTCAAAAATCTCCCCGGATGGCCAAAAAGCCTTCGAATTGAGGTCCACGACAGTTCCCTCGCAGGCCGGGTTCTGGACCGTAGCGGTGCGTTTGACGCCGCCAGTGTTCGACGGTTGATCAAGGTGGGAAACCGTTACCAGAGTCGCGATATGCCAACGGGCTTTTATGAAGCGGTCCTTGAAATCTTGTCCGGGGACGAACGTGAGACGCTGCAACTTTCATCGCTTGATCCGGCCCGCGAGTTGCAGCTGAAAGCCGGCGATCGGGCAATGCCGCGCTTCGAACTCGTGCTCGGTCTGGGCAGGATGGATTTCGGTCTGCCCTTTGAGGCGCAAGGGCTACGCGGCGGCGGCTTCCCCGGTACGCCACAGGGCGAAGGGTTGACGCACGAGATGATGAGGTTGCAGCTCAAGGAGCTTTATCCGGATTTCTCGAACGCTGAAGCCGATGAACTGTTACAGCGTGCTGGTGGCAATGCTCAGGTACACATCGATCAGCTGAAGCAACAGTTTCAGCAGCTCAACATTGACTTGAGTGGCTGGATCGATCAGGTGCAGGAAGACATTGAGGACATGGACATTCCCTTCCTGAACGAAGTTGACAACGAGGCACAGGGGCTAACTGATGAGCAGATTGAAGAACATAACGCGGACATGGTTCAGAACGCCATGCACTACGAGCGAAAAACCAGGACCGAGCTGGCTGACGAGCTGATCGCCCTCTGGCAACAGCGGGCATCGCAAGATCAGCGCGTCTATTCAGGTGAACAGCTTGTGGGGTTCAAGCTCGACATGGCGGGCGAGGACTATCATCGATTGCCGGTCATGAACATCCGGTTCAACGAGGTCGTCGAGTTGTCGATGCCGCACTTCCATGTGACCGAGCGTGAAACCTTGAATGGGTTCCTCGAGTGTTTTCCGAATCTGCAGACCTTGAATCTTGAGTGCGCCGAGCTGACTCAATTCGACGCCGAGGGTAGGGCGCAGACCGTTCTGCCGACGGCCATGTTCAGCCTGACTCATCTCACGTCGTTGAATCTTAGAGCCACGGGCCTGGTGTTCACCCAAGAGACGGCGTCGCAGTTGACCGGGTTGGTCAGGCTTCACACGCTGGACCTGAGTGAAAACCCATTGAGCGTACCCCCCGTGCTGCTCGGGATGAATGACTTGCGTCAGCTGAACCTGAGCGACACCCAGATTACCCGGTGCCCGATCGGCATCAGGGATGAGCCCTACATGATCTCTCTGGATTTGTGTGATAACCGCATTACCCGGGTTCCGCCCGCGGTGATGAATCAGGCCGTCTCGGTGGATCGTGTGCTGCTGTGGGGTAATCCGCTGACGGACGAGGACACGCTGCGCCGACTGATCAGTCATCGTGAGCACACGGGAATCAATTTATGGCTGAGCGCGCCAAGCGCTGACTATGGACAGCCGATTGTGTGGCTACGAGACTGCGACGAACCGCTGCAACAGTCCCGACAAGCCCTTTGGCAGCGGCTGGCAGGCAAACCCTCCGGTACGCGGTTTTTAAGCGCAATCGACAGGCTGAGCCTGACCGCCGACTTTCAGGTCAGTTATCTGTCGCTTCAGGCGCGGGTCTGGCGACTCTTGGAGGAGGCCGATGCTTCAGGCGAAGTATGGAGTCGATTGGGCACGGTGCGTGGTCGACTTGAAAACCCATTGGTGGCTTTCAGGGCGCTGGAACAGCGCGCAGGTCTTTAATTCAGTACAAGGAGGGAGCCTTGAACCCCGCGAAGGGGTTCAAGGTTTGACGATCAGCGGCGACGGAACAGCGGCAGCGGTTCGTCGGTAGCAGCCTGATAGGTCACCGAGAAGTCCTTGAGACCTTCCAGGGCTTCGTACGGGTCTTTATCGGCGCGGATCGCAAAGGCGTCGAAACCGCAGCGGTGCAGGTAGAACAGCTGGTCGCGCAGCACATCGCCAATTGCCCGCAATTCGCCTTTGAAACCATAACGGTCACGCAGCAGGCGCGCATTGGAGTAGTTGCGGCCATCGGTGAAGGCCGGGAAGTTCAAGGCGATGACCTGGAAATCCGCCACGTCTTCACCAATCTCTTCGGCTTCTTCATCGGCATCCAGCCACACGCCCAGGCCGCCATCGCGGGCCTTGAGCATGCGGCTGTGTTCGCGCCACAGCTGCAACGGGACGATCAGGTCGTCGCAGTTGCTGATCTCGTCGATGTTGAAGTCCTTGGGCAGCAAGTGCCAGGTTTCGTCGACGACTTCGTTGTTCTTAATTATTCGCTGCATAGACGCGTTCCTTGAAGAGGTCGATGCCAATACGCTGATAGGTGTCGATGAAACGCTCGTCTTCGGTACGTTGTTCGATGTACACGTCGATCAGCTTTTCAATCACATCAGGCATGGCTTCCTGGGCGAAGGACGGGCCGAGGATTTTGCCCAGGCTCGCATCGCGACTGGCGCTGCCACCCAGGGACACCTGGTAGAACTCTTCGCCTTTTTTGTCCACCCCGAGGATGCCGATGTGGCCGACGTGGTGGTGACCACAGGCGTTCATGCAGCCGGAGATGTTCAGGTCCAGTTCGCCGATATCGAACAGGTAATCCAGGTCTTCGAAGCGACGCTGGATCGACTCGGCGATCGGGATCGACTTGGCGTTGGCCAAGGAGCAGAAGTCGCCGCCCGGGCAGCAGATGATGTCGGTCAGCAAGCCGATGTTCGGCGTGGCGAAACCCTGCTCGCGCAACTCGCCCCACATCGCGAACAGTTGGGTCTGCTCAACGTCGGCCAGAATGATGTTCTGCTCGTGGGAGGTGCGCAACTGACCGAAGCTGTAACGATCGGCCAGGTCGGCAACGGCATCGAGCTGTTTGTCGGTGATGTCGCCCGGTGCAACACCGGTCGGCTTCAGGGACAGGGTCACGGCTACATAACCGGGCTTCTTGTGGGCCAGGGTATTGCGGGTGCGCCAGCGCGCGAAGCCCGGGTGTTCTTTATCGAGTTCGGCCAACGCCAAGGTCTGGTTGTCCAGAGCCTTGTACTCGGGGTCGACGAAGTGTTTGGCGACGCGATGCACTTCGGCATCGGTCAATGTGGTCTGGCCACCGCGAAGGTGCTCCATTTCCGCATCGACTTTTTGCGCGAAGACTTCAGGTGTCAGGGCCTTGACCAGAATCTTGATCCGCGCCTTGTACTTGTTGTCACGACGGCCGTAGCGGTTGTAGACCCGCAGGATGGCGTCGAGGTAGCTCAACAGGTCTTGCCACGGCAGGAATTCATTGATGAACGCGCCCACCACCGGGGTGCGGCCGAGACCGCCACCCACCAGCACACGGAAGCCCAGCTCGCCAGCGGCGTTGTGCACCGGCTCAAGGCCGATGTCATGGACTTCGATGGCCGCACGGTCGGAAGTCGAACCGTTGATGGCGATCTTGAACTTGCGCGGCAAGTAAGCGAATTCAGGGTGGAACGTGGTCCATTGGCGGACGATCTCGCACCACGGGCGCGGATCGATCAGCTCGTCGGCAGCGACACCGGCGAACTGGTCGGTGGTGACGTTGCGCAAGCAGTTGCCGCTGGTCTGGATCGCGTGCATCTGAACGGTGGCCAGTTCGGCAAGGATGTCCGGGATGTCTTCCAGCGCCGGCCAGTTGAACTGTACGTTCTGCCGGGTGCTGATGTGGGCGTAGCCTTTGTCATAGTCGCGGGCAATCCTGGCCATCATTCGCGTCTGGCGCGAAGTCAGTTGGCCGTAAGGCACCGCCACCCGCAACATCGGCGCGAAGCGCTGGATATATAGGCCATTTTGCAGGCGCAGGGGGCGGAATTCTTCTTCGCTCAGCTCGCCTGCCAGATAGCGTCGGGTCTGATCACGGAACTGCTTGACGCGGTCCTCGATGATCCGCTGATCGTACTCGTCGTATACGTACATATAAGTCCTGTTCTCAGGCTTGGGCCGGTCGGATCCAGTTGCGTTTTTCGCCTAGAAGTCTCCGATGCTGCCTCGGCAATTCTGCGCGCACGGCCGCGCACTCCCAACGGAGCCGGGGCAAGATACCAGTTTGCAGTTATGCGCAAAAGTGATGTTTGAGTATATGTAAAGAACCAAAACGACTAATGAAGACCAATGAGGTAAAAGCCACATTTGTGGTGCGGGCAATCATCGTCTTAACTGTGCTCGAGTCTTTATGCAATCACCGATAAAACCGACAAGAGGCGATGCAATGAGCAACCCTACCAAAACGTCAAAACCCGATAGCACGGTCGATGCTTGGGCCATTCTGTTCCTGATCATCCTGGTCGTGGGCACAGCGGTATTTTGGGTCAGCCATCAATAACCGACCCCGTCCGGGCCCCATCCCGACGATTGTCGGACAATAACCGGAATAAACGCCGTTTTCCGGGACTTCGCTGGCTATAATGCGCGGCGAATTGCCGGGGGCTCGGACGATCAATGTTGAAGTTTTTCTACTCATTCCTGCTGATGCTTGGCGCGGTTTACTGCCCTGTTGCGCGCGCGGAATCGGTATTGTTCCTGAGCCCCGGAAAGACTGACGAAGCCTTCTGGATCAGCTATTCGCAATTCATGTACGCGGCAGCCACGGATCTGGGCATTGATCTGCGAATTCTGTATTCCCGACGCATGCCGGAGCTCACGTTGGCGCAAGCGCGTCAGGCGCTGCAAGGCCCCGATCGTCCGGACTATCTGGTGTTCGCCAACGAACAGTACGTCGCCCCGCAGATCATTCGCCTGGCCCAGGGCAGCGGGGTAAAGCTGTTTATGGTCAACGCGTCCCTGACGGCCAACCAAACGAGCCTGCTGGGTGAGCGCCCTGAGCGCTTGGGCAGCCTGGTGCCCAACGACGAGGAGGGTGGCTACCTGATGCTCAAGGAACTGATTCGCCAGCATCCGCCCGCGGCGCCCGGTCAGGTCATCGAGTTGCTGGCGTTTTCCGGCCTGAAGATCACCCCTTCGGCGCAATTGCGTGAGCAAGGCATGATGCGGGCCTTGGCCGAACACTCGGAAGTGCGGTTGCGCCAACTGGTTTACAGCGGCTGGACCCGGGAACGGGCCTATGAACAGGCCAAACTGCTGTTCCGGCGTTACCCGAAGGTCTCGCTGGTGTGGTCAGCCAATGACGAAATGGCGTTTGGCGCCATGCAGGCGTATTCGGAGGCGGGTGGGATACCCGGCAAGGATGCGTTGTTCAGTGCGGTCAACACCTCGCCGGCGGCGTTGCAGGCGACGGTCGACGGACGCATCAGCGTGCTGTTGGGCGGGCACTTCACATTGGGCGGCTGGGCGCTGGTGGAGTTGCATGATCTTGAGCAGGGCGTGGATCTCACCCATTACGGCGGCCGAGACCGACAAATCCCGTTGCTGCAACTGATCGACAAGGCACAGGCCAAGCGACTGCTGGCCATGGGGGAATCACCGGATTACGGTGTGAACTTCCGCCGTCTTTCAGCCAAGGGCCAGCCGACGTCGTATCGCTATCCGTTCAGCCTGCAAACCTTGATGCGCTAAACCCCGGCCAGATGCACCACCAGTTGCACGATGCCATACAGCGTCAATGCGAACACCGCGGTGAACAAAATCCCCAGCATCACGAAATGACTGGGCTTGCCGTGAGTGAAGTCCCGGGCCCGGTTCTTCCCACTCTGCACCCCGAACGCCGCCGCCATGACGCTGTGCAGTATTTGCCAGAAAGTGGGCGGCTTGTTGTCGGCTGGATCGTCCATAAACCCCTCGTCTCCCGTTTGAGTAAGACAAGCATAGACAACCCACGGAAAGAAAATCGCCCCCGGCGCTACCCGGTATAACTATGTACCGCCCTGGACGACAAACCTGCTGATTGACTGGTGCTTCATTTAACAGCATCAGGTGTTGCCACATGAGTGGAATCCCATCGACCCAGGAAAAGGGCCTTCACAACCATTTCATCAAAAAAAAGCTGCACGATCGGATACGCCACCTGACCCCGGCAAACATCCGGGCTCTGGATCGGGCGAGAACACCGGGAGGCCTGGCCGAAAATGCCATGCCGGACTGGTTTCAGAAGGCCTCCAGCGACCAACGACACACTGTACGGGACGACCAGAAGCGCAGTCGAACCTCCAACGAAACCCTGGCAAAAACACTCGCCGGGCTCAAAGGGGTCACCGAATTCGCACAACCGTTGCTCGAAGCGGCGTTGCAAAAAAAGTTGGGGTTGAAAGTTGATGTTGCGCAGACCTGGCTCTACGAGCCCTTTGCAGGCTCGCTGATCACTCACCAGACACTGCTGCAATTGGCACTGCGCAATTTTGAAGAAGACCAGGCGTTTGATGAGCGTGACGTCATTGCTGAACGAGGTAAACGGGCTGCCTATCTGGAAACTCAAGGAGGACCTTACGGTTGGGACTACCCGGAAAAGGGGCCTTCAACGCGCTACAGGATCAAGAAGCTACCGATAAAGCCCGCCGATTTCGCCTCGCTATGCCGTGAACTGGATATCGGCAAGCAGTATCAGGAACACCTGACGGCGATGTTTGACGCCGCGGACAGGGCGGCCACCGTGCGCACCCAAACGGTCGGCGCGTGGACGGACAGTCTGCGGGTGCATGCCCATATCGCCCACCTCAAATCGCTGATCACGCCATCGGCCTACAGCACATTGCTGGCCGTGCTCAACGGCGACAAATGGCCAACACTGGACGGTGAGCGCGTCACTTGCAGTCAGTTGCATGTGCTGGGGTCGTCTGTCAGTGAGCTGTTTGTCATTGGCGCAAGCCGGCGAAAAGGTAAAAAGGTCAACTTCAGCTGGACCAATCCCGGTGTAAACCTGTTTGACGTACTGGGTTACCAGGACTCGCGGATCATCGTCTGTATTCCGGGTGATCCAGTGGCGCCGGTCATGGAATATGCCTCGCTCAAGTCCTTTGAAAATGACCTGAGTTACAGGCTGCGCGATGTGAACTACCAGCGCTCTTTCCTCAGGCTCATCCCTCACGGTGATGCGGGCAAGTTCCTCGGCAAGATCAAGACTGCTCTGCAAACACTCCAATGGAACCCGGATTTCCCTTACCGTAAACAGACACTCTTAGGGCACCTGGACGGAATCTACGAACACGTTTACCGGGACGAACCGACTCTTGATATCAGTGAAGAATTTTTTGATACGGAGCTGTTCGGCGAGCTGTACACGCGGCACCTGACGCACCTCAAGGAGACTGCCGAGCAACTGGCGGTGCCGACGGCCAAGGTCGATCATGACGCCTGGTATGAACGACTCGCCCGCTATGCCGAGTGGGGGCTGAACATACTCAACGTGGCGGCATTTTTTGTGCCCGGCCTGGGCGAGGTAATGATGGCCGTGATGGCTGTGCAACTGACCACAGACATTTATCACGGGGTTGAAGCCTGGAGCATCGGGGACACGGATCAGGCCTGGAGTTATTTGAAGTCAGTGGCCGTGAACGTGGCATTCATGGCGGCTGTAGGCGCGGTTGCCAGTAAAGCGCCGAAAGTGCTCTCCACACCCATCGTCGATGGCCTGGTGAAGGTCAAATTGCCGTTTGGCAGCGAACAGTTGTGGCGGCCTGGCTTGACGCCTTACCTGAGCGACATGGCCTTGCCGGCGGGGCTCAAGCCCGACAAGCTTGGGCAGTATGAAGTGGACGGCAAGACCTATATCAGGCTCGACGGTAACGTCTACGAAAAAACCTTCGACCCCAAGCTGAACAAATGGCGCCTCAAACACCCGACGGCCCCGGACGCTTACTCCCCCGTTCTTGAACACAACGGTGAGGGCGCGTGGCGCCATCGTTTCGAACGCCCGCTGGGGTGGGATCGTGCCACCTTGTTACGACGTCTTGGCCCGGTCACCGACGGTATTGACGCGGCGACGCTGGAGAAAATCGCCGATATCAGCGGCGTTAACGACGACGCGTTGCGCAAGATCCATACGGATAACCTGCGCTTGCCATCAGCGTTATCCGACACGTTGCGGCAGTTTCAGATCAACCGTCAGCTCAATGAAATGATTGAACAGATTCGTCTCGATCAGCCGGTGCCGGACAGCCGCTACAACGACGTCTTGCCGCAAGTGATCAATATGCCGCGTTGGCCGCAGGGGCGGGTGATCGACGTGTTCGACAATGCAAGCCTGAGCGGTGCTTCGTCCCGCTACGGTGAGGCGTCGACACCCGTAAAGCCGGGCATCAAGATTTTCCGTGAGGATGTGTCTGCCGGGAAATTGCCCGAACGAGTGCTTGCGGCATTGGATGAGGAAGAAATCGTTCGCTTGCTGGGGGGTGAAGGTGCGCGGGTCGAGGCAGAGCTTGAAACGGTTTTTCGACAACAGCTTGGCGACCAGCTTTCGGGCAACAAAACCTCATTGTTCGACAAACTCAGCCAGGATTCCAAGGCAACAACGCGTGAACTTCAGGCGCTGCAACGTACTTTCCCCGGTCTATCGACGGACGCGGCGCAAGAAGTCCTGGCCAACGCCACAGCCAAGGAACGGCTGCACATCAAACAAGCCGGCCGACTCCCCACCAGTCTGTTGCTCAAGGGACGTGCGCGCGCCCGGGTGACTCGGCTGAACAAGGCCCTGGCCGGATTGCAGCTGGAGAGCATGGCGTCATCCGACAGCCAGCGCCTGGCGCTGCACAGCCTGGAAAAACTCCCCGGCTGGTCGAAAAACCTGCGCCTGGAAGTTCGTCAGGGCGATTGCGGTGGAAAACTGCTCGACAGCATCGGTAGCGAGACGGCCGAGCAAGTCAAATACCTGGTCAAGGACGGCTATCAACATCATCAAACCAACCAGTTCCAGGCTTTCGACCAGCAAAAAAACTCATTGAACAGCGTGCCGAAAGAAGGCGACAACTTTTTCTCTTCGGTCATGCATGCGTTGCCGGACGACGTCCGCACTCAGTTGGGCATGCCCAATGTGACGCAGGGTGCCAAGTTACAAAAGACATTGGCCACCTACGCCATGGGCCACCGTGATCAGATGATGGAAACCCTCGTGCCCAATGCCGCCACGCCACGATTCCGTTCGCCGGTGCGACTGGCCGACGGCAGGGTCGGCTACCCGTTGAGCGGGCGAGGTGCCGGAGCAACGGTGAATCCCTCATTGGTCTCCAGGTTGCGGGATGTCTATCCGATCTTCTCCGATGAGTTGGCGGAATTGATGGTCATCAAGCTTGCGCTTGATGGCATGACCGAAACGCAGATCGCCAATTTTCTGAACATGCGGGGCCGGGAATACGAGGCACTGACGGCGCAGCTCGAACAATGGATAACCAGCGGCGGCCAGAATACTGTGCGCCATCAAGTCGCACGAAACATTCAATACGTCTGGCAGCAGAGGGGTATTTACGATGGCGATGCCAGTGTTTCTCTGGACGTGGGCGCTGCAGACAGCCTGCCGGAACTGGCCGCCAACTTTCCTCACGTAAGTCGTCTGAACATGAGCGTTGGTGGAGTATTGAGTCAGACACCGGAAACCTTTGTGCGTCAGTTCCCCAACGCCCGGTGGCTAACGTTGGGGATCCACGATGGCGTCGATAGGGTTCAACTGGCCGAGAGGCTAAAGGCACTGCCGAGTATTTGTGAACTGCGGATGGCAGGGCCGCTGGGTCCGGAATTCACTGAAGCTGCCCAATCGGTGATAGACGCCATGCCACAACTGCAACGATTGGACGTGATCGGCATGGCGGACGAGCTGGATGTCAGTCGCCTGACTCAACTGCATTCGTTGAGTGTGTACGGAACGACAGAGGCCTGGCCGAAGGGCGCTCTGCAATTGCCGCAGCTCAGGTCGCTGGATCTCACTCACTCAAGCGTCAAGACACTTCCCCCTGAATGGCTATCCGGGCATGAATCACTGTGGCCTGGCATGAAACTCAACTGGGCCAGGTTGAGCACTGAGGACTTCGTGAAGGCATACGAGTATGTGCATGACAATCCTGCGCATTTGCTGGATACCGGGCAAATGCTGGATCGTTATTGCCAAGGCACGCTACACAACGCCCTGGAGACAAGCGCCGAGCTTTCGAAGATTGCCCTTGGGCGAATGAAGGCTGAGGGGTTGGCAGGGCGGGCGTTGCTGGCACGGATCAATGCACTGCGCCAGGATGGACAGGCATTGCGACAGCAACTGGAGGCGTGGCAGCAGCGAACAGCAAGCGCCAATGGCCGGCAAGTCAACATTCGGGAACGAGAATCCGTTGCCCGGCGAATCCGTGAGTGCTGGCGTGATGGTCTGCGTAAACGCTATGGCGGTACGGAGGAGGCACAGTTTTCGCAACCTCAGGCCGGACCTTCAACGGTGCGGCCATGGCCTGTCATGCCGCGACAAATCATTTCATCGAATCTTGATTTGTCCGGCTGGGCGCTGGGCGATCTGCCTGAGCTGCCAGCGCTGTCAGCAACGAATTTTGCCCATGTGCAAACCCTGCAAATGTCGGGTGTGGTGGCCTCATCCGAGGATTTCAGTCGTTTTTTGAGCAGCTTCACCGACATTCGCGGGTTGGATCTGAGTGGCAATCAACTGCTGGATCTTCCGTCGGCATTGGACAACCTCGGAAAACTCAGTGATCTGGAGCTGAGCCGAAATCACCTGACAATTACCCCGAGTATGCAGCGACGCTTGAACCGGTTGTCTGCCCTTGAAAGCCTGGACTTGCGCTATAACCGGCTCGATTCGCTGGATGTCAGCGCCATGACCCGCTTGAAGACCCTGCGTGTGGGTCATACCGCTATTAAAGACTGGCCAAAAGGTACGTTGGGCTTGTCCGGCCTCGGCAGGCTCGAGTTGAACAACAGCGCGATCACGGCGATTCCCGAGGCTGCCCTGACCGGCCATGATGCTCTAAGGATCGATATGACTGGCTGTCGGTTGACGGCAAAGGCCCGCACCGATTTGCTGGCGAGTACTTCTTCCGAAACACCCATGGGTATCTCCAGAGCCAGCTTGCAGGCGGGCATTACCATGGGTGAACCAGAGTACTTTCCGGTTCTGGTCGCGCAAAATCCGGACTTGTTATTGCCGCTGCCCGTTGCACCTGGCAACGACCTGACACGCTTGACCCCGCAAGCCCGCTTGCGAAGGCTTGACCCGGATCTGCCAGGCGCCGAGGCGATACAGATGATTGATGAACTGACGTTACGCCATGGCGGCGCTGGCCCCCTGTATGAGCAATTGGCCAAATGGGACAGACAACATCAGGCATTGACGAAGACCCTGAACACATGGATCGAAACCCCACCACAGCAGATGGGTGAATCCTCTCCTCCTGTGTGGATTGCAGCCACCGAGCGTCGTCAGGCGGCTGACCGGATAATGGCGTGCTGGAGGCAGAACCTCCGCGGGGCGCAGGCCGTGGAGAGCGCATCGGGAGGTTATATCCTTGATCTGTCCGATAACCCCTTGGGCAATCTCCCGGCTCTACCCGCCGACTTCGCTCATGTCGGTGCGTTGAACCTGAACAACGTGTATCTGAGAGAAGAGGGGCTGAGCGATTTCCTTGGTGCGTTTACTCATGTTCATACCCTGGCGCTGAATGCCAACGCAATGTATGCCTTGCCAGAGTCCGTGATCTCATTGAACAGCCTCAAGCGACTTTCGGCAGTCAATAACCGTTTTTCCAATGCGCCTCAGCTCCAGCGTCAGCTTGCAGGATTGAGCAACCTGGAGTCATTGAACCTGGCGGAAAACTGGCTTGAGTCGCTGGATGTCAGCCCTCTTACCCGTTTGCAGGCCCTCGATCTGAGTGGCAATCGCCTGGTCATCTGGCCGCAGGGAGCGCTTCAGCTCCCCTCGCTCAGCGCACTGGATTTGCGCGACAACATGATCGAGTCCATTCCGCCGTTCCTGATGGCCGACGAGCACAGGGTATTGCGTGCGGGCACGGATCTGGCCAGCAACGATCTGGATGGCGCGAGCCTGCTAATGCTGCGTAATCAGGTGCGGGAGGGCGAGCAGATAGTGGGATGGACGCCGTCAACGATTGACGAGGCGTTGGAGCGGTTTGATAGCAGTAGCGACAGCGGCAGATTTAACGACAGCGATAGCGATGACTTGATCGCAAGTGACGTAGAAGTGGATATGGATGAGGTGACAGGTACCGACGCCCGTGAGCGATGGATCGCTCCGTCAGCAGCTGACTCAGAGGAATTGATACGGATATGGAATGACTTCGAGCAAGCGCAAAACAATCAGTTCTTCTTCAATCTGCTGACCAAAATGGAAGGTACGACAG
The DNA here is from genome assembly GCF_030053115.1 of Pseudomonas svalbardensis. Lineage (NCBI taxonomy): Bacteria > Pseudomonadati > Pseudomonadota > Gammaproteobacteria > Pseudomonadales > Pseudomonadaceae > Pseudomonas > Pseudomonas svalbardensis. Next base: position 3,533,118 of record NZ_CP125619.1, on the reverse strand, counting down.
ACTTCCTGACGGGACGCTCTGATCTTGTGCGGCGGGTCCATACCGTACTGAGGGTGGCCGATAGCGACGCAGGTCTGAGGGATACGATATTCGAAATGGCGAGGTCTGGCGCAACCTGCGTTGATGGTCAAATCCTGTTGTTCAGCGACATAGAAGTTAAGGCTTTCGAATTTGAGACCACGAAGTCAATTTCCCTGGGCCAACAAGGTAACGTCTTGTTCAGACTTGGCAGGAGCCTGTTTCGCCTTGGGAAAGTCGAGGAAATCGCTAACCGCGACATTGTCCAGCGACAGGCAAAGCGTCGTTCAACTGATCCGGCGGAGGTGCGGTTGGCCTATCGTATCGGCCTTGCCGAGCGACTTGAGTTGCCGGGGCAACCAAGAGGCATGCGCTACAGCGGCAACGTTACGCCTGCCATGCTGAATGCGGCCCATGCTGAAGTGATCGCGGCAGAACAATCTTCGGCATTTATTGATGATTTGGTCGGCCGCAAGTACTGGAGCGACTATTTGAAGGACAAATACCCTGAACGGTTCGCTCAGGTGCGAGAGGGCTTCGCAGGCAGAGAGCATGATGTAGACGAGGCGTATCCAAATTACGGCGAAGGCGACGAAGAGCAGTACAAAACCGCCATGCAGGCGATAGAGGTAGACCTTCTCTTCGAGCAAGGAAAGTTGGTGCGCGAATTGTCTGAAAAAGAACGGACGCTGGTGGGGCTGTAACGTTCACCTGCAGCTTTCACAAGAACCCCGGGAGTCGCACCAGTCGACTCCCGGGACCACCATCAGTTGTCGTAACCCAGGTTCGGCGCCAACCACCGCTCGGTCACGCTCAACTCCTGACCCTTGCGCGATGTGTAGCTCTGCACCTGATCCTTGTCGATCTTGCCCACGGCAAAATACTGCGCTTGCGGGTGAGCGAAGTACCAACCACTGACTGCTGCCGCCGGGAACATGGCGTAGTGCTCGGTAAGGAACACGCCGCTGCGGCCGGCCTGCATTTCGCTGGCTTCAGGGTCGAGCAGGGTGAACAGCGTGCCTTTCTCGGTGTGATCCGGGCAGGCCGGGTAGCCCGGAGCAGGGCGGATGCCTGTGTACTGCTCTTTGATCAATGCCTCGTTGTCGAGCGTCTCGTCCTTGGCGTAACCCCAGTAGTCTTTACGGACCTGTTGGTGCAGCCACTCGGCGCACGCCTCGGCCAGGCGGTCGGCCAGTGCCTTGACCATGATCGAGTTGTAATCGTCGCCGGCATCCTGATAGGCCTTGGCCACTTCTTCGGCACCGATCCCGGCGGTGGTGATGAAACCACCCACATAGTCGGTTACCTCGCTGTCCTTCGGTGCAACGAAGTCAGCCAGGGAGAAGTTCGGTTTGCCGTCGGTCTTGATGATCTGCTGACGCAAGTGATGCAGCTTGGCAATCGGCTTGCCGTCATCGCCATAGACTTCAATGTCATCCTCACGCACCTGGTTGGCCGGCCAGAAGCCGAACACCGCACGGGCGCTGATGAGTTTCTCGTCAATCAGCTTGGCGAGCATTTCCTGGGCGTCGGCGAACAGCGCAGTGGCGGCTTCACCGACCACTTCATCCGTGAGGATGCGCGGGAATTTGCCGGCCAGGTCCCAGGAGATAAAGAACGGTGTCCAGTCGATGTATTCGGCCAGGACTTTCAAGTCGATGTTGTCCAGCACCTTGGCACCGGTAAACGTCGGTTTGACAGGCTCGTAAGTGCTCCAGTCAAACTGCGGCTTTTTGGCAATGGCCGCCGGATAGCTCAGGCGTTCGGTACGGGCGCTGCGGTTGGCGGTGCGCTCGCGGACTTCGATGTATTCCAGGCGAGTCTTCTCGATGAACGCCGGCTTCAATTCCTTGGACAGCAACTGTGTCGCCACGCCCACGGCGCGGGAAGCGTCGGTGACGTAGATCACAGCGTCGTTGCTGTATTTCGGCTCGATCTTCACCGCCGTGTGCGCTTTCGAGGTGGTCGCGCCACCGATCATCAGCGGCAGATGGAAGTCCTGACGCTGCATTTCGCGGGCCACGTGGACCATTTCATCCAGGGAAGGGGTGATCAGGCCGGAGAGGCCGATGATGTCGCACTTCTGCTCCTTGGCCACTTGCAGGATTTTCTCAGCCGGCACCATCACGCCGAGGTCGACGATGTCATAGCCGTTGCAACCCAGCACCACGCCGACGATGTTCTTGCCGATGTCGTGCACGTCACCTTTCACCGTGGCCATGAGGATCTTGCCTTTGGCTTCCGGTTTGTCGCCTTTTTCCAGTTCGATGAACGGAATCAAGTGCGCCACGGCTTGTTTCATCACACGGGCGGATTTCACCACCTGCGGCAGGAACATTTTGCCGGCGCCGAACAGGTCGCCGACGATGTTCATGCCGGACATCAGCGGGCCTTCGATGACTTCGATCGGCCGGGTGAACGACTGACGGGATTCTTCGGTGTCTTCAACAATATGCGTGGTGATGCCCTTGACCAGTGCATGCTCCAGACGCTTGTTGACGGGCCAGCCGCGCCACTCTTCAGTCTCGGCTTCCTTGACGCTGCCATCGCCCTTGTACTTATCGGCGATGGCGAGCAGGGCGTCGGTGCCTTCCGGCGTGCGGTTGAGCACCACGTCTTCCACGGCGTCACGCAGTTCGGCCGGAATCTGGTCGTAGATCTCCAGTTGGCCGGCATTGACGATACCCATGGTCAGGCCGTTGCGGATCGCATACAGCAGGAACACCGAGTGAATCGCCTCGCGCACCGGGTTGTTGCCCCGGAACGAGAACGACACGTTGGACACGCCGCCCGAGGTCAGCGCGTACGGCAGTTCGTCACGGATGTAGGCACAGGCGTTGATGAAGTCCACAGCGTAGTTGTTGTGTTCTTCGATGCCGGTGGCGATGGCGAAGATGTTCGGGTCGAAGATGATGTCTTCCGGCGGGAAGCCGACTTCGTTGACCAGAATGTCGTAGGAGCGTTTGCAGATTTCTTTCTTGCGCGCTTCGGTGTCGGCCTGGCCGGCTTCGTCGAAGGCCATCACCACCACGGCGGCGCCGTAGCGCTTGCACAGTTTGGCGTGATGAATGAACTGCTCGACGCCTTCTTTCATGCTGATCGAGTTGACGATGCCCTTGCCCTGGATGCACTTGAGGCCGGCTTCGATCACTTCCCACTTGGAGGAGTCGATCATGATCGGGACGCGGGAGATGTCCGGTTCACCGGCAATCAGATTGAGGAAGGTCACCATGGCCTTCTTCGAATCGAGCATCCCTTCGTCCATGTTGATGTCGATCACCTGGGCGCCGGCTTCAACCTGCTGAAGGGCGACTTCCAGGGCTTCGGTGTAGTTATCTTCACGGATCAGCCGCGCAAACTTGGCCGAACCGGTGATGTTAGTGCGCTCGCCGACGTTGATGAACAACGAGTTGCGATCGATGGTGAACGGCTCCAGACCCGAGAGGCGGCAGGCCTTGGGAATCTCCGGAATCTCGCGCGGCGCATAACCGGCCACGGCGTTGGCGATGGCTTCGATGTGGCCCGGCGTGGTGCCGCAGCAACCGCCGACGATGTTGAGGAAGCCGCTTTGGGCGAACTCTTCAATGACCTTGGCGGTTTCCGACGGCAGTTCGTCGTACTCGCCGAATTCGTTCGGCAGGCCGGCGTTCGGGTGCGCGGATACGTGGGTGCTGGCCTTGTTCGACAGCTCTTCCAGGTACGGACGCAACTCGCTGGCGCCGAGGGCGCAGTTCAGGCCGACCGAGATCGGCTTGGCGTGGGCCACGGAGTTCCAGAAGGCTTCGGTGGTCTGGCCGGAGAGCGTACGGCCGGAGGCATCGGTAATGGTGCCGGAGATCATGATCGGCAACTCGACGCCGAGTTCTTCGTACACACCTTGCACCGCGAAGATCGCGGCTTTGGCGTTCAGGGTGTCGAAAATGGTCTCGATCAGAATCAGGTCGGCGCCGCCTTCGATCAGGCCTTTGGTGGCCTCGGTGTAGTTTTCCACCAGTTCATCGAAGGTCACGTTGCGGTAACCGGGGTTGTTCACATCAGGCGACAGCGAGCAGGTGCGGCTTGTAGGACCGAGCACGCCCGCGACGAAGCGCGGCTTGTTCGGTGTTTCCAGGGTCTTGGCGTCTGCAACCTTGCGCGCCAGGCGTGCGCCTTCTACGTTTAGCTCGTACGCCAGGCTTTGCATGCCGTAGTCAGCCTGGGACACCTGGGTGGCATTGAAGGTGTTGGTTTCCAGAATGTCGGCGCCGGCATCCAGGTAGGCTTTCTCGATGGCGCCAATCACGTCCGGGCGCGTCAGGATCAACAGGTCGTTGTTGCCCTTGACGTCACTTGGCCAGTCGGCGAAGCGTTTGCCGCGGTAATCCTGCTCCTCGAGCTTGTAGCTCTGGATCATCGTGCCCATGCCGCCATCGAGAATCAGGATGCGCTCTTTGAGGGCGTGCTTGAGAGCTTGAAGGCGAACACTGCGATCGGACATTTGGACTACTCGGAAAGACCATGACGAAGGGGCGGGATAATAGCAAACCTGTGCGGTTTTAGAGCATGTCCCGGTTTTGCATGAATATCGCTCATGTTGGTACGGGGGTCAGACCGGTAGAATCGCGGCGTTTTTCAAGATCAGGACCAGGGATATGTCTTATCGCGTCATCAGCATGGTTTTGCTGTTTTTAAGCTGGGGCGCCGCCGCGCAGGATCCGGCCATTTCCTCTGCCATTACCTACAGTCGCGACATTCAACCGATCTTCACCGAAAAGTGTGTGGCCTGCCATGCCTGCTATGACTCCGCCTGTCAGCTCAACCTGGGCAGTGGCGAAGGGGCTGCCCGTGGCGCGACCAAGATCCCGGTCTACGACGGCGAGCGCCGCCAGGCTGCCGCGCCGACCCGGCTGTTTTATGACGCCTTCGGTAAAGGCGCCTGGCAGCAAAAGGACTTCTATTCGGTGCTCGATGCTCAGGGCAGTCAGGCCGCGTTGATGGCGCGGATGCTTGAGCAGGGCCACAAAACCCCCTTGCAACCCAACGCCAGGTTGCCGGAGGACATCGTCCTTGGACTGAACCGGGACAACATGTGCGCCCTGCCGGCCGAGTTTGACGGCTACGCCAAATCACATCCCAAAGAGGGCATGCCGCTGGCGGTCACCGGCCTGACCGACCAGCAATACCAGACGCTCCAGCGCTGGCTCGCGTCCGGCGCGCCGATTGACGAGCAAGGTCTTGTACCGAGCGCCAAAGAGGCGTTGCAGGTGGTGCAGTGGGAAAACCTGCTCAACGCACCGGGCGCACGGCAAAGCCTGGTGGGGCGCTGGTTGTTCGAGCATTGGTTTCTCGCTCACCTTTATTTCAAGGACGGTGAGCCGGGGCATTTTTTTCAGTGGGTACGTTCGCGCACGCCGACCGGCCAGCCGATCGATCTGATCAACACACGCCGCCCGAATGACGATCCGGGCACTCAGGTGTATTACCGATTGTGGCCGGTGCAAGGCGTGATTGTGCAGAAGACCCACATCACTTACCCGCTGAGCGCGGCGAAGATGGCTAGGATCAAAAGCCTCTTCTATAACGGCAGCTGGCAGGTCAACGCCTTGCCGGGCTACGGGCCGGAACGTCGGGCCAATCCGTTCACCACGTTCGAGGCGATCCCGGCCCAGGCGCGTTATCAGTTCATGCTCGATAACGCCGAATACTTCGTCCGTACGTTTATTCGCGGCCCGGTGTGCCGCGGCCAGATCGCCACCGACGTGATCCGCGATAACTTCTGGGCACTGTTCCAGGCGCCTGAGCACGACCTCTACATCATCGATCCGAACTATCGCGGCCAGGCCACGCCGTTGTTGGCGATGCCGGGGCAGAACGACGATGTCGGCAGCGTCCTGAGCCTGTGGCATGACTACCGCGACAAGCGTAACGAGTACGAGGCGTTGCGCCGTGACAGTTACGCCGATGCGCCGGCGCCGAGCTGGTCGACCTTATGGGCCGGTAACGATAACGCCTTGCTGACGATCTTCCGGCATTTTGACAGTGCCTCAGTGAACAAAGGCCTGATCGGTGACGTGCCGCAAACGATGTGGTTGTTCGACTTCCCGCTGCTGGAGCGCACCTATTATCAGTTGGCGGTCAACTTCGACGTGTTCGGCAACGTCTCCCATCAGGCGCAAACGCGCCTGTACTTCGACCTGATCCGCAACGGCGCCGAGCAGAACTTCCTTCGCCTGATGCCAGCCGACTCGCGGGACGACTACCTCGACGACTGGTATCAGAGCGGCGGCAAATTCAAGATGTGGCTGGACTACGAGGCCATCGACAACGACAAACCGACGGCACTGGTACTGGACGAAAAGGACCCGAAACGCGACTTCGCCCTGCAGTTGCTGGCCCGTTACGGCGACCTCAACGCCAAGCCGGATCCGATCAACCGTTGTGACGGTGCTTATTGCTCGCGGCCGAACATAGATCCGGCCTTGCAGAGCGCCGAACAGGCGTTGAGTCGCCTGACTTCGCGTCCGGCGGCCGGACTGAAGGTTATCGATCAGTTGCCGGAAGCGATCCTGCTGCGCATCGAAACCGCGGGCGGAAAGCGTGAGGTTTACAGCCTGCTGCGTAACCGGGCGCACAGTAACGTGGCGTTCCTGCTCGGTGAATCCCTGCGGTATCAGCCAGGGCTCGACACATTGACTATTTATCCGGGCGTGCTCAGCAGCTATCCGAACTTCATGTTCAACATTCCAGCCGAGCAAGTGCCTGAGTTCGTGGACGAGATGGAAAACGCCAAGGACGCCAATCGGTTTGAAAAAATCGTCGAGCGCTGGGGGATTCGCCGCAGCCATCCGCAGTTCTGGTTCTACTTCCATGACCTGAGCCGGTACGTCCATGAGACCGAACCGGTGGAAGAGGGCGTGCTGGACATGAACCGGTACGAGAATCTTTGAGTCCGACCGCTTCCTCCTGTAGGAGTGAGCCTGCTCGCGATAGCATCCTTACAGTCAGCATCGATTTTGCTGCACTGACGCCATCGCGAGCAGGCTCACTCCTACAGGGGATCTCCGTTTCTTTCCCGACAAAAATACTAGGACTTTGTACGGCGCGATGATTGGCGTAAACTGCGCCCAAGCCTGCGAGGAGTTTCCATGACCGCTATTACCATTACCGACGCCGCCCACGATTATCTGGCTGATCTGCTCTCCAAGCAGAACACCCCAGGCATCGGCATCCGCGTCTTTATCACCCAGCCTGGCACCCAGTACGCCGAAACCTGTATTGCTTATTGCAAGCCGGGCGAAGAAAAACCCGAAGACACGGCGCTGGGGCTCAAAAGCTTCACCGCTTACATCGACTCGTTCAGCGAAGCTTTCCTGGACGATGCGGTAGTCGACTACGCCACAGACCGTATGGGCGGCCAGCTCACCATCAAGGCGCCAAACGCCAAAGTACCGATGGTCAGCGCCGACAGTCCGGTCAATGAGCGTATCAATTATTACCTGCAAACCGAGATCAACCCGGGGCTGGCCAGCCACGGCGGTCAGGTCAGCCTGATCGATGTGGTCGAAGACGGCATCGCCGTGCTGAAGTTCGGCGGCGGTTGCCAGGGCTGCGGCCAGGCAGACGTTACCTTGCGCGAAGGCATCGAGCGCACCTTGCTCGAACGCATTCCCGAGCTCAAGGGTGTTCGTGACGTCACCGACCACACGCAGAAAGAAAACGCCTACTACTAAGTAAGGTGTTCGCTGCAGACATAAAAAAACGGCGCCCCGTGAACGCCGTTTTTTTATGGGCGATACAAATGCGCATGCCCCGCGCGGTACAACGACGACTCACTGAAGTGATCACTGCCCAAAACCCGGCCCACCAAAATCAACGCCGTGCGCCGAAACCCCTTGGCTTCAACCTTCGCGGCAATGTCTTCAAGCGTCCCCACCACCCAATCCTGATCCGGCCAGGTCGCCCGGTGAATCACCGCGATCGGGCAATCCGCGCCGTAATGCGGCAGCAATTCGGCCAGGATTTTCTCCAGATGATTGACCCCCAGATGGATCGCCATGGTCGCCCTGTGCTGCGCCAGGCTGCCGAGCTCTTCGCCGGCGGGCATCGCGGTCTTGTCGGCATAGCGGGTCAGGATCACGCTTTGCGACACGTCCGGTAACGTTAGTTCCGCGCCCAACAGTGCCGCGCAGGCCGCCGTGGCCGTGACGCCGGGAATGATTTCAAACGGGATGTCGAGTTCGCGCAGGTAGCGGATCTGCTCGCCAATCGCACCATAAAGACTCGGGTCGCCAGAGTGCACCCTGGCCACGTCCTGGCCATTGGCATGGGCGGATTTGATCAGCTCGATGATTTGTTCCAGGTGCAATTCGGCGCTGTTGACCACCTGTTCGGCGCGATGGCCTTCCAGCACGGCGGCGGGCACCAGGGAGCCGGCATAGATGATCACCGGGCAGCTGCGAATAAGCCGTTGGCCTTTGACGGTGATCAGTTCCGGGTCTCCGGGACCTGCGCCAATGAAGTAGACGGTCATCGTCGGTTCCTGTGAGAAAAAGGGGCTGGGCAAGACTTCAGATGAAGATTGCTCATGATCAAAGACGGGGATTATCGGGGATTTTATGCAGCGCCGGCCAATGCCAAGGTGGCCTGGGCATATTTTTGTCGTGAAATCAGCAATTTTGCCGGTGCCTGGGCCAGGTGTTCGGCCAGGGCCAGGGCGGCACTTTCCGCGACGCCGTAGCAGCCGGTGCGTTCGAACGCGATGTCCGAGCGGTGGCTGAGTTGCGGTTGATAACCGGCCAATTGTTCGCTGCTGAAGTACATCAACGGTAACTCAAGCTGTTTGGCCAGTTCGATCAAGCCAGGCTCTTCGCGCTTCAGGTCGATGCTGGCTAGGGCCTTGATCTGGTGAAGTTCGATTTTATGAGCCTGTAACGCCTGATCGAGAAGCGCCCGCAGCGTGCTGACAGGGCAGCCGCGCTGGCAGCCCAGGCCGACCACTAACGTCGGCGCTGTGCTGATCTCAGTCATGCGTGGTATTGACCATCGCTTTTGCGGCGGAACAACCAGGCACTGATCAGGCCCAGGGCCAGCCAAAATGCCACGTTGGTCACCTGCGAAGCGATTTTGAACTGAGCTTCCAGGGCTTGCGGAGCCAGCATCGAGTGGACTTCCGGTTGTGGTGCGCCGATCACGTGAGGAACGGCCAGGATTGCCACGCCGAGCACTTTCATCAGCCAGTGACGGCTGAACACGATCAATGCGATGCCGACCGCGGTGGAGGCGGCCGTGCCGATCCACCAGATCTGCCGCTGCGCCAAATCAGCCGCGGCAGTGCCCGGCAGCTCAGGCGGCAGACCGAGGGTCGGTGCCAGCACGAACGTCGCGTAACCGGCCAAACCCCAAAGCAGGCCTTGGGAGGTTTTGGTCGGTGCGCGCAAGGTGTAGAGACCGGCGAGCATCAGGGCGAAACCGACAGCGACCACGAGGTTGCCACCTGTAGTGGACAGCACGCGCTGCCAGCCGTCTTCCGGTTCCCAGGCTTCAGCATCGTGGGTGTGAGCGGCGACAGCACCTGCGGCGTGTTCGTGAACTTCAACAGCGGCGGGCTCGGATTTTTCGTAAGCCTCGGCCTGCAGAATCAGTGGAGCCACCCAGAAGCTTTGCAGCAGGGTCAGCAACAGGGCGGCCAGCAGCCCGGTGAATCCTGCGGTTTGCGCAATACGCTTGATCATGTCTGCAGGTCTCAATGGCACGGGAATGCAGAGCTGTGGCGGGTATCGTGAGCGGCGTTGTGCACCGCTTCGATGTGCGAGAAACCGGCGAAATACACAAGGCTAGCACCCAGGATCGACGCGCACAGGGCGACGGTCAGGCGTTGAGTCAGGGTATTGGTGGTGCTGGCGGTGCTCTTATCGGTGTTGCTGCCGGTGCTGCTGATGATCGACATAGCGCTTCCCTCTGGTCTGTCAGCGGGTGATATAGAGCGCATGGAAGACCCCTGCGAGTCAGGCACGCAGAGGTTCAAACAGCGCCCGCCCACCGCGGGTTTGTTATTCAGTGAGCGTAATGGTCACTTTGTGTTGCGGGCCGGTCTCCGGGCTCACGAGGGGCACTGGCTTTCGCCTTGACCTGCAAGCATCACCTTCCCATGCCGAACTGCTGGCACAGTGGATCTGACGCTTCGCTCGCTTACCGTTGCGGGGGCAGCACCGGACTGACATGACTTTAGAGTAAAGCACATGATTCACCGGTTTCCCGTTTCACCCTATGAAGGGCACCCGTAACAAGGCGTGTAGGAGAGCATGGGCGGGGGTTGGGCGTCAATTGGCAAGGGTTCTCGTTTGAGTTGATCGCGGGCGGCATGCTCAGTGATTGACCCGCCCCCACACGATGCGTAGCCTTGCGCTTTCGAGGTTCTTCGGCGTCTGCCGAAGCTAAGAAGGGAACGCGGTCGATGCCGCGGCTGCCCCCGCAACTGTGAACGGTAATGTTCGCTGCCACGCCACTGCAAACCCTGTGCAACGGGTTCGCGGGAAGGCGCAGTGAATGCCAGGCCCACAAGCCCGGCACACCGTCAGCCAGGAGACCTGCCTCGACACAGATTCTCACTACAACCGGGCGGGGTGATCCGGTGGCGAACTCTTCCGCGCGCGCATCCGTCGCAGCGATTGTCGTCCCGTATGCCCGCCACCTTGCCAAAGGGCATCCGATGAAAACACTGGCCAAACTCCCCGTCACCATCGTTACCGGCTTCCTCGGCTCGGGCAAAACCACCTTGCTGCGGCACATGCTCGACAACGCTCAGGGCCGTCGCATTGCGGTGATCGTCAACGAGTTCGGCGAGCTGGGCATCGACGGCGAAATCCTCAAGCAGTGCTCCATCGGTTGCACTGAAGAAGAAGCCAACGGCCGCGTCTACGAACTGGCCAACGGCTGCCTGTGCTGCACCGTTCAGGAAGAGTTCTTCCCGGTGATGCGCGAATTGGTCGCCCGTCGCGGCGACCTCGACCACATCCTCATCGAAACCTCGGGTCTGGCCCTGCCAAAACCGCTGGTGCAAGCCTTCCAGTGGCCTGAAATCCGCAGCGCCTGCACCGTTGATGCGGTGATCACCGTGGTCGACAGTCCTGCGGTCGCCGCCGGCACCTTCGCGGCTTTCCCGGACCAGGTCGATGCCCAGCGCAAACTCGATCCGAACCTGGACCACGAATCGCCGCTGCACGAGCTGTTCGCCGACCAACTGGCCAGCGCCGACCTGGTGATCCTCAACAAGGCCGACCTGATCAGCCCTGAAGACCTGGCCCGTGTGCGCCTGGAAGTCGCTGAAGAACTGCCGCCCGCGGTGAAAGTCATCGAAGCCAGCAGCGGTCGCGTGCCACTGGACGTGCTGATCGGCCTCGGTGCCGGTTCTGAAGAACACATCGACAGCCGTCACAGCCATCACGATCACCACCACGAAGGTGAAGACGATCACGACCACGATGCCTTCGACTCCATCTCCATTGAACTGCCTCAAGCCGACGAAAGCCTGCTGCTGGATGCGCTGACCCAATTGGTGGTCCAGCACGGCATTCTGCGCGTCAAAGGTTTTGCGGCGATCCCGAACAAACCGATGCGCCTGCTGATCCAGGGCGTGGGCACACGTTTCGACAAGCATTTCGACCGTCAGTGGGGCACCGATGAAGCGCGCACCACGCGTTTGGTTTTGATCGGTCAGGAGCTGGACGCCACTCTGCTTGAAGCGCAATTGCGCGCTGCGCTCAGCGTTTAAGCCATGCACCTGCTCAGGACCCAGCCCGGCGGTTTCGTGTCGGATGACAACATTGCCGACCTTGGGCAAACCCCCGCCGAGCTGGTGATCCTGTGCAGCGGCGACTCCAGCCTCGCGCTGCTCGCCGAAGCCGCACAGCAGTTGCCCGACGATTACCCGAGCGTGCGCCTGGCTAACCCGATGCAGGTGCAGAACCACGCGTCGGTCGACTTGTATGTCGACGAAGTGCTGCGCCATGCCAAGGTGATTCTGATTTCGCTGCACGGCGGCATCGCCTATTGGCGTTACGGCGTCGAGCAACTGGTGCAACTGTCGGAGCGCGGCGTGCAACTGATTCTGGTGCCCGGCGATGACCGCCCGGACCCCGAACTCAGCGAGCTGAGCACGGTGGCTGCCTGCGACCGCGATCGACTCTGGCAGTTTCTGCGTCAGGGCGGCATGAGCAATGCCCTGGATTTCTTCCGCTGCCTCGCCAATCGTTGGCTGGGCCGCGACTACGCCTGGGCCGAGCCACAAACCCTGCCACGCACGGCGATTTACCACCCGAAAAAAAGCCCCGCGGAGCTGAAGGATTTGCAAGCCGAATGGCAGGCCGGTCAACCGGTTGCGGCGGTGCTGTTTTACCGCTCGCACTTGCAGGCGGCCAACACCGGCTTCATCGATATTTTCTGCCAGCGTTTGCAGGCGGCAGGGTTAAACCCTTTGCCGATTGCCGTGGCCAGTTTGAAAGAACCCGGCTGCCTGACGGTGGTCGAGGACCTGTTGGACGAAGTCGAAGCCGGCGTGATTCTCAACACCACCGGTTTCGCTCAATCCAGCCCCGAAGCGCCGCACTTGCGACCGTTTCGTCGCAACATTCCAGTGATCCAGGCGATCTGTGCCCAGGACAACGAACCCGGTTGGCGCGCCAGCGAACAAGGCCTCGGTCCGCGTGATCTGGCGATGCACATCGCGCTGCCGGAACTGGACGGGCGGATCATCAGCCGACCGATCAGCTTCAAAGACCTGGCCTGGCGCAGCGAGCGCAGTCAATCCGATGTGGTCTGCTATCGGCCACAACCGGAGCGCATGGATTTTGTCGCCGAACTGGCGCGGCGCTGGATTGATCTGGCGCGGGTGCCCAACGCTGAAAAACGCATCGCGCTGATCCTCGCCAACTACCCGACCCGCGACGGTCGCATCGGCAATGGCGTGGGCCTCGACACCCCGGCGGCGGCGCTGAACATCCTGCGTGCGCTGCATAAAGAAGGTTATCCGCTGCCGGCCGAATTGCCTGATAGCGGCACCGCGTTGATCCAGCAGTTGCTCGGTGGCGTCAGCAACGACCTCGACACCCTCGACCAACGTCCGTGTCATCAAAGCCTGTCGATGGACGACTACAACCTGATGTTCAACGCCTTGCCCGAGGCCAACCGCCAGGCCGTGCTGGAACGTTGGGGTACGCCGCAAAGCGATCCGATGTGCCGTGGCGGGCGAATGATGATCGCCGGGCTGCGCTTTGGCCTGACCTTCGTCGGCATTCAACCGGCGCGGGGTTATCAGGTATACCCGAGCGCGGTGTATCACGACCCCGACCTGGTGCCGCCTCACGGTTACTTGGCGTTCTATTTCTGGTTGCGTAACACCTACGGCGCCCACGGTGTGATCCATGTCGGCAAGCACGGCAACCTCGAATGGTTGCCGGGCAAGGGCGTCGGGCTTTCTGAGAATTGCTGGCCGGATGCGCTGCTCGGGCCGTTGCCGAACATCTATCCGTTCATCGTCAACGATCCGGGCGAGGGCGCCCAGGCCAAGCGCCGTACGCAGGCGGTGATCATCGATCACCTGATGCCGCCGCTGACCCGCGCCGAAACTTACGGCCCGTTGCGCAACCTCGAATTACTCGCCGACGAGTATTACGAAGCGCAATTGCTCGATCCGCGCCGTGCCCGGGAGTTGCAGTGCGACATCCTGCAACTGGTGCGCGATACACACATCGACCGCGAACTGCAACTGGACAAAAAACTCGACAGTGATGCCGATGCGGCGATCTGGTTGCCGCGTCTGGACACGTATTTGTGCGACTTGAAAGAGTCACAGATCCGCGACGGCCTGCATGTGTTTGGCGAGTCGCCGACCGGGCGCTTGCGCATCGACACCTTGCTGGCGTTGTTGCGTATTCCGCGTGGAGATGGACGTGGGGCGCAATCGAGTCTGCTGCGAGCCTTGGCCAAGGCGTTCACGTTGGGCTTCGATCCGCTGGATTGTGCGCTTGCTGAGCCTTGGATCGGGCCGCGTCCGATTGAACTGCAAACCCTCACCGATGAAGCCTGGCGCACGGCAGGTGATACCCGCGAACGTCTGGAACTGTTCGCCACGCACCTGATCGAGCAAGCCTTGGTTACTGAGGTTGAGCAGCTGAACGCGCCAGGATGGTCAGAGGTGAAAGCCATCATCGATAGCCTGCGTGAAGTCGTCGCTCCACGACTGGACGCCTGCGGCCCGGCGGAAATGCGCGGTCTGCTCGACGCCCTCAGCGGCCGCTTCGTGCCGGCCGGCCCCAGCGGTGCGCCGAGTCGCGGTCGACTCGACGTGCTACCGACCGGTCGCAACTTCTACTCGGTGGACGTGCGTAACCTGCCGACCACCACCGCATGGCGTATCGGTTTCCAGTCGGCCAACCTGATTCTTGAACGACACCTGCAAGACCACGGCGATCACCTGCGTCAGCTTGGCCTGTCGGTGTGGGGCACCGCGACCATGCGCACCGGCGGCGACGACATCGCCCAGGCCATGGCGCTGATGGGCGTGCGCCCGGTCTGGGCCACGGGCAGTCAGCGAGTCGACGACTTCGAGATTCTGCCGCTGAGTCTGCTGGACCGTCCGCGGGTGGACGTGACCTTGCGCGTCTCCGGATTCTTCCGCGATGCCTTTGCCAATCTGATCCGCCTGTTCGACGCCGCCGTGCAAGCGGTCGCCGCCCTCGACGAGCCGGACGACCTCAACCCCTTGGCTGCCAAGGTGCGTGCCGAGCGCGAAGCGTTGGTGCAATCGGGGCTGGATGAAGAGGCGGCCAAGCGTCAGGCCGGTTGGCGCATCTTTGGCGCCAAACCCGGTGCTTACGGCGCGGGCGTGCAGGGCGCCATCGACGGTCGTCTGTGGCAAAGCCGCGAAGACCTGGCCGAGGTCTATCTGAACTGGGGTGGCTACGCTTACGGCGGCTCTGACGAAGGCACCGCAGCGCGAGAGCAGTTCGCTCAGCGCCTGAGCCAGGTTCAGGCTGTGCTGCAAAACCAGGACAACCGTGAACACGACTTGCTCGATTCCAACGACTATTACCAGTTCCAGGGCGGCATGCTCGCGGCGGTGGAAAGCCTCAGTGGTGAAGCCGCGGCCAGTTACCATGGCGATCACAGTCAGCCGGACTTGCCGAAGATCCGCACGTTGAAGGAAGAGCTGAACCGGGTGATTCGCTCACGGGCAGCCAATCCGAAGTGGATCGACGGCGTGAAGCGCCACGGCTATAAAGGCGCGTTTGAACTGGCGGCGACGGTTGATAACCTGTTCGCTTTCGACGCTACAACGCAGCTGATCGACGATCACCAGTATGCGTTGCTGGCGGATGCGTATTTGCTGGATCCGGCGACCCGGGATTTTGTCCGTGAGCATAATCCGCATGCGTTGCGCGACATGACTGAGCGGATGCTTGAGGCGCAGCAGCGGGGGATGTGGAAGGAGCCGGGTGAGTACCGAGACGCATTGGAAAATTTGTTGCTCGATATAGAAGAAGACAGTTAGTGCGCTCCCACAGGTATGAGGTTTGCCTGTGAATTGCACTGATGTAACTACCGACCATGACCGAGATTTAAAAATGACCGAGACCCCCCATTTTCCCCTCTCCGCCGTGGTCGGCGCCGACGATCTCAAACTCGCCCTCTATCTGACCGCCATCGACCCGAAAATCGGCGGCGTGCTGATCGAAGGCCCCCGCGGCATGGCCAAGTCAACGCTGGCACGTGGCCTGGCGGACTTGCTCGCCAGCGGCCAATTCGTGACATTACCGTTGGGCGCCACCGAAGAACGGCTGGTCGGCACCCTCGACCTGGACGCCGCCCTGAGCGAGGGTCGCGCACAGTTTTCCCCCGGTGTGCTGGCCAAGGCTGACGGCGGCGTGCTCTACGTCGATGAAGTCAACCTGCTGCCCGATCACCTGGTGGACCTGCTGCTGGATGTGGCCGCCAGCGGCACCAACCTGATCGAACGCGACGGCATTTCCCATCGGCATTCGGCGAAGTTCGTGCTGATCGGCACCATGAACCCGGAAGAGGGTGAGCTGCGTCCGCAATTGCTCGACCGCTTTGGACTGAACGTCGCCCTCAGTGGCCACACAGCACCGACCGAGCGCGGCCAGATTATCCGGCGACGGCTGGATTTCGACAGCGATCCCCAGCGCTTCTGCGCCGAATGGGAAAGCCAGCAGCAGTCTCTGCGCGAGCGTTGCCAGAAGGCGCGCAGCGCACTGGCGAGCATCCCGCTCGACGATCATGCGCTGGCGCAGATTACCGAGCGCTGCTTTGCCGCCGGTGTCGATGGCTTGCGGGCCGACCTGGTCTGGTTGCGCGCGGCGCGTGCCCACGCGGCGTGGCGTGGGGCGAGCACCATCGCCGAGGAAGACATCGACGCCGTCGCCGAGTTTGCCTTACGCCATCGCCGCCGCGAGCCATCGCCACCGGCACCGCAACAAAGTCAGCCTCCCTCTACGCAACATTCGAACCCGAGCGAAGGCGAGGGCCAATGGGGTGAAATGCCCGCTCAGGCGCTCCCGGTCGGCGCACGGCGTGACGTGCCGAGCTGGCCAAAAAAGCCCTAGGCATTCGCCCTCGATCTGATGCGGGGGCGAATGCCAGACCCCGCGCCGGACGACTGGACAATGGCAAACAGGGTAAACGTCACGCGGCGCGCAGCGGCTCGATCAATTGGCCCGGCACCTTGTTAAATGGCCGCCCGCGTCAACGCGCCGATGTCTTGTTTCACCTGCGCACCCGTTCGCCCCACGAACTGTGGTTGGTGATCGTCGACGCCTCGGCTTCGACTCGTCGCCATCAGGCGTTGAGCGATGCCAAGGGCTTGCTCGCGCAACTGTTCGACGATGCCTATCGCCAGCGTGCGCGCCTGGCGTTGCTCACGGCCAGTGGTCATGTGCCGAAATGGCAAGTGCAAGGGTTGAAAGCCTCCGCCGGGTTACGCAATTGGTTAGATGGGCTGGGAGCGGGCGGTGGTACGCCGTTGCTGGCAGCGCTGGGTGAGGCGGGGCGCTGGCTGGCGGTCAGGCAGAAGCGTTTTCCGGCGGAACATCAGCGTATGTTGCTGGTGACCGATGGCCGATTGAAGGACTGGTCGATGTTGCCGGCGCTTGATTGTCCGGGGTTACTGATCGACATCGAACGCGGGCCGATTCGGCTTGGACGGGCTAAGGTGATCGCTACCGAGTTGCAGGCCGAATATCGACATATCGATGATATGGAGTGAGCCGAAAAAATCACAGGAGTGAGTCATGCGCGTTCTAGCCGTCAACGATCAGGATGATTTCCGCGTCAAGGCCTACGCCGGCACCAATGGCGTGCTGTTGGCCATGGACCTGGCCGAACCCCGCCGCAAAGGCCTCTTGGGTTTCGCCATCGAAAAACAGCAAGGCCCCAAGCCTTGGCTGTTCCTGTTCAACAGACTGACCTTCCCCGGCAAGGTGCATACGTTTCCCCAGTTTCACACCACCCCCAGCGATATCGCGCCATTACAGAAATTTCGCTGGGCCGATTACGCGGTCAATCCGGGGATGACGATTCATTACCGAATCCACCTGGCCTACGGCAGCGTTGATGCACCGCAACTGGGTGAATTCCTGGAAGTGACGGTCACCTCCGACAATGGTCAGCCGAATAACCAAAGCGTGATCTTCAATCGCGCAGTGGCCGCCAGCCAGGCGTTCCAGCGCAAGTTTCCCGAGCTCGACGCGCTGATCAGCGCCAACAAGAACCTGCCCATCGAAGCCTGGCCGGATGCCCCGCGGCAATGGCTGGAAAACGGTTTGCTCGGGCGTTTGCTGGGGTTTATCGAGCGTGCGGTGGATGGCCAGTGGGCGCTGGACATTGCCATCTACGAGTATGAATTGCAGGCGATTGTCGATGCGGTCAATGCCGCGTTCGAGCGTGGGGTAAACGTTCGCGTGCTCTATCACGCCCAACCGGGCGATGAGGACACCGCCATGAACGAGGCCAGCCTGGAAAAAATCCCGGCAGAGAACAAGCGTGGGCGGGTCACCCACAACATCTTCCATAACAAATTCATGGTGCTGAGCCGGCTCGACACGGCGGGGCAGCGTCAACCCGAAGCGGTGCTTTGCGGCAGCACCAATTTCACGCCCAACGGCGTTTACCGCCAGGCCAACGTGGTGCATGTGCTGGACGACACACGCGTCAGCGTCAGCTATCTGCACACCTTCGAGCAGGTCTGGGCTAACCCGGCGGATGTCGGTGCCACCCGAAACTGGATCACCCAAAACAATCCGATGGATTCGCTGCAGCCGATGTTCGCCGGTTTCTCTCCGCGCTCGGGCAGAGGGGATCTGCAAGCGTTCGTCGAGATCATCAACGCGGCGAAAAAGGACGTGCTGTTCGTCACCGCGTTCGCCTTGCCCGACGACATCCTGAACGCCTTGCTCGGCCTGCCCAACGACGACATTCTGCGTTACGGCCTGCAAAACACCACCAGCCGTATCACCGGTTTCCACGCCGACCGCACCGCCGAATTCGCCGCCACCGCGCTGCTCAACACCGGGCTGGAAGGCTGGCTCCGAGAGAACATGAAAGGCCAGAAGGGCAACCTGTTGGTGCACACCAAAGCCGTGGTGACGGACTTCACCAGCGATGCACCGACAATCATCAGCGGCAGCCATAACCTCAGTGCCGTAGCCAGCAATGGCAATGACGAAAACTACCTGATCATTCGCGGTGATACCGATCTGGCAGACCGTTATGGTCTGGAACTGCTGCGGTTCTACGAGCATTACCGCTTTCGCTACTTCGCCAAAAAACTCGCGCTCAAGCAGGTCCATCCGTTGGCAGCGGATGACAGCTGGACCGATGACTATTACCTCGATGGAGATTTGCGTCAGCTATCCAGATTGCGTTTTTCCGGACGGTAAACACACTCGCGGGGCAGACGCCCCAATGTGGGAGCGAGCCTGCTCGCGAAGGCCGCCTTCCAGTCAACAATGATGTTGTCTGACACTCCGCCTTCGCGAGCAGGCTCGCTCCCACATTGGATCTTCGACTACTGGATTACTTCATTCCCATCGCCTGCCGGTACTGACGAGTACGCCGGGCGATGTACACGCGGTCGAGGATCAACGCCCATAGCGCCGAAACATCGGGACGGGTCTTGCGCCCACGGCTCAGGCGATTGAGCTGGAACTTCACGACGGCCATGCTTGCCAGTGCCGCCAGGGGTTTGCGCTTCCAGCGAATTGGCGGCAGTTGCGGATGACTGTTCTGACCTTCGCGCCAGCGTTTGACCAGTTGAGGTTCAATCGCCAGTGCTGTGCCGATCCCGGCCATGGCGACGCCGCTGTCGAGCACCTGTTCGACGATCGCCAGGCGTCGAATTCCGCCTGTCACCATCACCGGCATGTTCGCCACACGGGCCAATTCCCCGGCCATCTCCAGAAAGTACGCTTCACGCGCCAGGGTCCGGCCATCCCGGGCCTCGCCTTGCATGGCCGGGGCTTCGTAGCTGCCGCCGGAGAGTTCCAGCAGATCGATCGATTGATCGTTGAGCCACTGGATGACTTGGCGGGCATCGTCGGCATCGAAACCGCCGCGCTGGAAATCCGCCGAGTTGAGCTTCACCGCCACGCAAAACTGCGGCGACACAGACTTGCGCACGGCGCTGACTACTGCCAACAACAAGCGCGCGCGATTTTCCAGAGAACCACCCCAGCGGTCAGTTCGGCGGTTGGTCAAGGGCGAGAGGAATTGGCTGATCAGATAACCGTGCGCGGCATGAATCTGCACCCCGGTGAAACCGGCCTTTTCCGCCAGGGCAGCGCTGGTGGCGAAACGTTGGATGACGTCTTCGATGTCGCGCTCGCTCATGGGTTTGGGTTCGGCAAACATCTTCGAGAACGGGCCCAGGTCCAGCGCCACCGCCGAAGGCGCCAACGCTTGCTGGCCGAGGTTGGCCATGGTCTGACGGCCGGGATGATTGAGCTGCATCCAGAACTGCGCGCCACCGGCCCGGCCAATAGTTGCCCACTGGCGAAAGCGTTCAAGGTGCCGCTCATCTTCAAGCACCACACCGCCGGGGCCGGTCATGGCGCGGCGGTCGATCATCACGTTGCCAGTCAGCAACAATCCGGCTTCGCCTTCGGCCCACGCCTGATACAAGCGGAACAAGGCCTCTGCCGATGCCTGCCCGCTGTCAGCGAGGTTCTCTTCCATCGCGGCTTTGGCGATGCGGTTGCCGATGGTCTGGCCGTTGGGCAAATTCAACGCTTGGAAGGGCGACATGCTTGACTCCTCATCAGTGATGAGTAGAGGCTAAACTTAAAGTTAACTTTAATGTCAAGCAGGCAATTGAGGCCGTGATGAAGATTGGTGAATTGGCGCAAATGAGCGGGTTGAACGCATCGCGCATTCGGTTTTACGAGGCTCAGGGTTTGATTCGGCAGGTGGAACGCCGGGCCAACGGTTACCGGCATTACCCCGACCAAGCATTGCAAACCCTGAAGATCATCCTTTGCGCCCAGCAGGCCGGGTTCAGCCTCGAAGAGTTGAAGCAGTTGTTGCCGGACAGCGCGACCGGTGAGTTCAAGCAAGACGAATTACTGGCGGGGCTTACGCGCAAAGTCGAACAGATTGAAGAGATGCAGCTGCACTTGGCGCAGAGCAAGGCGCAGCTGTTGGAGGTGATCGACAACATTCAGTCGCGGCCCGAGGGTATGGGCTGCGAAGCGAATGCCCAGCGGGTATTGGCGAGGTTCAAGCCTTAGCGCCGAGTGCTGGAGTCGAGGGGGCAGGGATCGGATTGCGCATCAGCGTGCCCACCACCAGCGCACCCAACAATGCCAGCAAACCTGCAACCCAAAGCAGCAGACTAAAGCCACCGACGAAGGCTTGCCGGGCCAACGGTTCGACCACGGTGCGCGCGGTTTCCGGCAACAGGCCCATCGCCGCCGTCATGTCACCGGCCACCACCCGCGAGGCGATGCCCTGGGTTTGGCCGAGCCATTGCGCACCTTGTGCCGTCAGGCTCGTACGCAACAGCAGCTCGGTATGACTGGACAGCAACGCACCGAACACGCCGATGGCCAGCACGATTGCGCTGAAGCGCATGGTGGTGCTCATGCCTGAGGCCATGCCAGTGCGCTCCCGTGGCACGCAGGCCATGATGTTCTTTTGCGTATCGCCGTTGAGCAGCCCGGCACCGGCGCCCGTCACGGCAATCGCCAGGGCGAAGGGCAGGTAACCGCCGCTGCTGACCGCCCAGGCACTGAGCAGATTGCCGCTGCCGACCAGGGTCAAACCGGCGGCCATCAATGTGGCGGGGGAAAATCGACGCGCCAGACGTACGCCGATGCGCGGGCAAATCAGCATGGTCAGGGCAAACGGCAACATCCCCAGACCTGAAGCGATGGCCGAGAAACCCAGGCCGTTTTGCAGGTAGAACGGCAGCAGGGTCATCATCACCTGGGCGCAGCCGGCGTAGGCAAACATGCCCAATAGCGCGCCGATGAAACGCGGATGCTTGAACAGTTGCAGGTCAACCATCGGCCGCCACTGCATCCGTTCAATCACCACGAACAGCCCCAGCAACAGGGCGCCGCCGATCAACCGAGCGTAGGTCAGCGGGTTGCTCCAGCCGATCCGGTTCGCCTCGATCAGGCCCCAGATCAGGCACAGCAAACTCGCACTGAACGCCAGGCTGCCCCAGGGGTCGAGGCGTGCGGACTGAGTGTCGCGGGACTCCGGCACGGCGCGCCAGACCATCACCATCAGGAACACTCCGACGGGCAGGTTAAGGTAGAAAATCCAGCGCCAGCCCATGTATTCGGTGATCAGCCCGCCGACTGTCGGCGCGGCGGTCATCGCCACCCCCATGCATGCCCCCCAGAACGCCCAGGCCTTGGCCCGCTCCACTTCATCGTGAAAGGAGTGGCCGATGGAGGCGAGGGCCGAGGTCAGCAGCAAGGCCGCGCCGACACCCTTGATCGCCCGGGCGATGTCGAGGAACAGCGCATTGGGCGCGGCACCGCAACCGATGGACGCGAGGATGAAAATGGCCAGCCCACAGAGCAGGGTTTTCTGTCGACCGAAGCGGTCGGCGATGCTGCCAGCCGGCAACAAAAGGGCGGCGAAGGCCAGCATGTAAGCGCTGACCACCCATTCGATGTCGGCAAAGTTTGCGCCCAGGTCGCGGGCGATCGTAGGCAGGGTGACGGCGACAATGTTGGTGTCGAGGACAATCAGCGAGCAAACGCCTGAGGCTGTGAGTAATGTCAGGCGCGGGCTCACCTTGGGTTTGACGGGCATAGCAACGTTTCTCTACTGTGAAAGTCAGTGCAGCTTATCGTCTGTTGACGCTTCCCTTGTTAGGCGTGCCTTGTCACTTCATTACCTTTGAGCTAACGCACCCATGGACATACGGCATTTCCGCTATTTTCTGGCCGTTGCCCGGCAAGGCAACTTCACCCGCGCCGCCGAACAACTCGGTATCGCACCGCCGACTTTGACTCGACAGATTCAGGACATGGAGAACGAACTCGGCACGCGATTGTTCGTGCGCCAAACACGTGAAGTCAGCCTGACCGAGGCCGGCGCCGCGCTGGTGATCGAAGCCGAGGCGACGGTGCGGCAATTCGAATACGCTCAGTACAACGCCCAGCGTGCCGGGCGCGGGGATATTGGCCATATCGAACTGGGTTACGTGGCTTCGGCGGTGTATTCGGGCTTGCTGCAGAAACAGGTGCAAGCCTTCAGCCGCGAGTGTCCTGACGTCAGCCTGAACGTACGGGAAAGTCCCATGGCGTCATTGCCGATGATGGTGGTCGAGGGGCGTTTCGATATTGGCTATGTCCGCTCACCCATGACCCTGCCTGAAGGCCTGGAAGCCATTCGCCTGGACGCAGAAGGCTTTGTGCTGGCACTGCCGACCGAGTCCTGGCTGTGCCGTCTGCCAGAAATTGGTCCGGAACATTTGCAGAACGAGACGTTCATCCTGCCGGAGCAAATCAGCGGCACCTTGCAAGTCGCCGCCGAGGGTGGATTTGCGCCGAAACTGGGTGCGCAACCGGGTGGGCTGGTGGCAGTCATTGCGTTGGTGTCGTTGGGGCAGGGTGTTGCCGTCGTGCCCGAATCAGTGGTTGGCCACGTGGGTTTGCCCGGTGTGTTGTACCGGGCAATCAAAGGTTGCGAGGCGAGTTCGTGGTTGTCGTTGATTTATCGTCGGTTCGAGAAGTCCGCGGCGGTCGCCAGGTATATAGATCAGGTCAAAAATCGCTAAGCGCAAAAGCTTCGCGAGCTAACAGCAAACCCGCCGATTCAACTGCCGGGTTGCGCGAGGCACAGTGCGCAACCTTCGCAGGGTCTGGCGCAACCACGCCAGATCGTGAACCTGTTTACGGTTCACCGTTGCCGGTTTCACCTTGCCAATGTGCCTGGCGAAGTCTTCCTGCAGGGTTTGCTCAGTGCCGATTCCCTTGAGCTTCTTCAGCAGCTTCCCATCCTTGTAAAACAGCACGGTCGGAGTGCCGGTGACGTTCGGGTGGCGGGGGGATTCGCTGGTATTGAGCATGTAAATCTGCGCGTGATGCCGATACGGCTCGGCGATCTGGCGAAAGATCGGTTCAGCCATTTCGCAGGCTGGACAGTGCTGACTGCCGAAGTACAGGATCACCGGGCGCCAGGTTTTCAGGGCCTTGCGGTAGACCGGGGCTAGCGGTGCAGGGGTGGTTATCGAGCTCATTGAAATCTCCGTCTTCAAAATGGGCACGTGTTGTAGCGGTGAAGGGGCTGGTAGCCAGATGGCTGGCTACCAGTTGGTCAGCCTTCAACGTTGCTCGAGTCGCACATCATCGAAATACGATCCAAAAGTGTCGAATGGACCATCGTTTGCTTCCAGCTTGATCGACACTTTGTTGGTGCCTGCCGGTACAGTGAAGTCTACGAAGTGCGCGCTCCAGGGGGTGCCACCGCCGATAGCGAGGCGTCGCATCTCCCATGATGGATGCAGCAAAACTTGTGCTGTGCAGGCGCAGCCTCGCTCTGTTTTCATTTTCACGGAAAAACGGAACTCGCCCTCGCTGGCGATCGTAACGTCCTGAGTGATCAGGCTTGGTGCCTGCAAGACACAACAACCGTCTTCATAGCGGGCTTTCTCCGGTGGATTCGGTGTCCAGTGCTGGCCTTCTTCTGTGAAATCACCATTGAGCAGCAAATTAGCGGTAGAGGATTGTTGAGACATGTGAAAACTCCTGTAAGTGGTTTGTCAAAAACCGCAAGCCCAGCCAATCGCGTGTGAGGGAAGGTTTGAGCGGTTGCACGGATTGAGCGCTCATAACCCGCGGTCCACAACTGTCATATCTGACAGGTCAACTCTGAAAACCGATGAACGGTCATCAATTGGTAGCCTGGCGCATTAGTGCGAACGGGCAGGCATGCGCCGTTTCTTTATGGTGCGCCACGCACCTTTTGTGGCCTTGCTACTCATGGGCGTAGCCCGCGGTAGCAGCCTCGCCGCGGTCGATGGCGCGCAGTATTCAGGTCAGATTTTTCTATCCTCTTGAATTAATAGCCTTTTCGGATCCACGAAGATTTTCCGTCAATCCTGTGGCACACTTTCTGCTGTGTATTCCGTTGTTACATACCAATATCCGGTATAGCGGAATAAACATCACCCTGGAGTGCTTGCCATGCATCGCCGACCTTCCTTGTATAAAGCGTGTGTTTTTGTTCTCGCGGCTTCGGCTGCTGTCATGGGTGTGGCCCAGGCGGCGGACAGCAAGCTCGATAGCGTGCTGGCCCGCGGGAAACTGATTGTGGGCACGGGCAGTACCAACGCGCCGTGGCACTTCCAGGCAGCGGACGGCAAGTTGCAGGGTTTTGATATCGATATCGCGCGGATGGTGGCCAAGGGGTTGTTCAACGACCCGAGCAAAGTCGAGTTCGTGGTGCAGTCGTCCGATGCGCGGATTCCCAACCTGCTGACCGACAAGGTCGACATGAGCTGTCAGTTCATCACCGTGACGGCCAGCCGTGCCCAGCAGGTGGCATTCACGCTGCCGTACTACCGCGAAGGCGTCGGCCTGCTGTTGCCGGCCAACAGCAAGTACAAGGAAATCGAAGACCTCAAAGCCGCCAACGACAGCGTGACTGTGGCGGTGCTGCAGAACGTGTACGCCGAAGAACTGGTGCATCAGGCCTTGCCCAAGGCCAAGGTCGATCAGTACGACAGCGTGGACCTGATGTATCAGGCGGTGAACTCCGGCCGTGCCGACGCCGCGGCCACCGATCAGTCCTCGGTGAAATACCTGATGGTGCAGAACCAGGGGCGCTATCGCAGCCCGGCTTATGCCTGGAGCCCGCAAACCTACGCATGCGCGGTCAAGCGCGGCGACCAGGACTGGCTGAACTTCGTCAACACCGCATTGCATGAAGCCATGACCGGCGTTGAATTCCCGACCTACGCCGCCTCCTTCAAGCAGTGGTTCGGTGTCGATCTGCCGTCGCCAGCCATCGGTTTTCCCGTCGAATTCAAATGATCCCGTGAGAGCGGGGCGGTTCCGATCGCCCCGTTCAAGGTACTGCTGACCATGAACTATCAGTTGAATTTTGCCGCCGTGTGGCGCGATTTTGACAACTTGCTGGCGGGGCTCGGTCTGGGTCTTGAGCTGGCGCTGGTGTCGATCGCCATCGGCTGCGTGATCGGCCTGCTGATGGCGTTTGCTTTGTTGTCGAAGCACCGCGCGTTGCGGGTGCTGGCGTCGGTGTATGTGACGGTGATCCGTAACACGCCGATTCTGGTGTTGATTCTGTTGATCTACTTTGCCTTGCCCAGTCTTGGGATCCGTCTGGACAAGATCCCGTCGTTCATCATCACCCTGTCGCTGTATGCCGGGGCCTATCTGACCGAAGTGTTCCGCGGCGGGCTGTTGAGCATTCCCAAAGGCCAGCGCGAAGCGGGGTTGGCGATCGGTTTGGGCGAGTGGCAGGTCAAGGCGTACGTCACCGTGCCGGTGATGCTGCGCAATGTACTGCCGGCCTTGTCGAACAACTTCATTTCGCTGTTCAAGGACACCTCTCTGGCCGCGGCGATTGCCGTGCCGGAGCTGACCTATTACGCGCGCAAGATCAATGTCGAGAGCTACCGGGTGATTGAAACCTGGATGGTGACCACCGCACTCTATGTGGCGGCCTGTTACCTCATTGCCATGATGCTGCGTTACCTCGAGCAGCGTCTGGCGATTCGCCGATAGGAGGCCCACATGTACGAATCCCCCAGTTGGTTACATGAGTTATGGGTGGCACGGGAAGTCCTGTGGCAAGGCTTTATGACCAGTGTGCAGGTCTCGGCCCTGGCGATTTTGTTGGGCACGATGCTCGGCATCGTCGCGGGTCTGGTGCTGACCTACGGCAAGTTCTGGATGCGCGCGCCGTTTCGTTTTTACGTCGACATCATTCGCGGCACGCCCGTGTTTGTATTGGTGCTCGCCTGCTTCTACATGGCGCCTGCGCTGGGCTGGCAGATCAGTGCGTTTCAGGCCGGCGCGTTGGGGCTGACGCTGTTTTGCGGCTCCCACGTCGCCGAGATTGTGCGCGGCGCGTTGCAAGCACTGCCCAGCGGCCAGATGGAAGCGAGCAAGGCCATCGGCCTGACGTTTTATCAAGCGCTCGGTTACGTGTTGTTGCCTCAGGCGTTGCGGCAGATCTTGCCGACCTGGGTCAACTCGTCCACCGAGATCGTCAAGGCTTCGACGCTGTTGTCGGTGATTGGTGTGGCTGAGTTGCTGCTCAGCACCCAGCAGATCATCGCTCGGACCTTCATGACCCTCGAGTTTTACCTGTTCGCCGGATTGCTGTTTTTCGTCATCAACTACGCCATCGAATTACTCGGCCGGCACATTGAAAAGCGGGTGGCCTTGCCATGACTCAACCTCAAGTTTCGATACAGAATCAGGCGCTGCTGGACATCCGCGGCCTGCACAAGCAATACGGGCCGCTCGAAGTGCTCAAGGGCGTCGACCTGACGATGCAGCGCGGCAACGTCGTGACGCTGATCGGCTCCAGCGGTTCGGGCAAGACCACGCTGCTGCGTTGCGTGAACATGCTCGAAGAGTTCCAGGGCGGGCAGATCATGCTCGATGGCGAGTCCATCGGTTATGACGAGATCAACGGCAAGCGCGTGCGTCACCCGGAAAAAGTTATCGCCCGGCATCGGGCCATGACGGGCATGGCGTTCCAGCAGTTCAACCTGTTTCCGCACCTCACGGCGTTGCAGAACGTCACCCTCGGTCTGCTCAAGGTCAAAAAGCTGCACAAGGATGAAGCAGTGGCCCTGGCGGAAAAATGGCTGGAGCGGGTTGGCTTGCTGGAACGCCGCGATCACTTCCCCGGTCAGTTGTCCGGTGGTCAGCAGCAGCGTGTGGCGATTGCCCGTGCGATTGCGATGAACCCGAGCCTGATGCTGTTCGACGAAGTCACTTCGGCCCTCGATCCGGAACTGGTAGGCGAAGTGCTGAGTGTGATCAAAGGCCTGGCCGAGGACGGCATGACCATGCTGCTGGTGACCCACGAAATGCGCTTTGCGTTTGAAGTCTCGGACAAGATCGTCTTCATGAATCAGGGGCGGATCGAAGAGCAGGGGCCACCCAAGGAACTGTTCGAACGCCCGCAATCACCGCGTCTGGCGGAATTTCTCAAGAACACGCGCTTTTGACCTATCACTTTTCAATCAGGAGAAACACTCATGAGCATTACTCGTTACGGCACCGGCAGCACCGCCGGTGGCGGCCAGCCCCGTCCTTTCGCCCGCGCCGTTGAAGCCGATGGCTGGCTGCATGTGTCCGGACAAGTACCGGCGCTGGATGGCGAAATCATTGTGGGTGGCATCGTCGAACAGACTCACCAGACCATGAAGAACCTGATCGCGATTCTCGAAGAGGCCGGTTATGGCCTGGAAGATGTGGTGCGCACCGGTGTGTGGCTGGAAGACCCGCGGGATTTCTGGAGTTTCAACAAGGTGTTTTCCGAGTACTTCAAAAGCGAACACGCACCGGCGCGGGCGTGTGTGCAGGCGAATATGATGGTCGATTGCAAGGTTGAGATTGACTGCATCGCGTACAAGAAAAAGGCCTGAGATTTGCGGTGGTTTTGATGGCCATCCCTCACCCTAACCCTCTCCCGGAGGGAGAGGGGACTGATATGTATCGATGCAGGTAAAGGGGTTTAACACATACTTCTGTATCGACACGGTCAGGCGCCCTCTCCCCTCTGGGGAGAGGGCGGGGGGTGAGGGGTGGATCTGACTGACACCACCATCTCGGCCAGTTAATATCCCGGCGACTTTGAATGGGAACACAGACATGACCGAAGACACCATCAAGCGCCGGGCTCGCGGTCTGGACCGGGCGTTCGATATCCTCGATTTTCTCAAGGAAGTCGGCAAGCCCCTGCGCCCGAACGAAATTGCCAGCGGCATTGGCAGCCCGAAATCCACGGTCTACGAATTGGTTGCCTCCCTGCTGGAGCGACGGATTCTGGAGGCCGTGGGCAAGGACGGTCACGTCTACCTCGGCCGTCAGCTGTACTTCCTCGGGCAAGCGCATTTACGCCATTTCGACCTGACCCGCGAGGCCGATCATGCCTTGCAGGAGATCGTCAGCCAGACCCGCGAAACCGCGCAGATGTGCCTGCTCAACGGACGAAAATACACCGTGGCCTTGATGAAAGAGGGCGAGCGGCATTTCCGCATTTCCTCGGACATCGGCGAGAACGCGCCGATCCCCTGGACCGCTTCCGGGCGCCTGCTGCTGGCGCACTTGAGCGACCAGGAAATCGTCGATCTGATTGATCACGACGACTTCATCCTGCCCAACGGTGAATGCCTGCCGCTTGAACAGTTTCTCGGTGAAATCCGTCAGGCCGCTATCGATGGCTTTTTCTCCTTCGATAGCGTCGCGGACACCTTTACCCATTGCTTCGCCGCCCCGGTCAAAGACCCGAACGGTGTGGCCATTGCAACCCTGTGCATCGTCGCCCCAAGGGCCGATGCCAAGAACAATTACAACGACTACCGCCGGGTGCTGATCGACAGTGCCAACAGCCTGGCCCGTCGCATCAGTGAATAACAGCGGCTGCCTGCGGCCGCGAATGTGAGGAGTTCGACCATGTCTTCTGCCAAAAATACTGCCGCCGTGGAAAAGGGCTTTGCCCACACTGGCGCCAACCTGGTGCGCGACGTCAGCCTGCCGGCGCTGGTGCTGCACCGCGAAGCACTGGAACACAACATTCGCTGGATGCAGGCGTTTGTCAGCAACAGCGGAGCCGAGCTCGCGCCCCACGGTAAAACCAGCATGACCCCAGCGCTGTTTCAGCGCCAACTGGACGCCGGTGCCTGGGGCATCACCCTGGCCAGCGCCACGCAAACCCGCGCGGCTTACTCCCATGGCGTGCATCGGGTGCTGATGGCCAACCAATTGGTCGGTACGCCGAACATGGCGTTGATCGCCGATCTGATGGCCGATCCGGCTTTCGACTTCCATTGCATGGTCGATCACCCGGACAACGTCGCTGACCTCGGCGCGTATTTCGCCTCGCGCGGTGTGCGCTTGAACGTGATGATCGAGTACGGCGTGGTCGGTGGTCGTTGCGGTTGCCGCACGGAAGACGAAGTGGTCGCGCTGGCCAAGGCCATCGCGGCGCAACCGGCGTTGGCGCTGACCGGGATCGAAGGATACGAAGGGGTGATTCACGGCGATCACGCTGTGAGCGGCATCCGTGCGTTCGCTGATTCTTTGGTGCGTCTGGCCGTGCAATTGCAGGACAGCGGCGCGTTCGCCATTCCCAAGCCGATCATCACTGCGTCGGGTTCGGCCTGGTATGACCTGATCGCCGAGTCCTTCGAAGCGCAGAACGCCGGTGGGCGTTTCCTCAGTGTGCTGCGTCCCGGTAGCTATGTGGCTCACGACCATGGCATCTATAAAGAAGCGCAATGCTGCGTGCTCGACCGCCGCAGCGACTTGCACGAAGGCCTGCGCCCGGCGCTGGAAGTCTGGGCTCACGTGCAGTCGTTGCCGGAACCGGGCTTTGCGGTGATCGCCCTGGGTAAACGCGACGTGGCCTACGACGCCGGGTTGCCGGTGCCGCTGATGCGCTACAAGGCCGGTGTAGTGCCGGCGATGGGCGATGACGTCAGCGCCTGCAAGGTGACGGCGGTGATGGACCAGCATGCGTTCATGACCGTGGCGCCGGGGGTTGAGTTGCGGGTGGGGGACATTATTTCCTTTGGTACCTCGCATCCGTGCCTGACGTTCGACAAGTGGCGTATCGGGTGTCTGGTGGATGAGCAACTGAACGTCATCGAAACCATGGAAACCTGTTTCTAAGGCTTGAGACCGCAGCGCGGCCTTCGCGAGCAGGCTCGCTCCCACAGGGGACGCATTCCATTGTGGGAGCGAGCCTGTTCGCGAAATGGCCCTACCAGACAACACAGAAACACCAGAGAGCCCAAGAACAATGAACACCATCAGCACCCTTGGCCCCAACACCCCGCGCATTGCCCTGATCGGCGAATGCATGATCGAGTTGCAGCAACGCGCCGACGGCAGCCTGCAACAGAGTTTCGGTGGCGATACCTTGAACACGGCGGTCTACCTGTCCCGGGAGTTGGGCGAGGGCGGCACGGTGGATTACGTCACTGCCCTAGGCGACGACAGTTTCAGCGATGCCATGTGCCAGAGTTGGGCCGACGAAAACATCGGGCTCGGTATGGTCCAGCGCTTGCCCGGCCGATTGCCCGGTTTGTATTGCATCCAGACTGACGCTGCCGGTGAGCGACGTTTTCTTTACTGGCGCAACGAGGCGGCAGTCCGCGATTGTTTCACCACCCCGGCCGCCGCGCCGATCCTGGCGGCACTGCCGGATTACGATGTGCTGTATTTCAGTGGCATCACCCTGGCGGTACTGGGTGTGCAAGGTCGGGAGAAGTTACTGGAAACCCTGGTCGAAGCCCGGCAGCGGGATGCGCGGATCGTGTTCGACAACAACTACCGGCCACGTTTGTGGGCGTCGATCGAGGACGCACGGGCGGCCTATCGCAGCGTTCTGCCCTATGTCGATCTGGCATTGCTGACTGTCGATGACGAACAGGCGCTGTTTCATTTTTCCGATTGCGAGGCGGCGTTTGCCGCTTACGAGCAGATTGGCACGCCTGAAGTGGTACTCAAGCGTGGCGCCGAGGCGTGTCTGATTCGTTGTGATGGAGAGTCGTTTGAAGTGCCGGCGCAGGTGGTCGAGCGGGTGGTGGACACCACGGCGGCGGGGGATTCATTTAGCGCGGCGTATTTAGCCAGTCGCCTGAAAGGAGGCAGCCCGGTTGAGGCTGCCGAAGCGGGGCATCAATTGGCGAGTCGGGTGATTCAGGTGCCTGGAGCCCTCATTCCCCGAACCTGAAACACGATCCATTAATCCCGGTAAAACACCTGCACCAGGTGATAGCCGAACTTGCTCTTGATCGGTCCGTGCACCACGCGCAAAGGTTTTTTGAAAATCACGGCATCGATAACTCCAACCATCTGCCCGGGCCGCACTTCACCCAAGTCGCCGCCGCGCTTGCCGGACGGGCAGGTGGAATACTTCTTGGCCAGCACATCGAAGGCTTCGCCCTTGGCGATGCGTTGTTTGAGCTGTTCGGCTTCTTCCGAGGTTTTCACCAGAATATGGCGGGCTTGAGCTTTCATGGGCAGTACCTTGCAACGGTGGTGGCTATGTTGGTGCCAGCGGGGGCGCGCGATTATGCCTTAACTCAGTCCGGTTGACCGATCATCGCGCGAATCTTGTTGGCCAACAGGTCAATGGAAAAGGGCTTGGCCACCATGTCCATGCCTTCCTCCAGGAAGCCCTGGCGCTCGGCGGCTTTTTCCGCGTAACCGGTCATGAACAGCACTTTGAGCTCGGGGCGGTGCTGGCGCGCAATCTCCGCCAGTTGCCGACCGTTCATCCCCGGCAGCCCGACATCGGTGACCAGCAAATCGACCCGCAGGTCGGATTCCAGCAGGGGCAGGGCGGTCTTCGCGTCTTCGGCTTCATGGGCGTGGTAACCCAGCTCGTGGAGCAGGTCGAGCACCAGCATGCGCACCGCCGGGTCGTCCTCCACCAACATCACGGTTTCACCGGCGATCGCGGCCGGCGCCTCGCTGGTGACCGGCATCAGGATGTTTTCGGGCTCTGCGGCGTGCAGCCGCGGCAGGTACAGACGAACGCTGGTGCCCTGGCCCGGCAAGCTGAACAGGCTGACGTGACCGCCCGACTGCTGGGCAAAACCATAGATCATCGACAGCCCAAGACCGGTGCCCTGGCCGATGGGTTTGGTGGTGAAGAACGGGTCGAAAGCTTTGGCCAGCACCGACGGTGTCATGCCGGTACCGTTGTCGCTGACGGCAATCATCAGATAATCCCCGGCCTTGACCGGTTCCAGGGTGTTGATGTCACTGCTGTCGAGATAAACGTTGGCGGTTTCGATCCGCAACTCGCCGCCATCGGGCATGGCGTCCCGGGCGTTGATCACCAGATTGAGCAGGGCGTTTTCCAGCTGGCTGACGTCGGTGCTGACCGGCCAGACGTCATCGGCCAATTGCAGTTTGAGCTCGATGTGGTCGCCCTTGGTCCGGCTGAGCAGATCTTCCAGGGAATGGATCAGATCATTGGCGTTCAGCGGCTTGCGGTCCAGTGACTGACGCCGGGAAAACGCCAGCAGGCGATGGGTCAGGGCGGCGGCGCGGTTGGCCGAGGACACTGCCGCCTCGGTGAAACGGCCCACCTCGGCGGCGCGCCCGTCGGCGATATAGCGCTGCATCAAATCGAGGCTGCCAATGATCCCGGTGAGCATATTGTTGAAGTCATGGGCGATGCCGCCGGTGAGCTGGCCGAGCGCTTCCATCTTCTGCGCATGCCGCAACGCCTCTTCGGCGCGCTCGCGTTCGAACATCTCGTTCTGCAGTCGCTGGTTGGCTTCAGCCAATTGCTGGGTGCGGGCGGCGACTCGTTCCTCAAGCGTTTCGTTGAGATTGCGCAGGGCTTCTTCGGTCTGTTTGCGCTCGGTTTCGTCAATCACAAAGATGTAGAAACCATTGACCGCACCATCCGCGCCGTGGCGCGGCAAGTAGTTCATCAGGGCATGGTGGATGCTGCCGTCACGGTGTGGGGTGCGGATGCTGAAACAACAAGGCTTGCCGGACAGCGCCTGGGCGATGTATTCGGCGCGCAAGGCATAGGCTTCTTCACCCAGTACTTCACGGATGGTTTTGCCAAAGAGCTCCTGAGGCGTCAGCCCGTACCAATCGAGGTAGGCCGCATTGTTCAGGCGAAAGCGTTCCTCGCTGTCCACGTAGCTGATCAGGATCGGCATGGCGTTGATGATCAGTTGCAGCTCGGTCTGACTTTGCCGCAAGGCCTGCTCGGTGTGCTTACGTTCGGTCAGGTCCAGGGCGGCGCCGAGGAAGCGGATTGGCCGACCATGGTGGTCCTTGTAGCAACGACCCCGGGCAAACACCCAGCGCAGCTGACCGTCGGGTTGCAGCAGGCGATATTCCTCGGCGTACTCGGTGCCGTGGGTGATGGAGTGCTTGATGCTGCGGGCGACCATGGCGCGGTCTTCCGGGTGCACCCCCTGAAGGTAGGCGCTGATGGGCAACTGATTGGCGAGCAGCGGGTCGATGCCGTGTAACTGGGCGAAGTGGGTGTCGGCAATGAAGCGGTCTTCGTTTATGTCCCAGTCCCAGGTGCCGACGGCGTCGGTGGCCGCGAGGGCCAGTTGCAGGCGCTCCTCGGTTTCGTGCTGGGCCTTGAGGCTGGCGGCCGAGCGCTGTTCGAGTTCGAGGGCGATGCGTCGGCGTTCGTTGGTTTCGATGGCGGTGACCAGAATCCCGGCGACCTGGGCGCTTTCATCGCGGATGGGGCTGTAGGTCAGGTCCAGCCAGAAGTCGGAATCATGGCCATTACGCTGCAAGGTGAAGCGCTGTTCACTGTAGGTCCGTACCTGTCCTTGTAGGACGGCGCTGTAAATGGGGTCGGTAAAGTCTTTTAACTCTGGCCAGATCAGGTGTGTCGGCTGTCCGAATGCGTGTGGATGCTTGCTGCCGGCAAGCAGGGCGAAGCCGTCGTTGTAGATCTGCGTGAGCTGCGGCCCCCACAGCAACAGCATGGGCATCGGCGAATGAATCACGATATCCACGGCGGTTCTCAGGCTTTGCGGCCAGGTACTGGCAGCGCCCAGCGGGCTGCGTCTCCAGTCCAGTCGGGCAATCAAGGCCTGGGCATCG
Organism: Pseudomonas svalbardensis; assembly: GCF_030053115.1. Taxonomy (NCBI): domain Bacteria; kingdom Pseudomonadati; phylum Pseudomonadota; class Gammaproteobacteria; order Pseudomonadales; family Pseudomonadaceae; genus Pseudomonas; species Pseudomonas svalbardensis. The sequence goes on along the minus strand of NZ_CP125619.1, from coordinate 3,498,784 downwards.
CTGCCGGTCGGTGATGCGTTCATCAAGATGTCCTGCACTTAAGTCGGTGTGGCGGCGTCAACTATCCTTGTACCGCAGTAGACGCTGGATGACCCGTTTTGGGTCGTTTTTATTCATTGAATGCTTCGCGGGTGCTTTTTGCCATGGAAATCGATGCACTGTTAAGGCTCCTGGCCAGCCAGAATGGCTCCGATCTTTATCTGTCTACCGGTGCGCCACCCAGCGCACGGTTCGAGGGTGTGCTCAAACCCTTGGCCGATCAGCCATTCAAGCCGGGAGAAGTCGCGGCCATTGCCGCGTCCATCATGGACGCCGAACAGCGTCTGGAGTTCGATCGGGAGCTGGAGATGAACCTGGCCATCTCTTTGACAGGTGTCGGGCGCTTTCGGGTCAATATCTTTAAACAACGCAACGATGTGTCAGTCGTGGCGCGCAACATCAAGCTCGACATTCCGCGTTTCGAAGACCTCAAACTGCCGCCGGTGCTGCTCGAGACTGTGATGCTCAAACAAGGATTGATGCTGTTCGTCGGCGCTACCGACTCGGGTAAGTCAACCTCGCTGGCAGCATTGATCGACTACCGCAATCGCCACAGCAGTGGCCACATCATCACCATTGAAGACCCGGTCGAGTACATCCATCGGCACAAGAAGTCGATCATCAACCAGCGTGAGGTCGGCGTCGATACCCGCAGTTTTCACGCCGCATTGAAAAATACCTTGCGCCAGGCACCGGACGTGGTGTTGATCGGCGAAATTCGTGACCGCGAGACGATGGAGCACGCGCTGGCGTTTGCCGATACCGGTCATCTGGTTATCTCCACCCTGCATGCCCACAACGCCCATCAGGCGCTGGACCGGATCATCAACTTCTTTCCCGAGGAGCGCCGGACGCAGCTGCTTCATGATCTGGGCAACAACCTCAAGGCATTCGTTTCCCAGCGGTTGGTGCATACCCGTGACGGTCAGCGACGGGCGGCGGTGGAAGTGATGCTCGGGACGCCAACCGTCGGCGACCTGATTCGGCGCAATGAGTTATCCGAGCTCAAGGGGATTATGGAGAAGTCTGTAGAACTGGGGATGCAGACGTTCGACGGAGCGCTTTACGCGTTGGTCGTCGATGGGGCGATCAATGAGGAGGAAGCGTTGAAGCATGCGGATTCGGTGAACAACTTGCGCTTGCGGCTGAAGCTGCACGCCGAAGCGTCACCGGGTCCCCATGCGCCGCCGGGCGAATGGGGACTCATGGACTGACAAAGATCGAATGTGGGAGCGAGCCTGCTCGCGATGGCGCCGGGTCAGTCAATATTGATGTCGACTGACACACCGCTTTCGCGAGCAGGCTCGCTCCCACAGTAGATTCCCGGCGTTCAGTCGTTGAGTTCGGGGCGGTTTCGGAATTGCTCAAGCGCCTCGGGATTGGCCAGTGCATCGGTGTTCTTGACCTTCTGCCCATGCACCACATTCCTCACCGCCAGTTCAACGACCTTGCCGCTGATGGTGCGCGGTATATCAGTCACCGCGACAATCTTCGCCGGCACATGCCGCGGTGTGGTGTTGGCGCGGATAACCTGGCGGATCTGTTGTTGTAGCGCTTCGTCCAGTTCGATGCCCTCGCGCAATCGCACGAATAGCACCACCCGCACGTCATCCTGCCATTGCTGACCGATCGCCACGCTGTCCAGAACCTGTGGGACTTTCTCCACCTGACGGTAGATTTCCGCAGTGCCGATGCGCACGCCGCCGGGATTGAGCACGGCGTCGGAGCGTCCGTGGATCATCATCGCGCCATGGGGCAATTGTTCTGCGTAATCGCCTTGGGCCCAGACGCCGGGGAACTGACTGAAATACGAGGCACGAAGCTTTTCCTGCTGAGGGTCATTCCAAAACCCGATGGGGATTGCCGGGAAGTGCCGGGTGCACACCAGCTCACCTTTTTCGCCGATCACCGGCTGGCCGTTGTCGTTCCAGACTTCCACCGCCATGCCCAGGCTTTTGCCTTGTATCTCGCCACTGCGTACCGGCTGCAGCGGATTGCTGTTCACAAAACACGAAACGATGTCGGTGCCGCCGGACATCGAGGCCAGGCAAAGGTCAGGCTTGAGGTCGCGGTAGACGTAGTCGTAACTCTGCGGCGACAACGCGGAACCGGTGCAGAGCAGGGTTTTGAGGCTGCTCAGGTCATGGCTTTCGCGAGGTTTGACGCCGTTGCTTTCCAGGGTCGCAAGGTACTTGGGGCTGGTGCCGAAGACACTGATGCATTCGTCGTCGATCAGGTCGATCAGACGCTCGGGGGCGGGATGAAATGGCGAGCCGTCGTACAGCACCACCGTGCTGTCCACGGCCAGCGCCGAGACCAGCCAGTTCCACATCATCCAGCCGCAGGTGGTGTAGTAGAACAACCGGTCGCCGGGACCGAGATCGCAATGCAGGCCATGTTCCTTGACGTGTTGCAGCAACACACCACCCGTGCTGTGAATGATGCATTTCGGTACGCCGGTGGTGCCGCTGGAATAGAGGATGTACAGCGGATGAGCGAAGGGCACGGCAACGAAATCCGGCTCGCCGCCAGCGTCGTAGAAATCATCCCAGAGCGTCACGTTGGCCCGGGTGTGGAAATGTTCGATGCGCGCTTGCGGTCGGGCGTAAGGCACGACAATCAACTGCTGCAAGGACGGCAAGCGCTCGAGGATTTCATTGACCTTGGCGGTCTGGTCGATGTCCTTGCCGGCATAGCGGTAACCGGCGCAGGTGATCAGCACTGTCGGCTCGATCTGGCCGAAACGGTCGATTACGCCCTGGGTGCCGAAGTCCGGTGAGGAACAGGACCAGATCGCTCCCAAACTGGTGGTGCCGAGCATCGCCACGAGGGTTTGCCAGGTATTGGGCATGCACGCCGCAACGCGGTCACCGAGGCCGACACCGGCGGCTTTCAAGCTGTTCTGAAACCCGGCGACATGCTCGGCCAGTTCTGCCCAAGTCAGGTGTTCACGCTGGCCGTTCTCGCCGATGGCAATGACCGCCATGGCATCGTCGCGACGGCGCAGCAGGTGTTCGGCGAAGTTCAGGGTGGCGCCGGGAAACCATTGGGCGCTGGGCATTTGAGCGCCTTCCACCAGCACCGCGTCCGGTTGATCGTGGAAACGGATGTCGAAGAAATCGACGATGGCCTGCCAGAACGCAACCCGCTGATCGATGGACCATTGATGCAGGGCAGGGTAGTCGTCGACGTGGAGGTTGTGTCGCTGATTGATGAAGCGCCGGAAGGCCTCCATGCGGGTCTTGCCGATGCGCTTGGCGCTGGGTTGCCAGAGGATGTCGGACATGGCTTGCCTCTTCTTGTTGTTCAGATCGTTCCCACGCGGACGGTTCGACGCCTCGACGTAGGAACTATCAGTGCAAGGGGGTTACTGCGCCAACCACCCACCATCAATATTCCACGCCGCGCCACGCACCTGGCTACCGGCCTCACTGCACAAAAACAGCACCAGTTCGCCCAATTGTGGCGGCGTCACAAACTCCAGCGAAGGCTGCTTCTCGGCCAGCAAATCATGCTGCGCCTGCTGCGGGTCGATCCCTTTGGCGATGCGGTCATCAATCTGCTTCTGCACCAGTGGCGTCAGCACCCAACCTGGGCAGATGGCGTTGCAGGTGACATTGGTGGTGGCCGTTTCCAGCCCTACCACCTTGGTCAAACCGATGACGCCATGCTTGGCCGCCACGTAAGCCGCCTTGCCCACCGACCCGACCTGGCCATGCACCGAAGCGATATTGATGATCCGTCCCCAACCCTTGGCGCGCATGCCTGGCAGGCTCAAACGGGTGCTGTGGAATACCGACGACAGGTTGATCGCAATGATCGAATCCCAGCGCTCCACCGGGAACTCTTCCACCTGCGCCACATGCTGAATACCGGCGTTGTTGACCAGGATGTCCACGCCGCCGAACTCACGCTCGGCGTAGGCAATCATGTCGGCGATCTGCGCCGGGTCGCTGACATCGGCCGGGTGATGGCCGACCTTGCTACCGAATTGCTCGACCTCGGCAATCACCTTGGACGCATCACCGAAACCGTTGAGGATCAGATTGGCTCCAGCCTTGGCCAGGCTGAGGGCAATGCCCAGGCCGATGCCGCTGGTGGAACCGGTGACCAGTGCAGTCTTGCCCGAAAGAGTCGTCATGAATACCTCACACAATGCCAGTGGCGTAGAAAGTACCGATCACCACAAAAACCGCCAGGGTCTTGATCAGCGTAATACAGAAAATGTCTTTGTAGGCTTCGCGGTGGGTCAGGCCGGTGACCGCCAGCAAGGTAATCACCGCGCCGTTGTGCGGCAGGGTGTCCATGCCGCCACTGGCCATCGCGGCCACCCGGTGCAGTACTTCCAGCGGGATATTGGCGGCATGGGCCGCTGCGATGAAGTCATTGGCCATGGCCGCCAGCGCAATGCTCATACCGCCCGACGCAGAACCGGTGATGCCGGCCAGCAGGGTTACGGTAATCGCTTCGTTGACCAGCGGATTGGGAATGCTCTTGAGCCAGTCGGCCAATACCAGGAAGCCCGGCAAGGAGGCGATCACCGCACCAAAGCCGTACTCCGATGCGGTGTTCATCGCCGCCAGCAACGAACCGCTGACCGCACTTCTACTGCCTTCGGCCAACTTGCCGCGAATCGCCTGGAAGCCGAATACCAGCACCATAATGATGCCGACCAGCAAGGCTGCCTGAACGGCCCAGATCGCCGTGAGTTTGGCGATTTCAGTGGTCACCGGCGCGGCCATGCCCGGCAGCGCAAGGCTGTGGGTCTTGCCGTACCACTGCGGAATCCACTGAGTGAACAGCAGGTTCATGATGCCGACGGCCAGCAGCGGCGACACGGCGATCCATGGGTTGGGCAGTTTGATGTCGGCAGCGGTTTGCGGCTCGTTGCGCAGATCGGTGCCATACCCTTCACCGGCGTGCTGCGCTTTGTTGCGCTGGCGCTGCAGAAACAGCATGCCGGCGCAGACCACGAAGATCGCGCCGATCAGGCCCAGCCAGGGCGCGGCCCAGGCGGTGGTGTTGAAGAAGGTGCTGGGGATGATGTTCTGGATTTGCGGGGTACCGGGCAGGGCGTCCATGGTGAACGAGAATGCGCCGAGGGCAATGGTCGCCGGAATCAGTCGCTTGGGAATATTGCTCTGGCGGAACATTTCAGCGGCAAACGGGTAGACCGCGAACACCACCACGAACAGCGACACGCCGCCGTAGGTCAGCAGGGCGCAGACCAGTACGATCACCAGCATCGCCTGACTCGTGCCGAGGAGACGAATCGCCGCTGCGACGATGGAGCGCGAAAAGCCCGACAGCTCGATCAGCTTGCCGAACACCGCACCGAGCAGGAACACCGGGAAATACAGTTTGATGAAGCCGACCATTTTCTCCATGAACACCCCGGTGAACGCGGGGGCGACGGCGGAAGGGTCGGTGAGCAGTACGGCGCCGAGGGCGGCAATCGGGGCAAAGAGGATAACGCTGTAGCCACGGTAAGCCGCGAGCATTAGCAGCGTGAGAGCTGCCAAGGCAATGATCACACTCATGGTGTGTCTCCTGGATTGTTATTTTTTTTAGGGTGGATCTTGGTGGGAGAGGGCTTTAGCGAGTTTCGTGCCAGAAGGTTAAGGCATTGAAATGTATGGATATTTTTCAGATTTTCATGGCGTGCTTGAGGTTTTCGTCTCTATTTTGAGATATATGTCGATTTTGAAGGTCTTTTCGCGAGCAGGCTCGCTCCCACAGGTTGAGTGTCCACCCTGTAGAAATGCGATCAGGAGTGGGAGCGAGCCTGCTCGCGAAGGTCTGTCTATCGATGGAGATTCGTGTCTCATTACGGAGACTCTACAATCCCCAACGCCACCATCTTCTTATACAAAGTTGACCGCCCCAAGCCCAACCGCGCCGCCGCTTCAACAACCTTCCCGCCACATTGCGCGAGGGCAGCTTCAATCAACTGTCGATCAAACCGCTCCCGAGCCTCACTGAAAGTCTCATGCGCAACCGGCTCAATCGTTACAGGCGCCGCACGCGCTACCGGTGTGAGCGTACCAATCGCCGCGCGGATATCTGCGGCATTCAGCATCAAGTCATCACTGAGCAATGCCGCCCGCTCCAGCACGTTGCGCAGTTCACGAATATTCCCCGGCCAGGCATGTTGACCCAGCAGGTCCAAGGCTTCGCGGTTCAATTCGTGTTGACTGCGCAGTTCTTCCAGAATGGCTTCACTGAGAGCCGGGAGATCGTCGAGTCGATCACGCAGCGGTGGGACCTGGATCGGCAGCACGTTGAGGCGGTAATACAGATCGGCGCGAAATTCACCGCGTTTGATCGCGGCATCCAAATCCGTGGAGGTCGCGGCAATCACCCGCACATCGCTCTGGATCACTTCGTTGGAACCCACCGGCTCGAATTCTTTCTCCTGCAGTACCCGCAGCAGTTTGCTTTGCAGTGGCAACGGCATGTCGCCGATTTCATCGAGAAACAGGGTGCCGCCCTGGGCAATTTGCAACTTGCCGGCGCGGCCCTTGCGATCGGCGCCGGTAAACGCGCCGGGCGCGGTGCCGAAGAATTCCGCTTCCAGCAACGATTCGGGAATCGCCGCGCTGTTGATGCTGACAAAGGCTTTGTGCGCACGCGGCGAAGCGCCGTGGATCGCCTGGGCCAGCAGCTCTTTGCCGGTGCCGGTTTCACCGAGCAGCAACACTGGGGACTCGGCGCTGGCACTGCGTCGGGCGCGGCGTTTGACTTCGAGGCTGGCGGCACTGGTGCCGATGAAGTGCGCGAAGTTGTACTTGGTCTGCCGCGCTCGCAGCAGCGAGCGGGTGGACGCCAGTTCTTCCTGCATGCTCATGTAGCGCTTGAGCATCGGCGAGAGGCTGCGTAATTCGTCGAACAGCGCAAACCCGATGGCGCCGATCACCACGCCGGCGTCGTCATGAATCGGCAGGCGCATCACCACCAATGGTTCTTTGGGGGTGTCCTGCATATCGAGCAAAATCGGCCGACCGGTACGCACCACCTCGCGCAACAGACTGCCGGGGATCACGCTTTCGCAGGACTTGCCGATTGCCACTTCCGCTGATTCCAGGCCGAAGCGTCGGGCATAGCGCTCGTTCATCCAGACGATGTTCGCATCGCGGTCGACAATCACCGTGCCTTCGCTGGACTGCTCGATGATCTCGAACAACGAGCGGATGGCCAGCAAACGAACGCGCTGGTAGTCCTTGAGGCTTTCGGTGGTGTTCATCGGACGGCTCCAGGATGCGCCGCCGCCAACAGCTCCTTGGTATACGGATGCTGCGGCGAATCAAACACATCATGGCTGGCACCGCTTTCCACCACTTTGCCGTCCTTGATCACGATCATGTCATGAGCCAGGGCACGGACCACTGCCAGGTCGTGGCTGATGAACAGGTAGGTCAGGCCGTGTTTTTCCTGAAGTTGGCGGAGCAGGGCGACCACTTGTTTTTGCACCGTGCGATCCAGCGCCGAGGTCGGTTCGTCCAGCAGGATCAGCGCCGGTTTCAGCACCAGCGCCCGGGCGATGGCGATGCGTTGTCGTTGGCCGCCGGAAAACTCGTGCGGGTAGCGATGACGGCTTTGCGGGTCGAGGCCGACTTCTTCCAGTGCCCGAATCACTTCGGCTTTGCATTCGTCAGCCGTCAGCTGGCTATGCACTTCAAGACCTTCACTGATGATCTGCGCCACGGACATTCGCGGGCTGAGGCTGCCGAACGGGTCCTGGAACACCACCTGCATTTTCTTGCGCCACGGCCGCAGCTGTTTTTGCGTCAGGCCGTCCAGCGCTTCACCCTGAAAGCGAATGCTGCCTTCGGAATCGAGCAGGCGCAGGATTGCCTGACCCAGCGTCGACTTGCCGGAACCGGATTCGCCCACAATGCCCAGCGTCTTGCCGCGTTGAATGTTGAGGCTGATGCCATCCACTGCTTTCAGGTAAGTCTTGCGCTGAAACAGCCCGCCACTGAGGGCGAACTGCACCCGCAAGTCATTTACCTCAAGCACGTTCTCGCGCTCGTCCCGGGGCAGCGCTTCACCTTCCGGTTCGGCATTCAGCAAGACGCAGCTGTAAGGATGTTTCGGTTCGGTAAACAGCGTTTCGCAAGGTGCCTGCTCGACGATTTCCCCGGCCTTCATCACGCAGACTCGTTGGGCAATGCTGCGCACCAGATTGAGGTCGTGGCTGATCAGCAGCAGCGACATGCCGAGACGCTGTTGCAGGGATTTGAGCAGCAGCAGGATCTTGCGCTGCACTGTCACGTCCAGCGCGGTGGTCGGTTCGTCGGCGATCAGCAACTCCGGTTCGCAGGCCAGGGCCATGGCGATCATCACCCGTTGCCGCTGACCGCCGGACAATTGATGGGGATAGGCCTTGAGCCGCTCTTTGGGCTTCTGAATGCCGACCAGATGCAGCAACTCGAGTATCCGCGCTTGCGCCGCTTTACCGGCCAGGCCCTTGTGCAGCAGCAGGGTTTCGCCGATCTGCTTTTCGATGCTGTGCAATGGGTTGAGCGAGGTCATGGGCTCCTGGAAGATCATCGCGATGCGGTTACCCCGCAGTTCTCGCAACACCTTGGCCGGGGCGCCGACCAGCTCCCGGCCACGGTAGCGAATACTGCCCGTGGTTTCGGTGCCGGTCTCGGGCAGCAGTTGCAGGATCGAGTGAGCGGTCACCGACTTGCCGCAGCCCGACTCGCCCACCAGCGCCAGGCATTCGCCAGGGCGGATGTCCAGGCACAGATTGCGCACCACGGTCTGGCCACTGAAGGCGACGCGCAGGTCACGGATTTCGATCAGGTTGTTACTCATATCAGTAGTCCGCATCACGATCGGGGATCAAAGGCATCACGCAACGCCTCCCCGATAAACACCAGTAAAGAAAGAATCAGCGCCAGGGTGAAAAACGCCGTCAATCCCAGCCACGGCGCTTGCAGGTTTTGTTTACCCTGACCGATCAACTCGCCCAACGATGCACTGCCGGCGGGCATGCCGAAACCGAGAAAGTCCAACGCTGTGAGGGTGGAGATCGCTCCGGTCAGAATGAACGGCAGGTAGCTCAGGGTCGCGTTCATCGCGTTGGGCAGAATGTGCCGGACGATGACTTTTCGGTCGGTCAAGCCCAGCGCCCGGGCTGCTTTGACGTATTCCAGGTTGCGTCCGCGCAGGAATTCGGCGCGCACCACGTCCACCAGGGCCAACCAGGAAAACAGCGCCATGATCCCCAGCAGCCACCAGAAATTAGGCTCGACGAAACCCGACAGGATGATCAGCAGGTACAGCACCGGCAGCCCCGACCAAACCTCCAGCAACCGTTGACCGATCAGGTCGACCCAGCCGCCGTAGTAGCCTTGCAGGGCGCCGGCAGCGATGCCGATCAGTGCACTGACAAACGTCAGCATCAAGGCAAACAGGATCGACACCCGCGCACCGAAAATCACTCGGGCCAACACGTCCCGCGCCTGGTCGTCGGTGCCCAGCCAGTTAACCTTCGTCGGAGGACTTGGCGTCGGTTGATTGAGGTCATAGTTCGGTGTGTCGTCGCTGAAGGGGATCGGCGGGAACAGCATCCAGCCACCGTCCTGGTGAATCAGCTTCTGCACATAATCGCTGCGGTAGTCGGCCTGGAACGGCAGCTGGCCGCCAAATTCCTGCTCGGTATGACGCTTCAGTGCCGGGAAGTAGAGTGAGCCCTGATAGCTGACGATCAGCGGCTTGTCGTTCGCAATCAGTTCGCCACCGAGGGTCAACAGGAACAGGCCAACAAACAACCACAGCGACCACCAGCCACGACGGTTTTTCTTGAAACGCTCGAAACGACGACGACCTAACGGCGAGAGCTTGAACATCAGGCGTTCCTCGCGGCGAAGTCGATACGCGGGTCGACGAGGGTGTAGCAGAGGTCGCCGACCAGTTTTATCAAGAGACCGAACAGCGTGAAGATGAACAGCGAACCGAATACCACCGGGTAGTCCCGGGAAACCGCGGCTTCGTAACTCATGCGACCCAGGCCGTCGAGAGAGAAAATCACTTCGATCAGCAGAGAGCCGGCGAAAAATACGCTGATGAACGCCTGGGGAATCCCCGAGACCACCAGCAGCATGGCGTTGCGAAACACGTGACCGTAGAGCACTCGGCGTTCGCTCAGACCCTTGGCGCGGGCGGTGACCACGTACTGGCGCGTGATTTCATTGAGGAAGGAGTTCTTGGTCAGAATGGTCAGTGTGGCGAACCCGCCGATCACCAGCGCCGTCACCGGCAATACCAGGTGCCAGAAGTAATCGGCGATTTTGCCCACGGTCGACAACGATTCGAAGTTGTCCGAGACCAGCCCGCGCACTGGGAACCAGTTCAGCGAGGTACCGCCGGCGAAGACCACGATCAGGAACATCGCGAACAGAAACGCGGGCATGGCGTAGCCGATGACGATCGCGGTGCTGCTCCAGATATCGAAATGGCTGCCGTGGTGCACGGCCTTGCGGATCCCCAAAGGAATTGACACCAGGTAGGTGATCAGCGTCGCCCAGAGACCAAGGGAAATGGTCACCGGCATTTTTTCCAGGATCAGATCGGTGACGGTCGCGCCGCGGAAAAAGCTCTTGCCGAAGTCCAGGCGCGCGTAACTGGTGAGCATCAGCCACAGGCGTTCGTGCGCCGGCTTATCGAAGCCGTATTGCTTTTCGATGTCCTTGATCAGTTGCGGGTCGAGGCCGCGACTGGATCGGGAGGTGTCGGACATGCGTTCGCCGGAACCGCCGCCGACACTCGCGCCGCCGATGCCTTGCAAGTGCGCGATGGCCTGTTCCACCGGGCCGCCCGGCGCGGCCTGGACGATGATGAAGTTGACCAGAAGAATGATCACCAGCGTCGGAATGATCAGCAGCAGACGCCGCAGTATGTAAGCCCACATCAGTGCGGCCCTCCGGGTTTGCCACGGCTGATTTGCTCAGCGGTCATCTGTTGGTTGGTCAGCGGCGTGGTGCTGATTTCCCACCAGCTCTCGATGGCTTCGTCATTGCTCGCTTGCTCGTTGGGCCTGCCGAAACGATTCCACCACACGGTGGAGCTGCCCGGCGGGTAATAGTTGGGAATCCAGTAGTAGTTCCATTGCAGCACCCGGTCCAGCGCGTGGGCGTAGTGCAGCATTTCGGGTTGGGTGGTGGCGCGAATCAACCCGGCGATCAATGTGTCGACCGCCGGATTTTTCAAGACCATGTAGTTATTGGCGCCAGGGTCGTTGGCCGAGACCGAGCCGAAGTAATTGAGCAGTTCACCCCCGGGCGACGTCGTGACCGGGTAGCCGGTGACGATCATGTCGTAGTCGCGGCTCATCAGGCGATTCACGTATTGGGACGAGTCGATGCGGCGGATGTTCATGTCGATGCCGATCTGTTTCAGGGTGCGCTTATAAGGCAGCAGCAATCGGTCCATGCCGTTCTGGCTGACCAGGAAAGTGAAACTCAATGACTTGCCTTCGGCGTTGACCAGTTGATCGCCATCGGGTTTCCAGCCGGCCTGTTCGAGCAAATCGAGTGCCTGCAACTGTTTGTCGCGTATCACGCCACTGCCATCGGTTTTTGGTGCTTCGAAAACCTGGATGAACACCTCGTCGGGGATCTGCCCGCGCAGCGGTTCGAGAATCGCCAGTTCGCCGGCGTCCGGCAGGTGTCGGGCGGCGAGGTCGGTGTTGGAAAAGTAACTCTGCTGGCGGATGTACATGTCGCGCATCATCTGCCGGTTGCTCCACTCGAAATCCCAGAGCATGGCCAGCGCCTGACGCACTCGACGGTCCTGGAACATAGGGTTTTGTAAATTGAACACAAAGCCCTGAGCCGTTTGGGGAGCTTGCGTTGCCAGGTGCGCCTTTTGCAGGCGCCCGTCACTGAGGGCCGGGCCGTCGTAGCCGATGGAGTAACCGGTGGCGGAAAATTCTCGGTTGTAGTCGTAGGCACCGCCGCGCAGGACCTGGCGGGCGACGTCGGTATCGCCGAAGTACTCGATGCTGAAACGATCGAAGTTGTAGAGGCCGCGGCTGACCGGTAAATCCTTGCCCCACCAATCGGCATTGCGCTCGAAGGTGATGCTGCGACCGGAGTCGACTTTGCTCACCCTGTAAGGGCCACTGCCCAACGGTGGCTCGTAACCGCCCCCATTGGCGAAGTCGCGAGTCTTCCACCAATGCTCGGGAAACACCGGCAAGGTCGCGATATCAAGGGGCAGGGTACGGTTTTCATTACTTTTCAAGTCGAACCGAACCGTTAGAGCTGATTCCACTTCGACGCCTTTGACGTCGGCAAATTGAGTGCGATAACGCAGGCTGCCCTGGGTCATCAACAGGTCGAAGGTGTAACGAACGTCTTCGGCCGTGATCGGTTTGCCGTCTGCAAAACGAGCCTTGGGGTTCAGGTAGAAGCGCAGGAACAAACCGTCGTCCGAACGCTCCATCTTCTGTGCCACCAGGCCGTAGACGGTGTAAGGCTCATCCAGTGAACGCTGGGCGAGGGGCGAGTAAAGCAGGCCGTCGATCTGTGTGACGCCAATGCCTTTATCGATGTAGGGCAACATATGATCGAAATGACCGATTTCGACGGCCGAGCGGCGCATCGTGCCACCCTTGGGGGCTTGCGGGTTTGTGTAGGCAAAATGACTGAAGCCGGCAGGATACTTCGCCGGTTCACCGTACACGGTCAACGCATGTTGCGGTGCTGCAGTCACACCGGTGACGCACAACAACAGGGCCACGGCCGTGAACAATAAAGTAGGGAACGCCAGTCGCATTGTCAGCCTTAGAGCCGGGTGGTCAATAACCGCAATTTGTACGCTAGCGGCGCGTCCCTCGCCACTCGTATCACGCATCCGAAACACAACGGCCCACCAAAAGGCGGGCCGTTGTGCAGAAAACTTAAGGCTTGATCAGTCCTGACGGCTGGTCACTTCCAGCAGGTGGTAACCGAACTGGGTCTTGACCGGGCCTTGCACCACGTTGATCGGTGCGCTGAAGACCACGGCGTCGAATTCCTTGACCATCTGGCCTGGACCGAACGAACCCAGATCACCGCCCTGGCGGCTGGACGGGCAAGTGGAGTTGGCTTTGGCGACTTCGGCGAAATCAGCGCCGCCTTCGATTTGGGCTTTCAATTCGTTGCACTTGGCTTCGCTGGCAACGAGGATGTGACGGGCAGTGGCTTTAGCCATGGTGAAATACTCCTTTCAATGTTCAGTAAAGTGCGGAGCCTACCGGATTCAGTGGTCTATTTCTTCTCAAAGTTCCGTACAGACTATGCAGGCCGGTACGGTATTCCTTTATAGGCCGGCATTTCTCAGACGCTCTGCATGCTGCACATACAGGGCAATCGGGTCGATGCCCTTGCGCAACGGACCGGAGGTCTGGCTGAGGCTGTCCAGATGATCCAGCGGGTAGTCGGACCGGATGACTTTGCCCAAATGGGAGCTGTAGCGGCCAACCAGGCCATCGTTCTGCTCGGGTTCGGTGGTGAAGTAGTGGGAAAAGGCGCGGAGGAACCCGTGCAGCGGACTAAGAGCATCAAGCCCTTTGTCGAGGATGTCGCCCTGCAGGGTGCCGCTCCAGGAGTAATAACGTACGCCGTCGACCAGTTCGCGACCCTTGCCACCCCAGGTTTTCGGCAACCCCTGAGGGTACTTATCATTGAACGCGCCTACACCTTCGGTGGTCAGGGCATTCAGAGCGGCGATGGCGTTCTGCGGCAGGTGACGGTGGCCGCTGAGCAACGATAGAAAGTCTGCAAACAACGTTGCAACTGTCGAGGCGACGTGTTCCGGCAGCCGCCCGGGCGTCAGCGCCTTGCGCAAGAAGTCGGCCAGTTCCGAGCCGTGATTTGGTCCGCTGACGGACGTCACCGAAGCGATTGCTTCCGGCGCTGTCGCTGCCGCATAACGTGCAGCGAGCGCGCCTTGGCTGTGGCCGATCAGGTTGACTTTGTTTGCACCGGTTCCTTCCAGTACCCGTTCGATCTGCGCCAGAAGTTGGTCGCCTCGAACTTCATTGCTATGGGTAGCCGACAAGTGCGGGATAAGCACTCTTGCGCCTGCACTCCTGAGGGCCTGCTTGACGTCATGAAAGAGTTCGATCTTGCCGATGCGATCGAAGCCGAAGAGCCCGTGGACCAACAGGATCGGATACTGAGTAGTTGCATTCCGTAGCATGTTCTTTCCTTTTTCGCAGTCGTTCAGAGGTGTGTTGATGGGCTCACTCTAAAGCACACCCGCTGTTCGGCGTTGTATGAAAAAGCCGCTGTAACCTGATGAAAACGGAATAGAAAATGTACGAAAGCTCGAAAGTAGATGAGGTCTTGTTCGGAATATTTGGACATCTTTTTATCTGTAACACGGCGCTTTACTTCGATGGCCTACTTCGGGAACACCCTTTGCCTGTTGATAGTGTCTCGATTCCGACGTCCAGTCCTCGATGGGAGGACTGGAAGAGGGTGTGGCTCACGCCGATTGTTGATCCCTGCTCTGCGCTCTGCGCTCTGAGCCGGTCGGCTGCCTGGCGTAACAATAATTCCGTCCCGCTCCAGCCAAGGCAGCCGTCCGTTACTGACACGCCGTAGCGCATTGACGGGCCCAGCGGTTGGCAGCCTTCGAACAGGTGACTCTCGATCATCATGCCGATCAGTGATCGATCACCTTGCAGGCGCTGTTCAAGCACATCGTTAAACACCGCTGGCTGACGCAACGGGTCTTTGCCGCTGTTGGCATGGCTGCAGTCGACCATGATCCGGGCCGGGATCTTCAGTTTGGTCAAATCGCTGTTCACTCGGGCGACGCTGTCGCGGTCGTAGTTCGGCCCACGGTGTCCGCCACGCAGCACCAGGTGGGTGTCGGGATTGCCCGGTGTCTGAATGATTGCCGGATGACCCTGGCTGTCGACCCCGAAATGGCGATGCGGATGGGCGGCGGAGCGCATGGCGTCGCTGGCCACACCGACACCACCATCGGTGCCGTTCTTGAAGCCGACCGGCATGCTCAGGCCGCTGGCCATTTCCCGATGGATCTGCGATTCGGTGGTGCGAGCGCCAATGGCGACCCAGCTCAGCAGGTCGTCGAAGTAGCCGGCAGCCATCGGTTGCAGCAGTTCGGTGGCAATCGGCAATCCCAGGCGGAGCATTTCGCGCATCAACTCGCGGGACAACGTCAAACCGCCCGCCATGTCATCGCTGCCATCCAGGTGGGGATCGTAGGCCAGGCCTTTCCAGCCGATGGTGGTGCGGGGTTTTTCGACGTAGGCGCGCATCACCAGCAGCATTTCATCGCTGACGTCGGCGGCGAGGCGGGCGAGGTTGCTGGCGTATTCGAGGGCGGACTGAGGATCGTGAATCGAGCAGGGGCCGACGATGACCAGCAGACGGGAGTCTTCACCGTTGAGGATCGCGCGAACCGCTTGGCGGTGGGCGGCGACTTGCTGGCTCAGGACGTTGCTGAGTGGCAATTGCTGTTTGAGTTGCAATGAGCTGGGCAGACGCTGGGTCAGCGCTTCATTGGCAGGGCTCAAGGTGGACAGCGGCAGAGCGGAGACGGACGAGTTCATATTCGGGCTTCCTGGGCTGGCGGCGGGTTCGTTCCCGCGCGCTCGGCCCTACTGGGGTGTTCGACAATTGGCCGGATTGGCTGCGTGTGTGTGCTTGCCACCTGTGGGTGACCGATCGGAGGTGGCAGGCTGTCCCGAGCGGAGGCTGCTAAATCGCCAGGCGGTAAAACTGTCGTAACGGTAATAAGTGGCGTAGTTCATTTTTGAATCCTCTGGTTGTCTGGTGTGTCGCTAAAAATGTGCGGGGCTGAAAAAACAAAACCCCCGGTCGGGAAGCCGACCGGGGGTTGAGAATTCTCTGGTGGCGACCCGTATAAAGTGGGCGCCGTGTGGGTATCAGGCGCGCCAGTGGCTAAACCAATACCCAAAATAAAAGCTGACCGGAGCACAAACGTCATTCACCCGGGCAGCCGACACCGAGCGCAAGGCGCTGACGGTATGAAGCTGTGAGAGGGCGTTGAGCATGATTTGTCTCCGATGAGTGCACCGAGCTTACTCGAGGCCGGTACGTGGATTCAATCAGAAAATGCTATCGATCACCGGAGGCGTTTTCTATCGCTTGAGTGCGTCGCCGGTTGTGACACACTTTGTGCTTTGCATACATGCAACGTCACAAGGACGAATCATGACGCCACTGACCATCGCCGCTGCCCAATCGATCTCCATCGCCGGTGACCTTGCCGCAAACATGGTGTGGCATCAGCGCTTCATGCAACGTGCCGCTGAGCAGGGCGTGCAGTTGCTGGTGTTCCCGGAGTTATCGTTGACCGGGTACGAGCGTGGGCTTGCGGCTGAATTGGCCATTGCGCCAGACGCCGAGGTTCTGCAACCGCTACGGGATTTCGCGCGGGAAGTCGGTGTGACGACAGTCGTCGGGATGCCGATTCGCCTGTCGCAGGATTCGCCCGTATTGATTGGGGCGCTGGCGTTGGGCGCTGATGGATCGCTCGGGATCTACAGCAAGCAATATCTGCATCCAGGCGAGGAAGTGGCATTCGCACCGGGAACCGGCGGTTCGACCCTGACGATCGGTGGCGATACGGTCGCGTTGGCAGTGTGCGCAGATTTCTCTCACGCCAGTCATGCCGCCGCGGCGGCGCAGCAAGGCGCCGATCTCTATGCGGCGGGCGTGCTGATCACGGAAAACGGCTACGCCCCGGATACCGCGTTGTTGCAAGGCTACGCCAGCGCTCATTCGATGACGGTCCTGATGGCCAACCATGGCGGTGCAACGGGTGGCTGGGAATCGGCAGGACGCAGCGCGATCTGGGCGTCGGACGGCTCGCTGGTTGCAGCCGCACCGGGTACGGGCAGCCTGATGGTCGTGGCTCGCCGCGATGCAGATGGCTGGAACGGGCAAATAGTGGCTGTTGCGGAGGCTTGATGGCATTTGAATTACGCCCGGCGGCGCTTCGGGACCTCGACTTCGCTCGTGAACTGACCCGCAAAAACATGCTGCGCTATTACATTCAGCACGATCTGCTGTGGCAGGACGAAGGTTTCGATGTTGGCTGGGCAGGGCGCGAGAACTGGTTGATTGTGCGCGGTGAGGCATTGGTGGGCTACGTCAGTCTGAGTCGTGATGCCAAAGCCCTGTACATTCGCGAGTTGCACGTCATCGAAGCGTTTCGAGGGCAGGGCGCCGGTTCCTGGACGATTGATCAGGTATTCGCCATGGCGTGCAAGGAACGGCGTCCGGCATTGCGTTTGACGGTTTTTGAAAATAATCCCGCGCAAGCGTTGTATGAGAGAAAGGGGCTGAAGGTGGTCGGCACGGACGAGTGTTTCCTGAGAATGCAGCGTGATATCGATGCCTCGCCTGGCTGAAACACGCATACGACAAGCCTTTCAAGATGTATTGAAACTTTTTATATGACGCTTGCCGCTAGGTCTGCCAGTTGCTTTTTGCTAAGGTGTCGGCAACCCAATAAGACCATATCGCGAGGTGTCTGCTTGATTAGGGTGCTAGTAGTCGATGATCATGATCTCGTTCGTACAGGCATTACACGAATGCTGGCTGACATCGATGGCCTGCAAGTAGTCGGCCAGGCTGAGTCAGGCGAAGAATCCTTGCTCAAGGCGCGTGAGTTGAAACCCGATGTGGTACTGATGGACGTCAAGATGCCAGGTATCGGCGGTCTTGAAGCCACACGCAAATTGTTGCGCAGTCATCCGGATATCAAAGTCGTCGCGGTCACCGTGTGCGAAGAAGATCCGTTTCCGACTCGGTTGTTGCAGGCCGGTGCCGCGGGTTATCTGACCAAGGGTGCCGGGCTGCCGGAAATGGTCCAGGCCATCCGCCTGGTGTTTGCCGGGCAGCGCTACATCAGCCCGCAAATTGCACAGCAACTGGCGATCAAATCCTTCCAGCCGACCAATGATTCGCCTTTCGACGCCTTGTCGGAGCGGGAAATCCAGATCGCGCTGATGATTGTCGGCTGTCAGAAGGTCCAGATCATTTCCGACAAACTGTGTCTGTCGCCAAAAACCGTGAACACTTACCGTTACCGCATTTTCGAAAAGCTTTCGATCAGCAGCGATGTCGAGTTGACGCTGTTGGCGGTTCGTCACGGCATGGTCGATGCCAGCCTCTGAAAATGACTGAAGTCTTCGATCCAAGCGCCTTTCTGTCGACGGTCAGTGGGCGTCCCGGTGTGTATCGCATGTTCGACAGCGAGGCACGCCTGCTCTATGTCGGCAAGGCCAAGAACCTCAAGAATCGTCTGTCGAGTTACTTCCGCAAATCCGGTCTTGCGCCCAAGACCGCGGCGCTGGTCGCGCGTATCGCCCAGGTCGAAACGACGATTACGGCCAATGAAACCGAAGCCTTGTTGCTTGAGCAGACGCTGATCAAGGAGTGGCGTCCGCCCTACAACATCCTGCTGCGCGACGATAAATCCTACCCCTACGTCTTTCTCTCGGATGGTCAGTTTCCACGCTTGAGCATCCATCGCGGTGCAAAAAAGGCCAAGGGCAAATATTTCGGCCCTTATCCCAGCGCCGGCGCCATTCGTGAAAGCCTGAGCCTGCTGCAGAAGACGTTTTTTGTTCGTCAGTGCGAAGAGAGCTATTACAAGAACCGCACGCGTCCTTGCCTGCAATACCAGATCAAACGCTGCAAGGCGCCCTGTGTCGGGCTGGTGGAGCCCGAGGTATACGCTGAAGACGTACGGCACTCGGTGATGTTCCTCGAGGGGCGCAGCAATGCGCTGACGGATGAGTTGTCCGCAGGAATGGAAGAGGCGGCGATCAATCTCGAGTTCGAACGGGCGGCCGAGTTGCGGGATCAGATTTCATTACTGCGCCGGGTCCAGGATCAGCAGAGCATGGAAGGCGGGACAGGCGATGTCGACGTGATCGCCGCGTTTGTCAATCCGGGTGGTGCCTGCGTTCATTTGATCAGTGTGCGCGGCGGGCGGGTGCTGGGGAGCAAGAACTTCTTTCCTCAGGTGGGTATTGAAGAGGACGTTTCTGAAGTCATGGCGGCGTTTCTCGGCCAGTACTTCATCAGCAGTCCCGAGCGCGACTTGCCGAGCGAACTGATCGTCAACGTGGTTCACGAAGACTTCCCGACACTGATCGCGGCCATCGATGAGCTGCGCGGTCGCGAATTGACCATCAGTTATCGGGTTCGTGGTACGCGAGCACGCTGGCAACAGTTGGCGGTCACGAATGCCGAGCAGGCACTGGGAGCGCGACTGGCTAACCGTCAACACGTTGCTGCACGTTTCGATGCCCTGGCGGAAGTGTTGAACCTGGATGAGCCACCACAGCGCCTGGAGTGTTACGACATCAGTCACTCCAGTGGTGAAGCAACCGTGGCGTCCTGCGTGGTGTTCGGCCCCGAAGGTCCGATCAAGTCCGACTACCGTCGCTACAACATTGAAGGCGTCACCCCGGGCGATGACTACGCCGCGATGCATCAGGCCCTGACCCGACGCTTCAGCAAACTGAAGGACGGGGAGGGCAAGCTACCGGACATCTTGCTAGTGGACGGTGGCAAGGGGCAGCTGTCCATGGCACGTGACGTGCTCAATGAACTGGCCGTGCCTGATTTGATTCTGCTGGGCGTAGCCAAGGGCGCCACGCGAAAGGCCGGTTTCGAAACCTTGTACCTGAACGATGCCGCCCACGAATTCACCTTGCGCGGCGATTCCCCCGCGCTGCATTTGATTCAGCAGATACGCGACGAAGCTCACCGTTTCGCAATTACCGGGCACCGCGCACGCCGTGGGAAAACTCGCCGCACGTCTACCCTGGAGGGCGTTGCCGGTGTCGGACCGACCCGTCGCCGCGATTTGTTGAAACATTTTGGTGGATTGCAGGAGCTGTCTCGTGCCAGCATCGAAGAGATCGCCAAAGCACCCGGGATCAGTAAAAAGCTCGCAGAGTTGATTTATGCCAATCTGCACAGCGAGTAGAATGCCCCCTCACCTCGTAGCCAGTTGTGCCGATGAATATCCCTAATCTGATTACCGTACTACGCGTCCTGCTCATTCCGATCTTCATTTTACTGTTCTACCTGCCGTATCAATGGAGCTACCTGGCGTCCGCCTCGGTGTTCGCATTTGCCGCCGCCACAGACTGGCTGGATGGGTATCTGGCCCGCCGACTGGAACAAAGCACACCGTTCGGGGCTTTCCTCGATCCCGTGGCTGACAAGCTGATGGTCGCTGTTGCGCTGGTATTGCTGGTGCAAGAACATGGCAACCTGTGGCTCACGCTGCCGGCCGCCGTGATCATCGGTCGCGAGATTGTCGTCTCGGCACTACGCGAATGGATGGCCGAACTCGGCGCCCGCGCTCACGTCGCCGTGTCGAACCTGGGCAAATGGAAAACCGCCGCGCAAATGCTGGCGCTGGTGATCCTGCTGGCCAATCCGTCGGATTTCACGTTCTGGGTGCTGCTGGGTTACGCCTTGCTGCTGATATCTGCGGGGCTGACGTTGTGGTCCATGGTCCAATATTTGCGGGCTGCCTGGCCGCATCTGAAGACCGACGTGGAAAAGAAATAAACTTTTTTGAATCAAGGGGTTGACGGGGCATTTTGATTCTATAGAATGCGCCTCACCAAGACGCGGGAATAGCTCAGTTGGTAGAGCACGACCTTGCCAAGGTCGGGGTCGCGAGTTCGAGTCTCGTTTCCCGCTCCAAGCATTAAAAAATGGATCTCTGAAAAGAGGTCCATTTTTTTTCGGCCAAAGAAAAGTCTTTCTTTGGCTTTTGCCGCGCCGCCCCAGAAAACACTCAGATCCAGCCCCAATGGGCACATTTTCCAGTACATCAATCCGGTGCTCGGCAGATCGGTTTTCTCGTGGCACCAGTCTCACCGCAAACCGTACAAATCTCCTCCATTCATACGAGACGGAGATTGTACGTTGGCTCTCACCAATACGGCAGTCCGGCACGCCAAACCCCGTGCCAAGGACTACACCCTCCCTGACTACAACGGCCTCGCCCTTTTCGTGAATACGAAAGGCGCAAAGTGCTGGCACTTCCGCTTTTCCTGGGCGGATAAGCAACCCCGTATTTCTCTCGGTACCTATCCTGAAATTAGCTTAGGAGATGCTCGTGCTCTGCGTGATGTTGCGAGGGCATTGGTCGCTGTGGGCATCGATCTGCGTGTCCATCGGCAGCTGGAGCGTAATGTTAGGGGCCTGCCTGACCAGGCCCTGTCTGATGTGCCCGCGTTTTCACTGATCGTGTGAAGCGCGCCGCCGACATTATCGCTAGTATCCGTCGAGCCTTGGCTCTCAACCCTCAAGGTCAACTCTAAGGCGAGCTGATTTTGGTACAGGCGTTCAAGGGCATCAGGTAGCGAATGTTCGGTGGGCACCGTTTCTACTTCGATCGAGTAATCGAAAGAGTCGCAACGGGGAGGGCGTACAACAAAAGGCCCGCAGGCGTTGGGTCAGGCTGTGTTTTCATTGGTGATGAATGATTGAATCAGTAGAGTTTGCTTGAACTCCAGATAGTCAGTGCGGGTTCCACACCATCCGGACAGGCAGTTGGAGCGTAACCTGTAAAACTTGCCCGGAGAATCCAAGACCTACCACGTGGTGCTGGTAGTGGTGAGCCGTTTTAAGGCAGCCCCCCCTGCAACTGAACGACCCGCACTTTTCAATCATGCGTGGGGTGGCCAGGACCGTTATACAAGAAGCGGCAATGGCGTGCCCTCTCTCGGTGATATCAATGGCCACCGAAATGCTTGAGCGCCAAGGACTGACACCGAAGCAGCAAAAATTTGTTCGTCACGCTCACGATGCGGCTCAAAGAGCGCGCTGGCTCATTATCGATTTGTTGGATTTCACGCAGGTGCGAATAGGGCGTGGTATCGGGGTTACAAAAGCGACCACCAATCTGCATCTGCTCATTGCAGGGGCTGTCGAGCAACTCAGAATCGTTTATCCCAAACGAGAGCTTGTCCATTCAACACATGGCCAAGGTTTATGCATTGCGGACGGCGATAGGCTTGCGCAACTTGCAGGCAACTTAATCTCAAACGCAGTTGCTTACGGTGCGGGAGATCGTCCCGTGACAGTCACATCCTCCATTACGGAACTGGGTTTCGAATTGATGGCGCACAACTGGGGTACACCGATTCCTCCAGACGTTCTTGCCACTGTCTTCAGTCCGATGACTCGAGGCGTCAATCTCCCTCAAGACACCCGCAGCGTAGGTCTAGGGCTTTTCATCGTCAGCAAAATCGTGAAGGCACACGGCGGCACGGTTTCAGTTACCTCAACATTTAAGGCTATTTTCCATGATGAAGGCAGGAATTCACAGAGCTACGGCATCGAATCTCTCAATCCAGGGACTGTCGGATCATCTCATTCTTTCAAGTTCTTTTCGGAACCTTCACGAAAAATGTAGTGCCACGTTCCGTTTCCGAGTCTACGGTGATTACGCCAGCGTGTGAGGCCACGATTTCCGAGGCAATGAACAGGCCCAATCCCAATCCTGCTGTAGGCCCGTGGTCGATAATCGACCGTTGAGAAAAACGCCCCAATGGATTGAAAATGAACGGTAAAACGTCCTCAGGTATCGGTTCGCCGCCGTTGTGGACGGTGAAAACTACATGTTCTTCCGTGGCCTCTAATTTCACCCTTATCGGAAATTGAAGATTACCGTGTTGCACAGCGTTACTGATGATATTGGAAAATACTTGTTCCATTCGAGCGCCATCAAATTCCCCAGAGGCGGGAGTTTGCGATTCGAACAGCACGTTCGCTGTTGGATGAAACGCACGAATTTCTTCTACGATGTGTTCACATAACGGCGACAGATCTACGACCGCTTTCTTAACAGGAATCCCTGGGCCCATCTGACAGCGAGTCAAATCCAGCAGGTCTCCAACGATTTGGCTGGCGCGCCGGACGCTAGTGTAAATCTGAGTGGCAACTTTCGTTGCACGCGTACCGATTCCCTCTGAACGCCTCAGCATGTCGGCGCCAAGTAATATCGCGCCAAGTGGAGTGCGCAAATCATGACCAAGAATACCAAGGAAAACGTTGCGCGATGCCTCCACGGCCCGCGAGTAGCTAGCGATAGATTCAGCGAGCGCTTGGTCAATGGCTTCATGGAAGCGGGTCATATCGTCCATATCTAATGGCGCGCCAGACTTTACTTGTTTCATCCACTGACTGAGAACACTCGTTCTCAAAGCACGATACTCCGACACCATTTGATCAATAGTGAATCCTGACATTAACCGTGTGACGGCATGTGTTTCGGCGGCGGTTTCTTGTTCGTCTAGTGGCCCGTTTCCTCGGGCCTTGTCAATTTGTTCCTGCACAGATTGAGTTGTCCGCAGATCAAGAGCGATAGCTCGCAGCATTTGTTCGGCATGATCCCGGAGAGCCTCGCTATCAAGCGCAACTCCAGGTGTTTCTATGGTTCGCGCAAAATCTTCCCAAGCCTGCAGAATCGGCTCAAGGTTTTCAAGGATGAAATCAGCTAGGCGCATGCCGGTAATCCAGAGGGAGCGTAATTGAGGCCGGGACAGTGGCTAGGCTACCCGGTATGAAGTTGAACACAGATTGCAGCGTAGCGCGTGGAATGAGCTGGAACATGTTCGATTTCTCAAAAGCCGTATTCATTTTTCTGGTAAAGCAACGCATTGGATCCGGGCTTAGCAGGACTATATGCGCGGTTAGCGCGCTGTAGAGCGGGGCATGCGTCGGACGTAGCATTTCATTCATCATTCCATTGGAACTCCCCTAAAACTGCTCCGTCATCTGGAATGAGGGGGGCTGCGGGCATTTCGTGGCGAACCCTGATTACGCTTTTTCATTCAGAAGGCGAGGGACGACATGAATACTTCAGACAGCAGCACCACCGGGAATCAGTCAGTAAAACCCGACTCCGAAGGGCCAGAGCAGAACTTCGAACACTTGAAAGAAAACGTTACTGAGGCGCTTGGCGGCGCCAGGCAGCAGGCTGATGCGCAGTTTGGTCAATATCGCGACACGGCAGCAGACCAGATTGAGGCATTGGCAAAGGGAGCGAAATCCGTCGTCTCCGAACTGGAAAGCAAGGACACGCTCGGCATGTCCGCTTACCTCGCGGACATGGCGGAGTCCATGAGCGGCTTAGCCGGGAGTCTGCGTGGAAAGAGTGCCGAACAATTGCTTCATGACGGGGCTGAGCTTGCTCGTAACAACCCGGCATTGTTCGTCGCCGGCAGTATTGCGTTGGGATTTGGCCTGTCGCGCTTTCTCAAGGCCGGTAGTTCGCCTGCGGCGACATTTACCGATTCCAGCGACCCGGCAGCAGGCAACTCAATGCCTCCATCTGGGGGTTTCGGCGCGCAAAGACCCTATGAAACTTCAGTTCCGTCACGCGCCGATCAAGACCCGGGCCTGGCCACTGGCATTACGCCGGCTTCGCCAAATGAACAAGACCATCCTTCGGACTTCGCGACGAACTCTACACCCGGTTCAACATCGTTCAAAGGAGCACTGTGATGAATAGAGAAGATCCAGGTTTGTCGGGCTCAAGACCAGTTCCCGTACCTGACCCTGACGTTTCTGTCGTCGGACTGATACGGCAGCTATCCCGAGAAGTGCCTGCGCTGTTCACAAAAGAACTTGCCTTGGCC
Source organism: Pseudomonas svalbardensis (assembly GCF_030053115.1). Taxonomy (NCBI): domain Bacteria; kingdom Pseudomonadati; phylum Pseudomonadota; class Gammaproteobacteria; order Pseudomonadales; family Pseudomonadaceae; genus Pseudomonas; species Pseudomonas svalbardensis. The sequence continues at coordinate 3,474,066 of NZ_CP125619.1, read as the reverse complement.
AAGGCTGAGTTTCAGGCCAGCCTCACGACGCTGAAAGCGGGCATCGCGGGTGTTGCCGGCGGGGCAATTGTGCTGCTAGCGGGGTTCATCATCTTGTTGATGTCCGCTGTTTACGGCCTGAGTACCGTCGTGGCTCCGTGGCTAGCAGCCCTGATTGTTGGCGTTGTTGTGATGATCATCGGGTTCGTCATGCTGCAGTCCGGGAAGAAACAATTTGATTCGTCCCACTTCAAGCCTGATCGCACGCTGGATGCCTTGAACAAAGACCAGGAAGCGCTGCGGAGGAAAGTCTCATGAATAGTGAATTCGAAACCGAGTCGCAGAAGAGCCCTGAAGCCATCGAGCGTGAAATCAACGCGCAGCGAGCGAGCATTGGCAATATTGTCGATGCGCTGGAAAGCAAATTCACGCCTGGACAGGTGTTCGATCAGGCGTTGTCTTTCATGCAGAGCAATGGAACGACATTCTTGACCAACCTAGGAACCAGCGTGCGTAATAACCCCGTTCCGGCAGTGCTGACTTCGGTTGGTTTGCTGTGGTTGATGATGAGTCAGAACCGTCCGCCGACTGCTCGCCCAAGTTATCGCGTCGGCCCGGATCAGGATAAAGCAGGGGAGTGGGCCGATGGCCTCGCTGATGGCTTGGACAGTGCCCGTGATCATTTGCACCAGACAGCGGACACGCTTAAGGAGGGTTACCAGACGGTCAAAGACAAGGCAGCGCATTTAGGTGATAGTTTGGGTGATGCTACTGAAAACATCAGCCACGCCGTTCACGACGCAGGTGACCGATTGGTGCGCAGTTCCCAAGTGATCAGCAATCAGCTCAGCCAGTTGCTGAAGGAGCAACCCTTGATGGTAGCCGCTGCGGGCATCGCGTTAGGCGCCATGCTGGGGGCGGCATTGCCTTCGACGGCAACCGAGCAACGATATCTTGGCAAGACCAGCGCGGGACTGGCCGACAAGGTCAAGCAGCAGGCGCGGGAGGGCTTTGAGGCGGTGCGCGATACGGTGACAAAAACGACCGAACATTCGGAGGTGGATGCGAAACCGGAAGGGGATCACCGCGCACCATCCGATGCACCAGCCGATCTATCAAGAGGATTAGGTACTCCGTAACAGGTTGAATGAAAGACGGGAGGTCTGACGTTGACCTCCCTCTTTTCATCCGGATTAATGTATCAAGTCCTCTTCTATTTGCCATCCGCGACCTTGCGCTCTATCTCTGCTGTTTTTCGATTGCGCTCCTCAGTGTCCTGCTCTTTGGTTTGGGTTGAAGAGGGCGTAATGGTTTCATCGACGCCTTTGGTGTCGCTGTCCGCATCCTGTAAATCTCTTTCGACCACATTCACGGGTTTGCCCAATGTATCGGTGGGCGGGGCGTTTGACGTTGCTTGCGATCCGGCGTCGTTATCACGGTCATCGTTGTTCATTTCGCTTACCTCTATTGACTTTTAAATTGGACGCAGCGGTGTGGTTGGAGTTCGAGGGGTCAATGACGAAAAGATCAGTGCGGCTCATGAGGCCCTCCTTATGCTCATAGACAAAGAAGTGAGCGCGCCCAAAAAAATTCAAAACGTTTGTCGGACAATCGTAGGCGTCTGAATCTGCGGATGTTGCAGTGAAAGTAGCATTAAAAAAAACGGCCCACGTGTAGCAAATGAACACCTCTTGTCGGCCCTCATGAACCTGAGCCGAAGTGTCCCGATCCATTAGGAAATACTTTTGGATTCCTATAGCCATGAACTCATTTAGAAACCTGCTGACGCCGGCGCAAGAAAGGCGACTCTGCGCGATGGACTCTTGGCACTGTGCGCTCGAAAACTACACCCTCCGAAGGGATTGTCCTGATGCCTATCATGAGGAATTGCTTCGGCAGGCTGATGAAATGGATCGTCTGGGAATAGTTAATTGGTTGGAATGGCGAGACCTTCGAGTTGAGGCGGATCAAGCATATTTGCTTGCGGTCGCGGGAGCGGATTATCACTGAGTGTGGTCGCTTAATGGGGCTATAAATTTCGGATGAGGTCGTCGATAAAAGCGACAGTCAAGCACGGGGAGGGACGATGATCAGATGCCTTAAGTTTGGTATTGAGGAAGAGTATTTCATTACCGACCTTGCCACTCGACAGATGCCTGGCAATATCCCCTTCGCAGCGGTTGAACGGTGCAAGGCACTTTTGGGTGATTTTTTCGCCTATGAGATGTTCCAGGGACAAATCGAAGTAGCTTCGCCGGTTTTCAATACGCTACCGGAAGCAGGGGATTATTTAGCTCACGCACGTCTTACGTTAAACCACGCACTCGAACCTTTCGGCTTGGGCTTGCTCAGTGCAGGCAGCCATCCCTTGGCTGATTGGCGCATACAACACGCCACAGCCCACGACCATTTTCTTAAGTTATTCGAAGATTACCAACGTGTCGCCCAGCGCAGCCTGCTATCGGGTTTGCACGTGCACGTGGAGGTTGCGGAACACTTGGATCGTATTCAAGTGATGAACGAGGTGTTGCCTTGGACGCCTTTATTACTGGCCCTAAGCAGTTCATCACCTTTTTGGGATGGAGCTGACACCGGCTTTATGAGCTATCGCCAAGCCGCGTGCGATGAGTGGCCTCGGATGGGTGTTCCTGAATTTTTTGGAGATCAGATTTCCTACGACGCCTACATCTCCTTTTTGATGTCAACTGGCTCGATTAAGCATCCAAGCGAATGCTGGTGGGGCGTTCGACCCTCTACCAATTATCCGACCTTGGAGCTGCGAATGACGGATGCGTGCCCACGTGTAGAAGATACGTTGTGCATCGCCTCTTTGTTTCGCTTGATGATCGCTCACGCCATCATCCAACCTCATCCAGGATCAACTTACTCACAGAGATCTCTATGGATCCTCAAGGAGAATCGCTGGCGTGCCAAACGGTATGGAACACATGCTGCGTTTCTAATCGAGAATTACGACCGACCGTTTACGATTGAGCAATGGTTGTTCCTGGCAGAACAGATCTTAGGTGACACCGCCCAAAAAATGGGAGTGGAGGGCGTATTTTCCCAGGCTCGTCGAATTGTGCATAACGGCTCCAGCGCAGAGCGGCAGCGCAATGCTTACGAATCCGCCTCACGCAACGGAAGGAGTGTTGATGGCGCGCTCTCACGAGTCGTTGATCTATTGCTGATGGAAACGGCGCAGGTGCAAAGCGTCCCGCGTTGATTAAAGCGCAGCACTTTTTCAGCCTAGTGAGCCAAGTACCTGCTAGTTAGCGCGGTTTTATACGATAAAACCGGGGGGGGTATTGTCAGGCTGTAATCAACCTTTTGCCGGTACCCGACTCGGAGAACCTGCCACAGCGCAGCTTTGCTAGAAAAGGAGATGGTGGGCAGAACCGAAAATTTCGGTATAGCCCTCGATAATTGCTGGATTTAGAGTTTCGGCCATTCCGACAACAAAGAACGCTGGGTCGGTCTTCATAAACATCAGCTTCCAGGCTGCGGCCTAGGCGCCGTTCTCGCAAAACTCCAACGCGTGGGGATGGCCAGGTTCGCCCAAGGCATGGCAGACGCAGGCGAAGCCATCAGGTTTGTTCTTTCAAAAGCGCACCAGGGACTTGGCAAACTCCTGTGCCCGCCAAAGTATTTTCATAACCTGGTTCGCTGAGCCCCAGCCGCCGCTCGCATGGGTGGACGGAGAACAGGTGATCGGCAGGCTGTCACTGTCTTGACCAAAAATTCGGCCCCCGATCACTTGAGGCGTTGAGCTTGCTCGCGATAGCGGTCTGTCATTCAACAATGATGTTGGCTGACACGACCTCATCGCGAGCAAGCTCGCTTGTATGTTTAGACTTGAAGGGGTGGGCGGGACTAAAAGCTCGATTCTGACTCTGACCAGTACAGACCGTGGGAGACTTCTCATCCCGCCCCTTCTACCCAAAGCGCCGATAAGGAATTCATCGGTAAAACCGACGATAGAGGCAAGCCAGCGCAACGGTAGACCCCGACAAGCTCTTAAACCCTAGCTCCGAGGATTCGTCATGACAATCCTTACTTCGCAGACGGTGGTTGGCGTCGATATCGCCAAGGCCGAAATAGTTGTCTATCGCTCCGACCGGCTAACCACTGACACCATCAAGAACGATCGAACAGCCCTCAAACGCTGGCTTAAAACATTGCCCGCCCAAAGCGCTATCGCCGTTGAAGCCACCAACATCTACCACCTGGACACCGTCGAGCTGGCCCATGCGATGGGGCACCAGGTCTATGTCGTGGATGCTTATCGGGTGAGCAACTATCGCCGCGGCATCGGCCAACGAGCCAAGAACGATCCCTGCGATGCCCGTCTGCTGGCGCGTTATTTGACGAACGAACAAGACGGACTGCGGATCTGGAGCCCACCACCCAAGGCCTACACCTCGCTGAAAAGCCTGCTCCACAGACGTGCAACGCTGATCCAGAACCATGCCGGTCTGATGCTGAGCTGGGCCAATGAACCCTTGTTGAAGAAAGTACAGAGCGCCCAGCAAAAGGCCTTCAAGCAAGCGGATCAGGCCATTCAGAAACTGCTGCGCAAGGTCAGCAAAGAGGCGGGTATTGAAGAGAATATCGACCGCTGCAAAGCCATCGAAGGGGTTGGCGAACTGACTGCAACCGGGTTGGCGACGACCTTTATGCGCGGTGATTTTGCCAATAGTGATGCGTTCATCGCGTTTCTAGGGATGGACCTTACGGTCGATGACTCCGGGAAGAAGAACGGCCCCCGGCACCTGACAAAAAAAGGGGATCCGGAAGTCCGCCGGTTGGCTTACAACGCCGCAATGGCAGCCTGTCGCTCAGCTAAATGGAAACCGTTTTACGAGTCGTATTTTGCAAGAGGCTTCTCGAAAACCCAGGCCTTGGTGGCCCTTGCCCGGAAACTCTGCCGGGTGGCATTTGCCCTGATGAAAAATCAGAGCGAATACCACCCGGCCTGAGGTTGCGGGGTTGCCCTGCAACATAGAATCTCCCACATTTTGTTCTGGGTTTACAGCCAGAAACTCACTGCATACCAGCCAAGAACACCCATCACCACGGTGTACGGCAACGCCATCCACACCATCCGTCCGTACGACAGTCGAATCAGCGGTGCAATCGCCGAGGTCAGCAGGAACAGAAACGCAGCCTGACCATTGGGCGTCGCCACGCTCGGCAGGTTGGTGCCGGTGTTGATCGCAATCGCCAGCGTCTCGAAATGCTCACGGCTCATGTGGCCAGAGATGAAAGCCTGTTTGACTTCGGTGATGTAAATGGTCGCGACGAACACGTTATCGCTGATGGCTGACAGCAAGCCGTTGGCAATAAACAGCATGCCCGGTTGTTGATCCGCTGGCAGCGCCAGCACCCACTGGATCAAAGGCGTGAACAGTTGCTGATCGTGAATCACCGCCACTACCGCGAAAAACACCACCAGCAGTGCTGTGAACGGCATGGCGTCCTTGAACGCGTTGCCGATACGGTGCTCGTCGGTGATGCCAGTGAATGCGGTGATCAGCACGATCACCATCAAGCCGATCAGGCCGACCTCAGCAATATGGAACGCCAACCCCGCAATCAGAATCAGCGCTGCCAATCCCTGCACGACGAGCGCTGCACGTTGGCGCGAGGTGCGTTCGGCATTGTCTTCTGCCGCGTGATTGGCCAGAACTGCACGCACGTTCTCCGGTAACAGCGTGCCGTAACCGAACCAGCGAAGTTTCTCCAGCAGGACGCAGGTCACCAGGCCTGCCACCAGGACCGGCAATGAAACCGGGGCGACTTTCAGAAAGAACTCAGAGAAGTGCCAGCCCATCTCGTGGCCGATCAGCAGGTTCTGCGGCTCACCGACCAATGTGCAAACACCGCCCAGTGCGGTACCCACGGCACCGTGCATCAGCAGACTGCGCAGAAAGGCGCGGAATTGTTCGAGGTCGGCGTGATGGAGTGTGGGCAGGTGCTGGTCATCGCCAAACTCGCTGTCCTGACGCGGATCATTGCCGGATGCGACGCGGTGATACACCGAGTAAAACCCGACGGCTGCACTGATGATCACGGCGGTCACGGTCAAGGCATCGAGAAACGCTGACAGAAACGCCGACAGGAAGCAGAACATCAACGCCAGCAGAGCCTTGGAGCGAACCCCGAGCAGGAGTCGTGAGAACAGAAACAGCAGCAGGTCTTTCATGAAGTAGATGCCGGCCACCATGAACATCAGCAGCAGGATCACCGGGAAGTTGTGCACCAGCTCGTCGTAGAGTGCCTGGGGCGTGGTCATCTTCAGCAACAGTGCTTCGATCAACAGCAGGCCGCCGGGCATTAACGGATAACACTTGAGCGCCATGGCCAGGGTGAAGATGAACTCCAGCACCAGCAGCCAGCCAGCCGCCGTCGGGCCGACGGTCCACAACACCAGCGCGTTGAGAATCAGGAAACCGACAATGCTTGCCTTGTACCAGCGGGGTGAATGCCCGAGAAAATTGTGCGCGAACGCCTGAGCCATTGAACCGGGCATCGGCTACTCCTTGTATTAAGAAGCGCGCAACTTGCCGTAAGCGGAAGGGAAGATCAAGTGTAGGAAAACTGTGCAGGCCTACCCCAGATAGCGTGCGACGATCGCTCGATAGTTGCCGTCCAGTGAATAGCCTCCGACTACGATGTTTCCATCGGCCTGCATGGCCACTGAAGTCGCGGTATCCAGGCTGCGGCCCAGGCGGGTGCGAATCCAGCCGGTGCCATTGCCGAAGCTGCGATCAAGTTGCCCGTCGGGCAGATGCCGCGCCAGAATGAAATCCGCCTCGACGCCGCCGATCGTGGCCCCAACCGTCACCACGCAGCCGTCCGGCAGTGCCTGTGCGTCGGTCCACTGGCAGCCGCTGTGACCGATCTCCAGCAGTTGGGCCTGGCCTCCATTGCAATGAATGTCCGGGCGGCCGTTGCTGTGTACTTTCAGTGCCAGGCAATGCATCGGGTCGCGGCTGCTGCCAAAGCACTGCACATCGCCATTTTCCTGTTGGATGATCCGGCTGACCTGAGCGCTATACCCACATGCCTTGAAGGTCATGAAACCATCCACGGCGAAACAATCGTCGAGCCTGCCGTCGGTTTGATAGCGGGCCAGCAGACCTTCTTCAGGGAAGTTGATCGACCCGCCCACCAGGATCCGGCCGTCTCGTTGCACCATCAGGCTGCTGAGCCAGGTATTCATCAGCAAGTGCCTGACAATCACGAAGCCACGACCGTTGAAGGTGTCGTCCAGCGAGCCGTCGGTGTTGAGTCGTATCAGAATGCCGACATGATTGGACAGTTCGAAGTGATGATTGGCCTGCAGCAGGACTCGACCGTCCTCCTGCACGCAGATATCACAACCTTCTGTGCCCGATACGCCGGGGGGTAGCCAGGTGTCACGCACGCCTTGGGAAAGACCGCCCGGCAGACGCACGACGCAGCGGCCATTGTCGCCAAAACATTGAACAGGCCGACCATGCTGATCGAAAAGGGCGAGGGCGGGCAGTGTCCGGTGAGCATTTTCGTAGTGCAGGCCGGCTACCAGAATGTGCCCATCGGGCAATACGTGGACTTTGCCGGCCATGGCCTCGAAGCCGTGTTCAAATTGCCCGATGACGCTGCCTTGATTGCCGAACGCCAGATCCGCCGAGCCGTCCTCGAGCAAGCGAGCCAGGCCGAAGCGGCTGCCGCCTGGCGTTCCGACCTTCGCCGCGACTAACAACCTGCCGCGTGAATCAATCGCGACCCCGTTGGCCATGCTTGAGAGGCTGCCAGCGAAATACACCTGGGTTTTGCCAGACGAGGCAAAGGTTGTATCAAGTTTGCCGGCGTTGTTCAGGGTTGCCCGTAATGCAAACGCGGTCTGGATTGACATGCACGCAGCTCCTTGCGAGTCGTCCTGAACCGGGAGTTTGGGTGGCGACTGTATAAGGAAACATTCAATCCCTGAACGCCTGGATGCACAACTGTCATAACTAACAGACGGAGGGTCGCTGTGTGCCAGAACAGTGTCTTTTCGACCCACTGACAAGCCTGCCAAGTAGTTGGGCGCGTGCAAGTTCGAAGAATAATCGGGGAGGGTGCGGGTTACCGTTTGGTAACCCGCAAAACACTTAGTGTGGCATCGACCACGATTGGAGTTTGTAACCCTCCTCTCTCAATTCCGCACGTGCCGCTTCAAGCAGGCATTCAAGTTGCGCAGGATCGGTATAGGCACTGCTTGGGATCTGCTTGCGGCCGATGCTGCGGGTGTTGGTGCGATCGATAACGGTCAGGCTGAGTTCGCCATTGCCGTCTTGTGGGGCCCAGGCCACGCATTGGAACGGTTGGAATGCGCGGTCGGCAATCAAAAGAGCTTCGTTGATGCGGAGCGGGGCGTTCATGGGGTTTTCTCTCTGTATGCCCAATCAAGTGATGTGCCGTCGGTTGGGCTACCGTTCGGCTGGTTACTTGTACTGATGCCCGCAACCGGGGGGCGGGTCACATACAATTAAAAGAAATATCAACTTTCTTTCATTGGCTCAAGGTGTGGACAGGCTTTGAAAGCTGAATGAAAGGCAGGACTCGTTAGGTAACTAACTAAGTCGCTTCTTATAACTAATAACGCAACCGCTCTATAGTCAAACGGTACAAGGTCATGTCAAATTATTGCTAACGTTACAGCCAGGTCCGCCAAACGATTGTTTTTAATAATATTTCATAACTTTGGCGCCAAGGAACAGTCATGATCGAAGCGCCTGCCTTACGACGTCTGTTAGTAGTGGACCCTTGCGACGACTGTCATCGTCTGCTGCCGGTTTTGCGCGCTGGGGGTTGGGACGTTGACAGCTGCACCCTGGAAAACGTTGCCGACAAAACCTGCGATGTCGGCCTGTTGCGTTTGCAGCCTTTTCACCTCGAACGCCCGGAAGCCGTCAAAGAGCTGATCAGCCGTAGCGGTACCGAGTGGATCGCCGTACTCAACCAGGAAGTCCTGCGATTGCAGAATGTCGGGGACTTTGTCTGCGAATGGTTCTTCGATTTCCATACCTTGCCATTCGATGTGTCCCGGGTTCAGGTGACGCTGGGCCGGGCATTCGGGATGGCACGCCTGCGTGGGCAGGGCACGGTTCACATTGATCAGCCCGAACACGAGCTGCTTGGCGACAGCAAACCCATTCGCGAACTGCGCAAGTTGCTGAGCAAGCTGGCGCCCACCGAGTCTCCGGTATTGATCCGTGGTGAAAGCGGTACCGGTAAAGAACTGGTCGCCCGCACGCTCCATCGACAATCCCAACGTCACAGCAAACCCTTTGTCGCGATCAATTGCGGAGCAATTCCTGAACACTTGATCCAGTCCGAACTGTTTGGCCACGAGAAGGGGGCTTTTACTGGCGCCCATCAACGCAAGGTCGGGCGGATCGAAGCGGCTAACGGCGGCACGCTGTTTCTCGACGAAATCGGTGATCTGCCCCTGGAGCTGCAGGCGAACCTGTTGCGTTTCCTCCAGGAAAAGCATATCGAGCGGGTGGGCGGCAGTCAGCCGATTTCCGTGGATGTGCGGGTGTTGGCCGCGACCCATGTCGATCTTGAGGCAGCGATCGAGAAGAAACGCTTTCGCGAAGATCTGTATTATCGCCTGAACGTGTTGCAAGTCGCGACCGCGCCCCTGCGTGAGCGCAATGGCGATCTGTCGATGCTGGCCAACCACTTTTCCCATTTCTACAGCCATGAAACCGGTCGCCGTCCGCGCAGCTTCAGTGAAGACGCCTTGATTGCCATGGGCAAGCATGACTGGCCGGGCAATGTGCGCGAGCTGGCCAACCGGGTACGTCGCGGGTTGGTACTGGCCGAAGGTCGGCAGATCGAAGCGCGAGACCTGGGGCTGATCAGCCAGCAGGCCGTTGCTGCGCCGATGGGCACGCTGGAAAACTACAAGCACCGGGCAGAGCGCCAGGCCTTGTGCGATGTACTTAACCGCCACAGCGATAATTTGAGCATCGCCGCCAAGGTGCTGGGGATATCCAGGCCTACCTTCTACCGTTTGCTGCACAAGCATCAGATACGTTAGACGCAAGATCTAAAGACAAAAAAAGCCCCGCTGGGATTGAAGTCGCAGCGGGGCTTTGTTGTTGTGGATTAGAAGTAGTACGGGAATTTCAGGCTGAAGGAAAAGTCTGGCGAGTCGTCGGTCAGGCCGATGGACAGGTTGGGAACGATCGTCAGGTTATCGGTTGCTGCCAGGGTCATGCCGATGTTGAAGTTGGCCGAGTTGTAATCGCTGTTGGTAATCGACTGCCAATCGCCACCGTCCGGCTTGATCTTGCTCTTGCGGGCGAACTGGTCGGTGAACGAGAACGACATACTCATCTTCTCGTTCAAGGCGAATGCAATACCGGCGCCGACCTGCCAGGAGTTGCCCAGTTTCACATCCCCGGGCACCTTGGAGTTGATCTGAGGGCTGATGTCGCTGAAAGAGTCTTCAATGTTATAGGTGTAGGACAGGCTGCCGAACAGCACGGCCGGGTCGAAGGTCTTGACCAACGAGATACCCGGGGTGATCGACCAGACACCATTGCCGGTAGGCAAGTCCTCGGGTACCGAGAGGTTATCGTTGGCTGGGTCATTGATCAGCTTGATGCCGTAAGGGTCATCACCGGTCGGCGCCTTGACGCGCAGGGTAACGACTGCATCGGGTAGATTGGCCGACTCATCCAGAAACTTGTAAGCAACGCCAACGTTCACATCGCCAATGGTCGGGTCGCGGGTAACGGTGGCGTCCGACGTCACCGGGCCTGCGCCTCCGGCGCCACCGGAGGAATACGTTGATTCGCGATAAACCACGGGGACGTTAATGTCGAACTGCCAGCGTTGTCCCGTGTTGTAGCGGGCGGTCAGGTCCAGGGTCCAGTTATCCGCCTTGATACGGTCGATGTTGATGTTGCCGAGGAAAATCGAGTCCAGTGCCAGGAAGCCGTTGAGTACCAACGCACGGGTATCGTAGTGCGTGTAGGTCACGCCCGTTTCGAGGCTGAACTTGCCGCCACCGAAGAAGCCGCTGGCTTCGTCATACAGGTTGGAAACGCTTTGCGCAGGCTCCGAATCATCTTTGAGCGATTGGCCGTATGAGCTGCCTGTGGTTCCCGGCGCACCGGCGGCCACCGTTTGGCCACCCCTGGTCGTTTCGGCAGGGGATTTGGTCAGGCGTTTGGGAGCCGGTGTCGCAGGTGTTTCTTCAACTTGGCGAACGCGTTGCTCGAGTACCATCAGCGCGTTCTGTTGTGCTTCGTAACGCTGTTTCAACTCCATGAGTTCTTGTTTTAGCATCTCGACCTGGGGGTCCGGTGCTGCGTATAGCAGTGTTGCCGGGGCCAGGCTACTCAAACAAACGATAGCTTTGAACGTTAACGATCGGTGCATGGATTAGCCGTCCCTTCTGACTTCATCTGATGAGACTGAGCGTAGATCAGAATCCTTGAGTGCGAAGACCTTTGAGCTGGTCCAGGTTGCCGTTCAGCGACCCGGCTGTCGCCACGTTGTCACGCAGCACGACATTAAGGGACGTGAGGTTGCGGACCTGGTTGCCACCGCCGAGCAAAGTCGTGTTCTGCATCAGCCCACCCTGGGCCAGGCGTTGTACGGTACTGCCCTGGTTGTTGTTGGCCACGATGTTGAGTTGCACACCCGTACCGGTCGAGGAAATGCTCAGCGAGCCCGCGCCATTGGCGTCCACCAACGTCGAGCCTGCGGCCAATGCCTGGCCCTGCTGTTGCGTTGTTGGCGCTTGGTTAGCCCTTGTGACGTTGATATCAACGTTGTTGTAGGCAGTGTTATGGTCGCCGGCAGCACGCACGACTTGAGTGACGCCTTCGGTGCTGTTGAGGCCGCTGCCGCCAATGACGGTACCGGTGCCTTGCGAAATTGCGGAGCCATTACCTTTTTCGTTGATTATCGACACATAGAACTGTGGCGTGATGGTCGATTGTTGAATTTGCATCGAGGAAGTTGCCCCGATCACTTCACCGTTGGCATTTTGCCAAGTGCTGGTCATGACAATGCCGAAACTGACGATCCGTCCCGGCATGACATAGCGGCCTCGCAGGCTCGCCAATTCGTGATCGTTCAGTTCAATGGGTTTGAATATCTGTGCCTGGGTCGGCAGGCTGGCGGCCAGGCAAACCACGGCCAGCCAGATTGGAGTCTTCATTGGAATGCTCCCGGAGCGTCGTGCTCCCTTGTTATTAGAAGAAGTCGCTTTGGATGAATCCGAAATCCATCAACTCTGCGTCTTGCACCGGGCTGAAGGTGTTGATGCGGTTCTTGGCGGTCAGTGGCAGGGGTGGGTCGAGCAACGCATTGGTTTTGTCGTAGCCCTGGCCGATGATGGCAAAGATGATGCCGTTCCAGCCTTTTACAAAGTCTTCGACTTTGTAACGTTTATGACCGAGTACCGGATCTCCGATATAGACCCAGCCCTTATGAACTCTTTGCATGACCACAAAATGTTTGTAGCCACGGATATCCATGAGTACCACAACCGGAATTTTGATCTCGCTCAACGTTTCCTGCGCTACCCGGTAACCACGGGCCCGCATGCCGATACTTTCCACGTAGCGCTTCATGTCGAGCATGGAAAAGCCCTGGACGCGGACAAGATCCTGATCGGAGTGTGCCAGCATGCCTTCGATGATTTGTTCTTCGTCCACGTCAAGCCAATACGCCTGACGCAATACCGTTGCCAGCGCAGCTGCGCCGCAACTGAAGTCGCTTTTCTGTTGGACCAGGTCGGCAAACTTGCGCTCGCGCACGCTTTGGATCGGCTTGAACACCACCGCGCCGCCCGGCAGGACGGAAAGCGGTATTTGTGCAGCCTCGCTCACACTGGTCACGCAAAGCAAAAATGCCAAGGCGATAATGCGCATAGTGGGATGCCTTCTGGTTGTGTTGAAAAAAGGCCCCCATAAGGGGGCCTCCAGAGACAGCAATTAGAACGACTGATTGGAAATGGCCAGCGAGTTGCTTTGTTGGTTACCCACACCGGCAGCTACGTTGACGCCCAGGTTGCCACTGCCACCATTCACCGAACCGCTCAGGGTTGCAGTGTTGGTCACAGGGTTTGCCCAGCCAGTTGGAGTCAGCACTTGATAGGAGTAGGTGTTGCTCAAATCAAATGAACTGCTCTCACTGAAGCTTCCCGCTTTTGCGAACTCGGATTCGGACGATTGACTGGCCGATTTTTCGAACGAGGAGGCGTTCGATTTCTCGAACGACTTATCGAACGATTTTTCGAACGAGGAATCGCGCGATTGGTCGTACGAGGATTCGTGAGATCTGTCGTACGAGGAGTCGCGAGATCTGTCGAACGAGGATTCGCGCGATTTGTCGAACGATTTGTTCACCGCTACGTCAAGCGTTGCGTCAAGCGATGCGTTAAGCGATGCCTCGGAACTCCTGCTGCGGGTGCGATCTCCAAAGCCATTGTTGACGGTAGTGGAGCTGGAAGCCGCCGTATCAATGTCCAAAGTAGCGCCCAGGGAAGCGTTCAAGGATGCACTCGAAGAACCGCTTGCACTGCTGCTGTTGGAACCGCTTGCAGAACTGCTGTTAGAACCGCTCGCAGAACTGCTGTTGGAACCGCTCGCATTGCTGCTCTTCGAACCGCTTATATCAACGCTAAGGGAACCGCTGGAATTAGAGCTATTGGCACCGGCCGCGGCCCAGCTCGAAGAAGCGCTTTCACTGCCGCTAACCTCGAATGACTTATCTTTAGAGAAACTACCGCTGGCCGTGTTGGTAACGGTAATCGTATCCACGCGGTAGGTCCGATCAGCGGTGTTATTCACTATCAGGCCAGGACCGTTTTGATTGGCAGAGGCAGTGGCTCTTGCGTTACCCAGGGGAGCATTGGAGTTGGCAATTGCCATGGTGTTTTTCTGTTGGTTGAGGTCGCCGCCAGCAATGTTGATACCCATATTGCCGCTGCTGCCATCGCCAGATCCGCTCATCACGGCAGAGTTTGTGACGCCGTAGTTGTTGACCTTGTTATTGTTGCTGTATTGCGAGACTCGAGCGCTGGCTTCGGAAGTGCCGAACACGAAGCTGTTATCGAGGCTGGAGGTGGAGCCAGCGTTTGCGATGGCGGCCGCGTTGTCTTGTTGGTTGCCGGCGCCTGCTGCCACGTTGACGCCGACGTTGCCGCTCGCGCCTGAGGCAGAGCTGCTCATCTCGGCTGAGTTCTGAGTCCCTTCGTTGTGGATGCGGTTGCCGGTACTGGTCTGCCTATCGTTCGCGTTGGCGGTCGCGTCGGTATGGATCCATGTTGGAGGAGGAGTGTGGTGGCCACCGTTATGATGACCATTATGGTTACCACGTCGATCGTTCTGACCCGCTTGTGCAGCAACAGCCAAGACCGCAGCAATTGCAAAAACCAGAGGCTTTATTGCCATCGAAGGTTTCATGGTGATTCTCCGTACTTATTTTAGGTTAAGTGTTGTTCTTACCTGTTTGGGTCAATCCATGACCCGTACGCTCAGGGTATTGGCCGTTCGGTTTCCCACCCCGGCGCTCTGATTCAACTGGATCACCCCACGGCTGCCGGTGAAGGCCTGATCGCTGGTAGCGACCTGGCGATAGCCTGGTGCAGAGTCAGTTGGATCGGAGTTAGTGATCAGCGCCACGTTCTGTTGCCTGAGGACGCTGTCGTCGATACTTTGCGGCTGCGTGCTGATGCTTATCCGCAGGGCATTGGCTTGCTGGTTGCTGGCGCCCGCGCTCTGGTTGACGCCCAGTACGCCGTTGCCGTGGCTGAAGGAGTCGCCTTGAATGCTGGATCGAGCATCGATCCTGGGGTCGACCACCGTACGCAACCGTTGGCGAATCTGTGTGGTCGCGCTGGCTCCATGGCCAACGGCGATGGCCCGTGCGTTAGCCTGTTGCTGTAAATCGCCGGCAGCCTGGTTGACCCCGAGGTTGCCGTTGTACTGCGTGCCCGAACCGTCGATTTCGGCGTTGTTGATGACGGGAGGTTGGGCAAAGGTCGATGCACTGCAAAACATGGCGATAATCAGCAGCGTACGATTCATCTTAACGGTCTCCCGGTATGACTTTCAGAGCACCCAGGCCTTGCTGGACGCTTGAATTGACCATGTTGGCAATACCGTTGCCGGCATTTCCCGAACGCCCGGCGGGGAGGTTGGAAAGCTGGGTCTGGTTGCTGATGTTGCCGCCCAGGTTGTTGGTGTTTTGAGTGACCAGGCGGGAGATGCCTGCACCACTGGCGACACCGGCAAAGTCGCCGTCGCTCAACTCGTTCGTTTGACTGATGATGTGTTTGGACGGGTTGGCATTGGCGGTCGTGGGGCTAGGGTCGGGAATCAGCGGCGCACGCGTTGCCATGCGCGGCTGGACATCACGCTTGATAATGATGATGCCGTTGTCAGCTTGTACAGGCAGGCAGAGACTTGAGCCCAGTGCGCATCCGATCAGCAGGAGGCTATAAATTTTGTTATCAAATTTCCCCACGGCGGCAATTCCTTCTGTAAATGGACGCTGGCCCTGATCAGCGTTTCGAGGAAGAGAGCAGAAGGTGTGCCGGTTTTTGTTTTTCTTTTAAAAACAGTTGGTTGGCTTTAATTGTCGAGGTTGTCAAAAAAAAATTGTAACGCCACTGAGACAGAGCCACGCAAAAGTGCCATCCATGCTGGCGGCATTGCTCGCTAAAGGGCGCTGAAGGTAGGTTGTATCAGTGGCTTAACATTTTCTTGCTGGAGTGCTTGAGCCGCTTTAGTTCGCGGGTTCGCGCAGGGGGGGGTGTTTCAGGAATGGACATTTGCGGCAGGGCGGGGTACCCCGGTCAGGGCTTGAGCAAGCGGGTCACAGCCTCGAATGCCGCGTCCTTGCGCTGTTGCCAATCACCTTGCAGCACCTGGCAAGGCTGGTGGTGCAGGTCAAGCCATTGGCGGCTGGCGTGGAAAAACGCCTGGCGTTCTGCCAGTTGCGGTTGGCAACGCTGACCGTCGTCATGCCAGGCCACGGTTTCAGGGCTCAGCAGCAAATGCAGGTCGTAGTGCCGTGCCAGCAATGCTTGCTCGATCCACGTCGGGCAATCACCAAACAAGGTCTGGCTCCAGAGGATGTTGCTCAGCAAGTGAGTGTCGAGAATCAGCAAATGCGGCTGCCGGGCGCGTGCCTCGTCCTCCCATTTCAGCTGTCCGCGGGCGATTTCCGGAATGTCGGCCAGGCAGGTGTCTCGAGGATTCTGTTCGATGAACCAGCGTACATATTCGTCTACCAGGACCCCGCCGAAATGCTGCTGTAACTCGGCTGCCAGCCAACTCTTGCCGCTGGATTCTGGGCCTGTGAGTACCAGAACTTTCATGTGCGCAACGCCGGATCGGCCCGCCATTCCCGCCAGCCTTGGACGGCAATCAGGGCGAACAGCGCGTAGAGCCCGGCGGTCAGGTACAGGTCTTTGTAGATAAACAGCCCGACGAAGATCACATCCAGGATGAACCACAGCGGCCAGCATTGAATGCGTTTTTGCGCCATCCATAACTGCGCCACCAGGCTGAAGCCAGTCAGTGCCGCATCGAGCCAGGGTTGTGCGGCATCGGTCCAGTTCGCCATTGCAGCGCCCAGCAACAGACTGCCGACCGCTCCAATGACCAGACTGATAGCGACCGATTTACCGTCGAGCAGGCTGACCTGCCGACCATGGCGCGCGCCCCCCGCATGCGTCCACTGCCACCAGCCATAGAGCTGCAATGCGGCGTAGATCACCTGCAGGAGCATGTCCGAGTAGAGCTTCACCTCAAAAAAGATCCAGCTATAAAGCAGCACCATGACCAGACCGATCGGCCAGCACCAAGGGTTCTGTTTGACCGTCAACCAGACGGCAATGACACCGAGGGTAGCGGCAAACAGTTCAAGCCCGGACATGGAGGTTCCTTGGGGGAAGTCGAAGAGGAGCGGATTGTAACGGCAGGCGCTGCCAAGTAGAACAGCGTGCGCCGCCCTAAGTAGCAGCTGCCGAGCCTGCGAGGCTGCGTTCGGCTGCGCAGCAGTCGTGAATCCGGTATGCAGGATCGTTCTGATACACCGCGGTGCCCAGGTTTACGACTGCTCCGTAGCCGAACGCAGCCTCGCAGGCTCGGCAGCTGCTACAAAGGTGGTTACACCCGGAACTGCTTGAGCAGCCCGTTCAATTGCTCACTCAATTCCTTCAGGTGAACGCTGGCCGCGCTCGACTGTTCGGCCGCCAGCGCCGTGCTGTGGGACAAACCGGCCGCCTGGGTGACGTTCTGGTTGATGTCCTCGACCACATGCGCCTGTTGCAAGGTCGCGCTGGCGATGGAGGCGTTCAACCCGTTGAGGTTGCGCAGCGCCTGGGCAATGGCATTCAGGCTTGCACCGGCCAGGCCGGCCTGCTCGATGGTCAACTGCGATGCACGGCTGCTGTCGCCGATCACTTTGACCGCCGCTTCGGAGTGGCTTTGCAGGCGTTCGATCATCGACTGGATCTCGGCCGTGGACTTCTGGGTACGCTGGGCCAGCAGTCGCACTTCATCGGCCACCACCGCAAAACCGCGACCTTGCTCGCCGGCCCGGGCGGCTTCGATGGCCGCGTTGAGGGCCAGCAAGTTGGTTTGCTCGGCGATGGAGCGGATCACTTCAAGGACGCTGCCGATCTGCGTGCTTTCGGCGGCCAGGGTGCGAATCACTTCTACCGCCTGATCGATGGTCGAAGACAGCTTGTCGATCTGTTGCAGGCTGCCATCGATGTTGACCTGGCCTTGCTGCGCCTGAGACTCGGCATCGCGCATTTCGCTGGCGGCGTGCTCGGCGTTTTTCGCGACGTCGTGCACGCCATACGTCACTTCATTGATGGCAGTGGCCACCAGTTCCATTTGCTGGGACTGTTGCTGACTGCGTTGCTGGGCCTGGGCGGCGTCGTTGCCCAGTTCGCTGGAAGACTGGCCCAGGGCACTGGCGGACACTTGCAGTTCCCTGATCACCAGTCGCAGCTTGGCGGTGAAGGCGTTGAAGTGGCGTGCCAGTTGCGTGACTTCATCCTGGCCATGTGTGTCGAGGCTGCGGGTCAGGTCGCTCTCGCCGCTGGCGATGTTGGCCATGGCGTTCACGGTTTCCTGCAGTGGACGCACGATGCTGCGGGCAATCAGGATGACCAGCGGCGCCATGATCAGGGCAATCACCAGCCCCACGAACGAGGCCTTCCAGACCTGACCATAGAACTCGGCCTGCATGTCATCGATATACACGCCCGAACCGATTACCCAACCCCAGGGCTCGAAGAGTTTGATGTAGGAAGTTTTTTCTACCGGCGCGCTGGCGCCCGGTTTCGGCCAGCGATAGTCGACGGTGCCGGCACCCTTGGTCTTGGCGACGGCGACCATTTCGTTAAACAGGGCAAAACCGTCGGGGTCGCGGATCGCCGATAGGTTCTGGCCATCGAGTTTCGGGTTGGCCGGGTGCATGATCATCACCGGCGTCAGGTCATTGATCCAGAAGTAGTCATTCTGGTCATAACGCAGACCACGAACGGCGCTCAGAGCCTGCTTCTGCGCAGCATCGCGGGTGAGCGTGCCGGCGGTTTCGAGGTCGTGGTAATAGGTCAGAATACCGCTGGCGGTTTGCACCACATGCTGGGTTTTCTGAGCCTTGGCGTGGTACAGGTCATCGTGAATCTGCTTGAGCATCAAGACGCCCAACGTCATTAGCATCAGGACGGCCACGATCAAGATAAGCCACAAGCGTCGGCTGATCGACATACTGCGCAAGCTGTTCATAATGCTGTCACTCCGGTTTCTTTTTCTTGTAATAAATGATCGCCAGCATCCAACCACACTTTGCCAATCGGTCATATCCGACCCAAGTCCAATAACGCGCAGCGTTAATCAGACTTGTCTGATAGGATTTCGGCCCCGCACGGAAAAACCTGAATCCAAGTTGATTTTTCACGGAATTTTTATGATTTCGTCTGGATTCTATGCGCGCGGTGCAGCAGCGACGCTGACCGCAGTCAACGTTCTGAAAAAAATACTTACGGGCATGCCGTGGCGCATCGCTTCTTGGGGGATTGATGGATCTTTGGACTGCCTTTTCGGCATTGATTCTTGGGGTTGTAGAAGGGCTGACGGAGTTTTTGCCGATTTCCAGTACCGGCCACCAGATCATCGTGGCTGACCTGCTCGACTTCGGTGGCGAGCGGGCCATGGCCTTCAACATCATTATCCAGTTGGGCGCGATTCTGGCGGTGGTGTGGGAGTTTCGTCGCAAGATATTTGATGTGGTCATCGGTTTGCCGACGCAGCCGAGCGCTCGACGCTTTACCGCGAACCTGCTGATCGCCTTCCTGCCGGCCGTGGTATTGGGGGTGATTTTCGCTGATCTGATCCACGAGTATCTGTTCAACCCGATCACCGTGGCCACGGCGTTGGTCGTGGGCGGTATCGTCATGCTGTGGGCTGAGCAGCGTCAGCATGAAGTGCATGCCCACACCGTCGACGAAATCACCTGGAAAGACGCGCTGAAAGTTGGCTTTGCCCAGTGCCTGGCAATGATTCCCGGGACCTCGCGTTCCGGCTCGACGATCATTGGCGGTTTGCTGTTCGGCTTGTCGCGCAAGACCGCCACCGAGTTTTCTTTCTTCCTGGCGATGCCGACCATGGTCGGCGCGGCGGTGTACTCGGGCTACAAGTATCGCGACCTGTTCGTTCCGTCTGATTTTCCGGTGTTCGCGATCGGTTTCGTCACGGCGTTCATCTTCGCGATGATTGCCGTCAGAGCCTTGCTGGTGTTCATCGGCAGCCACAGCTATGCGGCGTTTGCCTGGTATCGCATCGCATTCGGCCTGGTCATCCTGGCCACCTGGCAGTTTGGCTGGGTTGACTGGGCCGCGGTCAAGCCATGAATGATGGCAGCTCGCGCAACAACCCCGGACGCAAACCCGCAGGAGAGATTCGCAATCTTCAGCTGAAATTGTTGGTGTTTGCGGTCCTGTGCGCGCTGCCGCTGTACGGCTCGATGTCGTTGTGGCTGCGCGGGGGTTCCGTGATTCCCTTGGCAGCGTACGGGGGCATCAGCCTGCTGGCGTTCTTGCTGTACTGGAGCGACAAGCGCAAGGCGCGCGCCGACCATTGGCGCACCCCGGAGAACGTGTTGCATGCGGTGGAACTCGCCGGGGGCTGGCCGGGCGCCTTACTGGCGCAGCAGCTGTTTCGGCACAAGACGCGCAAGCTCTCGTTTCAGTTGGTGTTCTGGATCATTGTGCTGCTGCACCAAGTGTTCTGGATCGACCAGCTGTTTCTCGGCGCCCATCTGTTCGCGTTGCTTTAAAGCAGCAGTCCGACCTGAGTGCGCTTGGGCAACTTGCTCACCACCAATTGATGGGAACGCTGCAACAAGCCTTGCAGCTCTTCAGGGCCCAACGGGTAGGGCGTTTCCATGATGATCCACTGAGCCCGCGCCAGATAAGGCGCCGGGCGGATTCCCGGGCGGTCGCAATGGCCAAGAAACAAGTCCTTGTCGACCTTGAAGGCCAGGGATTCGCCCCTCAGATTCTGCAAGGCAAACATCTTGTTCCCTGCAATCGAAAACACCCGTACGCCACCCCACTTGTAGTCTTCCCGCGCACCCGGCAGCGCGAGACAGAATTGCGCGACATCCTCTTCGCTCATACGTCCAGCCTTCATATCAGTCGGTCCCCACAGGCATTGAATGATTCGATCAAATGGTCGAGCCAGGCGCGCACGGCCGGCATCACCCCGCGCCGATGAGGGTAGACCGCTTGCAGCCAGCCGCCAGGCAACGACCAGTCGGGCAGCAACTGTATCAGCGAGCCGTTTTCCAGTTCCTGCTCGCAATACATCATCGGCAGCATCGTAAAACCCTGGCCAGCGAGGGTGCAGGCCTTGCGCACGATAAAGTCATCAATGCCCAATCGCGCTTCGAGGGTGAGATCGCAGCTTTTACCCTGCTGGTCGAGCATGCGGATATGCACCAGGCGGTCGGCTTCCAGGGCGCCGAGCACGGGCAGGTGTTTCAAGTCTTCGGGGTGGTTGATTTCAAGTCCGTGCAAAAAACCGGGGCTGGCGACCATCGCCATCTGCGCCTGGCGCAAACGTCGGGTGACCAACAGTGGGTCTTCGTCGCCCAACTCACGCACCCGCAGCGCGACATCGATGCCCTCAGTCACCAGGTCAACGCGGCGGTTGAGCAACATGACTTCCAGTTGTACCTGAGGAAACTTTTCAAGAAAGTCGCTAATCACTGTCGGCAGAATTTCGTGGGCCAGCCCGACGGGGCAGGACACCCGCAAACGTCCGCGAGGTTCGCTGGACATGCTGGCGACGGCTTCATCCGCCATCTCGGCTTCCAGCAGCATCGCCTGACAGTGCCGCAGATAACGTTCACCCACGGCAGTCAGCTTCAGTTGTCGGGTAGTGCGTTGCAGCAAGCGCGCGCCGAGGCGCTCTTCCAGCTCGGCGATGCGCCGCGACAACCGCGACTTGGGAATCCCGAGCAAACGCCCGGCCGCCGCGAAGCCACCGGCTTCAACCACCTTGGCGAAGTAGTAAAGATCATTGAGGTCTTGCATGGTTGGGCTCGATTGTTCTATCAGTGGGACGAACTATCGCATTGTTGCAGTCTAATCAGCTATTGGTTTCGCCTGTAGGATTCTCCCCATCAGATCGCCTCGTAGCGATCCTCACCTGGAGATCCCACATGAAACTGCTGCATATCGATTCGAGCATTCTTGGTGACAACTCGGCTTCCCGTCAGCTGAGCAGCGAAGTCGTTAAAGCCTGGCAAACCGCCGAGCCGACTGCGGTGGTGACCTACCGCGACCTGGCCGCCGATGCCATCAGCCATTTCTCTGCCACGACTCTGGTTGCCGCCGGCACCACCGCTGAACTGCGTAACGCCGCGCAGCAACACGAAGCCGATCTGAGTACCACCACCCTGGCCGAATTCCTCGCCGCCGATGCCGTGGTGATTGCAGCTCCGATGTACAACTTCACCATTCCGACCCAACTCAAGGCCTGGATCGATCGCATCGCCGTTGCCGGTCAGACCTTCCGTTACACCGAAGCCGGCCCTGAAGGCCTCTGCGGTGGCAAGAAAGTCGTGATCGTATCGACTTCCGGCGGTCTGCATGCCGGTCAGGCCACAGGTGTGGCTCACGAAGAGTACTTGAAGGTGCTGTTCGGCTTCATCGGTATCACCGACCTTGAGTTCGTCCGTGCCCATGGCCTTGCCTACGGTGACGACGTCCGTACCAAAGCCATGAGCGACGCTCACACGCAAATCAGCGAGCAGTTGTTCGCCGCCGCGTAAGGCGTGTGTAAAGAAAATCAAACAGCTCGAGCAACATCCCCAAAACTCTGTATTCTGATCACGCAAGTGCCAGATACGGAGTTTTTTGTTTCTGGATGTTTCGGAATTTCATTAAATAGTGGCCCGAGTTATGCCGTCGAGGGTTAACGTCCCCGGTCAATAGCCAAGTGGAGCCTCCCATGGTGCGTCTTTGTGCAACTTTACTGATTTGCCTGCTCAGCAGCCTGAACTCAGTGCACGCCGCGCCTGCGCCGCCTCCTCACTGGAGCGTCGGCTTCCATGAGATGAGCTTTCTTGACCCTCTGGACTTGCAGCCGATGCGCGCCATCGCCTTCTATCCCTCCAGCGACAAGGAACACTCCAGCATCCTCGAGGGCTACACGGTCGAAGCGGGCGAAGACACCCGAGTCGCCATCGGTAGTTTCCCGATGCTGATGCTGTCCCACGGCAACACCGGAACCCCCCTGGCCTTGCACGACCTCGCCACGTCGCTGGCACGCAAAGGGTTTGTGGTGGTGGCGGTGATCCACCCCGGTGACAACTCCAAAGACCACAGCCGCCTCGGTACGTTGAGTAACCTTTACGGTCGGCCCATCCAGATTTCCGAAGCCATTACCGCGACGCTTGGCGATCGAATGCTCGCGCCTTTCGTCAATGCCGATCAGGTGGGTGTGATCGGTTATTCGGCGGGCGGAGAGACGGCGCTGATTCTGTCCGGCGCGACACCAGACCTGGACCGTCTGCGCCGCTATTGTCAGGAACGCCCGGACGACCGCGATGCCTGCAACACCCAAGGCGAATTGATTGCTGACCGTGATGACTTGCAACCGGTGGCTGACCCTCGGGTTCGCGCCTTGTTGCTCATGGCGCCGCTGAGCCTGAAGTTTGGCCGCCATACCCTGGCCGACGTGCATGTGCCGGTGCTGCTCTACAGTGGCGACGGCGACAAACTGGTGGCATTCGACAAGAATGCCGCCGCCCTGGCGCGCAAACTGCCGATCGCACCGGACTTCAAGTTGCTGGCCGGGGCAGGGCACTTCGTGTTCATGGCGCCTTGCAACGAAGAGCAGATCATCGCCATGCCGGCGCTGTGCACCGATGCCGATGGCGTCGATCGCAAAGACATCCACCGCACCCTGGTGTCCGAAGCCGGGCATTTCTTCTCTCATGCGCTTGGCAAATCGACCCGGGCCGGGATGCAGACCGCCGATCAGTAATCAGGCGTTCATCGCACGACGTTTCAACAACAGCGTCAGGCCCAATCCTGTTATCGACAACAACGCCGCGCTGAAGAAAATCCACGTGTACCCCAGGTTCAACGCCACCGCGCCCATCAATGGCCCGGCAATCGCCAGCGCCAGATCGAAAAACACCGCGTAAGCACTCAATCCCGCCCCGCGGCTGGCGTTGGGCACTTGCTTGATCGCTTCGACCCCCAGCGCCGGATACACCAGCGACAAACCGAACCCGGTCAGGCCTGCGCCGATCAGCGCATAACCGGTCGAAGGTGCAAGCCATAGCAATGCAAGGCCCACCGTTTCAATGCTCATACAGGCAATGGCCGAGGTGAACCCACCGAAACGGCTGATGCTGGAGATGAACAACAGTCGCGCCAGAATGAAACACACCCCGAACACCGTCAGGCAGTAAGCCGCGCCGGCCCAGCCACGGCTGACGTAATACAGGGTAATAAAAGTGGTCAGGGTGCCGTAACCGATGGAGGCGAGGCTCAGGCTCACACCGAACGGCGCAATGCGCCCAAACACCGCCCAGAACGGCAGGCGCTCGCCGCGAATCACCGGCACCGAGGGTTTGCTTCGGATCAGCAACAACGCTGCCAGCGCAAGCACCGACAGCGCGATCCCAAGACTGGCGAACCCCAGCTCGCCGACCATCACCACGCCCAGCGGCGCACCAATGGCGATGGCGCCGTAGGAGGCGATGCCGTTCCAGGAGATCGATCGCGCGGTATGTTCAGCGCCCACCTGACCCATGCACCAACTGATCGTCCCAACCCCGATCAAGCCTTGGGCGATCCCCAGCAACAAGCGGCCGGCGATCAGGATCAACAGGCTCAGCAACGGAAAACTTTGCAGCAGCGTTGAAATCCACGTCAGCGCACCGCTCAACACAATCCCCGATAACCCGTAAACAATCGCCCGTTTGGTGCCGATGCTGTCCGACAGGCGTCCGGCCATCGGGCGGCTGAGCAGGGTGGCCAGGTACTGCGAGCCGATGGTCAGCCCCGCGATGATCGCGCTGAAACCCAGCTGTTCGTGGACGTAGCCCGGCAATACCGCAATCGGCAGGCCAATGCAGAGGAAGGCAATAAAGGTATAAAAGACGATGGAGACGATCTGCAGAGTGATCGCCATGGAGCTTTGCGGTGGCAGTTGCTGCACAGACATGAGGGCTCGTTCGCGGGCGGCGGTAGGAGAACTGCATCATGGCGCGGGCATGAAATAAAAGAAAGCAGGCTAACTATATTCGTAGAGTTTGAGGGCCTCTTCGCGAGCAGGCTCGCTCCCACAGTAGACCGCAATCTAATGTGGGAGCGAGCCTGCTCGCGAAGGTTTCAGCACCAACGCATTCCTTGGCCATGAAATGCAAAAAGCCCCGTCGCAAGGACAGGGCTTCTCAGTTTCAGCAGCTATTTAGAACACAACGCCCTGGCTACGCAGGTAGTCATCATAAGTACCGCTGAAGTCGATCACGCCGCTAGGGCTGAGTTCGATAATGCGGGTGGCCAACGACGATACGAACTCACGGTCGTGGCTGACGAAGATCAGCGTGCCCGGGTAGTTCTCCAGCGCCAGGTTCAGCGCCTCGATGGATTCCATGTCCAAGTGGTTGGTCGGTTCGTCCATGATCAGCACGTTCGGCTTTTGCAGGATCAGCTTGCCGAACAGCATGCGACCTTGCTCACCACCGGAGATGACCTTGACCGACTTGAGGATCTCGTCGTTGGAGAACAGCATACGGCCGAGGGTGCCGCGAACGATTTGCTCGCCGCCCTGGGTCCATTGGCCCATCCAGTCGAACAGGTTGCAGTCGTCTTCGAAGTCGTGCGCGTGGTCCTGGGCGTAGTAGCCCAGTTCTGCGGCGTCGGTCCACTTCACGGTGCCGGCATCTGGGGTCAGTTCATTGACCAGGGTGCGCAGCAGGGTGGTTTTGCCGATGCCGTTCGGGCCGATGATCGCCACGCGCTCGCCAGCTTCAACCTGGAAGCTGAAGTCCTTGAACAGTGTCTTGCCGTCGAAGCCTTTGGCCATGCGCTCGACGATGACCGCCTGACGGTGCAGCTTCTTGGTTTGTTCGAAACGGATGAACGGGCTCACACGGCTCGAAGGCTTGACCTCGGCCAGCTGGATCTTGTCGATCGCCTTGGCGCGGGAGGTCGCTTGCTTGGCTTTCGAGGCGTTGGCCGAGAAGCGGCTGACGAACGATTGCAGTTCTGAGATCTGCGCCTTCTTCTTGGCGTTGTCCGACAGCAGTTGCTCGCGGGACTGGGTCGCCACGGTCATGTACTCGTCGTAGTTGCCCGGGAACAGGCGCAACTCGCCGTAGTCCAGGTCAGCCATGTGGGTGCACACGCTGTTCAGGAAGTGACGGTCGTGGGAGATGATGATCATCAGGCTGGAGCGCTGGGTCAGAATGTTTTCCAGCCAGCGGATGGTGTTGATGTCCAGGTGGTTGGTCGGTTCGTCGAGCAACAACACTTCAGGATCGGAGAACAGCGCCTGAGCCAGCAATACGCGCAGTTTCCAGCCTGGGGAAACCTCGCTCATCGGGCCAAAGTGTTGCTCGATGCCGATACCCAGGCCCAGCAGCAGTTCGCCGGCGCGGGATTCGGCGGTGTAGCCGTCCATTTCGGCGAACTCGGTTTCCAGTTCCGCAACGGCCATGCCGTCTTCTTCGGTCATTTCCGGCAGCGAGTAGATGCGGTCGCGCTCGGCCTTGACCTTCCACAGTTCTTCGTGACCCATGATCACGGTATCGATCACGGTGAATTCTTCGTAAGCGAACTGGTCCTGGCGCAGTTTACCCAGACGCACGTTCGGCTCGAGCATGACCTGGCCGCCGGATGGCTCGAGGTCGTCGCCGAGGATTTTCATGAACGTCGACTTGCCGCAACCGTTGGCGCCGATCAGGCCGTAGCGGTTGCCCGCGGCGAATTTGACCGAAACGTTTTCGAATAGCGGCTTGGCGCCGAACTGCATCGTGATGTTAGCTGTAGAGATCAAAGGTTTTTCCTGCGAAGCATTCAGAGTAGCTAGGGTTGCGGCAGTACCGATTCAGTACCTGTTTCCGGTATTCGAACCACAGGAAATGCATCCCGGTCAGAAGCGGAAGGTCCATCTGGCAATAAGTGGACAGCAGCATATGGAGCGCTTGGCCCGAGTCGAAGTGCGCTGAGACGGGGTTCATTCCCGTCATCAACCAAGGGGGGCGCGTAATGTTTGGCGGCGATTGTACTGGTCTGGCTCTTTAAACGATAGGGCGTTAAGGCCGCACGGCCACTTTGGCAGCATCAGTGGACAGATTTTCACAGTTGAAGGTTAACTATTGGTTACAAACTGTGGCTAAAATGCCATCTGTCACCTGATGCCGACAGGCGGCATAGGCTCAAGGACGCGCTGTTTCGTCTTCAGACGCTGCACAAGACCCTCGGGCCGATCGATCGGCAAGGGACGCAGTTTGTTCACTTCTGACGTGTGACGATTTTTTGTGAAATTGATCATTGCCGCTATTTACGTTGTATCCATTGCGTACGTCCACTTGCGCGGACGCGTGCGCCACAAGCTGGGCCGCCAACTGAGCGACCACTCGACGTTTCTGGCGCCGATCAATTGCTTCCTTTATCTGTTCTCGAAAATCCCCAACAAGCCTTATCTCAACCCGGCCGACTTTCCTGATCTGAGTCCGTTGCAGGACCATTGGGAAGAAATTCGCGCCGAGGGCCAGAACCTGCTCAGGGCCGGGGAGATCAAACGCTCGAATCAATACGACGACGTCGGCTTCAACTCGTTCTTCAAGACGGGCTGGAAACGTTTCTACCTGAAGTGGTATGGCGACAGCCATCCTTCGGCCATGAAACTCTGCCCGCGCACCACCGAACTGGTGCAAAGCATCGGCTCGATCAAGGCAGCGATGTTCGCGGAGCTGCCACCGGGTTCGAAACTGGTCCGTCACCGCGATCCGTATGCCGGTTCCTACCGCTATCACCTGGGCCTGGAAACACCGAACGATGCCGGTTGCTACATCAACGTCGATGGCGAGAACTACCACTGGCGTGACGGTGAAGCGGTCATGTTCGACGAGACCTTCATTCATTACGCCGAAAACACCACCGAGCAGAACCGCATCATTTTGTTCTGCGACGTAGAGCGGCCGATGAAGTATCGCTGGGCGGCGGCGTTCAATGGCTGGTTCAGCCGTAATGTGATGTCGGCGGCGGGCGCACCGAACGATGCGGGTGACAAGACCGGCGGCATCAACCGCTTGTTCGCCAAAATCTACACGATTCGCCTTCGCGGCAAAGCGCTCAAGAAGCGCAACCGCAAGCTCTATTACCTGGAGAAGTGGGCGATTTTTGGTGGCTTGCTGGCGATTTTCGTTCTGATTTAAATGCAGTGTTTCGGCGTATAAAGCCTTCGCGAGCAGGCTCGCTCCCACAGTTAACCGCGATCCCCTGTGGGAGCGAGCCTGCTCGCGATGGGGCCAAAACATTCACCGCACAGCCCTCAATCAGCCACGAGACGTCTTCGTGGCTTTTTTGTTTGCGGCCGGTTTAGCCGCCGGTTTGGTTTTACCGGCACTCTTGCCCCCGAGGCTACGTTTAAGCAGCTCGGTCAGATCGATAACATCTGCGGTTTTACGCTCCTCTTCACCCGTCGCCGTTTCCACATCCTCGATCTTGCCTTCATTAGCCTTCTTCTCAACCAACGCCATGATCTTGTCTTCAAAACTGTCGCGATAATCCTCGGGTTTCCAGTCTGCGCTCATGTCCTGAACCAGTCGTTTGGCCATATCGAGTTCACCTTTGGCCAGTTCGGGCTTGGTGACTTCACTACCCAACTCGAGGGTATCCAGACTTCGCACTTCGGCGGGCCAGCGCAGCATCACCAATACCATCGCCGATTCCAGCGGCATCAGCGCAGCGAGGTGCTGGCGCGTGTGCAGCACAACAAGAGCCAGGGCGACTTTATTGGTCTTGCTTAACGTTTCGCGCAATAGCGCATACACCTTGCCGCCACGTTTATCCGGTGCGAGGTAGTAGGGCGTATC
This sequence comes from Pseudomonas svalbardensis, assembly GCF_030053115.1. Taxonomy (NCBI): domain Bacteria; kingdom Pseudomonadati; phylum Pseudomonadota; class Gammaproteobacteria; order Pseudomonadales; family Pseudomonadaceae; genus Pseudomonas; species Pseudomonas svalbardensis. The sequence continues at coordinate 3,445,440 of NZ_CP125619.1, read as the reverse complement.
GATGTTTTGCAGGGGAATCTGCTCGCTGTCGACAAAGGAAAAGATGTCGATGGTCTGAGTGGACAGCGGGTGCGCCGACTTGATTTCCTCTTCGCTGAGGACCACATACCGACCCTTTTCATACTGCACACCTTTAACGATGTGTTCCTTGGTCACTTCCTTGCCGGTGACCTTGTTGACGCGCTTGTAGCCCACCGGGTCCATGCTGCGGCTGTCGAGCCAGTCGAAATCCACCCCTTGCGAGGACGTCGCCGAGACCAGCGCCACAGGGATATGCACCAGACCGAAACTGATCGCGCCTTTCCAGATTGCCCGTGCCATGGTCGTCTTCTCGCGAGTGATGTTCAGGTGACCTGTGACGCTGTGCAAAAGTTTCAGCGGGCGGCGACCCGGTCCTGCGGGCGTATCGGCGGTCGGGTCAACTCGTGTTACATCTTGTGAAGGAGGTTTTAGTTAACAAATCCGAACCCCGGGCGTAGCGTGATATCGAAGTTCCTATCCACGCTGATGTCGAGAGGCTCCCCATGAACAGATTTGTGCTCGGCTGCACCGCGTTGGCGTTGAGTGGCGTGCTGAGCAATCTGGCCCAGGCTGACACCGCATCGCCAACTTCTTCATTGCTGTTGGCCCAGAGCCCGACGGGCCACACCAGCAATCCTTACAACAGCCCGATTCGCCGGGCCAATCCCAACAGCATGCAAGGCACGCAACCCAGCGCGCCGGCCATTCGTGGGCCGAACACAGTGCCCGTGCCGCGCCCTCCGACGCTTGACAATGGTGGTGTCGGCAACCGCTATCCCCAGGATCGCTCGCCTCCCGCTACCCCACCGAAATTCATTCCCAATCCACCTCATCGAGACGCAGACACCAGCAACCGTTGAACGGCACGACAGCGTTCTTGCCAGCCATTCGAACGACAAAAGGAATCGTGCATGTTGCGTAAAACCCTTCTGGCCACACTGTGTGCCAGCGCACTGATCACCGTCACGGCGCCCGTTTTCGCAGCGCCAACCCAGAATTTTAAAAGCGAACAGGGCACCCTTGAGGTGACGACAATGACCAAGGGGCTCGAACATCCCTGGGCCTTGGCGTTTCTTCCCGATCGTCAAGGGATGCTGGTGACCGAACGGCCCGGCAACCTGCGAGTGGTCAGCGCCGACGGTAAACTTTCCGCTCCGCTCAGTGGCGTGCCAAAGGTCTGGTCCAAGGGACAGGGCGGCTTGCTGGATGTGGTGTTATCGCCCGACTTCAAGCAAGACCGCACGGTCTATCTGTCGTATGCCGAAGGCGGTGGTGAGGGCGGCAAGGCCGGGACCGCGGTCGGTCGTGGACGTCTGTCTGACGACCTGACGGCCCTCAAGGATTTCAAAGTGATCTTTCGCCAGGAGCCCAAGCTTTCGGTCGGTAACCACTTTGGTTCGCGCTTGGTGTTCGACCGCGACGGCTATCTGTTCATCACCCTTGGCGAGAACAACGACCGGCCGACCGCCCAAGACCTCGACAAACTGCAAGGCAAGGTCGTGCGGATTTACCCGGACGGCAAGGTGCCGGATGACAACCCTTTTGTCGGTCAGGCCGGCGTACGCCCGGAAATCTGGTCCTACGGCCAGCGCAATCCGCAAGGCGCGGCGCTCAACCCCTGGACCGGCACTCTCTGGGAAAACGAGCACGGTCCTCTGGGTGGCGATGAAATCAACATCATCGAGCGTGGCAAGAACTATGGCTGGCCGATGGCAACTCATGGCATCAACTATTCCGGCCAGCCGATTCCGGAAGCCAAGGGCAAGACCACCGAAGGCACCATCGCCCCGCGCCACGTCTGGGAAAAGTCCCCCGGCCTCAGCGGCATGGCGTTCTACGACGCTGACCGCTTCAAGGCCTGGCAGCACAACGTGTTTATCGGCGCGTTAGTGAGCCAGGAGTTGATCCGCTTGCAGTTCGAGGGCGACAAGGTCGTTCACGAAGAGCGATTGCTGGGCGAACTCAACAAGCGCATTCGCGATGTGCGGCAAGGCCCGGACGGGTACTTGTATGTGCTGACCGATGAGGACGATGGTGCCCTGTACAAGATTGGACTGAAGTAACCGGTACCTGTAGCAGCTGCCGAAGCCTGCGTTCGGCTGCGCAGCAGTCGTAAAATCATCCGCCGCGGCAGCTCAGTTAGACCGAGGGGCCTGGATTTACGACTGCTGCGCAGCCGAACGCAGCCTTCGGCAGCTGCTACAGGGATTGTGAAACTCACGTTCGGGCGTACAGGATCACTGCCGCCCGAAGCTTGCCTCGACCGAAACTGCACATCTTTTCAAATTCCCCATGACTGACCGGCAAATGCTGGCAGTCCATGGGTTGGCGATGCTGGCTGTGATCGACATCCGGGTCATGCAGGTAGACGAACTCTTCATCGCAATCGGTGACGATCACCCAATGCGGCGATTTGGAACGGGTCAGTCGATAGCAACTGATGAGCACCAGCGGTTGTCCGCCATCATCCAGTAACCGTGGAAGGTTCAGTGGTCCGCCGATCACTCGCTCCACATCAGTCTCTTGTAGCTGCGTGGTGAACTCTTCGTGTACTAACCGCATTACCTCTTTTTTATGCGCATCGCGTACGCCATCGAGAAACAGTGGCCCAGCCATGCTCAGTTGCAGTCGCACCCGAAACCCTCGTCGCCATGCCGCCAGCGCCAGGCCTTGAGGGCTGCAGCCACCATGGCCCGAGGTCATGAACACGGTGGTCGCCTCCCGCCAGATCTGCAGTTCTTCGCGACGCTCCAGCACGCGACCCGCTTGCAGCGCGCCCATGGCCATCAGCAGACAGGCCGGGCCGCAGGTGAAATCGGTGGTCTGCGGATACCAGGGCACCTTGATGTTGCGCGAGTCGCGGTGCTGGAGGATGCGCTTCTCTAGCCGCAGCGCATCGGCATGGTCCTGGTAATAGTCGTGAATCAGGGCAAAGCGTCGGTAACCGTTGCGCTCATACAGGGCAATCGCCGTCGGGTTGTCGATGCGAACTTCCAGCCGCAGGTAGGCGCAGTCGTGCTCAAGGGCGCAGGCCTCAATCCGTTCGAGCAACTGCCTGCCCAGTCCGCTGCCGCGTGCTTCGCTGGCGATCGCAATCGAGTAAAGGCGCGCCAGCGAAGTACCCCGGTGAAACAGCACCACGGCGTAACCAACGAGGTGCTCGCCACGCTGGGCCACCAGCAGTTGCCCGTGGGCCCGAGTGATCATCCATTGAAAGCTGCGACGGTTAAGCCGATCCGTGGTGAAACAGTGTTGTTCGAGTTCCAGCAGTGCCGGCAAGTCTTCAACCACCGCCAGGCGAAAAACCAGATTCATATGACCACCGTAAAAGTTGCGTAACGAAACGGGACTTTCTAAAAAGTTCGTGCTTAATAGGAAAGGTCTTGTTCTCCAACGGATCAATCACTATGTCAGCGGTACAGGGTCATTGGCGCGAAGTATCCGAGCAAACTTTGCCGGCAGCAACTTATTTAAATGACGGTGTTAAAACTTCTAGCCAGTTGATTATCATCGTCGAACGCAAGGAAGACTGGGCCTCCTACTTTCCCAGTGAAGACATCGTCAGCGCCCAGGAATACCTCGAGAAACCCCGGGCCAACGAGCAGGGCAAGCGGGTGCAGGTGATCAACCTGTGCCGCAGCTACAAGTATCTGGGGCACGGTTACTACTGCTCGCTGCTGGCCGAGGCCCGCGGGCACAAGGTGATTCCGTCGGTGCGGACCATCAGCGAACTGACTCGAAAATCCTTGTACGGCCTGGCCCTGGATGATCTGGATAAAACCCTGGAAAAAGCCCTCAGTCATCATCTTTACAGCGATACCGAAGGCTTTACCCTGACACTGTACTTTGGCAAGACTCATATCGAACCGTTGCAGGATCTGGCGCGACAGTTGTTTGAAGTTTTTCCGTGCCCGATATTGTTAGTTGAGTTTCGTCGAACTAACGGCTGGCACATTGAAGGGATAAAGTCCGGCGCCTTACATAAGTTGCGCGAAGACCAGGAAGACCAGTTCGCCCACTCACTCGACAGTTTCAGTCGCAAGATCTGGCGCGTACCACGTTCCCGGCGTTTGGCCCGGTATGACCTGGCCATCCTGCACGATCCCCAGGAAGCGTTGCCGCCGTCTAATGCCAAGGCGCTGGACAACTTCGTCAGGGTTGGCAAGACGTTGGGCATCGACGTCGAGCTGATCGAGCGCAAGGACTACGCACGTATTGCCGAATACGACGGGCTGCTGATCCGCGAGACGACCAGTGTCGATAACCACACCTACCGTTTTGCCAAGAAAGCCGAGAGCGAAGGGCTGGTGGTGATGGACGACCCGGCGTCGATTCTGCGTTGCACCAACAAGGTGTACCTGACCGATCTGCTCAAGAGCCATCAACTGGGCATGCCCGCCACCGAGATTCTCTACAAAGAGCGACCGGAAGACTTTGAACGGGTCGGCGAGCGCCTCGGTTTTCCGTTGGTGCTGAAGATCCCCGACGGCTGTTTCTCTCGGGGCGTGATCAAGGTCGAAAGCCAGCAAGCCTTGCTCGAAGCCACGGCCGAACTGTTCGAGCATTCGGTGCTGTTGCTGGCGCAGGAATTCTTCTACACCGAATACGACTGGCGTATCGGCGTGCTCAACCGCAAACCCATCTTTGCCTGCCAGTACTTCATGTCCAAGGGTCATTGGCAGATCTACAACCACAAGGCCAAGGGCCAGGACATCAACGGCGAATGCCGCACCCTGGCGGTTCACGAAGCACCGCGGGCGGTGGTGGAGTTGGCGGTGAAGACCGCGAACCTGATCGGCGATGGCCTCTACGGTGTCGACCTCAAGCAATCCGGCGACAAAGTGGTGGTGATCGAGGTCAACGACAACCCGAACATGGACGCCGGCATCGAAGACGCTTACTTGCAGGACGATCTGTATTCACTGGTGCTGGAAGAGTTCGTCCGTCGCCTGGAACTCAAGCGCCGCGGCCAGGCCTGGTGAACGGCGGATGATCAAGAGCTTTCAACTGAGCCAAGGTGCCCTGCAAGCGGTCGAACGGCTGGACGCCGACGTGATGTTGTTCAGCAACCCCGATGCGGCCGAACGGGATCTGCTGCACAGCCATTTCAAAGTTGATGAACACGCGCTGGCCTCGGCCCTGGATCCGGACGAGGTGTCACGCATCGAGTTTCACCCCGACAACCTGTTCCTGATCTGGAAACGCCCGGAAAACTATTCCGGTGCCGGCAGCCTGGCTTTTGAAGTGTCGTCGTGCGGTTTGCTGTTTTCCGAGCATCGTTTGCTGGTGATCGCCACCGATGACTCGCCACTCAGTGGCCTCGGCATGCGCCAACCTCTGAACACGCCGCTGGATGTGTTGCTCGACCTGTTGTTCAACAACATCCATCACTATTTGGGCCACCTGAAGGTGATCAAGCTGGTAGCCCGGGAGTTGCAGCAGAAATTCAACGCGTCGATGCAGAACCAGCACCTGATTCAGATGTTCAACCTCAGCGAAAGCCTGATCTATTACATCAATGCGATTCACAGCAACGGCGCAGTCCTGACCCGGTTGCGCAATCACGCCGCAAAGGAACATTTCAGCGCCGAAGCCATTGGCCTGATCGACGACCTGATCATCGAAAACAACCAGTGCTACAAACAGGCGGAAATCTACTCCACGGTGTTCTCCGGGCTGATCGACGCCCGGGGCAACCTGATGAACAACAGCATGAACAACCTGTTGCGCAAACTGACGTTGATCAATGTGGTGTTTCTGCCGCTGAACCTGATTGCAAGTATCGGCGGCATGTCCGAGTTCAGCATGATGACGGCGGGCGTGCCGTGGTGGGTTTCGTATCCGCTGTTTCTGACCGCGATGATAATGGGGGCTGGAGTGATGGTGCTCGGGCTCAGGCGGTTGGCGAAGTGACGGACTTTCTCCGATCTTGCAGGCCACGAACCACGAGGTACAACAGCGGCCCGATGGAGACGAAAATAGCGGTGATCAAAAGGTAGGGAACCACCGACCATCCCGACTGCCCACGCTTGCGCGCATCCGTGTACATCCAGATGCCCGCGAGCGTCGCCAGCAGGTACAAATCAATCACCACCTGCGCGGTGTCGGGGCGCGACATCAGGCTGATGCCGAAGTCGATCAATGACTGTTCGGCCTGAAGCATCACCGAAACGGTGTAGCCGGCGAACGTGATCAGGGCAATGAGGGGCAGGACGACAGACTTCATGGTTTCCTTCCTTGGGACGATGAGCAGAGTCGCCAGCCTACAGAGGCCGAGTAAAATTGGCCATTGACTTGCCATCAGCGCCCGGCTAATTTCCGGGCATGACTTCCACTGTATTGCGCTGCCAGCCAAGCATTATTACCGCCATTCCTTATTTGGCGGGCTAGCTCACGACTGCAGCACCCAACCCGCCCTAGAGGCGGGTTTTTACTTTCTGCCTCCTGGGTTCCGATCAACGTCAGGAGACGACCATGAGCAGCACCACCGCCCAGCAGACCTTGCTTGAGCACTACGTGAAAAAGATCCTCGCCGCGCCCGTGTATGAGCTCGCGGTGCGTACGCCGCTGCAACCGGCGCCAGCGTTGTCCGAGACGCTCGAGAATCAGATCCTGCTCAAGCGCGAAGACTTGCAACCGACCTTTTCCTTCAAGATCCGCGGCGCCTACAACAAATTGGTGCAGTTGAGCGATGAGCAAAAGGTTCGAGGCGTGATCACCGCTTCGGCGGGCAATCATGCCCAGGGCGTGGCGCTGGCGGCGCGTGAACTGGGGATCGCCGCGACCATTGTGATGCCGTGCACGACGCCGGAACTGAAGGTGCTGGGTGTGCGCAGTCGGGGCGCCGATGCCGTGCTGCATGGCGAGAGTTTTCCGTTTGCGCTGGAATATGCATTGAACCTGGCGCGGCAAACCGGTCGCACCTTTGTCTCGCCCTTTGACGATCCGGACGTGATCGCGGGGCAGGGCACCGTCGCCATGGAAATCCTGCGTCAGCATCAAGGTCCGCTAGACGCGATCTTCGTCCCGGTGGGTGGTGGCGGCCTGATCGCCGGCATCGCGGCGTACGTCAAGTACCTGCGACCTGAAGTCCGCATCATCGGCGTCGAGTCGGAGCATTCTGCCTGTTTATATGCTGCATTGCAGGCCGGCGAGCGAGTTGTCCTGCCGAACGTAGGCACTTTCGCCGACGGTGTCGCCGTCGCCCAGATCGGTGCTTATGGTTTCGAGGTCTGCCGGTTTTGCGTCGATGAGGTGTTGACGGTCAGCAACGACGAGCTCTGCGCCGCCATCAAGAATATCTACGACGATACCCGCTCGATCACCGAACCTTCCGGAGCCTTGGCCGTAGCCGGAATCAAGAAATACGTGGCGCAAACCGGTGCCCGGGGTCAGACACTGGTAGCGATCGACTCGGGCGCCAACATCAATTTCGACAGTTTGCGCCATGTGGCCGAGCGCGCCGCGTTGAGCGACGCCCCGGCGTGAGCGGTATCAGGCCAGCAGCGGGCGCAGGAAGGCCCGCTCGTAACTGACAATAAACTTCTTCTCGACCAGCGAAGCTACGAGCGCGGTGCTTTCGGCATCAGTCATCGCGATATGGCGGTAGCTTTCGTAGTCCGCCAGCGAAGGAAAGCTGAACAGGCAGTAGGCGATATTGCTCGCGCCCTCGGAAGGCAGGAAGTACCCGTGGTGCGTACCACCCAAACGCTCGACGATGCCGAGCCAGGCTTTGGCGTAGGCTTCGAATTCGCTCAGTTGATACGGATCGATCACATATTTGACGTGGCAGGTAATCAAAATGGCGCTCCTGTAGAGGGACAGAACGGTTATTCCTGGATGGCTTTCTCGACCTTGCTCGACGCCGACCAGATCCGGTAGCGGACTTCGACGTCTTTGGGCACGTAGAGCACGATCGGCAGTTTGCTGTTGTAGCGCAGCATGAAACCGTCACCGACCACCGGCACAAAGTCCTTTTTACTCTTGCCGTCCGGGCAGGCCATCAGCGTACTCATCGGCCCGATGACTTTTTCCAGTCGGTAGAACGGGTAGCCCCAGCCTTCGAGGTTCTTCTCCTCGAGAATGCCGCCCAGGCGTTGGCGATTGCAGTCGACGGTCAGGGTTTTGCCGGCGAGGATTTCGACCTGGAAACTGTCTTCCTGAGTCTGTGGGGCAAGGTGAATGACCTGGCGGGTGAAACCGCTCTCGGGCTTCGGGAACGGCGCAACGTCTTCGAGTTTCGCGGCGTGAGCGATGGTCGACAGCCCGGCAAGAATCAGCCCGACGGTAGTGATACAGGTCAAAGAACCCATGATGCCTCCTTGCGTGCGAGTGGGGTCAGCGGATACTGAATTGATTGGCCGCATTCTTACTGGCGTCGTCGGCCAATGCAAACCTGTCGCTGGATGTATGCAAATTGCAGGGGCGCCACAACGCCTTTCTTGCATATTGCATGGGCTATTTACGCGCGGTTTCGCTAAATCGTTGATTTACCGATGAGCTGCAGTGCGAAATCCAAGGCATGTTTTATGCTGTAGCTGGTCTTAAGCTGACCGGGGATTTCATTGCGTCAGTATCGATCGTTGATTGGCAGTCTCACATTAAGGAGAGGGTCGCCATGTTTCTTTCTGCCTTGGAACTTCGCAATATCATTGAAAGCAGTTTTTTGCCAAAACGTTGTCAATGCACGCTGTCGCCGGACCTGTCGATGACCGTCAAGGTGTATTCCGACCGTGAAACCGATCATCTCGATCTAATGAAGACAGGAATAAATGCCAAACAGCTAAATGGTTGTCGAGAAATCAATGACCTGATTGCCGGGCTGCGCTCTGACATGCATCAGCAAACCATTGCCCAGACTCTGCATCCAGACAGAAAAGCGCTTTAACCCACGGTTTCGAGTTCCATCGACACGCGCTTGGTCTGGAGAAACGCCAGGCCCAGCGCCAGTTCGACCACCACCGCAAGCAAAATGCCCGGACCGGCATGGCCATTGAGCCATTCGCCGAATCCCAGTGCTGCCAGCCCCCAGCAGCCGACCATGAAACCATTGCTCAGCGCATGGCGGGTGATCGAAGGCGACTCGTTTCGAACCAGATAAAACATCACGCCCAATGCCGCGAACAGCATTGCACTGCGCCGCGCGACAACGCCCACCGCCAACGAGTACTCGATACTCCAGATTGACAGCAACCTGTCCGGCATCAAACCCCAGACCAGGGCCAACAGAAAACACAGCGCTGCGGTAAAAGTCGACAAGGCACGAAACGATAACTGCATGGCGAATCCTTGCGGCAGTGGGGGGAGGCGCAGAGCATAGCGCCAGAACCCCTCACAGGAATACCGTAAAGTGTTGAATCAGACCTTTCAGTCAGTTCTGATAACTGCAGGCGTCGGAAAGTTTACGGTAGGAGATTTCCGCAGGCTTGCCCGAGGTGCTATCGATGTACTTCATGTTGGCTGTGACCACTTTGCAGTCCAGCGTCGACGGTTCGGTCAAGGCAATGACCTTGCCCACGTGCAGCGGCATACCATAGTGGTACGGCACCGCCTGAGAGCTCGAAGTGTCATTGGCCTGGGCCAGACCGGCAAACGCGGTGCAGGCGAGGGCGGTGGTGATCAGCAAGGTGCGCATGTTCATGAACGATCTCCGATGCAGGCTTAAAGTCAGCTCGACGTTTAGGCGTCGAACCTGCCGCACTGGGCGTCAGAGAGCTCTGAGGGCGTGCGGTCCAGTAAAGATTTGGACCGCGGGGTTAAGCAATGGTTAACCCGACTGAATGCCGCCTGTCGTGAGGAGGTTTCTGTCAGAGGTTTCATGCAGGTAAAAAAACAGAGGGAGGTTCGGCCCGTTCCTACACGGTCGGACTCTTTGTCGTCTTTCGCCGGCAGGCTACCAGCGTTTACTGTTTGACCTCGCTGCAAAATCAGCGAACAGGTTTGGTCACCTGATGCCATCACACTTATGTGTGCCATCATTCGCGCTGCGGACATCTATGTCCTCGTAGTGCGTTGCAATGGCGGCTGTGTGCTGGACGCCTCCGGGCGAGCCGATTTGATGGTATCGGTTGACCAAGCCTGTACACAGTCCGCCTCCCATCGTTTGGTCACGGTACTGGCGGTTATTTACTAATCATCGAGTAATTACTATGCCAACGCTAAATCCATTCCCCGATCGCTATCGCTCAATCAAAAGCAGCGTTACCGACACAAACCCAATGGTCATCGATACCGAGGCCAATCCCCAAGACATTCTCGAAGCCGCTTTACAGCGTGTCCGAGCCGCCAGCCAGTTACTTGAAACGCTCCATTGCCAATGCTTCAAGAACGGTGATGTTCAAGATATTCCGCACATTACCCACGCGCTTTATCTGCTGACGCAGGATGGGTCCGATTTGCTGCTGGTTGCGCAGCAGCAGATGATGGGGTGGAAGGCGCCGGTCTGACGAAGTTTTTATCGTAAGAAAGGGAGCAGCAAAATACGGGAACTCACTCTTCCGCTTGTGCTGCTCTCTGCTATGTGGGCGCGGTGATTTTAGCGGCCCCACTTCTCAGCAAAAAACGAGAGGGACGGATAAATAGCTTTTAACCTTTGTGCCACTTTCTTCGAGTGTTCGATCCGTTCAACCTTCATTTTTCGGCATTTCCGATCATGAAGAAGGCGACGAAAACAATACGCTCTCATAGTGTTAATAGTTCATAGCTTGTCAGGGAAGAAGGATAGTGGTGGGCGGGTTGCTTTCCATTCTCTAGAGAATACCATTGCTTTTTCTATTTGCTCCGGAGTCATCTTGGCGGCAATCTCAGGTAGCGCAAAATTCACATAGTCTGGCATTCCGCCTCCACCATCTAACTCAAGTAACAAGTGAAGTAAGGCATAGGATTTGACGGGGTCGTAAGTGAACCCAAACTCTGATGACTCTTCTCCGAGGTAAGATCCATATCCAAATACTGCAGTCGCGTATCCAGTTTCCGCCGCTTTCTCGTTCCAGAGTCTAAATCCTTGCAAGTCTTTTTTTTCCGCCAGGATAGCTCCATACGCCAACATGCCTTGAGGGTAGCCGCCTTCTGCGGAAGATTTCAGTAAACGCTCAACAACTTCCGCCCGATTCGATGGTAGTAGGAAAAAACCTCTCCCTTCACGATAGCTTACCCCTAAAAAGTATTGTGCATATGCGTACCCGTTTTCTGCGGACTTTTTCAGCCATTCATCATCGCCGGTAACGATAAACATAAGATACATCGCTTCTGCGTTTCCTTTCGCAGCTTCTACGCTAGCGGTATCTAACGCCAACTTCCCCCAAACGCCAGGTTCCTTTCGGCCTTTTGGGCAGTTACCCATAGCTACGCAGAGATCATTTTTCTCTCCTGCAAGCCTTATCATCGAGTATATATCGCCTTGGAGGGCCGATGCTTCATAGGCACTCATAGCTTCAGGAGTCATATATTTTTTGTTTTTACGAATTGCCTCGCCGAGATAATATTGGGCTTCATGATCGCCACTTTCAGCTGCTGCTTTCAGATAGGGTACTGCAGTAATGGCTTTGAATTGATTGTAAAGCGCCAAGCCTTGATTTTTTGCAAGCTGCGAATCTGCGGAAACATGCGCATGTGCCACCGCTGAGAATATCCAGATAATAGCGATTACTAATTTTTGTTTCATGGGTTGTTTAGCGGCTCAGCTTGAAAGGGAAAAACGAAAGAGCTGGATGGGTTTTTTTCCAGTTGAATGCAAACCTATCGGCCTCATCTAATTGAGCTTGGTTCATTTTCTCTTTGATTTTGGATATGACGTACTCTGCATCTTCCTTAGCACCGCCGCCGCCATCAAGTTCAAGGAGGAGCGAAAGCAGTGCGTACGATTTAACAAAATCTACTGGAAATTCAAAGTCGGTGTTTTTTCCAGATAAATAGTAGCCGTAGTTAAAAATTGCCTCCACATATCCTGTAGCAGCAGCCCGTTCGGTCCAGTTTCTAGCGCCTTCAGGGTCATTTTTTTCTAGCAAGGCTGCTGCCAGTCCACTCATTGCCCTAGGATAACCACCTTCCGCGGAGACTTTAAACCAGCGTTCAACTGCATCTGCTCGATTTGAAGGCAATAGAAAAAAACCTCCTCCTTCGCGATAATCAGTTGCTAATAAGTATTGTGATAGTGCGAAGCCGTTTTCCGCTGATTGCTCAAGCCATTTTTTATCGCCAGTAATCTCGTACATTAAATACATTGATTCGGCGTTGCCTTGCGCGGCTTCCTTAGCGGCCAATGATTTTGCGCTTGCCAGCCATTCCTTAGGGGTTTTTTGACTTTTTAGGCAGTTATTCATGGTTGCACAGAGATCACCCTCCATCTGGCCAAGTCGAATCATTGAATAAATATTGCCTTGCTTAGCAGAATCCTCGTAAGCATCTTTGGCCGCTGTGTCGATATATCGTTTGTTTTTTTGTATTGCTTCGCCTAGATAGTATTGAGCTTCGCTGTCACCGGCAGCGGCAGCGATTTGTAGGTAGGGGAGTGCAGAGATAGCCTTGAACTGGGTGTAAAGCTCAATACCTCGACTCTTGGCAGACTGCTGCTCGCTCGTAAGCTTTGCGCAAACTGGTGAGGATATTCCTGCCAAGAAAAAGGCTATAAAGCACAATGCTCGTGCTGATCGCTGCTTCATAATTTATCTGGGAAATATGATAGCGGCGGGTGTGTTGCTTTCCATTCTTTCGACATCTGCTTTGCTTGTTCGATTTGTTCAGGCGTTAGTTTTGCTGCAATTTCAGGGAGCATGTCGTTAGCGTAATCTTGCAAGCCGCCACCACCGTCAAGCTCAAGTAGCGTGTAAATTAAAGCGTATGATTTTACTGGGTCATAAGGGAATCCGAGTTCTGATGGGTTCTTAGATAAAAAAGAACCATATCCGAATACAGCACTTGCATATCCAGCTTTCGCAGCCTTTTCATTCCAGAATCTGAGCGTTTCAAAATCTTTTTTGTACGCAAGAACTTCTACATACCCCATCATACCTAAAGGGTAGCCACCTTCAGCAGATGCTTTCATTAAGCGTTCAACTACTTCTGCTCTCTTTGATGGAAGCAGGAAAAACCCTTTTCCATCACGGTACCCGGTTGCCAGGTAATACTGTGCGAAGGCATATCCACTCTCCGCTGATTGCTCAAGCCACTTGTCGTCTCCAGTTAGGCGAAACAACAGATACATGGCTTCTGCATCTCCTTTGGCCGCTTCTTTTTTAGCAGCATCTAATGCCATTTTTCGCCATTCAGCTGGTTCTTTTCGACCTTTTGGACAGTTCTTCATAACAATACACAGATCGTTCTTGTTTCCAGAGAGTCTAATCATTGAATATATATCGCCTTGAAGTGCAGATGCTTCATAAGCGCTCTGTGCCTCAGGTGTAATATACCGTTTGACTTTGCGCAGCGCTTCGCCCAGATAATACTGGGCTTCGTGATCTCCTGCTTCTGCGGCGATTTCTAGATGAGAGATCGCAGACAAAGTCTTAAACTGATTGTAAAGAATAATGCCTTTTTCTTTTTCTTCAAGTTGCTGTTGTGGAGGGGCAGCTAACGAATTAAAGCTAATAATGAAAGAAAATATTATAGTGCATAAGAATGACTTTGAATAAATCATGTTAATTTCTCGAGGTTTATTAGCCTGTGTATTTCATGGTGGTTCTTGGGATATAGCTGTTTTCATGAAAGTCTAGTTTGCATGAGCCATCTAGACGTTGACCCAGTTTTTTGCTCTCTCTCACATAAGCTGCTCGAATTTGGTCGCTATCTTGTCGAGAAAATCTCAATACGGGATTTTGCATGAAGTTGTCTAGTTTGTATTTGTTTTCACAGTATGCTTGCCCTGAGGTTTCGGCGATTTCGCCAAATTTATTCATGCTTTTGCATGCGTCTTCAAACTGCTGTTGAGCCTCGGTCAATGTCCCAGAAGCACTGGAGTTTTTACCTATCCAGTTTACTATCTTACTTATTGCTTGTTGTTGTAACAGATATGCCTCATCTCTGAGGTACTCGTGCTTCTCATCATTTGGATCACCTTCACCTTCCTTCGTCGAGGTTACGGCAAAGGCTTGTGGTACAGATGTCAGTGTCATAAATATAGGACCTAAAGCTGCTGGCGTCGCCTGAACGAACCATTTCTCCATTTCCTCTTGGTTGTGATATTCAACAATTGTATGAGCAATGGGCCCTCCTTTTCCACTACTGGTCATCGCGTCATATAGATTCATAATGACGTTGATGCCCATCATGTAGACCATTGCAACATCCAACCCAACCGCGCCGAGCATGTTCAGTGCAGAAGCTTGTTCAGCAGCCTCCGGCGTCATCCAACTAATAGAAGCGCCTTTAGCTTTATACAGCTCACGTCGATAAATATTGATGAGTTCTACAACAGCCTCGTAACCCACCTCAAACTTGAAACTACCAGTCGCACCCGGTCCAAGTACAACCGTTGCTTTAAGATTGAGGATGAATTTTCCCTTATCCAGAGAAATTCCAGCATTGCCCTGCAAGCCCGCGCCATAGGCAGCGCCTAAAGATCCGCTAAGGTTGGCAAGCGTTAGCCATTGGCCAGCGCTTGTAGCCTCCTTGCTGTTGTTGATTCCCGTGGCGGGACCTGCCCGCAATACAGCCAATGCTTTAGGCGGAGCCCAATTCAAAGCCCCTGTCAGTTGGATACCTGCTTGCACGCCGGCGAACAGATCGAATTTGGCCTTCATGCCATCTGCAATTTGTACTTTGGCGGCCCTGCCGGACAGGACTTGGCCACTGGATTTGGTATCGACAGCAGTCAGAGCCTTGGATTGGTATACAAGGTCTGGAGTAGGGCTGGTGTCACCGTTGGCGGCTTTGGTTTGGATCATTTCATCGTGGGTCTTACGTTCCGCTTTTGCTTCGGCATCTTCGCGCTGTGCCGGTTTGACAGGGCTTAGTGTGGCGCCATATTTGGCGTTGCCGTTTATAGGGGACAGTTCAATGCTACCGGCGAGCATCAGAGACGCACCGGCGTATCCCCAGGCACGGGCTCCGAAGTGGAAGGACATCCGGCCAAGGTTCAAGGTTTGAAGCTGAGGATTACCTTCAAGGTAGTAATCGACAGTCACATCCTTGGCCTTCTCACGCGTCGGCATATCGATTTTTAGCAGTTCCACTTCACCTCGTGCCAAGTCAAAGCTCAGCGACGCGCTTGCCGACGTCTTAAAGCCTTCAGCGGCGGAGTAGGAGGGGCCTTCCAGCTTCACTTCGCCATGCAGTTTTTTTTGCGGCGGTGCCAGGCAGCGGACGAATTGCGCTTGTGGACTCTTATCGAAGAGCCTCACCTCACCACGAACACTTTTTTTGAAGACTACTTGCTTGAGATGCTCGCCCCATTCTTTGCGCGCGCCGGCATCCTCGAGCTCGGTCACTTTATAGCCACTGCTTTGGAGGAAGCTGTAAAACTTGTCGATATTGAACCAGCCAGTGGTGTCAAACCAATCGCCGACCTGGTCTCCAATTCTTAGTGCACCCTGGCTTTCAAGCCACTGCCCGAATACCTTCTGCGCACTGTTTTTACTCGCGCCACCGCCGCCATTTGCGGGAATACCTTCAACCACTTTGCTGATGCTCTTACCTGCTTTTTTCAAGTCTTCCTCAAGCAGTTTTGGCGCACCCTTGAGGGTCAGTAAACTGAACCATTTCAATGGTGTCCCGCTTGCACCCAGCGTGCTGACTTCCCTCAGCGGGAAGCCATCCTTGACGAGCCGATCAATAGGCTGCGGCTCAAACTGCTCTGGTTCCCATAGCAAGTGACGTCGAATAGGGTCCGCGGTGACTTTTTGCTTGGCTTTTTCGTGCAAACCTTGTTTCACAACTTGCAACCGGTCCCATTCAGTACGTTCGACCTCGACAAGCCCGGCCGGTGCCTGCAATGCTGTTCACTTAAGGATTGTTGACTAATCCTCAGGCAGCCGGAAAATCCGGAATCTGATAAGGATTCCGGATTTTTTATGTCTGTTGCTCAGGATTTAAGCGCGGTTTTGGATTTTGCTAAGCAACCGCTCTCTCGCCTTGAGGTGTTCACCGATCATATTCCTCATGATTGGATCACCGCAGCGGCCGCTCTGGCGGATAAAGCCACGATCCGACGTCGGCGCTTGCCTTCGGACATAGTCCTTTGGCTGGTAGTCGGGATGGCACTTTTCAGAGGTGAGCCAATAGTCGAGGTCGCTCGCCGACTGAATATTTGTGCCGACGGTCTTGCTAATGAGGTGCTGTTAGCCAAAAGCGGGTTGTCGCAGGCGCGCCAGCGTCTGGGGAATCAGCCTGTCGCTTGGTTATTTCAACAGTGCGCCAATGTCTGGGGATACGAGCGCTACCCGCAAGATGACTGGCACGGTCTTCAAGTCTTTGCCGTCGACGGTGCCTTGTTTCGAACCCCGGAAACGTCGTCATTGCGGGACCATTTTGGCTCCGGCAATACCTCCTCCGATCGTCAAACCCCTTATCCGGTGCTGCGCCTTGTTGCGTTGATGAACGCCCGTTCTCATATCATCGCCAACGCGGCCATCAGCCCTTACCGCAAAGGGGAGATCCCGCTGGCCAAGGACTTCATCGAGAGCATACCCAACCACTCAGTGACCCTGCTGGACAAAGGGTTTTTCAGTGCGGACCTATTGTTGAGTATCCAAAGTACTGAAAAAAACCGGCATTGGATGATCCCGGAGCGTAAGGGTACTGTTCGCACGGAAATTGAACACTACGGCGATGGTGATTACCTAGTCCAGATGAAGGTCTCGCAGCAAGCGCGTAAAAAGAACCCACTGTTGCCTGAGTACTGGCAAGTACGGGCGGTCACCTACGAGGTCGCCGGGAAAGAAAAAACCGTCTTCACCTCCCTGCCAGCCTCGCACTTTAGCGCTGAGCAGGTCGCCACCCTTTATCACGAGCGATGGGAAATCGAACTGGGTTTCAGGGATATCAAAAGCTCAATGCAAGACAATGCCTTGACCCTTCGCAGCAAGACTGTAGACCTGGTGTATCAAGAATTATGGGGGCTGTTACTGGCTTATAACGTAGTGCGTCGAGAAGCCAGTCAGGCGGCTGTAGCTCATAAGCGGGCTCCCAGCGAGGTGAGTTTCAAGTTTGCCTGTCAGCACATCGCCAGCCATCTGGTGGTCATGGCCGGAGCGGTCTCGCCCTCACACACGCCAAGACGCCTGGACGAGCTTCGCGGCAGCATTGGTGTGCTCTTCATAGCAAAACGCCCCAGGCCTGCGAGGCCTAGGGCGGTGAAGATGTCAAAAACCCGGTATCCGGTTAACCGCAAGGCTGCTCCGCTTAAGTGAACAGCATTGCGGCCGGTGCCTGGGCATTTTGACCGGTCGCTTCGATCCAGTTTTTGTACTTTTTACGCAGACGGTCATTGATTTCCGACTGCTGTTTTTCTGTATCGAGGTACAACTTGAACTGCTCGATACCTGAAGTGATGTCATTGCCACTGATCAACGCATATTCAGGCAGGGCAATCCCATACTCCGCTACTTTGATAATCGCGTCGGTGTATTCGTGATAGGCAAACGACTTGGCTTCGCCGTGCTTCCACGCCAGATAGGCGTACGTATCACCTTCGCAGGTGTATAGGCACTTCTGCAGCTCATCTCGTTTTTTCTTGTCTGTTTCAAGGAGCTTGGCGATATCTTCCTGCGCCTTTGGCTGGATGCCGCCCTTGCTGATCAACGCTTTGCGTTGTTCCAGATAATTCTGGACGCGGGTGCGGGCTTCAATTGCCGCAGGAGCGAACAACGTGCCGTTCTCATAGGAATGCCCCGTCTTTACAGCAGCGGCGATAGCTATTTTTTTAAGCGCCAACCATTCGCTGCGTAACTTATGTAGTTCGCTGTAATCATTGCGAATGCGGTTCTGAGTATCGTTATCCGCCTGAAGTTGATCTATCCGCGAGCGTTGAGTATCGGTTTTTGGCGCTTCTGCCTTTGGTGCATCTTTTTCTTTGGCGCGTTTTACTTCTTGTCGACTGCGAAGGACCATTCCTGGGTCCATTTCGATATTCGGTTCCTGAGCTTCAATGGCCTCCATTCTCTGGCGCTGTTCGCCTTCGAGGAAATTACTCAGTTTTGGCTCAAGGAAGTAACTCAGCAATCCGCTATCGTCTAATCCTTTGAGGCGCTCCTCGCGGGATTTGCTAGGGGCAATCTGTTTATCCAGTGCATGCATCGCCTCTTTCATCGAGGAAGAGGCGCGTTCTGGCAGTAACCAGAATTCCTCCTCTTCCGTCGCGTAGATGGCGGTGCCAAATGTACTGGAACAAGGCTTTGGCTGATCCTTGAAGCTGGGCGCACACGTTTCTGTAAAGTCCTTTTTGGGTCCCAAGTCAATGGGTTCAGGGCCTGGCGCACCTGCGCTTTGGGCCTGTGGAGCTTGTTCGGAGGACGCTGGTGGAGCGGCCGCGGGCGTTGCAACCACTTCAGCCTGAGCACTCTTGGGAACACTAAGATTCCAGCCCGGCATAATCACATCCGGGTAGGCAATAAAGGGATTCAACTGGCGCAACTGCGCAACAGTAGTTTTGTAGCGAACAGCAATCTCGCTGAGGGTTTCACCAAGACTGACTGAATGATTGGTAATTTCCATGGTGCTTCCGTTCTGTTGTTGCGTCGGGTTCATTGGGGATTGCCGGATGCTGTTTGCATCAGCTGTTCAACCTTGATGAACGACTCTTCCCTGGATTGCAGGATGGCCATTGCTTCTGGCCGGGTTTCAAGCAGCGGTCCGTCGACGACAGAGGCGAGCTTGAGCAAATGGTCACCTTCGTAGATGTTGTTTTTGAGCAAAAGGTCCAGGTTCTCGGCAATTTCATTGATCCGATCATCAGCGGGCTCACCGAACGCGGCATATTGCTCATCGACCCAGTACAACCACCCCAGTTGCGCTTGAATCTTTGCTGCGTTGTCGGGGAGGTTGAACGCCGGGCCATCGCCACGCCACTTCAGTTCCGATTTCGCCGTCCACGACAGCCACGCGCCACGCTCTTTGCCGAAGTGGCTCGGGGCAGGGCTGTACACCGCTTGCCAAGGACCGAACAATTGAATGGACGCGTCACCTGCGGTGTAGGCCAACGCAGCCCAGAGGCTCGGTTTGTGATAGCTCAGTAGGCTTTGGCCGCCGGAACCGTCGTTGGCTCGTAGCAACCAGCGCGCGTGTGCGAGGGCCTGAGTGGCGTCTTCTGCGACCAGGGCAATGCCCGAGTGGTTTTCTTCGCACAATCGCGTGGCTTCGACTGCCAACCGGCTGCCCCAAGGTGCTGTGAGCCAGAGCGGACCTTCATTGGCGATTTCCGCAAAGTCAGTGCTGCTGAACAAGGCTTGAGCATTCATCGGTTCGCCGATGCGATACAGACGCGACATCGCCTCGGGTTGGCGTACGCGATCGATGATGAAACACAGGACCTGACTGGACTGCTCCCTGGGCAGCGACTCGAATCCATATCGAGGTGCGGCCAGCAGGGTGTTCATGGCGGTTACATGCATGTGCAATCCTTACGGCTGCAGGCGCCGTTGCTCTGTTTGCCGCACAACGGCGTAATGCCCGATTCGTTGAGGCGGCTGGGGAGAGGGGCCTTGCCCGCTACATCCGCATCCGCCACCTTCATCGGCCCCGGCAACAACGGCGCAGCAGGCGTCCCCGAACCCGGTCCACCCCCCGAGTTAACCTTCACCTGCGCGCCACTGATCGTCACGCCCCCGGCATCTATCTTCACAAAGCTCCCGCCAGCCTTGGCCGTCAGCTCCATGCCGCCCTCAACCACAACCTTTTCCCCAGCGTTGTAGTGAATCTCCTGACCCGCCTCAACAAACTGCGCGGTCCCCACCTTTACATGCTGAGTCACGGCAACCGTCAGGTGATCATTCGCCCGGGTCTCAGTCTTGCGATCCAGATGGGTAATCCGATGCTCTTCAACCTTGAACTCGCTGAAAACATTCGCTTCAACGGTGTCATGTCGCTCGTTGCCGATGCGAATCTTCTGGTCATGCTCAATGTTTTCATCCCAATCCCGCTGGGCATGCAGGTAGATCTGTTCCGCACCTTTCTTGTCTTCAATCCGAAACTCGTTGTAACCCTTGCCGCCCGGTGAACTCAGGGTCTTGAAGGTGCTGCGGGTTTTGTTCGCCGGCAGGTCGTACGGGACGACGTTTTCCTTGTGGTACAGGCAGCCGGTGATCAGTGGTTGGTCGGGGTCGCCTTCCATAAACGACACCAGCACTTCCATGCCGATGCGCGGGATGGCGATGCCGCCGTAGGCGTTGCCGGCCCAGCCGGTGGCGACGCGCAGCCAGCAACTGGTCTTGTCGTCGGCCTGGCCTTCGCGGTCCCAGTAGAACTGGACTTTGACGCGGCCGTACTCGTCGCAGTGGATTTCTTCACCTGCTGGGCCGGTGACGATGGCGGTCTGGCTGCCCAGGACTTTGGGTTTCGGGTGTTCGAGGGCAGGGCGGAAGTGCGCGTCCCACGGGGTGGCGAGGAAGCGGTTGCGGTAGCCCTGGTGGAAATCGTCTTTGTTCTGGGTGACGTCGCTGGTGACGTTTGCGCCGAGCACTTGCGGCTGTTTGCCTTCGTGCACCACTTCCAGCAGCAGCCAGAGGTCGTTCCACTCGGCGCGCGGGTGTTCGCTCAGGGCCATGAAGTGGCCGCTGACCAGGGTCGGCTCGTCGCCTTTGCCTTCGGCAAGTTTGTAGTCGCTGCGATGGCGTTCCAGGGCGCGGGTCGCCAGTTGCTTTCCGCGTTCGCGGTCGGTGAAGCGGCCGGGGTAGTCGTAGTCTTCCAGGTCCGGGGCGAATTCGCTTTTGGCGGCGCCTTCGGGAAGGATGCGCGGTTTCTCGAAGTCGTAATCGCGACGGCTGACGCGGGTGGTGCGGGTTTCCAGGCGCAGGTTGAAGCGCTTGATCACCGGTTTCTCGGCAGCCATGCCGGAGTCTTGCTGGTAGGCCACGGGCGCGAGTTTGCGGAACACCGTCTGGTCATCGCCAAACACCAGTTTGTGGCCGCTGGCACTGTGCTGGAAGTGGAAGTGGATGCCTTCTTCTTCGCACAGGCGCTGGATGAAATGCAGGTCGGATTCGTCGTACTGCACGCAGTAATCGCGCTCCGGGTAGATGGCGCCGAGCTGGAAGCTGTAGGCGTCGGCCAGAATGCCGCGCGCTTCGAGGACCTGAACGATGATCTTCGGCACACTTAAATGCTGGAAAACCTGCTGGTCATGGTTGTGGCGCAGGTAGGCGAGTTGCGGCACCAGGCTGATGCTGTAACGGGTCAGGCTTTTGCCGGAGTCGCCTTGCTCGATGCGGTACACCAGACCGTGGATGATGCCTTTGCCGGTGGCGCCGAAGGTCAGGCAGCCAGGCTTGTGCAGCAACTCTTCGAGTTTCAGGTCGGGGCGCGCGCTGACCAGTTCGATGTCGAAACAGAACGGCTGATTGAGGGTTTCGCGACCGACGAAGCTGAGTACCTGAAGGTCAACGGAAACGCCTTCCAGCGTCAGGGAAATATGGGTTGCGTTCGCGTCCAGCATGCCTTTAATTCCGTCCTTTGAATAAGCTGGGGCGGATGGTGCAGGATTAAAGCGCCTCGTTCAAGGAAACGAGCAGTCATTTACCGACTAAAGTCGTCTGTAGCCCGTAACAGCCTTCTACTCTTATTGCCGCTCACCCCCGTGTTCTAATCCCCGTTCTCCAGTCACACGACTCCAGCGTCGGAAGATTAGCGGTGTAAGTGACACCGCCTTCGCGAGCAGGCTCGCTCCCACATTGGATCGTTGCCGAACACAAAACCTGTGTCCACTGAAGATCTACTGTGGGAGCGAGCCTGCTCGCGAAGAGGCCTTCAGCCTCAGCGAAGATCCAACTGCTGGCGATACGGCAAGTCCGGCCCGGTCTTGCTGCACGTCAGCGCCGCAGCTTGCACCGCAAACTTCAACATCCCGTCGATCTGCTCGCGGTCGAGCGATTGCACGCCCTCAACCGAATCCAGCTGCTGCTCGGTCAGCGAGGTAATCAGCGCTGCCTGGAACGTATCGCCAGCGCCCACGGTGTCGGCGATTTTCACTGAGCTCGCCGGCACCGACCATGAACCATGGGCACGGCTGAACACAGTCGCCCCCTCGCCACCACGGGTCAGAAACACTAACTGACAGCGATGCTGCAGCCAGCCTTCGATCACCCGTTGCGGATCCTGCTCGGGGTACAGCAGGCTCAAATCCTCATCGCTGACTTTGATCAGGTCGGCCAGCTCAACCAAGGTGGCAATCCGCGAGCGCCACAGGTCGATATTCGGCTCAGGATTGAGCCGCACGTTGGGATCAAGGCTGATCAAGCGTTTGCCGCTTTCCCGCTGCACCAATGCCAACAGCGTGTCGGCAATCGGTTGCACCACCAGCGAAAACGAACCGATGTGCAAGCCGCGCACTTCAGGTCTCAGTTCCGGCAGATGCTCGGTTTTCAGCTGACGATCCGCGCAGCCTTCGCCCCGGAAGCTGTAATGCGGTGAACCATTGGCACCGACGGCCACCATCGCCAGGGTCGTAGGCGCAGCGAAATCCACCAGGTAATCCGAGCGCACGCCTTCATCCTGCAGCACCTGCTGCAAGCGCCGGCCGAGGTAGTCGGTCGACAACCCGGCAAACAGCGCCGCGTCCACGCCCAAACGGCGCAAACCCACCGCGACGTTGAACGGCGAGCCGCCGGCAATCGCCTTGAAATTCACTTTTGAAGCCAGGCCGCTGGCATCGTCTTCACTGAAGAAATCGAACAGCGCTTCGCCACACACCAGGTACATAGTTATTCACTCTTTAAAGGGTTGCGACATGCTGTTGATAGCGTTCGTAGGCCTGCTGACAGGCCGCCACATTGTCTGCGATCGGCAAGGTTTCGCTGGCCGAGTCTAGCTTCACGCAACGCTCGCAAAGGTCCGCGAGGCTGTCTTCATGCCCGTTTTCCCAGGACTTGCACCACGCCGCCTGAATAGCGGCGCCAAGGGCCGCGGCTTCGCTTTGTTCGGTGCAGATTACCGGCGTGTTCATGATGTCAGCGACGATCTGCCGCCACACCGGGCTTTTCGAGCCGCCGCCGATCAGGCAAATGCTGCGGCTTTGTAAGCCATTCTGGCGCAGCAGGTCCAGTCCATAACGCAAACCGAAGGTCGTGCCTTCGACCACCGCGCGGCACAGGTTGGCCTGGGTCAGGTTGCTCATCGTCAACCCCAGCAGACTGCCGGTGGCATGGGGCAGGGCGGGGACGCGCTCGCCGTTGAGGAACGGCAGCATGCACACACCTTCGGCACCGATGGGTGCTTGCGCGATGAGTTCGTTGAACTGTTCGATATCCAGCTCGAACAGCTCGCGAATCACCCCGGTCGCGTTGGTCAGGTTCATGGTGCAGATCAGCGGCAGCCAGCCACCACTGGAGGAGCAGAACGTTGCGACTGAAGAGTCCGGACTGACTTTCGGCTGGTCGGCATAGGCGCACACCGTCCCCGATGAACCGAGACTCATGGTGATAGCGCCGGGCTTAATATTGCCGGTGCCGATGGCGCCCATCATGTTGTCGCCACCGCCGCTGGAGACCAGCGCCTGCGGGCTGATGCCCAAGTGTTCGGCAATGCTCGGCAGGATTGTGCCGATCGCTTGATGAGCGTCGATCAGCTCCGGCAGCGCGGCTTGCAGTCGTCCGGTGGCATCGATGTCACGCAGCAGCTGCAAGTCCCATTGGCGGGTGCGCACGTTGAAATACCCGGTGCCCGAGGCGTCGCCGTACTCGCTGCAACTGCGGCCGGTGAGCCAATAATTGAGGTAGTCATGGGGCAGCAGGATGCGCGCGATGCGAGCGAAAATCTGCGGATAATGTTCTTTGGTCCAGAGCAGTTTGGAGACGGTGTAGCCCGGCGCGATCACGACACCGAGACGTTCCAGGGAGCCTTTTTCGCCGCCCAGATGGGCAAGCAGACTACCGTTTTCCGGGGTGGATTCGGTGTCACACCAGAGTTTGGCCGGACGCAGCACCTGGCCCTGATCGTCGAGCAGCACTAACCCATGTTGCTGGCCGGAAACGCCGATGCCGAGAATGTCCTGGCCGTCGACCTTCGCCGCGAGCAATGCGCGGCGGGTGGCCAGCGCGAAGGCGTCCAGCCATTGGGAGGTGTCTTGCTCGCGGCGGCCATTGGCCCCACTGATCAAGGTGTGGGCGGCGGCACCCTGGCCCAGCACCTGACCGCTGACGGCGTCGAGGATGATGGCTTTGGTGCCTTGGGTGCCGCAGTCGATGCCGAGGAATAGTTGTTGGTTTGCCATGGAAGATCCTTGGTGTGTCAGGTCGATCTCGGTGAAGCCATTCGCGAGCAGGCTCGCTCCCACAGGAGATTTTCAGAGGACACGGATTTTGTGTCCGACACCGATCCCATGTGGGAGCGACGGTGCGACGATTCGACCTGCTCGCGAAGACGGAGGCAGATTCACCGCCGTGCTTAAGCCAACACCCGCTCCAACGTCCGCGACACGCCGACGTCACGCAAACTGTTACAGCACCACTCAAACGCCGCCACGAACTCCGGCGAATGCGGAATCGCCGTACCAAAAATCTCCTCAACCTCCAGCAACCGCTGGGTGATCAACGCATCATCCGCCACCAGTGCCTGACAGAACGCCGCCCGCGGATCAGGAATGCTGTAGGTATCGCCATTCTCGTCCACGCCCTTCAAATACAACGCCCAAGCGGCCACCACCAATGCCGCACGCGTCATCTCTCGTCCATCAGCAATCAATCGATTGATCGTCGGCACAGTGAACTTCGGAAACTTCGACGAACCGTCCGAACACACACGCTCCAGCTGATCGGCAATCGCCTGGTTGGAGAAGCGCGCCTCCAGCGTGTTCTTGTACTCGGTCAGGTCAATCCCCGGCACGGGTGACAGTTGCGGGGTCACGTCCAGGTCCATGTAGGCACGCATGTAGCATACGAACAGCGGGTCGTTCATGGTTTCGTGAACGAAGCGGTAACCCTTCAAAAAACCCAGATATGTGAGTGCCAGGTGGCTGCCGTTGAGCAGTTTGATCTTCATCTCTTCATAAGGCGTGACGTCGTCGGTGAACTGCACGCCGACCTTTTCCCAGGCTGGACGACCGTTGACGAACTTGTCCTCCAGCACCCATTGCACAAAAGGTTCGCAGACCACCGGCCAGGCATCGTCGATAGCGTGTTTATCGTGCAGTTGCAGCTTGTGTTCGGTGCTGGTCATCGGCGTGATGCGGTCGACCATGGCATTGGGGAAACTCACGTGGGTGGCGATCCAGTCCCGCAGATCGGCATCGCGCAGGGCGGCGAAAGCCAGTAACGCTTTGCGAGTGACCGCGCCGTTGTGCGGCAGGTTATCGCAGGACATCAAGGTGAACGCGGGCGTGCCGGCTGCACGACGTTTGGCCAACGCGGCGCAGAGAAAACCGAACACGGTTTTCGGTGCGCTCGGGTGTGCCAGGTCGTGCTGGATTTGCGGCAGCTGGGCCATGAACTCGCCGTTGCTGTCATCGATGCAGTAACCACCCTCGGTAATGGTCAGCGAAACGATACGGATCTCGGGGCTGGCGAGTTTGTCGATCAGCGCTTGTGCGCCATCTTCGGCCAGCAGCATCTCGCGAATCGCGCCGATCACCCGAACTTCGGTGTCGTCGGTATCGCCCAACTCGAACAGGGTGAAGAGGTAATCCTGCTCTTTGAGATCGTCACGGGCGCGGCGGTCATCGGCGCGCAGGCCGACGCCGCAAATGGCCCAGTCCAGTGCTTCACCGGTATTCATCAACGCGTCGGTGTAATAGGCCTGGTGAGCGCGGTGGAAACCGCCGACGCCGATGTGCGCGATGCCTTGACGGGTGTCGCTCAGGGCGTAGGCGGGCAGGACCACCTCGGAGGCGAGGCGATTGAGGTTCTGTTTATTGAGTTTCATCACGTGCTCTCTAAAATCAGGCCGCAGCGCGCAACGGGCGGGTCAGCGCCACACCGTCGGCATCGAATAAATGGCAGTGCTCGGCGTCCAGATGCAGGCTCAGCGACTCGCCATAACGGCTGGCCAGGTCGCCGCGAACGCGCATGGTCAAGGCTTCGCCGGACGAGGTCACCACGTGGCAGAAGGTGTCGCTGCCCAGGCGTTCGCTGACGTCGGCCGTGACCTGCAAAGTGCAGTCACCGGTTTGCGCGAGATTCAGATGCTCCGGGCGAATGCCCAGGGTCACCGCACCACCGACGCTCAGGTTGGCGCCGCTCAGCGGCAACGTGATGCGGGTGCCGGCGTCCAGCAGCACTTCGCAGCTCTGGCTCTCGACGCGGGTAACTTTGCCCTTGAGGAAGCCCATTTTCGGCGTGCCCAGGAACCCGGCGACAAACAGATTGGCCGGCTGGTGATACAGATCCAGGGGCGAGCCGACTTGTTCGACTTTGCCGCCATTGAGTACGACCACCTTGTCGGCCATGGTCATGGCTTCGACCTGATCGTGGGTCACGTAGATCATCGTGGCTTTGAGTTCTTTGTGCAGGCGCAACAGTTCCAGGCGCATCTGCACCCGCAGGGCGGCGTCGAGGTTGGACAGCGGCTCGTCGAACAGAAAGATTTTCGGATTGCGCACGATAGCCCGGCCGATGGCCACGCGCTGACGCTGACCGCCGGACAACTGTTTCGGTTTACGTTCGAGCATCGGCCCGAGTTCAAGGATGCGCGCCGCTTCGCCGACTTTCTTCTCGACTTCGGCTTTCGGTACGCTAGCCAGATCGAGGGCAAACGACATGTTTTTGCGCACGCTCATGTGCGGGTACAAGGCGTAGGTCTGGAACACCATCGCCAGGTCGCGCTTGGCCGGGCTGACTTCGGTGATGTCGCGGCCATCCAGTTCGATGGTGCCGCCACTGACTTCTTCCAGGCCGGCAATCAGGCGCAGCAACGTGGATTTGCCGCAGCCCGACGGGCCGACGAACACCACGAACTCACGGTCGTTCACTTCCAGGTCGATGCCTTTGATGATGGAAAAGCCTTCGAAGCCTTTTTGCAGATTCTTGATTGTCAGGTTGGCCATAATGATGGGCCTCCACTTGTTGTTATTCAGTTGAGCCGTGCGGGCTTTTTTTTGGGAGTGAGCCTGCTCGCGATAAGGCCGTGTCAGTCAACATCACTGTTGAATGACACTCCGCCATCGCGAGCAGGCTCGCTCCCACAGTGGATCGCGTTGAGTCGGCGATCTTCATTTCACGGCGCCGAACGACAGGCCGCGGACCAATTGTTTCTGGCTGATCCAGCCGAAGATCAGGATCGGCGCGCAGGCCAGCGTCGACACCGCCGACAACTTGGCCCAGAACAGACCTTCGGGGCTGGAGTACGAGGCGATCAATGCGGTCAGCGGCGCGGCTTTCGACGAAGTCAGGTTCAAGGACCAGAACGCCTCGTTCCAGCACAGGATCAGCGACAACAGCACCGTGGACGCCAGGCCGCCCTTGGCGATTGGCAGCAGCACCCGGACCATTTCCTGCCACAGCGTGGCACCGTCGAGGCGCGCGGCTTCGAGGATGTCCTTGGGGATGTCTTTGAAGTAGGTGTAAATCATCCAGACCACGATCGGCAGGTTGATCAGCGTGTAGATCACGATCAGCGCGATGCGCGTATCGAGCAGGCCGAAACTTTTGGCCAGCAGGTAGATCGGCATCAGCACGCCCACCGGCGGCAGCATCTTGGTGGAGAGCATCCACAGCAGTGTGCCTTTGGTGCGTTGGGTTTCGTAGAACGCCATCGAGTACGCCGCCGGCACCGCGATCAGCAGGCTAAGGGCCGTGGCGCTGAAGGAAATCACCACCGAGTTCCAGGCGAAGCTGAAGTAATCGCTGCGCTCGTTGATGTGCAGGTAATTCTCCAGCGTCGGGGTGAAGATGAACTGCGGCGGCGTGGCGAAGGCATCGATTTCGGTTTTGAAACTGGTCATCACCATCCAGAAGATCGGGAAGAAGATCAGGATCGCGATGGCCCAGGCCAGGGTGCCGAGCAGCAGGCTTTGCAGACGGCGGGATTGTTGAAGGGTCATGGCGCAGGCCTCAGGCTTTGTCTGTCAGGTTTTTGCCGATCATGCGCACCAGCACGATGGCCGCGATGTTGGCGATCACCACCGCGATCAAACCACCGGCGGACGCCATGCCGACGTCGAACTGCACCAGCGCCTGGTTGTAGATCAGGTAGGCGAGGTTGGTCGAGGCGTAGCCGGGGCCGCCGTTGGTGGTGGTGAAGATTTCGGCGAACACCGAGAGCAGGAAGATGGTTTCGATCATCACCACGACGGCAATCGGCCGTGCCAGGTGCGGCAAGGTCAGGTTCCAGAAAATCGCGATCGGCCCGGCACCGTCGAGGCGCGCGGCTTCTTTCTGCTCCTGGTCGAGGGACTGCATGGCGGTCATCAGGATCAGGATCGCGAACGGCAGCCATTGCCAGGACACAATGATGATGATCGACAGCAGCGGGTAATGCGCCAGCCAGTCCACCGGCTGCGCGCCGAACAGCTTCCAGACGTAGGCGAGAATCCCCGACACCGGATGGAAAATCAGGTTCTTCCAGATCAGCGCACCGACGGTGGGCATGATGAAAAACGGCGAGATCAGCATCACCCGCACGATGCCGCGACCGAGAAACTCACTGGCCTCCAGCAGCGCACTGATCAGCACCCCGAACACCACGCTGATCAGCAGCACGCTGCCGACCAGCAACAAGGTGTTGGTGGCGCCGGGCAGGAAACCCGAGTCGCTGAGGAAGTAGCTGAAGTTCTCCAGCCCGACGAACTGGTTCTCGCCGGGGTAGAGCAGGTTGTAGCGGATCAGCGAGAAGTAAACGGTCATGCCCAACGGCACGATCATCCACAGTAGCAACAACGCCACTGAGGGGCTGACCAGGAACCAGCCGGGGTTGGCCAACCGACTTTTACGCACCAGCTGGGGAATGTCCATGTGAGCTTTGGCAGTTGAAATATTCATGGCGATAGAACCGATAAGGAACAGACATATGAAGATCAACTGTGGGAGCGAGCCTGCTCGCGAAAGCGGTGTTCCAGTCGCCAGAGATGCATCGGATGTACCGACCTCTTCGCGAGCAGGCTCGCTCCCACATTGAAATGGCGGGTTACTTGGGGTAACCGGCGCGCTTCATTTCACGTTCGGTGGTTGACTGGGCAGCGGTCAGGGCCTGGTCGACCGTTGTCTGGCCGATCAGTGCGGCTGAGAACAATTTGCCGACCTGGGTGCCCACGGCCTGGAATTCAGGAATGGTCACCAACTGGATGCCGATATACGGCACGGGCTTGAGGGTCGGATTGCTCGGGTCCGCGGCTTTCAGCGATTCAAGGGTCACCTTGGCGAACGGCGCAGCCTTCATGTACTCGTCGCTATACGTCGAAGCGCGGGTACCTGGTGGTACGTTGGCAATGCCGTCTTTCTCGGCAACCAAAGCGCCATACTCCTTGGAAGTGGCCCAGGCGCTGAAGGTTTTCGCGGCGTCCTTGGCCTTGGAACTGGTCGGAATCGCCAGCGCCCAGGAATACAACCAGGCCGAGCCCTTGTTGGTGGTTTCGTGCGGTGCGTAGGTGAAGCCGACGTGGTCGCTGACCTTGCTTTGGGTCTTGTCGGTGACGAAGGAGCCGGCGACGCTGGCATCGACCCAGATCGCGCATTTGCCGCTGTTGAACAGCGCCAGGTTTTCATTGAAACCATTGCTCGACGCTCCCGGCGGGCCGGATTTCTTCATGGTGTCGACGTAAAAGTTCAGCGCATTTTTCCACTCGGGGCCGGTGAATTCCGGTTGCCACTTCTCATCGAACCAGCGCGCACCATAGGCATTGGCAACGGTGGTGATCAGCGCCATGTTCTCGCCCCAGCCGGCCTTGCCGCGCAGGCAGATGCCGTACTGTTCTTTATCCTTATGGGTGAGTTTGCTGGCGAATTCGCTGATCTGGGTCCAGGTCGGGTGTTCGGGCATGGTCAGCCCGGCATCCTTGAACAGATCGGTGCGGTAATAGGTGATGGAGCTTTCGGCGTAGAACGGCAACGCATACAGCGAACCCTTGACCGACAGGCCTTCACGCACCGACGGGAACACGTCGTCGAGGGCGTAGCTGGCTGGCAAGTCCTTCATCGGCTCCAGCCAACCCTTGGCACCCCAGAGTGCGGCTTCGTACATGCCGATGGTCAGCACATCGAACTGTCCGCCCTGAGTGGCGATGTCAGTGGTCAGGCGTTGGCGCAAGACATTTTCTTCCAGCACCACCCAATTGAGCTTGATGTCCGGATGCTCGGTCTCGAAGATTTTCGAGAGTTTTTGCATGCGGATCATGTCGCTGTTGTTGACGGTGGCGATGGTCAGGGTCTGGGCGCCGAGGCTGACGCTGCTAAGGGTCATGCAGGTGAGGGCAAGCAGAGCTTTTACAGAAGGTTGCATCGTGCACTCCTTTTCTGCACCCGGCGGGTTACAGAAGGACAGTTATTGTTTTTGTGTCTTCCTGCGGAGGGAAGAATGTGCACTGATTACAGCCTTCTATTGATGACGTGACAAATCATCCATCGCACTTGAATCGATACTATTTTGCACTGGTGTTTGGAGGGAGATGTGCAGGGGACGGCTTTTCAGCGGTTAGGCTCTGTGGAATCCGTATAGGTTTTCAGGCGTTTAACCCAGGTTCTGCTCAGTCAGCCGCTGCACGGCCAATCGCCGGTAATGCGACGGCGTCATGCCCTTGAGCTGCTGAAAACGCCGATTGAAGTTGGAAATATTGTTGAAGCCCGACTCGAAACACACATCGGTTACCGGTTTGTTGCCATCGGCCAGCAGCTCGCAGGATTTGCTGATGCGCAGTCGATTGACGAATTCGATGAAACAGCGGCCAGTGGCTTGCTTGAACACTCGACTGAAATAAGTCGGCTTCATGCCAAGGTGCTCGGCGACTTCCTCCAGCGGCAGGTCCCGGGCGTAATGCGCGAAGATGTAATCCACCGCCCGATTGGTGCGATCGATGTTGTGCTCGTCGGCCAATTGCGGCGTCGTGGCCCCGGATAGCAGCTGATAGTCATCAGAGGCCGCCAGCAACTCCAGCAGAATGAAAAAGTGCCCGAGGCGTGTCACGCCTTTGCTGTCGGCGATGCGCTGCATCAAAGTCATGGCCTGGCGAATGGTGCGCTTGCAGCGAAACTCGATGCCGTACTGGGCGCGCTCCAACAGCGGCGCCAGCGTTTTGAGCTCGGCAAACACCAAGTGACCGCTGTCGAATAACTCATCCGTGAAGTTGACCAGCATGTCGCGCTTGGGCACCACTTCGTCTTCGGCCACCTGGCTGATCCAGTTGTGGGGCAGGTTGGGGCCGGTGAGGAATAGCGATTCTGGATAGAAGTTACCGATGTAGTCACCGATGAACACTTTGCCGGAGCTGGCGACGATCAGGTGCAGTTCGTATTCCTTGTGAAAATGCCAACGCACCAACGGGCAAGGAAAACCGTGCTGGCGGTAGATGATGGACAACCCGTTGTGGTCGTCCATCAGTTCGTAGGAGGGGTCTGTCACGCGGGCGGTTCGGGTCATGTCAGGGCGCTTTTCTTGTTATCGCTATCCGATCATGCCTCTTTTGGCGCCCGCTGTGCCAGCGTGCCACGACTTTCGCTTAGGCCGACTTGTGCAACCTGTCTCCGTAAACCGCTTTCATGCTGGTGGCGCTCCAGCAGTAGCGGACAATATCCGCCTCGTCAAAGAAATCGGTGCTGATGATGCTGCACCGGGTGACCCAGTCGCGGGTGGTGTGGAACCAGTCGTTGATTTGGTTTTTGATGTGCTGCGGGCCCCCCAGCAGCGAATAGCACGTCGCCGGCAAAGACCAGAGAAATCTATCGTAAGGCGCCCCCACAAGGGTGGTCTGGATATGCGATTGCAGATCGCTGGTGTCGGTGAATACCTTGCCGTTCCACTTGTGAGGTATCTGCGGCCAGAAATACTCACGGTCCAGCCCGGGCTTCGCCTGCGCTGCCATGACAATGCGGCGCTGTGAGCTGGCGCGCTTGAGTTGTTCCACGGTACTGAATGCATCCAAGGAGCGGATAAGGCGCGAACCCAGGCGGCGCATCAGAAAATCATTGAGTTGTTGGTAGTCGAAAGGCTTCGCTGCATCCCCTAACTGGTGGAAGTCGAGGACGATGAATTCGTCCGGGTTTCGGTCGAGGAATGACGTCACCGCATCGATCAGTTCATCAAGAATGCGGTGGGACTGATAGCCGCTGTGATGGAAGTAGAACACCGGTACTACCGGGCCGGCGGTACAGCCAAGCCGGATGTCGAACGCCCGTGCGCCGTTGGCCAGTTGCCAGGCAAATGAGTCGTTTTGGCACGTTGTCCAGTTGCCGACCACCACCTCATAGTTCGGCGCTTTTTTGTCCATGCCGGCGTTGTGCGTGCCGGGCCAGACAATATCGGTCAGCTTCAACTGGCCGATATCCAGTACGTTGCTCATCCATTTCTGTTTGTCGAGTGTGGTTGCTGTATTGCGGGTCATGACAGTTCCTTGTCGTTGATTCGCCCCATCCATGGGGAGAAGAAGTTCATGTGTCGGATGTGGCTGGGTGCCACATCCGTATCACTCGCCTGAAACAAAAGGCTTTCATGACCCAGCATAGAAGTGCGTGGCAGTATTGCCAGCGTCGGAAACACTTACACAAGAATAGCTATTTGATGGCGCGAAAATTGTTAATTTCGCTTGCTCGCTTTCGTCAGGTTTACAGTTCGGCAATAAGAGACAATGTTGGACTCTTCAATAAAATCGACATTGATGATGTTGCACTTTGACGCCCAGTCGCTGGCCTTCGGGTGGAACCAGAAATTAAGCTCATCATGAATATCCACGGGGCCGCCAAGAGCGCTGTAACTGGTGGCGGAAAGCGACCACGGTGCCTCTGTGCCTGGCGGGTTTCTCATCACATTCATAATGTGCACCGCCAAATCAGTGGCACTGGCGATACCGCTGCCAGACCATTTGTGCTCGATCTGCTCGTGAAATACGTTTCGATCAAGAGCACTGTGCCAAGGGGCGGCGACTAAAATTCTTTGTATAGAGCTGATTTGTTTGAGCTGATGCAGGCTCAGAGACAGGTTTTTGGTGGGGATTATGCGATTGCCAAGATACTGTTTCACCATGCTATTGAAGTTAGTGAAATCAAACCTATCACCCTGCAGTTGATGGAAGTCTAGAATAATGAATTCATTCGGGCTCTCCTTAAGAAATTGTTCCACGTCGGTCACAAGATTCTTCAAGGTGCGAGAGTTGCGGTGGCCGTTGTGATGAATGCCGAACTTGTCGAGTCCTTTTGCGCTATCGTCCTGCAATAAACGGATGTCGAGAGCCCGAGAGCCGTGACACAGCTGGCTGTAGAACGATTCATGCTGACATGCCACCCAATGGGCGGGAGGGCCGAAAAACGGCCAGGACGCTTTCCAGTCGCTGCCTGCGTTGTGTGTTCCCGGCAGTGTCAATTCACAGAGTGACAATGTATCAATTGCCGGCGTGGCTAGCATCCAGTTTTTATGCGTACTTTTGTTCTGAACAAAGTTATCCATTTAATGCATCCTTGCATTGTTTTTAAAAAGAGAAGTTGGTTGTGTCTAACTTAACTAGCGAAGCTTAAGCTCGGCAGATGTTTATAGGGTGTGGAGTTGGTGTGGTCAACAAGGGTGGTGATGCAAAATATTTATTATTAGTGTGAGCTCTATAGCGGATTTCGATTCTTCGCTTCAATCCATTGCGCCATGTATTGCGTACTTTTATGGTGGTGATGACGCAACATGCTTCCCGTAAAGTTATCGCTTCTAAGTTGTGCCAAGTGTTGTTGGCAATACAACAACTTTTCGATCAGCGCCGGGCCATGTTCGGACTGTCGATAACGACCGGCCAGCAAGGTCGTCCCTTGGGATTGGGCGTTCGTCCACAGAGCCTCGTCCTTGTACAGTTGAACCGCGCAATCGGCGAACGCCTGTGCTGTTCGGGTCACGGCACCCGGCCAAGGATGTTCGCCATGCATCGCTTCTGCGCCGATTGGCGTTGTGATCGTGGGCGTGCCACACAACATGGCGTCGACAATTTTGCCTTTGATTCCGGCACCGAAGCGTAAGGGGGCCAGGCAAATCCGTGCGCCAGACATGACTTTTAATGCATCTTCCGCCCAGTTCATTACATGAAAACCCTGGCCGGGGTTGTGCAACGCAGTCGCTTTGGGCGGTGTGTAAGCACCGTAAATGTGCAATTGAGCCGTTGGCAGTTGTTGGCGGATCAGCGGCCAGATAGTGGTTTTCATCCAGAGCACCGCATCCCAGTTAGGGGCATGACGGAAGTTGCCGATGCTGAGAAAGTGCGCGCGGTCTTCAAAAGAAGCCGGTGGCACGCTCGGTAGATCGACCATCAGCGGGCACCAGTGCAGCAGTTGGCGCGGCAGCTTGAATTGCTCGACCAGCAACTCGATCTCTACTTCTGAAATCATCAGATTCAAGTCGCAACGATAAATCGCTGCGATCTCCCGTTTGGCCAGATCGGTCTCGGCCATGAGCTCAAACTCTTCACGTAACGCCGGCGCGAACAGTTCATTGAAGTCATTGGCGTCGTCACTGGCCTTCAAACGCTCCTTGAGGCGTTGATGGCGGGCATCTCGCAGGCTTTGCAGGTCGGAGGTCTCAAGCACGCGCAAGGCATCGGGGCAGTGTTTTTCAACTCGCCAGCCGAACTGTTCTTCCATCATGAACCGATCGAACAGGACAATGTCCGGGGCCAGTTCGCTGATGAACGTGTCGAAACTGCTGTTGTTCAATTCGATCGGGACTTCGCGAATGCCCAAGACCGTCAGGTCTGCCCGGTGTTCACCGGTGCCGGCCGGGCTACTGAAAGTAATGTCCCAGCCTTGCTGCAAGAAGGTCTCGAGAATTTGCATCATGTGCCCGCCGGCCGCCGAAGAGCGGGGCTCGGGCCAGACGTAACCAATGACCAGGACTTTGGTTGCGCGGGGCTGGGTCATCGGTATTCCTTGAGACGGGTCATCGGGTAGGGCGCAATTAAACCACAGCAAGCGTGGCATTGAACTGAACGCTCCGGCGTCAGGCAAGAAAATGAATGACCGAGAACAGTCAAGGAAACACGACAACCCCACAGAGCAAAAGGGTTGAGATTGTCGTGTCGTGATTTACTGACCCGGGGTGGCGGGTAGCGTTCTGCAAAATGCCTGATCGGCGGGTGGCGGCTGATTCGGATATGTTTGCGGAAGCACCTTGACCATCGTCGTTTCGACAACGCCGTCCGCATACTCAGTTTCGATGAACTGGGCGCTCCAACCCTCCTCGGGAGCACGGAGAGTCGCCTGGACGTCCATTGCGACCGGCAATGGTTTTGCGGTGTAGCGCACGCCGCAGTTGTACCGAAAGTCCCGGGCCTTCGGGTTGAGCGCTGTCCACTGAGTCGTCCTGATCGGCATTTCGGACAAGGTCAGGTGCAACTTGGTCAATGTGGCGTCCAGGCGCTGTTCCTGTGCCTTTAACCTCGGTGCGGTATTGCCAGTCTGCCGCCGCTTGATATAAGGAATCAGGTTCGCTTCAACAAACGCCCGAACATCGTGGGCGGCATTGGGAATGACCCGAAGTGTATTGTCACCCGGCAGGTCCGGAAAATACTCGCGTGAAGCATCCGGGATGAAGAAGTCATCGCCACTGGCGTTGACGACATATTTCGGGATCTTCAAGCGGTCGGTGTAACCGGACAGATTCCTATAGGTCATCGGATCTTCGACCTGCATCAGCTTCTTGAACGGCTCGGTCTTGCGTTGGGCAATCACGCCTTGCAAGTAGTAGTCGATGTACGCCAGTGGCCAGTTACCGCCGTAGGCCAGAAACGTCTGGTCGAACACTTTGTCCGTGTTCAAGACGTCGATGACAAACGGCACGATGCTATCGACGCGTGAGTCCGCAAGGGCGGACAGCCATACCGCCCAACCGCGTTTCGACGCACCGGTGGCAAGAAAACTCACCACCTGGCCTCGCTGCGTTTCCTTTTGCGCCAGGTCCATGGCTTTGACCAGCGCTTCCATCATCGGCACATGCAGCGACATAAAGGGCTGTTGTTCCGGGGCCTGCATGAAGAGTTTCCAGCTGTGGGCAACGCTGCCATCTTCTGTGCGCGGCACGCCGTCATCGCTGTAGGTCAAATACTGGTTAGGGACATTGCTGACAGCCACTACGATCAAACCGGTTTGCCGGGCAATGTTGAGCAGCGTTTGCTGCGAAAAGTTGTTGGGTGCTCCCGGAGACTCACCGGGCAAAGGCTTGTTGACGCCGTCGTTGGCGACCAGCACGGCACGCGTACCCTTGACGTTATCGGGAATGTACAGGTCGACTCCATGGGTCCAGTCTGCCGGTGCGACTTGACCGCCCTGGCCCCAGGTCTGTGACGTCAGTTCGAAGCGCCGGATGTTGACGCCGGGCTGTTGCTCTTGTCCCTTACTGATGTAGCGCAGCGGTTGCGTCGCTTCGGCTTTGCGATAGCAGCTCAATACTTCGCTGAACGCCTGTCCGCTCTGTTCAAAGCAGTGCTGGGGATTGTCGGAAGAGGCTGACTGGCAACCATATCCGGCGATGAGCATCAGCAATGATCCGCTGATTTTCAAATGACGTGCGTAGCGTTCGGTTCGACTCGGCATGGACTCGGTTCCTTATGAGTGGGATCACCGGTCCAATCAAACGCCAGGCGGGCGGCCTTTTCTACTGTCAAGCTTGACAGGTCAGAGCCCAAAAACGCCGAAAAATGCAGCCTTACGTCGGTTTATGCAGAAAAGTGGTGGGGCCAAGATGCCCAGTCAACTGTCTCAGGTCAGCATGCCTTTGACCTTGTCGCGCAACTGATCAATGGAAAACGGTTTACCAATCACGTGCATACCTTCGGGCACATCAATACTTTCGGCATAACCGCTAGCAAACAGGATGGGCAGCTCGGGGCGCAGCATCCGGGCCTGGGTGGCCAGTTCACGGCCGTCCATCACCGGCAAACCAACGTCTGTCATCATCAAATCGATGTACTGATCTTCGTCGTTGAGAAACTCCAGCGCCTGTTCGCTGCCATCGGCCTCGAGCACCTTGAACTCGAGTTCCTCCAGCACATCGACAATCAGCATGCGCACGATGGCGTCGTCTTCGACTACAAGGATGATGGACGCGGTGGCGGACATAGTGGGTTCTCAGAGGTTGAATTCGCGGTTGTCGGTCGATCGAAATCGCCGGGTTCTTGCTTGAGTAAGTGAGGCAACCCGACAAGTTCCCGCGCGGTAGAAAAAAGAATAGCCGCACAAGTGCTGGCAAGGATAACCGCTCCTTTGCGCTAGAGCAGTGGAATGTAGGATTTTGCGCGAAAAGGTGTCAGAAAATTGGATCAAACCGGGGCTTTTGGGGCAAACTCCTTGGTTTTCAACAGTTCGACAAGGTTTCCCCCCCATGACATCCGCGTCTTCGGTTGATGAGCAACGATTCCGTAAACTCCTGAGCCGCAACGTCAGCCTGCCGTTGGGTGTCGGCGTGCTCAGTGCAGTGTTCTTTGTTTCGCTGATCACTTACCTGCTGTCGGTGACCCAGTGGGTCGAGCACACCGACCGGGTGATCAATAACGCCAATGAATCGGTCAAGCTGACCGTCGATCTGGAAACCGGTATGCGCGGCTTCCTGCTCACTGGCGACGAACACTTCCTTGAACCCTACGAAACGGCCAAGCCACGAATCGCTGTCGCCCTCAATACCTTGCTCGAACTGACCGCGGACAACCCGGTGCAGACCGACCGTCTGAACCGGCTCCAGGCCTTGCAGAATGAGTGGGCCACTTACGCGCAGGCACTCATTGAATTGCAGCGATCCAGCGGCGATTACCGCAGCGTGGTCAAGGCCGGGCGCGGCAAGCGGCTGACCGATGAGATCCGCAAGCAATTCGAAGACGTGATCGACATGGAGCAGCAGTTACGCACCACGCGCAACGAGGAAGTGCGCCGCACCACGATCTGGAGCATCAGCCTTTACCTGTTGTTCATCGCCGGGATCAGCGCATTGCTGGCCTACATTGGCCGTCGGGACTTGCTCAACCTTTCACAAAGTTACAGCGCCAACCTCGCCGCGCAACAGGCCAGCGCCCAGCGTCTGGAACAGCAGGCCTGGCTGCGCAATGGCCAGACCGAACTGGCCGAACAAGTGTTGGGGCAACTGTCGCTTAATCTGCTGGGCCGCAACATTCTGCAGTTCTGCGCGCAGTACCTGGGCACGGCCGTGGCGGCTATTTATGTTCGTGAAGAGCACGGTGGACTCAAGCGCATTGCCTCTTACGGTTTCTCCCGCGAGCAGGAAGCGCGCGAACAGCAGATTTACAGCGATGAAGGCATTGTCGGCCAGGTAGCGAACCAGGCTCGCTTGATTCGTCTCGATGACGTACCGAGCGATTACTTCAAGGTCAGCTCCGGCCTGGGCGAAGGTCTGCCGCACAGCGTGCTGGTCGTGCCGACCAATGACGACGATCGGGTCAACGGTGTGATCGAACTGGGCTTCCTGCGCCCGCTGACGGACCGTGACGTCGAATTGCTTGAACTGATTGCTGGCAACATCGGCACGTCCATCGAGGCCGCTCGCTATCGCCAGCGCTTGCAGGAAGTGCTGGCCGAAACCCAGCAGCTCAATGAAGAACTGCAAGTCCAGCAGGAAGAACTCAAGACCGCCAACGAAGAGCTGGAAGAGCAGTCGCGGATTCTCAAGGAGTCCCAGGCGCATCTGGAGACCCAGCAAGTCGAGCTTGAACAAACGAATGAGCAGCTCGCCGAGCAGGCGGGGATACTGGCGTCTCAGCGCGACGCCATGGACCTGAAGAACAGCGAGCTCAATCAGGCCCAGACCCAGCTCGAAGAACGCGCCGAAGAGTTGCAGCGCTCGAGCAAGTACAAGTCTGAATTCCTCGCCAACATGTCCCATGAGTTGCGCACACCGCTGAACAGCTCGTTGATCCTGGCCAAGTTGCTGGCGGAAAACCCCCAGGAAAACCTCAGCGCCGAGCAGGTCAAGTTCGCCGAGTCGATCTACTCCGCCGGCAATGATTTGCTCAACTTGATCAACGACATTCTCGACATTTCCAAGGTCGAGGCCGGCAAGCTTGAGATGCGACCGGAGAACACCAGTGTCGCGCGGCTGGTGGATGGCTTGCGCGGGATGTTCCAGCCCTTGGCGACCGACAAGAAACTGGATTTCCAGGTCGAGGTGCAGGCCGGTGCGCCGATGATGATCTTTACCGACCGCCAACGTCTGGAGCAGGTCATCAAGAACCTGCTGTCCAACGCGGTGAAATTCACCGAAAGAGGCACGGTCAGCCTGACGGTTGCCAGCCAGCCAGGCGACGGTATCGCCTTTATCATTCGCGATTCGGGGATTGGCATTGCCGCGGATCAGCAGGACAGCATTTTCGAAGCTTTCCGCCAGGCCGATGGCACCACCAATCGACGTTACGGCGGCACCGGCCTGGGCTTGTCGATTTCCCGTGACCTGGCCGCCTTGCTCGGTGGTTCCATCAGTGTCACCAGCGAGCCGGGGCAGGGCAGTGTGTTTACACTGGTTTTGCCGCAGCAATACGTTGAACCGGGCGAGGATCCTGTCGAGCCGATGAGAGCCACGCCGGTTGCCTTTACACCGAGAGTGACGCCCGCCGCGCTGGTGCCGTTGATTGCCGAAGTCGATATCCCGCGTTTCGACGACGATCGCACCAAGGCGCCATTCGCCACTCGTTGCATTCTGGTGGTGGAAGACGAGCCGAACTTCGCCAATATCCTTTACGACCTGGCGCATGAGCTGGGTTATCAGTGCCTGGTGGCGCACGGCGCGGACGAGGGTTACGACCTGGCGAGGGAATTCATCCCGGACGCCATTCTGCTGGACATGCGCTTGCCGGATCATTCCGGGTTGACCGTGCTGCAACGCCTGAAGGAACACGCTGAAACCCGGCACATTCCGGTGCATGTGATTTCCGTGGAAGACCGGGTCGAAGCCGCGATGCACATGGGCGCCATTGGTTACGCGGTCAAGCCGACCACCCGCGAGGAGCTCAAGGACGTGTTTGCCCGCCTTGAGGCCAAGCTGACCCAGAAAGTCAAACGCGTCCTGCTGGTCGAAGACGATGATCTGCAGCGCGATAGCATTGCCCGGCTGATCGGCGACGAAGACATCGAGATCACTGCTGTTGGCCTGGCACAGGATGCCCTGGACCATCTGCGCACGACGATTTTCGACTGCATGATCATCGACCTGAAGCTACCGGACATGCTCGGCAACGACTTGCTCAAGCGCATGTCCACGGAAGATATCTGCTCGTTCCCGCCGGTGATCGTCTACACCGGGCGCAACCTGACGCGGGACGAAGAGGCCGACCTGCGCAAGTATTCGCGCTCGATCATCATCAAGGGCGCGCGCTCGCCAGAGCGTTTGCTGGATGAGGTCACACTCTTTCTGCACAAAGTCGAATCCAGGTTGTCCCATGAACGCCAGAGGATGCTCAAGACCGCGCGCAGTCGCGACAAGGTTTTCGAGGGTCGCAAGGTGCTGCTGGTGGACGACGATGTACGCAATATCTTCGCCCTCACCAGTGCTCTGGAGCAAAAGGGTGCAGTCGTGGTCATTGGCCGTAACGGTCGTGAAGCGATTGAAAGACTGAATGAAGTCGAGGACATCGATCTGGTGCTGATGGACGTGATGATGCCAGAGATGGATGGCTACGAAGCCACCATCGAGATCCGCAAGGACCCGCGCTGGCGCAAGCTGCCGATCATTGCGGTGACGGCCAAGGCCATGAAGGACGATCAGGAGCGCTGCTTGCAAGCGGGCTCCAATGATTACCTGGCTAAGCCCATCGACCTGGATCGCCTGTTCTCGCTGATTCGCGTGTGGTTACCGAAGATGGAACGCATTTAGTGGAAAGCTTTTAGTGGAAAAGAATACCGAAATCGAATTGCGCTTGTTGATCGAGGCGATCTATCTCAAATACAGCTATGACTTTCGCGACTACTCCGGCGCTTCGATCAAGCGTCGGGTCAATCACGCGTTGAGCCAGTTCGAGTGCACGACCATTTCAGCGTTGCAGGAAAAGGTCCTGCACGACCCGACGGCGTTCATGCAGTTGTTGCAACTGCTGACGATCCCGGTCAGTGAAATGTTCCGTGACCCTTCGCATTTCCTGGCGATCCGCAAGGAAGTGGTGCCGTTGCTCAAGACTTACCCCTCGATCAAGATCTGGATCGCCGGTTGCAGCACGGGTGAAGAGGTCTATTCGATGGCCATTCTGCTGCGCGAAGAAGGCTTGCTCGATCGCACCATCATCTACGCCACCGACATCAATCCGCGCTCGCTGGATAAAGCCAAGCAAGGGATTTTCTCCATGGAGAATGTCCGCGCCTACACTCATAACTACCAGCAGGCAGGTGGCCAGCGTTCGTTCGCCGACTACTACACGGCGGCCTACGGTTACGCCATTTTCGACAAGACGCTGTGTGAGAACGTGACCTTCGCCGATCACAGCCTGGCGACTGACAGTGTCTTTTCAGAAACTCAATTAATTTCGTGTCGTAATGTTTTGATTTACTTCAATAAAAAGCTTCAGGATCGTGCGTTCGGTTTGTTCCATGAATCCCTTTGCCATCGAGGATTTTTGGTGCTGGGTAGTAAGGAAACCCTGGATTTTTCAGCCTACGGCAACCAGTTCGAACCGTTGGTCAAACAAGAACGGATTTACCGCAAATCATGAACAGTGCAGCGAATCTGCCTTCTATAGAGGCTGTCGTGATCGGCGCCTCGGCCGGCGGTGTAGAGGCACTGCTGAATATCCTCAGCCCCCTGCGAAAAGGCTTCACGCTGCCGATCATTGTGGTTCTTCACCTCCCTGACGAACGTCGCAGCCAGCTGGCCGAGG
Source organism: Pseudomonas svalbardensis (assembly GCF_030053115.1). Taxonomy (NCBI): domain Bacteria; kingdom Pseudomonadati; phylum Pseudomonadota; class Gammaproteobacteria; order Pseudomonadales; family Pseudomonadaceae; genus Pseudomonas; species Pseudomonas svalbardensis. The sequence continues at coordinate 3,403,370 of NZ_CP125619.1, read as the reverse complement.
TGTTCGCCCGGCGAGTCTCCATGCCTGTACTGGAAGCCTGCGACAAGACGCTGGTGAAAGCTGGAACGCTCTATTTCGCGTCTCCGGGTTATCACTTGTCGGTGGAGCAGGACCGCAGTTTTTCCTTGAGTCTGGAAGCCCGTGTGCATTATTCGCGACCGGCCATCGATTACCTGTTCGAGTCGGCCGCCGATGCTTACGGCTCAGCCCTGGCCGCGGTGTTGTTGACTGGTGCCAACCGCGATGGCGCCAGCGGACTGGCCCAGGTCAAATACCGTGGCGGCATGACCATCGTCCAGGACCCGGACGAAGCTCAGGTTGCAACCATGCCCCAAGCTGCACTGGATATGCACCAGCCAGACCACATCCTCCCTATACGCGGCATCGGCCGTCTGCTTGTCGAGCTGGAACGAATCGCATGCTAAGTACTATCCAAGCCAAACTGCTGATCGTCGACGATCTGCCGGAGAACCTGTTGGCGCTCGAAGCGCTGATCAGACGCGAAGACCGTATCGTCTACAAAGCCTTGTCCGCCGATGAAGCCTTGTCGCTGTTGCTGCAACACGAATTCGCCATGGCCATTCTCGACGTGCAGATGCCCGGCATGAACGGCTTCGAGCTGGCCGAGCTGATGCGCGGCACGGAAAAGACCAAGAACATCCCGATCGTGTTCGTCAGTGCGGCCGGTCGTGAGCTGAACTACGCGTTCAAGGGCTACGAAAGCGGCGCCGTGGATTTCCTCTACAAGCCGCTGGATATCCACGCGGTCAAGAGCAAGGTCAACGTGTTCGTCGAACTGTTTCGCCAAAGCAAGGCGATGAAACAGCAGGTCGAGGAGCTGGAGCAAAGCCGCCGTGAGCAGGAAGCGCTGCTCAAGCAGTTACAGAGTACTCAGCTGGAACTGGAGCAAGCGGTGCGCATGCGCGATGACTTCATGTCCATCGTCGCCCATGAAGTCCGCACGCCGCTCAATGGCCTGATCCTCGAAACCCAGTTGCGCAAGATGCACCTTGCCCGGGATAACGCTGCGGCGTTTACCCTGGACAAGATGCACGCGATGGTCGATCGCGACGAGCGGCAGATCAAAAGCCTGATCCGCTTGATCGAAGACATGCTCGATGTGTCGCGCATTCGCACCGGCAAGTTGTCGATCCGACCGACGCGCTTCGATCTGTCGGCGCTGGTTCGCGGCTTGCTGCAGAACTTCGCACCGCAGATCGATGCTGCCGAGTCCTCGGTCACCCTGGAGGCCGAGCAACCGGTGGTGGGCAGCTGGGACGAATTTCGCATTGAACAGGTGATTTCCAACCTGCTGACCAATGCTTTGCGCTACGGCGCCAAGAGTCCGATCACCGTTAAGGTGTACAGTGAGGGCGGTCAGGCTCGGGTGGAAGTGCGCGATCTCGGGATCGGCATCGGCGAAGAGAATCAGAAGCGTATTTTCCAGCAATTCGAACGCGTCACGGCCAAACACGCTGTCGCGGGGTTGGGCCTGGGCTTATTTATTTCCGAGCAGATTGTGGCCGCCCATGGCGGTTCCATTACCGTCGAAAGCCGGATTGGCGAAGGCGCCTTGTTTCGCGTTTGTCTGCCGCAGTAGGAAAACAGCCAGATAAACGCAACCTCTGATCGACCCCACGGTCGTATCAGCAGCTATTGACCGAACAAAGGCTTCCCATGAGTGAAGATGCACAAGACGTCGTATTGATCGTCGAAGATGACCCCTCGATTTTGATGGTGCTGTCGGCCTATCTGTCGGGTGAGGGCTACCGGGTATTGCAGGCCGAAAACGGCGAGCAGGCCTTCGAGATTCTGTCGAGCAAACCACACCTGGACATGATGATCACCGACTTCCGCCTGCCGGGCGGAATCTCTGGCGTGCAGATTGCTGAACCTGCCGTGAAGCTGCGACCGGAACTCAAGGTGATTTTTATCAGCGGTTATCCGCAGGAGATCCGCGAGACGGACAGCCCGATCACCCGTAAAGCACCGATCCTGGCCAAGCCGTTCGATCTGGATGTACTGCAGGAGCTTATGCAGGAAATGCTCTCGTAAGCACCTTCAGACGCGGATCATCTCCCGCACCTTCGCCGTCAATAGGTCGAAGGTGAACGGCTTGGTGATCATCTGCATGCCAGGATCAAGGAAACCACCACGCACTGCCGCATGCTCGGCGTAGCCTGTGATGAACAAAACCTTCAGATCCGGCCGGTATTGCCGACCGATTTCCGCCAGTTGCCGTCCATTCATGCCGGGCAACCCAACGTCGCTGATCAACAAATCGATACGCTGCCTGGAGTCGAGAATCGGCACCGCGCTGTCGGCATTACCAGCCTCGACGAAGGCATAGCCCAGGTCACTCAACACCGTACTGATCAACACCCGTACCGCCGGATCGTCCTCGACGATCAGCACCGTTTCGCCATTCTGTGCGAACGGAGCGTGCTGGACGTCCACCGGGCTGTCCTGAGGCACGTCACCGCCGAATCGCGGGAGAAACAGGCTCACCGTGGTGCCTTCGCCCACTTCACTGTGAATGGCGACGTGGCCACGCGATTGTTTGCTGAAACCATAAATCATCGACAGCCCGAGGCCTGTGCCCTGACCGATGGGCTTGGTGGTAAAGAACGGATCAAAGGCTCGGTTGATGGTGCTTTGCGGCATGCCACACCCAGTGTCTGTGACGCTCAGCACCACGTAATCACCCGGTGGAAGGTTGCTTTGGGCTTCGGTGGAGCCAATGTCCAAATGCTGGTTACTGGTTTTCACCACCAGCTTGCCGCCGTCGGGCATTGCATCCCGAGCATTGAGCACCAGATTGAGCAGGGCGCTTTCCAACTGGTTGGGATCGGCTTCGGCCACCCAGAGTTGCTCGTTCAGCTGCATGTCCAGCTGAATGGTTTCGTTGATGCTGCGCTGAAGCAGCTCGCCCATGGACACCACCAGGGTGTTCATCTCCACGGGTTTGGAGTCCAGCGACTGACGCCGGGAGAATGCCAGCAGACGGTGGGTCAGGCCTGTCGCGCGGTTGGCTGACGTCACACCCAGGTCGATAAGACTGTCCAGATCGTCGGTGCGCCCACGGGCCACACGTCGGCGCAGCAGCTCCAGGCTGCCGATGATGCCGGTCAGCATGTTGTTAAAGTCGTGGGCAATGCCGCCGGTGAGCTGGCCGACCGCTTCCATCTTCTGCGATTGGCGCAGGGCTTCCTCATTGTGTCGCAGCTGGGCGGTGCGTTCCTCGACCTGCTGTTCGAGGGTTTCGAGGGTGTTTTGCAACCGCAGTTCGCTTTGACTCAGATCGATCAGCCGGTCCCTGGCGTCGTACTGTCGTCGACGGCCGCGCAACGCGGTGGTCACCAGACTGATTAACGTCACGGGATGAAAAGGACGCTCAAGAAAGGTCACGTTCCCCAGCTGTGGGCCGTAGCGCGACGCCGGGTTTTGCTCCGGGCCGCCATGGTGGGTCATCAATACAATCGGAAGGTCGGACCAGGCAGGCTGTTGTTCGATCAGACCGAACAGCGGTTCAAGATTACCGCCCAACAAGGCCTCGGAAGAGATCAACAGCAATCCTGCCCCTTGCACCAGCTCGCTGCATAACGCCACAAGGTCCCGAGTAATCACCCCGTCGTAACCCGCTTCATTGAGCATCATCAGCGCAATCTGGCTGTCGCGACCCAGCGGCGCGAGAATGATCGCGCGCTCGGACATCGCTTCCCGGGCAATCACGGGCTTTGTTCCTCAAGCAAAGGATTGCTGGCACCCAGATAGGTCGGGACACCCCGCAATACCCCCTGAAATGCATCCAGCGGTTCACCAATGGTCATGCCCTGAGCGCTGATTCGGTATTCCCGAATGGTTGACTCATGACTGCCCGTGCGTTTCTTGATGATCGAGATCGCCCGGCGAACCTTGCCTAATGCCTCGAAGTAGCGCAGCAGGATGACCGTGTCGGCCAGATAGGTGATGTCCACGGGGGCCTGCATGTCACCGACCAGTCCATGCTGGGCGACGGTCATGTAGGTCGCGGCACCCTGGCGATTGAGGTACAGCAGCAACTCGTGCATGTGCAGTACCAGCGCGTTTTCCTCGGGCATCGCCGCCTGATAGCCATTGATGCTGTCGATCACCACGGTCTTGATACTGCCCTCATCGACGCAGCGACGAACCCGGTAGGAAAACTCTCCTGGGGACAACTCAGCCGCGTCCACTTGCTCGATCAGCAGGTTGCCAGTGTCTTGTAGCGCCTTGAGGTCGATGCCGATGTTCTTCATGCGTTCGAACAGCAACCCGAGCTCTTCATCGAAAATAAACAGTGCGGCTTTTTCGCCTCGGGCCACGGCGGCGGCGGCGAAGATCATCGAGATCAGCGATTTGCCAGTACCGGCCGGACCAAGGATCAGCGTGCTGGAACCGGTCTCGATCCCGCCGCCGAGCAGGGCGTCCATGGCCTTGATGCCGCTGGACAATTGCTGGCGGACATAGCGACCGCGGTGCTCGGCGGCCACCAGGCGCGGAAAAACATGCACGCCATCGCCCATGATGGTGAAGTCGTGAAACCCGCCTCGGTACTTCTGGCCACGGTATTTCACCACACGGATCCGCCGACGCTCGGCGCCATAGTTGGGGGTCAGTTCCTCAAGGCGAATGACGCCGTGGGCCACACTGTGCACGGTTTTGTCGAGGGATTCGGTGGTCAGGTCGTCCAGCAACACCACCGTGGCGTCATAGCGCACGAAGTAATGTTTGATCGCGAGGATCTGGCGACGGTAGCGCAATGAGCTTTGGGCCAGCAGGCGGATCTCGGAAAGACTGTCGAGCACCACACGAGTCGGTTTGACCCGTTCGACCACTTCGAAAATCTGCTTGGTGGCTTCGCCCAGTTCAAGGTCCGAGGAATACAACAAGCTCTGCTGATGCTCGGCATTGAGCAGGCTTTCCGGGGGCGTCAGCTCGAAGATGTGTATGTTCTCATCCAATTCCCAGCCGTGGGACAACGCACCCTGTCGCAGCTCCCGCTCGGTTTCCGACAGCGTGATGTACAACGAGCGTTCGCCGGCACGAGCACCGGCCAACAGGAAATGCAAAGCGACGGTGGTTTTGCCGGTACCGGGTTCACCCTCCAGTAAAAACACATGCCCGCGGGACAAACCGCCGGCCAGGATGTCATCCAGACCTTCGATGCCGGTGGCGGCTTTTGCACTGATCAACTCGTTTGATGTAGACAAAAAATACCCTCTCATGACTAGGGGAAGCGAGGCAGCAGGCCGTAAGTGCCTGAATGGACTGCCTGTTCTCTTGACCCTTGGCCGAGACGACGAGTTCAACGAAATTTTTGCTGTTGTTAAAGCCCTTGCTGCAAGGCAGGGTCGTCGGGATTGAGTTGTTCAAGTTGCGCCAGCAGAATCTGCACGTTCTGTAGCTGGCCGCTTTCTTTCCAGTAGTTGATCAACAATACCCGGGCTCTCCGGTCGGCCGGGTGCCGCTGGACGATCTCCTGCAACTGTTTCTGCGCCGCTTCCAGCTCCTGTTCATCGTGAAGTGTGGTGGCCAGGTCGTAGCGGTAATCCTTGTTGTCCGGCTCCAGCTCCACGGCTTTGGAAAGGCCGAGCAGGGCGAATTCACTTTGCCCGTGATGCAACAGCCAGAGCCCCAGGGCATGTTGCAGGTAGGCTGAATCGGGCTGAGCCTTCAGCTGCTTGGCCAACAGTTGCCGGGCAGCATCGTTTTGGCCCAGGCGATCCAGCACGTCGATTTGCATCACCAGCGCGGGCAGGTTGCCGGGCGCAAGATGCAAGGTGTTCTCCAGCGCCCGCTGCGCCTCTTTCAATTCGGCATTGTGCAGATGCAGCCGAGCCAGTTGATATTGGTTGTCGGCGCTTTCCGGTTGACTCTTCAGGTCCTGTTCCCAGGCATCGATGGCTTGCTCCAACGGCCCGAAGTACAAACCGAGATCGTCCGGCGATAGCCCCAGCAAGGCGTTTACGGCGGCATAGCGGACGCGCTGTTCGCCGTCATCGAGTAACGGGGCCAGCAGCAGGCTGCGCTGACCGCTGGGCACCAGACCGCTGATGCTTTTGATCGCTGCAATGCGCACGTCTGGTGATTCATGCTGCAAGTCCGAATCCGCCAGTTTCAGGGCCACGGAGCTGGGGTAGTTGGGCAGTTCGGCATGCAACCAGACGCGGCGTTTGACCGATATATCAGGGCGGCCCAATTGCTGGTAGAGGACCCGCGCTGCGCCCGGTTGGCCTGCGCGCGCCTGATTCAGCGCCTCGCTGTAGCCACGCTTGATCGCCTCCGGCACAGCGGGGGTCGTGCTGCGCAGGGAAAACCAGGCAACGCCGATGGCAAACAGGACGCAGAGGCTGATGAGCAGGTAGCGGCGGGACTGGGGCATGCAGGAATCCGGGAGCTGGCAAGCTGTTGCAAAGGTGCCAGCTTCGGTCAGGCAAGGCTGTGAGTCAAACACAGACTCAGTTGAATACGTGGGTCAGTCGATTCAAGGCAGTCTGGCTTTTCAATGATTTTGCCTACAGGTTGCGTCGACATTGAAACCCTTCGAGGCGCCTTGGCAGTGACTACGCTTGCTGGAGATGACTCGATGAGCGCTCCCATGCAACCGCTGCTTCAGTACTTCAACGCGATATTCAACCCCGGACCCGGAGTGGCGTTGTTCGCCCTGCAACATAGAATCTCCCACAGGGATATGCGTTGAATTCGGGATCGGCAAAAAAAAGCCCCGCGACCGAATGAGGCGCAGGGCAAAGGAATTGGTTGGTTGCGGCCAACCAAAGGAGCTCGTTAAAACATTACTTGCTGGCGACCGTCTCTGGTTGCCAGCCACCGCCCAGGGCTTTGTAAATCGCGACAATGCCGCGATACAGATCGACTTCGGCCTGAGCCTGGGTGTCTTCAGCCGCCAGCCGCTCACGTTGAGCGTCGAGCAGGACGAGGAAGTCCGCCGTGCCTTCGCGGTAGCGAATTTCGGCCAGGTCAGCCGCGGCGCGGCTGGATTCGCTCTGACGGATCAGCGAGATCAAGCGTTGTTGACGTTTGCCGTAGTCGCTAAAGGCGTTTTCCGATTCTTCCAACGCCAACAGGACTTGCTGCTCGTAGGTCGCCAGGGCGCCTTCGGCATCAGCATCGGCACCACGTAAACGGGCGCGCACGCTGCCAAGGTCAAACGCAGCCCAGGTAATGCTTGGGCCCAGTGCCCAGGCGTTGGCCGCCGAGGAACCAATCTGCGAACCGCGCCCGGCGGTGAAACCGAGGAAACCGCTGAGGCTGACCCGTGGGAACAAATCAGCCTTGGCCACGCCGATACGGGCGGTGGCAGAGGCCAGTTTGCGCTCGGCGCTGAGAATGTCCGGGCGACGTTGCAGCAGTTCACCCGGATCACCGATCGGGAGGGCCTTGGCAATCGCCGGCAAGTCTTTTGGACTCAAGTCGACGGTCAGCTTGTCCGGCCGTTCACCCAACAGGGTAGCGATGCGGTTTTTCTGCCGAACCTGTTCAGCCTGCAATTGCGGCACGCTGGCTTCGACGGACGCCAGGCGTGCATCGGCGCGGACCACATCGAGCTGATCGCCGACGCCGGCATCACGCAGGCTGACGGTGATCTTGCTCGATTCCTGCTGGTTGTTCAGGTTGGCCAGGGCGATCTTTTCCCGCAGCTGCGCACCGCGCAGTTGACCGTAGGCGTCCACTAGTTCGGCAATCATCGAGACTTGCAGTTGGTACAGATCGGCTTCGAGCGCCTGCTGTTCGGCGTCGGCAGATTCCAGGTTGCGCTGGATACGGCCAAACAGGTCGATCTCCCACGCCATGTCCAGGCCCAGGTCGTAGCGTTCGCTATTGACCCGCTTAGTGGTCTGGCCCGGAATCTGACCCTTGCCCAGATCACTGCTGGCACGGCTGGTGATGGTCGGCATGGCGTCATTGCTGACGTCATCGCGAATCGCTCGCGCCGCTTTCCAGCGGGCAAAGGCCACGCGCAAATCACGGTTGCCTTGCAGCGATTGAGTCACCAACTGGTTGAGGGTCGGGTCTTCGAACTGCTGCCACCAGATGCCTTCGAAACGCGAGCGGTCGAAGTTCCTCTGACCGGCGCTGCCATCGGTGGCACTAGTGATGTTGGCCGGTTCAGTGGCTGGGGTCTTGTAGTCCGGGCCGACGGAACAGGCACTCAGGGCAAGTACCAGAAGGCTCGGCAGGAAGGCTTTCAGGCTCATTGTTGCGCCTCCAGTTTCAGGGCCTTGGCGGCTTTGCGCTTTTCACCGCGCTCCACAAAGTTACGAATCAATACGTAGAACACTGGTGTCAGCAACAGACCGAAGAAGGTCACCCCGAGCATCCCGGAGAACACCGCCACACCCATGGCGTGACGCATTTCGGCACCGGCACCGCTGGAGAAGACCAGAGGCACAACACCCATGATGAACGCGAAGGAAGTCATCAGGATCGGCCGCAGACGCAGACGGCAGGCTTCCAGTACCGCGGCGAGCGGGCTGAGGCCTTCGTCCTCCTGTTTGTCCTTGGCAAACTCGACGATCAGAATCGCGTTCTTACAGGCAAGTCCCACCAGTACGATCAAGCCGATCTGGGTGAAGATGTTGTTGTCGCCTCCCGAAGCAATCACACCGGTGATGGCCGACAGCAGGGTCATCGGTACGATCAGGATCACCGCCAGTGGCAGGCTCCAGCTTTCGTATTGAGCCGCGAGTACCAGGAACGCCAGCAGTACGCAGAGCGGGAACACGAACAGCGCGGTGTTACCGGACAGAATCTGCTGGTAGGTCAGGTCGGTCCATTCGTAGGTCATGCCGTTCGGAAGTTCTTCCTTGAGCAGTTTCTCGATGGCTTTTTCGGCCTGGCCGGAGCTGTAGCCGGGGGCTGCCGCACCGTTGATTTCAGCGGTGATGAAGCCGTTGTAGTGCATCACGCGGTCCGGGCCCGAGGTGTCGCTGACCTTGATGAAGGTCGCCAGCGGGATCATCTCGCCTTTGTTGTTACGCACTTTCAGCTGACCGATCTGGTCTGGTTCGAGACGGAACTGCTGTTCAGCCTGAACGTTGACCTGATAAGTACGACCAAAGCGGTTGAAGTCGTTGGCATACAGCGAACCCAGATAGATCTGCAGGGTGTCGAAGATGTCGCTGACGGCCACGCCGTGGGTCTTGGCTTTTTCGCGGTCGATAGCCGCATCGACCTGTGGCACGTTCACGGTGTAGCTGGTGAACAGGGCGGCCAGTTCCGGCACGTTGTGGCTTTTGTTGATGATGTTCATCGTTTCTTTGTACAGCTCGTCATAACCCAGGTTGCCCCGGTCTTCGATCTGCAGGCGGAAACCACCGATGGTGCCCAGGCCTTGTACGGGCGGCGGCGGGAAGATCGCCATGTAGGCTTCTTGAATCCCGGCGAACTGGCCGTTCAGCGCACCGGCAATCGCACCGGCGGACATGCTCGGATCTTTACGCTCATCGAACGGTTTCAGGGTCACGAACACGATGCCGGCGTTAGGGCTGTTGGTGAAACCGTTGATCGACAGGCCCGGGAAGGCCACGGCACTTTCCACGCCAGGCTGTTTCAGGGCGAGGTCGGACATGCGTTTGATCACGTCTTCGGTGCGGTCCAGGCTCGAGGCGTCCGGCAGTTGCGCGAAGGCCACCAGGTATTGCTTGTCCTGGCCGGGTACGAAACCGGTCGGAGTGCTGGAGAAACCGAAGAAGGTCAGCACCATCAGGCCTGCGTACAACAGCAAGGCGATGCCGCTACTACGGATAACCCGGCCCACGGTGCCGACATAACCGTGGCTGGCCTTGTCGAAGAAGCGGTTGAACGGACGGAACAGCCAGCCACCGAAGATCTTGTCGAGGACCTTGGAGAAACCGTCCTTCGGCGCGTCGTGGCTCTTGAGCAAAACTGCAGCCAGTGCAGGCGACAGGGTCAGCGAGTTGAACGCCGAGATCACAGTCGAGATCGCAATGGTCAGGGCGAACTGTTTATAGAACTGCCCGGTCAACCCGGAGATGAAGGCCGCCGGGATAAACACCGCACACAGCACCAGTGCCGTCGCGATGATCGGACCGGTCACTTCACGCATGGCCCGTTTGGTTGCTTCGACCGGCGTTAGTCCCAGTCCGATGTTTCGCTCGACGTTCTCCACCACCACGATGGCGTCGTCCACCACGATACCGATGGCCAGTACCAATCCGAAGAGTGACAGGGCGTTCAGCGAGAAACCGAACAGGTGCATCACTGCAAACGTACCGATCAGCGAAACCGGCACCGCCACCAACGGAATGATCGAGGCGCGCCAGGTTTGCAGGAACAGGATCACCACTAGAACAACGAGGATCAGCGCTTCGAAGAGGGTGTGAACCACCGCCTCGATGGAGCCGCGCACGAAGATCGTCGGGTCATAGACGATGCTGAAGTCCATGCCTTCCGGGAAGCTCTTTTTCAGCTCCGCCATCTTGTCGCGCACTTCGTTGGAGATTTCGATCGCGTTGGAACCAGGGCGCTGGAAGATAGGGATCGCCACTGCCGGTTGGTTGTTCAGCAGCGAACGCAAAGCGTATTGGCTGGAACCCAACTCAATGCGAGCGATGTCTTTCAGGCGAGTGATTTCACCGTTTTCGCCGGAGCGAATGATGATGTTCTCGAACTCTTCTTCAGAAACCAGACGACCTTGCGTGTTGACCGACAGCTGGAACGCAGTGGCATTCGGTGCAGGAGGTGCACCCAACGCACCGGCAGCCACTTGACGGTTCTGTTCACGGATTGCGGTCACGACGTCGGTGGCGGTCAGGTTACGCGAAGCGGTCTTGTTCGGATCGAGCCAGACCCGCAGCGAGTAATCGCCCATACCGAACAGCTGCACATCACCTACACCACCCAGACGCGCCAGCTCATCCTTGATGTTGAGCAAGGCGTAGTTGGACAGGTAGAGCATGTCGTAGCGTTTGTCCGGCGAGGTCAAGTGCACAACCATGGTCAGGTCAGGCGATGCCTTGTCCACGGTGATACCGATGCGGGTCACTTCCTCGGGAAGTTTTGGCTCGGTCCGGGTCACGCGGTTCTGCACTTGTACCTGTGCGTTATCTAGGTCAGTGCCCAGCGCAAAGGTGATGGTCAGGGTGATCTTGCCGTCAGCGGTGGACTGCGAGGACATGTACAGCATGTTCTCGACGCCGGTGATGGCTTGCTCCAACGGAGCTGCCACGGTTTCACCGATAACTTTAGGGTTGGCACCCGGGAAGTTCGCACGAACCACAACGGTCGGCGGAACCACTTCCGGGTATTCGCTGATCGGCAACTGGAATAGCGAGATGGCGCCGGCGATCAGGATCAGCAGCGAAAGTACCGCTGCAAAGATCGGCCGTGAAATGAAGAATTGGGAAAAATTCATCGTAGTGATCCCTTAACCGCGTGGTGTCGCGGCAGCCAGTTTCACAACCGAACCCGGCGCGACCTTGGCAGGTGCGACTTGGGGCAGGTTGCTGGCTTCCAGCGCTTGTCGTTGTTGTGCGAGTGCCGCGAGGGTTTGTTCACTGGCCATCGGGATCACTTCTGGCGTGACCGGCGAACCAGGGCGAACCCGTTGCAGGCCCTTGACGATGACGGTGTCGTCCTTGTTCAGGCCGCTGCGCACGATGCGCAAACCTTCGATCTTCGGACCGAGCTCGACCGAGCGGTAAACCGTTTTGTTGTCGGCATCCATCACCAGCACGAACTTTTTACCCAGATCGGTACCGACCGCTTCGTCGTTGATCAGCACGGCGGAATAGGTGCCGCTGCCGACCAGTTTCAAACGTGCGTACAGGCCTGGGGTGTAGGCGCCGTCGCTGTTGTCGAACACGGCGCGACCGCGGATGGTGCCGGTTTTCGGGTTGACCTGGTTGTCGACGAAGTTCATCACTCCCTGATGTGGGTTGCCGTCTTCGTTGGAGAGGCCGAGGTACACCGGCGTGGTAGCACCGCGTTTGCCCTGGCGAGCGAGCTGGGTGTATTTGAGGAACACACGCTCGTCAGCGTCGAAGTAGGCGTAGACCTTGTCCGTGGACACCACACTGGTCAGCGCGGTGGTATCGGCGGTCACCAGGTTGCCGGCGGTGATTTCCGCGCGGCTGACGCGACCACTGATCGGCGCGGTGACACGGGTGAAGCTCAGGTTCAGTTTGGCCAGATCCAGTTGTGCCTGGAGGGCTCCGACGGCGGCGCGGGCTTCTTGAGCCGCACTGGTGCGCGAGTCAGCCAGCTCGGCGGAGATCGCGTTGCTGGTGCGCAGACGCTCACCGCGTTGGGATTCGTTTTCGCTGCGGGTGGCGTTGGCGCGGGACTGGGCAACCAGGGCTTCGAGGCGGCGAACCTCGGCCTGGAATGGACGCGGGTCGATCTGAAACAACAGGTCGCCTTTCTTGACCAAAGCGCCTTCAGTGAAGGCCACTTCATCGATCTGGCCAGAGACCCGTGGACGAATTTCTACGGTTTCCGGCGCTTCGAGGCGGCCGGTGAATTCGTCCCACTCGTTAACCGGTTGTTCCAGCACCTTGGCCACGCTGACCTTGGCTGCGGGCATAGTGGCGGCCGTGTCCGGAGTCTTGCCGCAGGCGCTCATCACCAGTACGGCCAACAAGGCCAACGGGAAGCGCAAATGTTTGAGTGATTGTTCCATGGATGCATCCGCCAATGTATTGAGAATGGACGGATGATGCTCGGCGAGGTTGTATCGCACGAATCGAATGAGACAAAGGTAACTATCATTCGGAATGATATAAGCGCCAGCCAAGCTCTCTAGCGTGCACCTTTCGTTAGGCGGCTATCAATTGGATTGATGACAATTCAGTGTTGCGGGGAATGCAAAGGTTCAGCTTGAGACCGGGTTGCGGCCTTCGCGAGCAGGCTCGCTCCCACAGGGATTTGTGAACACCGCAAACCAATGTGGGAGCGAGCCTGCTCGCGAAGAGGCCATCAGTACCGATACAACAATCAGGGTCAAGCGAGGCTATCAGGATCCCCGAAAAACATCTGAATCCTTGAGCGCAACCAACGCTCGCCCGGATCATTATCCTGCGACCCACGCCAGGCCATGTGCAATTCAAAACTGCGCACCGGCAACGGTGGATCTTCAGCCCGCACACCGCCGGCCGCCGTCAACGCTTCAGCCGTGTAATCCGGCACTGTTGCGACAATATCGGTCCCGCTGATGAGTGTGCTGAGTCCGTTGAACTGTGGCACTGCGAGCACCACATGTCGTTTGCGTCCGAGCTTTTCCAGCTCTTCATCTATAAAGCCGCTCAGGTCACCGGCGAACGACACCAGTGCATGAGGCCGTGCGCAGAAATCATCCAGGCTCAACGGCCCCGGCACCGTGTCGGCCCGCAACAGCTTAGGCATGCTGCGACGCAGTATTTTGCGCTTGGCGTTGGCCGGCAGGTCGGCGGTGTAGCTGACGCCGATAGAAATTTCGCCCGAGGCCAGCAGGCTCGGCATCAGGATGTAGTTGGCCCGGCGCACCACCAGCACGATCCCCGGTGATTCGGCGCGCAGGCGCTTGAGCAGCATCGGCAGCAGGGCGAACTCGACATCGTCCGACAGACCGATGCGAAACACCGCGGTGCTGGTCGCCGGGTCGAATTCCGCCGCACGACTTACCGCGGTGGAAATCGAATCCAGTGCAGGCGAGAGCAGGGCGAAGATTTCCACCGCCCGGGCGGACGGTTCCATGCTGCGGCCGGTACGCACGAACAACGGATCATCGAACAGCCCGCGCAGGCGCGAGAGCGCCGCACTGATGGCCGGCTGCCCGAGGAACAATTTCTCCGCAGCGCGGGTCACACTGCGTTCGTGCATCAATGTTTCGAAAACGATCAACAGGTTCAGGTCGACACGACGCAGGTCATTACGATTCATCTGGAGTCCTGGCAGAGTCATCAAGCTTGACGAGAGCGGCCATATGAGAACAATGGCCGGCGTGAATATTAAGGGGAAAGGCTGCTACTCTGCACCGAGTAATTCAGTTTTCCTGAAAAGGCTGCTTCGGTTTTCACGGCATTTGACGATGTCGCCGGCGCTGCGGAATCAATGACAGGCATGTCGACTATTAATAGCCACTGATAGTCTTGGGTAGAAAGCCCAGATAGAGTTCAGGGCATTAGAGGTTTCTTTGACGAGGTTTGCGATGTCCCGCACGATCCGTTTTCACAAGTTTGGTCCAGCCGAGGTGCTCAAATGCGAAGAGCATGCGGCCGCTCTCCCTGCACCGGGCGAAGTGCAGGTGCGCGTCGAGGCGATTGGCATCAGCTGGTACGACATTCTTTGGCGCCAGAACCTGGCCTCGTCCCACGCTCGTCTGCCTTCAGGCCTCGGCCATGAAATGTCCGGCGTCGTGACGGCGGTTGGCGAGGGCGTCGATGACCTGGCTGTAGGTGACAAGGTCGCCAGCTTCCCGGCTGAAAGCCCCAACGATTATCCGGTCTACGGCGAGCAGATCGTTCTGCCGCGCTCGGCACTCACCCGTTATCCGGACGTGCTCAGCCCGATCGAAGCCAGCGTGCATTACACGCCGCTGCTGATCGCTTACTTCGCTTATGTCGATCTGGCACGGGTCAAACCCGGGCAATTCGCCCTGGTGACCGACGCCAGTCACTGTGCCGGTCCGTCCTTTGTACAACTGGGCAAGGCTCTGGGTATCCGGGTCATTGCCGCGACCAAGACAGCGGAAGAGCGTGAGAATCTGCTGTCCCTGGGTGCCGAGAAAGTCATCGTCACCGAAGAGCAGGATCTGCTGATGCAGATCAACAAGATCACCGACAACCGTGGCGTGGACGTTGTGTTCGACGGTCTCGGCGGTCCACAGATGTCGTTGCTTGGCGATGTGCTTGCACCTCGCGGCAGCCTGGTGCTGTATGGCCTGCAAGGCGGCAACCAGACGCCGTTCCCGGCCTGCGCAGCGTTCCAGAAGAACATCCAGTTCTTTGTGCACTGCATCGGCAACTTCACCGGCAAGCCTGAACTGGGCATCATCCAGGACCAGGTCGCACTGCAACGCGCCTTGCGCGACATCAACCAGATGACCGCCGACCGCGTGCTGCTGCCGCTCAAGACTCGGGTCTTCCCGTTTGCCGAGTTTGTCGAAGCACACCGCTACATGGACGAATGCCCATGCCGCGAACGGGTCGCCCTTCAGGTCGAACCTGCATAAGCCCTTCATGTAAGCCCCTCTGCATGAGTCCGTGCCCCCACGGACTCTCCTGTTTTCAGCTCCTGCCAAAATGAGACGTCCCATTGCCCCGTCAATGGGTCAGTTCAGCAACTGAACTGGTTTTTGCTCTCAATCTGTATCTTCTAATCATCATATAAGCCTTGATAATTGAATGATTACTTTCATCTCAAGGAATGAGTCATGGCTGGGTATCAGGTTGATACTTTTAAATACACACTGTTAATACATATCCGACCAATAGTTCGTCGTTGCGCAGTTGCCAAAAAAACATGGGTGACTTCTTTCTCTATTTCTTGTGCTAATTGTCTGTGGGACGCTGTCGGACATTTCCTAGGATGTCGGTCGCAGTCTCAAGAGGCCGGCTCTACAGGGGTTGGCGGCCACCTGTCTTTGGCGCGAGCAGGGGAGACTTCTAGTTATTTCAAATAATTACTAAAAGCTTAAGTGCTAGCATTTGGCAATAACGTCCAGTACTTCAATCGTGGCAAGCAACCCATTGCGCAATGCGTGTCGTTGTTGGCGCGATATCGAACTTACAAGCATCAGGTAAATAAAGATGACCAATATCCATGACCAAGCGATGAACTATGTCTATCAGCAAGTATTGCAGCGATTGCTGAGTTTCTTCTCGCGCGCCGAACGCACGGCATTGCAGCTGATGATTCAGCGACTGGTGGTGGCCGCCGGGGGTATGGAGCGTATTGGCGATTACAAGGTACTGGCGATTCAGTCCGGCTCCCGCGACAGTTGTTACACCCTGGCGCTGCTGCGCGCTGCACAGCTGAGTATCGCAGGCCGGGCGCCAGCGACATTCCAGTTGCGAGTGGCATCCTTGCGCTTGAACGGCGCAAGCCCGACGGCCCTGGAAAACATCCATCGCAGCTACAGCGCCTTGTTCCTCTACGACGATCCTCGGGTCGAAGTGTTGATGGTCGATAACCGGGAAGTCCTGCCGTTCAACCACCTGACGCCGATTTCCGAAGGCGGCCGTGAGTCGAATCGGCTCAATCTTTTGATGGTGGGCCATTGCCGCGCCTGGAACGGGCCGCTTGATCTGTGGGACGACGGGTATCTGGCCACCGGCGAGTTCTATGGGCAAATAGCTCGTTGGGACAGCGGTGTCGATGCGTTGATCAGCAGCGACTCACCTCGTCAGCAGAAGCAGTTTCTCGACGGGTTGAAACGTGCTGCCGCCAAGGCCGGGCTCAAGACCTCGAATCACCACGAAACCGGCTACGAGGTGCTTTTCGCGCTGCTCGATGAACTGGGCTGCGACTGCTACCGCGCTTTTTATGCTGAGCATGACCAGGTTGCGTGGCGTCCGGCCGAACGATTTGAGGCCTGTCGTCGCACCACGTACATCGACATTCACGACATGCTGGTCAGCAACCTGGAAGAGCGTTGGCCGCTGCTCACAGAGTTTCTCGGTTTTCAACCTGACGAACTGGGGGCTCAGCTCAGCGACAACGAGTACGTCAGCCTTTCTATCTCTGCACACATGCGGGGTTTGCAGTCGTGCTTCGTGCACGACCGCGGCTACGAGACGGGTGTCGCCGAATACCTGCAACGAGCCTTGGTGATGATGCGGCGCAAACAACTGGCGGAACGGTTGTGCGAGCAAGCGGTAGAGGTGTTCGGTAATCCGGCAACGTTGGCCGAGCAGCGCATGCTGGCAGCGGCCGAGGCTCAAAAAAACCTTGGCCTGAGCGAGGCTCAACTGGTGTGCCTGCTCTTTTCACCTTTCGTCGAGAATGGCGCGGCGCTTGAGCGTTTTCTGCGTCAGTGCCACCCCGGCATGCTCGTGGCGATGCCTGATTTGCACCGGGCAATGCAGGGCAATCCGGTGCCGGAGCAGGTTCTGCAATGGATGACCGACGTCAGCGGGTTGCCGGTCAGCTTGATCGGCAAGCTTTACCGCATGGGCCCGGTGTCTGCGGATGAGGGTAGGGCAGGCGCCCCGGAACTCGGCGACGCGGGTTTGCAAGCCGAAGCATCCGACTTTGACGACGACACGGCGGTGGCGGATGAATGGTCAGCGGGGCGCTGAAAGTGCGCGGCTTGACAGATTTCCTGACGATGCATGAAGACGTTCACACGGCATTCGGCCCTCGCCCATGAAAGGGCCACGAGAAACTGACTTCGCGTATCAGGCGGTGTACCGATATCTGACTAACCTGATCAACGAACCGGTCAGTGACACGCGAGTCCGTCTGCCTTCGTTGCGACAGTTGGCGGAGCGTCTGAGCGTATCGATCTCGACCATTCAGTACGCTTATTCGCTTCTGGAGAAGGAAGGGCGCGTTTATTCGGTCGCCAAGTCCGGATATTACGCGTTACCGGTGTCCTCCATCAGCACGCTCAGCAGTGGCAACGACCTGCTCGAAACCGTTTATGTCAACGCCAGGCGTCCCGGTATGCTGGTCTTGAGCGCCGATGAACCGGCGTTGTTGCAACCCCTCGACAGTCCGTTGTTACTGCTGGAACGAGAACTGCTGCGCCAGTATCCGCGTCAGCCGCAACCGACATCGCAACCTTGCGGCGAGCTGGAGTTGCGCATTGCCCTGGCAGCGCGCTACACCTCCTCGCCGCTGCGCTGCTGGCACGCCGACGATGTCTATATTGGCGCCGACCTGCGTGGCGTGCTGGAAATACTGATCGCTGTGTTGAATCTCAAGGACGCCACGGTGTTGGTCGAGTCGCCGTGCGACTGGGCGATTCTGCGGTTGCTCCAGGCTGCGCAGGTGCGAGTGATCGAGCTGGCGGTGCAATCCAGCGGTGGCCTGGACGTCGAATGGCTCAAGGAGCTGCTGGAGACCGAGCCGGTGCGGCTGGTGATGGTTTCATCGGGGCTGAACATGCCGCGGGGCAGCCTGGCACCCGACGACAACCGACAAGTCGTCGCGCAGTTGCTGGAACGACATGGCAGTTGGGTGTTGGAAAACGACTGCTACGGCGAACTCGGATTCGAACCGGACGGCCAGCGGTTTCGCGACTTGCTGGACCCCGATCGGCTGATCGTGTTTTCCACGTTCGAGAAAATCATCGGACCGGAGGCGCCATACGGCTATCTGCTGTCGCGGCATTTCAGTGCTGAACTGCAACGGTACTTTCTGCTGCGTTCGTTCCGCTTGTCACCGATTCGCCAGAAAGCCATCGCTCGCTTGTATGGCAATGGACGTGTCGATCAGCATCTTCAGGTATTACGGCGGATGCTCAAGGACCGCAAGGTGCAGATGACTCAGCTGTTGCAGGAGCGTCTGGGAGATGCCTTGCACTTTGTCGAACCCCAGGGCGGCGCAACCATCTGGGTTCGTTCGCTGCGCCAGGTCGATGTACGTCGGGTGTTCCAGCGCCTGCTCAAGCACCAGGTGGTGATCGCACCGGGAGAGCTGTTCAGTCTCCAGGGCTTGCATGCGCAACACTTGCGCCTGAGTCACACCTTCGGCGGTGATCACGACCTTGCCGCGGCAATGGGCTTGTTAGGGGACGCCTTGCGTCTGGAGTCGATCGACTGAACGGGGCCACACACCCTCCGTGACACTCATGGATCGATCCCATCGCGTTGCGGTCGAACTGCCAGTAAACTGCGTTCCTATTCCTGAACCACTCGACTTCAGAGGTTTTGCATGACACTCAGTCCTTTTGCGGGCAAACCGGCACCGGTAGAACTGTTGGTCGACATCCCGCGACTGGTTACGGCCTATTACACCGGCCAGCCCGATGCCGCCATTTCGACCCAGCGCGTAGCTTTTGGCACGTCCGGGCACCGAGGCAGCTCGTTCGACTTGAGTTTCAACGAATGGCACGTTCTGGCGATCAGCCAGGCGATCTGCCTGTACCGCGAAGCCCAGGGCATCGACGGCCCGCTGTTCGTTGGCATCGACACCCACGCACTGTCCACCCCGGCCGGCGCCAGTGCCCTTGAAGTGCTGGCCGCCAACGGCGTGACGGTAATGATCGCCGAAGGTGACGAATACACCCCGACACCGGCCATTTCCCACGCCATTCTCTGCTACAACCGCGGGCGTACGTCGGGCCTGGCGGACGGCATCGTCATCACGCCGTCCCACAACCCGCCGCAAAGCGGTGGCTACAAATACAACCCTACCAATGGTGGCCCGGCCGATACCCACATCACCAAGTGGATCGAAGCCAAGGCCAACGAACTGCTGAGCAACAAGCTCGCCGGCGTCAAACGCATCAGCTACGAGCAGGCGCTGAAGGCCAGCACGACCCATCGTCACGATTACCTCAATACCTACGTCGCCGACCTGATCAACGTGATCGACTTCGACGCCATCCGTGATGCCAAGCTGCGTCTGGGTGTCGATCCGCTGGGCGGAGCAGGGGTGCGCTACTGGTCGGCGATTGCCGAGCATTACCGTCTGGACCTGGAGGTGGTCAACAAACAGGTCGATCCGACCTTCCGCTTCATGACGGTCGACTGGGATGGTCAGATCCGCATGGACCCATCGTCCACTCACGCCATGCAGGGCCTTATCGGTCTGAAAGAGCGTTTCGATGTAGCATTCGCGTGCGACCCGGACCACGATCGTCATGGCATCGTGACCCCGTCCGGTGGTTTGCTCGCGCCGAACAACTACCTCGCCGTATCGATCGACTACCTGTTCCAGAACCGTCCGCAATGGCGCGCCGATGCGGCCGTGGGTAAAACCGTGGTCAGCAGCGGCTTGATCGATCGCGTGGCAAAACGTCTGGGTCGTCGCCTGTACGAAGTGCCGGTCGGTTTCAAGTGGTTTGCTGACGGCCTGTTCGACGGCTCTCTGGGCTTCGGCGGTGAAGAAAGTGCCGGTGCGTCGTTCCTGCGCAAGGATGGCAGCGTCTGGTGCACCGACAAGGACGGTTTGATCCCGGCACTGCTGGCCGCAGAAATGACCGCCCGCACCGGTCGCGACCCAAGTCAGGCCTATCGCGCCTTGACCGATGAGCTGGGCGAACCGTTCTCGGTGCGCGTCGATGCCAAAGCCAATCCTGAGCAGAAGGCACTGCTGAGCAAATTGTCGCCGGACCAGGTCACCTCGACCCAACTGGCGGGCGAAGCGATCCAGAGCATCCTCAGTCATGCACCGGGTAACGACCAGGCGATCGGTGGTCTGAAAGTCATGACCGAGAACGGCTGGTTCGCGGCGCGTCCGTCGGGCACTGAAGACATTTACAAGATCTACGCTGAAAGCTTCGTCAGTGACGAACACCTCAAGCAATTGGTAGCAGAAGCGCAAACACTGGTGGACGGCGCGATCTCTGCGAAGTAATCCAGAATGTAAAAAGGGGCGGCCATCACGGTCGCCCCTTTTTTTTGACCCGCATTTACAAGATCAAGCCAGGTCCACCAAGACGATTTCACTGTCTTCGATGGCGGTCACCCGCAACACTTGCTCATCGGCAACCGCAATACCGTCTCGAGCTTGTGCACGCAAGCCATTGACTTCAATGACGCCGGTGGCCGGTACCAGATAGGCACGGCGGCCATTGTCCAGGCGATACTCGGCGGATTCACCGGCCTTCACGTTTGCGGCCACGAATCGGGCGTCTGCTCGAATCCGCAGGCTTTGATCGTCGCCGGCCTTACCACTTGCCAGTGTCACGAAACCTTCGCGCTGACCTTTTGGAAAAGGCTTGGCGCCCCAGGACGGTGCCAAACCGGATTCGTTCGGGATGATCCAGATCTGGAATATCTTGGTCTCGGTCGCTTCCAGGTTGTATTCACTGTGGGCGATCCCGGTGCCGGCGCTCATGACCTGAACGTCGCCCGCTTCGGTACGACCCTTGTTGCCCAGGTTGTCTTCGTGCGTGATTGCGCCTTCACGGACATAAGTGATGATTTCCATGTCCCGGTGCGGGTGTTTCGGGAACCCGGTGCCAGAGGCAATCACGTCGTCGTTCCACACCCGCAGGTTGCCCCAGTTCATGCGTTTTGGGTCATGGTACTCGGCGAACGAAAAGTGGTGATGAGCATCCAACCAGCCATGGTGGGCGCCGCCCAGGGAGTTGAAGGGTCTGAGTTCAAGCATGATCGTCTCCTGAAAAGGTTCGTCATGGGGCAGGAGCGCCTGAGCCACGAAACGCGAACCGGTGGTTGATGGCGAGCATCATCTATCAGGCACTGATCGATAAAAAGCGTAAAAATTGCCTCAATACAATCGAATAATTTGATATCAAATCACCTCGAAAGATTCTCACCCAACCTTCACTTCATCGCATAAGCCAATGACCTGTAAGCATTTCACTAGAACTGAACGGCAAATGCAGACACCATAGCCCTCAACAGCCTCACACCCTGGAGTCAGCCCGCGTGCCGCAACACACCCCCGATCTTCCTCCTGAACTTCGTCCCCTGGCCGAGATGCCGCTGCTCAAGCGTCTGGCCGCCCGGTTCTTTGGTCACGGCCTGACGCGTCTGCGCGCACAACACCGAGCATCCTGGCTGCACGGCCAGGCCGACGGCTTTCGCAGTGGGCACAGTGCCGGGGTGGATTACGGCTATAAGGAAGGCAAACTTGAAGGGTTGGAGGAAGGCCGGCAGGTATTGTTGATTCGTGACTCGCGTTCGACCGAACACCGGCCGCCCAACGTTGACGAGAATCTGTTCGACGATTGGCGTCTGCCGTTGAGCGCTGAGTTGAAGAAGCGCATGAAGACGGATGTCGCTCGACTGCTGCCACCGCACGCCCAGCCCAGCGCTGCGCAGTGGAAAATGATCTTCAGCGACACACCCTCGACCTCGGTGATTGCCGGCGCGGGTGCGGGCAAGTCGACCACGTTGGTGTTGCGTATTTTGCTGCTGACCCATTATCTGGGGTTCGAGCTTAGTTCGATGACGGTGGTGACCTTTACCCGTGAATCGCGCAAAGACTTCATCAATAAACTGATCGAGCTGTTTGCACTCTGGGGCCGGTCGCTCAGTTTCAAAGAGGCGCGTGATCTGGTGCGCACCTTCCATTCGCGAATCCTGCCAATGGTTCGCAGCCTGCCAGGCTTCGAGCGGCTGCAAGCCTTCGAAAACCTCAGTCACCGTGCGCAAAACGGCGATGAGGAGGTCGACAGCAATCCTTTCGTCCTGCGCATCAACGACGCTCAGCGCCAACAACTCAATGCTTGCTACCACAGTCTGCACACTCGTGATGAGCGCTTCCGCGAATTGATCAAACCATTGTCCCGTCATGCGCTACAGCTCAAGGAGCTGGAGCGCGATCACCCGGACGTGCAAAAGCGCATGGCCGTGACCGAACTGGCCGCCAAGCGTGATGAAGAGCTCTGCGACGCTATCGAAGACTTGTGGTTTCGCGCGGGTGCCTGGCCAATCAAAGGCATCGAGCCGAAGCGCCAGACATTCGATATCAACGGTTCAACATTTCATTGTCATGGCTATATTCCGAGCCTGGACGCTTGGGTGGTGCTGGGATTCGATCCCCGGGAGAACCCGCAGGTCAGCCGCCCTAATGCCAAATTGAGCGTGCGCGCGGAATGGGCGGTCAAGCGAACCCTGTTTCAAGCTTTCTGTCGTAAACCATTGATATGGCTTGATAGTTACGAGTCATCAAAGCGTGTATTGGCGTCCCTTGGAGGCGATGCCAGTGCCGGGCCGGGCTTCGACTACAAGGTCAAGGGCGAGCTCAGCTCTGCGCCGTTACTGGACTGTTTTGTCGCTGCGGCGGGGTTTATCGAGAACCTCGGCCTGGATGTACCCACTGCCGTGGGCCAGATGAGTTTTGCCAAGGACGACCCGGACCGGTTTTTCTTCGAGGCCTTGAGCCTGTACTGGCGAGCGCTGGAAGATCATCTGCTTGATCAGAAACCACCGGTGATGACCTACAACCGGATGTTCGCCTTGTTCAGCGAACATTCGCCGGAAAACCTGAAACTGCTGAGCGACGAGCTGCTCAGGCCGATGTCGCACTTGATGGTCGACGAATTTCAGGACGTATCGCCGCAGATCGTTTCCTGGATCCGCGCCAGCCTGACGGAAATCCGCAGTCGCGGGCCCGCCATGCACGTGGGGCGCGGAGCACAACGTTCGTCCTTGCTCTGTGTCGGCGATGATTGGCAGTCCATCTATGGCTGGCGGGGCAGTTCGCCGACGTATTTCATGGAATTCAACAAGGAATTTCCGTCGCCGAGCACGACCAAAGTCATGCTGAGCGACAACTACCGTAGTCACCAGCACATCATCGATGCCGCCGAACATATCGTTCGTGCGGCGCCGGCGATCGCTGGCAAGAAGGCCAAGGCCAGTGGCGAGCCGAAGGCATTGCTGCCGGTTAACGTTCTCGATCGTGACGATCAAGGCATGGCCAAACGCCTGATGGAGCACTACAGAAAGGGCGATTCGATCTTGATGCTTTATCGAAAAAGTAGCGATAAATCATTGATAGAAGAGCATATTCAGTCTGTAGTTAATGTGGATTCTAGCTTGCCGTACGAAACGCGGCGGCTGAAGCAGCTGACTTATCACAGCGCCAAGGGACTTCAGGCTGACGCCGTGTTCCTGCTGGGTGATTGTCAGCACCTGACCAGTTCACCGTACAAGAACCAGGTCTACCGCATGGCGGGTCTTGGCAAGACAGGCGACAGCGAAGCATATGACAGCGCACAAAAAGACGAGATCCTGCGCCTGGCTTACGTCGGCATCACTCGGGCGGTGAGTCATTGCTATTGGTATGTCGATGGGCAAGACACCCAGGCAGCCAATCTGCCTAAAGCTTCCGATCGGATCGACAAGGGCAAGGCGTTCTTTGCCGATCACCGACAGGGCAAGACATCGGCGTGAACCGTAAAAAATCTTCGCGCGCACAAAAAAGCCCACTTAACGTGGGCTTGTTGTTGAGTGTTCAGCCTTCAGGCATAGCTCCTGAGGGCGGCTGGCGGAATGAAAGCCTCAAGCTCGTCTTCCACCGCTTCGATTATCCGTTCTACATCCGCAGCATTCATTACCGTCGCGCAAGGAATGCCGGCGATGGCGATCATGGTCTCGCCACTGGCACGGTCAAATAGACGGGCAATCATGCTGCCCGGCGCATCCATGCTCGCCTCGAAACCCATGGGATGAAAATGCCAGCGCATCAGCTGGCAGGCGTTTGGAAAGGTGACTTTACTGAACCCTTTATTCATGTGTAGCCCGCCTTATTCATCGAGCGCTTCCTTTAGCTCATGTTAGGAGGGAAGAGCCTTCAATGGCTCAACCGGTGACTGCCTTTAAAAGTAGCATCCGGATGTGAAACTAATGTGGATTTTTCAGGCCGTTTAGCGATTGGTTCAGTTTTTTTTGATGCAGGTCACGTGGATGGCGGTTCTTAGGCAGTTGGCCACCATTGGTTGGCCATTGAAGCTGAGACGGAATTTCGGCAAGCTCGGCTTTTTCTCGCCGAGTCCTTTATGCACGCCGATGATGATGGTCCGCTGCAAACCCAGGCCACGGGCGACACGGTGATGCGTTATCACTTGCGCTGGAAACACCGGGACCTGGACGGGGTGATGGCGCTCTATCACCCAGAGATTCAGTACAGCGATTTTTTCCAGAACCGTGTGATGGGGCTGTCCGAACTACGTGAATACGTGCGCAGCAGCATGCCCCGCGATCCTGATGAGGCCCTGGAGCATTCGGACCGTATCCGTCTGGACGGCAACACGGCGTTCATTCAGTACCGTATAACCCTTCGCGGCGGTGAAGGCCTGGTGTCATTCCGGGCCAGCGAGGCGATTACCGTACGTGACGGACTGATCTGGCGGGTCAACGAATATGCCTCGCTGGTGCATGAACAGCCCGTCAGCAAAGCCGCCAGCAGCCAACGCCCTGCGGTCAGTCGACTCGGGCTATCTGCACGCCAGCTGAGCTTCATGGCTGAAGATTTGCAGCAGTACTTTCAGCGCCAACAACCTTACCTCGATCCCGAACTCGACCTGCAACGGGTGGCGAAGGAATGCGGGTACAGCCGCAATCAGATTTCCTATCTGCTGAATCAGGTGCTTGGCCAGAGCTTCTACCGATACGTCAACCAGGCGCGCCTGCAGCATTTGCTCGCGGCACTGGATAACGCCACGCCGCCACTGCGTATCGACGAACTGGCGTTTGCCGCCGGGTTCAATTCGCTGTCGGCGTTTTATAGCTGCTTCCGCCAGCACACCGGCCAGTCGCCCAAGGCCTACGTAAAACAAATTTCTTTGCGTGCACGCGCGCAAGACAGCCTCTAAGTCCACGCACTAGGATCGACGCCATCGAAGTTTGAGTGGCGGAGTCTTGCATGTCGGCGTGGCGCACAATCAGTTTGTGGATGGATCAACTCGACGAGCCATTATTGGCGCGTCCGGCGCTGGAACAGGATCTGGACGTCGACGTCGCCATCATTGGCGCGGGGTACACCGGGCTCTGGACCGCGTACTACCTCAAGCGCCTGGCGCCTGACCTGAATATTGCCATTGTTGAAGCGCAAACCGCCGGTTTTGGCGCCTCGGGGCGTAACGGCGGTTGGCTGATGGGCAATGTGTTGGGCGAAGACCGCTTGCTCGCCGACTTGCCGCTCGAACAGCGCCGGGCTTCTTTCGATTTGCTGCACGGCATTCCGGATGAAGTCGGTAGGGTCCTCGAGCGTGAAGACATCGACTGCGATTACCGCAAAGGTGGGGCACTGTATTGCGCTGCCCGCTATCCGGAACAGGAAGCCAGCCTTCGGCACTATCTCGACACGCTCTATAGCCAGGGATTGACCGAAAGCGATTACCGCTGGCTTAGCCCCGAGCAGTTGGCGCAACAGATCAGAGTCGCCAAACCTTATGGCGGTATCTATGCACCGCACGTCGCGACCATTCACCCGGCAAAGTTGGTACGAGGTCTGGCTCGGACGGTGGAGAAAATGGGCGTCAGGATCTACGAGAACAGCCCGGTCACCCAATGGCAATCGGGTGGCCTGCGTACGGCGAAAGCCTCGGTTCGCAGCCGTTGGATCGTGCCGGCGGTCGAAGGTTACTCGGTCACTTTGCCCCCGTTGGGGCGCTATCAGCTGCCGGTGCAAAGCTTGATAGTGGCCACCGAGCCGCTATCCGCTGCCACGTGGGATGAAATCGGCCTGAGTCGCGGCCAGGCCTTCAGCGAAAACAGTCGCCAGGTCACTTACGGCCAGCGCACGGCTGACAACCGGTTGGTGTTCGGCGCGCGGGGCGGTTATCAGTTCGCTGCCAAGTTGCGCCATGACTTCGACTTGACCACCAGCGAAGTGGAGCTGCGGCGTTATCTGTTTGGCGAACTCTTCCCGCAGCTCAAGAACTCGCGGATTACCCATGCCTGGGGCGGCAATCTGGGAATGTCCCGGCGTTTCAAACCGCACATGCTGTGCGATCAGGCCAGCGGCATCGCCTTGTCGGGTGGCTATGGCGGGGAGGGCGTCGGTGCCAGCAACCTGGGCGGCCGGACCCTGGCCGACCTGATTCTGCAGCGCGACACCGAGCTGGTCCGCCAGCCGTGGGTCATCCAGGGAGGGCTCGACACGCTCCGGGCCTGGGAACCGGAGCCCTGCCGCTGGCTTGGTTACAACGCGATCATCCGCAGCTTCGCCCACGAAGACCAGACCCTGGCCAACCCGGCCACCGCACCCTGGCGTCGCAAACTGGCCACCGGTATTGCCGGCTTTATGGAAGGCTTCATGCAGTAAACGGCACGCTCTTCATCCATAGGCTCAATCGACAGGTACTCCCATGAGCATCACGCAATTCAAGAACACCGCAACCCTGGAGCTGGAAGAGTCGAATCCGGTCGCCGTCCCACTGGGCATGCCTGTGGCGGTGGCCTCGACCACCAGCGTTGAACGCGACGATGGCGTCGAAACCGGCGTCTGGGAATGCACGCCCGGCCGCTGGCGGCGGCAGATCGTCGCCCAGGAGTTCTGTCACTTCATCCAGGGGCGCTGCACGTTTACCCCGGATGACGGTGAAACCCTGCACATAGAAGCCGGCGATGCACTGATGTTGCCAGCCAACAGCCTCGGCATCTGGGATATCCAGGAAACCGTGCGCAAGACCTACGTTTTGATTTTTTGATCCTCTGATTGCCTGCCAGCCCTCCAATAAAAAGAAGACAAACCAAACAGGAATCGACTCATGATCCGAAAGACACTGACTCTGGCTCCACTTGCGCTCTTCGCGACCCTCGGCCACGCAGCCGAGACCGTCAAGATCTACAACTGGTCGGAATACATCGCCCCGGACACGACCAAAAACTTCCAGAAAGAAACCGGCATCGCGTTCAGTTACGACGTCTTCGACAGCAATGAAACCCTCGACGGCAAATTGATGACCGGCAAATCCGGCTACGATGTGGTCTTCCCGTCCAACCACTTCATGGCGCGGCAGATTCAAGGTGTGGCGCTGAAGAAGCTCGACAAGAGCCAACTGCCGAACTGGAAAAACCTTAACCCGGTGTTGCTCAAGGCCTTGCAAACCAACGATCCGGGCAACGAACACGGCTTCCCGTACCTCTGGGGCAGCACCGGCATCGGTTACAACATCGCCAAGGTCAAGGCCGTGTTGGGTGATGACGCGCCAGTGGACTCCTGGGACCTGATTTTCAAGCCCGAGAACATGCAAAAGCTGCAGAAGTGCGGCGTGGCCATCCTCGACAACGGCCCCGAACTGTTGCCGGCGGCACTGAACTACCTGGGCCTGCCGCATCACAGCAAGATCCCGGAAGACTACAAGAAGGCTGAAGCGCTGCTGATGAAAGTCCGCCCGTATATCAGCTATTTCCACTCGTCCAAGTACACCAGCGATCTGGCCAATGGCGACATCTGCGTGGCCGTCGGCTTCTCCGGTGACATTCTGCAAGCCGAAAACCGCGCGAAAGAAGCCAAGAACGGCGTCGACATTGGCTATTCGATTCCCAAGGAAGGCGCCGCGATCTGGTTCGACATGGTCGCCATGCCGGTAGACGCCCCGGACGAAAAGGCCGGCTACGCCTTCATGAACTACCTGCTGCGCCCGGACGTCATGGCCAGCATCAGCAACTACGTGCACTACGCCAACGGTAACGAGCAGGCCGACAGCCTGATCGACCCGGCGATCAAGAATGACACCAAGGTCTACCCGAGCACGGACATGATGGGGAAATTGTTTGCGCTGGAGGCGATGCCGCTGAACATCGACCGAGTGCGCACGCGGGTCTGGAACAAGATTCGTACCGGGAGTTGAGGGACGTCAGTATCGGGTAGACGCCATCCGGATTGATGGCGTCTGGTTTTTTGTGCCCGCGAACTAAGTATTCGGAATAAAAATTCGATTCTTATACCTGTCATTTATGACAGGTTACAGCCATATAGTTTTCTTGCTAAATAGCTGGGCAAACGCAGGCGAATAATCGCCCGTGCTGAAGCCAGGGAGATTCACCATGTCCAGCAAACCATTGAGCCCATCCGAAACCTCGGAAACCGCAAAGGGCGAGGCCAAAGGCACCATCAAGGGAAACATCACTAATCTGTACACTGAAAAAAAATACCCTTTTAACGCCACGTGGATCTGGCGGGACGAACAGCAAGGGACGCTACGCTTTCATGGCACGATGCAGGACCCCGAAAGAGAAGGCAGGACAGTGGTGGTAGGGGTACGACTCAGTCAGAAAGACGCGAGTGGTAATTATGAGACGGGGGATGAGCGGATACTTTACCTGAGCTATTCATCACGCAATTTGTCGGACGGCGGGACGATCGAATTCGACGCGACGACAGGCACGGTCGGCATCCAGAACAGCTATCCCCAGCAGCCTGTCAACGGCAAGCTGGATTTTCAAACGTCTAAGGTGGGAAGGGATCACTACCACGTAGAGGTCGTCTTTGAGATTTCGCAATTTTAAACGCGTCCGTCCGCCAGGGATTTCCGGTGGACGGTATTTTACTGGCCGTATGTGAGTCGGTATGCA
This sequence comes from Pseudomonas svalbardensis, assembly GCF_030053115.1. Lineage (NCBI taxonomy): Bacteria > Pseudomonadati > Pseudomonadota > Gammaproteobacteria > Pseudomonadales > Pseudomonadaceae > Pseudomonas > Pseudomonas svalbardensis. The sequence goes on along the minus strand of NZ_CP125619.1, from coordinate 3,374,220 downwards.
CCAAACATTTAATTTAGTTGATGGCACTGCGCTGGCACTCATCTCAATAACTCACTAAAAGTGAGATCCCATCGACAAAAAGCAACTTACCTCTATTTAATAATTAAATAACCAATCGTCAGACAATTTGCGCAAATCGCCATCTAACAAACAATATTTCGACAGCGCAGCCATTGTTTCCGGGTACTTGCAGGAACAACTCAATTTGACGTCAAAAAAAATGTAGACGGTTGATTTCAAATTGTGTCAGTTTTCTTTCGCCTTCATTGGGCGAGTGATAGGACGATCTCGCCAGAGATTGTCGCTGTCTGACAAAAAACTGTTCCATAGCTAAACAAGGAAGTGTGTTTATGTCGAAAGTAAAAGACAACGCTATTGATACCGCCGAACAGGCGTTCCAGCCACTGCAAGCATTGGCTGCATCCAGTTCTGCGTTCAACCAGATCAATAGCTTCAGCCATCAGTATGATCGGGGCGGTAACCTCATGGTCAATGGCAAACCCTCCTTCTCCGTCGACCAGGCAGCGACCCAATTGCTGCGCGATGGCGCTGCCTACCAGGACAAGGACGGCAGCGGCAAAATCGAACTCACCTACACGTTCCTGACCTCGGCGTCGTCGAGCACCATGAACAAACACGGGATCACCGGGTTCAGCCAGTTCAGCGCTCAGCAGAAAGCCCAGGCCGTGCTGGCCATGCAATCCTGGGCTGATGTGGCCAAAATCACGTTCACCGACAAGGCCACGGGCGGCGACGCTCACATGACCTTCGGCAACTACAGCGGTGGCCAGGATGGCGCAGCGGCATTCGCTTATCTGCCGGGCACCGGCGCGGGTTATGACGGTACTTCGTGGTATCTGACGGGCAGTGGCTATAACGTAAACAAGACACCGGACCTGAACAACTACGGCCGTCAGACCCTGACCCACGAAATCGGTCACTCCCTGGGCCTTGCCCATCCTGGCGACTACAACGCCGGCGAGGGCGCGCCGACCTACAACGACGCGTCCTACGGGCAAGACACCCGCGGTTACAGCGTCATGAGCTACTGGAGTGAAAGCAATACCAGCCAGGACTTCAGCAAGGGCGGCGTCGAAGCCTATTCGTCCGGTCCGCTGATGGACGATATCGCGGCCATCCAAAAGCTCTACGGCGCCAACACCACCACCCGTACCGGTGACACCACTTATGGTTTCAACTCCAACGCCGGGCGCGACTTCCTGAGCGCGACTTCGTCGTCGGACAAGGTTGTATTTTCGGTTTGGGATGCGGGCGGCAAGGACACCCTGGACTTCTCCGGTTTCACCCAAAACCAGAAGATCAACCTCAATGAGGCCTCGTTCTCCGACGTTGGCGGCCTGGTGGGTAACGTGTCCATCGCCAAGGGCGTCACCGTCGAGAACGCTATCGGCGGTTCGGGTAGCGACCTGCTGATCGGCAACAGCGTGTCCAACGAACTGAAGGGCGGTGCCGGCAACGACATCCTCTTCGGCGCGGGCGGTGCGGACAAATTGTGGGGCGGTTCAGGTTCGGACACTTTCGTGTTCGCCGCCAGCAGCGACTCCAAACCCGGTGCTATAGACCAGATCCTCGATTTTGTCAGCGGCCTGGACAAGATCGACCTGACCGGCATCACCAAGGGCGCGGGCCTGCATTTCGTGAACTCGTTCACCGGTGCGGCAGGCGATGCGGTGTTGACCTCTTCGGGCGGCAACAGCCTGTTGTCGGTGGACTTCTCCGGGCATGGCGTGGCTGATTTCCTGGTCAGCACCGTGGGCCAGGCGGCTTACTCCGACATCGCTGCGTGATGTGAGGTGAAAAGGAGGGCGGCGCAGACGCGCTGCTCTCTGCCCCTTGAAATGAGTAAAGCGCCTTATGATCCATAACGGCTTCACCTACAGAACAACCGCGTGGCTATTGGCGACGTTCATGATGTTTTTTGGAGATTTAGCCATGGCGAGCAGCCTGAAATTAGCAGACCCCTCGGAACTGGCAGGCAAATGGCAGGCGACCCTGATCGCCAAAGATGACTCGCCAGAGTCCCAGGCGTTGCAGGACAAACCGTCCAACGTCTGCGTCATCGACTTTCAACCGAAACAGACGCTGGGTGAGGGCGCCGATTGTCTCAGCGCCTGGCTGGACGGCGAATCTGCGATTGGCTGGTTCCCGGAGCCGGATGGCCTGGCGATCACCGGCAAAGAAGGTTCGAAGATTCTATTTCTCAGCCGCCAACGCGATGGTTCGTATAAAGCCACATTGAAATCCGATCTGGTCATAACACTTGTGCGCCAGGTGCAATAACACGATTCGACTATAGCGTTCGTCATTGCCGACATAAGCACAACACAACTAATCGAAGCGCCCTGTCGCCCACGAAAAGTTGTTATTAGTTTGTAAACGTTCCCGCAAAGCCTATATCCGCCCCTGCGCGGACAGTTAATGGAAACTTCGCCAGCTAGGGCGAGGAATAACACCTCAGGAATAACCCATGAAGATGGTAAAGAGCCCGGCCACCGCACCCTTGTTCAAAGCGCTGGGCGACTACAAGAGCATCCTGATCAGCGTCGGTTGTTTTACCGCGTTAATTAACGTGCTGATGCTGGTCCCGTCGATTTACATGCTCCAGGTCTACGACCGCGTGCTGTCTTCGCAAAATGAAACCACCCTAGCGATGCTGTCGTTGATGGTGGTCGGGTTCTTTGCCTTCATCGGTTTGCTTGAGATCGTGCGTAGCTTCATCGTTATCCGCATCGGCAGCCAACTGGAGCGCCGCTTTAACCTGCGGGTTTATCAGGCCGCATTCGAGCGCAACCTGTTTCGGGGCGAGGGCAACGCCGGGCAAGCCTTGGGGGACCTGACGCAAATTCGCCAATTCGTCACCGGTCCTGCGCTGTTTGCCTTCTTCGATGCGCCGTGGTTTCCGGTCTATCTGTTCGTGATCTACCTGTTCAATGTCTGGCTCGGCGTGTTTGCGACGGCGGGCACGGTGCTGTTGATCGGCCTTGCTTGCCTCAACGAGACAATGACCAAAAAGCCCTTGGGCGAAGCCGCAGGGTTTTCCCAGAAATCCAGCCAACTGGCCACCAGTCACCTGCACAACGCCGAAACCATTCAGGCCATGGGCATGCTCGGGGCGTTGCGTAAACGCTGGTTCCAGGTGCACTCGCGTTTTCTCGGCTTGCAGAACCAGGCCAGCGACACCGGTGCCGTCATCAGCTCTCTGAGCAAAGCCCTGCGCCTGTGCCTGCAATCGTTGGTGCTGGGTCTGGGTGCATTGCTGGTGATCAAGGGTGATATGACGGCCGGCATGATGATCGCCGGTTCCATTCTGATGGGGCGGGTCCTGAGCCCCATCGATCAGTTGATCGCTGTGTGGAAGCAGTGGAGCGGCGCCAAGCTCGCTTACCGTCGTCTTGATTCGTTGCTGCAAGCCTTTCCACCGAGTGAAGAGGCCATGGCGCTGCCGTCGCCGAAGGGTCAGATCACGTTCGAGCAGGTCAGCGCCGCGCCGCCGGGGCAACTGGCCGCCACGCTGCATCTGGTCAATTTCAGCCTCGGCGCAGGGGAAGTGCTGGGCGTGCTCGGCGCCTCCGGTTCTGGCAAATCGACGTTGGCCCGGGTGCTCGTTGGCGTCTGGCCGACGCTGGGCGGTACGGTGCGGCTCGACGGCGCGGACATTCATCGCTGGAACCGCGACGATCTCGGTCCCTACATCGGTTACCTGCCTCAGGACATCGAATTGTTCAGCGGCAGCATCGCCGAAAACATCGCCCGGTTCAGCGAGGCGGACCCGCAAAAAGTCGTTGAAGCCGCGCAGCAGGCCGGTGTTCACGAACTGATTCTGCGCATGCCGCAAGGCTACGACACCGTGCTCGGCGAGGACGGTAGCGGCTTATCCGGGGGCCAGAAGCAGCGCGTGGCCCTGGCGCGCGCGTTGTACGGCAACCCGCGCCTGGTGGTGCTGGATGAACCCAATTCCAACCTCGATACCGTGGGCGAAGCAGCATTGGCCAGCGCCATTGCGCAAATGAAAGCCCAAGGCACCAGCGTGATTCTGGTGACCCATCGCTCCTCGGCACTGGCCCAGGCCGACAAGCTACTGGTGCTCAACGAAGGACGCCTGCAAGCATTCGGTGCAAGCCAGGACGTGCTTAAGGCACTCGCAGCCAATCAGGAGCAGCCGCGGGAGAAAACCGCGCAAGCACCGGGCGGGCTCAGCATGAGCCGGCAGTATCAGCCCTCGACAAGGAATTCGGGCGTATGAGCAACATCAGCGAAGCCACCATGGAACACGACTACATCGCAGAACGCCCTGAGCGCGACGCACGTTTCTTCGTCCGCATGGGCTGGATTCTGGCGATCGTCGGCGCCGGCAGTTTCTTCACCTGGGCCAGTCTCGCGCCGCTTGACCAAGGCATTCCCGTGCAAGGCACGGTCGTGGTGTCGGGCAAACGCAAAGCCGTGCAATCGATGAGCAGTGGCGTGGTCAGCCAGATTTTGGTGCGCGAGGGCCAAGTGGTGAAGCAGGGCCAGCCATTGTTCCAACTCGACCAGACGCAAGTCGCCGCTGACGTGCAATCGCTGCAAGCGCAATACCGCATGGCCTGGGCCAGTCTGGCGCGGTGGCAGAGTGAACGGGACAACCTCAAACAGGTGAGTTTCCCCGCTGAACTGAGCAACAATCCTGACCCGCGTCTGGCCTTGGTGCTGGAAGGTCAACGGCAGTTGTTCAGCAGCCGCCGTGAAGCGTTTTCCCGCGAGCAGGCTGCCTTGCGCGCCAGCATCGAAGGCGCCAGCGCGCAACTGGCCGGCATGCGCCGCGCCCGCACCGACTTGACTGCCCAGGCCAGCTCTCTGCAACAACAGCTGAGCAACCTTCAGCCCCTGGCGGATAACGGCTACATCCCGCGCAATCGGTTAATGGAGTACCAGCGTCAGCTGTCGCAGGTTCAGCAACAATTGGCAGAAAACACCGGAGACAGCGGTCGTGTGGAGCAGGGCATCCTCGAATCGCGGCTGAAACTGCAACAGCACATCGAGGAATATCAGAAAGAGGTCCGCACCCAACTGGCCGATGCGCAATTGAAAAGCGTGACGCTGGAAGAGCAGCTGACTTCCGCCGGGTTCGATCTGCAACACAGCGAGATCATCGCCACGGCCAATGGCATTGCAGTCAACCTCGGGGTTCACACCGTGGGCGCGGTGGTGCGTCAGGGCGAAACCCTGCTGGAGATCGTGCCTCAGGGGACGAGTCTGGAGGTGGAAGGGCACCTGCCTGTCAACCTGGTCGACAAGGTCGGCACGCACTTGCCGGTGGACATTCTGTTCACGGCGTTCAACCAGAGCCGCACGCCCCGCGTGCCCGGCGAAGTCAGCCTGATCTCTGCCGACCAGATGATCGACGAGAAAACCGGTGCGCCCTATTACGTACTGCGCAGCAGCGTCAGCGATCAGGCCATGGAAAAACTCAACGGTCTGGTGATCAAGCCTGGCATGCCGGCGGAAATGTTCGTGCGCACGGGTGAACGTTCACTCCTCAACTATTTGTTCAAACCGCTGCTCGACCGGGCAGGTTCCGCGTTGACTGAGGAATAAGGATGTTCCGCTGTATGAATAAGCTTTCCATGCTCGCAGCGACCCTGGCGTTGCTGACCTGCAACAGTGTGCTGGCGATGGGGCCGTTCGACATCTACGAACAAGCATTGCGCAATGATCCGGTGTTTCTCGGCGCCATCAAGGAACGCGATGCCGGCCTTGAAAACCGCGTCATTGGCCGCGCCGGGCTGTTGCCCAGGATCGGTTACAACTACAACAAGGGGCGCAACTCCTCCAAGGCCACCGCCCTCAATGAGCGCGGGCAGAACCGGACTGATGACCGCAACTACAGCAGTTACGGCTCGACCCTGACCCTGCAACAACCGCTGCTCGACTACGAGGCTTACGCGTCGTACCGCAAAGGCGTGGCGCAATCGCTGTTTGCCGACGAAGCCTTTCGCGGCAAGAGCCAGGAATTACTGGTTCGGGTGCTGGAGAGTTACACCCAGGCGCTGTTCGCTCAGGATCAGATCGACATCGCGCAAGCCAAGAAAAAGGCTTTCGAGCAACAGTTCCAGCAGAACGAACACATGTTCCGACAGGGCGAGGGCACGCGCACCGACATCCTTGAGGCCGAGTCCCGCTATGAACTGGCCACGGCCGAGGAAATCGAAGCCCGTGATGAGCAGGACGCGTCGTTACGAGAGCTGGGCGCGCTGGTTGGCGTGCCGGCGATCGACATCGGGGATTTGGCGCCGCTGGATCAGAGTTTCCAGACGTTCACCCTGCAGCCGGCCAATTACGATACCTGGCACGAGATGGCCGTGGCCAACAACCCGAATCTGGCTTCGCAGCGCCATGCCGTGGAAGTCGCGCGTTATGAAGTCGAACGCAACCGCGCCGGACACCTGCCCAAAGTCAGTGCCTACGCCTCGGTGCGCCAGAACGAGTCGGAAAGCGGCAACACCTACAACCAGCGTTACGACACCAACACCATCGGCATCGAAGTCAGCGTGCCGCTGTACGCCGGCGGCGGGGTTTCGGCCTCGACGCGTCAGGCCAGCCGCACCATGGAGCAGGCCGAGTACGAACTGGACGGCAAGACCCGGGAAACGTTGATTGAACTGCGTCGCCAGTTCAGCGCCTGCCTGTCCGGTGTGAACAAGCTGCGGGCTTATCAGAAAGCCCTGAAGTCTGCCGAAGCGCTGGTGGTCTCGACCAAGCAAAGCATTTTGGGCGGTGAGCGCGTCAACCTCGATGCGCTGAACGCCGAACAACAACTATTTACCACCCGCCGCGATCTGGCACAGGCACGCTACGACTACTTGATGGCCTGGACCAAGTTGCATTACTACGCCGGGACGTTGAATGAGCAGGATTTGGCCAGGGTTGACGAGGCGTTCGGCCAAGGCCCGAGGAGTTAATGAGTTAAAACTGTAGCAGCTGGCGAAGCCTGCGTTCGGCTGCGAAGCAGTCGTAAAACCTGACAATACGGTTTGTCAGATAGACCGGATGGCGACTGCTACGCAGCCGAACGCAGGCTGCGCCAGCTGCTGCAGGGAGATGCGTTGCTGCCCGTTTTGGGCAACCAGAATTCTAAAAACGCCAAAAAAGCGAGTAGTCATGAACATGGACGTACAGATCAAGCCGATGTCGGTCGGCACGCTATTACTCCTGGTGTCAGCAATGCCCGTCTCGGTGCAAGCCGCTTACCTGGAAACCGGCGTGCCTGGAGATGCCGCCAGTTGGCGCTCGGCGGAGTTCCAGCGCGACTGGGGACTCGCCCGCATGCAAGCCGATCAAGCCTACGCCGCCGGCATCACTGGCAAAGGCGTGAAAATCGGCGAGCTCGATTCAGGCTTCGATGCTGCCCATCCCGAATTCGCCACCGACCGTTACCACGCGGTGACCGCCAGCGGCCGTTACGTTGACGGCTCCCAGTTCAATGTCGATGGCACACTCAACGTCAACAACGACTCCCATGGCACGCACGTCGCCGGCACCATCGGCGCTTCCCGCGATGGCTCGGGCATGCACGGCGTGGCCTACAACGCGCAGGTCTACGTTGGCAACACCAACAAGAACGACAGCTTCCTGTTCGGCCCCAACCCTGATCCACGCTACTTCAAAGCGGTCTATAACGCGTTGGCGGATGCCGGTGTGCGAGCGATCAACAACAGCTGGGGCAGCCAACCACCGGGTGTCAGCTATCGGACCCTCGACGATCTGCATGCGGCCTACGCCCAGCACTGGAACAAAGGCACCTGGCTCGATGAGGCTGCAGACGTTTCCCGACGCGGCGTGATCAACGTGTTCAGCGCCGGTAACAGCGGTTACCCCAACGCCAGCGTGCGTTCTGCCTTGCCGTATTTTGAGCCGGACCTGGAAGGCCACTGGCTGGCGGTGTCGGGGCTGGATCAAGGCAACCAGCAGAAATACAACCAGTGCGGGATCGCCAAGTATTGGTGCATCACCACGCCCGGCGCGAAGATCGACAGCACCATTCCCGGCGCTGGCTATGCGATCAAGTCCGGCACCTCCATGTCCGCGCCGCATGCCACCGGTGCCTTGGCGCTGGTGATGGAACGCTATCCGTACATGAACAACCAGCAGGCGCTGGAAACCCTGCTGACCACTGCCACCCAACTCGACGGTTCGATCACCGAGGCGCCGAATACCCGTGATGGCTGGGGCGTCGCCAACCTAGAACGGGCGATGCACGGGCCGGGGCAATTACTCGGACGTTTCGACGCAAACCTGGGGGCAGGGCAGAGCGATGTCTGGAGCAACAACATCACCGACAAGGCGCTGATTCAGCGTCAGAGCGAAGACGCGGCGGAACACAGTGCCTGGCAACAGACACTGAAGAGCAAAGGTTGGGAGAACGGTGTACCGGTTGGTGCCAGTCAGCAGGATCAGACCGACTATGCGATCGGCACGGCCCGCGATCTCGCAGCCTCCAGTCGGGTCTACGAAGGCAACCTGATCAAGTCCGGTGTCGGACGCCTGATGCTGACCGGCAACAGCACTTATCGCGGGCCGACCACGGTGAATGGCGGTCTGTTGTCGGTCAACGGTTCGCTGGCATCAAATGTGACCGTCAATGACAGCGGCACGCTGGGTGGGTCGGGACGCGTCGGTGCACTGACCGCCAACCGCGGCGCTACGGTGGCACCCGGCAATTCCATTGGCACCTTGCAGGTCAGCGGCGACGTCACGTTTGCGCCGGGTTCGACCTACGAGGTGGAGCTGTCGCCGACCGAGAGTGACCGGATCGTCGCGGGCGGCACGGCCACGGTCAGCGGCGCGACCGTCAGCCTGTCACTGGAAAACAGCCCGACCTTGCTCAGCACTCAACAAGTGCAAAGCCTGCTCGGTCATCAGTACAACATCCTGCAAGCGGCCGGCGGTATTCAAGGTCAGTTCGGCGCGGTGCTGCCCAACTATCTGTTCATTGGTGGCAGCCTCGATTACGCCGCCACCGGCATTCAATTGAGTATCGAGCGCAACGACACGACCTTCGCCAGCCTCGGCCAAACGCCGAACCAGCGCGCCGTAGCCTCCGCCGTTGAAGGGCTTGGGGCGGGCAATCCGGTTTACGAAAGCCTGCTGCTGTCGCCCACCGCGACGTCCGCCCAACAGGCGTTTCAGCAGTTGTCGGGGGAAATCTATCCGGCGCTGGGTTCGGTACTGATCAACGACAGCCGCTACCTGCGTGATGCTGTCGGCGAGCGACTGGTTGACGCCCAAGGCACTCAAAGCAATGGCTGGATCAAGGCGCTGGGCGCCTGGGGCAAGACCGATGAGCGCCATGACACCGCCGGTTACACCACCTCGATTGGCGGCTTGCTCGCCGGTGTCGACGGGGCGCTCGATGAGCAAACCCGGATCGGCCTGGTCACCGGCTATAGCGACAGCTCGGTGAGCATGGGCTCGGGCACTCACTCATCGGCCAAGGTCGACAGCTATCACCTGGGTGCTTATGCCGGCCGCGAGTCAGGTGCCTGGCGTCTGAGTGCCGGCGGTGCCTACAGCTGGCATCGGGCCGACGTCAAACGTGACCTGCAATACGGCGACGTCAGCGCCAAACAGAAAGCCAAGGTCGATGCCGGGACCACCCAAGTGTTCGGTGAAGCGGCGTATCGCCTGAACCTGCAACCTCTGGCGCTCGAACCCTTCGCGAATCTGGCTTACGTGCACCTCGACACCGAAGGTTTCACCGAGAAAGGTGACGCCGCCGCACTGAAAAGCAGTGGCGACACGCGTGACGCGGTGCTCAGCACGTTGGGCGTGCGCGCATTGAAAACCGTGAACCTGTCCGGCCAGCAGAAACTGGACCTGAGCGGCAGCCTCGGCTGGCAGCACAACCTGAGCCATACCGATTCTGAAGGGCACCTGGCGTTCGCCAGCGGCAGCACGCCGTTCTCGGTGGAAAGTTCGCCAATGGTGCGCGATGCAGCACTGGTGGGCGCCCATGCCAGCCTGGCCCTGAGCCGGGACATCCGCTTGAACCTCGATTACACCGGCCAACTGGCCAGTCGCGAGAAAAGCCATGGCGTAGGGCTCAGCCTCAACTGGCAGTTTTAACGCAGAACCCTTGTAGCAGTTGGCGAAGCCTGCGTTCGGCTGCGAAGCAGTCGCAAAATCAGACGCTGCGGTCCATCAGTTACACCGTGCATTCAGGGTTTACGACTGCTTCGCAGCCGGACGCAGGCTTCGCCAGCTACAGGGGGGCGTGTTTCACAAATAAAAATGGGTGCTTTCTAGGCACAGGGATTTTGGCAACACAACTAAGGACGGTAGCTGGATGAATAACAAGTACAACAACCTTGCCATGCTCTGCGCATTGGCCAGCCTCGGTACCGCGCAAGCGGCGCCTTACGTGGAAAACGGTAGAGCGGGCGATCCCAACAGTTGGCGCAGCACTGAATTCAATGCCGATTGGGGGCTGGGAGCGGTCAACGCACAAGAGGCCTACGCCGCCGGTTACACCGGCAAAGGCGTGAAGCTGGGGATCTTCGACCAACCGGTCTACGCCGCGCATCCGGAATTCTCCGGCCCGAACAAAGTAATCACTCTGGTCACCAGCGGCATTCGCGAATACACCGACCCGTACATCCCGGTCAAAGCCGGCGATGCGTTTCGCTACGACGGTTCGCCCTCGATCGGTTCCGACGGCAAGCTGGGTGCCCACGGCACCCACGTTGGCGGGATCGCTGCCGGCAGTCGCGATGGCGGCCCGATGCATGGCGTGGCGTTTGGCTCTCAGATCATCAGTGCGGACAACGGAGATCCGGGCCCGGAGGACGGCATCATTCGCGGCAACGACGGCGCAGTCTACAAGGCCGGTTGGGATGCCTTGATCGCCAGCGGCGCGCGGATCATCAACAACAGTTGGGGCATCGGCATCACCGATCGCTTCGACCTCGGCGGACGCAACCCCGCATACCCGCATTTCACCGTGCAAGACGCGCAATTGCAGTTCAACGAGATCCGTCCGTTGCTCGGGACCAAACCGGGCGGAGCCTACGATGGCGCCATCGCGGCGGCCCGCAGCGGTATCGTGACGATCTTCGCGGCCGGCAACGACTACAACCTCAACAACCCGGACGCTATCGCAGGTCTGGGCTATTTCGTCCCGGACATCGCGCCGAACTGGGTGACCGTGGCGGCGTTGCAGAAAAACCCGGACCTCAACAGCCCGGACCTCTACAACATCAGCACCTTCTCTTCACGCTGCGGCTACACCGCCAGCTTTTGCGTGTCCGCACCGGGCAGCAAGATCTACAGCTCGATCATCAGCGGTACCAACGCCGACAACCTGACCACCGGCTACAAGAATTACAACGGCACCTCGATGGCGGCGCCGCATGTCGCCGGTTCCATGGCCGTGTTGATGGAACGCTTCCCGTACTTGACCGGCGCCCAGGTCGCCAGCGTGTTGCGCACCACGGCCACCGACCTCGGTGCGCCAGGTGTCGATTCGCTGTATGGCTGGGGCATGATCAACCTGCGCAAAGGCATCGATGGCCCGGCGATGTTGGTCACCGAGCAAGACATTCCCGAGGAGTTCCGCATTCAGGGTGCCTATGGTTCCAGCCAGTTTGTGGCGGATTTGCCAGGCATCGGCGCGATTATCGACGCGGGCAAACCGACCCAACGCGTGTGCAATGACGTGCACTGCGGCCTCGACACGTGGCGCAACGACATTTCCGGCCATGGTGGCCTGACCAAGCAGGGCATCGGCACGTTGGTGCTGACCGGCGCCAACACCTACGCCGGTCCGACGCTGGTCAATCAGGGCCGATTGGCAATCAACGGCTCGCTGCTCTCGGCGGTCACCGTCAACGACAGCGGGATCCTCGGCGGTAATGGCCGCATCGGCGTATTGACCGCTAAAAGCGGTGGCACCGTAGCGCCAGGCAATTCCATCGGCACCTTGCAAGTGGCGGGCGACGTCACCTTCGAGCCTGGCTCGACCTACGCCGTGGAGTTATCGCCGACCAGCAGCGATCGGATCGTGGCGGGCGGCAAAGCCGTGATCGACGGCGCTACCGTCAGCCTGTCCCTGGAAAATAGCCCGACCTTGCTGACCACCAGCGAAGTGAAATCCTTGCTCGGTAACCAGTACAACATTCTGCAAGCGGCCGGCGGGATCGAAGGGCGTTTCGGCGCCGTGCTCCCGGATTATCTGTTCATCGGAGGCACACTCGGCTACTCGGCCAATGGCATCCAACTGGCGGTAGAGCGCACCGCAGCGTCCTTCGCCAGCGTCGGCCAAACCCCGAATCAACGCGCCGTTGCCGCTGCTGCCGAGCAATTGGGTGCGGGCAATCCGCTCTATGAAACCTTGCTGTTGTCGCCGACTGCGGCCGTCGCGCAACAAGCCTTCCAGCAACTGTCCGGTGAAATTCATCCGGCGATCGGCACGCTGCTGATTAACGACAGCCGTTACCTGCGCGATGCCGTCGGCGAACGCCTGCGTGAACGTGATCTGTTCAACGCTGCGGCACCCACCGATGACCGCAGCAACGCCTGGGTCAAAGTCCTCGGCGCTTGGGGCAAGAGCGATGGCGGGCATGACAACGCCAGTTCCAACAGCTCCATCGGCGGCTTGCTGGCCGGTGTCGACGGTCTGATCACTGAATATACACGGCTGGGTTTCGTGACCGGTTACAGCGACAGTTCGTTGAGCATGGGCGATGGGACGCATTCGTCAGCCTCCGTCGATAGCTACCACTTGGGCGCCTATCTGGGCCATGAAATGGATGCACTGCTTCTGAGCGTCGGCGGCGCTTACAGCTGGCATCGCATCGACGTGAAGCGTGACCTGCAATTCGGCGACGTCAGCGGTAAACAGAAATCCAAACGCGATGCGACAACCGCACAACTGTTTACCGAAGCGGCGTATCGCCTGGACCTGCAACCGCTGGCGCTGGAACCGTTCGCCAAACTGGCTTACGTGCACCTGAACAGCGACAGCTTCACCGAGAAAGGTGATGCCGCGGCGCTTAAGGGTGGCGAAGACAACCGCGACGCCGTGCTCTCGACCCTCGGTCTGCGGGCGAGCAAAGCGATTGCCCTGTCGGACCAACAGCAGCTGGAACTGTCCGGCACGCTGGGCTGGCAGCACAACCTGAGCAACACCCGTTCCGAAGATCATCTGGCCTTCGCCAACGGCAACACCGCGTTCAGCGTGCAGAGCGTTTCCCTGGACCGCAACGCCGCCGTTGTGGGTGCGCGGGCCGGTTTGGCGGTGGCGCAGGATGTGCGTGTGAGCCTGGATTACAACGGACTGCTCGGCTCCCGCGAGAAAGACCACGGTGTGGGTCTGACGCTCGACTGGCAGTTCTGATTTGACGCAAAGGAAGCAAACCTATGGGACTGTTTGATTACAAAAATGCTGACGGCAAGGCGTTGTACTCCGATGCCATCGCGCTGACGCTGTATGCGTACACGCCAACCGGTCAGCCACTGCCGGCGACCGGTTGGGTGCCGATTGGCGCCACGCAGCTGGGTTATCAAGGCAAGGTCGGTGCACAAGGCACCTTCTATGGCGAGAAGGACGGCTTCACCAGCGCCGAAGCCGAAGTGCTCGGCAAGTACGATGCGGCGGGCAAGCTGATCGGTATCGGCATTGCCTTCCGAGGCACCGGCGGCCTGGGTTACAGCGACACCTTCGGCGACATGAAAAACAACCTGCTGGCTGCTGTCGGCCCGGTGGATTACGCGACGAACTACGCGAAAAACGCCTTCGACAGTTTGCTCAAGGACGTCGCCGCGTTTGCGCTCGCCCATGGCCTGAACGCCAGGGACGTGCTGGTCAGCGGTCACAGTCTTGGCGGCTTAGGGGTCAATAGCCTCGCCGAACTGAGTGGCAACAACTGGGGCGGTTTCTTCAAGGAGGCCAACTACATCGCGTTCGCCTCGCCGACCCAAAGCGCCACCGGCAACAACGTGCTGAACATCGGCTACGAAAACGATCCGGTGTTTCGGGCACTCGACGGCACCACGTTTAGCAGCGGCTCCCTGGGTAAGCACGACGGACACCAGGACTCGGCGACCAACAACATCGTCAACTTCAATGACCAGTACGCGTCCACCTCGCAGAACCTGGTGCCGTTCAGCATCCTCAACCCGCTGAACTGGTCGGCTCACGGCTCGCTGGGTTATGCCGACGGGTTGAACCGGGTGATCGACTCGCGTTTCTACGACCTCACCGACAAGGACTCGACGCTGATCGTGTCCAACCTGGCGGAAGCGTCCCGGGGCAAAACCTGGGTCGAGGACCTCGGTCGCAGCGGCGAACCTCACACCGGCAGCACATTCATAATCGGCACCGACAGCAACGACCTGCTCAAGGGCGGTGCCGGCAATGACTTCATCGAAGGCCGCGATGGCAATGACCGGTTCCGCGATGACGGTGGCTACAACCTCCTGCTGGGCGGCAAGGGCAGCAACACCTTCGAATTGCAGAAGCCGTTGCAGAACTTCAGCGTTGCCAACGACGGCGACGGCACGCTGTACGTGCGTGATGCCTATGGCGGCATCAGCATGACCCGCGACATCGGCGCGCTGGTTAGTCAGGAGTCGGGCTCATGGTGGGGGAGCAAGGAGGTGACTTACAGCGTGACCGCCAACGGTTTGCTTAACGGCAGCGAACTGACCCAGTACAACCACTCGCTTCACGGTGATGCCTACGGCAACACACTGGCAGCCAGCGTCGACGGCGACTGGTTGTTCGGCAATGCCGGCGACGACCTGCTGCGCAGCGACAAAAGCCAGGTGACGTTTGTCGGTGGAGCGGGCAATGACGTGATGCAAGCCTCGGGTGGCAACAACACGTTCCTGTTCAGCGGCGCCTTCGGTTTCGACGTGGTCAATGGCTACCAGAGCAACGACAAATTGCTGTTCATGGGCGTGCAGGGCGCGGGGCAGGGGTATGACTACACGCAACACGCTTCGCAGTCGGGCCACGACACGGTGCTGAAGATTGGCGACTTTGCCGTGACCCTGGTGGGGGTGGGACTGGATAACCTGTCGGCTTCAGGCATTACGTTTGCCTGAGGCTGCATGCACTAAATGCTCCGGGGCGCCTCGTGATCGGGCGTCCTGGTTGTGAGCTATCTCTGACAATTCCAACAACGAGAGAGGCAATACCAATGGGTGTGTACGACTACAAAAACTTCGGTACAGCAGATTCCAAAGCGTTATTTACCGACGCAATGGCGATCACGCTGTATTCCTATCACAACCTGGATAACGGCTTTGCCACCGGCTATCAGCACAACGGCTTCGGCCTTGGCTTGCCGGCCACACTGGTGACAGCACTGATAGGTGGTACCGACTCCCAGGGCGTCATTCCCGGAATCCCATGGAACCCCGATTCGGAAAAAGCCGCACTGGACGCGGTGCAGAAAGCCGGCTGGACGCCGATCACCGCCACGCAACTGGGCTATGACGGCAAGGTCGATGCACGGGGAACGTTCTTCGGCGAGAAGGCCGGGTACACCAGCGCTCAGGTGGAAATCCTTGGCAAGTACGACGCGCAAGGTCATCTCAGCGAAATCGGTATCGCTTTTCGCGGCACCAGTGGCCCACGAGAAAGCCAGATCAGCGACTCCATCGGCGATGTGATCAATGATCTGCTGGCGGCGTTGGGGCCAAAGGATTATGCGAAAAACTACGTCGGCGAAGCCTTCGGTAATCTGCTCAGCGACGTGGCGGCCTTTGCCCGGGCCAATGGCCTGTCGGGCAAGGACGTGCTGGTCAGCGGTCACAGCCTCGGCGGGCTGGCGGTCAATAGCCTGGCAGACTTGAGCAACGACAAGTGGGCCGGATTCTACAAGGATTCCAACTACATCGCCTACGCCTCGCCGACCCAAAGCAGCACCGACAAAGTGCTGAACGTCGGTTACGAGAACGACCCGGTGTACCGCGCCCTCGACGGTTCATCCTTTAACCTGTCGTCGGTGGGCGTGCACGATGCCGCCAAGGTCTCGGCGACCGATAACATCGTCAGCTTTAACGACCACTACGCTTCGACAGCGTGGAATGTGCTGCCGTTTTCCATCCTCAACATCCCGACCTGGATCTCGCACTTGCCGACCGCCTATGGCGACGGCATGAACCGGGTAATCGAGTCGAAGTTCTACGACCTCACCAGTAAAGACTCGACGATCATCGTTGCCAACCTGTCGGATCCGGCGCGCGCCAACACTTGGGTTCAGGATCTGAATCGCAACGCTGAAACCCACAAGGGCAGCACCTTCATCATCGGCAGTGACGGCAACGATCTGATCCAGGGTGGCCGGGGCAACGACTATCTGGAAGGTCGCGATGGCAACGATACCTTCCGCGACGGTGGCGGTTACAACATCCTGTTGGGCGGCAAGGGCAACAACGTGCTGGATGTGCAGCAGTCGGTGAAAAACTTCGACTTCGCCAATGACGGAGCCGGCAACCTGTACATCCGCGACGCCAATGGCGGCATCAGCATGACCCGCGACATCGGCAGCATTGTGACCAAGGAGCCGGGGTTTCTGTGGGGGCTGTTCAAGGATGACGTGACCCACAGCGTCACTGCCGATGGCCTGAAAGTAGGCAATAACCTGACTCAGTACGCATCAACGGTAAAGGGCGGCGCCGGCGCCGATACGCTCAAGGCTCACGCTGGCGGCGATTGGTTGTTTGGACTGGACGCCAACGATCATTTGATCGGCAGCAAGGGTAACGACGTGTTTGTCGGGGGGGCGGGCAATGACTTGATGGAGTCGGGGGGCGGGATCGATACGTTCCTGTTTAGCGGCGCGTTTGGTCAGGACCGGGTGATTGGCTACCAGGCCAGCGACAAACTGGTGTTTCTCGGGGTTCAGGGGGTAACGCCGAACGACGACTATCGGGCGCATGCCACGGCGGTGGGGCACGACACGGTGCTGACGTTTGGGGGGGATTCGGTGACATTGGTTGGGGTTGGGCTGGATAGTTTGTCCAGTGGAGGGGTTGTTATCGCCTGAGGGTGATGCGCCGTCTGTGAGGGACTCTTCGCGAGCAGGCTCGCTCCCACAGGGGATTTGTGAACGCCACAGATCCAATGTGGGAGCGAGCCTGCTCGCGATGACTCGGTATTCAGTCTTCCTGTCGAATCGTGGTCACTTCATCGGCCTTGACCTTCACTTTCGCCCCGGAAATATCTTCGAATTCAAAGAAGCCGTCCTGGGTCTTGGTTTTCGGCATGTCCTTGGTCAAATACTGGGTGCCGTTCTGCAGCGTCACAACCGTTGGCGTCGAGCAACCGGCCAGGGCCAGAAAGGCCGCTACCGCCAGGGGCAAGCCCAGAGTCTTGATATTCATAACCACCTCTCATCCTTCAAAAAAACAGCGCGACTGCCATGAACGAAATCAATCGTCACTGTACCTCTAACGCGGTTGGTGCGATGGATTGGCAGAAAGTTCATAGGCACCCGAAAAATTACCGAATTAGGCCGCCGCTTATCCTTTTTCGTTTGCGCCGGGCAGCGTGCAGCTGGTATCTGTACGCATAACCAGTACTCGCTCGCCATGGCCCTTTTTCCTGTGACTGCAAACCCGCTCGACGATCCGTTCTACTACTTGAACAACTTCATGCAAGTGCTTGATTGGCTTGAGCTTCGCTATGCCGATGTGCTGAGTGTCGAAGAGCAACACTTCATCCGCGAGTTCAAGCGGTTGCCCCGTGAGTCCAGGGCGCTGCTGGTCAGGATGGTGATGCGCAAGGGGAATCACTTCCGGGCGAGCAAGCTGCATTACGTCGAAATCGGCGACATCGCCATCGCCGCCGGCCCACTGCTGGCGCTGGGCTGGATCGATGAGCAATCGCCGCTGTCGATCGAAGCGCTGTTCGAGGTGTTGCTCAAGGCGGAAATTTTCCAGTGTTTTGGCGCCACCATCGATCAACCCAAGGGAAAAAAGACCGATTGGCTGCCCGCACTGAGCGAACAGTTTCCCCAGGCCCAAAGTTTCGGCCAGTGGTGCACGTCGCTGGATGATCGATTGTTCAGCCTGACCACCATGCGTCTGTGCGACCGGCTGCGCTTGATGTTTTTCGGCAATCTTTACCAGGACTGGTCCGAGTTCGTGCTGGCTGACCTGGGCATCTTTACCTATGAAAAAGTCGAGTTCTGTGCCGACTCCCGAGGCCTGCGCAGCCGTGACGACGTGGACGCCTGTCTCTTCCTTCATGAGTGTCAGCAGCATTTCGAGGCCGGCGAAGCAGTAGACGGCATTGTCGAGCAGATCAAAGGGCTGGCGCTGAGCAATCCCTGGCTGCAACGACGTCGCGGCAAACTGTTGTTCCAGATCGGTCAGCACTGCGAGCGCGTGGCGGATTTCTCTACTGCACTGACGATCTACCGCGAGTGTGTCTATCCCGGCGCGCGCCTGCGGTTGATTCGGGTGTTGGAGCGCTGTGGTGAATACCAACTGGCCATGGACCTGGCCGCCGCGGTGGAGCAATCGCCGGAAAGTGCCGCCGAGCATCAACAATTGCTGCGTGTGCTGCCCAGGCTTCGGCGCAAATTGGGCGGTCCGGTGATAAAGCGCTCGTCCCCACGAGAGATGCTGCGCCTGGACCTGCAACTGCCCAGAACCGACCCGGCGTTGTCGGTGGAGTCTTACGTTCAGGCGCATTTGGCGCAAGAGTCGGCGCCGGTGCATTACGTCGAAAACAGCCTGATCAACTCGCTGTTCGGTCTGCTGTGCTGGCCGGCGATTTTCGCGCCATTGCCAGGGGCGTTTTTCCACCCGTTCCAGCGTGGGCCGGTGGATTTGCTCAATGAGGACTTTCACGCACGCCGCGTGGAGCTGTTCCAGGGTTGCCTGTCTGAACTCGATGACGGGCGTTACCTGCAGACGATTCGTGAACGCTATGCCAGCAAGTGGGGCGTGCAGTCGCCCTTCGTGTTCTGGGGTGTGCTGAGCGATGAATTGCTCGATCAGGCACTCGATTGCCTGCCGGCCGAACACCTCAAGCGCTGGTTCAATCGACTGCTGTTGGACATCAAGGCCAATCGCGCCGGTATGCCAGACCTGATCCAGTTTTGGCCGCAGGACAAAACCTACCGGATGATCGAAGTCAAAGGCCCCGGTGATCGCCTGCAAGACAATCAATTGCGCTGGCTTGAGTTCTGTCATGAGCACCAGATGCCGATTGCCGTCTGCTACGTGCAATGGGCGGAGCAAAGCGCTTGAGTTACAGCATCGCGGTGCGGGCGCTGTGTGAATTCACCGCCAAGGTTGGTGACCTCGACCTGCGCTTTACACCTTCGCCGACGGCGCTGGAAGGGATTGTCGGGCACCGGACGGTGGCGTCCCGGCGTAGCGAGGGCTACCAGAGTGAAGTCGCGCTTGAAGGGCTGTATCAAACGTTGACGGTAAAGGGTCGGGCCGACGGCTACGACCCCGCGCAAAATTGCCTGGAGGAGGTCAAAACCTATCGCGGAGATTTGAGCAAGCAACCGGCCAACCACCGTCAGCTGCACTGGGCGCAGGCGAAGATTTACGGCTGGTTGATGTGCCAGAAACTGGAGCTGGCGCAGATCAATCTGGCCCTGGTGTACTTCGACATCGTCAGCGAAAAGGAAACCTGCCTGGTCGAGGCTTTCAGCGCCGCGCAACTGCGGCTGTTCTTCGAACAACATTGCGCCTTGTTCCTGCACTGGGCCGAGCAGGAAATGGCTCATCGCGAAGGGCGTAATCGGGCGGCGCAACAACTGGCGTTTCCCCATGCCGACTTTCGACCCGGGCAGCGTCATCTGGCGGAATCGGTGTTCAAGGCTGTCAGCACCGGTCGTTGCTTGATGGCGCAGGCGCCCACGGGGATCGGCAAGACCGTCGGCACGCTGTTCCCGATGCTCAAGGCCCTGGCGCCGCAGCAACTGGACAAGGTGTTCTTCCTCACAGCGAAAACCCCGGGGCGCAAACTGGCGCTGGACGCCGCGCAAGTGATCCTCGACAGCGCCGACGCGCCACCCTTGCGGGTGCTCGAAATGATCGCCCGGGACAAGGCCTGCGAGCATCCGGACAAAGCCTGTCACGGCGAATCCTGCCCATTGGCCCAGGGGTTTTATGATCGTTTGCCCGCCGCTCGCCAGGCGGCCAGCAAATTGTCCCTGCTGAACCAGAACGCTTTGCGCGAGGTCGCCCTGAAACACGACGTCTGTCCCTACTACCTGAGCCAGGAAATGGCCCGCTGGGCAGACGTGGTGGTCGCCGATTACAACTACTATTTCGATTTCAGCGCGCTGCTGTTCGGGCTGGCCCAGGCCAATAACTGGAAAGTCGCGGTGCTGGTGGACGAAGCGCACAACATGGTGGAGCGCGGCCGGCAGATGTACAGCGCCAGCCTCGACCAATCGACCCTCAACGGCGTACGAAAAACCGCACCCGAGGCGTTGAAAAAATCCTTGCAACGGGTCAACCGTGAGTGGAATGCCCTGCATAATCTGCAACTCGGCGCCTATCAGGCCTATGACAAGGCGCCGGAAAAACTGCTCCAGGCGTTGTCGTCGTGCAGCGCGAGCATCGGCGACTACCTGAATGATCATCCGCAGGGCCTGGACGGGGCGTTACAGAACTTCTATTTCGACATGCTGCAATTTTGCCGGGTGGCTGAGCTCTTCGATGAACAGTTCCTGTTCGACATCAGCAAGCGCGACCTCGACCGCCAACGCAACCTGTCGCAGCTGTGCCTGCGCAACGTGGTGCCCGCCGGCTTCATCCGCCCGCGCCTGACGGCCGCACGCAGCACCGTGCTGTTTTCCGCGACCCTGAGCCCTAGCCACTACTATGCCGACCTGCTGGGCACGCCGGCGAACACGGTGTGGATAGACGTCGAATCGCCATTTCACGCCGATCAGCTGCAAGTGCACATCGTCAACCAGATCTCCACGCGGTTCGTCCATCGCCAGTCATCCCTTGCGCCAATCGTCGAGCTGATTGCCCGGCAGTTCAGCCAACGTCCCGGCAACTACCTGGCGTTTTTCAGCAGCTTCGATTATTTGCAGCAAGTAGCGCAGTTGCTGGCCGAGAAACATCCACACATCAATCTGTGGTCGCAGTCCCGGGGCATGGGGGAAGGGCAGCGACAGGACTTTCTCGATCAGTTCACCGCCGAAAGTCAGGGCGTCGGTTTCGCGGTGTTGGGCGGTGCGTTTGGCGAAGGCATCGACTTGCCGGGCGCGCGACTGATCGGAGCGTTTATCGCCACCCTCGGACTGGCGCAACTCAACCCGGTCAACGAGCAGTTGAAACAGCGCATGGCAGCGATTTTCGGTGCCGGTTATGACTACACTTACCTGTTTCCCGGTGTGCAGAAAGTGGTGCAGGCGGCGGGGAGGGTGATCCGCACCCAGCAGGATCAGGGGGTGGTGATGTTGATCGATGACCGGTTTGGCGATAGCAAGGTCAAGCAGTTACTGCCGCGTTGGTGGTCGATTGCGCCAGCCTCTTTTGCAACTCCGCGAACGTATGACCACCAGGTAATCTGAGGCATACGGTCCAGACCCGCCACCCAGCGTTGTTTTCGAGCTTTCCAAATTTTCGGTTTGTCGCATACTCCAAAAAAAAGACAGTGACGTGAGGGATCAATGAGCGAGGATCGGACCAAAGCCAACGCCATCGACAACAGTCGTTTTCGCCTGTTGATCGATGCTGTGATTGACTACGCGATCTACATGATTGATCCCGAAGGCATCATCACCAGCTGGAACACCGGCGCCAGGCGTTTCAAGGGGTATGAAGAGGCCGAGATTCTCGGTCAGCACTTTTCGCGGTTCTATACCGAAGAGGATCGCCGTGCCGGTTTGCCCCAGCGAGCGCTCGACACGGCGATCAGGGAAGGGCGTTTCGAGGGGGAAGGCTGGCGGGTTCGCAAGGACGGCACGCATTTCTGGTGCCACGTCGTCATTGATCCGATTCTTGACCCGTCGGGTAAGTTGCTAGGGTTTGCCAAGATTACCCGCGACCTGACCGACCGCAAGATGGCTGAAGAAACCCTCAAGCAAAGCGAGCAGCAATTCCGCCTATTGGTTCAAAGTGTCACTGACTACGCCATCTACATGCTCACCCCGGATGGCCGCATGACCAACTGGAACCTTGGGGCTCAGCGCATCAAGGGCTACTTGCCCGAAGAAGTCATCGGCCAGCATTTTTCGATGTTTTACACCCCGGAAGACCGCGAGGCCGGCGAACCACAACGGACCCTGGACATTGCAATCCGTGAAGGGCGATTCGAAAACAAAGGCTGGCGCGTGCGCAAGGACGGTACGCGGTTCCTGGCCAATGTCGTGGTCGATCCGATTTGGGGCGAAACCGGCACGCTGCTCGGTTTCGCCAAGATCACCCGTGATATCACCGAAGCCACACAAGCCCAGCAGGCGCTGGAGCAAACCCGCGAAGCGCTGTTTCAGGCGCAGAAAATGCAGGCCATCGGCCAACTCAGCGGCGGCGTTGCCCACGACTTCAACAATTTGCTGACCGTCATCCTCGGCAATCTGGAAATCGTCCGCAAACGCGTGGGGGGCGATCCGAATATTACCCGATTGGTGGACAACGCCACTCAGGGAGCCTTGCGGGGCGTAACCCTGACCCAGCGCATGCTGGCGTTTGCCAGACGTCAGGAGCTCAAAGCCGAACCCGTCGAGATCCCGGCGCTGGTGCAAGGGATCAGCGGGCTGTTGCGCAGTTCGCTCGGGCCTTCCGTGGTACTCGAAACCCGCTTTTCGCAAGAACTCGAGCCGGTCCTGGCCGACGTCAATCAGCTTGAACTGGCGGTACTGAACCTGGTGACCAACGCCCGCGATGCAATGCCGCATGGCGGAAAAATCGTTATCAGTGCCAAGACTGAAGAAACCTGGGATCAACCGCAGTTGTCCCTGCTGTCAGGCCGGTATGTCTGCCTGAGTGTCAGCGACACGGGGGAGGGTATGGATGACGCCACGCTCGGTTTGGCAATGGACCCGTTCTTCACCACAAAAGGCGTTGGCAAAGGCACGGGGCTGGGACTGTCGATGGTGCATGGTTACATCGAGCAACTGGGCGGACGATTCGTCCTCAAAAGCCAGAAGGACATAGGCACGATCGCCGAACTGTGGATACCCATCGCCACGACCGGTTCGGTTGCCAAGCCCGTTACCGAGGCGGCCGCACCGCCGGTGCACCGTCTATGCGTGTTGGTCGTGGATGATGACAGCCTGGTGTTGACCAGTACCTGCCTGTTACTCGAAGACCTGGGGCATCGGGTGATCAGTGCGACGTCCGGGGCGCAAGCGCTGAAAGTATTCGACACTGAATCAGCGATTGACCTGGTCATCACCGACATGGCCATGCCACAGATGAATGGCGCGGAACTGGCGCAGGCTATCCGGACCATGAAGCCGGACCTGCCGATCATCCTTGCCACCGGTTATGCCGAGCGCCTGGAAGGGTTCGCAACCAGACTTCCGCGCCTGTCCAAACCGTTTACTCAACTCAATCTGGTGGAAATCATCGCCTCGACCATGAAATGACCAGCGAGCTCAACGTTCGGCCGCGGCTCCCGCGTTCTTCTTGAAACCACGCACGTTCATGGCGCACAGGCAAAACTGCAACACGATCAGTGCATAGGCCTGGGTGTGGTAACCCCACGTCACCCATAAAACATTGCTGACGATAAAACAGACAAAGCCCGAGACCCTGCGCCTGGGGCTTTGCGAACCGATCAACCACGCCGCCAGCACCGTGACCAGCATCGCTGGCCATTGCACCCAATCGAGATAGTCCATCCCCATTCCTTAACGTCAGACCCTTATCTGAGGGACCACAGTGGCGAGGCACCGTTCGGTGCTTTGCCTCACGACGCCTTTGAATTTTTGGCCATTGAGCGGCTCAGAGTCTTTATAGCGCCTTCGAGCACTCCCGCCATGAGCCATTCGATTGAGCACCCGCCGAACCACCTGTTTTTCGACGATGACGGGCAGACACCCAACAGTCGCCTGCCGGTGCTGCTTTATCGAAATGTCGCGCTGAAATCGGCGGACAAGGCCCGCGCGTCGAAGCGTTGTTCAACGCCAATCACTGGCCGGCTCAATGGCGGGCGCTGGTGTTCGATTATCACCATTACCACTCGACCGCGCATGAGGTGTTGGGTGTATCCAAAAGGCCAGGAAAAGTATGACATTCAGCGTCCGGAACCAACGACTCACGACCAGTCCGTTGCTCGAATCGCCAAGGTCCCACTTCCCTTGGCCGATCCGGTGTACGGCGGCGGGGGTGCATTGATGGGCGCCTGGAGGGCGCGTTGAAATCCAGCTGAACTTGTCAGTAAACGTTTCTTCTAAACGTTTCCCATCCCGTGCGTGACACTTGTGCCAAGAATACTGACCGAAGCCCCCGCCAAAGAAGCCCTGACCGAACACAACGCGAAGATGTTCGGTTCACCCAAGGAACGCCTGGATTTCTACCGCCGGGAAATCCAGTACGAAACCAGCATTCTGGCCAATCGAACGGATGCCTACCTGGCGGCGCAATCGTTTCTGGTGATTGCCTTTGCTTCTTGCATGTCCAACCTCAACCCCGAGTGGGGGAAACTCTTCACGCTGGTGGTGCCACCCTTTTTGGCTTTGTTGGGGCTGCTCAGTTCACTCAACGCCTGGCCGGGCATTCGCGCGGCCTACGACATCATTGATCACTGGCATTTCAAGCAAAGTGAATTGTTGCGCAGCGAACCCTTGATGGGCCTCGCCTACGATGAATCGCCGCTGTTCAGTGAGATGGAGTCGTCCCATAAGGGTTATCGCAAGTCGTTGCTGTTTTCGGTGCGTACGCCGTGGATTTTCGCCACGTTCTGGGTGCTACTGGGCAGCTATGCGTTTTACATTCAGGTGACCAACCCCGGCGCGTGAACCAGACAACAAAAGGCCCGGTGCAAGCCAGGTCTTTTGTTGCCTCGCCACGTGCATCAAGCCGCCAGATTGGCTGCGCTCATTTCTTTCTTGTACTGAGCTTTCAAACTTTCCATTTGCGCGCCCAGCTCTTCAAGTGTGGCTTTGCCCAACAGTTTTTTCGCCTGAGGGAACATTTCCGTTTCCTCTTCTTCAATGTGATGTTCCAGCAGTTCCTTGACCACTTTCACGCGACCGGCGAATTCCGGGGTGGACGGGTCGGTGACTTTCAAGTCCGGCAGCACCAGGGAATCAACGGTGCGATGTTCTTCCTTGGCTTCGTAATACATGACGTCTTGCTCCTTACCCCCGGCTTTCTTGTACGCCGGGTACAAGACTTCCTCTTCGAGACGGGTGTGGATGGCGATCTCCATTTCCAGTTTGGCCAGCAACTCGCCGCGCTTTTTAACACCACGTTCGGTGGATTCGCTTAGCTGGGTCAGGATGCCTTTTACGCGTTCATGGTCGGCTTTCAACAAGTCTATGGCGTTCATGGTCGAGTCTCTCCAACGAGTCAGGGGTGAGCGCGAACGGTCTCAAGGCCGAAAGTCGCTCATTGTCCTTGAGCATTTGTCGTGCCGGTTTGCCGGTGCGATAACTGCCTTATAAAACAATAAGTTGAAGTGACTGATGGCGAACTGCGGTCATGCAGCCTGCATGAGTCCGGAAATCGGCTCATGCAGTTCGCAGTGGAGCATTGATGTTCCAGACAATAAAAAGCCCGGCGACTGTGCCGGGCTTTTCAAGTTCAGGCTCTGGATTCGGGCTGCTGGAGCAAACGATTAGCGTTTTGCGTGGACATCGAGACAGGCGGGAAATCTTCGTTGAGCAGCCGCAAGTGCTCGATCGCTTCCTCGAATTTCAAGTCGGCCTTTCTGCGCATCGCCTGATAACGATCAAACAGTTCCATATCCATGTCGCTGACCTCGAGTAACGCCCAGGCGCTGCGGCTCAGTGCCTGGGCGTCTTCAAACATTTGATGATTACGTTCCAGGGCGAAGGCCCGGCAGGCTTTGATTTCTTCGGAGGTGGAATAGTGAATCATGACCAGCACCTGATTTTCTCGAGGTCTCTTTTGATAGGCATCGACGCCACAGGGGAACCGAGCCTGGCAAGTCCCGCCGTGCAAAAGCCGGGCAGGATTAAGGTTGTGACCTGCTGGATCGCAAAAGAATTTCAAATTTATGAACGTGAAAATTCGATAATTCGGACCCTGAACGCACAGACATCAAATCAAATATCCCGTTTATTATGCTGTTCATATCGAGCCAGCATCGGTTGGGTGCTGATCCCGTGGATGAGGATGCTTAGCGCGACCACGCACAAGGTCAGATCCATGCAGAGCGTTGCAATCGATGGGTCCAGCCCGTGGTTCAGGGCATAAAACAGGTAATACAGACTGCCGATACCGCGTATGCCGAACCAGCCAATCAACATTCGCTGGTGGCCGTTGAGCAAACGGCCCCAAGGCATGGCGACGACGCTCAGGGGTCGTATCAGGCAAAACAACACGCCAGCGATCGGCAACGCACGCCAGTCCCAGTGCGCCATCAGCACCACGCCGAGCAGCGTTACCAGAAAAACTTCCATGGCCCGTTCCACCAGGCTGCCGAAGGCGAGCATGTCGCCCATCATGATGCCCGCGGCGACTTGAGTGTCTTCAAGTCTTGCGGTATCACCGTGAACCGCATGTTGCGGTTCGACGTTCTGATGTCCCACGACAGGCTGAACCAGATGCTCGGCGGGAAGTTCGTCGTCGCCCGTGGATTTGACTTCTTCGTGGCGTAAACCCAGGCCGGCAGCGAACACCGACAGAAAGCCGTAGCCGTGAATCGACTCGGCCCCGACATACGCCAGGGCAATCAAGGCGAGGGCGAGGTAATCATTCGGAGAAAGGGTGCTGTCGTCATTTTTGATGCGCATTAACAAGGTCAGGCGACCAATGCCGCGTCCCATCCAGTAGCCGGTGAGCAAACCGGCCGGGACTGCCCACAATAAGCTGCGCAGCACCCAGTCGCTCAGCCAGCCGGGGTTGCCGTCGTGTTGCACCAGGAGCAGGCCGAGAATGACAAACGGGAAGGCGATCCCGTCATTGAGCCCGGCTTCACCCGACAGCCCGAAGCGCACGCTGTCATCATCCCGGGCGTCGTTGACTTGCACCAGGGCGGCGAGCACCGGGTCGGTGGGCGCCAGAATCGAGCCGATCAACACGGACGCGCCCCAGGACAATTCGAAACCGTAATGCAGCAACAGACTGACGCCGGCAATGGTCAACACCATGACCGGGCCGGCCAGGCCGTAGGCAATGCGCCAGGTTTTGTCCCTGAGCGGCAAGCGCAATTTCAAACCACAGACAAACAACGAAAACAGCACTGCGACTTCCGTCAGATGCTCCATCCAGGTGGACGCATCTTCGGTGTCCAGTTTCAACAACCCGAACCCCGCGGGCCCGATGGTTACACCCAGCACCAGGCACACCGCCGACGTGGTCACCGGCATCCAGCGCAGGTACGACGAGGTCAGTGCCAGCGTCAGCAGCACCGCACCCAACACCGCCACCCACAAAATGAAACTCATGCTCGGTACTCGTCGGGTGCGTGCCGCGATGTAGAGCCTTTGGCGATCAACCGACGGTCGCGCGCAGGTATTCAGGTGTAATACGTTGAACCATAGCAGGATCATTGAGACCAGGAGGGTGACCAGCACCAGCAATCCGACGCCTCAGACGCAACGACACTCTGGAAAACACACAACCCGCCTGTGGGAGCGAGCAAGCTCGCTCCCACAGGCGGGTTGTTCAGGCCTTGCGATTGAGCAAACTACGCTCCATCCGCGCGATGCCTTCTTCCAGCAATGCCCGTGGGCAGCCGAAATTCAGGCGTACGAACTGTTTGCTGTCATCGCCGAAATCCAGACCAGGGCTCAGCCCGACCTTGGCTTGCTCAAGGAAAAACTGCTGAGGGTTATCCAGTCCCAGCGCCGAGCAATCGAGCCACGCCAAATACGTGCCTTGCGGGATATTCATGGTCACACCCGGCAGTCGCGTGTTGATTGCTTCCACCAGATAATCCCGATTGCTTTGCAGATAAGCCTTCAACCCGGCCAGCCAAGGGCCGCCTTCGCTGTAGGCGACGCGCGTCGCTTCCATGCCCAACGGGTTGACGCTGTCGACCATGCCGCAGCGGGCGTGGTTGACCCGCGCACGCAACGCCGAGTCCTGAATAATCATGAACGATGTTTTCAGCCCGGCAATGTTGTAGGCCTTGCTCGCCGACATCAGCGTGATGGTGCGCTTGGCGATTTCCGGGCTCAGGGAAGCCGTCGGAATGTGCAGGCGCCCGTCGAAACACAGCTCGGCATGAATCTCGTCAGAGATGATCCAGGCGTCCTGCTTCACGCAGATGTCGGCGACCGCTTGCAGTTCTTCTCGCGGGAAGACTTTGCCCACCGGGTTGTGCGGGTTGCTCAGCAGAAGCGCACCGCCACCGGTCAGCGCCCGATTCAAGGCATCGAGTGGCGTGGCGTAAGTGCCGTCCGCCAACGCGTCGAATTCGAGTTCAACCTTGTTCAAACCCCAGTGACCCGGCGCATGGCGCAGCGGCGGGTAGTTCGGAACCTGAACCACAACGTTCTGCTGCGGCTGGACCAGCGCATTCAGCGCCATGTTGAACCCCGACTCCACGCCCGGCAGGAAAATCAGTTCCTCAGGCAATACGCGCCAGGCGTACTTGTTCCACAGATCGGCGACGATGGCATTACGCAAGTCATCCTGGGCCACGCTGTAGCCGAGCATCGGGTGTTCCAGACGTTTTTGCAGGGCCTGGATGATCACCGGCGGTGCGGAGAAGTCCATGTCGGCCACCCACATCGGCAACACGTCGGCCGGATAACGGCTCCATTTGGTACTGCCGGTGTTGTGGCGGTCGAACACCTGATCAAAATCGAAAGTCATGCTCAGTCTCATAAAAAGCGGGGTTGAACGTGGGGCAATGATAAACGCCAAGCCCCTGTGGGAGCGAGCTCCCACAGGTAGTGTGATGGCTGACGCCCCCGGTATTGCCCGATGGTCGGTTTTCACACAGTCAGTTCTCGCATTGTCTACAGTTTTAAATGTCGGCAGCCAGGCTGCCGCAACCGTGTTTGTCCAGAAAAACCCGGCAAAACTACCGGGTCTCCACCTGACAGGAGTGCACGATGGACCTCAACCGTCGTCAGTTCTTCAAGGTCGCTGGTATCGGCCTTGCAGGCTCGAGCCTCGGCGCGCTGGGCATGGCCCCCGCGACTGCCTTCGCCGAGCAGGTGCGCCACTTCAAGCTTGCCCACACCCATGAAACGCGCAACACCTGCCCGTACTGCTCGGTCGGTTGCGGCGTGATCATGTACAGCCAGGGTGATGCTGCCAAGAACGTCGCGCAAAACATCATCCACATCGAAGGCGATGCCGACCACCCGGTCAACCGCGGCACCCTGTGCCCCAAAGGCGCCGGCCTGCTGGACTTCATTCACAGCCCCGGCCGTCTGCAATACCCAGAGGTGCGCAAACCCGGCACCACCGAGTGGACGCGTATCTCCTGGGATGAAGCGCTCGATCGCGTCGCCGACCTGATGAAGGCCGACCGCGACGCCAACTTCATCGAGAAGAATGCCCAGGGCCAAACGGTAAACCGCTGGCTGACCACCGGTTTTCTCGCGGCCTCGGCAGCGTCCAACGAAGCGGGTTATATCACCCACAAGGTCATTCGCAGCCTCGGCATGCTGGGGTTCGATAACCAGGCGCGTGTCTGACACGGCCCGACGGTGGCAAGTCTTGCCCCGACATATGGCCGTGGTGCCATGACCAATACCTGGACCGATATCGGTAACGCGAATCTGATCCTGGTAATGGGCGGCAACGCAGCAGAAGCGCACCCGTGCGGCTTCAAATGGGTGACCGAAGCCAAGGCACACAACAAGGCCCGCTTGATCGTGGTCGATCCGCGTTTTACCCGGACCGCCTCGGTGGCCGACTATTACGCGCCGATTCGCACCGGCACCGACATCGCCTTCATGGGCGGGCTGATCAACTACCTGCTGACCAAAAACAAAATCCAGCACGAGTACGTGCGCGCCTATACCGACGTGTCCTTCATCGTCAAAGCCGGATTTGGCTTCGAGGACGGGATCTTCAGCGGCTACGACGCAGCCAAACGCAGCTACACGGACAAGTCCGGCTGGGGTTATGAAATCGGTGAGGACGGCTTTGTCGAAGTCGACCCGACCCTGCACGACCCGCGCTGCGTCTATCAATTGATGAAGACGCATTACAGCCGCTACACCATCGAACTGGCTAGCCAGATTTGTGGCATGCCAGTCGATGCCATGCAGAAGATCTGGGAAGAAATCGCCACCTGCTCGCAACCGGGCAAGACCATGACGATTCTCTACGCGCTGGGCTGGACGCAGCACTCGATCGGTTCGCAGATCATTCGAAGCGCGGCCATGGTGCAATTGCTGCTGGGCAACGTCGGCATGCCGGGCGGGGGCGTCAATGCCTTGCGCGGGCACTCCAACATTCAGGGGCTGACCGACCTTGGCTTGCTGTCCAATTCGCTGCCGGGGTACCTGACCCTGCCTGGCGATGCGGAGCAGGATTACACCGCCTATATCACCAAACGCACGCAACCACCGTTGCGTCCGGGGCAGTTGTCCTACTGGCAGAACTACAGCAAGTTCCACGTCAGCCTGATGAAAGCCTGGTACGGCGCGAATGCCACGCCCGAAAACCGTTGGGCTTTTGACTATCTGCCGAAACTGGACATTCCCAACTACGACATCCTCAAAGTGTTCGACCTGATGGGCCAGGGCAAGGTCAACGGCTACATGTGCCAGGGCTTCAACCCCATCGCCGCGTTGCCTGACAAAAACCGGGTGATGGCGGCACTGGCCAAGCTGAAGTGGCTGGTGGTGATGGACCCGCTGTCCACCGAAACCTCGGAGTTCTGGCGCAATGTCGGGCCATACAACGACGTCGAAACTGCCGGCATTCAGACCGAAGTGATTCGCCTGCCCACCACCTGTTTCGCCGAAGAAGATGGCTCGCTGGTCAACAGCAGCCGCTGGCTGCAATGGCACTGGAAAGGCGCCGACGGCCCTGGCGAAGCGCGCACCGATGTGCGGATCATGAGCGAGTTGTTCATCCGTCTGCGCCAGCGTTACCAGGCCAACGGCGGCGCTTATGCCGAGCCGCTCCTTAAACTGTCCTGGCCGTACAAAATCGCCGAAGAGCCTTCGCCGGAAGAACTGGCCAAGGAAATCAACGGCTATGCCACCACGGATTTCACCGACGCTACCGGCGCGGCGATCAAGGGCAATGCGCAACTGGCCGGTTTCGGCCAGCTCAAGGACGATGGCAGTACTGCATCGGGTTGCTGGATTTTCTGCGGCAGCTGGACTGAGGCGGGCAACCAGATGGCCCGGCGCGACAACAGCGACCCGTACGGGATGAAGCAACACCAGGGCTGGGCCTGGGCCTGGCCGGCGAACCGACGGATTCTTTACAACCGCGCTTCGTGCGACCCGCAAGGCAAGCCGTGGGACGAGAAGAAACGCCTGGTGTGGTGGAACGGCAAAGTCTGGGGCGGCACCGATGTGCCGGACTTCAAGGCCGACTCGCCACCGGAAGCCGGGATGAATCCGTTCATCATGAACCCCGAAGGCGTGGCGCGGTTCTTTGCCGTCGACAAGATGAACGAAGGACCATTCCCTGAGCACTACGAGCCGTTCGAAACGCCGATCGGCATCAACCCGCTGCACCCGGAAAACAAGAAAGCCACCAGCAACCCGGCGGCACGGATCTTCGATTCGGTGTGGGATTCCTTAGGCGTGGCCAAGGACTATCCGTATGCCGCGACCAGCTACCGGCTGACCGAGCATTTCCACTTCTGGAGCAAGCATTGCAAGCTCAACGCGATTTCCCAACCCGAGCAGTTCGTCGAAATCGGTGAAGTGTTGGCCAAGGAGAAAGGCATCGTGGCCGGCGACCGGGTCCGTGTCAGTTGCAAGCGCGGACATATAGAAGCGGTGGCGGTGGTGACCAAGCGGATTCGTCCGCTGCAGGTCAACAATCAGGTGGTGCACCAGATCGGTATCCCGTTGCACTGGGGCTTTACCGGGCTCACGCGCCACGGTTACCTGACCAACACCCTGGTGCCGTTTCTCGGCGATGGCAACACTCAGACCCCGGAATCCAAGTCATTCCTGGTCAACGTGGAGAAAGTCTAAATGGCCAGCCAAGACATCATCGCCCGTTCGGCCACCACGACCGTCCCGTCCTCGGTACGCAATCAAGAGGAAGTGGCCAAGCTGATCGACACCACCAAGTGCATTGGCTGCAAGGCTTGTCAGGTCGCCTGTTCGGAATGGAACGAGCTGCGCGACGATGTCGGCCACAACCTCGGCACCTACGACAACCCTCAGGACCTGAGCGCAGATACCTGGACCTTGATGCGCTTCACCGAGCACGAAACCGACGCCGGCAATCTGGAATGGCTGATTCGCAAGGACGGCTGCATGCACTGCGCCGAGCCCGGTTGCCTGGCGGCGTGCCCGAGTCCGGGGGCGATCATCCAGCATGCCAATGGCATCGTCGATTTCGACCAGGACCATTGCATCGGTTGCGGGTATTGCATCACCGGTTGCCCGTTCAATATCCCGCGAATCTCGCAAAAGGATCACAAGGCCTACAAATGCACGTTGTGCTCGGACCGGGTGGCGGTGGGGCTGGAGCCGGCCTGCGTCAAAACCTGCCCGACGGGCGCCATTGTGTTCGGCACCAAGGACGATATGAAAGACCATGCGGCCGAAAGGATCGTAGACCTCAAGAGCCGTGGCTTCGAACACGCGGGTCTGTACGATCCGAGTGGCGTCGGCGGTACTCACGTGATGTATGTGCTGCACCATGCCGATGAGCCCCGGTTGTATGCCGGCCTGCCAGACCAACCGACCATCAGTCCGCTGGTGGACCTGTGGAAAGGCGTGAGCAAACCCTTGGGGTTGCTGGCCATGGGCTTGGCGGTGCTGGCCGGGTTCTTCCACTACGTGCGCATCGGGCCGCAGTTGGTCGAGGAGGACGAACACCCGACCATCCCCGATCCCTCCGTGCATGAAATCGATCCATCGGTGCACACCTATGATCCGAAGGGGGAGGACAGGCCATGAACGACAAACCGATCCTTCGCTACACATCAAACCAGCGCACCAATCACTGGCTGGTGGCGATCCTGTTTTTCATGGCAGCACTGTCGGGGCTGGCGTTGTTCCACCCGGCGCTGTTCTGGCTCAGCAACCTGTTTGGCGGTGGGCCGTGGACGCGCATCCTGCATCCGTTCATGGGCGTGGTGATGTTCGTTCTGTTCCTGGGATTGGTGATGCAATTCTTTCGGGCGAACTTCTTTATCACCAACGATCGGCTGTGGCTGAGGCGAGTCGGGCGGGTGATCAAGAACGAGGAGGAGGGCGTGCCGCCCATCGGCAAGTACAACCCTGGGCAGAAGCTGCTGTTCTGGACCTTACTGGCTTGCATGCTGGTACTGCTGTTCAGCGGGCTGGTGATCTGGCGCGCGTATTTCAGCGAGTACTTCGGCATCACCAGCATTCGTTGGGCGATGCTGCTGCATGCGTTGGCGGGTTTCATCCTGGTGCTGAGCATCATTGTTCACATCTACGCCGGCATCTGGATCAAGGGTTCGGTCAGCGCCATGGTGCATGGCGGAGTGAGCCGCGCCTGGGCGAAAAAACACCATGAACTCTGGTACCGCGAAGTGACCCGCGACGAGCATCCCGACCGGCCGATCAGCAAAAAAGGATAACCCCTTGGCGACGATTCTTGAGCCTGGCGAGATCGAAGCGGCGGCGAGCTCGCCACCGTTTCTGCACCTGCCTCCGAAAAACCTGTTCACCTTGCGCGCCTTGCGCCTGGAGCGTCTGGTCGACGGCCATCCACTGGCCGATTACCTGCGGCTGGTGACCGGCCTGTGCCACGTGCAGCAGGGGCTGATGGACGATTTACCCGTCACCGCTATGCCCGATGCCGAACGCCTGCGCGTGTGCCAGCAACATGATTTGCCGCCGTTCGCCGCCGACAGTCTGGTGCGCGAGGACCATTGGCTGCCGTACCTCGAAGCACTGTTGCAGTGTTACCAGCCACCACCGCAACCTGCCGTGGAAAAAGCCGTGGCGACCTTGCGCAGCGCCCACGTCGGGCAACTCAAAGCCTGGGCGATTGCGCTGGTCAGCGGCCAGTTCGCCTTGCTGCCCGCCGCTGTGGTGCCGTTTCTCGGCGCAGCGTTGCAAGTGGCCTGGAGTCATTGGTTGCTGAGTACGCCGGACCTTGCGCTGAAACCCGGCGACAGTCTCAGCCAATGCCCGGCCTGCGGTTCGCCGGCCATGGCCGGCGTGATTCGCCACCGCGGCAAGTACAACGGCTTGCGGTATCTGGTGTGTTCGCTGTGTGCCTGCGAATGGCATGTGGTGCGGGTCAAATGCGTGTATTGCGAACAAAGCAAAGGCCTTGAATACGTCAGCCTCGATGACGACCGCCGCGCCGCCAATCAGGCACCGGTACGCGCGGAGGTCTGCCCCGGCTGCCGCAGCTACCTGAAACTGCTTTATCTGGAAAACGACGCCGAGGCCGAAGCGCTCTCGACGGACCTGACTAGCCTGCTGCTGGACATGCGCCTGGAGCAGGAAGGCTACCAGCGTCCGGCGCCTAACCTTCTGCTGGCACCCGGAGGTGGCTGAGCTACCCCTTTGAGCTATCCCTTTAAACTCAACGGCTACACTCAGGCGCTACGGTCATTCGTAATCAGGAGCGCCTGATGTCCAACAGACCCGCCAGCCAAACGCAGCGGCTGCCTTCCATCGACAGTCTGTTGCGCCATCCCGCCTGCCAACCGCTGGCCGAGCGTTATGGGCGTGACGCGTTGCTGGCCAATTTGCGGCAATTGCTCGATGACTTGCGTGAACCGGTTCTTTCAGGGCAACTCGACGCTATTGAAATCGCGCCCGAAGCGTTAGCCGGCAGAGCGGGTGAACGCTTGGCCACTCAGCATTGCAGTCACGTGCGCCGGGTGTTCAACCTCACCGGCACCGTGCTGCACACCAATCTGGGGCGAGCGTTGTTACCGGAGGAAGCCATCGAAGCGGTGCAGAGGGCGGCCCGTTATCCGCTCAACCTGGAATTCGACCTGCACAGCGGCAAGCGCGGCGACCGTGATGACCTGATCGAAGGCCTGATCCGCGAGCTGACCGGCGCCGAGGCGGTGACGGTGGTCAACAACAACGCCGCTGCGGTGTTGCTGATGCTCAACAGCCTGGGCGCGCGCAAGGAAGGCATCATTTCCCGGGGCGAACTGATCGAAATCGGTGGCGCCTTCCGCATTCCCGACATCATGGCGAGAGCCGGAGTCAGGCTCCACGAAGTCGGCACCACCAATCGCACGCATGCCCGCGATTACGAGGCGGCCATCGGCCCCCGTAGCGGTTTGGTGATGCGCGTCCATGCGAGCAACTACAACATCGAAGGCTTCACCGCTCGGGTGCCGACCGCCGAGTTGGCGAAACTCGCGCATAAACACGGCTTGCCGTTGCTTGAAGACCTCGGCAGCGGCAGCCTGCTGGACCTGACGCGCTGGGGCTTGCCCGCCGAACCGACGGTGCGCCAGGCGCTGATCGATGGGGCAGATATCGTCACCTTCAGTGGCGACAAACTACTGGGTGGCCCCCAGGCCGGGTTGATTGTCGGCCGCAAAGACCTGATCGCGAAGATCAAGAAGAATCCACTCAAACGCGCCTTGCGGGTCGATAAACTGACCCTGGCCGCCCTCGAAGCGGTGTTGGGTCTGTACCGCGATCCTGATCGACTGGCCGAGCGGCTGCCGAGTTTGCGCCTGCTGACCCGGCCCCAAGCAGACATCCTCGCCCAGGCCGAGCGCCTGCAACCCTCGCTGGCCAAAGTCTTGGGCGACGGCTGGAGCGTCAGCGCAGCCCCTGCACTGGGCATGATCGGCAGCGGCAGCCAACCGCTGGCGCGCTTGCCGAGTGCGGCGTTATGCCTGCGACCGCACGCGTCCAAGCGTCTTCGCGGACGGCGGCTGCACGGTCTGGAAGCGGCCCTGCGTGCGTTGCCGATTCCGGTGCTCGGGCGCATTGATGACGATGCGTTGTGGCTGGATCTGCGGCAACTGGACGATGAGCCGGCGTGGCTGGCGCAACTCGATCAAATTGCAGGAGCCATAGAGTGATCGTCGGCACCGCAGGGCACATCGACCACGGCAAGACTGCCTTGCTCCAGGCCCTGACCGGCCAGGTCGGCGACCGTCGCCGGGAAGAACGTGAACGCGGCATGACCATCGACCTCGGCTACCTTTACGCGGCGCTGGAGCCGCAAGCGCCCCTGACCGGTTTTATCGACGTGCCCGGTCATGAGCGCTTCACCCACAACATGCTGGCGGGGGCTCAGGGCATTGATCTGGTGTTGCTGGTGGTCGCGGCGGACGACGGCGTCATGCCCCAGACCCGCGAGCACCTGGCCATCGTTGAATTGTTGGGAATCCCTCGGGCGCTGGTGGCAATCAGCAAATGCGACCGCGTCGAACCGTCCAGAGTGCAAGCCGTTCGCGAACAGATCCAGACATTGCTGGCCCCGGGACCCTATGCCAACGCGCCGCAGATTGCGCTGTCGAGTGTGACCGGGGAAGGCATCGTGACCCTGCGACAGGCTTTGCTCGCGGCGCAACGTGAAGTCCTTCAACGCAGCACCACCGGCGGTTTTCGCCTGGCGATTGATCGTGCCTTCAACGTGGCGGGCGTAGGCATCGTGGTGACCGGAACTGCGTTGTCCGGCCTGGTGGTGGTGGGCGATACGCTGGTGCTCGGCCCGCAGGGCAAACCCGTGCGTGTGCGCGGCCTGCATGCGCAGAATCAGGCTGCCGAGATCGCAATGGCCGGACAGCGAGTCGCGTTGAACCTGAGTGCCGAACGCTTGGCCCTGGAGCAGATTCATCGCGGCCACTGGTTGCTGGCCGAGTGGTTATACGCGCCGACCCAGCGAGTGGATGTCGACCTGCAATTGTTAGCCAGCGAACCCAAAGCCTTCGAGCACTTTCAACCCGTGCACGTTCACGTGGGGACTCAGGACGTGACCGGGCGGGTGGCGTTGCTGGAAGGCACCCGCCTGGCGCCGGGTGAACGGATGTTCGCGCAACTGCTGCTGAATACGCCGGTGCAGGCCGTGAAGGGCGATCCGTTGATCCTGCGTGACCAGAGCGCCCAACGCACCCTCGGTGGCGCGCGGGTGCTCGACCCGTTTGCACCGACCCGACAACGCCGAAGCCCCGAACGGTTGGCGCAGTTACAAGCCCTCGCCACAGGCAATCAGTTGGAAGACAGCCTGCCGGCGTTATTGGCCAACAGCGACATCGGGCTTGACCCGCAGCGTCTAGAGCGTCAGTTCAACCGCCCCCGCAACACGTGGGTTTTGCCCGATGACGTGCGCCTGATCAACACCCGCCAAGGTCCGTTGCTGTTCAGTGCGGTCCGCTGGGAAGCACTGAAAGCACCGTTGCTGGAACACCTCGCACGTTTTCACCAACTGGAACCGGATCAAATGGGCCCGGACCGGGATCGCCTGCGCCGGTTCACCGGCACAGCGCTGGACCGTCCGACATTCATCAGTCTGCTCGACGAATTACTCGCCAGCGGTGCGATTGCCGCCAGCGGGCCATGGCTGCATTTGCCCGATCATCAGGTGCGTTTGAGCGAAGACGACGAAACCCTGTGGCAACACTTGCAACCGTTGTTCGAACAGGCTGGATTTGATCCGCCCTGGGTGCGCAACCTTGACCATGACGAGGCGGTCGTGCGCTTGCTGCTGTGCAAAATGGCGAGGTTGGGATTGGTGCATCAAGTCGTCCGTGACCTGTTCTACACCGACACGATGATCCGCCGATTGGCGGCTATGCTTGTGCAACTGGCCGCGCAAAACCCGGTGATTCAGGTCACGGCGTTTCGTGATGCAGTGGGCCTGGGTCGCAAGCGCAGCATCCAGATTCTCGAATACTTCGACCGGATCGGCCTGACGCGACGGTTTGGCGACAAGCGCCATATCCGCCTCGACAATGCCTTGGCTCAACGCACCGACCACTGACTTCAAGGAAGGCAATCGCGCCCGGTGGCGCGGCCGGGCTTCAAACCCGGTTGGGGACGGCATCCGTTCCCGGGCAGGTTCGACTCCGGCTGCCTTCCGCCATTTTTAATCATGCTGGCTGAACCAAGCACTGGTTCGACTCGCCCCGCAGAGTAGTCACAGATCCTCTGTGGCGAAGGGACTTGCGCCCCGTCCAGTTCTGTAGCAGCTGTCGAGCCTGCGAGGCTGCGTCCGGCTGCGTAGCAGCCATAAGGTCAGACAATGCGGTGCGTCAGACGCACCGCATACACAGGGTTTACGACTGCTTCGCAGTCGGACGCAGCCTCGCAAGCTCGACAGCTGCTACAAGACAGGCGTTGTTGCTGAAATGGCATTACCACAGCGCTTGAGTTTTTCGCGCGGGGTTGTCGATCACTGCATCACATAACGCCCCGGTGCCGACTCGATCGCCGGGTATTGCGCGTTACCGGTGTGCAGCACCGAGGGCTGGCGTTCGCCGGACTGTTCAGCCAGCCAGACGAACCAGTCATTCCACCAGCTACCGGAATGTTGCTGGGCGTTCTTGAACCAGGTTTCCGGGTTTTTGGTGACCCGGTTGTTGGTCCAGTAGTGACGTTTTTCCTTGGCCGGCGGGTTGATCACCCCGGCGATATGCCCTGATGCGCCCAGGACAAAACGCTTGGTCCCGGAGAGCAACTCGGTGCTGGCGTAAGCGCTTCTCCACGGCACGATGTGATCGTCATGGGTGGCGAGGATGTATGCCGGAGCATCGATGGCGCGCAGGTCCAGCTTGACCCCGCAACAGTCCAGCTCACCGGATTTCAGGTCGTTCTGCAGGTAGGTGTGGCGCAAATACCAGCAGTACATCGGACCCGGGAGGTTGGTGCTGTCGTTGTTCCAGAACAGCAGGTCGAGGGGGATCGGTTTCTGGCCCTTGAGGTATTTGTCGACGTTGTAGTTCCACCACAAGTCGTTGGGACGCAGCAGCGAGAAGGTATTGCCCATGTCCTCGCCCTTGAACAGGCCGATGGGGCCATCCTGGCCGCCGATGGTGCGCTCGCGGTAGGCTACCAATTGTTCGTCGACGAAGATGTCGATGGGGCCGGTATCAAGGTAATCGAGGAAGGTGGTCAACAGGCTCATGCTGCCAATTTCGCGGTCACCGCGCGCCGCCAGGACGGCCAGCGCCGAACTCAGCAAGGTGCCGCCGATGCAGAAACCGACGCAATTGGGCCGCTGCTCGCCGCTGATCTCGCGGGTCACTTGCAGGCCTTTGATGATGCCGGTTTCGATCAAGTCATCCCAAGTGGTGCCGGCGTGTTCCTGGTCGAAGTTACGCCACGACATCAGAAACACCGGGTGCCCTTGTTTCAACAGATGGGCAACCATCGAGTTGTCCGGGCGCAGGTCGAGAATGTAGTACTTGTTGATCGACGGTGGCACGACAAACACCGGGCGCCGGTACTGGGTTTCGCTTTGCGGGTAATACTGAATCAGCTGGAAGAGTTCGTTCTCGAACACCACTTCGCCCGGGGTGTTGGCGAGGTCAACACCGACTTTGAATGCACCGGCGTCGCACTGGCGCATCTTGCCTTCTTGCAGGTCGCTGGCCAGGTGCAACAGGCCGGTGAGGAGGCTGCTGCCCTGGGTATCGACGACACGTTGCAGTGCATCGGGGTTACTGGCCAGAAAGTTGCTGGGCGCCCCGGCAGCGATGGCTTGTTCCACCAGATAGAGCAGGCGTTGGCGCGGCTTTTTGTCCGGGATCGCTAACGTGTCCAGCAGCTTCAGCAGAAACCCTGCGTTGAGCAGGTAAAACGCTGCGAGCGAGCCGAACAGAGGCTGGCTCCAGTTGCCGCTGGAAAAACGTCGATCGTCGAAGCTGAATGGCTGACCGGTCAGCAGACGCTGGCCGAGGTCGCCCCATTGCTGTTGGTAATCCGATTGAAGGCTGTCCAGGGTACCGCGCGGCAGGTCAAACCACTCGTTGTAGGCCTGGCCGGTAAACCACGGATTGCTACTGACCCAGAGACGTAATTGTTGCACTGCAAAGGAGGCAATGAACGGAACCTGGCCTGACCAGAAGGTGTTGAAGGTATGCGCGTTATTGTCCATGGAACTCCTTGCCCACATCCGTAAACCGGGCCGAAAAAAACCGCGGCGCCGGACTTCGGTGCCGCGTCAGCAACTTAAGCAAACACTCCTGTGTTTCTAGCGCTCGATGACCAGGCTGACGCCTTGGCCGCCACCGATGCACAACGTGGCCAGGCCTTTTTTGCCGTCGCGACGAATCAGCTCGTGCAACAGCGACACCAGAATCCGCGCACCCGATGCACCGATCGGATGACCCAGGGCAATTGCGCCACCGTTGACGTTGACTTTGCTGGTGTCCCAACCCAGTTCCTTGCCGACGGCCAGTGATTGCGCGGCGAACGCTTCATTGGCTTCGATCAGGTCGAGGTCGTCCAGACTCCAGCCGGCTTTGGTCAAGGCCAGACGGGTGGCCGGCACCGGGCCGATGCCCATGATCGACGGGTCCACGCCAGCGCTGGCGTAAGCCTTGATGCGTGCCAACACCGGCAAGCCGAGGGCCTGGGCCTTGGCGGCGCTGGCCAGCAACAGCACGGCGGCGCCGTCGTTGAGGGTCGACGAGTTGCCGGCGGTCACGCTGCCGTTTTTCTGGAACGCGGGTTTGAGGTTACCCAGCGCCTGCAGTGTGCTGTCTGGACGCGGCTGTTCATCAGTGTCGAAGACCAGCGGCTCACCCTTGCGCTGAGGGATCAGGATCGGGGTGATTTCACGCTTGAAGTAACCCGCTTCGATGGCTGCAGCGGCTTTCTGTTGCGAGGCCGCGGCGAAAGCGTCCTGGTCTTCGCGACTGAGGCTGTACTTCTCTGCCAGATTCTCGGCGGTGATGCCCATGTGGTAGTCGTTGAAAGCGTCCCACAAACCGTCCTGAATCACGCTGTCTTGCAGTTGCGCATGACCCAGGCGCAAACCGGTGCGGGCCTTGGGCAACACATACGGCGCCAGGCTCATGTTTTCCTGGCCGCCGGCAATGATGAGTTCGGCGTCGCCGCAACGGATGGCCTGGACCGCCAGCTGGACAGCCTTGAGGCCCGAGCCGCAGACCTTGTTCAGGGTCAGGGCAGGGGTGGTATGGGGCAGGCCGGCCTTGATTGCCGTCTGGCGTGCCGGGTTTTGCCCCGAGCCCGCGGTGAGTACCTGGCCGAGGATCACTTCATCGATCTGCGAGCCGTCCAGACCGGTCTCTTCCAGCAGACGGCGAATGACCGCCGCGCCCAGCTCGGTGGCTGGAATCGCGGACAAGGCACCTTGAAAACTGCCAATGGCGGTACGAGTAGCGGCAACGATTACGACTTCGTTCATGCGTGACCTCATTAAGATTTTGTCGAGCGAAAGCAGGGCATCCATGCCCTGACAGGTCTACTGCATGTTCATGCCGCCGTTGACCGAGAAATCAGCCCCGGTGCTATAGGCCGATTCATCGGAAGCCAGCCAGGCCACGATGGAGGCGATTTCTTCAGGTTGGCCGAGACGCCCGACCGGTGTGGCCGCGATCATGGTGTCGAGGATGTCCGGGCGGATGGCCGCGGTCATGCTGGTCTGGATGTAACCTGGGGAGACGGTGTTGACGGTCACGCCCTTGCCGGACACTTCCCGGGCCAGTGCCATGGTGAAGCCATGGATGCCGGCTTTGGCCGCGCTGTAGTTGGTCTGGCCGAACTGGCCGCGCTGACCGTTGATCGAGGAGATGTTGATGACCCGTCCCCAACCCTTGGCCAACATCCCTTCAATCACCTGTTTGGTGGTGTTGAACAGGCCGCTCAGGTTGGTGCCGATGACCGCGTTCCAGTCTTCGGGCGTCAGCTTGCGAAAGGACGCATCACGCGTGATGCCGGCGTTGTTGACCAAGACATCAATCGGGCCGAATTGCTCACGTGCCATCTCGAATGCTTTGCGCGTTGATTCCCAATCGGTGATGTCGCCATAGATGAATTCGAATTGATAACCCGCCTCCAGTTGGCTCGCCATCCATTCGTTCTTGCGGGCGGAGTCAGAGCTGCAGCCCACGATGACCTTGAATCCTTCCTTGTACAGGCGTTGGCTTATCGCAGTGCCAATCCCACCCATGCCACCCGTGACCAACGCAATACGACTAAGCGACTTCATACACTCTCTTCCTTTTTGTGTTTTGCGCTGCAAGATGGGTGGATTGTTCGGTATTGGCGGGGTGTGCGGAAGTGTTGAGAGGTGACTGTCTGGTGTCCAACGGTGCCATGCACGGAATGAAATTGAACTGTTCACTGCCTTTGTCATCGCCAAGCCGCGTGTAGCAGCTGCCGAGCCCGCGAGGCTGCGTTCGGCGGCGTAGCCGTCGTAAAACCAGACACAGCGCTCTTTCAGGAAAACCGCGTACCCAGGATTTGCGAGGACTTCGTCCTCGAACGCAGCCTCGCGGTGCTCGGCAGCTGCTACAGGGTGACGAATGGTCTGAAAAACTGGCTAAAAGTGAGGATTACCTATACTGGGATCAATATTGGCAACGGAACACCCCGTTAGGATTTTGATTCAACGCAGATCAGTCATGGCTCCGGACAGGATGTTCGGTTCCACAGGTCATTGAGGACGTCATGTATAGAATCAGTTCAGGTTATGCCAGCGTGCTGGTGAATACGCTCTCGGCACAAGGGCTGGATGTTGCCAGTCTGTGTCGGGAGGCTGGGATGGACATGGAGTCCGTTAACAACCCGGGAGCGTACTGCGAACGAAGGGCTATTTATCGGCTATGGGAACTGGGAGCCCAGGCCGCTGGCGATCCAGACATCGGTTTGAAGGCCTATGGAAACTTCCATCCCGGTAACCTTCAGATCGTCGGCTACACCATGATGTCCAGTTTGAATCTGAAAAAAGCACTTGAACGCCTGGTACGTTTCAGCCCTTTGATCAGTACCGGATTCAGCCTCTTCTTTTTGCCGGAGCAACAGCATTATCGGCTGGCGGCGCTTGATCATCAGCAAAAGGGGTCGGTCAAACCCCGGCAGTACTCGGATGCAGGCATGGCGTCATTGCTGGGTTTTTGCCGTTGGCTGGCGGGAGGCAACTTACCGCAACCGCTGAGTGTGGAGTTCGCCTATCCCGAACCTGAAGACACGTCCGAGCATCAAAGGCTGTTTGGCTGCGACCTGCATTTTGGGGCTGCCTATGACAGCATCCTGTTTGACGGGCAGGAGCTTCTGCGTCCGCTGAGCATGGCTAACGAAGAACTGGCGGTACTGCATGACAGTTTTGCCGAAGCTCGATTGGTTTCGCTGCATGGCTTCACCATCGTCGGCAGAATTCGGGCACTCATTACCAAGCGCTTGAGTCAGGGCCAGGGGTCGTGTGATATGGAGTCGATCGCGGCCGCATTGAACATCAGCAAGCGAACGCTACAACGCACCCTGGAAAAAGACGGGACGCAATTCAAGGACGTGCAGAATGCCGTGCGCCGGCAATTGGCCGAATTCTACTTGCGCAATTCTCGCTTCAACATGAAACATGTCGCGTATCTCCTTGGTTTTCATGACCACAGCAGTTTCAACAAAGCCTGTAGCCGCTGGTTTGGCATGACACCCGGTCAGTATCGGGCCGATGAATCGTTTGAAATCGAGGAAGCCGCGCCCGTGTGACGCGGTTCTCCTCACCGTTAAACGTTATTTCACCGGAGGTTTTTTACGCCTTTCTTGCCCTTGGCAGGTTTGCCCGCTGGACTCGCAATCTTGGCGATAGGGTCAGGGATCGCTGCGGGGTTTTTCTGCTTGATTGGCTCGGGGATTACCGCAGGGGTTTTCTGTTTGATTGGCTCTGGGGTTATCGCCGGGACTTTCTCTTCGATGGCCTCGGCTTCACCGGGTGGTTGGGTCAGGCTGAAACCCGGCAGCGGCACGTCGAGCAGCGTGTGCAGTTCACACCAGAATGGGTTGTCTGCGCCGCTGGTCAGCAGTTCCGGCAGTAAATTGGCGACGGCCGCGAGCACTTGCTGGCGTTCTTCGACCTCGGCAAGCATCAAGGGCAGGCTGTGCAGGCTTTCTTGCGGATGGGTGGCGACCAGCAGTTTTTGCAGGCGCAGGGTTTCGCGCAAATCAAGCGGCTCGGCACTGTAGCCCTGGAGCAGCACCTGCATTTGCAGGATCAATTTTTCGACACTTTCCTTGCCCGGCTCGTCGCTGTCGCGGCCCAGCAGGAACAGGATCCGTATCAAGGCTTCCATCAGGCCGCCAAGGGGCAGGGCATCCTGCAAGCGCTCGATCAAAACCTTGTCGTGCTGCTCGGCATGTTCCTGAAGATTTCGCCCGGGTGCATTGCCGGTGAGGCTGTTGAGTACGCCATACACGCCGTAGAAACACATTTCCTGAGCCGCATCGCGCAGATCCCGATAGCCGTTCAAGGCGTCCTGCACCTGGTTGGAAAACAGTTCCTGCCAGACCAGCAACGGGTTGTTCTGGCTGGCGGGGTGACGATCCTTGCTCACTTGGGCGGCACTGCCTGCCAGCCACCACAGCGCCGGGTTCAAACTGCTCCAGGCCACTTGCTGCTGATGGAAAGGGTGCGCCCGGCGCAGCAGTTCGGCGCCGGGTTCGTTGATCAGCTGGCGCAACCACGGGCGTATGAATTCGTCGTACACACTGTTGTTGATATC
Source organism: Pseudomonas svalbardensis (assembly GCF_030053115.1). Taxonomy (NCBI): domain Bacteria; kingdom Pseudomonadati; phylum Pseudomonadota; class Gammaproteobacteria; order Pseudomonadales; family Pseudomonadaceae; genus Pseudomonas; species Pseudomonas svalbardensis. Next base: position 3,329,342 of record NZ_CP125619.1, on the reverse strand, counting down.
GGACGCGCGCTGGACCTGCGCAAATTCGCGATCGTCATCACGGGGCGGCTGCACCTGGCCATGGATGTCGGCGATACGCCGGCGTTCGAAACGCACGGCATACGGCGTCGCCGAATTCTCCGGCAGATCTTCGATCAGCATTTCATACAGCCCGGCTGACAGCGCATTGATCGCATCGACCGCACCGAGCAGTTCACGGTGTTCACGCCGCGCCACTTCACCGGACACGAAGATGCCCAGGTGACCGATGCTCGCGTGTCGCAGGTAAACGATGGTGCGTCCGGCATTTTGCAACGCGAGATCGCTGGGATAGACGTCGGTGATCCAGTCCAGTGCCTGCTGCGGGGAGGTGATGTTGTCGCCATACGAGCAGAACACCATCACCGGCACTTCGATCAGCTTGAGGTCAAGCCCGCTGCTCTTGCGACCGAGGCCACCGGACAGCCGATTGCCGATGAACAGGTCGTCGACAATCATCTCGATCTCTTCGCCATTGAGCAGGGTCGGGCTGCCCCACCAGCGTTCGAAATCCAGAAAGCGTGCGGCCTCGCTGTCGACTTCGCTGAACAGGTGGTAGTACTTGCCCCAATAGGTGTTGGCCGGGTCCAGGTTTTCGAAATTGCTCACCAGCCAGGTGCCGTCGAAACGGTCATTACCGAGGTCGCTACCGAGGCGTGCCATCCAGCCACCACCCAGCAAACCGCCGGTGTAGCGCATCGGATTGCGGCCATTGACGCCGGCCCAGTACGACAACGGCGCACCATTGACGATGATCAGCCCCGGCAGCTCCGGACGGGTGGCCGCGAGGCCCATTAACGCCCAGCCCGCCTGACAGTTGCCGATTACCACGGGTTTGGTGCTGTCGGGGTGTCGGGCGCTGACGACTTCGATGAACCGCGCCTGGGCTTCTGTGATATCGGCGAGGGTTTGCCCAGGACGTGGCGAGTGACTGAAGGAGACGAAGTAGGTGGGATGGCCGGCTCTAAGGCTCTCGCCAATGACCGAATCCTGTTTGAAACCGCCGATCCCTGAGCCGTGGCCGCCGCGTGGGTCAATGATGATCACCGGCTGTTTTTTGCTGTCGATCTGTTGTCCGGGACCGCCGAGGATTTGCAACAGCGAGTAATTGACGGGGCGGGGGAGGTCTTCACCGGCGACCAGCGTTTCATGATTGAACTTGAGCAGCAGCGGATACCCGGCGCGTTCGTGGGCCAGGGTGTTGTCGCCGCGCTGACGCAAGGTGTCCCAGAACAACACGCTGCGTTGGCCGAGGTCCGTGAAGTATTCCTGCCAGTCAGCAGGCGTTGGCTGTCGAAGTTGCCCAAGGCTTAAAGGCGCGAAGGTTTTTGCCTGGCGCTTCTGCACGGCGTCGAGGACGTTACGGGTATTGAGGCGTTGCAGATGATTCAGGTGCTCGAACAAGCCGACGGGGTCGGAGAGCTTTTCATCTTGCAGCGCAATATTAACTTCCTGACCCATCGTGATCTCCTGACGCTATGCATGGGAACCTGCGCATCTGAACCCTTTAGTTAAAGAGGGCTAGGCTGGCCGTTCGACAGACTGGAGTTTATAGCGAATAGGGTAGGCATGAGCAAAGTTTATTTTGCACCGCAAAAAAATAGACGTTGCCAAATGGTTTTGTGCACTGCAATATCAAGGCTAACGCGATGACTGGCCAGATCGCTATCGCGTCTTCAGGTCCATCAGGGCCTTCCAGCACCAGGAGATTCAAGCATGTCTTTTTTCAATTCGGAAAAACTGCAAACCGCTCAGAAAGCCAACCTCGATCTTTTGCAGCAAATCAGCGGCAAAGTCTTCGCCAGCGTTGAACAGCTCAGCCAGTTACAGTTCAAGGCACTGCGCGACTCCACCGAAGAGCACTTCGAAGGTGTTCGCAAGCTGCTGGCCGTCCGTGATCCACAAGGTTTCGCCGAGCTGCAGGCTTCTTTCACCCAGCCGAGCGCGCAGACCGAACGTCTGGCCGAGTTCAATCGTCAGGTTCAAGCGCTGATCGTGGGTACTCAGTCGGACATCGCCAAATTGACCTCGAGTCAGGTCGAAGCGGGCACCCAACAGGTGCAAGAGTTCGTTGAAGCCATCAGCAAGAATGCACCGGCCGGCTCCGAGCCTGTTGTGGCAGCGTTCAAGTCGAGCCTGGCGAATGCCGGTACCGTGTTCGAAAGCGCACAGAAAGCTGTAAAACAGGCTGCCGATGTGGCTCAGAGCAGTTTCGATGCAGCGACTGCCACGGCCACCAAAGCGGCTCCAGAAGCAAGCGCCAAGGCTACCAGCGGTAACAAGTAAGTCGCATTAGATCAGCGGCACCAATGGCGATGGGTTTACTCCCCATCGCCATTTTTTTTGTGCGGCGAAAGACCTTGGCGAGGGCGGTGCCGGCTGACTGGGTTCACGCTGATACCAGTCGCCTGATCCAGTCCAGCAGGACACCGGGCAACAGTTCGGGTCTGTGCAGCAAGGCGTATTGCCGCGAGCCGAATACCGCTGGCAGGTAATTCGCTGCTTGGCGGTCGATGGTCAAACAGAAGGGATAGATGCCTTGGAGCTTGGCTTCAATCACGGCCTGACGCATGTCTTCCACACCATAGCGGCCTTCGTACTGATCAACATCGTTCGGCTTGCCGTCGGAGAGCAGTAACAAGAGACGGTGCGTGGCGGCTTCGCGCATCAGCAATGTGCTGGCGTGGCGCAGGGCGGCGCCGGCCCGGGTATAGCGTTCCGGTTCGAGGGCGGCAATGCGCCGACCGACTTGATCGCTGTAGCGCTCATCGAATGCTTTCAGGGTGCGGATCGTTACCCGCTGCGGCCCTTCGCCGGAAAACGCCAGCACGCAATAAGGCTCGCCCAGACTCTCCAGCGCCAGACAGACCAGCAGCAACGCCTCGCGCTCGACATCAATGACCCGGCGATGGCAGGACAGCCAGCTGTCAGTGGAGCCGCTGACGTCGATCAGCAACATGATCGCCATGTCGCGCCGGCCACGGCGCTGTGTCTGATACAGCGCCTGCGGCATGCTCAGGCCGGCGCGGGCCTCGGCGCAACCGTCGATATACGCCTCCAGATCGATATCGTCGCCCTCCCATTGTTTGCGCAACCTGACGCGTTGGGCCCGCAGACTTTCGAATTGCCGGCGGATGGCATCGAGCACCGGACGGTGAGTGTCAAGGGTTCGCTCGACCCACTGCTGCGGGCCTTCCAGGGCGGGGCACAGTTGCAGGGTCGACCCCGGATCACGGTAGGCCTGGCGGCGGTAATCCCACTCGGGATAGCTGATTGCGTTGCTGGCGAGATCCTGTGCACCGTGCTGAGCGCGGGTCTGTGGCGGGTTGTCAGACAGCAGCACTTCTTTCGACCGACCTGCCGTGATCACCAGTCGGGCTTCGTTGAGTTCGGCCAATGACTCGGCGAAATCAGCCGCCGGGGTGTCAGTATCCCGGTCGACAGGGCGCTGCATCCCCATGGGGTCTTCGGCCTTTTCCAGCGGTTCGGCGGGCTGCACCATCCACAGGCCTTGTTCCTGATCGTCGTCCTCGTCGGCACAGGCTTCGCGCTCAGTGGGTTGACGTGCGAGGCGGGCGCTGCGGGGCAGGGTATCGGTGGTGTCGATTTCGCCGGGCAAGGGCTGCACCTGCAGACCCGACGACGGTTCGCGCAGATCGCCGGTCCACGCATCGAGCAGCAACAGATGAGCGCCCAGCTTGTGCGGTTCGTCGATGGACAGGAAACGTTGCGCAAGGGTTTCTGACTGTTGTACCGAGTCGGCCGTTTTGGCGGGTATCTCCAGTCCTTCCAGAGGCGTGCCGCATTCGCTGTGCAGCAGTAAACGAAGGAAGTTTTCCAGGGGTTGTCGCGGATTGGGAAAGGCGTGAAGTGACGGGCGAGTCGCCAGGGCATGTTGGCGCAAGCCATGGATCGATGGCGCCAGCCCCGGCAACAGTCGCACCAAATCCGTATCGGCGGCCCAGGCTTCCAGAAGTAGATAGACGCTGCGCTGCATCGGGTTGTCGAGGGCTGACAGGGTGCTGGCACTGCCTCGTCGGGCACGCATCGCCTGTTGCAAGGCCAGGGTTTTATAGCGTTGCAGCGTGAGCGGACCCTCGTGGCTGCCCAAGTTCTCCGGTAGCCATATCGTCACGCCATCGGTCGCCGGGACGGCGTTTTGCCGACACGGCTTTTCATAACGCAGCAAAAGCTTTTTCAGGAACGTGGGGGGCGAGGGTGGTTGCGCGACACGCAGCGGATAGTGGGTGTTGAACACCGCCTTGATCAGTAAATCGAGGTGTTGTGCGACATCCCCGAGGGTGACGACTTTTGCGGTGTCCGAGGGTGCCCGGTGACGACGCCACAACGCCTGCGCATACACCGTAGCGTGGCGAGCGACGTCGGTGATGAGGTCCTCGGCTTCGGCCATCTAGATAAAAGTCAGGTCGACGAGGTCGCGCATGGCCGCGACCAGCACCGCATCATCGGACAGCGGCGAGATCAACGCGACCCGGCACGCGATGGGCGCAGCAATGCCGCGGGCAATCAGTCGCGCCGTGGCAATCAGCAGACGAGTGCTGGGGACTTCCGCCAGGCCCCGGTCCTGCAAGGCGCGTAGCCGTTGGGCGAGGGTGACCAGGGCGTGCGCGGTGGCGTAGTCGGCTCCACCCTCATGGATGACGATGGCGATTTCGCGCTCGGCCGGTGGGAAGTCAAAATCCAGTGCCACAAAGCGTTGGCGGGTACTTGGTTTCAAATCCTTGAGTATTCGTTGGTAGCCGGGGTTGTAGGACACCACCAGCTGAAAGTGTGGTGAGGCTTCGAGGATCTCGCCGATTTTGTCCAGCGGCAGAATCCGTCGGTGGTCGGTCAGCGGGTGCAGGACGACAATCGTGTCTTGCCGCGCTTCGACCACTTCGTCCAGGTAACAGATAGCGCCTTCGCGTACGGCTCGGGTCAGTGGGCCTTCCGTCCAATGGGTGCCCTGGTGACCGATCAGGAAACGCCCGACCAGGTCGCTGGCACTCAGATCGTCATGGCAGGAAACAGTGATCAGCGGGCGTTTTAGACGCCAGGCCATGTGTTCGACAAAACGGGTCTTGCCACAACCGGTGGGTCCTTTGAGCATAACGGCCAGTTGCTGCGCATGGCATTGCTCGAATATCGCCACCTCGTCGCCGCTGGGCTGGTAATAGGGTTCAGCTTGCGGCGCTGCGGGTTCGGCGTGCATCAGCGAACGTTCCATCACAGCGCCGCGCCTGAGGCTTGAGGTGTGGCCAGGACCGGATCGGCTTCATCGACATTGAAGTCCGGCGCATGGCGGAAAAATTCGAAGATGAACAATCCGGCACCCAGGCTGAACATCGACGCCGTCGCTACCAGCATCAGGAAGTGCACCTGAATTTTCAGCTGCACGTCCAGGTAGCCCAGGCCGAGAATACGCTCCAGGTACACCTGACCAATGCCCGCCGTGGCAAATGACAGGGTCATGCCGAACATTCCCCCCAACTGCAGCCAGAACGCCCAGTAACCGATACTGCTTTCCTCCACCGGACGACGGGTCATGCCGGGCAGCGCATAGGTGATCATCGCCAGGACAATCATGGCATAGGCGCCATAGAAGGCCGCATGGCCATGCATGGCGGTAATCAGGGTGCCATGGGTCCACTTGTTGACGTCGGGGAAGGTGTGAGCCAACCCCAGCAGACCGGCGCCGAACATGGTGAACACCGCGCTGCCCAAGGTCCAGTGCAAGGCCAGTTTGTTGGGGTGAGAGAGGCCGGAGCGGCGCATCGCGTTGTAGGCATAGATCGCCATGCCGATCAGCGCCATCGGCTCAAGTGCACTGAAAAAACCGCCCAGTGGCAGCCAGTAATGAGGAACGCCGATCCAGTAATAATGGTGTGCCGTGCCCAGAATGCCGGCAATGAACACCAGTCCGACGATGACGTACAGCCACTTCTCCATCACCTCGCGATCAGCACCGGACAGCCGGATCAGCAGATAGGCAAGAAAGCCGCCCTGGATCATCTCCCAAACACCTTCGACCCACAGGTGGATGGTCCACCAGCGGTAATAGATCGATACCACGTAATTTTCATAGTGCAGCAGCGCTGGCAGAAAGAGCACGGCGGCGCTGGCCAGGCCTAGCAGCAGGACGCCCTCGGTGGCGGTGAAACGCCCGGCCTTCTTGATCGTCATGCCGATGTTATAGAGGAACATCAGCATGCAAATCACGATCACGATCTTGTGGGGCAGCGGCTGTTCGAGCAGCTTGTTCCCGGTGCCATATCCGAACAGGTAGCCAAGAACGGCGGTGACACCCATGGCCGTCCACAACCCGAGCTGAATGTAGGCCAGTTTGGTGCTGTGCAGCTCGCCACGGGACTCGTCCGGTACCATCCAGTAGGTCGCGCCCATGAACCCGGTGAGCACCCAGACGATCAACAGATTGGTGTGAATGGACTTGGTGATATCGAATGGCAAGAGGTTCAGCAGCGGATCCGGCCCGAGGTATTTGGCCGCTGAGAGCAGGCCGAAGACCAGTTGCAGGCCAAACAACACCATGGCAACGGCGAAATACCAGTAGGCGACGGATTGAGATCTGTAGCGCATGGTCATCCCCTGCGGTTACTGGAACGACGCCAGATAGGCGACCAGTTGATCGATCTGTTCGGGCGTTAGCGATTTGACGAAGGTGTCCGGCATGAAGGACATACCGTTGGCGGAAAACATGTCGCCCGGATGCAGGTAGACACTCGGCGTGACGATGGATTCGCGGATGAAGCCTTCGGCGTCCTTGGCCTTGCCCTTGTAGTCAGGCGAGGCGATGACCTGCTTGGCCCGACTGGCCAACCCGGCCAGTGATGGCCCGGCGAGGTTGACGCCCGGCGCAATCGAGTGGCAAGCGCTGCACACCGGGGTGGCGGTTGTTCGAAACAGCGCCTCGCCCAGGGCGATCGGGTCTTCCTTGCCGGACACCGGGCGGGCGGCGGGGGGTGGTTGGTCGCCGCCGGTGGCATTCTGCTGCGCCACGGTGAGGTCCATGCCGGGGATCGACGCACCGGTTACCAGAATAGGGCGCGGCGGCCAGCCTTGATTGTCGACCTTGCTCACCCAGTCGAGGAAGGCGATCAAATCGGCGATTTCCTCGTCGCCGAGTTTCAGGTTCGGCATCAGTCGGCGATGGCGTTTCTCGTCATAAAACTTTGAAGGGTCTTTGAGGAACGCAGTGAGATACGGGGCGCCGCGCAGCTGGGTGATTTTGGTCAGGTCCGGGGCGTAATAAGCACCCTCGCCGAACAGGGTGTGGCAATTGATGCAATTGTATTGATGCCAGACATCCTTGCCGCGAGTCACCTGCGGCGTGATTTGCTGGGCATTGGTCAGTGTGGGGAACTGCCGGTGACTATCAACCGTCATGCCCAGAAACACCACAGCGGCGATCGCCGTCGATATCAGCGCGAATGAGCGAGTCTGGCGTTTGTTCATTGCGAACTCCCTATACGCCGATACCGGTCCAATAGGTGATGCCGATCACGCCGGCATAGACGACCGCGCTGGCCATCAGCACGAGCACTGCATAGCTGACGAGCTTCAAGACTTTGTGCACGACTGCCTCCCAATCTGAAAGTGCAGGTGGAAAGTGCCTGGTCATTCGCGTTACGCATTCAGTGTTGATGCGCGCGAAAGAGCGTTAGCCCGTTGCACTGACGATTGCTTGAGGACTGCATTCGAACAGCTGCGAACAGGCGCTAAAGATTGACGACTTCACCAAGCCTTGCGTTCAGGTGCCGTGGTTCAGTGGGGGAGGCAGGATGACTGTGAGCCTAGTAGACGTCGCGCGACTGTCAATGACTCGGGTGGACTTCATTCACCGTCTTTTTTCTTTCCACCATCAGCGTCTGGCTTGCCGCCGAACATGCCAAACAGGTTCTGGGTATTGAGATACAACGCCTTCGACTGGTCGACATACTGGCGCATCAGGTCCTGCATCACCGGGGCCTGTTGATGCATGAAGTCGCTCCAGGCCTCGGACGACTGCGCGCCAGTCTGGGACTGGACGTCGATCACAGTCTGGATGCTCTTGTCCAGGTAACTGCCGAGTACGCCCTGATATGGGCCGTAGAACTGGATAATCCCCATCAGCATTTCGGTGGTGAAGATGGGCTCACCGCCGCTTTCGGCTTCCAGAATCACTTGCAGCAGGATGCTGCGCGTCAGATCCTCGCCACTCTTGGCATCGACCACCTGAAAGGCAATTTTGTCGACCACCAACTGGCGTATGTCCGCCAGCGTCAAATGACTGCTGGTGTGGGTGTCATACAGTCGGCGATTGGGGTACTTCTTGATCAGGCGGGGAGTGGTATCTGTCATGCGGGCGTCTCGCGGCGGGCCTGGTTTGCAGGCATCTTATCCTACTATGGCCACTGTCGCGGATGATCGTTCCCACGCTTAACGTACCGATCGTTCTCACGCAGAGCATGGGAACGATCATTGCGGTGCTTACCAGATCGGCAGGGTGTAGCTGACGATCAGGCGGTTTTCATCCAGATCGCTGCCGAAGTTGGTCGAGCGCACCGTCGCATTGCGCCACTTCACCCCGACATTCTTCAACGGCCCGCTCTGCACGACATAGCCGATGTCGGTATCACGTTCCCATTCCTTGCCTTCCGGGCGGTTGCCGCCCAGATCGATGTTGTCGCCGGTGAGGTAGCGGGTCATGAAGGTCAGGCCCGGAATGCCGATGGCCGCAAAGTTGTAGTCGTAGCGCGCCTGCCAGGACTTTTCGTCCTTGCTGGCGAAGTCGCCGATCTGCACGAAGTTCACCAGGAAGGCATCGGTGCCGTTGACGTAGGCGTAGCCGGTGTCGCCGCTCATGCCTTGATAACCCAGGCCCAACGCATGCCCGCCGAGGTTGTAGGTGAACATCGCGCCAATGGCATTGTTATCGACATTACTGCCGCCGTCGTCTGTGGAGCGGGCGAAGCGCAGATCCGTCTTCAGCGACTGGCCCGTCGTGACGGGCAGCACGTAGGTCAGGTTCACCAAGTGCTGGCTGTAGAAGTTGTCGAGGTGACCATAGCTATAGCCGGTGGCGAGGTTGCTGGTCCATTTGTAGTTCAGGCTGGCGAAATCGAAGCTGTCGGTGTCGACATGACGCGTGATGATGCCCTTGGCACCGGTTCGGGTGATGCCCATGTCCTCGTAGTCCGAGGAGTCGCGCTGATTGACCTGCGTCAGTCGCCCGGCATCCACGGTCAGGCCTTCGAGCTCCAGCGACGTCAACTGACCGCCCTTGAAGGTTTGTGGCAACAGCCGTGAATCGTTGGCCAGTAACGTGGGCAGTTTCGGCAACAGCGTGCCGAGTTTCAGCGTGCTTTTTGAGGCACGTACTTTGGCGGTCAGGCCCAGTTCGCCGTACTCGTCCTGCGCACCTTTGCTCGTGTCGCGGTGGCGTTTGAGCAGGCCGGAGCCTGCGCGATCCGGGCTGGAATCGAGCTTGACGCCGACCAGTCCGATGGCATCGAAACCGACACCGATCCAACCGTCGGTGAATCCCGATTCATAGCGCAGCAGGAAACCCTGGGCCCATTCCTCTTGTTTGGATTGGGCGGCGTTGTCCTGGCGATAGTCACGGTTGAAATAGAAGTTGCGCAGCTCAAGGCTGGCCTTGCTGTCTTTGACGAAGTCAGCGGCGGCGGGGGCCGAGAGGCTGATGACGCCGCCGGCCAGCAACAGTCGGGTAGCGAGGGTGCGGGTGTTGCGGTCCATGGTGAAGCCCCTTTGTTTTTATTATGGAAAGACAGGTCCCGCGGCCCTCGCCAGATGGGCGAGGGCTTATCGATAAAAAACGCGAACGCCAAAAGATAGGAGCGTGGCGCCGCGTGCGGTTCAATCGTTAGAACTGTTCGGCGCTCAGGCCAAACAAGGAGGCACTGCCCGCGCGGATGGATTGCTCCAGACTCAAAATGCGCGGCAGCAGGCGGTGGATATAGAAGTCGGCGGTGGCGATTTTCGCGCCATAAAACCCTTCGTCTTCGTGCAGCTTTTGCTTGGCAACCTGTGCCATGCGCGCCCAAAGCCAGGCGTAGGCGACGTAACCGAACAAGTGCAAATACTCCACCGACGCGGCGCCGACTTCGTTGCGATTGGTCGCGGCTTGATCCTGCAGCCAGTCGCTCAGGTCTTCCAGACGCTGCACGGCATCGAACAGTTGAGCGGAGTAGGGCGCGTCAGGCTGATGGGCGAAATGACGGATCTCAGCGGTGAACTGGCGCAGCGCGAAGCCCTTGTCGGCGAGCACTTTGCGTCCGAGCAGGTCCAGAGCCTGAATGCCGTTGGTGCCTTCGTAGATCTGCGCGATGCGCACGTCACGGACCAATTGTTCCTGGCCCCACTCGCGGATGTAGCCATGGCCACCAAACACTTGCTGGCCGTTGATGCAGCTTTCGAGGCCGGTGTCGGTGAAAAACGCCTTGGCTACCGGCGTGAGCAGCGCGACCAGGGTTTGCGCGCTGTCGCGTTCCTTGGCGTCATCGGAAAACTTCGCCAGGTCCAGTTGCTGCCCGACGTAACTGGCAAACGCGCGGCCACCTTCAGTCATGGCTTTCATGCTCAGCAGCATGCGGCGCACATCGGGGTGGACGATGATCGGGTCGGCCACTTTGTCCGGGGCGATGGCACCGCTCGGCGCGCGGCTCTGCACACGTTCGCGGGCATAAGCGACGGCGCTCTGATAGGACGCTTCGGCGCAGCCAATGCCCTGAATGCCGATGGACAAGCGCTCGTAGTTCATCATGGTGAACATCGCTGCCAAGCCTTTGTTGGCTTCGCCGACCAACCAACCGCTGGCGCCGTCGAAGTTCATCACGCAGGTGGCCGAGGCTTTGATGCCCATCTTGTGTTCGATGGAACCGCAACTCACGGCGTTGGCATCGCCGATGGAACCGTCGGCATTGACCAGTACTTTGGGCACGACGAACAGCGAGATGCCTTTCGGCCCCGCCGGTGCGTCCGGCAGTTTGGCCAGCACCAGATGGACAATGTTTTCGGTCAGGTCCTGATCGCCACCGGTGATGAAAATCTTGCTGCCGGTGATGCTGAAGCTGCCGTCGACCTGTGGTTCGGCGCGGGTGCGGATGATCCCTAGATCGGTGCCGGCGTGGGCTTCGGTCAGGCACATGGAACCGGCCCAGCGGCCTTCGTACATCGGCGGCAGGTAGAGGTTTTTCAGGGTGTCGCTGGCGTGGGCATCCAGTGCCAGGCAGGCACCGGAACTCAACGCTGAATAGAGTGCAAAGCTTGAGTTGGCGCCGTAGAGCATTTCTTCGAACTGCACGGCGAGCATCTTCGGCATGCCCATGCCGCCGAAATCGGCGTTACCGGAAAGACCCACCCAGCCGCCTTCGATGTAGGTGGCATAAGCCTGTTTGAAACCGATTGGCGTGCTGACCTGGCCATCGACCCACTGGGCGCCTTCCTCGTCGCCGCTGCGATTCAATGGCGCAATCAGGTGAGAGGTGACTTTGGCCGCCTCCTCAAGAATGGCGTCAGCGGTGGCGGCATCGACACTGTCGGCCAGAGCTGGCAGGCGCGCCCACAGGGCCGGGGCGTCGAACACTTCATGCAGCACAAAGCGCATGTCGCGCAGCGGGGCGTTGAATTCGGGCATAACGTGAACCTCAAAAGGTTGTGCGATGGGCACGGCGCCGCTGGAGCAGGCCGTGCCCTTTCAATCAATGAGCAGAAGCGCTGGCGGCACCGAGGCCGGTCTGGGCGCGAACGAACTGGTCGGCGTAAGCGTCACGCTCCTTGTCGGCCCGCACGCTGCGGTCGAGTTTTGACACCACGACGATCACAAAGAACGCCAGCGGCATGGAGAACAGCGCCGGGTGGTCGTACGGGAAGATCGCGTGAGCATGGCCGAGCACGGTGACCCAGACGGCAGGCGAGAGGATCACCAGCACCAGCGCACAGATCAGGCCGGCAAAACCCCCGATGATCGCGCCTTTGGTGGTCAAGCCTTTCCAGTACATGGCCATGATCAGCACCGGGAAGTTGGTCGATGCAGCGATGCCGAAGGTCAGGCCCACCAGGAACGCGACGTTCATCTTCTCGAACAGAATGCCCAGCAGAATCGCGATGATGCCAAGGCCCACGGTGGCCATGCGGGTCACGCGCATTTCCTGTTTCTGACTGGCTTTGCCCTTCTTGAACACCGTGGCGTAGAGATCGTGGGATATCGCCGAGGCACCGGCCAGGGCCAGCCCGGAGACCACCGCCAGAATGGTGGCGAAGGCCACGGCCGAGAGGAAACCAAAAAACAGGTTGCCACCGACCGCTTTGGCCAGGTGCATGGCGACCATGTTGCCGCCGCCAATCAAGGCGCCGCCGACTTCACCATTAACGTAGTACTGCGGGTCGGTGCCGATGATCACCATCGCAGCAAAGCCCAGGGTGCAGACAACAAGGAAGAAGAAACCGATGAAGCCCGTCGCGTAGAACACCGACTTACGCGCTTCCTTGGCGTTAGGCACGGTGAAGAAACGCATCAGAATGTGCGGCAGGCCGGCAATCCCGAACACCAGGCCCAGCGACATCGAAGCGGTGTTGATCGGGTCGGCGAGCATTGAGCCGGGGCCCATGATGTTCCAGCCGCTGGCATGGGCTTCGACGGCTTTGGTGGCCAGGGTTTCGTAGCTGAACCCGAATTGCGACATCGCCATCAACGCCAGGGTCGTGCCGCCGGCAAGCAACAACACAGCCTTGATGATTTGCACCCAGGTGGTGGCGATCATGCCGCCGAAAATCACATACACCAGCATCAGTGCACCGACGATCACCACGGCTACCGGGTAGTCGAGACCGAATAGCAGTTTGATCAACTGACCGGCACCGACCATCTGCACGATCAGGTAGCAGCACACCACCGTCAGCGAACCGAAGGCGGCGAAGATCCGCACTTTGTTCTGGTCCAGTCGATAGGACACGATGTCGGCAAAGGTATAGCGCCCCAGGTTGCGCAGACGCTCGGCCATCAGGAAAGTGATGATCGGCCAGCCGACGAAGAACCCGATGGTATAGATGAAGCCATCGTAGCCCTTGGCGAACACCAGACTGGACAGCCCCAGCAGCGTGGCGGCGGACATGTAGTCGCCGGCAATCGCCAGACCGTTCTGGAACCCTGTGATGCCACCGCCCGCGGTGTAGAAGTCAGACGTGGATTTGGTTTGCCGCGCGGCCCACCAGGTGATGGCCAGCGTGCCCAGCACGAAGACGAAGAACATGCCGATCGCATGCAGGTTGAGCGGTTGTTTTTCCACCGCACCCAGCGCGGGCGCAGCCAGCACAACGGAGGCCGGCAACAGCCCGGCAGCGGCGAGGAGAAGTTTACGGAGCAGGTTCATTACTTGCTCTCCTCGAGAATGGCGGCGCCCAGTGCATCGAAACGCGTGTTGGCGCTGTAGACGTACCAACCGGTCAGTAGCCAGGAAAAAATGATGATCGCCGCGCCAACCGGCATGCCCAGGGTCAACATCCGATGCTCGGCGAGCGGCGCATGCAGCCACTGCGGGGCAAACGCCACCACCAGCATGAACGCGTAGTAAGTGCCCAGCACCGCAGCACTCAGCGACCAGGCCAGACGCGAACGGCTGCTCACCAATTGAAGGAATTTCGGATTGGACCGAATGCGTTCACAGCGTTGGGTATCGGTTGAATGGATGTCGATCATGGTGGCTCCACCTTGTTGTTGTTATCGGTGCTTGTGGTATTCAAGGGCAGGGCAGTGCCGAATCCGACCTGCACGAGCCCGAAGCGGCCGGTAAAAACACCGGCCGCTTGACGGGTACAACGTCGATTCGGTTAGAGCGCTTTGGCCCTGTCGCGCAGAACGTACTTCTGGATCTTGCCGGTTGAAGTCTTCGGCAGCAGGGTGAAAACCACCGTGCGCGGGACTTTGAAGCCGGCCAGGTGTTCGCGGCAGAAACTGATGATGTCGGCCTCGCGAACGTCCTGGTGGTCTGCCTTCAACGTGATAAAGGCGCAGGGCGTTTCGCCCCACTTCTCATCGGGACGGGCGACGACGGCCGCTTCCATGACGGCTGGATGGCGATAGAGCACACCTTCCAGTTCGATGGTGGAAATGTTCTCGCCACCGGAAATGATGATGTCCTTGAGTCGGTCCTTGATCTCTACGTAACCGTTGGGATGACACACCGCCAGGTCACCGGTGTGGAACCAGCCGCCTTCGAACGCTTCGGCCGTAGCGGTCGGGTTCTTCAGGTAGCCCTTCATCACGGTGTTGCCGCGCATGAAGATCTCACCGATGGTCTGACCATCCCGCGGGGTCGGCTCCAGTGTCTTCGAGTCGCCGACCATCACGCCTTCGAGCGTCGGGTAGCGCACGCCCTGACGGGATTTGATTTGCGCCCGTTCGTCCAGCGGCAACTCATCCCATTCGGCATGCCAAGCGCAGAGCGTCACCGGACCATAGGTTTCGGTCAGGCCATACACGTGGGTGACCTTGATGCCCATTTCTTCCACGGCACCGATCACTTTGGCCGGTGGTGCGGCACCGGCGACCATCGCGTTGACCGGGTGATCGATCGCCGCTTTAGCCGATTCCGGCATGTTGACCAAGGCATTGAGCACGATCGGCGCGGCGCACAGATGGGTGACCTGATGCTCGCGGATCAGCGTGAGGATTTTTTGTGGATCGACACGGCGCAGGAACACATGCACACCGGCCATGGCAGTGATGATCCACGGGTAGCACCAACCGTTGCAATGGAACATCGGCAGGGTCCAGAGGTACACCGGGTGGTTGCCCATGGCCCAGGTCATCTGGTTGCCCAACGAGTTCAGATAAGCACCGCGATGGTGGTACACCACGCCTTTGGGGTTGCCGGTGGTGCCTGAGGTGTAATTCAGCGAGATGGCTTGCCATTCGTTCGCCGGCCACTGCCAGGCGAAGGCCGGATCGCCTTCGGCCAACAGCGCTTCATAGTCCAGATCGCTGACAGCCTGACCTTCGCCGTATTCCGGATCATTGACGTCGATGACCAGCGGCGGGTGATCGAGCATGCCGATCGCCGCGTGGATCACATCATGGAACTCGCGGTCGGTAATCAGCACCTTGGCTTCACCATGCTGCAGCATGAAGGCGATGGCTTCGGCATCCAGACGCACGTTGAGCGGGTTGAGCACCGCGCCAATCATCGGCACGCCGAAGTGCACTTCAAGCATCTCGGGAATGTTGGGCAGCATCACGGCCACCGTGTCGTTCTTGCCGATGCCGCGACCGGCCAGCGCCGAAGCCAGACGGCGGCAGCGGGTGTAGGTCTGCGCCCAGGTGCGGCGAATAGAACCATGGATGACGGCGGGGTAGTTAGGGTAAACGCTGGCGGTGCGCTCGATGAAGCTGAGCGGAGACAAGGCAATATGATTGACAGCCGCAGGGCCTAGCCCTTGTTCATAGATCGACATGTACGGGTACTCGGTGGCTGATTGTTAGCTCTATAGGTGACCCTTGCAGCGTTGCCGCTGAGGGCACCTTTTATGTCCGGCTTGCTTTATATAACATTCAGCCACATATATGGAAGTACAACCTACGTCATATAGGATATGTACTATATTTGCTTCTGGCAGATCCAAAATGAATGCAGTCACACCGCCAAGGCCGGTATATCCTTGGCTTCCCCAACGAAGCGGACCTTTGATGACCCTGACTCCCGTTCGATTGCACAGCTGGTTGCGCCTGCAGCGCGAGGGTGTGTCTCTGGCCGCCCGGGCCGATGCGTTGTGCCGTGCGCTGCAGGATTGCCCCGAGGTGCGCCGGGCGGTTTACCTGAGTTGGCAATCCAATGCGAGGATTTACAGCCACGAGGGCGCCGCCCAGCATTTTCCACCGGGGCTGGGCGACCCTTCGCTGGCCAGCGATCAGCGGCTGTTTGATCGGCTGGTCGAGGCGGGGCGACTGGACCTGGCTCAAGTACGTCAACTCGATTGCTGGTTGGCCGGGCGACTGCGTCGGGCGGCTATCAGCCATGGCCAGGTGTTTGATCTGGCTTTGCAACCGGGGCAGCCGGGGTTGTTGCTGGTGGAAGTGTGCGAGGGCGTGAGTCTTGATTGGCTGGGTTGGGTGCAGGACTTGCTGACGACCTTGCTGAGCAGCGTCAACGGTATGCTGCGCGGCTCGCCGCTGTTGGGTCACGATCCACAGCCGAGTCTTTTGCTCGATGCGCAGGGCCGGCCGCTGGAATTCAATGCCGCGCTGTTGGCACTGCTCGCCGAAAAGCCGCTGACTGATGTGCTGGGTTTTCTGCCGGTCAATCACCGGGTGCTGGTCCGTGCCTGCCTCGACCAGCAACGCGCCATCGACGGGGTCGAAGCCCAGTTCGAAGCGCAGATCCTGATCTGGACGTTTATCCCCGATCCCCAGGACAACCGTGTGCTCGCCCGTTGCCGCGATGCCACTGCACAAGTGCTGGCCGAGCGTGAAGCCGCCACGGCACGGCGGCTGTACCGGCTGATCATCGAGAACACCACCGACCTGATTTCCCGACACACACCGGACGGACGCTTTCTGGATGCCTCGCCTGCGTCCTGGACATTGCTCGGCTACTGGCCGGAAGAATTGCGCGGGCAAATGGCCCAGGGTTTGTTCCATGGTCAGGACCTGGCCAGCCTGGTGCAGCGCGCGCGGGATGCCCTGGAGCAGGACGGTTATCACACAATGACGTATCGCATTCGTCATCGAGACGGGCATTACCTGTGGTTCGAAACCGCCAGCCGGGCGATTCGTGAGACCTACACCGGGACGGTGGTTGAAGTGGTCAGCGTGTCCCGGGACATCACCGCCCGGGTGCAAGCCGAGGAGAACAAGCGGCGTCTGGCGGAGGTCGTCGAGGCCAACACCGATCCGGTGTTGTTCATCGACCCCGAGGGGCAAGTCACTTACCTCAACCCGGCGGCGCGGCGCATTCTCGGGATCGACGAGCAACAACCGATGCCGGCGTTGGCAGAATTATTCGCCAGCGCCGACCTGGCACGTCTGCAGCGTGATGGCTGGAGCAGCGCCGAACGCGACGGTGTCTGGAGCACCGATGCGCGATTGCAGCCACCGGGTGGCGGCACTTCCGTGCCGGTATCGCTGGTGCTGTTGGCGCACCGTTCGGCCGGCGGCGAGCGCTATTACTCCTTGGTTGCGCGGGACATGACCGAGCGTGAACTGCGTGAGGTGCAACAGCGCCGCCATCAGGACGAACTGGCCCACACCGCGCGGTTGGTTACCCTGGGTGAATTGGCCTCGGGCATCGCTCACGAAATCAACCAGCCGTTGGCGGCGGTGGTCAATTACGCAAATGCCAGCCAGCGCTATTTACAGACGCTGGATTCAAATCCCCAGGCCGCCGCCCGAGTGGCGCAAGGTCTGGAACGCATTACCCATCACGCCACGCATGCCTCGGAAGTGATCAGACGTTTGCGCGCGTTTCTGCGCAAGGGACAGCGCCGGATGCAGGCCCTGAATTTTGCCGACGTCGCCCGCGAGGCCGTGCGTTTGTGTGCCTGGGAAGCGAGCAATTGCCAAGTGACAATCGAGGATTGCCTGCCGGATAATCTGCCGCCGATTTATGCCGACCGGGTGCTGCTGGAGCAGGTGCTGCTCAATCTGTTGCGCAATGCCATCGACGCCAACCGCGAACAACATCCGGGGCAACCTTCGCTGATCGTGATGGCTGCGGGGCAGGGCGGTGGTGCAACCGTGGAAATCAGTGTGCAAGACCAGGGGCCAGGCGTCAGCGAGCCCGAACTGGAGCAGATATTTACCCCGTTCTATACCAGCAAGGCCGATGGCCTGGGACTTGGCTTGTCCATGAGCCGCAGCATCATCGAAGGTTTTGGTGGCGAATTGCAGGCCCGACGCCAACCTGTCGGGCTGCTGATGTGCTGCCGCCTGCCGCTGGCCGGCCCAACAAAACAACAACAGGAATAACGCAATGGCAGGTGTGACGGAGCACGTGGTGTATGTGGTCGACGACGATCAAGGCATGCTCGACTCAACGGTCTGGTTATTGGAATCGGTAGGGCTCAAGGCCTTGCCGTTTACCAGTGGCGTGGAGTTTCTCAATGCTTGTGATGCCACGCTCGATGCCTGCGTGCTGCTCGATGTTCGCATGCCCGGCATGGGCGGTTTGAACGTGCAGGAAGAAATGCGCACACGTGAGCTGAACCTGCCGATCATTTTCGTCAGCGGGCACGCGGATGTGCCGATCGTGGTTCGCGCCTTCAAGGCGGGCGCCCATGACTTCATCGAGAAGCCCTATAACGAGCAATTGCTGCTGGACAGCGTGCAACAGGCGCTCAGTAACTGCGCAGTAAACCGCTCAGGCAATCAGGGCCACGAAGCCTTGCAGGCGCGCTTGCTGACACTGACCCCACGGGAGCGCGATGTCTTGCTGCCGCTGGTCCAGGGTTACACCACCCGTGAGATCGCTGAGCAACTGGGCGTGAGCGCAAAAACCGTCGACCTGTATCGCTCGCGGGTGATGAAACGCATGCAGGCCAATACCTTGCCGGATCTGGTGGGCATGGCCATCGCCGCTGAACTGGTCGATCCGCTGAAACTGCGGTGATGCGCGCAGGGGTAACAGGGGTGTCAGATGAATCCACCCCTCACCCTAACCCTCCCGAAACGTCGGACCGCCCCAGAGGGTAGAGGGGACTGACCGAGTTGTTCTTAGAGTTACATCGACCTGAAAGCCCGAGTCGAACTCAGGTATAGAAGCACATGGAGATCTGCCCCCTTTCCCCCTCTCCCCTGTGGGGAGAGGGCTGGGGTGAGGGGTGGATCCTGAGCCAGGCACAAAATCCAGAATCACCCAATCAACGCTTCGCTTTCAACCCATCCAGTCAATTATCCAACTGAACGTCTATGCTGGGCTAACCGATCTCATCCCCCTGCAGCGATCTGCAAGGAGGCAGCAATGGTGCCCACATCCAGTTCCGAGAAGGCGTTCACACGCAGTCTGCTCGATGTTTTGATCCGTGCCGGACTGATTGCCGTACTGGTGCTGTTCTGCTTTGAGATCTTCAGCCCGTTCCGCGACCTCATGCTGTGGTCGCTGATCCTGGCGATCACCCTTTATCCGCTGCAAGAACGGCTCAAGGGGCCGCTGGCTCAGAAAGACGGCCACATTGCGACGCTGATTGTGCTGATTGCTATCGTAGTGCTCATGGTGCCGATCTATCTGTTGGTCACCTCGATTGCCGATTCGGTCGCGCATGCCATGACCACCGTCAAGGACGGCAACTTCCATATTCCGCCACCCGCTGACTCAGTCGCTGACTGGCCGTTAGTGGGCAAGTCAGTCTCGGCTGTATGGCTGCAGGCCTCAACCGATCTTCCCGACCTGGCAGCGAAGTACCTGCCGCAGATAAAACATTTCAGCGTGAGTTTCCTGGGCAAACTGGCCGGCGTCGGCATGGGGTTCCTCACCTTTATCTTTGCATTGATCATCGCCGGCATCTTCATGGCCTATGGCGAGAGCGGCAGGCGCAGCGCGGTACAGATCGCGACCCGCGTCAGCGATCCGGGCAAGGGACCGAAAATCGCCGAACTGTGTACCGCAACGATCCGTGCGGTCGCGCTGGGGGTGGTCGGCATCGCCTTCATCCAGATGCTGCTGGTGGGGATCGGATTCGTGCTCATGGGCGTCCCCGGTGCCGGGCTGCTTGCCTTGGCGGTGCTGCTGCTCGGCATCATGCAATTGCCGGCGACGCTGATTACGCTGCCCGTGATTGCCTTTGTGTTCGCCACCGAGGGGGCCAGCACGGCGACCATCATCTTCGCCATCTATGTGTTCGTTGCCGGCCTGGTGGATAACGTACTCAAGCCTTTGCTGCTGGGGCGCGGTGTCGATGTGCCGATGCCGGTGGTGTTGATCGGTGCCCTCGGCGGCATGGTCACCAGTGGCATCCTCGGGCTGTTCATCGGCCCGGTGGTGCTTGCGGTCGGCTATCAGTTGTTTTGGCAATGGGTGGAAGATCAGCCGCAGAACAGACCGGACGTCCCGCCGATGTTATGACTGGCCGGGCTTGCGCTAGCATGAAAGGTGTTCAGGCCACTCGTCCTGACGAGCAGGGCTGCCGCCATGACTGCACAGAATCATCCACTGCTGGACCAGGTGCTGATCGCCCATGGTGGTCTGGAACGCTGGAACCACTTCAGTAAAGTTCGCGCCACGCTCGTGACCGGCGGCTCGCTGTGGGGCATGAAAGGGCTGACGCAGGACAGTGCGCCCCGCCAGATGACCGTTTGGCTGCATCATCAGCGCGCTTCGGTGATGCCATTCGGTGGGCCTGATCAACGGACGGCCTTTCCCGAGAACATCGCCACTCACTGCGCGGTGCAGGATTTCTACTTCGGCGAGGACTTCCTGCTTCGTCGACACGACTACGACGTGGACGTGAGTGGCGGCCTGCCTGCCGCGCAGTATGTCCATGACTCCGTTGAAGCAGACGGGCAGCCAGACAAGGATGTCTTGAGGGTGGCTATCGACCTCAGCGACATCCGCTACGCCTAGAGAGGGTTGAATCATGACCATCCATTCCTGGGAAAAACTCT
The DNA here is from genome assembly GCF_030053115.1 of Pseudomonas svalbardensis. Lineage (NCBI taxonomy): Bacteria > Pseudomonadati > Pseudomonadota > Gammaproteobacteria > Pseudomonadales > Pseudomonadaceae > Pseudomonas > Pseudomonas svalbardensis. Next base: position 3,308,713 of record NZ_CP125619.1, on the reverse strand, counting down.
ACCTCGATGACCTGAGCCTGGGTCAGCAGTTCGAAAGCGACAGCTTGCGTGTCCATCGAGCGTCGATGCTGGCCTTTGCTCAGGAGTTCGACCCGCAACCGTTTCACCTCGATCCTGAAGCCGCCGAACTGAGCCTGTTCCGTGGTCTGGCAGCCAGTGGCTGGAACACCGCCGCCCTGACCATGAAGCTGCTGGTGGAAAGCGTGCCATTGGCAGACGGGATCATCGGCCTGGGCATCGAATTGAGCTGGCCGACGCCGACCTACCCGGACGATCTGTTGCGTTTGCAATGCACCGTGCAGGCCATCGATCCATCCAGCACCAAACCAGACCGGGGTGTGGTGACCCTGTTCATGGAAACACTCAATCAAAACGACAAGGTCGTGCAGCGAGCCACCGGCAAACTGCTGGTCTTCAGAAGACCGGCGCCTGATTGAGAACGTAGTCATGGGTGTGTGGAGCGTGCGTGATCGGCAAGGCGTCTTGCCGTTACATTGAGCGCGTTCTTTGTCGATTGCAGGGGCCGGAGGCGGCGTTGTGAAAACATTCCTGCTCAGACCTAGCGCCTCAACGCTGAACATGTTGCGTCAAGCGTGCCTGCAACGCCGAGATGCGGTGCCGCCAACGTTAACGGAAAAAGCGCTCATCCCTGGCATTCCAGATGCTCGCTACTGGCTGGACCAGGATCTGACGCCGTTCATTCGGGATGTGAGTCAGGCCAACCTTCGAGAGGCTGAGGCGCTCGCCAGCGCAGGGATGCCCAATGACACCCTGCCGCTGGCAAGCATGTTGGCCGTTTCGGGGGGCGGCGATGCAGGCACATTCGCGGGGGGCATCATTGCGGGATGGACCCTGCATGGGACTCGACCTGTGTTCAAAGTCGTCACCGGCATTAGCGCTGGCGCCCTGGTCGCCCCGTTTGCCTACCTGGGGCCCCAGTACGACGGTGTCATTCGGGGTATCTGCAACGCAGTCGGTCCAAAAGACATTTTCCATGCGCGCAATGTGCTGACCCGTCTTGCCAGCGACGGTATCGCGCACAGCAAGCCTCTGTCGCGGCTCATTGCACAGCACATCACTGCCGAGGTGCTTGCGGCGATCGCGTCGGAATACGCCAAAGGACGTCTTCTGATGATCGGCACCACCGACCTTGATTCTGGACGCCCGGTCACCTGGAACATGGGCGCTATTGCCTCCAGCCAGGCACCGGGCGCGCTCGACCTGTTTCGCAACATCATGATCGCGTCGATGAGTATTCCCGGCGCCGTTTCACCCGTCATGATCGATGTGGAGGTTGACGGCCAACAGTTTCAGGAAATGCACGTGGACGGAGGCGTCCTGACTCAGGTGTTCCTTTACCCACCCGGCACCGTGATGGCGCTGAACCGTGTGACCGGTGCGCGTTTGCGTGATGAACGGCATTTCTATGTCATTCGCAACGGCAAACTGGAGTTGCAGTGGTCCGGAACCAAGCGCCGCACCTTGAGCATCGGCGGTCGCGCCATCAGCGCATTGATCCAGAGTCAGGGGATCAGCGATCTGGATCGAATTTACCGAATTGCACAGCAGGATGGGGCGGACTTCAATCTGGCGTACATCGGCTCCGACTTTGATATTTCTCGCAATCACAGATTTGATGGCGAGTACATGAAGCGCTTGTTCGATTACGCCTTTGAACTCAGTGCGAAAGGGTATCCGTGGCATAAATCGCCGAGTACGTGAGAGAGGGCCCCAGAGAAATCAGCTGACCGGCTCAGCCGTACAACTCATCGCCCCTGAACCTGGCTTCTGGAAAATGACCCCGTTGCCGTCTTGCCAGAAGCGATAGTTCCCCTGGGAATCCTTGCCAGTGTATTGGGTTCCCGAATCACTCGGCACCTGGCTCAGGGTGATCGAGGTGTTCGCCCATTTCAGGTACACGACACCTGGCTGCGTGTTAAAGAAGGTGGCGGCAATCAGTGCGTTAAACCCTGTACAACGAAAAGCCAGGGGGCCTTCGGTGAGCCTGTCTGGATCCTTGGTTCTCACAATGGCCGAGCCTTGGCGTAGCTGGTGCGCGCGCTCGGCATAACTTCGGATCGTGCACGCCTTGGGTTCAGACGTGGACGCACACTGATTACGGGAGTCGATCCAGAACTGCTGGTCGATCAAGACTTTGTCTGGCCGCGGTACTGAACGTTCATCCGTGAGCGCCAGGCGATAAAGACGCGTCAATTCGATATCCATCTGCGCCAGTTGCGAATCGCGACAGATAAGGTTTTCGACGGATGGCCTTGCCGTGGCGCAGTCGAAGCTGGTCTTGAACGACGCAGCATTTGCGCAGGTGCTCGTCGCCGCGCGAACGCTGGCAGCGAGCAGACAGGTGAAAAGGGTCGTGACCGTTTTCATGTTGGCTTCACCCAGATCATGACGTGATCCCCGGATTGCCATGGAACCTATCGATCTGTTGAACATTCATTCGTTCGCATTGGGTGTATCGCAGTGTAAGTCAGTGCTCAAAACTTGCCACTCCGCCGGGCGCAGAAACGCATGCCTTGTAGCAGCTGTCGAGCTTGCGAGGCTGCGTTCGGCTGCGCAGCAGTCGTAAACCCTGAGCGCGCGGTTTTCCTGATACACCGCATTGCCTGATTTCACGACTGCTACGTCCGATCGCGGCCCGAGCCGAACGCAGGCTTCGCCAGCTGCAGGTCACATGGGATTACCGAGGTATCAACGATGCCGGTTACTGGATCTTCACCAAGCTGTCCGGACTGAGCGTGGTTGACGGCGTGCGCACACGCTCAGCACCTTATGCTTGCGCAACTGTCGCGGCATAATTCACGGCGCTGTTCAGGAATCATCGGTGCGCCTCTTTCGGCGGCGATGTCCTTTTGATTAGGCATTCGGGCTCCAGATTAAGGAAAGCTGACGGTAAAGTTAGCGGTCAAACATAGTAGCGAAATCCGTGGCGGGATCAGTAGCGCGGCGATCTGACGGGGCCTGGGACTAAAATTGAGCCACGTTTCGCGTGGAGAGAGCTTCCTGCTCTTTCGATATGTAGCGAGTGAAGGCACAATGCGCATCCTTTTTTGGCTGGCCTTGCCGGAGGCGCCTCGAAATGATCAAAACGCCGTACTACCTCATCGACAAACAAAAGCTGCTGGCGAACATGCAGAAGATCGCCTATGTGCGCGAACAGTCCGGGGCCAAGGCGCTCCTGGCACTCAAGTGCTTCGCCACCTGGTCGGTGTTCGACCTGATGCAGCAATACATGGACGGCACCACGTCGTCGTCGCTCTACGAGCTCAAGCTCGGTCGACAGAAGTTCGCTGGCGAGACCCATGCCTACAGCGTGGCCTGGGCCGACGACGAGATCGAGGAGATGCTCGACAACTGCGACAAGATCATCTTCAACTCCATCAGCCAGTTGCAGCGCTACGCCGAGGCTTCAGCAGGCAAGGTGCGCGGCCTGCGGGTCAATCCGCAGGTGAGCAGCTCGGATTATCTGCTGGCCGACCCTGCGCGGCCGTTCAGCCGTCTGGGCGAGTGGGACCCGGTGAAGATCGAACAGGTTATCGAGCAGATCTCTGGCTTTATGTTCCACAACAACTGCGAGAACGGTGATTTCGGCCTGTTCGACCAGATGCTGTGCACCATCGAAGAACGCTTCGGCGACTTGCTGCACAAGGTCGAGTGGGTCAGCCTCGGTGGCGGTATCCATTTCACGGGTGAAGGCTACGCGCTGGACGAGTTCTGCGCGCGCCTTAAAACCTTCTCGCAAAAATACGGCGTGCAGGTCTACCTGGAGCCGGGCGAAGCCGCCATCACTCAGAGCGCGTCGCTGGAAGTCACCGTGCTCGACACCCTCTACAACGGCAAGCACCTGGCGGTTGTGGACAGCTCCATCGAAGCGCATATGCTCGATCTGCTGATCTATCGCCTGAATGCCAAGCTGGCGCCCAGCGAGGGCGAGCACACGTACATGGTGTGCGGCAAATCCTGCCTGGCCGGAGACATATTCGGTGAGTATCAATTTGATCGTCCGCTGGCGATCGGGGATCGGCTGTCGTTCATCGACGCAGCGGGCTACACCATGGTCAAGAAGAACTGGTTCAACGGCCTGAAAATGCCGTCCATCGTAGTGAAACAACTCGACGGTACTGTCGAGGTGGTTCGTGAGTTTGGTTACAACGACTACATGTCCAGCCTTTCGTAAGCTGGCAAAGAAGGAGAGAGAGAAAAATTGAAGAAGAACGTGCTTATCATTGGTGCAGGAGGTGTCGCCAAGGTGGTGGCCCACAAGTGCGCGCAGCACAACGATGAACTCGGTCGTATTGCTATCGCGTCGCGCAACATCTCCAAGTGCCAGGCCATCATCGACAGCGTCAAGGCCAAGGGCAGCCTCAAAGTGCCCGCCGAGATCCAGGCCTTCGCGCTGAACGCCTTGGATGTCGAAGCGACCAAGGCGCTGATCCGCGAAACCGGGTCGCAGATCGTCATCAACGTCGGTTCCGCCTTCCTCAACATGTCGGTGCTGCGCGCCTGCATCGATACCGGCGTGGCCTATCTGGACACCGCCATTCACGAAGAACCGGGCAAAATTTGCGAGACGCCGCCCTGGTATGGCAACTACGAGTGGAACCACCTCGAAGAGTGTAAAGAGAAGAACATTACCGCCATTCTCGGCGTGGGCTTCGACCCGGGTGTGGTCAACGCCTATGCAGCACTGGCGCAACAACAGTATTTCGACCGCATTGATTCGATCGACATTCTCGACGTCAACGCCGGTTCCCATGGCAAGTATTTCGCCACCAATTTCGACCCGGAAATCAACTTCCGCGAATTCACCGGACAAGTGTGGAGCTGGCAGAACAGCCAGTGGACCAGCAACACAATGTTCGAAGTCAAACGCACCGACGACCTGCCGGTCGTAGGCGCGCAAAACCTGTACCTGACCGGCCACGATGAAGTGCACTCGCTGTCGAAGAACCTCGACGTGCCCAACGTGCGTTTCTGGATGAGCTTCGGCGAGCACTACATCAATGTGTTCACCGTGCTCAGGAACCTTGGCTTGCTCTCCGAGCAGCCGGTCAAGACCGCTGAAGGCCTGGAGGTTGTGCCGCTGAAAGTGGTCAAGGCCGTGCTCCCTGATCCGAGCTCGCTGGCGCCCGGCTACACCGGCAAGACCTGCATCGGTGATCTGGTCAAGGGCACCAAGGATGGCCAGCCGCGCGAGGTGTTCATCTACAACGTGGCTGATCATGAAGACGCTTACGCGGAAACTGATAGCCAGGGCATTTCCTATACCGCAGGTGTGCCGCCCGTGGCAGCAGCCTTGCTGGTCGCCCGCGGCGAGTGGGACGTGCAGCGCATGGCCAACGTCGAGGAGTTGCCAGCTGAGCCCTTCCTCAAGGCGCTGGATGTGATGGGCCTGCCGACCCGCATCAAGGATGAGAATGGAGATCGTCCCTGGAGCTGAAACGCTTGAGGCTCGCAACATACAGGTGAACCTCGTTTCCCGCTCCATACGCAAAAACGCCGCTCTTTGAGCGGCGTTTTGGTTTGTGCGTAATGGGGAATGCAACATTCCCGCCCGTCACCCACATGGAAACCCAGCCCGTCGAACCGGCACTAACCCGTGGTTGCGTGGTCAGTAATTGGCGCCAGTAGCGCAACGAGGATCGTCTCTGATAGCGGCACATCAGGTTACGTTTAGTGTTTTCTCCAATGCCTTGGGGCAAAAAAACTCGCGATGGATTGCGTCTTGGACCGACTTTTCCTTTTGCGGGCGACACTCTATGGGTTTGCTTCTCGATCCGCGTCATGACATTGATGCCGCTTTATTAAGCTATCGCCGGGTGTTCTGGTCGCTGGCGCTGTTCAGTGGGGTGATCAACCTGCTGGTGCTGGTGCCGTCGCTCTACATGATGCAGGTGTACGACCGGGTCCTCACCAGCCGCAACGAAACCACCTTGTTCATGCTCACCTTGATCGCTCTGGGACTGTTCATGTTCAGCGCACTGATCGAGTGGGCACGCGGCGAGGTGATGATTCGCATGAGCGCGGGGCTGGACGATGCCTTGGGCGAGCGGATTTTCGACGCCGCCTTCGCCCGCAGCCTGCGTGAGCACAACGCCAACCCGGCGCAGGTGCTCACCGATCTGGCGACACTGCGGCAGTTGATCACCGGCCAGGGCCTGATCGCCTTGCTGGATGCTCCGTGGTTGCCCATCTTCGTGCTGGTGGCGTTCATCTTTCATCCCTGGTTTGGCGTGCTGACGCTGGTTCTGGCGCTGGTACTGATCGGCCTGGCGCTGTGGGGCGAGTTAGCGACTCGCACACGCTTGGGCGAAGCCAATCGCCTGGGTGTGCAGTCGTCGATCTATGTAAACAGCACGTTACACAATGCCGAAGTCATCCAGGCCCTGGGCATGCTCGGGCCATTGCGCCAGCGTTGGAGCCTGCTGCAGCAACGCATCATTGCCGCCCAGGCTCATGCCAGTGACCGCGGCGCGCGTATCACTTCGATGACCCGTTTCGTGCGCATCTCCGGACAATCTCTGGCCCTGGGCCTGGGGGCGTTGCTGGTGCTTGAAGGCCAATTGTCAGCGGGCATGATGATTGCGATGTCGCTGCTGCTGGGGCGTGCTCTGGCGCCCGTGGAAATCGCCATTGGCTCGTGGAAGCAATTCAACTCCGGCCGCCAGAGCTACCAGCGCCTGAGCCAACTGCTTGCCCAGCATCCGCGCGAGCGCCTGCGCATGCCATTGCCACCGCCCACCGGCGCAGTGCGCCTGGAGCAGTTGTATGTCGGCCCGCCCGGCGCCTCGCAACCGATCCTGCGGGGCATCAATTTCAGCCTGGCCAAAGGTGATGTGCTCGCGGTCGTCGGCCCCAGCGCCAGTGGTAAATCAACGCTGGCCAGGGCGCTGGTCGGGGTATGGCCGGCCATGGGCGGGTCGGTGCGCCTGGACGACGCCGAGATCAGTCAATGGTCCCACGACGCTCTGGGCCCGCACCTCGGATACCTGCCGCAGGATATCGAGCTGTTCGACGGCAGTGTGGCCGACAACATTGCCCGCTTCGGTGAACAGGACGCCGACAAGATCATCGCGGCCGGGCGTCACGCTGGCATTCACGAGATGATCCTGAGGTTCCCCAAGGGGTACGACACGCCGTTGGGCCCCGGCGGGCTTGGCTTGTCCGGTGGTCAAAAGCAACGTCTCGGCCTGGCTCGCGCGCTCTATGGGCGCCCGTCGCTGATTGTGCTCGATGAGCCCAACTCCAACCTCGATGAAGCCGGAGAGCTGGCACTGGTGCAGGCCATCAGTGCGCTCAAGGCTACTGGCAGCACCGTGGTGCTGATTACCCACCGGCCTAATGTGCTCGCGGTGGTCGATCACATTCTGGTGCTCAAGGACGGCACTCAACAAGCATTCGGTCCACGGGATCGGGTGCTCAAGGCATTGATGCCGGGGCCAAGACCGGCTGCGGTCAGGGAGGCTGGCGGAGATGCGTGATCTGACCCCAGAGGCACAAACGTACAGCGAGCAGGGGCTGAGCGTGCGCGGCGCCACAACGCTGCCCTGCGCCAGTACCGACGCCGGGGGGGCGGCACGCTATGGTGTCGGTTTCCTGGTCCTGACGCTGGGCGCCTTCCTGCTCTGGGCCTGCCTGGCGCCGCTCGACCAGGGTGTCGTGGGCAGCGGCACCGTGGTGGTGGCGGGTGAACGCAAGGCTGTGCAGTCGTTGGTCGGCGGGGTGGTGGAAAAACTGCTGGTCAGCGATGGTGATCGCGTCACTCAGGGACAGTTGCTGGTGCAGTTCAATACGGTGCAGGCGCAGTCACAACGGGACGTGACCCTGGGCAAATTGCTCAACGATCGCAGCGTCGAGGCGCGGTTGATTGCCGAGCGCCTGGGTTCTGCCGAGATCCAATGGCCCGCTGAACTGCTGGAACATGCCGACGAGCCGCGGGTCAAGGCCGCCATGGCCTTGCAGAGCCAGTTGTTTCTGACCCGCCGCGCAGAACTGGGCAGCCGCTTGCAGATCATCGAACACGAAGCCGCGGCATTGCAGCAGCAATTGCTCGGCTACGAAGGCGTCAAGCGCAACTACGACACGCAGATGCGCTTTCAGCAGCAAGAGCTGGAAGGCCTGCGTGAGTTGGCCCGTGAAGGCTACATTCCGCGCAACAAACTCTTCGAGGCCGAGCGCAACGCAGCCCAATTGGCAGGGCAGATTTCCTCCGGGGTGGGCGATGTCGGCAGGACCCGCCAGGCGATCAACGAAAGCCGGTTCAAGGCCTTGCAGGCGCAGCAGGAATTTCGCCGCGATGCCGAAACCCGGCTCAGCGAGGTCTCTGCCGAGGCGGCAGGTTTTGCCGATCAGATTCGTGCCTTGCAGTTTGAAGTCGACAACGGTGCGATCCGTGCGCCGGTGTCCGGGCAGGTCATGGACGTGAACATTCATACGGTCGGGGGCGTTGCGCAGGCCGGCCAAACCCTGATGCAGGTGGTGCCGCTCGATGCGCCGATGGCGATCACTGCGCGTTTCGAGCCGCTGATGGCCAATAAGTTACGCCCGGGTCTGCCGGTGCATGTGCATTTCACCGCGCTGCAACGGGTGGATACGCCGACGGTCACCGGCACGGTGACTACGGTGTCGGCGGACCAGTTGATCAATGAACAGACGCACCAGCCGTACTTTTCCGCCAAGGTCGAAATTCCCGCCGACACCGTCGCCTCGCTGCAGGCCGCCGGCCTGCTGGTGCGCCCCGGCATGCTCGCCGATGTCACGGTGGTGACAGGGGAACGCACCTTGATGAATTACCTGATGAAACCTTTGCGTGAACGCTTGCTTGCGGCCTTCAAAGAGGAATGAGCATGACCGACCGCTGCCGCTATCGCCACATTTGTCCTGTGTTGGTCGTTGATTTTCCCGGCACTGAAAATCCCCTGTGCGAGCGAGCTTGCTCGCGATAGCGGTCGGTCAATCAGCTTCCTTGCTGAATGTACCGCCGTCATCGCGAGCAGGCCCGTTTCACATTAGGTCAGGCTGTGAAATCGCTGGCCTGCAGCTCCTTGACACCCACCATTTCGAATTCGAACTCGGGGGTGGCGTCGGCGTTGACACTGCCGTAGAGAATGCCATCGGCAAAGCGCAGTTGGCCGGTGGCGTTGGTGGGGTCGAAGGCGTTGCTGCCGATGAACGTGAAGGCGTCGACGTTGGCGGTCAGCGGGTTGGCGTCCAGGCCGGTAAGATCCAGATGATCACCCTCGGTGGTCTTGAAGCCGCTGATCACATCGCGCAAAACCCCGACGCCCATGTCCGACAGGGCACCAAACGCGTAGGTATCCGCGCCAGTGCCACCGGTGAGGTTGTCGGTGCCTGCACCGCCGATCAGCCGGTCATCGCCCGAACCGCCCACCAGCGTGTCGTTGCCCGCACCACCGTTCAGAACGTTCGCGGCGCTGTTGCCCGACAGACTGTCGGCGTAGGCACTTCCCGTCAGGTTTTCTAAGAGTTTCAGGGTGTCGAGCCCGGAACCCACGGTGTTTTGTTGCGCTGACGTCGACAGGTTTACGGTAACGCCGGACAGGGCGCGCTCAAAGGACACCGTGTCAATGCCATCGCGCCCGTCCAGCACGTTGTTGCCGGCTCCGGCGAACAGCGTGTTGTCCAGCGCGTTGCCCGTACCATTGGCGGCGCCAGTGCTATCGACATACAGATTCTCGACGTTATTGCCGAGGGAATAGGCCGCCAGGCTGCTGTGCACGCTGTCGATCCCTCCAGCCACCACATTGCTGTTGGTTTCGATCACGGTGTCGTCGGCGTTGTCGACATAGTAAGTGTCGTCGCCATCGCCGCCGCTCATGCTGTCGGCCCCTGCGGCACCATCGAGCACGTTGTCGGCGGCATTGCCGGTGATGAAGTTGCGCCGCTCATTGCCGGTGCCGTCGATCTCCGACACCCCGGTGAGCACCAGGTTCTCGAGATTGGCGCCCAGTGTCCAGCTGACCGAGGCTTGCACGGTATCGATCTGCGAGGTCGAGTTGTTGGTTTCCACCACGCTGTCGAACGCGTTATCGACCACGTAGATGTCGTTGCCATCGCCACCGGTCATGGTGTCGGCGCCCAAGTCGCCATCCAGTGTGTCGTTGCCCGAGCTGCCCACCAGGGTATCCGCTTGATCAGTACCGGAAATCATCCCGCCTTGGTTCTGAGCGTTGTCGAAAATAGCCTGAACGCTGTTGTTGTCGTTGGGGTTGCCCTGGAAGCCAAGGTCATTGGCAATGTAATCGGCCAAACGCTGGCCGACGATTTCCGCCGATTCCTCATGCAAGTGCCAGACGTCGTCGGGATACACCAGCGGATCGACCTCGTAGCGCAAGGGCAGGTCGGTGTAGTCCACCGCCAGCTTGACGTCGGCGCGCTCGGCGGCGATGGCTTCCTGGGCGGCGCGGACATAGCCAACCCCCTCGACGATGGAGGCAATCTTGTCTTCCGAGTAGCCACGGGCACGCGCCGCGTCCTGCTCGTAGTGACCGGTTTCCATCATGTACACGCTGAAGCTGCCGAACTGGGCATGCAGGTAATCAAACACGTTCAGGGTCGCGGCCTTGTAGGCCGCTGCTGCCGCCGGTTTGTCCGTGGCGCGGGCGATCTCCTGGGCGGCTTCCTCGCCCTGGCCCCAGATGATGCCCATGGTGACATTATCGATGGATTTGAGTTCGGTGAGCTGGTCCTGCAGCAATGCCACGGCACGCAACAGCGCAGGCCCGGGTTGGTTGGTGTCGGTCAGCCACCAGCACAACTTGAGTTGCTCGGCGCCCAGGGTCGACAGGCCGTTGACCGTGCTGCCACCCACCGCGATGTCAATGCCATTGCCATCGGCGTCGGTGAACTGGCTGCGCACGTCATAGGTGGTGTAACGGTCCAGGTCTTTGACCAGCATCGAGGTGCCGGACTGATCGTCGTCCTCCGTCATGCGCAACAGGCGCGCATTGGATTGGCCGAGTGTGGGCAGGTAGAGGATGTCTTGCTGGGCGCGCTCGCCGAACACGAAGTCGCTGGCGGTCAGGGTGTTGAGGTAGTTGCCGTTGAGGGCGATTTCGAAGCGATTGCCATCGGCGTCGGCCTCGGCGGATTTGATGTAGGTCTTGTCGCCGGCCGCGTTGAGGGTCATGTACAACGTGCCATTGCTGCCATCGCCGAGGCCGAGAAAGCCAAGGCCCGCAACATTGATCTTGTCGACGCCCACGGTGAAGTCATAAATCGTGTCGGTGGCCGTGACACCGCCGGTGTCGTAGTCGCGGTAGCTGTCGAGTACGTTGGTGTAGCGGAAGGCGTCGGCACCGTCGCCGCCGTACAGCGAATCGCGTCCGGCGCCGCCGTCGACGATGTCCGCGCCGGTGCCGGCCTTGATTGTGTCGTTGCCACCGAGGCCGAGGATCAAGTCTGCGCCCGCCGTGCCGTTGAGGCTTTCGGCGTTGTTGGTGCCGGTGATGGTGTTGGCAGGCGCATCGGCCACTACCAAGGCGAAGCTATCGCTGACCGATGCACCGGCCGGGTCCGTGGCTTTGACCAGCACGTTGTAATTGCCGGACGCCGTGCTGATCGGCGTGCCGGAGAACGTCAAGCTGGTGGCATTGAAACTCAGCCAAACGGGCAGGGCGCTGCCGTCGGCGAGGGTCGCGGTGTAGGTCAGCGCATCCTGGTTGGCATCGGTGAAACTGTCGTGGGTTACGGTGTAGTTGAACGGCGTGCTTTCGGTGGCGTTCTGGTCGAGGAGGGGGATGGCCACCACCGGCGCTACATTGCTGGGGGTGTTTTGGTCGGCGAAGACGAAATGACTCGCCGTCAGGCTGTTCACCAGGTTGCCCGCCAGTGACACTTCGAAGCGGTTGCCGTTGGCGTCGACGGTGAGATCCTTGAGGTAGGTTCGGTTGCTCGAAGCGCTGTAGGTCATTTGCAGCGTGCCGTTCAGGCCATTACCCAGGCCCGTGTAGCCGATTGCCGAGACATCGATCTTGTCGGCAGCCACATCGAAATCGAGGATCTGGTCACTGGCACTGGTGGACCCGGTGCGGTAGCTGTCGAGTTTTGAGGTGTAGCGGAATACGTCGGCACCCGCGCCGCCGGTGAGTTTGTCAGCGCCGGTGCCGCCGACCAGAATGTCGTCGCCGGCGCCGCCATTAAGGGTGTCGTTACCGGCGCCACCGAACAGTTGTTCGTTGGCAGCGGTGCCCGTCAGCGTGTCGTTGTTCGGCGTGCCATTGATCACAGTGGGTGCGGCGGGTACGTCCTGTACGGCCAGGGTAAAGCTGTCGTTGACGGTTGCATTGCTGCCATCGGACGCGGTGACCTGTATTGAGTAAGTGCCCGATGCCGTGTCGCTTGGTGTGCCGCTGAAGGTGCGGGTGGCGGCGTCGAAGGTCAGCCAACCGGGCAGGGCGCTGCCATTGGCCAGTTTGGCGGTGTAACTGAGGCTCTCGTTATCCGGATCGGTAAAACTGGTGGCCGGCACCACGTAGCTGAACGGGGTATTTTCAGTGGCGTTCTGATCCAGCAATGCCGTTGCCACCACCGGCGCATGGTTGACCGTTGGCGAAGTGGCAAAGACGAAATTGGCGCTGGTCAGTTTGTCGAGGTAATTGCCGTCCAGCGCTACCTCGAAGCGGTTGCCATTGGCGTCGGCAGTCAGGGTCTTGATGTAAGTCTTGGTGCCGGCAGTGTTGAGCACCAGGTACACGGTGTTGTTTTTGCCGTCCCCCAGGCCGGTGAAACCCATGGCCGAGAGGTCGATTTTGTCGGCGGTGATATCAAAATCGGTGATCAGGTCGCCAAGGTTGGCACCGCCGGTGTTGTAGTTGCGGTAACTGTCCAGCCGATTGGAGAACACAAAGATGTCCGCTCCGGCGCCACCGGTGAGGGTGTCCATACCGGCACCGCCGTCGAGCTTGTCGTCGCCCGCGCCGCCACTGAGGCTGTCGTTACCCGCCAGGCCGAGCAGGGTGTCGGCCGAATCGCTACCCAGCAGCGAGTCGCTGCCGCTGGTGCCGGTGACCATCCGATTGAAGATGAAATTGCTGGCAGTCAGGGTGCTGGCGAGGTTGCCCGAGAGAATCAACTCGAAGCGATTGCCGCTGGCGTCGGCATCGTAGTCCTTGATGTAGGTGCGGTCGTTGCTGGCGCTGTAGCTGACCTGCAAGGTGCCGCCACGGCCATTGCCCAGACCGGTGAAACCGAGGCCGGCGAGGTCGATCTTGTCCTGGGTGACGTCGAAGTCGGTGATGGTGTCATCGAAGCTTGCGGTTGCGTTGCGGTAACTGTCGGACTGAGCGACGAAACGGAACGTATCGGCACCCGTGCCGCCGGTGAGTTTGTCGATGCCTGCACCGCCCACCAGAATGTCGCCACCGGCCCCGCCATTGATAGTGTCGTTGCCGGCCGCGCCATAGAAAATCTCGCTGGCGGCGCTGCCCAGCAGGGTGTCGTTGCCAGCCGTGCCTTGCACGGTGGTCATCGGCACCGTGGCGCTGACGTAGCTGCCGTCACCATAGACCAGCGTGGCACCCTTGCTGGTGTGGCTGATGGTGTTGCCGATGATGGCATTGCGATCGGTGCCGTCTTCATTGCGCTCTGCAACGCCGTAGGTCGACAGGTTGCTGCCGCTGATGATGTTGCCCTGGATGGTGTTGTCGCTGCCGTTGAAGTACTTGCCGGACACGCCCAAGGTGTCGTCGTAGGACTGGATGATGATCTCCGGTACGGGGCTGCCCAGAGAATTATTGTTAAGCGTGTTGTCGATGATCTCGACGTGGTTACTGCCGTAGATGCGGATCCCGGCGCTGGTGTTGTCGTGAATGTCGACGCCGCTGACAGTCACCTCGCTGGACAGTTTGATCAGCACGCCTTCGGCGCCGTTGCCGTACACCTCGCCACCGGTGATGGTGATGTTGCTGGGGGAGGGGATGTCCTCGCTGCCGCGCTGCACCACGATGCCATTGCCGCCATTGTTGTAGGCAACGTTGTTGGTGAGCGTGAAGTCGTGGGTGCTGGTAACGACGTTGAAACCGTGGCGGTCATTGTCGTAGGCGACGTTGTTTTCGAAGGTGCTGTCGCTGAGGAAGTCAGCAACGAAGCCGTCCAGGCCATTGCCGTGGGACACGCTGTTCTTGATGACCATGTTGACGGTCTGCTCGTGGGGGTCGAAACCGTACCCGGAGCAATCCTTGATCTCGACGCTGTCGAGGGTGACGTTTGAGTCGTAGCCTGCTTCGCCGGGAATGTAGCCGTTGAACCAACCGTCGATCTTGCCCGTGGTGTTGTCACGGTTGCCGTCGATGGTGAGGTTGCTGACGCCGAAGTCGTGGGTTTCCTCGCCATAGGCGGAGCGGATGACACCCGTGATCTTGGTGTCGGAACCATCAGCCACCTTGACGGTGGTTTCGCCCATGCCGTCGCCGTACAGGTAGACGTTGCTCTTGAGCATCAGGCAACCGTCGGAGGGTTCCTCACCTCCCGAAACGATGTAAGTTCCGGTCGGCATATACACCTGCCCCCCGCCTGCTGCGGCCGCTGCATCAATCGCACTTTGTATCGCCGCCGTGTCGTCTGTGATGCCATCTCCTTTGGCGCCAAAATTCTGTACGTTGAAAATCATGAGTTTATCTCCGTATCAGGCTAGAACCTCGAAAGATGCCAATATTCCATCGACAGCCACCGTGTTATGACCCAGCGGAGCGCAAAAGTTGTGACCACATATCGGGGAAGTGTCAAAAAACCGCACTAACTGATCAGCGGTTGTGAGGCGTTTCGAGACAATAACGTTCTGTTGACGCTCGCTCCGTTCAGCCGAATCCAAAACAGAGTCAGAAAAATTGAGCAGGATTGGCTTGTCTCGCAAGACTCGACCGTTGAGCGGTTGAAGGCGATAGCGGGTCAAGGTATCGACAGTCGGGCCGATAAGATCAATAAGTACATTACGGACTGATCCTGCCAACAGTCCGGGGCTGAAGGCGAGGAATCACTTCGACAAGGGAGCATTTTCAACGCATGTTTTTTTAAAGCCTGCGTCGTCTCCTGTGCTGGCCCGTAGCCGTTGTACCGCCTGGAAGCCCTATGAAAAGCAAGCCTCTCGCCCCTCTGCCGCAGATGCAAACCTCCAATCTTTCCCTGACCCGCATGTCTTTGATGGGCTTCTCTTGTCTGTTGTTGTCGATCTTCCTGTTGGCCAGCACCTTGATTGTTTACATCGCCTTCGAGCAAAACCAGGACGCCGAGCGCCGCAGTCGTTTCTATTCGGAAAAGGCCGTGCAGTCCCTGGAGAAGTCGGTTCTTTTGACGATCAGGGATTACGCATTCTGGGGCGATGCCTATGAGCACTTGCACAGGAAGGTGGATACCGACTGGGCATTTGTCCGCCAGAATGCCGGCTCGTCGCTGTTTGAGGATTTCGGGTTTGAGGGCGTGTTTGTGATCGACCCAACCGACCGTACGGTGTACTCGGTCATCAATGGGCAGCTGGAATCGATCCCCGCTGAAGACTGGTTGAAACAACCCATCACCGCGCTCATCGAACGTGCACGCATCGATGTCGAAAGCGAAACACCCATCAAGGCGTTTCTCGATGTCGACGGCACCCCGGTGTTGGTCGCTGCCGCGCCCCTGACGCCTGGCACCAACGCCCAGGTCGAAACGGATGACAGGCCTGCCTCAATACTGTTGTTCGTCTCCAGGCTCAATGCTGCCCGATTGAGCGCCATGGCCAGTGATTTCGGGATTGCTCAATTGCGCGTGGCCTCAGGTGATAGTGCAGCGCTCGGCACATCGTTTTTGCGTCTGGGGGAAACCGGTACGGCGGGTACCCTGCAGTGGACACCGGCGCAGCCGGGGCATCGGTTGATGACCGTGGTGTTGCCGCTGATCGGTATAGCGGGGCTGATTATCGGACTAATGACCTGGCTTTTTCAGCGGCGTACCACAGCGGCTGCGCAAGTGATGGATGCCAGTTACACCTCCCTGCAGGTCAGTCGCACGGCATTGGCGGCCAGTGAGGCGCGGTTTCGTGATGTCGCCGAAGCGTCCTCCGACTGGATTTGGGAAATCGATACCGGGTTGCACTTCACCTACCTGTCAGAGCGCTTCGAAACCGTGACGGGACTGCGCAGGGTCGAGTGTCTTGGTCGTCCTATCGATGACTTGCTGGTGTCTGATCAGGGTCCACTTTCCCAGTGGTTGAAAAACCACTCGCGACGGGCCAACGCCATCTTGCAATGCAGTTATCTGTCAGGGGACGGGCAAGCCAGGATTTTCCGTCTTTCCGTGCGAGAAATGGAGGGGCTGGGCTATCGCGGCACGGCCAGCGATATCACCGAAGAAGTGGCGGCCCGCCGACGGATCGAATACCTGTCGCAACACGATGCGCTGACGGGCCTGGCGAATCGCGCCCGTATGCAAGAATTCCTCGACGGCAAACTCAAGGCTGCGCCGACCCTGAGTGATCCGTTGGTCATGCTCAGCGTCGACCTGGATCGCTTCAAACCGGTGAATGATTTGCTCGGGCATGCAGCAGGCGATCAAGTGCTCAACGAGGTCTCCAAAAGGCTAGGGCAGTGCTTGCGCTCCGATGACCTGGTCGCCCGAATCGGTGGTGATGAGTTTGTGCTGGTGGTGGCGAATATGGTTTCTCAGGAAGAGGTCGAGCACCTGTGCCAGCGCCTGATCGACTGCATCGAACAGCCGTTCCAGATTGATGAGCATGAGGTGTTTATCAGTGCCAGCATTGGCATTGCCATGGCACCGGCTGACGCCACCCTGGCCGACGAGTTGCTGCGCTATGCCGACATCGCGCTGTATGAAGCCAAGGATGCAGGACGCAATACCTGGCGTTTTTACGCGGGCGACATGAATGCTCGAATTCTCGATCGTCGTCAGTTGGAAAGCGATCTGCGTCACGCGATCAAACATGATGAGTTGCGTCTGCACTTTCAGCCGCGCTATCAGATTGCAGGCCGGGTCATGGCAGGTGCCGAAGCGCTGGTACGCTGGGAGCACCCGGTGAGAGGGCTGTTGTCGCCCGACGTTTTCATTCCCATTGCGGAAGAAACCGGGTTGATTCTGCCGCTGAGCAACTGGGTGCTGCACACCGCTTGCACGGCCGCGTCGACCTGGCCCGAAGAGCTCTTTGTCTCGGTGAACCTGTCGCCGACAGAGTTCCAACGCGGGCAGCTGGTGTCCAGGGTTCAGGCGGTGTTAAAGCAGACCGGTTTGAATCCGGCCCGGCTGGAATTGGAACTGACCGAGAATGTCATGCTGGACGACGCCAAGGGCGCACTGCAGATCATGCACGATTTGAAAGCCTTGGGTGTTCGCCTGGCAATGGACGATTTCGGCACTGGGTACTCGTCATTGAGCTACCTGCGTTCATTTCCTTTCGATGGGTTGAAGATCGATCGCAGCTTTATTTCCGGGCTGGCCGCCAGCGGTGACGATCAGTCGATCATCGAGGCCATCGTTGGGCTGGGCAGGGCACTGTCGCTGACAGTCACGGCGGAGGGGGTGGAAACGGTCGAGCAACTTCAGGCGTTGCAGGATGCGCGGTGCGATGAGGTTCAAGGGTATTTCTTGAGCCGGCCTATGGATGCGCAGGCGATTGGGCGCTTGATTGGCGTCCACGCGAAGCATTCAGGGCTGCGAGCGCTGGCCGAAAGCGCTCACGCTGAAAGTTAACACGTCAGCTGCGCACGCTTTACTGCACCAGTTGCTCGACCAACTCTGGCGTCACGTAGTGCGGCCCGTCGAACAGGTAGAGCGGATATCCGTCATAGGCCGCCAGTTGCGGTCTGAGCTCGGCAGCGGTCGCCGAGCGGAAGCCGCCACCAAAGTTGGGGCGGAAGGCTTCGACGATGATCCGCACACGATCTTTGCCCAGACGCTTGCTCAGGGCGTCGGCGTAGGTTCGCGCGACCGGTGCAGTGCGGGCGTACACGCCGACACCGTCCTGGAAGAACACGCCGATGTCATCTGGTAGCCATTGCTTGAGCCATTCGGCGGTGGCGACGGGGCCGATATTGCCACCGTCATAAACGCTGATCCACAACGGTCGCGGCAGCTTGGCCAGCAGCGCGGGCAGTTCTTTGGCGCGGGTCCAGGTGGGGTCGACTTCAGCCGGGAAATACCAGCCGGTCACGTGTAACGGCGTAGGCAACCTGGCGATCCGTTCCGAGACTGCGGCCAGCTGTTCGATGTTGTCCCGTGAGCGGTTCTCGCTGAAATAACCCGCCAGCCCCAGGATCACATCCTGCGCCCAGGGTGCCTTGGCGATGCGCGCCCAATCGGGCAGCACCGGTACGGTGGGCAGGCCGGTACCAGGAACGAAGGCCTGATCGTCGACGACTGTCCATTGCACCAGCAGCTCACGCGCTCCCAGTTTTTCCCAGTGTCCGCTGATACCGACGGTCTTGTTGTCCGGCTGCCAGACGATGCCGACAATCTCCGGGGGCAAGGCCTTTTTGTTTGTGACGTAGAGCATGCCGGTTCCTGCGCTGAGGGTGACGGCAAACAACAGCGCGGCGAGGGTGGCGCGACTCGCGGTGTAACCAAGAATCTTCACGGCAGTACCTTGTTGATGCGCTGATGCCATTGGCTCAGCGAGGTGACGCCTTTGGCATTCCAGTTGGCTGCCCCATCAGGGCCAAGGTGGAACTGGCCCTCGTTGAATTGCCAGACGATCACTTGCGGCTTGTGTTCGGCAAAATCCGCCGACTCCAGGTATTGCAGCAGCGTAGCCCACGGACCGACGTCGCCGGGGTTCCAGGTCAGTGCGACGGGACGGTCCAGGGCATTGGAGAGCTTCTGGGTAAAACCCAAATAGGGCTGGACAAAGCTGTTGCCGATCACTTGGACGGGAGCCGGTGCGTCATCAATCAACAGGTCCTTCTCTGCCTGATGGCGCACGGTGTAGATGTCGCGACCGATTGCCTTGCGCTTGGTCGCCGGCAGGAAGTTGCTCGCCAGGTCGCCGAACGCGCGGCGGTCGAACCACTGGCCCAGCGCTGCGCCGCCGCCGGGTTCGCCTTGCAGGCGGTAACGCTCGGTGATCAATTGCGCCGTGGCATCGGCGGTGTTTTCCGCGCTCCAGGCTGTCCAGTGATAATCGGCGCGGTAGAACGCGGTCTGTTTGCCTTGTTCGGTGCGTTGCAGGATGGGCTTGATGTTCAGCGTGGTCAGGCCTGCCTGGGTCAGCTCGTTTTGCAGGTTGTCGTAGCGCTGCATGACCGCAGGACTCAAGGTCTGACCGGCGGGCAGGCGCGCGGCATAAAACGGCGCTTTCATCGGCACCACCAGCACGACGAGTCCGATGTGCTCCCGAGCAAGGTGCTGTTGGAGTTCCTTGACCAGCGCAATGTTGCGGGCCGCTCCGGTGTTGTCGACCTTGTTCAGGCTTTCCCAGGCCGGGAACAACCAGCCATTTTCGCCGGTGACTACCGCGGAGGCCGCTTGAATGCAGGTGACCGACAGGCTCAACAACAAACCGCCGATCATGGCGGGAAACGGCAGGCGAGATTTCAAGTGAAGGGTCATGGCGCGGTCTGGTCGACAAGGCCAATCAGGCGTGGCGCCTGGCGAGAGCCGACCAGGAACAGGCTATAACGATCGCCGGCCCTGAAGGGCGCGAGCTTCATCGGCAGGCTCGCGTTCTCATTGCAGCTGGCAACCAGCGTCGCCTGCACCGGGTTGATCGTGCGCTGGGCTTGTCCGTTGAACGGCAGCTGGTTGAACACAGGAGCACCGTTGGCGAGTTTGACCTCGGCTTTTTCGCAACCGTTGACCAGGTTGTAGACATTGAGTTCGGCGCGCAGGTCTTTACCGCGCAGCGGCGGGTCGATGACCAGGCGCGGCGCCCGTGCCGGGTCGCTGTCGAGAATCAGCGTGACCCACGCACTTTTTGGTGCGCTGAGGCCTTTTATCTCGCGACCATTGACGGTCACGTGCAACGGCTGTCGCGAGTCCACGACCTGAAAGGGGCTGGCCACTGCGGTCTGTGCGGCAAGGGCAAAACTCGGGCCTTGGCCCACCTGGACTTGCATGGCGGTATCGCTGGGATTGACCACCCGCACCCAGGCGGAACCCTCGGGCAGTTTTGGCGCATACAGCTGGGCGATTTCAGGGGCGGCCTGTGCCCACATCGGGACCAGGCCAAGACCCAGCCACAAACACATTCGAACGTTCATGTAAGCCCTCAATAGGAATAAGTCAGGCGAGCGAACACGCCTTCGGCGCGGTCATCGCCCAGCACCTTCACGCGGTACTGCAGAGAAAAGTCCACATAGGAACGGGGGGCGTTGTACGCATCTTCGCGGAACCAGTATCGGACGTTGTTACCGATACCAACGCCGCCGGCCTTGCCCGATGATGAGTCCGTACTGCCGTCGGTGTCCGTCTTGCTGTTCATCTTGGAGTCGTAGTCGAACGCGGCCACGACATGGGGGAAACTCACCCAGCGCGAGCCTGTGCCGCCGATGGCGTAGCTGCGACCCACCTGCCATTCGCTGTTGAAGTAGTCGCGCGAGTCGTTGACGTAATGACCGGCTTCAGCGAACAACTGCGAGGTCCACCAACTGGAGGCATCCACCCGCAGATCGGTCCCGATGCTTGAGCCGTAGCCCAGACGCACCAGCCAGTCACCGTCGACGTCCGACGATCCCAAGGGGAATGTACGCTCGACGGCGGCCATCACGTTCAGCGATGTGAAGGGTTTGACCCGGACACCCACGGCGCCTTGCAGCGCATCGAGACCGGTATCCGAATCGCCGTTCTTGCTCCACAGCGTGTCGGTGATGCGTCCGTAGAGTTCGACAAAACGTGCGTTGCGATAGCCCAAGGGACGCCAGGAAAGCTCGGTGCTGTTTTGCAGGCTGTCATTGCTGTTGCTGCCGCTACTCGGGGCTGCACTCAGACCACTGCTCGAACTGTTACCGCGATAACTGGTGGTGCTGGTCAAACCCCAGGTGCGCGACACATCGGCCACCGCGCGACGGGTGTCGAACAGTTGCTGTGGGGACATGTCGAGTTCACCGGCATTTTTTGCGTCGATGACTCGCTTGAAATAGGTGACGGCTTGCTCGTCGTCATTGACCCGCATGGCGTTGTAGGCCGCGTCCTGGGTCGCCGTCGGCGTAAGTCGGGTGTCGGCATCAGCCTTGCGGAACGAAGTGTGGGCACCGTCATCGTCTCCGGCCTGGACCGACAAATAAGCGATCTGCAGGTCGCTCATCGATTCCAGTTCGCCCGTGTCCCGCGCTTGTTGCAGCCGTTCGCGCGCGGTTCGGCGCTGGCCGATGGCGGCATACAGACTGGCTTCTTCGTAAGCGGGAAGGCTGGCCAGTGCCAGTGCCTGGGTGAAGTCCTTGCGCGCCCCGGCATCGTCACCCGATTGCTGACGCAGACGGCCGCGCTGGGCGAGCAGACGAGCATCATCGCCCGTGAGCTTGAGACCTTCGCTGGCTGCTGCGATGGCTTCGGGCACACGTTTCTGATCACTCAGGGCGCTGACCAGCAGTCGGCGGTACGCCGGATTCTGTGGCGCGCGGGCAATGGCTTCGTTCGCCAGGGCAACCGCCGTCGCAGGGTCTTTGCGGGCCAGGGCCGCGTAGGCTTGGCCGGCCATGTCGGTTCCGCCATCACGCTGGTTGCCCGGCCAGATATCACAGACCAGGCCGAAGGCCGTTTCCTGACAGTTCAAGGCCGGAGCAGGGAAGTGGGCAATAACGTTCGCGCCGTTGTTTTTCTGCCGCAACGCCATTCGGGCGGCGGTGCGTCTGCGGGCCACTTCACCGCCTTCATCGTCGGCCAGTGATTGCAGATGATCGAGCGCTTGTTGAGGCTCGTCATGCGCCAGTGCAGCGTCCGCGGCGAAAAAGCGAATGTCACGGGTTTCCGCTTCCAGCAGGCCATCGATGGCCAGCGCGTGATTCAGGTCAGCCTGGGCTGCCTGAGTTTTGCCCTGACGATCACGGGCGTAGCTGCGCAGAATCCACGGTGCGATTTCACCGTCGTCCTGAGCCAGTGCGCCTGACGCGGCCCGTTCTGCAGCAGGGTAATCCTTGGCAGTGAGCAGGGCACTGATCAGCAGTTGCTGATTGGCGCCGATTTCCGGAGCCCAGGCGACGGCTTTTCTGGCCTGGTCCACGGCCAGGGACACTTGGCCTTGCTCCAGGGCACGATAACCCTCAACCGCCAGCGGGGCGGCCAATTGACGACGAATCGCTTCGCGACGCATCAGCAAGGTATCGTCGTCCGGGAACACGGCAAGCGCCTGGGTGGTGGCTTGATCCGCTTCCTGCAAGTGCTGTTGGCGCTGCAAGGACTCGATCAGCAGCAATCGATAATCCATGCGTTTGGGCGCCTGGGCGATGGCTTTGCGTGCCGATTGGGCAGCCGTGCCGAAGTCATCGCGATCGTAGGCCTTGAACGCCTGGGCCGCGGCGCCGAAGCCTGGGGCCTGACGCGACTGGGGGTAGCGTTTGGGATGATCACGCAGTTCCTTGTCGCGCTGAGCCAGCACAATCAAGGTGTTCAAGCGGGTGATGTCAGCCCGCTGACGCAAGGCTTCGCGGGCCTTGGCGATGGCCAGGTCGTAATCTTTGCGCTCGTAGGCGCTGTAGGCCTCGTTGGCGGTGACATAGGCCGGGCCGGTCAACGGCAGCGGCAACGTCTCGGCAAGAGCAAGCCCAGGTAACAGGCTTAGCCCCGTGGCCATGAGGGTCAGGAAGGGGCGGTTCATGCCGGAAGCTCCGCAGGGTAGTGGCTGTGCTGACGCGCCACAGCCTTTTCGATGGTGGCGCGGGGCAGCACGCCGCTGTCGACCAGATAGTCGCCGATGCGTCCGTGACGCTGCGGGCGGTACTGCAACATGGTGCGATTGAATACGTCGCGATCCAGCAGGCCCATTTCGATCAACAAGTCACCCAGCAGTGGCGCGCGGGCATCCGGTACGGACTGGTCTTCGCGCACGTTCAGTTGACGCAACTGCGCGACGATTTCGCTTTCCCGGGCAATCAGCTGCACCGGTTCGCTGCCCAGTACATCGCTGACTTGTTGCAGACCTTCGGCCGGCAACGGGCTGGCCACGGCAAGTTGTGCTCGGCCGTCGGCATTCAAGCCAACCGGCACCACCCGCCAGCGCAGAGCGAATTCATCGTCCAGCGTCAGGACCGAGCCTCGTGCCTTGGCGGCCACATCGAACACCCGCGGCAGATCGTTCTGGAAGGCGATGGCTTCCGCCAGTGTCTCGTCGTCCAGCCAGCCATTGCTGAGCAAGATCCGCCCCAATGGCATGTGCCGGGTTTTCTGTTCGTCGAGGGCGCTTTGCAGGTCGGTTTCGTTGATCGCCTGCCAGGACAGCAACACGCTGCCCAACTTACGCGGTGCGAAGGCAACCAGGTCGGTGGACGGGAAGTCGTGCATGGTCTTGTCCCACACCAGTTTGCGGTTCATTACCTTGCCGACGATGAACATGCGCCAGGCGCGGGAGGCGGCCATGAAGTTGACGAAGTTGCCCACTACCATGCGTGGGATGGACAACAATCCATGCTGCCAGCCGTACAGCACGGTGGTGAAATAGCAGCGGTGCGCGATACGCCAGGCCAGCGCGGTACCGTTGGCCAGTAGCAGGTATTTGATGAAGCCGTTGGTTTCAAACGGCGTCGGGAAGCTCACATCCCACAGGCCACTCTGGCGCAGGATGACCAGGCCCAGCAGCTGCACCAGAATCACGTAGGCGATGATGCTGACGAACGCCGTCACCACGCCCTTGCGGTCACGAAACAGCAGATAACGGTTGGCCAGCGAACCGTTCCAGCCCATTTGCTCCCAGCCTTGCAGGCCAATGCCCAGTGTCCAGCGGGCTTTCTGGCGGAACGCGGTACGGAAGGTATCGGGAAAGAATTCCCGCACGCACAACGGCATCTTCAGAGTCGATTCGTAAGGCTTGCGAAACCATGATTTACGCAGCACGCGAAACTGCACCGGGAAGCGCACGAAGATTGCGTTCATGCCGACCTTGGCCAGGCGAGCGCCAACGTCGTAGTCCTCGGTGAGGCTGTCGGTGTTGAACGGCTGGTTCTGGGTTTCCCCGGCCAGCACGCGCAGGGCGCGGTGGGAGAAACAGGTGCCGACCCCGGCAGACGGCACCGTGTCGGTCATGCTTTCACGCACCACCAAATCCTTGCCATGCCATTCGGCGAATTCGTCCATGTAGGTACCAGCCACCCATTCGTACCAGTTGCGCTCCAGCGAAACCACGGGCAACTGGATCATGTCCTTGCGCGGCAGCAAGTAGTTGAACAGCCGCAACTCCAGCGGGTGCAGAACGTCTTCGCTGTCGTGCAATACAACGCCGGCGAAGGTCATGCCGTGGGTTTTCTCGTGCAGGAAGATCGCCTGGATCACCCAGTTCAGGCAGTCGGCCTTGCAGGTCGGCCCGGCATGCGGGACTTCCACGCGATGCAGCTGCTTGTAGCGCCGACGCATGCGTTCCACTTCATCGATGGTGCGCTGGTCATTGATGTAGGTGCCGACGAAGACGACATAGTTCTGGTAATCCAGGGTCGACACCATGTTCTCGATCATCGGTGCGATGACGTCATATTCCAGCCAGGCCGGGACCATGATCGCCAACGGCTGTTCATCCCGGGCCATCAGTTGCTCGGCGGTCAGCGGCCGGTATTTGCGATCCACGGTGAACTTGCGAAACAGGCGGCGAGACCAGTACCACAGGTCAATGAACAGATCGTCCAGGCTGGAGATCAGGATCAGCACCGCGATCACGATGGTCGAGATTTCCAGGAAGCTGTAGTAGTGGGCCAGCCAATAGGGCCAATAAAGCGACGTCATCGAAAGTTTCCGTTACTGGCGATTGCGACGGGCGTTACGGCCGGCCAGCAACAGGATGAGGACCAACAAGATGCCACCCGGAATCAGCCACAACAGCGACGGCTTGCGCCAGGCGTCCAGGCCCTTGGGTTCTTCGTTGTCGATCAATTGGCTGCCGCTTGGGTCTTGGGTGTCGAAGGTGGTTAGTGCACCGTTGTCACCGAGGATGGCCACGTCGCCGCGGGTGAGCAGAATCTGCCTGGCAAAGCGTGGCGCGTCATTGCCCAGGGCGCGATAGACCAGACCGTGCTGGCCGCCGGCATCCACCACTTGCAACGAGGCCAGGTGGTTGAGGGGATGCACGTCCAGCAACACCTGATCCTTGTGATTGATGCGCAGGCGACCCTGCTCATCAACCTGCACCGACTCTTTGCTGTCCTTGATCGGCAGCTCGAAGGCGAGGAAGGCTTTGTCCGGTGTGACCGAGGCTTTCGGGTCGGCACTGACCTTCAGTTGCGCCCGCAGCGGCGAAACACCGACGGCGTCGGCCACCGAAATCACCTGTGGCAAACTGCTCGCCGGATGCTCGAGGTAGGCCTGTGGCACGAGGATTTGCGTGTCCATGGCAAAGCGCGCTGCCATGCCGGAGAAGTCATCACCCAGGGCTGTTTTATCCAGCACGATGTGGCTGGTCGGGAGCACCGAGACCGGGAACGCCTGTGGCGTTTCCAGGCAACGATCGCTGACTGGCTGACGCTGGAACGAAACGCGCAGCACGTTCTTCGAACCGAGGGCGTAACGCGGGATACGTGCTTCGATGCGTTGCTGTTCACCGTTGGCCACGAGCTGTTGCGCGCCAATCAGGTAATCGTTGAGAAACAGCGAGGCCACCGGCGCGGTGTCCGAGGCACCGGGTGCGGCAGACACATCGACTACCGCCTTCACCGGCAGACGACCGTCGTAGGCCACGCTGCCCAGAGGGAACGAAGTGCTCCAGTCGGATTTGGCCAGCACATCAATGGCGCCGGGATTTCCGCCCAGGCGCGACAAGGCCACACGACCGTCGGCGCTCAATGGCATTTGTGCTTCGCTGACCGTCAATTGGCGGCTGCGTGCCAGTGCGTTCCAGGCCGTGCTGAACAGGGCCAGCGCCTTACCGGTTGCTTGCGGCGCGATCATCAGCACCGGGCGGGTGCCCAGCAATGCCAGGCGCACGTTGTCAGTGCCGGTGGCGGCCAGACCTGCATTGATATGCCGATCACGCCATTGCGCGAAGGCGTTGGCGGCTGTGGCGTCGAGGCCTTGAATCTGGCTCTGCAGCGCGTCCAGCGATTCGTTGACGGCTTTGAGCAGTTGCGGGTCGTTGATTGCCAGATCCGCCTGGAGGTTCGGCGTTTGCCCCAACATCAACAGCGCACCGATTTGCGCCGGGTCGGCCAGAACGTGCGGGCCTTTGCCATTGAGGCTGGCAAACGCTGGAATAGCCAGCAGTTCGGCCGGGATGCGCAGGCTGGTCAGGTCGACAGTGTCTTGTACGGCGGGGAAGGGCAGAACGCGGCTGTGCTTGCCAATCCGCTCCAGTGCGACACCGAGACGCCAGGCCGCATCGTAGCTGTCGGCGGACAAGGTGCCCGGCGCGACCATGATTCCCGGTTTACCGGGCAGTGCCGTCCAGGCGGCGCCGACGTCCTGTAACTGGCTGGCGTCGTAGCTGTAATTGAGGCGGGTGTCCGGTTCGATACGCAATACATTGCCGATCGCGCGTTCGTCTTCGCACAACACACGGGACACGACTGACGACCAGGCAATGCCCAGACGCAGCGAACCGCTATCACGCGCTTGCTTGCCCACGCCCAGTGTGGTGCTGGCATCACCTTGGACTTCGCTGAGCCCTTCGGCGCGTACCGGATAGCCGTCTAGCGACAGCAGCAGCGTGTTGCGTCCACCTTCGCCATTGAGGTAACTGGCGTCGAAATTCAGTGTGGCGTCTGTCAGCGGCACGCCCGCTGGCACGGGAAGATACAGCTCGCGTCGGGCGTCGGTGGAGCCGAGGATGATCGGTGCATCGATCCCCAGATCGCTCAAGCGGATCTCACGCTCTTGTCGCGTGTCGGCGTTGAGTCGGTTGATCGCCTGGGTGAGCGGGCTGTCCGCGGCCAGAGCGAAAGTCGGCATGAGCGCGAGCAGGCTCACGCCACAGGCAAGGGCGCTGAGCGTGCCCGTATGGATGGCAACGGAAGACTTCATTCAGGTAGATCTCGAGCTGATAAGGGGAGGAGCGGTTTGGTTTATAGAGAGGTGAAAGCCGGGAGACTTTTCTCGGGTTCAGGTAGCCCTGACGGGTAGTGCAGGAACTTGGGCAATCGCACCCCAGTCACGACGAAATCATCGACCGGACGGCCCATCAGGGCATCGACGATGCGCGCACTGGCCTTGCCATCACCGTAAGGATTGGCCGCCTGGGAACATCGGCGCCACAGCAGGTCGTCATCGAACAGTGCGTTGACGCCAGCGATGATCGAGTCCGGCGAGGTGCCGACCAGGCGAACGGTGCCCGCGGCGACAGCTTCGGGGCGTTCAGTCACATCGCGCATCACCAGCACCGGTTTGCCCAGCGACGGCGCTTCTTCCTGCACGCCACCGGAGTCGGTGAGGATCACATGCGCACGTTGCATCAGGCGCACGAAGGCCAGGTAGTCCAGCGGCTTGATCAGGTGCACGTTGGGCAGATCGCCCAGTTGCTCGGTGACCGGGCCCATGACATTGGGGTTCAAGTGCACCGGATAGACGATCTGGATATCAGTGCGCCGCGCCAGATGGCTCAAGGCCTTGCAGATATCCAGGAAGCCTTCGCCAAAGTTTTCCCGGCGATGCCCGGTCACCAGCAGAACCTTGCGGCCGGCTTGCAGGAACGAGAACTGTTGGTCCAGGCTTGCCCGCAGGTCAGCGTCTTGCTCAATGCGCCGCGCCGTCATCTGCAAAGCGTCAATCACCGTATTGCCGGTCACGAAGGCGCGACCTTGAAGGCGTTCGTCGAGCAGGTTCTGGCGCGATTCGTGGGTCGGCGCAAACAGCATGTCCGCACCGAGGTCGATGCAGCGGCGGTTCATTTCTTCTGGCCATGGGCTGTAGATATCGCCGGTTCGCAGTCCTGCTTCGACGTGACCGACCGGGATGCGTCGATGGAACGCAGCCATTGAGGCAACCATGGCTGACGTGGTGTCGCCGTGTACCAGCACCCGGTCCGGGCGGGTCATTTCCAGCACAGGGTCAATCGCCCCGTATAGCGCCGCGGTCAACGAGTTGAGCGACTGGTGCGGCGTCATCACATCGAGGGTGTGATCGGCCTTGAGGTCGAACAGATCCAGCACCTGTTTAAGCATGCTTTGATGTTGGCCGGTGATGCATATCTGCGAATGAATGCCAGGTTCCGCAGCGAGGGCTTTGACTAAAGGCGCCATCTTGATGGCTTCTGGACGGGTACCGAAGATCGAAAGGATTTTAATCCTTGAATGATGGCGAGCGATGATGTCTTCCTTGCGCGGTTTTAGTGCGCAGCACAACAACGGCCCAAGTTTTATTGAGACTTGAGCACGCCATCGTTATTTGGATTTAGTGAAGACCGGGGTAATCAGCGTGTTTGATGTTCACTTCATACGAGGTGGTACATCGCCTAAGAACCCGGAGCCGGCCGGATTATTAGCATTGATGGCGAATGTTTTAAAGCGTTATACGTGCATTTTGTTTTAATAATTAAAGTTTGAAACTTTTGTGGTTGAGGTCGGTCTTGTTTAGTTTTTTATGATTTTAAGAAGGGTTCTCCCGAGTATTTACACACCACCAACTCATTGTTTATTAACGATTTTATTTATTTTGTATCCATTCGTCAGCTTGAATGAATTATTCATTCATTATAACGGTCGTGATCTATGCGTTTACGGCCTGGCTTTCTAGCGTGAGGGTTATAATAGTCACTGAACTGACGCCTGTATATTGTCATGATGCAATAAGTGCTTTTTTCGGAGTAATAAATGAACTTTCCCTCTGCCTTCAATTATTGATAGGCCCTCCGCCTATATTGGTTAGGCAGGTGACTCGAAGAAGGGGATCTTTGAGTCACCCATAACAGTGAAGCAACATTCCATCGTCCACCGTTAGAAATGGCGCCGCCGCGGTCCGACGAAGAAACCGCGGCGACCGATCAATCAGGCGGCGGGGAGCAAGCCTTTTTGTTTGGCAACATGAGTCGCCATTGCGTCCATCAAGTCCGGGGACAGGCAGTCGTAGGGTTCCAGGCCAATCTTGCGCAGGCGCTCACGGATGGCCTTCATTTGCGCTGGCGGTGTGCCGGTTTCGATGATGGAGGACACGAACGCCGCGAAGCCCGGCGCAGCCCATCCGCTCTGGGGAGAGAGCTCGGTGTGGACGAAGTCCAGGCCATAAAAGGCATGGTCCTTGTTCTCGATGCGCCCGAAGAGATGGGCGTGGCACTGTTTGCAGGCGTGCCGCTGGATGGTGGCGGTTTCGTCGACAATTTCCAGTTTTTCGCCGTGGGCAATGACGCTGACCTTATCCCGAGGTACTACGGCAATGACGGCGAATGTCGCGTTTTGCGGTTTCCAGCATTTGCTGCAGCCGCACGCGTGGTTATGCAGGGTTTGTGCGTCGATCTTGACCTCGACCTTGTCGGTCGCACACAGGCATTGCAGGGTGCCGCCTGTGAAATTCGCGGCGGAGGGTTGGATACCGTTGTCCAGTGCGGGGTGAAGTTTCAAGGTGCTCACGTTGGCTTCTCCGTTTAAGGGTGTTAGACGAACGTGCCTGGGGCCGAGCGGTTGCCTTCGGGCAGGCCTGAGAAAATCATAGTTCAAAGGCACACTAAAAACTGAGATGACCGATGTTCATAAGCGCCTGTAACCCTGGATTTTGAGACTCGTTAGCCAGAAATCAGGTTAGAGTGTTCATCAATGTCTGTTCATAAGGACCCTCCACTCGATTCGCGTAGTCGCGCCAAGCGGTTCCAGCGAACGAACCGGGCAAAAAAACCGTATATCAATCGTTATGTGAAGAATGAATCGTCCGCTGTTTGTTTCTCTAGATGGGCCCAAAGGAGCCGGCAAAACCACACTGTTGGAGGCCGTTACGAAAGTACTGAGGGCAGACAACAAAAAGGTGATCCGACTTTGTGAGAGAAAAAGCGATCCCTTTAGGGGTGAAACAATGACCCTCGTTAACAAACTCGTCAGAAATCCCACCCGGGATTTGGAGTTGGAGGTTTGTGAGCGCTTTGCTGATAGCCGTACCTGGATTTCCCACCACGTGCTGGCTAAACAGCCACCAGGCAGCATCATCTTGATCGATCGCTGGTACCCGTCTGATGCCGCATTTCGCCGGATAGTCCCGTTTGCAGAGATTCTACAGTTGAACATTGATCGAAATGTGCGAGTGCCAGACCTGCATGTCGGGGTTGTCACCGCCCCTGATGTTTCATGGGCGAGGGCAGCGGCACGACGGCGTGGGCTGAGCAGTACCGTGATCCATAAGCTGGAAGAACATGTCGCTTGTACCAAGGCGTTCGAGCGAGCGATAGCAGATCACGGCTGGGTTTTATGCCGTAATGAAGGAACGATCGAAGACGCAACGATGCAGGTGATTTGGGAGATCTATAGAGTCCTTCGATGCCCGTAGGCGCAGTTCGCTGCGCCGGTCTTGATGCGGTTCAGATAGCCGTAGATGTAGATCTTCAGCAGGATTGCGGGGTGGTAAGCAGGCCGGCCTGTGTCAGTTGGAATAGCGCCGTCAAAACCCAAGACGATCAGGTCGAGTTCATCGACGAAGACATCGACTACGCGCACCGGGTTGGTATCGCTGACGTAGTCGTCGAGGCTCTCGGGAAGTAAGGTGCTTTGGCCTCGATGTTCACCTTGGATAAAGCGCTTCATGGGCGATCCCTGCGATGAAACCCTCTGAAATCATAGCAAGGGTTCGCGGAGGCGTTTTTACACACTCTGGGCCGGTAGCTGCCTGTCGCAGACCTAGGGCTACATTGAGGTTTAGCCGTATGAGTCCGGTCAGCCCACCGCCCGGCTACCGGCCCGAGGCTAAGTTGTAGGGTCTACTCCCACGCATTAGTGCGGGCATTGTCCATGGAGTCGGTAAGCTCAATGCTACTGTCCGTGTAAGGCGGTGTTCCTTCTGATTCGAGCGTTATAGATGCCATTCCAGATTCAGAAACGGCGTGTTGGCTTCGGTGCCAGGCGTGTTGGCAGAGTTGTTACCGAACTTGTTCTTCCAGTATTCGTAACCCACCCCGGCAAAGAAGGTGTCTTTCTTG
Organism: Pseudomonas svalbardensis; assembly: GCF_030053115.1. NCBI lineage: Bacteria > Pseudomonadati > Pseudomonadota > Gammaproteobacteria > Pseudomonadales > Pseudomonadaceae > Pseudomonas > Pseudomonas svalbardensis. Next base: position 3,277,518 of record NZ_CP125619.1, on the reverse strand, counting down.
CCGAAAGTGAGCTCGCCCACGTCCACCAGTAAGGCGAGGTGCACGAGCGTCTCGCTCACGGTGTCGTTGCCGAAGCCGTCCTTGCCCTTGGGCGGGATGAAGTTGGCAAAGCCCTTCCATTTGAGCGGTACCGAACCGAGCTGAAATGGAATGTCCCAGGCGGTTTCCAGGTAGTACGTGTCGTTGAAGCGGATATCGTGCTCTTGGGCAAACGGCAAGCCATTGTGGTTGCGCTCGGCGCGGTACATCACACTGAAGTCCCAGAAACCTGGCACGTTGAAATTGATCGTCGGCCCGATGACGAGCATGCGTTTGGCCGGCGCGAAGGCAGTGTTTTTGGTGTTCCAGTCGACGCCACCCGAAAGCGACCAGTCCCGAACGGGTCCCCACTTGAAATCCTGGCCGGATATTTTATTCAGTGAAAGTTGATGGCGATATATCGCATACACCTCGGTAGCACCGTTGTCGCCGCCGGCGGCTGGATCGTCTTTATCGGAAAACAACACCTGCACGTCGAGGAAGTTGCTGCCGTATTTATATCCGTCAACGTGAGTGAACTCAACGATGTGCTTGGCGATCGGGCCATCGATGCCCGGCTCAGCGAAGTGGGTGCCATACCAGTAACTGATTGAGTTATCGCTCCAGTCGGCAGCTTGCAATGAAGTGGCCGTCGTCAATAACAGAGTACTGATGGCAAAGGTCTGCCGAACGAGAAACGTGCGGTTCTGCATTTTTCATTTCCTTGAGTAGTCGTCCACTTCGGCTTGAGGGACTTTTTTATAGGTGCCGAGAAACTGTCGTTGTTTGAAACCAGCTCAATCGACCGCTGCCACTGCCTCCAACTTTTCACACACCAGCAAATCCACGTAATGAATCGGTTTACTACGATGCTTGAGCATCCCGCCGTTACGCAGATTCAACGCCGCCGTCATCTCCGCCAGAATCGAGAGCGCGACGCTTTCGGGCGCATCGCCGCCAAGGTCCAGGCCCATTGGGTAGTGCAGCTGTAGCAATGCATTCGGGGCAGGATTATGTTGGCGAATGTCGGTCAACAAGCGCTCGGTCCGCTCGCGGGGGCCAAGTTGGCCGATGTAGGCTGGTGCGCCTTGCAGCAATTGGCCGAGCCAGTGTCGGTCCTGGCGGTAGCTGTGCGTCATGACGGCCACTGCGGCCCCCTCAATCAACGGTCCGAGGACGATGGAGGCGTCGAGGTTCGCGACGATGACCGCATCGGCCTGCGGAAAGCGTTCAGGGCGGGCAAAGTGGCTGCGACTGTCGATCACGCTGACGTGCCAGCCCAGCAGTTTGCTCATGCGCACCAGTGGCTGGGCGTCGTGGCCGGCGCCGAAGATCACCAGGCGCGGGGGCGGAGCCACGTATTCGAAGAACACTTCGACTTCTCCACGGGCATCGGTGTAGAGCCGCAGAGAGGATTTTTTCTCGGTGAGTGTTTTGCGCAGGTCTTTGCGGATGCTGCTGTCGAGTGCGCGATTGCGCAGCGCGGGGCTTGCGTGCGACACCACCCGATCACCGACCCGCACCGACGTGTGGCGAGACGTGGCAATGATGGTCGCCATGGCCGCGGGTTGGAGACTGTCACGCACCTGTCGCAACAGTTCGATGGCCAATGACGGGGTCTTCGCGCGCAGGCGTTCGAGCATGACGAAAACCGTGCCGTTGCAGCCGAGGCCGAAGGTCAGGGCGCTTTGGTCATCGTCTTCATCTTCGGTGGCGCCGGTGCTGTAGCGGCGCACCACCGGCTCGCCGGAATCGGTCAGCCACCAGGCCTTTTTGGCCAGGTCCTGTTCCAGGCATCCGCCGCTGACGGTGCCGATGGTTCGGCCGTGGAGGGGAATGAGCATGCGTGCGCCGGGGCGGCGGTAGGCCGAGCCTTCGACCTTGACCACGGTGGCGAGGACGGTTTCTTCGCCTTGCCGGGCGCAGGTTTCAATGGCTTGGAGGAGGTCGTTGAGGCCGGACATGGTGTGTTATCCCAAAAGTCGGTGCGCAACCTGTTGGAACCGGCAAACCAGCTCCAACAAGCGGTTGTGTTGGCGGTTGGATCAGTCGACGACATGCATCAACTGCTCCACCCCCTCCCACGCGTCAGCACGCATGCGCTCCAGGTCCAGCCCTGGAATCACGCCGTCGTCGACCACCAGTCGCCCCCCGACCATGCTGTACCGCACGGCAATCGGCTCACCCGCGACCACCGGCGCCAGCGCGATATCGTGGAAGCCGAAGAACCGTGGATGATCGAGGCCATAAATCACCAGATCCGCAGCCTGGCCAATTTCCAGCGTTCCGACCGCACCCAGCCCCAACACTTGCGCGCCGCCGGCCGAGCCCCAATGAATCACATCTTCGGCGGTGGTCGCTGAAGCCCCTTGTTCGGCCCGATGAATCAACCACGCCGTGTGCGCCTCACCGACCATACTTCCGGATTCGTTCGATGCCACGCCATCCACCCCAAGCGATATTGGCACCCCAGCCTCATACATTTGTGGTACCGGCGCGACGCCGCTGCCCAGCCGTGCGTTGCTCACCGGGCAATGAGAAATGCCAGTGCCGGTTTGCGCGAGCATGCGGATTTCCCCCGGCTGCAAATGCACCGCGTGAGCGAACCAGACGTCGGGGCCGAGCCATTCGTGTTCGGCGACGAATTCCACCGGCAGGCAGTTGTATTTCTCGCGACAAAAGTTGACGTAGTTCTGCGTCTCCGAGAGGTGCGTGTGCAAGCGCAATCCAAGGCCGCGAGCGGTGTGCGCAAGCTCGCGCAGCAAGGTGGGCGGCAGCGAGAACGTCGGCGTGGTCGGCGCCACCACCACTCGACGCATCGCATCTGGAGTGTCCTGGTGGTACCGCGATTTGAGCCGTTCGATGTCACCGACCATCTGCTCCAGCGTCTCCGGTTGCAGCGCCGTTTTCGAGAATCCCGGATGGGCGCTGGCGGACTCCAGGGCGCCGCCCCGGCACAGCACAAAACGCATCCCGAACGTGTCAGCCGTGTCGAACAGCAGGTCACCGGTCTCGGTTGTGCCGTTGGCGTGATAGAGGTAATGGTGATCGGCGCAGGTCGTTACCCCCGACAACAGCAACTCGGCCATGCCTAATCGCGCGGCGATCTGCGCCAGTTGTGGTGTAAAACGGTTGAGGCGCGGGTAGGGCACGCTGGCCAGCCAGCCTTGCAAGTCTTGATTCAAACCTTCGGGCACGGCTTTGAGCAGGTTCTGAAACAGGTGGTGGTGGGTGTTGATCCAGCCTGGGTAGACCACCGAGTGACGGGCATCGATCACTCGTTCGCCGGGTTGCGCAACCAGGCCCGCAGCCATTTCGGCAATGCGCCCGTTCACCACTCGAATGTCTACAGCACCGGCCCGGGCTCGCGGGCCACGCAGGCCGGTCATCACCGCCACCGGGTTTTTGATCAGGATGTTTTGAAGTTGAGTCATGGGCTTCTCCAGTCAGAGGCTGTGGGACGCGGGCTTGGTTGCCGCGCTGTCGGGAACGCTGACGCCGTTGAGCGCGGCGTTGAGCAGCACCGACACCAGGCAGGCGATCACCACGCTGCTGTGCAGGAACGGCTGGGACCACTCGGGCATTTGCTTGAACAGGGCCGGCGCCAGCACCGGCACCAGGGCGGCGGCGATGGTGAAACCGACGATCAGCACGTTGTAGCGATTGCGCTCGTAATCGACCTTGGCCAGGGTCTGAATCCCCGCGGCCGCGACCACGCCGAACATGGCAATCCCGGCACCACCGAGTGCGGCGGTCGGCATCGAGGCGATGATCGCACCGGCCTTCGGTATCAATGCCACGGAACACATGAGCAACCCGCTGACAGCCACCACCCAGCGACTGCGCACGCCAGTCAGAATCACCAGCCCGACATTTTCCATGAAGGCGATGAACGGAAACGCCGCGAACATCCCGGCGATGGTGCTCGCCAGTCCGTTGGCGCGCAGGCCGTTGATCACCTGTTTGTCTTCCACCGGTTTTTCGACGATGTCGCCGATGGCCACGAACAGCCCCATGGACTCGACCATCTGCACAATCATCACCACTACCATGGTGGCGATCGGGATCAGACTGAAGGTCGGCAAACCGAAGTAGAACGGGTAGGGCACGGTGAGCCAGGGTGACTCCTGAACGCTTTGGAAACTGCCCATGCCCAGACCGTAGGCCAGCCCCGCGCCCACCAGCATGCCCACCAGCACCGCCATGTTGCGCAGCATCGGGCTGCCATAACGGTTGACCAACAGGATGGTCGCCAGCACGACGGCGGCGACTGCAAGGTACGCCGGCGCACCGAAATCGCTGGCGTGTCGGCCGCCACCGACCCACTCATAGGCAATCGGAAACAGCTGCAAACCGATCACCGTGACGATGCAACCGGTGACCACCGGCGGAAAGAACCGCCGCAATCGACCCACGAACGGTGCGACCAGCATCGTGAAGATCCCTGCGCCGATCACCGCCCCACAGACCCCGGCGAACCCCACCTCCGGGTTGGTGCCGATGGCGATGACCGGGCCGACACTGCTGAACGCCACGCCCTGCAAGATCGGCAAACGCACGCCGAATTTCCAGAAGCCAACGGTTTGTAAAAGCGTGGCGATGCCGGAGCAGAACAGCGTGGTGCTGATCAGCACCACGGTGTCGGCCTGGGACATTTTCAGGGCGCTGGCGACAATCAACGGCACGGCGATGGCGCCGATGTATGAGACGGCCATGTGTTGCAGGCCAAGGGTGAGCATTTGGCGGACCGGCAGAATCTGGTCGACCGGGTGGACGGTGGAAGGGGTTTTTGATGGGGATGTGGCTGACGACATGGGGAATCACCTCTTGCTGTTTTTATGCTGTAGAGAGGGGTATTCGTTCTGTGTGCCCGGAGCCGCCATCCACCGGCTCCGATGCCGTTTTTTCAGCCTGCCAGGCAGGCGGCAAAGCCTTGGTTCAACGCCGCGCGATCCAGGTCGCGGCCGATGAACACAATCTTGCTGGAGCGTGGTTCCGTGCCCCATGAGGTGGAGGCACGGAACTCGACCAGGCTGTGAACGCCCTGCAGCACGTAACGCTGATCCTGATCCGCGACGGCCAGCACGCCTTTCATTCGGTAGAGGTTGTCGGCCTGCTCATCGCGCAACTTGCTGATCCACTGGTGGAAGGCGAGCAGATTCACGGCGCCGTCCACGGCGATGCCGACTGACGACACGCTCGAATCGTGGTCATGATCCAAATCATGGTGCTGTTCGTCGGCGTGGTGATCGTGCTCGGAGCCGATTTCCATCAGCTTTTGCGTTGACTCGAACGCACCGATGCCGAGAATCTTCGACAGATCGATCTCGGCGTAGCTGGAGGTCACCAGGTCCGCCGTGGCGTTTAATCCACGAATCTTGCCGCGCAGCGCTGCCACGTCGTCCTCGCTCACCAGATCGACCTTATTGATCACAATGCGGTCCGCGCAGACGATCTGATCGACCGCCTGGTTGTCCACGCCATCCAGCTGCAAATCCTCCAGATGCTGAACGATGTGCTTGGCGTCGACCATGGTCACGATGGCGTCCAGTTCGACTTCATCGGCAATCGGGTCGTTGATAAAGAAGCTCTGCGCCACCGGGTACGGATCGGCCAGACCACTGGTCTCGATCAAGATGTGATCCAGCCGCACCGGGCGCGCCACCAGTTCGCGGACAATGCGCACCAGGTCCTCTCGAACCTCGGCGGTGCAGCACACGCAGCCGTTGACCATCTCGTAGATTTCTTCGGTCTCAGAGCTGAGCACCAGGTCGCCGTCGATGCCGACTTCGCCGAATTCGTTTTCGATCACGGCAATCTTGCGGCCGTGGTTTTCCCTGAGGATGTAGTTCAGCAGGGTTGTTTTGCCGGCGCCGAGGAAACCGGTAAGGATGGTCACCGGAATTTTGCGGTTCGGGGTAGGGGCGTTGAATGGGCTGTTCATGCGAGCTCCTTGGTTGTTGCGAAATGACCGGTGGCCGATGGGCCGGGTTCACCCCAGCGCAGCGCGGTCCCGGCGTCGAGGCCGAACAGGTCGAGGACACGGCCGAGGCTGTGATCGACCATTTGCGAAAGGTTTTGCGGGCGGGCGTAGAAGGCCGGCACCGGTGGGGCGATGATCCCGCCCATTTCGGTGACGGCGGTCATGTTGCGCAGGTGGGCGAGGGTCAGCGGCGTTTCCCGGGCCATCAACACCAAGGTCCGGCGTTCTTTCAATGTGACGTCGGCAGCGCGGCCGATCAGCCCCGAGGAGGAGCCGGTGGCAATCTCCGCCAACGTGCGCATGGAGCACGGCGCGACCACCATGCCCAGGCAGCGAAACGAACCGCTGGCGATCCCGGCAGCCACGTCGTCGGCCCGGTGGTAGTGGCTGGCCAGCGCGGTGACGTCCGCCAGTTTGTAGTCGGTTTCATGGGCCATGGTCAGCAGCGCGGCCCGGCTGATGATCAGGTGGCTTTCGATGTTCAGTTCAGCCAGCAACTCCAGCAAGCGCACGCCGTAAATGAAGCCGGACGCGCCGCTGATGCCGACCACCATGCGCTGGCGGTTCATGACTGATAGCTCTTCAGCAGGTTGCGTGCGCGCTCGACCACATCCTGATCCAGTTGCGCCTTGATCCCGTCGAACCCCGAACCGCGTGTGGCATCGAGACCCATGCGCGACGTGGTGCCGTTGACCGAGGACGATGGGTCCAGCGGACTGCCGGGCAAACCGTCGATGACGAAAATATCCTGATGCGGCTGAAAGTGTGTGGCCAATGCCCACAGCACCTGGCTGTCGTCGCTGATGTCAATGTCGCTGTCCACTGCGATCACGGTTTTCAGGTACGGGTCCCAGCCGAGCAGGGCGAGCATGATCTGCCGTGCCTCGCCGTCGCGGCTTTGATCCAGCGCCACGTAGCAATGAAAGTGCGTGCCGGAGTTGGGGTAGTGCACGGCGGTGACGGCGGGGAAGCGTGCCTTGAGTTTCTCGCTCATTTCCGCTTCCCGTGGCAGACGCGCCAGGGTCAGGTGTTCGGCGTACCGTCCGCCGACCACGTCCACCAGCCAAGCGTCCTTGCGCCGCATGAGGGTGTCGACCCGCAGCACGTTGTTGGTTGAACGGTCTGAGGAATAGCCGCTGAACTCGCCGAACGGACCTTCCTCGGCATAGGCCGCCGGATCGATGGCGCCTTCCAGCACAAACTCGGCATAGGCCGGTACGCCGATGCCATAAAGCGGGGTCTTGACCAGTTCCAATGGGGCACCAAACAGGCCACCTGCCACTGCGCGTTCATCGCTGCCGAACGGCAAACGTGCTGCTGCGGCAAGCATAAACAGCGGATGGGCACCGACCACCATGGCCACGCGCAATTCTTCACCGCGCTCGCGAGCGGTTTGCAGCATGCGCCACAAGTGACCGCGCGAATGCAGGCTGGTGGCGAGGGTCTGTCGGGCATGGCGCATCGAGCGGTGATAACTCATGTTGGCGATGCCGGTGACCGGGTCTTCGGCGATGATGATCGCGTTGGTAATGTACGGGCCACGGTCGCTGTCGAAGTGCTTGAGCATCGGCAACAGCGCCAGGTCCACGGCTTCGCCTTCGAAGATCTCGTCCAGTACCGGACCGGTTTCGACGTAGCGGGGCGCGATCGGATGATTGGCGCGGGCCTGGAAGGTTTCGTGCAGTTGCGCCGCAGTGACACCGAAGATCCGTGCGATGCGGGTTCGGGAGGCGAACAGGTTGGTCGCCACCGGCACACCGAGGTTGCCGACTTTTTCGCAGATCAGCAGCGGGTCACGGCCTTGAGTCGCCAGGGCATCGACCAGGGCGGTGACGTCCTGATCGGCCGAAAGAGATTCGTGGACGGTGAGCACATCGTCCGGGTACTGCCGGCGATAGGCGTCGATGAAATCGTGAAAGTCCTGGGTATCGCCGAGCGTAGAGAGGGTCATGGTTTCACCTCGTAAAAGCAGGCGTGCAGGGCTGAGGGCGACGTTCGATCGACAAGCCGTTGGCCTGCCGGTCGATCGAACGCCGGGCTCATCTGTACGCCTGTAAAGTCGCTTTGCTCTGGTTTTAAAACGCTTAGAGGTAGGTCGTGGTCAGACGAATGTCCGCCTCGATCAGATCCTTGGGTGGCGGTGTCGGTTCGATGCCGCACAACCGGGCAATGTTGTTGCCCAGGTAATCCTCAAGGTGATCCTCATCAATCCCCAGGCCTTGCGGCGCTGGCGAACACAGGACTTCGAGTTCGCGCAACCACATGCCCGGTTCGTTCGGCGGCGAGTCGGTGCCGAAGACGATCTTGTTGCGCGGCAGCTCCTTGGCGAACTCGACGATCCGCGACTGGAAGCACCAACCGGATTCGCAGTACACGTTCGGCGTGTCCATGGCCATCCAGAACGCTTCGAACGAGTAGTTGCCGCCGGTCTGGATGCCGAAGTGACCGATGATGAAGTTGACCATCGGGAATTCGCGGATGATCGGGTAGAACATCGTCGGGATGGTGTACGGACCGTCACCCGTGTGGATCAGCACCACGATGTTGTACTTGGCGCAGACTTTCATCGCCGGCCGCAGCCAGTCCAGTGCCCGGTCGGGACGATAGCCGTGCATGTTGGCGTGCAGCTTGAGCATCTTGAAACCGTATTCCTTGATATGAAACTCCAGCTCTGCCGCACCGTTTTCCGGTCCCCAGCGCGGGTTGAAGTTGAAGTTACCAATGAACCGATCCGGGTACTTCATGCACAGCTCGGCGATGTACGACATGTAGTCGCGCACGCCTTCGCGGCCCCGCCGGTTGCCGTCGCGATAACCGGTGTTGCCCGGTGGCGGCTGGATGAAGCCCATGTCGATGCGGCGCGGTTTGCCGTTGATCATGTACGGGCCGTCCATCAGCTTGAGCATGCGCTCGCCGGTAAACGGTTCACCGGTGTGGCGCCAGGCCTCGTCGACCAGGTTGGTGGGGTGCAGATGGGTGTCGATAATCATTGGTTTAGCTCCTGGCCAATTGTGTGGTGACAGGGCGCTTGAGCTGCGCCTCGGCTTCGGACACGGAACGCGGCGGCGGGGTTGGCTCGAGGCCGATCATCCGCGCGGTGTTGTTGCCCAAGTATTCCTCCAGAGTGTCCTCGTCGAGGTTCAGTCCTTGGGGCGGCTCATGGCAGAGCACTTCAAGCAACCGCAGCCACATGCCCGGCTCGTTCGGCGGGGTGTCGGTGCCGAAAAGGATCTTGTGGGTCGGCAGGACTTTGGCGAATTCGACGATTCGCGATTGCAGGCACCAGCCCGATTCGCAGTAAACGTTGGGCAGCTCCATCGCCCACTGCATCGGTTCGAACACGTAGACGCCGCCGGTCTGCACCCCGAAGTGCGCCATGATGAAATCGACGTTGGGGAACTCCTTGATCATCGGCACCCATTCCGACGGAATGCTGTACGGCCCGTCGCCGGTGTGCAGTTTGACCGGGATGCCCAGCTCGGCGCATTTCTCGAAGGCCGGACGGACCCAGTCCAGCGCACGGTCCGGGCGATAGGCGTGCATGTTGGCCTGCATCTGGACCATCTTGAAGCCGTGTTCCTTGACGTAACGCTCAATCGCCTCGACACCGTTTTCCACGCCGCAGCGCGGGTTGTAGACGAAGCAGCCAATGAAGCGATCCGGGTAGGTCTGGACCATCTTCAGCGTGTAAGCCATGTAGGCATCGATGGATTCGCGTCCGCTGAGGTCGCCGTCGGTCCAGGTGTAAATGGTGTTGCCTTGTGGCGGCTGGATGAAGGCTTTGTCGATACGGCGAGGTTTGCCGTTGACCATGTACGGGCCATCCATCATCTCCAGCAGACGCTCGCCGGTGAACGGGTCACCGTCATGCCTCCAGGCGAGGTCCACCAGGTCGGTGGGATAGCAACTGATATCGATGATCATTGAAGTCGATCTCCTGATAGCGGGGAAGGGAACCTTGCGGTTCGCAGCAGCCACGTCCCGGGCAATCGGCCATTTCTATGCGCACTGCTGCGCATTCCCTCGCCTGGTCGCATCCGGCTCGGGACGCTGGCTGCTTGGGGGGAAGTATTGGAAGGGGGGGTGGGGTTCGTACAATATTAATTGGGCGGGGTGTTGATATGTGTTCGATATGGGGCAGGGGTTTGTGGTGGATGGGCGGACCTCTTCGCGAGCAAGCCCGCTCCCACAGGGGATCTTCAGTGAGTGCAGGATTTGTGTCTGGCACCGATCAACATGTGGGAGCGGGCTTGCTCGCGAAGGCGTCAGATCAGCGTTTGCTGAGCCAACGTCTTGATCACTTCAACCACCGGAGCCACCCGCTCGGCCTGCCCAGGTGGCCACACCGCATACAGGTTGTAATGCGCCGGAATTTGCGCCGCGTTCAGCTCTACCAAACGCCCCGCGCGCAACGCATCCGCCGCTAGCAACCCGCGCACCAGCCCCGCGCCAACCCCGGCTTCGGCCGCTGCAATCAGGTTGGCCGCATTATCGAAAACCACCCGAGCATTCGGCTCGGTTGGCGCCATTGCTGCTGCATCCAGCCAGGGAATCCACGAGCGCCGCGTATACCCCAGCAGCGGCAATTCCAGCACCTGCGCCGGCGTAATTGGCACCTGCAACCCATGGCGCTCAAGCAGCGCCGGGGATGCCACCGCAGTCACTCGATCACCGCAGATCTGGGTCATCTCGCAGTCTTCCCAATCGCCATACCCGTACCGCAACGCCAGGTCCACCCGCTCGAACGAACTGCGATCCGAGCGCGGCATCGATAGCAATACCACTTCATGGTCAGGCAACAAATCGAGCAGTTCCGGTAGCCGTGGATTGAGCCAGCTTTGGGCCAATTCACTGTCGACATCAAGGGTCAGCCGCTGCGCGACGCTGCGGTTTTTCACCGAGGAAAGCGCCCGGTCGATCTGCGCCAGGCCGTCGGACAGCACGCTGGCAAACAATTGCCCGGCATCGGTCAGGTTACTGCCGCCACCTTCGCGTACGAACAGCGGCTGGCCGATGAAGTCTTCCAGGCTGCGGATCTGCTGGCTGATCGCGCTGTGGGTCAGGTCAAGCTTGCGCGCAGCGCTGGAGAAGCTTCCGCTGCGAGCCGCCTGAATAAAGGCACTCATGGACTGCACCGACGGGTATCGCTTGTACATGCTGTTAGTCCTACTTACACAGGATGGCAGAAATCGTCGCTGGCCCGATTTTCCACAGACTCTCAATAATCGGCGACCAGGCCTGCACAAAGACGGGCCGCTCTCTTGGAGCCTGACAATGATCGAATTCACGGTAAACGGCGAACGACACGAGCTGGTAGAGCCATCGCCCTCCATGCCCTTGTTATGGGTGTTGCGTGATCACTTGAAACTCACCGGCACCAAGTTCGGTTGCGGCATGGGCCTGTGCGGTGCCTGTACCGTGCACCTGGACGGTGTCGCAGTACGTTCCTGCCAACTGCCGGTCGCCGCCGTGGCGGGGCACAGCATCACCACCATCGAGGGCTTGTCGCCCACCGAACAGCATCCGCTGCAACTGGCCTGGGTAGCCGAAGATGTCCCGCAATGTGGTTACTGTCAATCCGGGCAGATCATGTCCGCAGCCGCGTTGCTCAACACCGGTGCGACAGTCACCGATGACTCGATCCGCAACGCCATGTCCGGCAACGTGTGCCGCTGCGGCACTTACGGGCGAATCAATAAAGCCATCAAGCGCGCCGCTGCTGCGCCGAAGGAGGCGTGATGACATTTATCGACGACACACAGATCGAACTGCCGCGCCGTCTCTTTCTCAAGCAGGCTGGCACTGTTGCCTGCGGCCTGGCAATTGCGTTCTATCTACCCTCAGGCATAGCCGCTACGGACCTGAAAGGACCTGCGCCTGCAGGGGAATTCGAGCCCAACGCCTGGGTTCGGGTATTGCCCGACGGCACGGTGAAACTGGTGGTGCACAAACACGATTCCGGCACAGGCACCCACACCGCATTGGCCGCTTGCGTGGCCGAGGAACTGGACGTCAACCCGATGACCGTGCAGGTGATATCGCCGGAAAATCCGTTCTTTGAAACCTACATTCACCCGATATGGAAAGTCTTCTCGACGGGTGGTAGCACCAGTGTTTCGCTGGAATACGATCGCCTGCGGATGGCCGGTGCCACGGCGCGTGCACTGCTGATCACTGCGGCGGCCAAACAATGGAAAGTCAGTCCCGACAGTTGCACAACCGAAGAGGGCCGAGTGGTGCATTCCGCCAGCAAACGCAGCCTGGGTTACGGTGAGCTGGTGAGTGTTGCCGCGAAATTGCCAGCACCGGCCAAGGTCACTTTGAAGGACCCCGCGCAATTCAAGTACATTGGCAAACTGCGGCACAAGCGCGATGCGGCGGCCAAGGTTTGCGGGCGCTTCAAGTACAGCATCGACGTGGAATTGCCAGAGATGCTGGTGGCGGTGATTCAGCGCACGCCAGTGGTCGGCGCCAAGGTTGTCTCGGTGGATTCCAGTACGGCGTTGCAAGTACCGGGCGTGCGTAAGGTGATCGCGATTCCCGGCCGGCCTGATGTGCTGGGCGGCAATCAGGAAGGCGTCGCAGTGCTCGCGGACAATTACTGGGCCGCCCAACAGGGTCGTGCGTTGCTCAAGGTGCAATGGAGCGATTCACCCCTGGCCGGTTTCGACAGCGATCAACTGGCGACGGCGCAAGCGGCGGCCATCGACGACAAGACCGCACAGCGGGTGTCCGCCATGGCGGCGGGGGATGTCAGCGCTCAGTGGCCGAAAGCCGCGAAGCTGCTCGAAGCCGATTACCTCATGCCGTACAAGGTGCAGAACCCGCTGGAACCGATCTGCATCACCGCCGAGGTGAAGAATAACGCCATCACCTACTGGGGCGGCGTTCAGGTGCCATCTTCGGCGCTGGAGGCTGCGCAAAAGGTGTGCAAGATCGCCAAGGATAAGGTCACCATCAATGAGTTGGTGTCCGGCGGCAGCTTCGGGGCGCGGGAGGCCAAGTACTGGTTGTTCGAAGTGGCATACCTGGCGCAGGAGGCCAAGGTGCCAGTCAAGTTGATGAACAGCCGTGAAGACGAAATGCGTTCGCTGTTCATGCACCCGGCGACTCTTCATCGAGTCAAAGGTGCGCTGGATGCTCAGGGCAACCTCACGGCGTTGAAACTTGACGCTGTCTCACCGGCTTCGCCGGAACAGTGGGAACCAGGCTATTTCGAACGCCCCGACCACATGGACTACAGCACGACCGAGGCTATCACTGCGTGGGACTTTGCTTATCGTCCTGCGAATCTGGACCTGGCCTGGGTCAAGCACGAAAGCAACGTGCCCAGCGGTTGGTATCGCTCCGTGAGTTTCATTCCCAATGTGTTTGCCGTCGAAAGTTTCATGGACGAATTGGCACACAGCTCGGGACAGGATCCGTTGGCCTTTCGCCTGGCTAACATGCAAGGCCGGCCCCGGCACGTCGCGGTGCTGAAGAACGCCGCCGAACGTGCCGGTTGGGGCCAGCCATTGCCGGAAGGGACAGCCTTGGGGATCGCCACCAATCAGGGTTACACCAGCTTCATCGCGGTGGTCGCCAGACTTTCGAAAAAAGACGGTGTGATCAAGGTCGATAAACTCACCTGCGTGGTCGATTGCGGCCTGGCGGTGTCGCCGGGCGGTGTCGAAGAGCAGATCTATGGCGGCTTGATGTGGGGCCTCGGTCACGCGCTGTTCGACCGCATGGACATCAAACAGGGCAGGGTGGTGCAAAGCAACTTCCATGATTACCGGGTGCCCCGCATGTCGGACATGCCGACGATAGATATTCTGGTACTGGACGGCGAGCCGAGCAAACCTGGAGGTGTCGGTGAACTGGGCAGCACGTCGGTGGTCCCGGCCATCGCCAATGCACTGTTCATCTTGACCGGAGTGCGCCAGCGCTCGACGCCACTGACCCTGGGATAAGCTGTCATGGACCTGCGATTGCTGCGGTATTTCATGGCCCTTGCTGAAGAGCTACACTTTGGCCGGGCTGCTACGCGTTTGCACATCTGTCAGCCGCCGCTGAGCCAGCAGATTCGTCTACTGGAAGAGGAACTGGGTACGCCGCTGTTCGAGCGCAGCCATCACCGGGTCGAGCTGACGGCGGCCGGACAGATGCTCAAGGAACAGGCGCCGCTGGTGTTCGAACAACTGAACCGCGCCCTAGACCTGACTCGTCAGACCGGTCGTGGCCAGTTGGGCGAGCTGGAAATCGGCATGATCAGTTCGGTGATGGTGGGCGTGCTACCGCGGGCCTTACACCTCTTCCGCGAGCGCTATCCTCAGGTGTCCTGGCGGCTGCATGAAATGACGCCGGCGGCACAGGTCATGGCTTTGAAGGAGAAACGCATCGATGCCTGTGTGTTTCGGGTCGGCTATGACGATCCGCAGTTGCGCAATGAACTGCTGATCTACGAGCCGATTCGCGTGGTCATGCCGGTCGATCATCCCTTGGCACGGCGCGAAAGCCTGGCACCGGTGGACCTGGCACAGGAGCCTTTTGTGGCGCTGGAACTCAAGCAGTCGCGGTTTGCCGATTTTCTCTTTCAGTGCTGCATCAAGGCGGGGTTTACCCCACAAATCCGCCAGCAGGTGATAGAGGTTCAAACGCTGCTCAGCTTGGTGCGGGCGGGTTTCGGCGTGGCGTTACTGCCAGCGTCCATCGAGCAGATGGCGCCAGTCGGGCTGGTGTTTCGTCGCCTGACACCGGCATTGCCGGAAGTGCCGCTGTACGCCACTTACCGCGCGGACGATGACTCGCCGGTGCTCAAGCTGTTTCTTGATACGTTGCGCGAGTTAGTCGTCGAGGAAAGGGGTGGTCGAGCTTAAAAGATCGCACCAAGGAGCTGCCGAAGGCTGTTTGATCTTTTCGCTGTCGTGGCATAACCCCGATTTATAACCAGTGAAAATTTGCCGACTACAACGCACTCCTCAACATCCTGGATGCTCACACAAAGGGGATGCATTGGCACAAGAGTGAAGCCATAGGTGTAATGGCAACCCATGACACCGAAACAAGCAGTTGGGATCAAGTAAAATTATTCGACCCAGTCGATTGCCGTTGGTGCTTTGGAAGCACTGCCGGCTCTTATCAAATCCACGTCAATTAAGGAGCTTCATATGAGTGGTAAACCTGCAGCGCGGGTGTCTGACCCGACAGCTTGCCCACTACCGGGTCATGGCACGAACCCTATTACCGGCGGTTCGCCAGATGTATTTTTTGATGGCTTGAGCGCAGCCAGACAAACCGACCCCACAGCCTGTGGCAGTCAAATCGCGGACAACGTCATTACCAACGGCTTGCCGGCGGTCGTTGTTGGAAGCCTTGGTAATCATGGCAACGCAGTAATGGGCGGATCCGGAACCGTCATCATTGGCAACAGTGGCGGTGGTGCGACATTTACGCCGATTATCCCGATTTCATTTGGCTTCGATGAGCAATTTATCTTGCTCGATACTGAAGGTGAACCCGTGGCCGATTTTGCCTACAAGGTAACCACCGCTTCGGGAAAAGTTTTCAGAGGCGTGACGAACGAATTAGGAAATACCCAGCGCATACCAACCTCGATCATTGAAGAACTGCATCTGGAACCGGATGACCTCGCTTGACGCCAAACTTCTAAATCGACACTGAAGAATGCCAGTACTCACGAACAATCGAACAAGCTCAAATAATCAGCAAGGAAGCAGCCACCAAGTCACTGTCGTCGGCTCAACAAAACTCAGCAGTACTCGAGCGTATAGATTCTCTTTGCTTTGAAAGTAGTAATAGAGATTTACCTTAGGAATCCCGGCACGAGCCGCGATGTCACCAGTCTGGGTGGCGTCGAAACCAGTCACTGAAAACTCTTCGCTGGCCGCCTTCAGGATGAGGTGCTGATTCCGCTGGCGGATGCTGGTCACTACGGGCTTGAGAGAGTGATCCAGCGTGCTGCATTGATCACCGGTCTCGGTGCTAGAGATTGTCATAAGGTTGGGTTGAAGCCTGGGTCATGGCTTTATCTTTGATGTTGAGTATCACAATATATAAAACTATATAGCGCTTGGCCTGCGCTTTCTCACCAAGGGAATGAATGATGAGTACGGTCTTGAGCAGCAAAGAAGCGGTAGGTGAACGTTATGCGCTGGAATCGATGCGTCACGCACAGCAGATGACCTGGAAGGCCATCGATCAGATCGCCCGAGTCATCACGCCCGGCATGCGCGAATCCGAGGCTCAGTTGCGAGGCAAAGAGATCCTGGCGGCACTGGGTATGGATCGGACCTGGCACCCGCTGCTGATCCGCTTCGGCGGCAACACGCTCAAGACCTTCAAGCAGCGCTCAGATGGCAATCCAGAGCTGGGGGCCGACGACATTTTCTTCATCGACATGGGGGTGGTGTGGCAGGGGCATGAAGGTGATGCCGGCGCGACGTTCACCACGGGTTCCGATCCGGAAATGATCGCCTGTGCCGCGGCGGCCAAGGAGCTGTTCAATCGGGTCGAAAGCTTCTGGCGCAGTGAGCGGGTTTCGGGGGTGGCGCTTTACGACTTTGCAGCCGCTCAGGCGCTGGCCATGGGCTGGACGCTCAACCTCGACATCAAGGGGCACAGGGTCAGCGATTTTCCCCATGCGATTTACCGGGGCGGCGAACTCGGGGATCTTGATCAATATCCGAACACCGGCCTGTGGATTCTGGAAATCCAGCTTGCCCATCCCGAGCGTCCATTTGGCGCGTTTTATGAAGACTTGCTGATCTGAACAACTTAGGAGCTCCAATGACCCATGTAGCCGAGCAACCGGTGCTGTTGTTCTCCTATGGCACCCTGCAAGATCAAGCAGTCCAGCTGGCCACCTTCGGGCGTGAGTTGAAAGGGCGAGCTGATAGCCTGCCGGGGTACAAACAGAACTGGGTCGAAATCACCGATCCGGCAGTGCTGGCCGCGAGTGGGAAAACCCACCACCCCATAGTGCAAGAGAGCAGGGATCTGTCGGATGAAATCGCCGGCACTGTTTTTGAGATCACGGAGCAGGAGCTGTTCGCGGCCGATGAGTATGAAGTGGCCGACTATCGGCGGGTAGGGGTTGTGCTGAAGTCTGGAGCCAGTGCCTGGGTTTACGTGCAAGCCTGAATTCAACGACGCGTAAAGTGAAGAGGCGTTAGCGCTATGTTTGTTAGTACACAGCGCTAAGCTTAATGATGCTCTGATAGTCCCAACCAGAAAGTCAACAAAGGAAGTTGGCGAACCACACCGCAAAACGTCTGCAAGCTGAAACGGGTGGCGTGGTCGACATCTGTGATCCCTTCAAGCGCGACTGGGTGCTGCGCAACACGGATGTGTCTGAGGTATGGGGTGTGGGTCGACGCATGAAAATGCATTTTGATGCTTTGGGTATCAAAACCGCGATGGATCTGGCCAAGGCTGATTCGTGGATGCTGCGCAAGAAATTCAGTGTGCTGATTGAGAAGACGGCGAGGGAATTGGCGGGTACACCTTAATTCGTCAAGGAACCGGGCCGGATGATTAGCGTCCAGGCAATCATGCGGCCGTTTGTTCGGGTGAAACCGGAGCTGTCAGGGGATGCCGGTGGAGTAATTGGCGCTAACGTCGATCACTTTGACGATGGCCGCCTGGACGGTGAGCAAAAAATCGTAGGTGGTTCGGTCAAGAGCCGCGCCAAAAGCGACACGGCTCACTGAGTAGCAATCAGTGTTTGAACATCACATGCCGCACCACGGTGTAATCCTCCAGTCCGTACATGGACATGTCCTTGCCATAACCGGACAGTTTCTGACCGCCATGAGGCATTTCGCTGACCAGCATGAAGTGCGTATTCACCCAGGTGCAGCCGTACTGCAAGCGTGCGGACAAGCGATGTGCGCGACCGACGTCCGAGGTCCAGACCGATGACGCCAGGCCATAGTCGGAATCGTTGGCCCAGCTCAGTACCTGCGCTTCATCGATGAATTTGGTCACCGACACCACCGGCCCGAACACTTCGCGACGAACAATCTCGTCGTCCTGCTGAGCGTCGGCCAACACAGTTGGTTCGAAGAAGAAGCCATTGCCCTCAACAGCCTTGCCGCCCGTGATCAAACGGATGTGCGCTTGCGCCACGGCACGCTCGACAAACCCGGCCACGCGGTCGCGATGTTGCGCGGTGATCAACGGACCGAGCTCGGTCGACGGATCATCTTGCAAACCGTACTTGATGCTGCTGACCGCTTCGCCGAGTTTCTCGACGAACGTGTCGTAGATGCCTTCCTGCGCATAGATGCGGCAGGCGGCGGTACAGTCCTGGCCGGCATTGTAGAAGCCGAAGGTGCGAATGCCTTCCACGGCGGCGTCGATGTCGGCGTCGTCGAAGATGATCACCGGAGCCTTGCCGCCCAGTTCCATGTGCATGCGTTTGACGCTGTCGGCGGTGCTGGAAATGATGTTCGAACCGGTGGCAATCGAACCGGTCAACGAGACCATGCGCACTTTCGGGTGTGTGACCAATGGGCTACCAACCGTAGGACCACGACCGAACACCAGGTTAAGCACGCCGGCCGGGAAAATCTCCGACGCCAGTTCCACCAGACGCAGCGCGGTCAGCGGGGTTTGTTCCGACGGCTTGAGCACCACGGTATTACCCGCTGCGAGGGCCGGGGCGATTTTCCAGGCGACCATCATCAGCGGGTAGTTCCACGGTGCGATGGACGCGATCACGCCAACCGGGTCGCGACGGATCATCGAGGTGTGGCCGTGCAGGTATTCACCGCCCGCCGAACCACTCATGCAACGGCTGGCGCCGGCGAAGAAACGGAACACGTCGGCAATTGCCGGGATCTCGTCGTTCAGTGCAGCGCTGTAAGGCTTGCCGCAGTTGTCCGATTCCAGTTTGGCCAGCTCTTCGCCGTGTGCTTCGATGGCGTCGGCGAGTTTGAGCAGCAGCAGCGAGCGTTCTTTCGGTGTGGTTTGCGACCAGCCTTCAAAGGCGCTGTCGGCGGCCCGCACGGCGGCATCGACCTGGGCTTCACTGGCTTCGTTGATTTCCACCAACACACGACCGAGGGCCGGGTTGAACACCGGTTGTGCGGGGCCTTCGCCATCGATCAGTTGGCCATTGATCAGCAGTTTGGTTTGCATGACTGTTCCTCTTTTTTTATAGGCCAGGGAAGTGAAACTTCCCTGGCACTTTGTCAGCGCTGTTGTACCGGCAAGCCCGAATTATCAACGGGTTTGGCAAGCGGCTTGGAGAGCTTCCAGGCATCGCCCGCAGGGGCCGTACCTTTGTCATAAGGCTTGCCGAGCAGCATGTAAACCAGGCCGGCTCCCATCACCACCAGAGTCGTCAGGATCATCGAATAGTTGATGTACCAAGGCGCATCCGGTGATCGCGGCCAGACCATGTTGACGATGGCGCAAACGCCATAGACCAGTGCGGCCAGGTTCACCCAAAGCCCCCAGGCGCCGAGCGTGAATTGGCCATTCGGGCGCCAACCCTTGGCGCGAGCGATTAATGCCGCGACGACGATCAACTGGAACGCGACGTAGATACCAATCGCCGCGAAACCGACGATGGTCGCCACGGCATCGGCCATGAACATTCCCAGGCAGACAATCGCTGCGGGCACCAGTCCACTGATGAGCAACGCGAACGACGGTACGTGGTTGCCCGACAGTCGCTTGAGCAGCGAGCTACCGACGATCATTTCGTCTCGGGCATAAGCGAACAACAGACGGCTGGCCGCTGCCTGCAGGCTCAAGACGCAAGAGATAAAGGACACCATCACCACCGCCATGACCAGTCGCGAACCAACCGGGCCAAAGGCGTTAGCCAGGATGGTAGCTACCGGGTCGGTATCTTCACCGGCCAGCACCTTGGCCATGTCCGGAACCGAAAGAATTAGCGCGAGGCAGGCGAACATCGCTGCTGCGCCGCCGATATAGATGGTCATGCGCATGGCTTTTGGAATGCGCTTGCCCGGGTTCGGGGTTTCTTCGGCGACATCGCCGCAGGCCTCGAAGCCGTAGTACTGGAACAGACCCGCTAGGGATGCCGCGAGGAACGCCGGCAAGTACGAGCCGTTGACTTCAAGGTTGAAGGTGTCGAACAGCACGCTAAATGGCTGATGACGCTCGAAGATCAGCAGGTAACCACCAACGAGAACTGCCCCGACCAGCTCGCAGAGGAAGCCGAACATTGCGACTCGTGCCAGCAGTTTGGTGCCCACCAGATTAAGGCAGGTCGAGAGCAGGATGATCGTCAGGGCAATATAGATATTGGCCTCGGGACCGGGATTGAAGCCCAGCATAATCGCCAGATAGGGCCCCGCACCGACCGCTACTCCGGCGATGGTTGCGCACAAGGCCCACGCATAGACCCAGCCGACCATCCATGCCCAGCGCTTGCCTACCAAACGACGGGCCCAAGGATAGACACCGCCCGAGATTGGGAACTGGGAAACAATTTCACCAAAAATCAGGCACACCAACAGTTGGCCGGCACCGATCAGCAGGTAGGACCAGAACATCGGCGGGCCGCCCGCGGCCAGACACAAACCGAACAAGGTGTAGACACCGACGACCGGCGACAGGTAGGTGAAGCCTAGGGAAAAGTTCTCCCACAGACTCATGCTTCTATTGAAATCCGAACTGTAGCCGAGGGCGCGGAGTTGTTCCGCATCCTGATCGGCGACGCTTGCACGCGCGTTGGATAAGCCACTCATTTTATTTCCTCATTATCAATGGCAGTTGATTGCAGTACTGGCGGGTTGTCCCGCTTATTTGAGTTTCTTGTTGTAGTGAATGTCAGACTCAAGCCTGTTTTTTGGTCTCGCTGTCGCGGCCGTCGTCGTACTTGGAGAGCCATTCGACGGCGGCATCGCGGTAGCGGCTGAAACCTTTGTAATCGACCAGTTGCTGGTTCAAATCTCGCAGGACCCGGTGCATGCGTCGGGCCCACGCCGGATTGGTGGCGATGTCTTCGAGGCTGAGCAGGTAAGTGCGAATCGGAAAGACGATGGCGTTACTGCGCGGCAGGCGATGTAGCGGCTGCAACTCGATACGCAGGTAGACCAGCTTGCCGGCGTTTTCCGCAGTTACGATGGTGCGGTCCGGTGCCCATTCCGGCAGACTTTCGGCCGAGACTTCGAGGCGCGGATTGACGGTCAGCGACCAGTTCAAACGACGCACCGGGTGGCCGGTGCGCAGACGCAGCAAAAACTTCAGCGCGCGGTCGAGCATGCCGATTTCCTTCACCAACGGCACCGGCCCATGGAACTCTTCCCAGCTCATGCCGAGGTTGAAACGCAGGGAATAATCGGCGCGCTGGGTAGCGATCCCGGCACCCCAGTACAGCGTGCCGTCGCGTTCTTCTTGCAGCACCCAATCGCCCTGGGCCTGACGGGTCACGTATTCCATTGGCTCGTAGGGCAGGGTAGTCGGATCGCCGAAAGTAAAGTGGTCGTCGATGTCCAGCAGACGGTTGGTCCAATGCCACTGCCGACCTTCACGCGCCAGGCTGAAGTACTGCGGATAGTCCCGGGCATAGGACTCCATGATCAACTCAAGCAGGTCCCATTGTGCCTCCATCATGTGCGGCGCCGAGATGTAGTGCATACCCGGATCTTTCTCCAGGGTGATCGCGCGGTCCCGGCACTCGCTGATGTAGTGTTCATCGATATCGAAGGCGGCGCGAAACGCACCGTCGCCGACCGAGACATGCGGCTCGAGGTTCATCGAGTACATGTAGTCGTCATCAGGGAACGGGAAGGGTGCGCGGGCGATAGTCTCCGGGCTGTTAGCGAAGGTGTAGTCGTCGCGGTAGGTTTCGTCGGGATTGAATTTGATATTCATTGTTATGTCTCCGTCGATCAGAGGTCGATGACCAGGCGATTGCACTTGGCGCGGGATACGCAGGGCATGATTTTCTTGCGGCTGGTTTTGTCTTCGTCGGACAGCCAGTCATCGGTGTGCAGCAGCTCGCCGTCGAGTTCCAATACCTCGGTTTCACAGTGACCACAGGCGCCGCCACGACACAGGTAGGGCATGGAGTAGCCAGCGGCTTCCACCGCTTCGAGCATGGTCTGGTCCGGCGAAACTTCGATCGTCGCGCCGCTGCGGCCGAGGGTGAAACTGAAGGCTTCGCCGCCGCTGCTTTGTTCAAGGAAGCGTTCGAAGTGCACATGGCTGTCGGTCCATCCAAGGTCGCGGGCACAGGTCAGGGTGGCGTCGATCATGCTGTCTGGACCGCACGCGTAAACGTGGCTGCCCAGCGGGCGGCCGGTGAGGATTCGGCGAATCTCCATGCGCGACTCAATGCCTTTGCGGTACAGGTGAACCTGCTCGCCGTAGATGGCCTGCAACTCTTTGCCGAGCTGGGCGTGCTCTTCGCCGCGCACCGCGTAATGCAGCTCGAAGGGCACCTTGCTCAGGCGCAACTCTTCCAGTTGGGAAATGACCGGCGTGATGCCGACCCCACCGGCGATGAACAGGTGCAGGCGCGCCTGTTTGATCAGCGGGAAGAGGTTGGCCGGTGGCGTGACCTCGATCAGATCGCCCTCACTGACGTTGTCGTGCAGCAAGACCGAACCGCCGCGACCGCTTTCTACGCGGCGCACGGCAATCTGATAGCTGCTGGTGTCGTAGGGCGAACTCAATAGCGAATAGGGATTGCGCAAGGTGTTGTTCTGATTGGCGATCAGCACCACAACGTGACTGCCGCCGGAGAACGCCGGCAGATGCGCGCCGGTCGGCGAGACCAGGGTGAAGCGTTTGATTTCCGGGGTTACCGATTCGATTCGGTCCACGCGCAGATTCAACGTCCCATTGTTCTGGCTCATGTGTCGAGCTCCTCGGCTTCAGGCAATTCACCCGGGACTTCGGCATCGGCTTTGACCGCCTGGAAGGCTGCCAGCCCCTGGGAATAGTGATCGCGAACCACCAGCGTTATGCCGCAACCGGGGCAGTCGTAGACGCGTTGGGTGACGTTTTCGGTGTAGCTGTCGCAGTGCACGCACCAGACGCGACGGACCAGCGTTCCAGAGTGCTCGCGAAGCACCTCGTCGCGATTCAGGTCGAAATGCGTGGCCACTTGCATGGCACTACCGAGGAAACTTTCAGAACCTGCGAGGTAAAGACGAGTGCCCATGCGCGCTTCGCCGAGTAGGGTCTTCAGCTCGTCGATCAGCGCCTGGTTAGAGGTATGCACGTGCAATGGGTGTTCGGTGTGCTGATGCAGTTGGTCCAGGAAGTCCTGGCCGGAAAACGACTCCTGGGAGTACAGCAAGGTGATCGGTCGATTCAGGCCAGCCATATCACCCAGCAAGCGCAACATTGCGCGCCCGCCGCTGCCTTGCCCAGCAATGATGTGCCGGATACCTCCCGGCAGCGGTTGCAACCGGTCGTAGATCGGTCGACTTTTGATCCCGGTGATCAACATTTTTATTGTTCCTCCTGACTACCGGCTCGGCTGATGGAAGCCGGCTCTGATGCAAAGCCCAACGATGATGGGGTGCAGATAGCAGGAGCACAGGTCGTGCCAAATATTCAACTAGTTGAATTTAAAGGTTTTTATACAATTGTTGGCGTAAGGTGCAGGCAAAAATAGCCACGGTTGTAGGCGTTTTTGCAGCGCTTTATGCGAAAAGAAGGGGGGGGTGGACACATCCCTGTGCCGGGGTAATTTAGTCGCGTTGAAGCTTGCGGATCAGCGTACCGATGTCGATGCCCAGGTGCTGCGCGGCTTTGCGCTTGCTGCCACATAGATGTACGGCCCTGAGGATGACCTGGCGTTCGAAATGCTGGACTTGAAGCTTGAGATTCCGTTCCGGATTGTCCTCCGGTTCATCGTCCGTAACCGAGGGTTTCAAACGTTCCTGAGGGCGCACCGGCTCGAGCAATTCAGCCGGCAAATGATGCTCCTGCGCTTCATCGTCGGCGAGGACGGCCAACCGTTCAAAGATGTTTACCAGCTCGCGGATATTGCCCGGAAAATCATAGTCCATCAGCCGCTTCCGGCAGCCCGCAGACAGACTCAGTGAGGGCTCGCGATCGCCATTGATGCGGCTCAACAGGATGTCGATGAGAAATGGCAAGTCATCCCGGTGCTGGCGCAACGGTGGGATTTCTACCGGCAGGACGGCGAGGCGATAGTAGAGATCGGCGCGAAACTCACCAATGCTCACCAGGTGACGCAGGTCCTTGTTGGTGGCCGCAATGACTTGCACCTGTACCGTTTTGCTCAGGGGCGATCCGACAGACTGGATAGTACTGTCCTCAAGGAATTTCAGCAGCTTGGCCTGGACATGTAGAGGGATTTCTCCGATTTCATCGAGGAACAACGTCCCGCCCGAAGCCGCCTCGATATAGCCTTGCTTGCCGCCCTGCAGTGCGCCGGTAAAGGCGCCACGCTCATAGCCGAACATCTCCGACTCGAACAGGCTCTCCGGAATGCTCCCGCAGTTAACGTGAATAAATGGGCGATCACCCCAGCCGGCCGCACGGTGGATATGCTGGGCAATGGCGGTCTTGCCGACGCCAGGCTCGCCAAGCAGTAACAACCGAGCGCGACGTCGGAAGGCGCGCACGCCGGTGTCGGCGATGCTCGATAGCTGAGGTGATAGGTGTAGGGCACTGTCTTGGGGATCGCGCAGACCTTGCGGCTCCACGGGCCGGTTGCCGAGCGACGCTCGACGCTGCGGCTGACTGCCGTCGAAGTCTTTCTGAGTCAACATCCTGAACGGTTTTTCGTAGGCGCCAGTGGGGATGGCGTGGGTGCTGCTGAGCAGAGCCCGGCCTTCCCGTGAGCGGGTCAAGGCGCTGTTACCGCCGCGACTCAGTGCTGCCTGCAAGTCGTCGTAATTCAATGCCGAGCGTTGGTAAAACTCACTGTCGGACAGCCCGACGGCTTGGTGTTTGGAAAGTCGATTAATGCGCTCGGCGGCCAGATTGAGAAAACGCACCCGGCCTTCACCATCCGTCACGATCAGCGCTTCACTGAAGCTGTCGAGTAAGGCGTGCAGCGCGGGTGTTTCGAGCAATGCGCCGAGAACTTCGCTGCTGACATTTACTGACGAACGCATGCCCATCTGTAGCGTGGGTGGCAGGTTCTTGTCTTTCATGGGTGCAACTCTTGCGCACGGCGCACGCCCTGACTTTCGCGAAACACCGCGACCCGCCAGGCCACGCCTTCACGAATCAGGATGCGCGAACAATGCACATTGAAGTTCAAGTCTCGCCCGCTCAAATCAGGCAGCGGCAGGCTGTGCCAGGTGCGCTCGGGCAGGGCGTTATCCAGCAGCAGTCGAGCGATACCGGCGCCATGGGTAATGCCAAAGGTCTCTTCGAAGGCTGCGTTGCGCCATTGTGGTTGCAGATGTTCGTCGATCACTAGCACCGCATCCGGCACCGCATCGAAGACCCGGCGCAAGGCATCGATGCGCTGCTCGGCGTCGTGCTGCATGCGCAATTCCTGGCTGACGTCGCGAATGCTGCCCCACATGCGCAGTAGATGCCCGTTTACGATGGTTGCGCGTACATCGTTCTCGACGTAGGCCGGTGAACCATCGTGACGCCGATCCACCGAGAGTGCGCAGTCGACGCTGAAACCGGCTTCGATCAAGCGCCGCACGAATTCCTCGTTGGCCGGGCTGCGAGGCCAGTAAAGGCGAACCGGTTGTTGGTTGAAATCGACATTCGATGGCATCTCATACACGTCGGCCATGGCCCGGTTGCACAGGCGCCAGTGGGAGTCGTTTTCGAATACCTGGCGGACGATTTCATCCGGCGAAGTATTGATGTCCACCGCCTCGGCGAACTCGATGCACCAGTAGGCGACCTTTGCGCTCTGCAGCATCTGGCTCATTACTTCATTGGCGTTTTGCATTTCCCGCAGCCGATGGCCCAGCGACCCAAGCGGAATCTTCAGTAGGTGCAGGCGCGCCGGTTGAACTGAACGCCACTCCATAAGGCCGCAGGCGACCACTTGCAGCAGACCGCCGTTGTGGCGAATCAGGGTCAGCTCCAGGCTGTGGACTTGTTCGTCGGCAGGAGGATTGGCGAACAGCAACTGCAAGGCACGCACTGACTCGACGCTGTAGATACGTTCGATCGGCTGATTCTGCAGCTCATCTGGCGCATAACCCAATTGATCGCTCAGGCTGGCGGACAGACTGACGAGTTGCCCGTCAGCACTTACCGTGCTTGAAAGGGGCTGGACTTTGTTGGTCAGTAAATTCAGGGTATCCATCGATGTTTAGGCTCGATTTGGCTTATGGGTACCTGGTTGAACACTCAGGCAAGTAAAGCTGGGCATATCGCATGCCAACTAAAAGGCTTGTAAACATTGAAGTTTAGGGCTTGTGCGTGAATGATCGCTGTGATGTTGCAGCGTAATGTGCATTTTTGCAGCGCTTGGAGAGTCAGCTTAGTTCTATTTATGGCCGTACTCTACGTCCGCTGCCCACCGGTACCCGATGGCGCAAATCTGCGCCATCGGTATGACGAGGTGACGAAAACGCCACACTGTGTTGTTTTCGATCACTCACTGTAGGCGGTGTGGCGTGCGAAACAGGCAGGAACTGTCTGGGCTCACCGTCCATAGTCAACGTAGGGGCCCAGGTAGAAACCTTGCATATCCCCGCTGATTCGATAATGGCGGGTCGGGGACGGTGATAATCGGCGATACCCATACACCCTGCGAGTTTGTTCCTCCCACGCCGTTAGTGGGTTACGCGCGCTGGATCGGCTTCAGAATCCCTGCTGAAGAAGGCTATGAGGGCTTAGCGTCCGTGAAGGTTGGTATCAATACCCTGAGCCTTGATCTTCGCAAACTAGACGCTTTTGGCCGATAGCTGCAAATCGCGAAATGGTGCAATCGACCGACGCCCTTAAGGTTAGTTAACTCAATCCAGCACCGGGCGCAGGAATCTTCTCTGGGTAGCCTCCGCCACCAATCTGATGCATTCCTCGTCCCGCTCGCCTTCTTTGCGATAGTGAACGTGATCGCACCATGTAAGGATGCATGCCGCCACCTTCGACACCCGCCTGAGATAGCAGCGTATCTCACTGTATGCGCGCGCAATGGTTTTGAAAGTCGAGGGCATCTGCCGTCCGCGCGGTTGAGTTCACTGACAGCTAGCCACTTGGTAGCCGATCGACGAGGAAATCCACTAAAGCCTTCACCCTTCGGATCGGCGTGCCAACGGTAGTGACCTAAAGAAGCGACTAAATGTTGTGTTGGATCTCCAGCATCCTGAACGTCACTTTTCCGCCCTCGGTGGGATAGCCGGTGTTGTCCTGCACATACGCACCCGCTTTGAAATACAGTGGTTTGGTCTTCCAGCTCGGGTCGATGGTGGTTCTCCAGTTGTATCCTGCTGCGCTGATGCCCAGCGCGCCCTTCGGGCTGAGGTGGATCTGGTAGGAAAAGTTGCGGTCGAGCGGCACACCCGTCGCAATGGTAATGACCTGGCCCTCTACATCGTCGGGGCGCATGCGCACCTTGGCGACAATGTTTCCCGTCGAAGCCGACGTTTTGTATTGGTACTCCAGCTTCACCATGGGGCTGTTGCTGTCCTTGTTGTGAATCTGACCAATCACGATCTTACCGGTGCTGGGCACCTGATTGACGGCCAGACTCGCCCGCAGAATGTTATCCGCCGCTGAATATTGCCAGTTGCGCAGCGTTCCATCGCTATAGGTTTCCCGCAACTCGCTGCGCGGGTAAATAGCGTTGGCCGTCCTGGAACCGGTCACAGGTGCCCAGAAGGAAAGGGTAGCGGCTTCAGAACTGAAATACTGGTGCTTGAAGCCTTGCGCCAATCGAGGCGTTTCTATGGTGGCCGGTGGGCTGCCTTCAGGGATGCTCAAATTCCAGGTGGCGAGGTCGATCATGTCAATAATCCTGTATGCGGTGAATGTTGCGGCCACAGTTGCGCTCGAACCGACGCTATTGAGCTGTGTCAATTGGTTCTGCTGATTAGGAAATCCGTATGGCGGTAGATTGACGTCAAATGTTCGTCGAGGTGGTTATTGCAGGCTTTGTGCCTGCGAGGGTCACCGTTAGTCGGCTATTTTTGGAGTTGATGGAACTAATCCGGGTTGCTTAGCAGCTGCAGCGAAGGGACCTAAGCCTTCAGCGGTGGACGGGTCGGCTAGGACGAGTGCATGCTCTGGACGAAGAGCACGCGCAGAATTCGGTTCTGAGTAACCGGCGCGCAGCGCCATAAAGACAGGGAGACCGCTCATGAGCCACCGAAGCAATTTTGCGCTATTGAGCTTTGATCCGGCGTTTGCGTCGTTGCGCGATGGCCTTTCGGTCGTTCAGCAGATTGACGACACACTCTGGGTGGCGAACGACGAAACCACGAGCCTGGAACGCCTGAAAATCCAGGATGCTGCGCCCGGCGGCGTCGTAAGGTGCGACGAGCACCAATCGTTTCCGCTCCTGGAATATCTGGATCTGCCCCTACCGAAACAAGACGCCGAGATCGATATCGAGGGCTTGGCCTATGTCCATGACAGTGGTTACCTCTGGGTGGTGGGCTCCCATAGCCTGAAGCGCAAGAAGTCCGAGGCCGGCACTTCTGCACAGAAGAATATCAAGCGCCTGTCGACGGTAGAGGCGGACGGCAATCGTTTTCTGCTGGCCCGCATCCCTGTGGTGCAGCAGAACGACAGCTATGTACTCACCAGGAAAGTGGATGCCGATGGACGTACAGCGGCGCAGCTGCAGGGCAACGAAGTCGGTAACGACCTGACCGCGGCCATTGCTGAAGATCCTCAGCTACGCGACTTCCTGCGTATCCCGGGTAAGGACAACGGCTTCGATATCGAAGGGTTGGTGATGATCGGATCGCGCCTTCTGCTGGGGCTGCGTGGACCGGTTCTACGCGGCTGGGCCGTGTTGTTGGAGATCGAACCCGAGCTGAACGACTCCTCGTCTGACACGCTGGTGCTGAAGACGATCGGTCGGGATGGGCGCCGCTACCGCAAGCACTTCTTCGCGCTCAATGGCCTGGGCTTGCGTGACCTGTGCACCCGCGGTGACGATCTGCTGATCCTGGCGGGCCCCACCATGGAGCAGGACGGTCCGGTAACGGTCTTCCGCTGGCGCGGCGGTTTCGCGTCCGACGAGGAAAGCGTGGTCTTCACCGATCAATTGGAGAAGGTGCTGGAGGTGCCTTTCGGGCAAGGCAACGATCACGCTGAGGGCATGTGTCTGTTCCAATCGGGCGAGCAGCCTGGGGAGGTTCTGATGATCGTCTACGACGCTGCGGCGGAGAGTCGTAAACACGGCGATACGGATGTGGAAGGGGACCTGTTCATCCTGGATTAGCGACGCACATCGACGTCAACGCGGCCTGTAGATCAGGTTTGCCTGGACTGCTGGTCGCCACCCTCGGACTTGCATCACTCGCCCTGCAGTTCGAGTCGGTCTTCATCGCGGTGAAATGGCTCAGCGTTGCCTTTATCCTGTTCATCGCCTGGTACTTATGGTCAAAGAACACCGAACAAATGCAGGCGCCTCCAAAGCGCTCAGCAGGCCGGGCCTTTATTGGTACCCGGAGAGTGTTTGCACGTTGATAGTTTGAAAACGATTGCTGCGCATGTCCTTGGGTCGGTCGCCTTAGATGCTCCCGGGGAGTCCTGTAGCGGATACCCATCGAGCGGGTCTGCTGTTGGTATCACGATCGTCCTAGGCGCCGGGAACGTCCGTTCATTGATTAAAATCGTGGAGACCTGCGGATTCTGTGGCCTGCACGGCATCTTTGTTCCAGCAGAGGTCTAGGGAATGTCCGCTCATTTCGTCAAAACGGCACGCCGGGAATGTCCGCTCAAATGGTTAAATTGCGCCAACCTTATGATTTATAAAACTTTTAATAACGTCATTTCAAATACGATCGTGAGCCAACATTATCGGTCGGGAAAGTGCGCTGATTTCGTTAAACGCAAAGGGGCGCTGGGAAGTCCGCTGATTAAAGCAAAAAAGCCTAGGCGCCCGATTTTATTGGCCTGCAGGGTACTTTGTTCAAAATCCTGCTCGGGAATGTCCGCTGATTAAAGCAAATCTCGGCGCGTTCCGACGTAGCTTCAAGGTGGGGCCCATTCTGACGCGATCGCTGGCTGGTAGCATTTGCCATCGTTCTAGGTTAGGTCAAACGCTTGATCTGCGGGGCTTCCAGGAGATTCGGTACCAGCTTGCCATCGCTAAGTAACCGGCCATTACCAGGACGCAAGCTTCAGGAATGCCCGCTCATTTCGTCATAGAAAAGCAGCACTGGGAAGGTCCGCTCAATGCGTTAAAAAATCCCATTAGCCATTGATTTCATTGAGTTTTAACCTACGGGAACGCTAGACATAATGTTGAATGAGTCCGCTCATTTACGAAAACTCGGAGAAGCTGTTCCCGAAAGCCAAAAAGATAAAAATCTATGAATATCAGTAGGTTATAAAACGTGGCAAGGATCAAGGTGTCCGCTGATATCGTTAAAAAAGTGATGGACCGACAGGGTCGTAGCGAATGAATACTCAGACGAATCAATGGGTTAAGAGACTAAGGAGGCCGTTTACGCTGATTTCGCGATTGGAGCAGGGATTGCTGTTTCCTCAAACCTACGAAGCCCTGCTAACAGTTTGAATTACATAGCTTCGAAAACTGAACTTTACAAAACACCGATTTCCCATGCATTAAATTTCGTAGTTTTATGAAACCATTAAAAAATAAATCTATAAAAAACAATCATCTACAATCCTGCGAAATTTACCTCGCAGTTTCTTAATATAGTGCTAAACCTGTAGTGTCCATCCTCCCTCTGAGACGGCACTCATGATCTACCTAGGTGCTTTGGTCATCCACGCTAATGATCCGGAACTGCGCTTGTGTAGTGGTCTAATGAAACCGGACACCCATTTAGGCGAGAATGCTCGCCAGATCGAGGTGTCAGATGACCAAACAACGCCGTTCCTTTTCTGCTGAATTCAAACGCGAGGCTGCCGACCTCGTGCTCAAGCAAAACTACAGCTACATCGAAGCCAGCCGTTCACTCGGCGTCGGCGAGTCGGCAGTACGCCGTTGGGTCGACCAGGTTCAGCAGGAGTGCAAAGGCGTTACCCCGCAGAGCAAAGCGCTGACACCGGAACAGCAGAAAATCCAGGAGCTGGAAGCCCGGATCGCCCGGCTTGAACGGGAAAAATCGATATTAAAAAAGGCTACCGAGCTCTTGATGTCGGAAGATCACGAGCGTACGCGCTGATCAATCAGCTGAGCGTCCATGAGCCGGTTGATTGGCTATGCGACGTATTTAAAATCAACCCCTCAAGTTACTACGCCCACCGCCTAAAGCGCCGAACGCCGGATGTCGAACGACTTCGGTTGCGCAGCCGGGTGAGCGAGTTGTTTTCACAAAGTCGCAGTGCTGCCGGCAGCCGTAGCATCCTCTCGTTGATGCGTGATGATGGTGAGCAACTCGGTCGGTTCAAAGTGCGCAGCTTGATGCGTGAGCTTGACCTCGTCAGCAAACAGCCAGGTTCTCATGCCTGTAAACGAGCGACGGTTGAACGGTTGGATATCCCGAACATCTTGAATCGGGAGTTCGATGTCTAGGCACCCAACCAGGTGTGGTGCGGCGACATCACCTACATTTGGGCCCAAGGGAAATGGCACTATCTGGCTGTCGTACTGGATCTTTGCGTGTGCCGAGTGGTGGGCTGGGCATTGTCGGAAAAGCCGGACGCTGAGCTGGTTATCAAGGCGCTGGATATGGCCTACGAACAACGTGGAAGGACTCAGGGCCTGCTGTTTCACTCGGATCAAGGGTCGCAGTATGCGAGTCGTTTATTTCGCCAGCGGCTGTGGCGTTATCGCATGTGTCAGAGCATGAGTCGTCGGGGGAATTGCTGGGACAACGCGCCGATGGAGCGCGTGTTCCGCAGCTTGAAAACTGAATGGATACCGACCAAAGGCTACAGAACTGCTCAAGAAGCCCAACGCGATATCAGCCATTTCTTGATGCATCGGTACAACTGGATTCGGCCCCATCAATTCAACGATGGGCTGGCGCCAGCTCGGGCCGAAGAAAAACTTAACGTCGTGTCCGGAATTAGTTGACCACTACAAGTCTATTGATCTACATGAAAATCATGTTCAGCCTGGCTCGCCCCGAAGGGTTGCTTGTGCTTGGGCACCTATTTTCCATGCCCAGCATGTTGGTGGGCACAGGAGTGTCAGCTTGGCTATTGAGGTACCGCGTGAAAGCAAGCTTGTCATGGCTTGTTGCAAGCATTGCATTTCTGGGAGCAACCATTGGCTTCATGATCGCCCAGATGATCCTGTGCTCCACTTTGATGTATTGCGGTGCCCTGTCTTTTGGAGTGAGAGGTTGACGGAATGGCGCGTCTGCTTTTGGCCGATTTCTGCCTGTCGCCATCGTCAGCTTTGGGTCGATCCAAGTCATACAGCCGCCAATCATCCGCCCCGTGAAAGGTTTCGTTGGAAACCTTTTCTGATAACGCTGAAGGGCGCACGTGTCAGTAAGACGCGTGCACGTGCTTTCCCTTATGGTTCTAACATGACGTCCGGGCGACCAGCGTCATATTCGTCGGAGATCAGCGCCATGGGCCGGCAGTGCCCAGGGCAGGATGCCTTCCTAGAATTCACAAGTTCGGTATGTGCTGCGGGCAAGATGAGGGCTTAGTTAACCATCACCTCGTCCAGTGCCTGCTCGAGGGTGCTGACCGTGCGCTCGATATTGTGCAGCTTTTCGAGTCCGAACAGACCGATGCGGAAGGTCTGGAAGTCGGCCGGCTCGTCGCATTGCAACGGCACTCCGGCGGCGATCTGTAGGCCGTGGTTGGCAAATTTCTTACCGCTCTTGATGTCGGCATCATCGGTGTAGCTCACCACTACGCCAGGGGCCTGAAAGCCGGCTGCGGCCACGCTTTTGATGCCTTTGCCAGTCAACATTGCGCGCACCCGATCGCCCAGAGCCTGTTGTTCGCCGCGGACCTTGTCGAAACCGTAGGCTTGCGTCTCTTTCATCACTTCGTTAAATCGCGCGAGGGAATCGCTGGGCATGGTCGCATGGTAGGCATGTCCGCCCTGTTCGTAGGCCTGCATGATCTGAAGCCACTTTTTCAGGTCGCAGGCGAAGCTGCTGCTATGCGTCTGTTCGATGCGATCGAGGGCCAAAGAACTGAGCATCACCAGGGCGCAGCAAGGGGAGGCGCTCCAGCCTTTCTGCGGTGCGCTGATCAGCAGGTCGACTGCGCATTTCTGCATATCAACCCAAAGCGTGCCTGAGGCGATGCAGTCCAGCACGAACAGGCCACCCACCGCATGCACGGCGTCGCCGACGGCCCGCAGGTACTCGTCGGGCAGGATAATCCCTGATGAGGTTTCAACGTGGGGGGCGAACACAATCTGCGGCTTCTGCGCCTGAATGGCTGCCAGCACCTCGTCCAGAGGGGGTGGGGCGTAGGCAGCCTGGCGACCAGTGTCGACCGGTCGGGCTTTCAGCACCGTGGTGGCCGCCGGGATGTTGCCCATCTCAAGGATCTGGCTCCAGCGATAACTGAACCAGCCGTTGCGTATCACCAGGCATTGCTGGTCGGTGGCAAACTGTCGCGCCACCGCTTCCATGCCGAATGTGCCGCTGCCCGGGACCACCGCAACAGCCTGGGCGTTGTAGACCTGTTTCAGGGTCCTGGAAATGTTCTTCATCACGCCTTGAAATGACTGCGACATGTGGTTGAGCGAGCGGTCGGTGTAGACCACTGAGTACTCAACCAGCCCCTCGGGATCGATACTGGGATATAGCTTTGACATGGGGTGACTCCTTGGCAGAGATCTCAGTGGTATCGACCCTGCCCTAAGCCTTGGCAAATGACAAGATTGCTCGGGATTGAATTACGACTTCTGTCGAGCGGCTGGCATCATCAGGTCGATTACTGGACGTAGCAATGCTCGCAGGTGGCTGCTGAGTTGTGGGAGGGTGGGCCTTAAAGGTTCCTACCTCCTTACGTTCGGTCGATAACGACCAGTTACGAAGGGCAGCAGCCGACCCAAAGCGGACATTCTTCAGGTACAACACGCTCATCAACAGCCAAAGAGCTGTCGATACTGATGCGCTTACTGGGAACAGGGTTCGCTGTTTACTCCCGTTTAGGGATTGCCTTAATAATCGCCGGACGACCGATACACGACGCATCCCATACCGTCATGATTTGCGTCACCGCGTCGTTTATCTGTTTGAGGGGCACACCGTCTCGGGCCAGTACCGAAATCCCCAGGAGAAAGCTGTCAAACACCGTGGCCAATGC
The DNA here is from genome assembly GCF_030053115.1 of Pseudomonas svalbardensis. Lineage (NCBI taxonomy): Bacteria > Pseudomonadati > Pseudomonadota > Gammaproteobacteria > Pseudomonadales > Pseudomonadaceae > Pseudomonas > Pseudomonas svalbardensis. The sequence goes on along the minus strand of NZ_CP125619.1, from coordinate 3,243,197 downwards.
CTCGGGCACAACCGTGGTTGGCAGCTCCCCGGATGCGATAGCGCGCTCGACACACGCCACCATCCCTGCACGGTTCAAGGATCTTGCGTCAGCCAGCGGCTGGGAGATGGCTTTGCTTTCATCCGTGCAGGCACTCAGCAGACCCAGCGCCACCAGGCATCCTGCTGGGTGGTCGGGCTCACACTGCATTTTCGCGGAGCGCCGCAGCGTAAGTTCGACCGACTCTCTCGGGGGGAGCGTGGTGTCAAACAGGCTATCGGTCACCCGGCCGTGGGTGTTCAGGTAACGTTCCATCACTTCATTGAACAGCGCCTGCTTTGAGCCGAATGCAGCGTAGAAGCTGGGTGCGGTGATGCCGCCGCCGATATTTGCCTTGAGCTGGCTGAGTGATGTTGCGTCATAGCCGTGCTCCCAGAACAAATGCATCGCCTGAGTAATTGCCACGCCACGGTCAAAGGTGCGTGGACGTCCCATCTGTGCCATGTGAACCTCCTTTCGATCACTTAAATACTAATCGATATATAAGTCGTTGACTAGATCGCGGCACACCCCCATATTATACCGATCGGTATATATATGAGGTGGCAAATGACTATAGATGAACGACAGAGCGGAAAGCTTCCGCTTGGAGCCCTGCTTGCACTGGCGATGACGGGTTTCATTTGCATTGTCACTGAGACCTTGCCAGCAGGTTTGCTACCTGAAATCGGCAGTGGCCTGGGTGTCTCTGCGTCTCTGGCCGGACAGATGGTGACTGTCTATGCGTTGGGGTCATTGCTGGCGGCAATCCCGCTGACCATTGCCACGCAAAGCTGGCGCCGCAGGACGGTACTGCTGGTGACGATTGTCGGCTTCCTGGTGTTCAACTCCCTCACGGCGCTGTCTTCCGATTACTGGCTGACGCTGATTGCACGGTTTTTCGCCGGGGTTTCAGCGGGATTGGCCTGGAGCCTTATCGCGGGCTATGCACGGCGCATGGTCGCCCCTCATTTGCAGGGGCGCGCATTGGCGGTGGCGATGGTGGGTACGCCCATCGCGCTGTCGTTGGGTGTGCCGATGGGAACCTGGCTGGGTGGATTCATGGGCTGGCGCATGGCCTTTGGATTGATGTCCGGCATGACCCTGATATTGATCGTTTGGGTGCTGATCAAAGTGCCGGATTACCCAGGCCAATCATCCTCACAGCGCATGCCGTTACGTCAGGTATTTTTCACCCCAGGCGTCCGTTCGGTATTGGCGGTCGTCTTCACCTGGATGCTGGCCCACAACATTCTTTACACCTATGTCGCGCCTTTCGTTTCCAAGGCTGGGCTGAACAGTGACGTCGATTTGGTATTGCTCACATTTGGTGTCGCTGCGCTGGCCAGCATCTGGCTCACGGGCCGACTGGTCGACCGGCACCTGCGAACAACCGTGCTGGCCAGCCTTGCAACATTCGCAGCGGTTTCGATTTTCCTCGGAGTGTTCTCAGGCTCCGCCACAGCCATTTACGTAGGTGTCTTCATTTGGGGGCTGACCTTTGGTGGCGCGGCCACCCTGCTGCAAACAGCACTCGCCGACGCCGCAGGCAAGGGCTCTGACGTTGCGCTCTCCATGAACGTAGTGGTCTGGAACAGCGCTATTGCTGGCGGTGGACTGCTGGGTGGCGTGTTACTCGGCCAATGGGGAACGAATGCATTTCCTAGCGTGTTGCTGGCGTTGCTATTGATCAGCTTGGCCATTGCATTTCGGGCACGGGCGCATGGTTTTCCACAAGGTCAACGGCACACTACCCAAGCGATCCACAGTCATTGATCGGGGGATAGCACGCCTTCGCATGGTCGTAATTTTCAGTCATAACTCGATGGGAGAAATAAAATGAAACAGCGCATTAGATCGACCCTCGCCGCAATCGCAATCACCCTGGCTTTGCCATGCTTGGCACAAGCGGCAGAGTTTCCTGTTCCAGCGGGATTCAAGAGTGAATTCAAAACCATAGACGGCGTGAAGCTCCACTATGTGAAGGGCGGTTCCGGGCCTTTGGTTTACCTGGTCCACGGATTTGGTCAAGCCTGGTATGAGTGGCACAGCTTGATGCCCGAACTCGCGAAGACTCACACCGTAGTTGCGGTGGATTTACCGGGCCTGGGCGAGTCGGAACCGCCCAAGACCAGTTACACCGGCACTGACGTCTCGAAATATCTGTTCGCCCTCGCGACACAGCTAAGCGGGAACCAGCCGTTTGACTTGGTTGCGCACGACATCGGTATCTGGAACACCTATCCCATGGCAGTAACCCACCAAAGCCAGATAAGGAAACTGGTGTACATGGAGGCACCGATTCCCGACAAGCGCATTTACGATTTCCCGGCATTCTCACCACAGGGTGAGTCGCTGGTCTGGCATTTCAGCTTCTTCGCCGCTGGCAACCAATTGGCCGAAAAGTTGATCACAGGGCATGAGAAATTGTTCCTCTCGCACTTCATCAAAGAACACGCGACCAACAAGGATGTCTTTACGCCTGAGCTGCTCGATCTTTACGCCAAGTCATACGCCAAGCCCCATACGCTGAACGCGTCGTTCGAATACTACCGAGCGCTTAACCAATCGGTCACTGAAAACGTCGAGCTGGCAAAGACTCCCCTGAACATGCCCGTGCTGGCAATCGGCGGTGGAGGGCACGGCGGGATGGGGCAATTTCAAGTGGATCAAATGAAAGAATACGCGACCAATGTAGAAGGCCAGGTCTTGCCCAATTGTGGGCACTGGTTGCCGGAGGAGTGCTCCGCTGAAATGAATCCTCTGGTGGTCAAATTCTTGAATAACTGACGGATGTTCTTGATGCGTAAGGTGGCTGCTATTTGAAACGCGGGGGCCACCGGTGTGAACCGCGGTCGGGGCTTGGCGCATGTCCGCTTTTGGCCGATTTCTGCCTATCACGACTGACCGAAATCGACCAAAAGCGGCGGTCGACGGACACAATCGGCCTGCTTTAGCAGCGCAGGTTGAGTTGCCTTCTAGAAAGCAGCCGCATCGTTGATAGCTGCCTCATAGGCATGCTTCTCAAATGTGAAGGGGCCGACTCCTTCAATGATTTGAGGTTCTTCATAGCCGTTCTCGTAAGCAAAGGAATCCCACGTGAAACAGTCATCGTTTTGGCGAACAGATACTGCGTAGGCGCCACACCCGATGTCACCGCACTCGGGGCAGATGTAAAGGAGTATCCGACCGCTTTCTATTTCAGCGGGCTCGCGTAATAGCAGACGAAAATTAGATTGTTTGTTTTGCTCTAGGAAGCCCTTAACGAAACAACCCATAAAGTCGGAATGTCCACCAGCAGCAATAACGATAGCATTGAGCAACGAACGTTCGTTTATCAGAAAATCGGAGGAGCATCGTTCGGCCACGGTGTAGCCATTTGAGGCGCTTCCCGGACGAAACAACTCTTGAAATGTGAGGGTACTGGCTTCCATACCTGCGAACCACTTTATGCACTGAATTGGCGTGGAATTACATACAACATCGTGGGTTGGTACAAGCCACATTTCATCCGCCGACTGACCGCTTTTGGCCGTTCTCTGCCGATCATGGTTACAAAGCGTGCTGGCCAAATCCGATGCAATCTGGTCAGAACGAATGCAAATGACTGGTCAGGTGGAATGCAAACGGATGGGCAAGTGGAGTGCAATTTCGCATTGGTGGGTTAGCGCAGACATGGTGTTTAGCAGGACGTTGATGTGAGGTCGCCCCCCCTCATCGACAGCATGGCGCAACTTGTCGATGCCATCCGGCAGCTCGATCAACCCGGCCATACCCAACCCTTGAAAGTCGCTCATCACGGTTTTGATGGTGCCCAGGTCAATCTCTTCACACTTGCCAAAGAAGCTGGTGCCATCCAGATACACGTTGGCGTTGGAGATCCGGTGTGCGCTAAAGCCTGCCATTTATGCGTTCCCCAGGTTAACCAGGTATTCCCCGGTGATTTCGGTTTCAAAGGTGCCGCGTTCAAACGGCAGCGGCACGGTGAGTTTGTAGTTGAACAGTGCGTGGTCCTGTCCTAGTTCGGTTTGTGGGTTGCGGGCCGGGTCGTACCAGCATTCACCGCCGAGTAAGGCGCCGTCGCCGATGAGTTTGCGCAGGAACAGGTTGACGCTTTCGGTGATGCTGGTGATGAGTGAAGTGGTGATGGGCTGGTTGACAAATTGCAGCACGCTGTAGCGGATGGATTCGTCGACGACGTCTTTGGTGCGCCGCACGTTTTCGAAGTTGCGTATGTGGGTGACGCTGGGCCAGGCGCGCGGTGCGGTTGCCCCATAGGCGCAGGCCGGCACAGTATTCTACGAAGCTATTGGGCGTTTCAAAGATGCACTTCCACCGCCAACGGCAAATGATCCGACAAGTGCGTCCAGGGCTTGTGCCCCAGTATTCGCGGCTCATGACTGCTGGCATTGCGCAGATAAATCCGGTCCAGACGCAGCAGCGGAAAGCGTGCCGGATAGGTTTTCGCCGGGCGACCGTGGTGACGCTCGAAGGCTTCATGCAGATAGTCGCGTCGGGCGAGGGCGGTGTTGCCTTGCAACTGCCAGTCGTTGAAGTCGCCGGCGATAATCACCGGCGCATCGTCGGGCAAGGATTCGAGCAGTTGGCAGAGTAGCTGGAGCTGCAACTGGCGATGGCTTTCCAGCAGACTCAAGTGAACGCAGATCGCATGGACTTCGGTGTGGCCCGGTACATCCAGCACGCAATGCAGCAACCCGCGCCGTTCGGGGCCGGTGATCGAGACGTCGAGGTTGCGGTGTTCGCGGATCGGGTATTTCGATAACAGGGCATTGCCGTGGTGACCGTTGGGGTAGACCGCGTTGCGACCGTAGGCGAAGTCGCTCCACATGCTGTCGGCCAGGAACTCGTACTGTGAGGTCTGCGGCCAATCGTTGTAGCGAGTGGAATGGCGGTCGTGTTCACCGACGACTTCCTGCAGGAACACCAGGTCCGCCGATGTACTGCGTACCGCTTCACGCAGTTCCGGGAGAATGAAACGTCGGTTGAGTGCGGTAAAACCCTTGTGGGTGTTGACCGTCAGTACTCTCAGTCGATGAATCGCCGGGGGCGTGTTCAATGGAGATGATTCGGCGGCCTGCCACTTGGAATCACTGGTCACGTTCACTCCTCTGAATCAGGACTGGTTATGTATGCGACTGATGCAGCGACGGGCAGTTCAGAGTGATTCGTCGTAACAACCGTTCACCGAAAACTGTAGCAGCAGCCTCGCAAGCTCGGCAGCTGCTACCAGCGCTACGTCAGACAAACACAATTTCATAAGGCAACCGTATCCGCTCCAGAAGCACCGGGGGCAGCAGCGGGGCGAGGCCGATGGCTGGCTCGCCGTCGAGCTGGCTGGCATAGGCGTGGGTGGCGTGGCTTTTGCGTGCGACGGTCCAGGTGTCCAAGCGAACCTTGCGCGCGCGATGCCACGGTATTAGCCCTCGATCACGCGTTGGCCAGTGCCAGGCCCAGACCGGTACTTCGTTGAACGCCGCCCCGACCATGGCCGCGGCCTTGACGCTGGCCCGGCCGACGGCGTCGTGGTCGACAATGCCATCCTCGCGCCAGGTGCTGAACACCACATCCCCGGGGCGTAAATAACGGGCAATGAACTGAGTCATCTGACATTCCCGTTCGGCCAGGGCGTTGTCGGTGAAGCCGCCACGAATCCATTTGAGGCTGTGCATCGGCAGCCCGAGCCGACGCAAGGCTTCGAGGCTTTCCTGGGGGCGGAACACGCTCAAGCGTTTCTCCGACCACTGTTGCGAGCCCGGATGGCTGGCGCTGCCGTCGGTAATCGAGATTAACTGGAGCGGATGTCCCTGGGCGCTGAGCAGCTGCAGCAAGCCGCCGCAGGTCACGACTTCATCGCCAGGGTGTGGGGCAATCACTACAGCGCGTGCGCCGGCGGGGACCAGGGTCTGAGTGCTGATGACAGGAATGTTGTCCAGTTGCGGGGCGCTGTTCCAGATTTGTACTGGCAGGCTGCTTTCACTGATGGAAACCGATTTCATGGCTACGTCCTTGTTCTCGTTGATAGCAGTGTGCAGCGCTCCAAACCCTGGATTGCCGCGAGCAGAGTATTGCTTATGTCACGCTATTCGTCGCCTCGATGTTCCATCCGGTACGTTTTTTTATCCGACCTGCACCATGTCCCGCAAAAAATCACCAAATCCTCCCCGTGCGCGGCTGTCCAGTCGAGCACTGGTGAGCACCTGGGGACGCTGGCTCCAGGCAATATTCGCCCCGCAGCGCTCGAGTTGCCGCACCAGTTGTACATCTTCGTCACTGGCCAGCGGTTCGAAACCACCGGCACGCCGGTAAGCCTCGGCACTGATGCCCAGGTTGGCACCATGGATATGCCGGTGGCCGTCGCGGGCCTGATAACGCTTGTGATAGCGAATCTGTGTCGCCTCATCGAAGGCCGCGTTCCACTGATCGACCGTCACCGTGCCGCACACCGCGTCGGCACCGAGGTCCAGTTGCGCCACCAGCCAGTCCTTGGCGACCCGGCTGTCGGCGTCGGAGCAGGAAATCCAGCGCACCCCCCGATCCAGTAAAAACCGTGCACCTGCGGCGCGCGCCTGGCCGACGTTACGCGCCTCGATCGCCAGGCTGTGCACTGGGTAACTGTCCACAATCTCTGAGGATCGGTCAGTGCAACTGTCGAGCACCACCAGCACCAGGACCGTTTCACCCTCCAGCCGTTCATGGCACGCGGCGCGCAGGGCGGCCCGTATGCACTGCTCGATCAACGCTTCTTCGTTATGCGCCGGGATCAAAATGCCAATCATCGCAAGCCCTCCAGCGCGGCCACGGAGCGCGGTTCACGGCTCCAGAGTTCCAACAGGAAATCGGCCTCCTGATGCAAGACCAGGCGCGGCAAGTGCAACTGTTCGTGAAGCAGGTCATGGACCTGTCGTGCGTTCAGCGGGCAGCCATCGATCGGTGGGCGCCAGTGGCAGGCCAGGAGCTGGCCGTCGGCAGTCAGTGACCGGGCGGCGTGTTCGATCAGGCACTTGAGATCTTCGGCATCCAGGTAATAGCCGACTTCGCTGAGCACGATCAGGTCAAACTGCTCGTTGGGCCAATCGCTCGGCAGGCGACTTTGGCGGACTTCGGCATGGTCGAACAGACTCAGGCGAGTGCGAGCCAGCGCCACGGCGGCGGCTGCCGTATCGCAACACAACAGGCGATCGCAGCGAGTGGCCAGATCAGCGCTCAGTTCCCCGTTGGCGCAACCGGGTTCGAAGATCGCGCGGTAGTGCTGTCGGGGCAGCGCTGCCAGCGTTATGGCGCGTTTGCGCTGTTCGTACCAGCGCTGACGGAACACCCAGGGATCGTCGTTGCCGGCGAACAAACCGTCGAAATAGCAATCCTCGACGCTCATACAAACACCACTTCAAACGGTTGCAGTAACCGGTCCAGCACATACGGTGCCAGCACCGGTGGCAAGCCGATTTTCGGGTCGCCCTCCAGTTGGCTGGCGAAGGCATGAATGGCGTGACGTTTGCGCGCCACCAGCGCCGGGGCCAACAGTATCTTTCGCGCCCGGTGCCAAGGCACGAAACTGTCTTCCGGGGTTGCCCAGTGCCAGGTCCAGACGGGCAGCTCATGCAGCGCAGCACCGACCCGTTTCGCCGCTTCGGCACTGGCACGCCCCACAGCCTCGTGATCGCAATGGCCGTCTTCTCGCCATGTGGTAAAGACCACATCGTTGGGCCGCAGATGACGTTCGATGAACTCGCACAACTCGGCTTCCCGTGCCGCGACCTGACTGTCGGCGAAACCACCGCGCAACCATTTCAGACTGTGCAATGGCAGGCCGAGACGGCGCAAGGCCTGGGCCGATTCCTGCGGGCGGACCACGCTCAGGCGTTCCACCGGCCAGCGCTCGGAACCGGGATGGCTGGCACTGCCATCAGTGACTGAAATCAGTTGCAGCGGCCGGCCGGCCCCAGCGAGCAATTGCAGGAAGCCGCCGCACCCCAGCACTTCGTCATCCGGATGGGGGGCGATGATCACGGCGCGCGAGCCTTCCGGCACCAGCGTCAGGATGTCGGTCACTGGCAACTGCGCCAGATGGCTTGAGGTTTGCCATAAATGCAGAGGCGTTCCCTGGCCAACTATTGGATTGGTTTTCATAGCGCCCATTTCCCCGAAAGTACTCTCTGCCCAAGCGCTGCAAGATCCCGTTCGGCGTGGCTTTGACGCAGGAACACCGGCAGGTCGGCGATCAGTCGGGCGAACTGTCGGTCCTTGCAATAGGGACCCGCGCCGAGGGCATGGCCGACGTGCAGCATGACCTGTTCGGCGGCGTGTTCCACCACCGCTCGGGCGCGCCGGGCCAGCAATTCGGCGTCGTCCAGCGGGGAGGCGTCGATCATCAATGCGCTGACCCGCAATACCTCGGCGGCAGCATGCAGCGCACTGTCGACCGCGCCCAGGTGGGCGAGGGCGTGGGGTTCTTCACGTTGAGCGCAATGGCTGCGCAGGCGTTCGGCGATGCTCTGTGCCGCGCCGTACCAGCAAGCGGCAATGCCGATTCCGCCTTGCCAGAAGCCGGGACGTTGCAGGTAATCGCCGGGGTTGCCAATGGCTTGTGCTTCGGCGCCTTCGAACAGCACCTCGACGCTGCCAGTGGCACCCATTCCGACGGCTTGCCAGCCCTGATCCGTAACGGTCACGCCGGGTTGATCCAGCGCCACCGCAACCAATTGCTGCCGGTCGTGATGATCCCATGCCGTGAGCAACGCATGACTCAACACCGAAGCACCTGAACACCAGGCCTTGCGCCCATTCAGCACAACCATCTGACCTTGCGGCCTGACTTGCACGCGCGCTTGCGGTGGTTCGGCAGCCCACATGCCCCACGTGCTGCCCGGCGTAGGCGAGCCACCCAGTTGCTGGATGATCGCCAGTGCATCGGTATGGCCTTCGTACAACTTGCACAACCCCAGATCATGAGCACCGACTTCGGCCAGTCGCTGGAATCGCTCCAGCGACTGGCCGCTACCCGGCAGCGGAAGCTGATCAAGTTCAGCCTCCACCAGCGCCCGCAGGCACCGGCCTAGCGCCTGAGTATCAGCGTAGTCCGGTGACTGTCGATCGAGAAACGCTTGAAGGTCCATTTCACTCTTCTTCCTCATGCTGCAATTCAAACAGCAGCAGCGAACGGCCAGTGACGGAATATTCGTGCCCGAACTCGAAGCGTTCCTGCCCGCGAATCGACGGTTGATTGGTGTCGATCATGCACGTCCAGTGATAGCCGTCAGGCACTTCCGGCAAGGTGAAGTTAACGATGTCGTGGTGCGCGTTGACCACCAGCAACAACGTCGCGTCACCACCTTTGCGGCGGATCCCCGTTTCCTGGGCGCGGCCATCCATCAGCATGCCGAGGCAGCGGCCATGGCCTTCCTCCCATTGTTCGATGGACATTTCGCTGCCATCCGGCGCGAGCCAGGTGACGTCCTTGACGCCGATGTCCTCGTTGTAGTTGCCCACCAGGAACCGACCGCGACGCAGGATCGGGTAGGCCAGGCGCAACTTGATCAGCCGTTTAACAAACTTGAGCAGGGCCTTGCCGTCTTCGCTCAGGTCCCAATTGACCCAACCGATATCGCTGTCCTGGCAATAGGCGTTGTTGTTGCCCTCCTGGGTGCGGGCGAATTCGTCGCCGGCCACCAGCATGGGCGTGCCTTGGGACAGCAGCAGGGTGGCGAAGAAGTTGCGCATCTGCCGCTGACGCAGCTCATTGATCTCGGGGTCGTCGGTCGGGCCTTCGACGCCGTGGTTCCAGGACAGGTTGTTGTTGCTGCCGTCCTGATTGTTCTCGTCGTTGGCTTCGTTGTGTTTGTCGTTGTACGACACCAGGTCGTTCAGGGTGAAACCGTCGTGGGCGGTGACGAAGTTCACCGAGGCGTACGGCCGCCGGCCACGCTGATTGAACATCTCGCCGGAGGCTGTCATGCGACTGGCGAAGTCCGCCAGTTGGCCGTCGTCGCCTTTCCAGAACGCACGCACGGTGTCGCGGAATTTGTCATTCCACTCGACCCAGCCTGGCGGAAAGTTACCGACCTGATAGCCGCCGGGGCCGCAATCCCAGGCTTCTGCAATCATCTTCACCTGGCGCAGCACCGGGTCCTGACGGCAGGCGACGAGGAAGCTGTGACGTTCGTCGAAGCCATCGTGGTAACGGCCGAGAATGGTCGCTAAATCGAAGCGGAAACCGTCGACGTGCATTTCCGAGGCCCAGTAGCGCAGGGAGTCGGTGACCATTTGCAGCACGCACGGGTGACTCAGGTCCAGGGTGTTGCCGGTGCCGGAATCGTTGATGTAGAAGCGCTTGTCGTCGGGCATCAAGCGGTAGTAAGAGGCGTTGTCGATGCCGCGCATGGACAGGGTCGGGCCTTGTTCGTTGCCCTCGGCGGTGTGGTTGTAGACCACGTCGAGGATTACTTCAAGATTGGCTTCGTGCAGGTGCGCAACCATCTCCTTGAACTCAGCGATCTTGCCACTGGCCAGGTAACGCGGGTCGGGGGCGAAGAACGCGATGCTGTTGTAGCCCCAGTAATTGGTCATGCCTTTGTGCAACAGATGCTGGTCGTTGACGAAGGCATGAATCGGTAGCAATTCGACTGTCGACACGCCGAGCTTGCGGATGTGTTCCAGCACGTCATCGACCATCAACCCGGCGAAGGTGCCGCGCACATTCTCGGGGACGGAGGGGTGACGCATGCTGATACCGCGCACGTGAGTCTCATAAATGATGGTCTTGTCCCACGGCACGCTGACCCGATGGTCGTGACCCCAGGTGTGGGCCGGGTCGATCACCTTGCACTTGGGCACGAAGGGCGCGCTGTCCCGTTCATCGAAACTGAGGTCGGCGTCGGGATGGCCGATGGTGTAGCCGAACAGGGCTTCGGACCATTTCAACTGGCCGACCAGTTGTTTGGCGTAGGGGTCGATCAGCAGTTTGTTGTGGTTGAAGCGATGACCGTTCGCCGGGTCGTACGGGCCGTAGACACGGTAGCCGTAGATCATCCCCGGATGCGCGTCGGGCAGGTAGCCGTGGTAGATCTCGTCGGTGTATTCCGGCAGTTCGATGCGTTCCAGTTCGACCTCGCCGGCATCATCGAAGATGCACAGCTCGACCTTGGTGGCATTGGCGGAAAACAAGGCGAAGTTGACCCCCAGGCCATCCCAGGTCGCGCCCAGCGGGAAGGGCAAGCCTTCACGGATTCGCGAGGCCTCGACCTGAGGTTCTGGCGCGGCTTTCTTCGGACTGGTCATAGGTGCTCCTGCAAAGGGGTGACAGTTCTTGGCTCTGGTTTTTTTTGAGGGCGAGCGAGCCCTCGGTGGCGAGAAGGCTCGCCACGAGGTCAATCAGGACACAGGTGAGAGGCGTCAGACAGCGGGCGGTTTACGCGCTGCTCGAGGCTTTTTCTCGTTGGCTTTTTCGCCCGGCGGGATGACCTTGGAGGCAGCGGCGGGCTTGGCTTTGGTGTTTGGCTCCGCTGCCTTGCCATTGGCTTTGCTGGCAGGGGCCTTGGTGCCGGCGGTTTTGCTGCCCGCCGCTTTTGGCGATTTGCTCGGTGCCAGGGCTTCGGCTTCAGCCAGTTTGCGGGCCATCTCCCAGTGGCGAGCGTCCTGGCCCTCGGGTTTTCCTTCCGATTCCCAGATCTGATAGGCGAATTCGCGGATACGTTTATCGTTAGTGCTCATCGCAATGCTCCTGAACTGAACTCAAGTGTGGGTAGTTTGGATAAAAAGATTGATCGGGAAATCCACTAGCGCGTCGCTGATGTTCAGCTCCCTTTGGTGTGTGACTGTTGTGCCTGAAAAAAGTCCCTTCAAATTTTCATCAGGGACGGTGAACGGTAATTTGACCCGTGTATCGCCCCACAGCGGCGCGTCAATCCGGGGTTCGGCACTGTTTTTCAGCAGCTCGGCGCAACGTATCGGTACGATCACGATGGCGCGTTTTCCTTCCAGCGAGCGAGCAAATGCCAGCACCCGGTGAGCCTGGCTGCCGACGACTTCAAGGGCTTGATACGTCCCTCGCCGAAACAGCTCGGTGTGCTCGAGCCGCAGGTTCAACACATGAGCGATCAGCGCTTGTTTAATGCGCCCGTCGCGCCAGTCAGCCAACAGTTCGGGCAGTTCCAATGGCGTCTGCATCGACTGCTGACGGCTGGCGTAATCCACCGGCCGGCGGTTGTCAGGATCGACTAGCGAGAAGTCCCAATACTCGTTGCCCTGATAGAGGTCCGGTACCCCCGGCACGGTCATGCGCAGCAAGGTTTGCGCCAATCCATTGAGGGCTCCGGGGACGGCGATGCTCTTGGCGGCTTTGCCGAGGGCCGCACGTAACAGTTCACCTTCGGGGCTCAGAAGCAGACGTTGCAGGAATTGCTGAACCGCTTGTTCGTAAGCCTCGTTCGGCGCGCTCCAGCTGCTTTGCAACTTGGCTTCGCGCAAGGCTTTCTGTTGCCACTGCCACAGACGTTGAGTGTAGTTCTCCAAGGCTGTTTGATCGTCACTGCGCAAATCGAGCGGCCAGCTGCCGAGGATCGCTTGATAGAGGATCAACTCATCGCCCGCAGTCGGTATCTGGTCGTCGTCGCGCAGGGGGCGGGCGAGGGTCCGCCAGAGCGTGACTTGCTCGGCGTACCAGGCACTGCGCTCGCTCAGCACCGCCAGGCGCGCGCGGGTGTCTTCGCCGCGTTTGTGGTCGTGGGTCGCGGTGGCCAGCAAATTATCGGGGAACTCGTCGAGACGGTTGATGCAAGCCGCATGGAAATCGGCCACCGGCGCGCTGAACTGTTCGGTGCTGAAGCCCACGTCATTGCGCGACAACAATGTCGCCGAGCGATAGAACGCGGTGTCCTCCACAGCCTTCGCCGCCGCCGGCGACGTCAGTTGCTGAAAACGCACACAGGCATGCTTGAGCATCTTGCGCGGCCGGCCCAACGGGTGTTTGCGCCACGGCTCACCCCCCAGCCAGCTGGCCAGGCAATCGAGCACCGGCCAGTCGGCCTCGCCGAGGGTTTGCCTGGCACCGTCCATGGCTTGCTGGAAAAACACATCGTCTTCAGTCGAACGCCCAAGGGGGCTGATATAGGTGCGGTACACCGGGAAATGCACGATCAGTTCCTGCAACGCCCGACGGATTGCACCGAGGGTCAGGTCGCGGGTCATCAGGTCATCCCGGGCCACTTGCAACAGGGCCTGGGCGACGCTTTCGAAGTCGCCGGCGAGGGAACCGTTGAGGATCTGCTGGCGGGCCAGTTGCGCTTCCTGACGGAAATCGGCAGGCCGTTCGCTGTAGCGATTCCACAGTTCGGCCAAAGTGTGCGCGCCTTCCGGAGCGTGTTGCAGCAGCGACAGCTGATTCATGAACTCGTAACCGGTGGTGCCATCCACCGACCAGTCACGGTGCAGGGTTTCACCTTCGCCGAGGATCTTCTCGACGTAGATCGGCAGGTGCCGATCTCGCGACAGGCTGTCGACCCGTCGCCGCAATTTGCGGCAGTAACCCCGAGGGTCGGCGAGGCCGTCGATGTGGTCGATGCGCAGACCGTCAAACAGGCCTTCGGCCACCAGTTCGAAGATTTTCGCGTGGGTGGCTTCGAACACGGCCGGGCGTTCGACCCGCAGGCCGCCCAGTTCGTTGATATCGAAAAAACGCCGCCAGTTGATGTCATCTGCTGCTGTGCGCCAACTGGCCAGGCGATAGCTTTGGCGTTCAAGCAACAGGTGCAGGCGCTGGAAACCTTCGGCGGTGAGCGAGTCGTAAGCGCTGAGGTTGTGCTGGATGGCCTGCAGAATCGCCGGATCGCTGGCCAGTTCACGCAACTCTGTTTTAAGCGGCATCGCCAGACTGTGGGCGTCGGTCTGGTAGCTCAAGGTGCTGAAACGGTCTGCCAGCGCCTTGAGCGATTCGGCACTCAGCGGGTCATCGGTTCTGAGCAGTTCGCCGTAATTCGTCGGACAGATCGGGAAGTGATGCTCATAGTGCTCGACATAAAACGCACCCTTTTGCGCATCGAAGCGCAAGGGCAGGGTGCCGTCCTGCAAGGCGATGCCGTAGTCGCTGCCGAGGAAGGGCAGCAGCAACTGGCCTTCCATCAACGGGTCGGGCGAATGCCATTGGATATCGAAGAATTCGCCGTAAGGGCTCAGGCGTCCCCATTCCAGCAAATCCTGCCACCAGGGATTATCGCCACCGCCGACGGCCATGTGGTTGGAGACGATGTCGAGGATCAGCCCCATGTTCTGCTCGCGCAATGCGCTGACCAAACGCCGCAGCGCCGCTTCGCCGCCCAGCTCCGGGTTGACCGTGGTCGGGTCCACGACGTCGTAGCCATGCATGGACCCGGCGCGAGCACTCAGCAGGGGTGACGCATACACATGGCTGATGCCGAGGCTGGCGAAGTACGGCACCAGCGGCACCGCATCGTCCAGCGTGAAGTCTTTATGGAACTGCAGCCGCAGGGTGGCCCGCAGCGGTTGGATAAGCGTTTGCTTCATTGGTCACGCTCGGCCGCCTGAAGCCGCGCACAGGCGAGCAGTTCCAGACGCCGAGCGGCGTCCGGGTCATCGAGCAAGGCTTCACTGTCGCCGGGCAAGCGTCGGGACCAATTGGGGTGCGTGTCGGTGGTGCCGGGCAAGTTGGCTTGCTGCTCGATGCCCAGGGCATCTTCCAGCGGCAGCAACACCAGCGGCGCACGGGTATGACCGAGGAAACGTATCGCGGCATCGAGCACCTGATCGGTTTCATGGGACTCTTCGCGAAAGTTTTGCGGGTCCTCGCTCAACACCCGACGCAGGCCTTCACGCTCGCGTTCGCGGTGGTGGCGCCATTCGATTTCACCCGGGGCGTCGACCAGGCCCAGTCGGGCGTTCCAGTCGATATCGTGGCCATGCCACCAGCCATTGAGTGTCGGCAAGTCATGAGTACTTGTGGTCGCCAGTGCGTTGTCCGGCCAGTCGAGAATCGGTTTGAAGTGCGCGTTGTCCTGTTCGAACAACAGCACGCGCATGCCGAGAATCGAACGGGCGATGAGCTTTTCTCGCAGACCATCGGCCACGGTGCCAAGGTCTTCACCGAGGACGATGGCTTGATGGCGATGGGACTCGAGGGTCAGCAAACGCAGCAGGTCATCCACCGGGTAATAGAGGTAGGCGCCGTCGGCGGGTGACGCGCCATTGGGGATCACCCACAGCCGTTGCAGTCCCATGACGTGATCAATGCGCAGGCCACCGGCGTGGGCAAAATTGGCGCGGAGCATTTCGATGAATGCACGAAAGCCATTGCGCACCAGACCTTCGGGCGAGAACGCGGAAATCCCCCAGCCCTGACCGGTACGGTTGAGAATGTCCGGTGGTGCACCCACGGTCAGCGAGGCGAGCAATTCGTCCTGGCGACTCCAGGCCTGGCTGCCACCGCCATCGGCACCGACGGCCAGATCGGCGATCAGGCCAATGCTCATGCCGGCGCTGCGGGCGGCGGTTTGTGCGCGCTCCAGGCAGCGCGTGATCAGCCATTGGCAGAAGGCAAAGAAGCCGATGCGCCCGGCGTTTTCTTCGGCGAATTCGGCCAGGGCCGCGCTGCGCGGGTTTTGCCATTGCACGGGCCACTGCCGCCAGTCGAGACTTTCACCCTGGGCGGCGCGGGCTTCTTGAATGGCTTCAAAGCGGCAGTGGTTTTCCAGGGCTTCGCCAGCAGCGTGGCGGAAGCTGCTGAAGTCGGCATGCAACGGGTGTTCGCCCTGCACAAAACCTTCGTACAACGCCTGCAACAGACGATGTTTGGCTTCGGCCGCCACCGGCCAATCAATCAACGGCAAGGCTTCGAGGTGCTTGAGTTCTGCCGCCAGGCCGGTTGCATCAATCGCGGTCCGCAATGCTCGATCACCCAGGATCGCGCCCGGTGCGGCGTACAGGCTGTTGAGAAACAAACGGCTGGAAGGCGAATACGGGCTGTAGCGCTGGGTGTCGCTGCCGAACATCGCATGCAGCGGACTGATCGCCAGCGCTTCGGCGCCACGCTCGCCGGCCACCCGAGCCAGGTCTTCCAGCGCCTGGGTATCGCCGAAACCGCCATCGCCCGGACGACGCAGCGCGTACAGCTGCACGCTCAGGCCCCAGGCGCGGGGGATCGGACTGTCGACGGCATCGCCGACGCTGTAGCAGCGCGTCGGTGCAACGGCCAAGGTAAATTCCTGTCCGTCGATGCTGACGTGCTGATAACCGACCGGGACCAGGCCCGGCAATATCGCCTCGGCATCCAGTTTTAAATGAAGTCGCGAGCCATCTTCAAGGTGGATCTCGCACGGTGTTTGCGGCTCAAAGTAATGCGCCAGGCTGAGGCCGACACCGAAGTCTGCGGTCAGCAGCGGCGGCAGGTGTCGGGTCTGTTGCACCTGCTGCAGTTCCTGCAGGCTGGCGTCGATTTCCTGAGCGCTGCCGGCCGGGTGGCCGAGTCCGGTGAGGACGTTGCGTAACACTGATGGGGCGACTTTCTGTGGGCGGCCATTGGCGTCGATCCAGTCGACAGCCAGGCCAGCTCGGCTGGCCAGTATTTCCAGTTGCGCATCGCTCATTGGCGCTCTCCATCCGGGGGTAGCAAAGGGGCTGCGGCCGTGAGGCTGACTAGCGCGCAATACGGGGCAAGTGTGCCCTGATCCAACAGACCGGCTGACTGTGGCGGGTATTCGAACAACAACGAAGCGTCGGCCTGTGGGGAGTGGACCACCGGCGTGTCGCTGAGGTTCAGGTCAATGCACAGCAGGCTGCCATCGCCCAGTCGCCAGCGCGCCGTTACTGCGCCTGCGCCCAGCACGTCCGCGCCCAATGCTTGAGCACCGGGCAGGCGGGGAATGATCTGCTGATGGCGGATCTGCAACAGTTGGCGATACAGGTCGTGTATGGCGGATTGTCGGGTTGATGTCAGCTCGGGGCGTGAAGCCTCAAAGGTCTGGCGCGCGTTGGGGTCGGGAATCTGCTCGCGTTTGTGCGGATCAGCAAACGCGCTGAAGGCGGCAAACTCGTTACGTCGTCCCTCGCGGACCAGCTCCGCGAGTTCACCGTGATGGCTGGTGAAGAACAGGAACGGTTGTTGGGCGGCGAACTCGTCGCCCATGAACATCAGCGGGATCATCGGTGACAACAGTAGTAATGCGGTGGCTGCCTTGAGCGCATCGGGGTTGGCCAGTTGATGCAGCCGTTCGCCCAAGGCGCGGTTGCCGATCTGGTCGTGGTTTTGCAGAAACAGCACAAAAGCACTGGGCGGCAAATGACCGCTGGGCTCGCCACGGGGTGTACCGTGACGGGTCAAGTGGCCTTGAAACACAAAACCCTGGCTCAGGCAGCGCGCCAGTTGTTCAGTGGGGTTTTGTGCATAGTCGGCGTAATAGGCGTCGGTTTCGCCAGTCAGCAGCACGTGCAAGGCGTTGTGACCGTCGTCGTTCCACTGCGCGTCGTAGCCTTCTCCGAGCAGGCTGGCCTGGTTGTGTTCGTTTTCAACGGTCAGCCACACATGCCTGGCCGGATCGGTTTGCTGGCGAACCTTTTGCGCCAGTTCCTGAAGAAAGTCAGGGTCTTCGATGGCGTGTACCGCGTCCAGGCGCAAGCCATCGAAGCGGTACTCCAGCAACCACATCAGCGCATTGTCGATGAAGAAGTCCCGTACCTCGCGCCGCCGGAAGTCGATGGCCGCACCCCACGGGGTGTGCTTGTCTTCGCGGAAAAAGCCCTTGGCGTAGCGATGCAGGTAGTTGCCGTCCGGGCCGAAGTGGTTGTAGACCACGTCGAGAATCACCGCCATGCCATGACCGTGGGCGGTGTCGATCAAGTGTTTGAGTTGTTCGGGAGTGCCATAGGAGGCTTGGGGCGCGTAGGGCAGAACCCCGTCATAACCCCAATTGCGGTCACCGGGGAACTGCGCCAGGGGCATCAGTTCGATCGCGCTGATGCCCAGCTCCACGAGGCGCGCCAGGTGCTGCTCGACTTCGCTGAAGCCGCCGAGCGCACCGACGTGCAATTCGTAGATCACCGCCTCATTCCACGGCCGCCCAAGCCAGGCGCTGTGTTGCCATTGATAGGCAAGTGGATCGACCACCACGCTGTGGCGGTCGATATCACCGGCCTGCGCGCGGGAGGCCGGGTCGGGCACCGCAAGCTCCCCGTCGATGTTGTAGCGGTAACGCGTGCCGGCGGGGCAGCGGGTGTTGATCACGAACCAGCCATCTGCCTGGGGCAGGAGTGGCAAGGACTGTCCATCTTCCAGTTCGACACTGACGTAAAACGCATCTGGCGCCCACAAGGCAAAACGCGTGTGCTCTGCGTCCAGCATGATTGCGCCGTGGGGCCAGGTCTCAAGGGTCCGTAACGGCATCTTTGAAAACCTCTTAATGTTTGCCCGATTTACCCAGCGCCTTGGTCACCAGTTTTTCGTAGAGTTCGGCGTACGGTTCGACCGCCTTGCACCAGTTGAAAGGCGCGGCCATGGCCCGGCAGCGCATGGCATTGAGCAGGTCGGGGAAGGCAAAAACCTTGAAGGCCCGGCTCAGGGCTTCCTCGTAACTTTCGGCCGTGGATTCGTCGAACAGGAAACCGGTCACCCCGTTTTCAATGGTGTCGGCCAAACCACCGGTGTTGCGTGCCACCGGCAACGAACCGAAGCGCTGGGCGTACATCTGGCTCAGCCCGCAAGGCTCGTAACGCGAAGGCATCAGCAGGAAATCACTGCCGGCGAACATGCGACGGGCGTCGGTCTCGTTGAAACCGATGCGCACGCCGATCTGGCCTGGAAAACGCAGGGCCAGTTCACGCATGGCTTGTTCTTCTTCCGGCTCGCCACGACCGATGATCGCGATCTGCCCGCCAGATTTGACGATGTACTCGGAGACGGCTTCGGTCAGGTCCAGGCCTTTCTGATAGACCAGTCGCGAAACCACGGCGAACAGCGGACCTTCGCTATCATCCAGGCCAAACAGCTTACGCACGTGGGCGGCGTTGACCGCTTTGCCTTCCCAATCGCCAATTTTGAAGGGGCGGAACAGGTGCGGGTCGGTAGCGGCATCCCAGCTTTCATCGATGCCATTGGGAATACCACTGAGCAGACCTTGCTGGGTCTTGGCGGCAAGAAAACCGTCGAGACCGCAGCCGAAGGCCGGGGTGGTGATTTCCTGGGCATAGGTGGCGCTGACGGTGGTGATGTGGCTCGAATAAGCCATGCCGGCCTTGAGGAACGACATCTTGCCGTAGAACTCCATGCCTTCCTGTTGCAAGGCATGCATGGGAATACCCAGTTCCGGGCACGAGCCAAGACTGGTCACGCCCTGATAGGCGAGGTTATGAATGGTGAACAGCGTCGGGGTACGCTGTCCACGCCAGTGCATATAAGCGGGTGCCAGACCGGCAGGCCAGTCATGGGCGTGCACCAGGTCCGGGCACCAGTGAATTTGTGCAAGATTGGCGGCGATATCGGCAGCGGCCAGGCCCAGACGGGCGAAACGAATGTGGTTGTCCGGCCAGTCGCGGCCGTTGTTGGCACCGTAAGGCGAACCCTCGCGCTCGTAAAGCTCGGGGCAGATCAACACGTAAATGACCAGACCGTCGGGCATGTCCATGCGCCCGATCTTGCAGGGGGGCAACGCGGCGTGACCACCGAGTTCACCAATGATATGAATCGGGTTTTCGCTGTTCAGCACTTGCGGGTAACCGGGAATCAGCACACGCACATCATGCAGATGCGCCATGGCTCGCGGCAGCGCTGCGGAAACATCGCCCAGACCACCGGTTTTCACCAGATCGGCGATCTCCGAGGTGACGAACAACACTTTCTTCTTGTTGGGGTTCTGACTGGTCACCGGTGTCAGCGTCTTTGTGCCTGGGACGCTGACCGATTGGTGACTTGGCGCGCTTACAGTGCTCGTTTCGCCGACCTGCTGATGAGCACGTTCTCCCTGAATATCTAAAGCCGCACTGATCATATAAGTCTCCCGTGTTGTTGATCTAATTCTTAGGTCTGGCACAAACGGTGTTTCGTGGCCAATTCCTGTGGCCGGGCGCAAACGCGCTACGCATCGGAGAGCAAGCGCCGCCAATACGATGAAGCAGAATGGCTGTAGAGATCGTTGCAAGGATTGCACCAGTCGCAACGCACCTCCCTTTAACCTGACCCGTCACGAGCGGCAAAAGTTTCGACTTTCTTCCCGCTTTGTGACCGGCCGGTTTCGCCCCGCGAAACTGAGTCTAGGCCAGAACTTAGAGCGGGGGAGGCCAGATGGCAAAATTGTTCGACAATCGGTTTAAAGAGGTACGGACGTACCGCTTGGAGGGGGAAACGCACCGACGAAGGGCATGATTTTTTACCTTTTTGCCTCAAAAAAAAGTCGAGATGTCACATGAATGTGCGAAGCGCGGCAATGCTCGCGCACCGTTGTGGTGCGCAGGCTAAGTCCCGTCTTTGGCCGAACCGCTGCCTTACGGTCGGCCTTGATGCCTTGTTATAGTCCGGAACTCATTTTCTGCCCGGTAAAAGGATCACTGCCATGTCTCAGTACACTGCGTTCACCGTCGAACTGAACGATAAAGTCGCCCATGTGCAGATCAACCGGCCGGAAAAAATCAATTCGATGAATGCCGCGTTCTGGAGCGAGATCATCGAGATTTTCCAGTGGGTCGACGACACTGACGAAGTCCGGGTGGTGGTCCTCAGTGGTGCGGGCAAGCATTTTTCTTCCGGCATCGACCTGATGATGTTGGCCGGCGTGGCCAATGAACTGGGCAAGGACGTGGGTCGCAACGCGCGCTTGCTGCGCCGCAAAATCCTCGCCCTTCAAGGGTCTTTCAATGCGGTCGACCATTGCCGCAAACCTGTGCTGGCGGCGATTCAGGGTTATTGCCTGGGTGGCGCCATCGACCTTATTGCTGCTTGCGACATGCGTTACGCCGCCGAAGACGCGCAGTTTTCGATCAAGGAAATCGACATCGGCATGGCGGCCGACGTTGGCACTCTGCAACGCTTGCCGCGGATCATCGGTGACGGCATGCTGCGTGAACTGGCTTACACTGGTCGCACTTTCGGTGCCGAAGAAGCGCGTGGCATGGGCCTGGTCAATCGCGTTTACAGCGACACGGCCAGCCTGCTCGACGGTGTCATGGGCATTGCCCGCGAGATCGCCAGCAAGTCGCCGATTGCGATCACCGGCACCAAAGAGATGATCAGCTACATGCGCGACCATCGCATCGACGACGGCCTCGAATACGTCGCCACCTGGAACGCCGCCATGCTGCAATCCACTGATCTGCGCGTGGCCATGGCCGCCCATATGAGCAAACAGAAACCCGAATTTCTGGATTGATTAAAAATGATTTCACGCTGGACCACTGCAGTACTGGACACCGACCAGCCCGGCGGCTGGGCGGTAGCGCGTAGCCCCGAAGGCTTTTTGTTCGATGACAATGGCGCGCTGTTTGCGCGCGAATGGCTCAAGCGCCAGGACCTGTCGATCCTCGCCGAACATGGCATCGGTCACCTGGACGGCGAACCGGTCTATTTGTTGGAGCTGCGCAGTCACAGCGATGTGCCGGGCTGCAACTGGAAAGGCCTGCGGGCGTTCATGCTCGAAGGCGACCATACGCTCTACAAAGTGCTCGGTTATGCCGCGCAAATCGGCACCTGGGCCCGCGAACACCGCTTTTGCGGCAACTGCGGGCAGGCGATGATCCAAGTGACCCGGGAACGGGCGATGTATTGCGAACCGTGTGATTTACGTAGTTACCCACGCATTTCGCCGAGCATGATCGTACTGGTGACCCGTGGCGATGAAGTCCTGCTGGCCCGTTCGCCGCGCTTTGTCCCCGGGGTCTACAGTACGTTGGCGGGGTTTGCCGAACCGGGCGAGTCGGCCGAAGACTGCCTGATTCGTGAAGTCCGCGAAGAAGTGCAGATCGAGGTCAAGAACATCCAATACATGGGCAGCCAGTGCTGGCCGTTCCCGCATTCGATGATGCTGGGTTTCCATGCCGAATACGCCGGCGGCGAGATCGTGTGTCAGGAAGACGAGATCGAAGACGCCCAGTGGTTCAACGTACGCGAGCTGCCGCCGTTGCCGGCGTCACGCTCGATTGCCCGTTACCTGATCGACGTCTATGTGGCGCGGCGCTTAGGCCACGCTGAACCAGTGTTGCCAGGCTAACCGCACGGTCAAGCCCAACACCACGGTGATGAACACCGGGCGAATGAACTTCGCACCGCCGCTGATGGCGGTGCGAGCCCCGAAGAACGCCCCGACCATCACCGACAGGCCCATGCTCAGGCCGATGATCCAGTCCACCTGCCCGGAAAACACGAACACCGACAGTGCCGCAATGTTGCTGACGAAGTTCATGCTGCGCGCCACGCCGCTGGCCTTCACCAAGTCGATGGGGTACATCAGCATCGTGCTGACGGTCCAGAACGCACCCGTGCCGGGACCGGCCACGCCGTCGTAGAAACCAAGGCTGAAGCCTTGGGTCGATTGCCACTTTTTCTTGATCGGTGCGTCGCTGTCCAGCGGTGCTTTCGGCGTTCCGCCAAACAACAGATAGACGCCGCAGCCGAAAACGATCACCGGGAGCATCTTGTTCAGCCATTCCGCCGGCAGGTAGTGAGCAACCACGGCACCGGTCAACGCGCCCACCAGCGTGCCGACAATGGCGTGCATCCACTGCCTTGGATGGAACAGCTTGCGTCGGTAGAAGGTGAAACTGGCCGTGGCCGAGCCGAACGTCGAACTGAGTTTGTTGGTGCCCAGCACCAGATGCGGCGGCAGGCCTGCGGTCAGCAGCGCCGGGGTGGTCAACAGGCCACCACCGCCGGCAATGGCGTCGATGAAACCGGCAATAAAAGCGACGAGGGCCAGAATGGCCAGGGTGGTGAGGTCAACACTGAGTTCGAAAGGCATGGAATCGGCTTATTCGGCGGAGTGCAGGACAGGGCTGCGGGGAAGGGCCGATATCTTACCTATATCCAACTACTGCGGCGACCCGTCTGACCCTATCGTCGGATCACTTGGTCTGTGGCCCGTTCCCGATTTGCCACACAAACGGCGGCTCGGTCCCGTTGATCGCCCAATCCCCGACAATCCGCGCCTTGTAGATCACCGGATTGTGTGACGACACCGTCCGCGCATTGCGCCAGTGCCGGTCCAGTGATTTACCCACGCGAGTATCCGAAGCCCCCAGTGCGTTGAATAGTTGTGCGGTTGCTCGCTGGATTAGCTCAGAAACCACCACCTGCGCCTTGGCCGATTCGATTTCCGCCGCGACATTCGCCTCTTGTTCCAAGGCATCATCACCCGAGAATCGCGCCAGATAAGCCCGTTGCGCCGGTTGCGCAGCCCTCAAGGCGCTGGCCTCGGCCGCATACACCAGTGCCGCAATCTCACCGACCACTTGCTGCACCTGCGAATCCTGGCTGACGTGCTGCGCATTGCCATGGCTGTAGATACGTTTGCGTTCACGTACTTGGTGAGCCACATCGCGCAACGCCGCACGACCGATCCCGGCCAGTGTGGCCAGCAGCACCAGCTGATAAAACGCGGTCTGGTATTTGAAACGGGTGGCGAAGTCGATGATGTTCTCGGCCTCCACCTCGGCATCGATAAACCGTGAGGTGCCACTGCCGGTGGTGCGCTGGCCGAAGCCGTCCCAGTCGTCGCTCTGCACGATGCCGGGTTGGCGGGTTCGGACGGCAGCAATCACGTCGCCGCCGGTGTCGCTGCGGTGCGCGTACACGTCGATCCAGTCGGAAAACAGGCTGCCAGTGCTGTAGAACTTCTCGCCGTTGAGCCTCCACTGATCGCCGTGAGGTGAGACTTTGGTGATGGCATCGCCAATGGCGACGCTGCCAATCTCGGTCCAGGCATTGCCGGCGATGTCACCGTCGACAAAGCGCTTGAACCACAGATCCCGGCCTGGCCCAGGTGTCGAGTTCAAGCGATCCTCGGCAAAGGCGAAGTGCCCGCGCAAGGCCTGAGGCACGTTGGAATCGGCTTCGGCCAATTCGATCAGCAGCTCAAACAGTTGTGGCAGGGAGGCGCCGCCACCGCCGTATTCAATCGGAATCCGTACGGCGCCGAAACCGGCGTCCTTGAGCCACTGAATCGGTTCGTACGGAAGGCTGCGGGACTGTTCGCGCTCAACGGCACCGGCGGCGATGCGTTGGAAAATCGGCCGGAACCTTGCGGCCAGCGCTTCATAGTCAGTGCCAGTGGACAGCGGATTGATTACCTGATGTTCGGTCATGGGACGGCTCCTGGGCTTGGCTAAAAAAGTTGCACGTCAAGGTGATTGCACGGTCCATGCCGGGAGCGCGCGGCCAGGATTTACGCCGTGAAGTCGCTGCTCAATCGCGCCCAGCTGTTGCTCCGCCAACAGTCCGTCAGCAAATCGCCCTGATCGCTCACAGCAAACCATCGTGAATGTCCCGTTAATCCGCGGTTTGCGCGCTGGCACGGTTGCTGCTCTTACCCCAGGACTTCCCTAAAGTCCCGAGGACATGCCAATGAGTCAGCAAGCCGTCAAATTTGCCTACTGGGTGCCTAACGTCAGCGGCGGGCTGGTGGTCAGCAAGATCGAGCAACGCACCCACTGGGGCATCGACTACAACCGCAAACTGGCGCAACTGGCCGAAGAGGCGGGGTTTGAATATGCCCTGACGCAGATCCGCTTCACCGCCGGTTACGGCGCCGAGTACCAACACGAATCCGTCGCCTTCAGCCATGCGTTGCTGGCCGCCACCACCAAACTGAAAGTGATCGCTGCCATCTTGCCCGGCCCTTGGCAGCCGGCGTTGGCGGCCAAGCAATTGGCAACCATCGACCAGCTGACTAACGGCCGGGTGGCGGTGAACATTGTCAGTGGCTGGTTCAAGGGTGAGTTCCAGGCGATTGGCGAACACTGGCTCGAACACGACGAGCGCTATCGCCGCTCCGAAGAATTCATCCGCTCGCTGAAGGGCATCTGGAACCAGGACAACTTCACCTTTCGCGGTGACTTCTACCGCTTCGACAACTACAGCCTCAAACCCAAACCGCTGGGTCAGCCGGAAATCTTCCAGGGTGGCAGTTCTCGCGCGGCTCGGGACATGGCAGCGCGGGTGTCGGACTGGTACTTCACCAACGGCAACACCCCGGAAGGCATCAAGGCCCAGGTCGACGACATTCGCGCCAAGGCGGCGGCAAACAATCATTCGGTGAAAGTCGGCGTAAACGCGTTTGTCATTGCCCGCGACACCGAAGAAGAAGCGCGAGCCGTGCTGGCGCAAATCATCGATCAGGCGGACCCGGAGGCGGTGAATGCGTTTGGCGATGCCGCGAAGCAGGCGGGCAGGGCATCACCTGAGGGTGAGGGCAATTGGGCCAAGTCGACGTTCGAGGATCTGGTGCAGTACAACGACGGTTTCAAGACCAACCTGATCGGTACGCCGCAGCAGATTGCCGAACGGATCGTTGTGCTGAAAGCGGTGGGAGTGGATCTGGTGTTGGCGGGGTTTCTGCACTTTCAGGAAGAGGTGGAGTATTTCGGCAAGCGGGTGTTGCCGTTGGTGAGGGAGCTAGAAGCTAAAGCAGCGGCAAAGCAGCAGGCCGCGGTAGCCTGAACACCACAAACCCCTGTGGGAGCGAGCAAGCTCGCTCCCACATGGATCAGGGTTTACAGGCCCAGGTCGGACAGACTTGGATGGTCGTCAGGCCGACGACCCAGTGGCCAATGGAACTTGCGGTCGCTTTCCTTGATCGGCATGTCGTTGATGCAGGCAAACCGATTGGCCATCAAACCGTTCTCGTCGAACTCCCAGTTTTCGTTGCCATACGAGCGGAACCAATTGCCCGAGTCGTCGTGCCATTCGTAGGCATAACGCACGGCGATGCGGTCGCCGGTAAAGGCCCAAAGTTCTTTGATCAGGCGGTAATCCAGTTCCTTGACCCATTTGCGCGTCAGGAAACCTTTGGCTTCTTCGCGGTTGTAGGCAAACTCGGCGCGGTTTCGCCATCTGGTGTCCAGGGTGTAGGCCAGCGACACGCGTTCCGGGTCGCGGGAGTTCCAGCCGTCTTCGGCCAGACGTACTTTTTCGATGGCCGATTCACGGGTGAATGGCGGCAATGGCGCACGAACTTCGGCATCAGACATTAATAGTCTCCCTATCAAAGTAACGTTCTAGCAAGTTGTCGGGATTGGTTAAAGTGTTACAGGTCCAATAACTTTCGCGCCATGCATTGCGCATTATCGGCGGCACTGTGATCACCCATGACAAGCGCCACGGTAATGGCACCGTCGATCAGGATCAGCAGCTGTTTGGCCAGCGTCTCCGGGTCTGTGGCGCCCTGTTCGGTGCAGAGCTCGCGCACGTAGTCGAGCAGCTTCTGTTTATGGTCTTTGGCAACCAGGCGAACCGGGTCTTGCGGGTCGCCGGTTTCGCCGCTGGTATTGATGAATGCACAGCCACGGAAGCCTTCGGAGGCGAACCAGGCCTTGAGCACGGTAAACAGGTTGAGCAGCCGGTCGGCCGGTGTTTCAGCCTGGTCGACTTCGCTTCTGTACCAACGCATCCAGCGCACATCACGGCGTTGCAGGGCCGCGACGGTGAGCTCCTCCTTGTTGGCGAAGTAGCGGTAAATACTCTTTCTGGAGACGCCGGCGGTTTTCACCAGAAGATCCATCCCAGTGGCAGCGATGCCACTTTTGTAGATCAACTTTTCGGTGACATCCAGAATGATGTCGCGTGTGTCGTTGCTGGTTATCTCGTTCATGGCGCTACAGTAGAACGATCGTTCTCCTTGGTCAATCGGGTATTTTTTGTCGCCTGAAAAATCGCTTTCGCGAGCAGGCTCGCTCCCACAGGGGAATGCATTTTAATGTGGCAGCGAGCCTGCTCGCGAAGGGGCCTTTACAGACACTAACAAGACCCAAGCGGATCCATGGTGTAAGCTCTAGGGTTCTTCGGATTCGACCTTTTTGCGAGCCCTATGCCGTCGCTTTTCAAACGCTCTCTGCTGCCCAAACTGCGCAGTTTTCCGCTGACCGCCGATGCCGTCACCATCCTTTCTGGCGCTGCCGAGTTTCGTCGGTGCCTGCTGGAAAAGATCGCCAGCGCCACCCAGCGTATCTATATCGTCGCGCTCTATCTGCAACAAGATGAAGCCGGCCAGGAAATTCTTGATGCCTTGCACGCGGCCAAACTGGCGCGTCCGGAACTGGACGTGGTGGTGGTCGTTGACTGGCTGCGCGCTCAGCGCGGCTTGATCGGCGCCGGCAAACAGCCGGGCAACTCGGCCTGGTACCAGGAAACAACCCGCACTCATGCCAGTGAAGTGCCGGTGTATGGCGTTCCCGTGCAGACCCGTGAGCTGTTCGGCGTGCTGCATTTGAAAGGCTTCGTGATCGACGATTGCGTGATCTACAGCGGCGCGAGCCTGAACAACGTTTACCTGCACAAATTCGACAAGTACCGCTACGACCGTTATCACGTGCTGCAGAACAGCGCCCTGGCCGATTCAATGCAGCACCTGGTCCAGCACGGTCTGATCGCCTCCAAAGCGGTGCATCGTCTCGATTTGCCGAACCTGCCGACCACCCGCAGCCTGCGCAACGACATCGGCGACTTGCGCAGCCGCCTCAAGCACGCGGCGTACGACACCACGACAGGCACCCCGGAAAAGGGTGGTTTGTCGGTCAGCCCATTGCTCGGTGTCGGCAAGAACAACCCGCTGAGTCGAGTGATTTGCGAGTTGATCGCCAGCGCTCAGCATCAACTGACCATCTGCACGCCATACTTCAACCTGCCGCTGCCCGTGACCCGGGAAATCAACCGGGCTCTGGCGCGGGGCGTGAAGATCGACATCATCGTCGGCGACAAGACGGCCAACGACTTCTACATCCCGCCGAGCGAGCCGTTCAAGGTGATTTCGGCGTTGCCGTACCTTTACGAGATCAGCCTGCGGCGTTTCGCCAAGCGTCACCATCGCAGCGTCGACAGCGGCCAACTGAACCTGCATCTGTGGCGTGATGGCGACAACACCTATCACCTCAAGGGTATGTGGGTCGATCAGCGCTACACCTTGCTGACCGGCAACAACCTCAATCCGCGGGCATTCCGACTCGACCTGGAAAACGCCTTGCTGATTGATGATCCGAAAGGCGAGCTGCTGGGGCCGCGTCGTACAGAGCTGGCGGAGATTTTCGAGAACACCCGCCGGATCGAGCGTTACCAGGAGCTGGAAACGCTGCTGGAATACCCGGCGGGGGTGGCCAAGTTTCTCAAGCGCGTGAGTCGTGTGCGGATCGAGCGGTTGCTGTACCGGATTCTTTAAGGCTTAAGGCAAAAGATCGCAGTCTATGGCAGCTCCAGTGGGATGACGTGCACCGTGGCAGGAGCTGCCGAAGGTTCGGGCCGCGTTCGGACGATCTTTTGATTTTGACGGGCTAATATTCCCACTACTCAAAGAACAGGGCTTGCCTCGGTCAATGTCGGAAAAAGACACCATCTCCATTCAACTGGTGCGTGAAGCGCTGTTGCAAAGCTGCGCCCCAGGAGCCGCTACCGAAGAGGTGTTGAACAAAGTCGGCATCGCCCCGGCGCTGCTGGAAACCACCACTGCCCGCGTGCCGGCCACCGCTTACGCAAGGCTGTGGCGCTTGTTGGCCCGGCGCCGGGACGATGAGTTTTTTGGCATGGACCCGCGCAAACTCAAATCCGGCAGCCTGGAGTTTCTCTGTCGCTGCTCCATGGTCCAGCCGAGCCTGGCCGCCGGCCTGACCTCGGGTTTGAGCTTTCTGTCGTTGATGCTCGAACACTTGCCTGCACAGCTGGTTCGTCAGCAAAGCCTGGCGGAAATTGTCCTGCTCGAAGACGACCAGGACCCACGCCGCGCCTTTACCTATTTCACCTATTGGATGATCGTTCACGGTGTCGCCTGCTGGTTGGCGGGGCGACGGATTCCGATCCTGGCCATCGAATTGCGCTGCCAGGCACCGGACTTCTGCGATGACTACCAGGTGATGTTCTCCGAGAACCTGCGTTTCGACCGGCCGCGCACGCGGATGATTTTCTCGGCCGAGTGCCTGGACTTGCCGATCAAGCGCAGTCCGGAAGAACTCAAGCGTTTCCTGGCCCATGCGCCGGCCAATATTCTGGTCAAGTACCGTGATCCAGAGAGCCTGGCCAGCCGGATCAAACACGATTTGCGGCAACTGCCCGCCGAACACTGGCCGGAAACCGAATCCCTGGCGCAACAGCTGTGCATGTCGGCTTCAACCCTGCGTCGGCGCCTGGCTGAAGAGGGCCAGACTTACCAGGGGCTCAAGGACAGCGTGCGCAAGGAGTTGGCGATTGTCTGGCTGGCCGAGCCTGCCATCAGCTTTGCCGAGATCGCCACGCGGCTGGGGTTTGCCGACACCAGCTCGTTCTACAAGGCGTTTCGCAAGTGGTCGGGGTCAAATCCGGGGCATTACCGCAGCCTGATCCTGAACGAAGCCGATTGATCCGGATTGGGTGGTGATGCAGCCGGCCTCTTCGCGAGCAGGCTCGCTCCCACATGTGGAATGCGTTCCCCTGTGGGAGCGAGCCTGCTCGCGAAGGGGCCCTGACTGGCGCCACACCTCTTGAATCTTGGCCAAACCAGTCACGCAACTTGATAGCTTTGACCATTGTCCCGCGCCCCGCACAGAGCGAGTATTTCCCTGTTAATAAAGGTTCCCCCAGCCTAATAAAAATACAAAGGGATTCTGGCAATGCGTGATTATTTGTCTGCTACATCACAGTTCAATTATCAGCACACCGTCGACGCCGCACTCGCGGGCGATTTGACTGCCCTCAACGCCTGTGTCGAGTGTTGCGACCGGCATGCCTTGCCGGGGCGCATCGCGCTGTTCTGGGAAGGTCGCGATGGCGCCAGCGCGACCTACACCTTCAGCGACTTGCAGGACAAAGCTGCGCGTTTAGCCAATTTTCTGCTGGCCCAAGGCGTAAAAAAGGGCGACAAGGTTGCCGGTCTCCTGCCACGTAACATCGAACTTTTGATCACCGTATTCGCCACCTGGCGCATCGGCGCGGTCTACCAGCCGCTGTTCACGGCATTCGGCCCGAAAGCCATCGAACACCGCCTCAGCTCCTCTGGCGCCAAAGTGGTGGTCACCGACGCGGGCAATCGTTCCAAACTCACTGAAGTCGCCGACTGCCCGACCATCGTCACCGTCGCCGGCCCCAAAGGCCAAGGCATCGTCCGCGGCGATTACAGCTTCTGGGCCGAACTGGCGAATTATTCTGCTGAGTGCGAACCGGTCCTGCTGACGGGCGAAGACCCGTTCCTGCTGATGTTCACGTCGGGCACCACCGGTCCGTCGAAAGCGCTGTCCGTTCCGCTCAAGGCCATCGTCGCCTTCCAGAGCTACACCCGTGACGCCGTGGACTTGCGCCCTGAAGACGCCTTCTGGAACGTCGCCGATCCGGGCTGGGCCTACGGCATCTATTTCGGCGTCACCGGGCCGATGGCGATGGGGCATCCGATCACCTTTTACGATGGCCCGTTCTCCCTCGAAAGCACCTGCCGGGTGATCAACAAATACGGGATCACCAACCTCACCGGCTCGCCGACGGCCTATCGCCTGTTGATCGCGGGTGGCGACGAATTCGCCCGCTCGATCAAGGGCAAGCTGCGCATCGTCAGCAGCGCCGGCGAGCCGCTGAACCCGGAAGTGATTCGCTGGTTCGCCGACAACCTCGGCGTGGCCATCCACGACCATTATGGCCAGACCGAACTCGGCATGGTCCTGTGCAATCACCATGGCCTGGAGCATCCGATCCACATGGGCGCCGCCGGTTTCGCCTCGCCGGGCCACCGCATCGTGGTGCTGGATGACGAGTACAAAGAACTCGGCGTCGGTCAGCCTGGCATTCTGGCCATCGATCGCACCCAGTCGCCGATGTGCTGGTTCGCCGGTTACGAAGGCGCACCGACCAAGGCCTTCGTCGGCAACTATTACCTGAGCGGCGACACCGTCGAATGGAACCCGGACGGCAGCATCAGCTTCGTCGGTCGCAGCGACGACGTGATCACCACCTCGGGCTATCGCGTCGGTCCGTTCGACGTGGAAAGCGCGTTGATCGAGCACCCGGCAGTGGTCGAAGCGGCCGTGGTCGGCAAACCCGATCCGGAGCGGACCGAACTGGTCAAAGCCTTTGTCGTGCTCAGCGCGCAATACCGCGCTGCACCGGAACTGGCCGAAGAGTTGCGCCAACACGTGCGCAAACGACTGGCCGCGCACTCGTACCCCCGTGAAATCGAATTTGTCAGCGAATTGCCGAAAACCCCTAGCGGCAAATTGCAGCGCTTTATCTTGCGCAACCAGGAAATCGCCAAGGCTCAAGAGGCCGCCGCGAAGAATGTTTCAGCTTGAATCCAAGGAAACAATGATGCAGATCGAAAACAAGGTTTTTCTCGTCACCGGCGGTGCGTCCGGCCTCGGTGCGGCCACAGCTGAAATGCTGGTCGCGGCCGGCGCCAAAGTGATGCTGGTGGACATGAATGCCGAGGCCGTTGCGGCCCAGGCTGAACGTCTCGGCGCGCAAAGTGTGGTGGCGGATATCAGCAACGAAACCGCGGCGGAAGCCGCTGTGCAGGCGACGGTCAAAGCCTTCGGTGGCCTGAATGGTCTGGTCAACTGCGCCGGTATCGTGCGCGGTGAGAAGATCCTCGGCAAGAACGGCCCACACGTGTTGGCCAATTTCAGCCAGGTGATCAACGTCAACCTGATCGGCAGTTTCAACATGTTGCGCCTGGCCGCTGCGGCGATTGCCGAAACCGAAGCAGATGCTGACGGCGAGCGCGGCGTGATCATCAACACCGCCTCGGCTGCAGCCTATGACGGCCAGATCGGCCAGGCCGCGTATGCCGCCTCCAAAGGCGCGATCGTCAGCCTGACCTTGCCCGCCGCCCGTGAACTGGCGCGCTTCGGCATTCGGGTGATGACCATCGCCCCGGGCATTTTCGAAACGCCGATGATGGCCAGCATGACCCCGGAAGTCCGCGCGTCCCTGGCGGCTGGCGTGCCGTTTCCGCCGCGTCTTGGCAAACCAGGCGAGTATGCCGGGCTGGTCAGGCATATCATTGAAAACAGCATGCTCAATGGCGAGGTGATCCGTCTCGACGGCGCCTTGCGCATGGCCGCCAAGTAAGGAGGATTTGTCATGACTATTTCCAACGATCCCATTGTTATTGTCAGCGCCGTCCGCACCCCGATGGGTGGTTTCCAGGGCGAACTGAAAAGCCTGACTGCACCGCAACTCGGTGCTGCCGCAATTCGCGCCGCCGTTGAACGCGCCGGTGTGGCACCAGACTCGGTTGAAGAAGTGCTGTTCGGTTGCGTCCTGTCCGCCGGCCTCGGCCAAGCCCCTGCACGTCAAGCCGCATTGGGCGCCGGGCTGGATAAATCGACTCGCTGCACCACCCTGAACAAGATGTGCGGTTCGGGTATGGAAGCGGCCATTCTGGCCCACGACATGCTGGTGGCCGGCAGCGCCGACGTGGTTGTCGCCGGCGGTATGGAAAGCATGTCCAACGCGCCGTATCTGCTGGACCGCGCCCGCAGCGGTTACCGCATGGGCCACGGTCGCGTGCTTGACCACATGTTCCTTGACGGTCTGGAAGATGCCTACGACAAGGGCCGCCTGATGGGCACTTACGCCGAGGATTGCGCTGAAACCAACGGTTTCACCCGTGAAGCTCAGGACGCGTTTGCCATTGCCTCGACCACCCGCGCGCAGCAGGCGATCAAGGACGGCAGCTTCAAACACGAGATCGTGCCGCTCACCGTGACCGTCGGTAAAGAGCAGGTGCTGATCAGCAACGACGAACAGCCACCGAAAGCCAAACTGGACAAGATCGCTTCCTTGAAACCGGCGTTCCGTGACGGCGGCACGGTGACGGCGGCGAACTCCAGCTCGATCTCCGATGGCGCTGCGGCATTGGTGTTGATGCGCCGTTCCGAAGCTGAAAAGCGCGGCCTGAAACCGCTGGCAGTGATTCACGGCCACGCTGCGTTTGCCGACACCCCGGGCCTGTTCCCGGTGGCACCGGTGGGCGCTATCGAGAAGCTGATGAAGAAAACCGGCTGGTCGCTGGACGAAGTCGATCTGGTCGAAGTCAACGAAGCCTTCGCCGTTGTCAGTCTGGTGACCATGACCAAACTGGAAATCCCCCACGAGAAGATCAACGTTCACGGCGGCGCTTGCGCTCTCGGCCACCCGATCGGTGCGTCTGGCGCGCGGATCCTCGTGACCTTGCTCTCGGCCCTGCGCCAGAAAGGCCTGAAACGCGGCGTTGCAGCGATCTGCATCGGCGGCGGCGAAGCCACGGCCATGGCCGTTGAATGCCTGTACTAAGGAATCACTATGCTCCCGACTGACGAACAACTTCAGATCAGCGACGCGGCCCGGCAGTTTGCCCAGGAACGGCTGAAACCGTTCGCCGCCGAGTGGGACCGCGAGCATCGCTTCCCCAAGGAAGCCATCGGCGAGATGGCGGAACTGGGCTTCTTCGGCATGTTGGTGCCGGAAGAGTGGGGCGGTTGCGACACCGGTTACCTGGCCTACGCCATGGCCCTGGAAGAAATCGCGGCCGGCGACGGCGCCTGTTCGACCATCATGAGCGTGCACAACTCGGTGGGTTGCGTTCCGATTCTCAAGTACGGCAACGACGACCAGAAAGAGCGCTTCCTCAAACCTTTGGCCAGCGGTTCGATGCTCGGGGCTTTTGCCCTGACCGAACCGCAGGCCGGCTCCGACGCCAGCGGCTTGAAAACCCGTGCTCGTCTGGAAGGCGATCATTACGTGTTGAACGGCTGCAAGCAGTTCATCACCTCCGGGCAGAACGCCGGAGTGGTGATCGTGTTCGCCGTGACTGATCCGAGTGCCGGCAAGCGTGGCATCACGGCGCTGATCGTGCCCACCGATTCGCCGGGCTACAAAGTCGCACGGGTCGAAGACAAACTCGGCCAGCACGCGTCCGACACCTGCCAGATCCTGTTCGAAGACGTGAAGGTGCCAGTCGCCAACCGCTTGGGCGAGGAGGGCGAAGGTTATCGAATCGCCCTGGCCAACCTCGAAGGCGGCCGTGTCGGCATCGCTTCGCAATCGGTGGGCATGGCCCGCGCTGCGTTCGAAGCGGCCCGCGACTATGCCCGCGAGCGTGAAAGCTTCGGCAAACCGATCATCGAGCATCAAGCGGTCGCGTTCCGCCTGGCGGACATGGCAACCCAAATCGCTGTGGCTCGGCAGATGGTGCATTACGCGGCGGCGCTGCGTGACAGCGGCAAACCGGCCTTGGTCGAAGCGTCCATGGCCAAGCTGTTCGCCTCGGAAATGGCCGAGAAGGTGTGCTCCGCGGCCTTGCAAACCCTCGGCGGTTACGGTTACTTGAACGATTTCCCGCTGGAGCGGATCTACCGCGACGTGCGGGTCTGCCAGATCTACGAAGGCACCAGCGATATTCAGCGCATGGTCATTTCGCGCAATCTTTGAGAAGGAAGCTACGTGTGAACTACGAAACGATTTTGTTGGAAACCCATGGTCGCGTCGGCCTGATTACCCTGAACCGTCCGCAAGCGCTGAATGCGTTGAACGCGCAGATCGTCAGCGAGCTGAACCACGCCCTCGATGGCCTGGAAGCCGATTCGAACATCGGCTGCATCGTGCTCACCGGCTCGAAAAAAGCCTTCGCCGCCGGCGCCGACATCAAGGAAATGGCGGAGCTGACCTACCCGCAAATCTACCTCGACGACCTGTTCAGCGACAGCGATCGCGTGGCTAACCGCCGCAAGCCGATCATTGCCGCCGTCAACGGTTTCGCCTTGGGCGGTGGTTGTGAACTGGCGCTGATGTGCGACTTCATCCTGGCCGGCGACAACGCCAAGTTTGGTCAACCGGAAATCAACCTCGGCGTCCTGCCAGGCATGGGCGGCACTCAGCGCCTGACCCGCGCGGTGGGCAAGGCCAAGGCCATGGAGATGTGCCTCAGCGGTCGCTTGATCGATGCGGTGGAAGCGGAGCGTTGCGGGATTGTGGCGCGGATTGTTCCGGCAGATGAGTTGCTGGAAGAAGCGTTGAAAGTCGCGGCGCTGATTGCCAAGAAGTCGTTGCCGATTGCAATGATGATCAAGGAAAGCGTCAACCGCGCGTTTGAAGTGAGCCTGTCGGAAGGTGTGCGCTTTGAGCGCCGGGTGTTCCATGCGGCGTTTGCGACGCAGGATCAGAAGGAAGGGATGGCGGCGTTTATTGCCAAGCGTGAAGCCGAGTTCCAGGGTAAGTAATGTAGCGTCCTCACCGACGCCTTCGCGGGCAAGCCTCGCTCCTACAGGGTAATACGTATCCTTGTAGGAGCGAGGCTTGCCCGCGAAGCTTTTTGGGCTTCACACCAAGTAGTGCTTCAGTTCCCGAGCAATCACCATCCGCTGAATCTCGCTAGACCCTTCATAAATCTGCGTAATCCGCGCATCCCGGTAATAACGCTCCACTGGGTAATCTTCCAGATACCCATACCCGCCATGGATCTGCATCGCCGACGAACACACTTTCTCGGCCATCTCGGATGCAAACAGCTTGGCCTGTGAAGCCTCCGACAGACACGGCTTGCCGGCACTGCGCAAGCGCGCAGCATGCAAGATCAGCAGTCGTGCCGCGTTCAACCGGGTGTGCATGTCGGCCAGCATGTTGGCGATGCTCTGGTGCTCGATGATCGGTTTGTTGAACTGCACCCGATCCCGCGAGTAGGCCAGCGCCGCTTCAAATGCGGCGCGGGCAATGCCCAACGCCTGCGCCGCGATGCCGATGCGGCCGCCTTCGAGGTTCGACAGGGCAATCGCCAGCCCTTTGCCGCGCTCACCCAGCAGGTTGGCTTCGGGAATCGTGCAGTGGCTCAGGGTCACCGCGCAGGTATCGGAAGCACGGATGCCCATCTTGTGTTCGGTGCGATCAACGATGAAACCCGCGGTATCGGTCGGCACCAGGAACGCCGAGATGCCGCGCTTGCCCAAGTCTGGATCGGTCACCGCGAACACGATGGCCAGTTTCGCCCGTTTGCCATTGCTGACGAATTGCTTGGCGCCGTTGATCACCCACTGGCCGTCGCGCAGTTCGGCGCGGGTGCGCAGGTTGTGGGCTTCGGAACCGGCCTGGGGTTCGGTCAGGCAGAAGCAGCCGATGGCCTGACCGCTGGCCAGATCCGGCAGCCAGGTCTGTTTCTGTTCTTCAGTGCCGTAGTTGAGGACCGGACCGCAGCCCACGGAGTTGTGAATGCTCATCAGCGCGCCAGTGGCGCCGTCGCCGGCCGAAATCTCTTCCACGGCCAAGGCGTAGGCGACGTAGTCGACATAGGTGCCGCCCCATTCCTCGGGCACCACCATGCCCAGCAGACCCAGCTCACCCATCTTCGCCACCAGACCGTCGTCGATCCAGCCGGCCTTTTCCCAGGCTTGTGCGTGGGGCGCGATTTCGCCGCGGGCAAAGTCCCGGGCCATGTCGCGGATCATGACTTGCTCTTCGCTCAATTCGATATCGTGCATGGCTCAGCTCCCGCTTTGGTCAAAACCCGTGAAGAAACTCGCGACGTGCTCGGCGTCCAGCGCCTGCAAGGTCGGCGGGTTCCAGCGCGGTTTCTTGTCCTTGTCGATCAGCAAGGCGCGCACGCCTTCGATCAGGTCGCCGCGCTCGAACCACTGACGGTCCAGGTGCAGCTCAAGGGCGAAGCAGTCTTCCAGACTCAAGTGCCGGCCGCGACGGAGCATTTCCAGGGTCACACCCATGGCCAGCGGTGAACGGCTTTCCAGCAGGTCGGCGGTGGTCGTGGCCCACTCGTGGCTGTCGGCGACCGTTACTTCACGCAGTTGCTCAACAATACTCGGCACATCGGGCTGGGCGAAGAAGTGATCGATGGCCGGGCGCAACGCGCTCAGTGGCGCGTCGGGTAGTTGTTGCACGGCGAGTTTCGCCAGCAGACCTTGCAGGTCCTTCAACGGTGTTTCGTGCCATTCGAGCTGATCGAGTTGCTCGTCCAGAGTGCCCAACTTGTCGCTTTCCAGGTACCAGTCGGCCAGGCCGCAATAGAGCGCATCGGCCGCACGGATCTGCACGCCGCTGACGCCGAGGTAAATCCCCAGTTCACCGGGAACGCGTGGCAGGAAATGGCTGCCACCGACATCCGGGAAATAACCGATCGCCACTTCCGGCATCGCCAGACGACTTTTCTCGGTGACCACCCGCAAGTCGGCGCCTTGTACCAGGCCCATGCCGCCGCCCAGGACAAAACCGTCCATCAAAGCGAGTACAGGTTTGCGGTAATGGTGAATCGCGAGGTCGAGGGCGTATTCCTCGACGAAGAAATCTTCGTGCAGCGTGTCGCCGTTCTTGAAGCTGTCGTACAGCGAGCGAATGTCGCCGCCGGCACAGAAAGCCTTCTCGCCAGCACCGCGCAATACAACTGCGTGTACGTGCGGATCTAGTGCCCAGGCGTCGAGCTGACGCTGCAGGTTGCGCACCATGTCCAGGGTGATGGCGTTGAGTCCGGCGGGGCGATTGAGGGTCAGGTGGCCGATGTGGTTGCGAACCTCGGCCAGCACTTCGTTTTGCATGGCATCCATGGACGAAGTCCCCGGAGAAGAAACCTGAGCAGTCATCACTAACTCCCTGCTTTTATTGTTCTTTATAGAGAAGCTCGCGCGCGAGCGATGCTGGATCGTACCAGTGCAAATTTGTGATGTACAACCGGCATATGTGCAGGGTTAGTTTGCGTTTTTGCCTTAAAGCAAGATCAAAAGATCGCAGCCTGCGGCAGCTCCAGGGGGATCGCATTTCAATGGAGCTGTCGAGTGAAACGAGGCTGCGATCTTTTGATCTTCAACCCTTACTGGAAAACACATCACCAATACTGCGCCGTTTGGCATGCAACTCACTGGCATGGATCAACTGTTCAAGGTCTTCGGGGGTGACGTCGAAGAACGCTTCCATGTCCGCCAGGGCCAGTTTCAGGTCCTGCGCGGTGATCGCCTGGCTGTCGATGGGCGGATGGTCGGCCGGCACTATGGCCACCGGTTCGCTGGCGCGTTTTGGGTAACGAATGCGCGTCAGGTTGTTGTAGGCCAGGGCGCTGAGCAGCATGGCCGATGCGCTAAGCATCACCGGGCCGAGCGCTTTCCAGTCGAGGGCAATGGTCGCCGGGTCTGCCAACACCAACAGGAGCGCCAAGGCCCCGGCCGGTGGGTGCAGGCAACGCAGCCAGCACATCAGAATCAGCGCCATGCCGGCCGCCAGGCAAGCGCTGCCGAGGGTTCGTCCGAGCACGTGAGCGACCAGCAGCGAAACCACCCCGGCGCTGAGGTAGCCGCCAAGAATCGACCAGGGCTGGGCGAGGGCGCCGGAGGACACTGCGAACAGCAACACGGCCGATGCACCCAGCGGACCGATCAGGTGCTGCGCTACTTGCATGCCGAATACCTGGCTGCAGAGCCAGACGCTGAACATCGTGCCCAGAGACATGCCGATGGCGGCCCGGCTCCATTCGGAGGGGCGGGTGTTGATGGCGGCGGGAAACCAGCGAGCAAACATGAGGCAGACGATCCGTTGAAAAAATCGAGGCAAAAAAAAGGCTTAGCTGGGATACCCAGAAAGCCCTTGAAGTTGTTCCAACTATTGGGGGAGGAACGGGCACAGTGTGCCGTTCATTCCTGATGCTGACAAATTCATATTAATGCAGTTTTAGTGCATTAATTTTGCTGTAAGGCCACCCGACGGCCGCTCGTGAAACACAGGAAACCACCTATGGCGGTCAGCGCGCTCAGGGCACCGGCGCCAGGGTGTCGACGAAGAGGAATTCGGCGGGTAATTAATTATTTCACCGAGGGTGAAGATGAACATTGCCACGCACCACGCACCACGCACCACGACACCAGGCTGCCGGCCAGGCTGAAACCAAGCAACTAAGCAACGCCGACAGCCCTGGCCCCAGGGACTGTCGGCTGATCTCGGCTAACGTCGCAATCAAGCGACGACCGAAGCGGCCGGCCACTGCTGGTGCGGAATCGGCAGATTGCGCGATTCACCGCGGCCCATCGGGAAGTACATGAAACCGGCGCGGGCCAGTCGATCGGCGTCGTACAGGTTGCGTCCGTCGAAGATCACCGGCGCGTTGAGCCGCTGCTGGATCAGGCTGAAATCCGGGGCCTTGAACTGCTGCCATTCCGTGCAGATGATCAACGCGTCAGCACCGGACAATACCGATTCCGGTGTGCCCATCAGCATCAACCTCGATTCATCGGGATACAGCTGCTGGGTTTCCTGCATGGCTTCCGGGTCGAACGCGCGGACGTTGGCCCCGGCGGCCCACAGCGATTCCAGCAACACCCGGCTCGGTGCGTCGCGCATGTCGTCGGTGTTCGGCTTGAATGCCAGCCCCCACACGGCAAAAGTCCTGCCGCGCAAATCGCCCTTGTAGAACGCGTTGATGCGCTCGAACAACTTGTGCTTCTGACGCTGGTTGATCGCTTCCACCGCTTGCAGCAAATCGCTGGAGCAATGCGCCTCTTCGGCGCTGTGGATCAGCGCGCGCATGTCCTTGGGAAAGCACGAGCCGCCATAACCGCAGCCGGGGTAGATGAAGTGGTAGCCAATGCGCGAATCGGCGCCGATGCCCAGGCGCACCGATTCGATGTCGGCGCCCAGGTGTTCGGCCAGTTCGGCGATCTGGTTGATGAAGCTGATCTTGGTCGCCAGCATGCAGTTGGCGGCGTACTTGGTCAGCTCGGCGCTGCGCAGGTCCATGAACATGATCCGGTCATGATTGCGGTTGAAGGGCGCGTAGAGGTCGCGCATCACGTCACGCACCTCATCGCGTTCGCAGCCGATGACGATCCGGTCCGGGCGCCGGCAATCGGCCACGGCCGAGCCTTCTTTCAAAAACTCCGGGTTGGAGACGATATCAAATTTCAGCAAGCGGCCGACCTTGATCAGGCACTTGTCGATATGCGCGCGCAAGGTGTCACCCGTGCCCACCGGCACCGTGGACTTCTCCACCAGAATCACCGGGTGTTCACGGTGACGCGCCACGGCTTCGCCCACTGACAGCACATAACGCAGGTCCGCCGACCCATCGTCCCGGGACGGTGTACCGACCGCGATAAACAACACCTGGCCATGCTGTACCGCAAACTTCTCGTCAGTGGTGAACTGGAGACGATTGGCCTCCAGGCTTTCGCGCACCAGGCTGGCCAGCCCCGGTTCGAAAATACTTACGTGGCCTTGCTGCAGCAGTTCGACTTTCCTCTCGTCAATGTCCATGCAGACCACGTCGTGGCCGACTTCAGCCAGGACGGCCGCTTGTACCAGGCCAACGTAACCGCTACCAAATACACTGATTTTCATGGGGCACTCCTGAGTGCGGATCGACTTGCTGCCGTGCGCCATCAGAATAGGCAAGGCCATATTTCAATTCGCCTATCGTGTTGTATAACGCCACGTCCGGGCGCTTCATACGCCAGGCCCAACACCTCTGTTTATTCTGAAAGTCATACAGCCACTGTTCTGACTTCTGCCGCTCATCGAGTTTTTTAGTAGAAAGTCCTACAGAAGTGTTCCGCTTTATAGGAAGGATGTTTCAATCCTTAGTTGTTTAATGAACTGTTTCCACATTAAGGCCGTTTCGTTTGATTGACTTACCCGCTACCGACTCAACCCCTTCAAAGACCAACCCGCTGACCCTGTACCTGGCACGTCTGGCGCCCTCCAGCCAACTGACCATGCGTTATGTGTTGCAGGACGCCGCTGACCGGTTGGGCTTTGAAGACATGAACGTCGAGGAGATTCCCTGGCACAACCTGCAACCGGAAGATGTCATCGCGCTGGTGGCCACCTTGCGCACCGACGGCTACGCGCCGAACACCTCTTCGCTGTACGTCAATGCGGTGCGCGGGGTGATGAACGAGGCGTGGCGCATGAGCCTGATCAGTCAGGAACACTTGCTGAAAATGCGCTCGGTCAAGGGGATTGCCGGCACGCGATTGTCCCAGGGGCGCAACCTCAGGCGCACGCTGATCCAGGAATTGATGGCGGTCTGCGCCGCCGATCCACGGCCACAAGGGTTGAGGGATGCGGCGATCATCGGGATTTTGTACGGCTCGGGAATGCGCAAATCGGAATCGGTGAACCTGGACCTGAACCAGGTCGATTTCGCCGAGCGCAGCCTTCGTGTGACCGCCAAGGGCAACAAGCAATTGATCAAGTACG
This sequence comes from Pseudomonas svalbardensis, assembly GCF_030053115.1. Taxonomy (NCBI): domain Bacteria; kingdom Pseudomonadati; phylum Pseudomonadota; class Gammaproteobacteria; order Pseudomonadales; family Pseudomonadaceae; genus Pseudomonas; species Pseudomonas svalbardensis. Next base: position 3,201,856 of record NZ_CP125619.1, on the reverse strand, counting down.
CACCGGCCTGGGCGTTCGCCAAACTCAATGACTGGTTGGAACTGCGGCGCTCGCTACTGAAAGAGGGCGAAACGGACGATCCGTTCCTGTTCAACCGCATCCGCCGCGGCAATCACATCACCCGCGAGCGCATCACCAAACATGCGATCTATTACATCGCCCGACAGCGGGGCGCGCAGGTCGGGGTGAAAATCATGCCGCATGATTTTCGACGTTCGTTCATTACCCGAGTGATTGAGGAATATGACTTGTCGATCGCCCAGAAACTCGCCCATCACAGCAACATCCAGACCACGGCCAACTACGACGTGCGCGATGACAACGAACGGCGTCGGGCCGTGGACCGGTTCGATCTTTGATGGACGGGGTTCAAGTTTCGCTCAGTACGTGGGCATGGCCGATGGTCGAGACGTGAACCGCACTGCCGGCGGGTGGCGCATACAGGCCCGAACTGCGCACCACTAATGATCGACCCGGCTGTTGCCCGGAAACCAACGACTCCAATTCCACTGTCAACGTGCAGGTATTGCCGCTGAAATCCCGCTCGGTCACGACGGCGCGGCACCCGGCAGCCTTGGTCGGACTGGGCTGGATGCTGACGAGTTGCAGTTGTTCGGGACGCAGCATGATCTGCGCCGATTTGTTGTTCCGGTGGTTGTTCACCGGTATCCGACCGAGTTCGCAATGGGCCCAGCCGGCTTCGATTCTGGCGGGCAAGACCACGGCATCCCCCAGAAACAGCGCGGTTTGTTCATCCTCGGGGTAGCGGTAAAGATCCAGCGGATGGCCTGACTGCACCAGCCGACCATCGCGCATCACCGCTAGCTGATCGGCGAACGACAACGCTTCACTCTGGTCATGAGTGACCAGAATGGTGGTCACGCCGGCGTCGGTCAGTAGCCGAGCGACCATTTTGCGCATGGCGCTTCGAAGTCCGGTGTCGAGGGCCGAAAACGGCTCGTCCAGCAACATCAAGCGCGGTTGTTGCGCCAACGCCCGCGCCAGCGCCACGCGTTGCTGCTGGCCGCCGGAGAGCTCATGGGGCCAACGGTTGGCCATGTTCGCATCCAGCGCCACGCTGTCCATCAACTCTGCGATTCGCTCCTGTTTCGCGCCGCCCTTGGTTGAAAGCCCGAAACCGATGTTGGCGGCCACGGTCATGTGCGGGAATAGCGCGCCGTCCTGGGGAACATAGCCAATCAAACGCTGATGCGCCGGGACTTCGTGTGTGTCGTCGACGAGCGTTTGGCCATTGAGTGATAGTCGGCCCGTGTCCGGGAATTCGAAGCCGGCGATCATCCGCAACAGCGTGGTTTTTCCTGAGCCGGACGGGCCGACGATGACCGTTCGGCTGCCCGTTGGCACCGACAGGTTGACGCTCTCCAGCGCTTGATAGGAGCCGTAGGACTTGGAAATGGAATGGAGTTCTAGAGCGTTCATCGGCCAGCCGTTCGTTTGGATTGGTGATAAAGAAGTCCGGTCAACGGAAGCGACAACAGGATCATCAACAGGGCGTAGGGCGCAGCGGCGGCGTAGTCGATCTCGCTGGTCATGGCCCAGAATCCGGTGGCCAGGGTGCGCGTGCCGTTGGGGGCGAGCAACAGGGTAGCGGTCAACTCATTGGTGATCGCCAAAAATACCAGCGCGGCACCTGCGGCAGCGCCGGGCGCGGCCAGGCGCAGGGTGATCAGCCACAGTGCCCGGGCAGGCGAGCGGCCCAGGCTGCGGGCCATGTTTTCCAGCTCTACCGGCGCCTGTGCGATGCCGGCGCGCAAACTCACCAGGGCGCGCGGAAGAAACATCAGCAGGTACGCCAGCAACACCGTGATAGTCGTCTGGTAAATCGGCCGGGCGAAATGAATGGTGATGGTCACCAATGCCAAGGCCACGACGATCCCGGGCAACGAACTGGTGATGTAGTTGCAGCTTTCCAGTACGCGTTGCAACCGGCCCGGAGAGCGAATCGACAGCCAGGCAATCGGGATGGCGGCGCAGGTGGTGACGGCGGCACCCGCAACGCCGAGGAGCAGCGTCTGTTCCAGCGCCGGCAGCAGCTCGTCCATCTGCCAGACCTGCGTACCGCCGGCTATCAGCCAGTTACCTAAAGTCACCAGTGGCACGCCCAGCGCCAGCGCGCAGGTCGCGATCTGTACGGTCAGGGCGAGGAGTGTAGTTGCGGATTTCAGGCGCACCACCCGCTGCTCGCGAGCGCTTCCCGACCCGACGCGGGCGTAACGCGCCGTGCCGCGAGCGGCCGATTCTGCGGTCAGCATCACCAGGCAACACAGGGCGAGCACGCTGGCCAGCATGTGGGCGGCGGGGCCGTTGAAGGTGGATTTGAACTGATCGAAGATGGCCGTGGTGAAGGTGTCGAAACGGATCATCGCGTACAGGCCATACTCGGCCAGCAGGTGCAGGCCCACCAGCAACGCACCGCCGCAGATGGCCAGGCGCAATTGCGGCAGCACCACGCGGAAAAATATCGCCCAAGGCTTGAGCCCCAGCGATTCGGCAACGTCTTCGATGGCCGGATCGAGCCGGCGCAGCGTCGCAGCAATCGGCAGGTACAGGAACGGGAAGTAGGCGATGACCGACACCAGAACCCCGGCAAACAGCCCGTGAATCGGTGGGACCAGACTGACCCACGCATAGCTGTGAACGAACGCCGGCACCGCCAGCGGCGCGGTCGCCAACAACGACCACCAGCGCCGCCCCGGCAGGTTGGTGCGCTCTGTCAGCCAGGCCAGAGACAGGCCTAACATGACGCACAACGGAATCGTGATCACCACCAGTAAAACGGTGTTGATCAATAGTTCAGCGACCCGCGGCCGGAACACCAGCGGCACAAGGGTCGCCCAGCCTGTCTGAAACGATACGCCGATGACGAAGGCAATCGGCAGCAGCGACAGCAGCGAAACCAGCACCGACAAACCGATCACCCACGCGCCACCACGTCCCGCGAAGAGGCCGCGGGATCGTCGTCGCAAATTCGCGGGTATCGTCTCGACGACACCCGCTGGCAAGGTTTCAGGCATCAATTAGAGCAGTCCCGCCTGAGTCATCAACTCCACGGCTTTTTTACTGTCGAGTTTTGAAGCATCGACTGTCGGCGCGTCGAGTTGCTGCAGAGGCACCAGTTTTGGATTGGATTCAGCGTTCTTGCCCACCGCGTATTCGAACGATTTGCCAGTTTTGAGGATGGCCTGGCCATCTTTGCCGGTAATCCATTTGATGAACGCCTGGGCTTGTTCCTTGTGTTTGCTGGACGCCAGAACGCCGCCACCGGAGACGCTGACAAACGCGCCCGGATCCTTGTGCTTGAAGTAGTGCTGGGCGGTGTTCTTGCTGTTTTCGCCGGTTTTGGCCTGGTCGCCGAAGCTGTAATAGTGGTAGATCACGCCGCTGTCGATCTGCCCCGCGTTGACCGCTTTGAGCACGGCGCTGTTGCCCCGGTACGCCGTATAGTTGGTTTTCATCCCTTTCAACCACTCCAGGGTGGCGGCTTCACCCTTGAGCTCCAGCACGGCGGCGGCGATGGCCTGGAAGTCGGCACCGGCCGGCGACGCGCCCCAGCGACCTTTCCAGCTCGGGCCGGCGAGGTCCATCAGCGACTTGGGCAGCTCGGCTTCGGGCAGTTTGCTCGGGTTATAGACAAACACCGTGGACCGCGCGGCGATCCCCACCCATTTGCCATGGGCCGGGTGGTAAGCATTGCCGACCTGTTCCAGGGTGGCCGGAGCAACCGGCGCAAACAGCCCCGCGTTGTCGACCAGCACCATGGCCGGGGAGTTTTCGGTCAGGAACACGTCCGCCGGGGAGGCGGTGCCTTCCTGCACGATCTGATTGCCCATCTCGGTATCGTCGCCATTGCGCACGGTGACCTTGATGCCGGTTTCCTTGGTGAAGCCCTCGATCCAGGATTTGGTCAGGCTTTCGTGTTGGGCGTTGTAGACCACGATGCCATCGGCATCCGCCGCATACACGTGACCAGCGCTCAGCAGTGCGGTGGCCAGCAGTGCTGTTTTCAAGAAAGAAGGGATGTTGGGACTCATGCGTTGGCAGCTCCTGTTTTTTTTAATAATCGTGCGCGCAGATTCAACCGGGACGGTCGCCAATTAGTGTAGGCCAATACGAATCATTTGCAGGATTAAGGCGACCGCAAATGTACTGCGCAGAATGAGAAAAAAACGTCAACTCACTGATTCGCCGGGCAACCTCTTTGTGTTCCACCCGCTGCCTGGTTAATCAACGCGGCCAGGCGTTTGACGTTGTTTTGCTGAGCCGCAACCAATTCATCTATGGAAGGCCCTGAAGGTGTCTGCAACGTGCTGCGGCAAGTGATCAGCGCGTTCTCGCTTTCCCCGAGATTGCGCAGGCGCCATTTGACGTCAATCAGCGCGTATTGGCCAGGGATCGAATCAAAACGTTGCACGTCCAGCCGCACCGAAACCTTGCGCTGGGGATTGCTGTTGACCAGTTGGTCCACTAGGGCGCTGCGCAATTCATCCGACAGGCTCGCGCCCCACCACTCGGTTTCGAGGATCGCCAGGCCGCTGTTGCCCTGGCGAATAACGATTTGCGGGCGGTCGACCTGAGGGGGGACGCTGATCCCCTCGATCTGAATATCCGCAGCGCTGGTCCTTGAGTTGCTGCTCGGTTGGACCGGGGTCAGGGTGTGGAACTGAATCGGATCACCGCGGCAGGCCGTGAGCAGTAACAGCGCGGTGACCAAGGCGATCTTCAACGGAAAAGCCATGGGTGATGCTCCTGTGGTCATTTGCGCGGCGGCCCTTGCAGGTCGATCGGCGCAGCATTGTCGGGACGACCGCGAATCAGCGATTCCGGATGGCGTCCGAGGTAATCCGAGAGTTCACGCAAGGAGCGCGACATGCGCCCGAGCTCGTCCAGGGTCTGACCTAATTGTTCGCGTTGCGGCGAGTCTTCGGCCAAGGTCGAACTGGCCGATTGCAGGGTCTTGCTGACGTCCGCCAGGGTGGTCTGCACGCCGGGGAGGGTCTTGGCGTTGAATTGTGCGAGGCCTTTGCGCAGTTCGACGAGGTTGCTGTCCAGGTTGCCGGCGATGCGCTCAATCGGCAGTTGGTTGATCTTGTTGACCATGCCCTCCAGTTTTTCCTGCAATTGTTCGAGGCTGCCAGGAACGGTTGGGATAGAGACTGGACGGGCGGTCGGATCGAACACGACTTTCTCCGCTTTGGGGTAGAAGTCGAGCGAAATGTAGAGCTGGCCGGTCAACAGGTTGCCGCTACGGGCCTGGGCCCGCAGACCGTTGTCGACAAAACTGCCCATCAGCCGTACGCCTGCGGCTTCGTCGTTGGGGTCATGCTTCAAGACCTCGAGCATTTTGATGTGGGCCTGGCCGAGGCGTTGCGGGTAGATCACGATGCCGACATTGACCGGGAAACTGCGTTTTTTTGCGTCGAAATCCAGATTGACCGACACCACTCTGCCGAACTCGATGCCAAGGAATTCCACCGGTGCGCCAACCCTGAGCCCGCGCAAGGCTTGATCGAAACGCAAACTCAAGAATTGCCCCTTGCCGCTGGGCGGGGCGAGGGCGGTTAGCTGGTCTTCGAACAGGTCGAAGGATTTGTCCTCGGCGGCCGGTTGATCGTTAGGGCTGTATTCCGGAGCGCGGAAGGCGATGCCGCCCACCAGGATGGAGGACAGCGACTCGGTTTTCACCGAAAAGCCGTTGGCACCGACGTTCACGTCGATCCCGCTGGCGTTCCAGAACCGGGTGTTTTCAGTGACGTAGGCATCGTTGGGCGCGTGGATGAACACTTCGATGTTCACCCCTTTGCCGTCGGCGTCCAGGGCATAGGCCACCACTTGACCCACCGGAATCTTGCGGTAGTAAACCGGAGAGCCAATGTCCAGCGAACCGAGATCGTGGGTGCGCAGGGTGAAGCGCTTGCCCGGCTCGCCATAGGTAATCGGCGGCGGGTTTTCCAGGCCGGTAAAGTTTTTTGCGCGAGCGTTGGCCTGGCCGATGTCGGCGCCAATGTAATCCCCGGACAGCAGGGTATCGATACCCGACACCCCGCCAGCGCCAATGCGCGGACGCACGACCCAGAATTGCGAGTCTTCGCGGGTGAAACTTTCCGCCTGTTTGGACAGTTTTATGGTGGCGTTGACGCTCTTCTGATCGTTGCTCAGTTCCACGTCCGAGACATGGCCGATCACCACGTTGCGGTATTTGACCTCGGTCTTGTTGGCGGTCAGGCCGCTGCCGGTTTTGAACGTGACGGTAATGGTCGGACCTTCCTGCATCATGGTGTGCACGACCAGGGAAATCCCCACCAGCACCGCGACGATCGGTACGATCCATACCAGCGAAACGCTGAAACGGCGGGTCTTGACAAGGGCCTGCCCGGGGGCTTGCGGCCCGTCAGTGGCTTGCGACTTCATCCATGACCTCCTCGTTTTGCGGATTTTGCTGCTCTTTATCCCAGATCATGCGTGGGTCGAAACTCATCGCCGACAGCATGGTGAACACCACCACCAAGCCAAAAAACAGAATGCCCGGGCGCGGTTCGATATCGGCCAGGGCTTGAAACTTCACCAGTGAGGCCACCAGGGCGACCACGATCACATCGAGCATCGACCAGTAACCGATGAGCTCGACGAAACGGTATAGCGTTGACCGCTGCTTACTCGCCCATTGGCTGTCGCGCTGAACGGTCACCAGTAACAGCGTCAGGGCGACGAACTTGATGCCCGGCACCGCGATGCTGGCGATGAAAATAATCAGGGCAATGTCCCAGGCGCCGTGCTGCCAGAACTCCAGTACACCGCTCATGATCGTGCTATCGGCGCCGTTGCCGACCATCTTGGTGTTCATCACTGGCAGCAGATTAGCCGGGACGTAAAACGCCAGGGCAGTGAACATGTAGGCCCAGGTCCGGGCCAGTGAATTGGTTTTGCGCCGATGCAGCGGCGCGCCGCACCGTGTGCATTCGTGAGGTTCATCGGTCATGTCACAGGCCAGGCCGCAGCTATGACACAGGCACAGGTTGAGTTCACTCGCCACCGGGGGCCTGTTCATAAGATGTCCCATAGGTCACGGATGTCGCGCCCAGCGATGCGGATCATCATCAGACTGAGAATGGCCAGGGCAAACAGGCCGATGCCGGGCAGCACATCCAGCAATCCGGCGAGTTTGATGACCGCGACCATCGCCCCCAGCAGACAGACCTCCAGCATGCTCCAGGGCCTGAGGGTTTCCAGCCAGCGCATGCAGAACCTGAAACCGGGCGAGCGACGGGAGGCGAGGGCGAAGCTCAGCACCCACAGAAGCAGCACCAGCTGGAAAATCGGCGCGATGATCATCGAGATCGCCGCCACCATGGCGATGAAAGTGATCGGCCCCAGGCTCAGGGCAAGCACCGAATCCCAGAGTGTTGCGCTGTTTTTAAGGCCTTTGAGGCTGATGCTCATGACGGGATAGAAGTTGGCGAAAATCCACAGCATCAACGCAGTGACGGTTAACGCCAGACGTTGTTCCACCGACAGGCCGTTATAGCGCTGAAGCACGCCGCCGCAGCGCGTACACAGGGTTTTTTGATGTTTGGCGAGCGTGACTTTTTCATACACGCAGTCGCAGTGCTCGCAGATAATCAGTGGGTCAGTCGTAGCCATAGGCTGCACTCGCCAGGACGCAGGGAAGTCAGAGCACTCCCTCAATATAGAAGCGCCGGGCGATTGAGCAAATCTAAAGGCCGAACGAGGTGTTGGGACGTCAGCCGAGCAGTTCGCGCAGGCGATACCAGAACATGCCGAGGGCCAGCAGTGGAGAGCGCAGCATAGGCCCGCCCGGAAAGGTCATGTGCGGCACCGCGCTGAACACGTCAAAGCCCTGGCTGTGTCCGACGTGGATCGCTTCGCCCAACAGTTTTGCGCACCAGTGGGTCACGTTCAGGCCATGACCGGAGTAACCCTGGGCGTAGAACACGTTCGGATGCTGACTCAAGCGCCCGACCTGTGGGAAGCGATTGGCCGAAATACCAATCTTGCCGCCCCATTGATAGTCGATGCGCACGTTGGCCAGTTGCGGGAAGACCTTGAGCATGTGCGGACGCATATAAGCTTCGATGTCCGCCGGATCGCGCCCGGAATAATGACAGGCGCCGCCGAACAGCAAACGTCGATCTGCCGAGAGCCGATAGTAATCCAGACCGACTTTCTGGTCGCAGAGCGCCAGGTTATGCGGGATCAATTGCGCTGCAACGTCGGGCGTCAACGGCTCGGTGGCGATGATGTAGCTGCCCGCCGGAAGGACTTTGCCGCTCAGTTTCGGTTCGAGTTCTTCCAGGTGGGCGTTGCACGCCAGCACCAGACTGCCGGCGCGCACCGTGCCGCCGGCACAGCGAACCTGCACCGTGCTGCCATGGATCAACTCCAGCACCGGGCTCTGCTCGAAGATCTTCACGCCGAGGGATTGCGCCAATAGTGCTTCGCCAAGGACCAGATTGAGCGGGTGCAAGTGACCCGAGCCCATATCGACGAGACCACCGGCATACACGCCTGAGTTCACCACCTGCTGCCGGATCTGCTCCGGCCCGACGAGTCGGGTTTCGTGGGCGTAACCCGATTCGGCAAGGCCTTGCTGCTCAGTTTTGAACGCCGCGAACTGCGCTTTAGTATTGGCCAGTTCACAGAACCCCCAGCGCAGGTCGCAATCGATCCCGTGTTCACGAATGCGGTTGCCCACAAGCGCTACCGATTCGACGCCCGCACGCTCAAGGTAACGCACGCCTTCTTCACCGACGTGACGGGCGAAACCGCTGACGTCATGGCCGATGCCACGGATCAGCTGCCCGCCGTTACGTCCGCTGGCGCCCCAGCCAATTCGCCGGCCCTCCAGCAGAATCACCGAGAGTCCGCGCTGAGCCAGTTCGATCGCCGTGTTAACGCCGGTAAAGCCGCCGCCGATCACACAGACATCGGCTTCAAGGTTCGCGGCCAGTGTAGGGTAGGGCGCCATTCCATTGGCCGACGCCGCGTAATAGGAACAAGCATGTTCGTTGCTGTACTGGTTCATTGGTTGGACTTCACTTTGCTCCAGGAACGAGTCATCAAACGCATGATTGCCTGGGGCGGGGTGGTCGAAATGTAGAGCTTGTCGAGGACTGCCTGGGGTGGGTAAACCTCAGGGTTGTTGACCAGCTCAGGGTCCATGTCTTGTTTGGACGCCGGGTTAGGGTTGGCGTAACCGACCGATGCACTGACCTTGGCAATCACTTGTGGCTCGAGCAGGTAATTGATGAAAGCATGCGCCTCTTTCTGGTTGCTGGCGTCTGCGGGAACCGCCAACAGGTCGAACCACAAGTTACTGCCTTCCTTGGGAATCGCGTAGGCGATGTTCACGCCGTTCTTGGCTTCCTTGGCCCGGTTCGCGGCCTGGAACACGTCACCCGAGTAACCGAAAGCCACGCAGATGTCGCCGTTGGCCAGGTCCGAAACGTACTTGGAGGAGTGGAAGTAGGTGATGTAAGGGCGGATGGTCAACAGCTTGGCTTCAGCTTTTTTGAAGTCTTCAGGGTTTTCGCTGCGCGGGTCCATGCCCATGTAATTGAGAACGGCCGGGAACACTTCATCGGCCGAATCCATCATCGACACGCCGCACTGACTGAGTTTTTTCAGGTTCTCCGGTTCGAAAAACACGGCCCAGGAATCGATGCGGTCAATGCCCAGCACTTGCTTGACCTTGTCGACGTTGTAGCCAATGCCGTTGGTGCCCCACAGGTACGGGACCGAGTGTTCGTTGCCCGGGTCGTTTTTCTCCAGCAGCGCCAGCAGCTTCGGGTCGAGGTTCTTGAAGTTGGGCAGCTGCGAACGATCGAGCTTCAGGAACGCGCCGGCTTTCACCTGGCGAGCGAGGAAGTGGTTGGACGGCACGACCACGTCATACCCGGTGCGGCCAGCGAGCAATTTGCCCTCCAGGGTTTCGTTGGAATCGAACACGTCGTAGATCACCTTGATCCCGCTTTTCGCCTGGAAGTCGACGAGGGTGGTCTCGCCGATGTAATCGGTCCAGTTGTAGACGCTGACCGTTGGCTGAGCCTGCGCAACGGCGCTGAACAACAACGCCAGTGCGACCGGAACCACGGATTTCAATAGACGCATACGACACCTCTTCTAATTGTTGGATTTTTCAGGCGTTTTTTGGTGTTCTGACGGCCGCCTTCGTCGGAACGCCGCCCGGAGCCGGCTCGCTCCCACATTTGGAATGCATTCCCCTGTGGGAGCGAGCCTGCTCGCGATGAGGCCCTCACGGGCAGCGCAGATCTCAAACGCTGAGCAGCAGGAACTCTCGCTCCCACGAGCTGATCACGCGTTTGAAGTTCTCATGTTCGGCGCGCTTGACCGCCACATAACCGCGGACGAATTTGCTACCCAGATAACGCCCGATGGTTTCGCACTCTTCCATCTGCGTCAGAGCGTCTTCGATGGTGATCGGCAGGCGCAGATTGCGGCGCTCATAGGCACGACCCTGGACAGCAGCACTTGGTTCGATGCGCTCGACCATGCCCAGATACCCGCACAACAGGCTTGCTGCGATCGCCAGATAAGGGTTGGCGTCGGCGCCCGGCAAACGGTTTTCCACGCGCATTGCATCCGGCGTGGAGGTCGGCACACGCAGGCCAACGGTGCGGTTTTCTTCGCCCCATTCGACGTTCACCGGCGCCGAAGTGTCCGGCAGGAAGCGGCGGAACGAGTTGACGTTCGGCGCGAACATCGGCAGCACTTTGGGGATGTACTTTTGCAGGCCGCCGATGTGGTGCAGGAACAGTTCGCTCATCTGCCCATCGGCATCGGCAAAGATCGGCTGGCCGGTGGCGATGTCCACGACGCTCTGGTGGATATGCATGGCGCTGCCGGGTTCATCGCCAATCGGTTTGGCCATGAAGGTCGCGGTGACGTTGTGCTTGAGCGCCGCTTCGCGCAGGGTGCGCTTGAACACGGTGATCTGGTCGGCCAGATCCAGTGCGTCGCCATGACGGAAGTTGATTTCCATCTGCGCCGGGCCGTCTTCGTGGATCAAGGTATCGAGGTCCAGACCTTGAAGTTCACACCAGTCGTACACGTCTTCAAACAGCGGATCGAATTCGTTGGCGGCGTCGATGGAAAACGACTGACGACCACTTTCCGCACGGCCCGAACGACCCAACGGTGCCTTGAGCGGCAAGTCCGGATCTTCGCAGCGCTGGGTCAGGTAGAACTCCATTTCCGGCGCGACAATCGGCCTCCAGCCTTTGTCGGTGTACAACTGCAGGACTTTTTTCAGCACGTTGCGCGGTGACAGCTCGATCGGGTTGCCGAACTTGTCGAAGGTGTCGTGAATCACGATTGCGGTGGGCTCGATGGCCCATGGAATCACGTACACCGCGTCGGAGACGGGCTTGCACACCATGTCGATATCGGCCGGGTCGAGCAGGTCGTAGTAGATGTCGTCGTCGACAAAGTCCCCGGTTACCGTTTGCAAAAGCACACTTTCCGGCAGGCGCATGCCTCGCTCATGCAGGAACTTGTTGGTGGGTGCAATTTTGCCGCGTGCGATGCCGGTCAAGTCGCTGACCACACACTCGACTTCGGTAATCTTGTGATCTTTCAGCCACGTGAGCAGCTGATCGAAAGGGACATTCATAAAGACCTCGTTATTGGTGTTATTAACGCCGGGGAGGCTGGTTTCATTCACCACACACTTCCCCTGTGGCGCGTTGACGACTATCTTGGGCGAGCCTTGACGTTCCATCTATCCACTTTCAGCAGCACCAAAACGCACCAAACGAGTGCGTAAGGTCACCCATGACAACGTGCAACCCCCTGCAAGTCCAAGCGTTCAACACCGCCGATGTCGCCGAGCAAATCCGCGCCACACCGGGTTGGGTGCAGCATTACCAGCAAATGTCACCGGGGCATTTCGCCGGGCGCGTGCGCTACCTGGACCTGCAAGGTGTGGAGATTTACGAGGAACAGATGAACACGCGGGTCGAGCAGAATTTCAGCGCGCCCGAAGGAGCGCTGGCGTTCTGTTTCGATCGAAGCGACAACGCGCTGTACGTGTTGAATGGCGAAAGCCGCAACATCTGGATCACCCCGGAGTACTACCAGGAAATCGCCGTGGTGTTCGGTCCGGAGTTCGTGCAGCGTCACGGTTTGAACGTGGCCAGGCTCGAAGGCCTGTTCATGGCGCCGCTGAATTCGGGACAGAACGCGCTGTTCAGTCGCTGGCTCAGCGGGACGTTGACCCGGCTGGCGCAGACGCTCGATCCGCCGAGCAAGGAGGCGTTGACCCAACAGTTGCTCGAAGACTGCCTGTACATCCTCGACAACGCGTGTGTTTGCCTAGATCGCGGAGGTTTACAGCGCCGCGCCGAAGAGCGATCGGTGATGAAGCGCATCGGTGAGTGGGCGGCTGATGCCCCGGAGGAGACCCTGAATCTGCTGGAGCTTTCGCAGGTCGCCGGGGTTTCGCTGCGGCAGTTGCAGCATGCGTTCAAAGCCTATACCGGGATGACCCCGACCCATTGGCTGCGCTTGCGCCGACTCAACAGCGCACGCCGCGAATTGCTCAGCCGCACAGCGATGGACACCACCGTTGCCGAAGTGGCGATGCATTGGTCGTTCTGGCATTTGGGGCGATTTTCCAGCAGTTATCGCGCGCTGTTCAACGAACTTCCCAGTCAGACGCTCGCCCGCAAATCGTGTGGCGCAACAGGTCGCGGGTAAGCCTGGGACACGTCAGATGGGCATTACGCGGGAGGGACCGGCTTGGCCAATTCGATGCCGGCCGCACTCAATCGCTTCAGGATCTCAAAGAGCAGATCGCTCTTGGTCGTACTGACAATCCTTGGGCTGCTGACATAGCCAGTGATGGTCAATGTGATGCCTTCAGGGCTCAGATTGCTGAAGCGGACAACGGGGGCGGGTTTATCGAGGATGGTTTCATGCTCATGATAGGCGGTGTACAGCAGGGTTTTGACTTGTTCGGGGTCGATATCCAGAGGGAACACCAGCTCGAGTGTGGCCACCCCTTGGGCGCTGCCGCCCATGGTCACATTGCGCAGGTTCTGGGAAATAAGCTGAGAGTTGGGCACGATCACGATCGAACGGTCACTGAGCTGTATCTCGGTGGCCCTGACATTGATCCGCCGGATATCGCCTTCGACCCCGCTGATGCTGATCAGGTCGCCGACCTTGACCGGACGCTCGGTGAGCAGGATTAACCCGGATACGAAGTTCTTGACGATCTCCTGCAGGCCGAAGCCGATCCCCACCGACAACGCACTGACGATCCAGGCCAGATTCGTCCACTTGACGCCCAATGAAGACAACGCCAGCAGAATGACCAGTGCGTACCCGATATTACTGAACAGTGTGCTCAGCGACGCCCCCATGCCGGGGTCCATATCGGTTTTCGGCAGGAACTCGTTATCCAGCCATCTGCGCAGCGATCGAATCAGGTAAATACCGATCAACAGCGCGAGGATCGCATTCAACAGATTGCCCGGAATGATGTTCAGCTTGCGCAAGCCATCGCCGCCGAGGATCGCTGAAACCCTGTCAGTCAGTTGGCCAAAGGTCGCTCCAATCCCCCCCACAATCGTTGTAATCGCGGCAATTAGCAGTAAGGCCGCTCGGCCAATACCCGACACAACAACCTCGATTTGTTCAAGCCGTACGTCGCCGATACCCAGCAGCTGTTTGATCGTTTTGCCGCTTGGGTGCTTTGGCGAAAACAGGTAATCACACAAGTCCCTGAACAGCTGCGTCAGCAAATAGAAGCTGGCAAAAACTATATAGAGCCAGACAATTTCGTAAGTGATGAACCGGGCCAGGGAGATGTAACCGACCAGCAGGCCAAAAATCGAGATCAACATGGCGATACTGACGCCGGTATAAATCAGCCCCGCCAGCGTAGTACCTGACTCAGGGTGTTCACCGGCAATGACCATCGCTCGGCGGGTTTTACTGACGCGTAGCAATAGCGCACCCATGATCATGATGACGACTAATGACACGACGCCCCGGCTGAAGAGAACCACCTGCGAACTCATCCCCGTCGCATTGGTGACTTGTACCAGTGAGATGAGTATCAACATTGAACCGGCCAGCAGCGCCGGAAAAGGGCTTATTGCAAGTGCTACTTCATCGGCGATGCCAGGTAACCGCCATGAGGGATTGCGTTTAGACAGCAGGGCCCGACTCAGACCGATAATCAGGGCGCAGGCGTAAGCGACTTTCTCGACATCGTCGAAGTAACCTTGCAGTGGCTGCGGCAATGGTTGAAGGCGGGTAGCCGCCGCGGTGATGAGCTGTATTGCACAACCTGCGCTCAACATCGTGGCAACTACCGTCGCTATCGCCAATGAGCTTCTGCGCAGGCGACCTTCCGGTACTCGATGGATGCAGATCCATGTCAAACCACGTTCAGCCAGTCTTCGCCCCGGCGTCCAGAAGGCCAGGGCCAGCAATAACAACGTGACGGTCGCGGCACGCCGGCCGGGTTGCCAGACGGACTGAATGACACTGTTGGACTGATCGATCAAAAAACTCAGACGGTTTTTATCCTCCTCCAGTGGAGAAAACAGCGGTAACCAAAACCGGGGGTTGAGGAAGCTGGCGGTGCGCTGGGCCAGTTCGGTTTCCAGTTGGGTGCGCCGCATGCTGGCAATCTGAGTGATGAGGTTAGTAGCGCCTTCTTTTATGGCCTGCAGTATCTTGAGATCGCTATCCACCTGGTCTTTTTGTGCAGCGAGATAAGACCTCTGTTTCACGAGATCGGACTTTTCCATGGCAAGGCTGGTGGCGGATGCCGTCCCGAGCACACTGAGTTGCGCTTGCAATTGCGCCTGCTCGGGAAGTAACACCGCCGCCAACTTGTCCACATCACTGAAGAGCAACTGAACGGTGTCCTGAAAGCCTATCAACTGGGTGTAGTTACTGGTCAGTGACACCTGCTGTTTAAGGTTGTCCAGCCTTAATTGCAGTGTTTCCAGATCGCTTTTTGACACAGTAGCAGTAGCGCTGGCCTCATCGTTGCTTGACGTGTTGGGTAGTTCATCCGCCGACAGCTCGCCGATGTTCGCCCCCACCAGCGCGAACACAACGAATATGAGTAATTTCAATGCGGGACGCATAGGCATGCCTCCAGCGGCTTTAGCCATTCAGGTTAGGTCATGGCGTGTGCTGGCGCGAAAAATAGTTCCGCACGCTGACCACGAATGGGGAAGGCGGGCGGGTGAGAAGGGGTGATCTACAATCTTTTATGCTGAACCACGCTCAGGATCACGAGGTGTGACGTATTGAGCGGTCTGTCTACCGACCCAGTGTGCTTGCAGAGTGTCGGGCCCTGTCGGAGGTCATCATGAAAAGGTTGTCATCCATTAGCCTGTGCATCGCACTGTCGGTTTCCTGGACCCAGGGGTGGGCGGAAACGGTCGTGCCGATGAAAGGGCAGAGTTCGCAACAAACCCAGGCGGACATGACCGGTTGCCACAACATCGCGGCCAGTCAGAGCGCCTCGGCTGCACCGCCTGCTAGCGGTGGAAGGCTGAAGGGGGCCGCGGCGGGCGCTGCCGCCGGTGCGGCGGGGGCCCAGGTGCGTGGACGTCAGCATGACGAGTTTTATGATCGCGTCGACGATGACGTGAAGCAGGACTATCGCCAGAATCGCGCGAAGGAAACCGCCGTCGCAGGCGCTGTCGTCGGAGGCTCGCGTCAACGTCAGGAGCGCCGGGCGCAAGAGGAAACCAGTGCTGCGACCAGTACAACGGCCTATACCAGTTGCCTGCAAGGGAAGGGATATCAGGTTAACCCTTGAACGTCATTTTGCCGCCGTTGATCGAGCAGATGAACCATCAGGCAGGCATACAGCGTTACGAGGATGAACAAGCCCATGCGGATGGCGAACGCGGTGTAAACGTCCTTGCCTGCCGCGCTGTCCTGTACCGACTGACCCAACAGGATGATCAGCGTGATCAACGTATTGAGCCAGAACCCCGGGGTAAACCGGGTCGGGCTCAGGGCATACAGCTTGCGCGCCATCACCAGGCCGAACAGCAGCATCCACAGAAAGAACATCCACAGATGCACAAACAGGCTGAGGGCGCTCCAGAACAGGATCGCCAACAGGCCTGCGAGCAAGGTTGAGCCGAGCAGCTCGCGACCGGCGATGCGGGCGTTTGTCGTGGAGCTTTGCTGACCCAGGCCGACGGCCTTCAGGATGATGGGCAGATAACCGGCCGGGTCGATCAGCGCCAGCAGGAATGCCGGCAGCACGATCAGGGTGGCGCGCAGCGCAATCCGACTGACTTCTTCTGCCGGCAAGGGTGGGGCAGCCGGGGGGGAAGGGGCATTGGGTGGGTCCGGGAATAACCCATGACTGAACGCCACGACGACAACGGCGAGCAGCAAACCCTTGACCAGTGCGCCGATGACCATCGCCGCCAGATCGAATTCGGCGATACCGGCCGAGGAAATCATGGTCAGGCCAATCACCAGGAAGGTCATGATCAAGGTGTTGCCGCCGCGCAGGCCAAAGCGGAAGGCCAGGAACAAACCGACGCTGATCAATAGCACGCCGCTGATGGGGTAATAACGCAGCACCGGGATCAATAGCAGGCCGATGCCGGTGGTCAACATGGCGGCCAGTGCGAGCACCAGCCCGGCCTTGAACGGCAGCGGGCGATTGACGGAGGCCAGCAACAACAGGCAAAGCACCGGCGCCATAAAAGGAATCGGCAAGCCCAGGCCGAAACTGGCGGTGAGGCTCAACGCCGTGCCGGTGGCCAGGCGCAGTGCGCGTTGATCCCGCGGCGTGCGCCGAGTAGACATACCTTTAATAGGCATAGCTCAGCCAGCTCATGAACCCCACAAACAGGCGGCCGAGTGGGTTCAGCGGATTGCCCTCGGTGGGGAAGGCCATGACTTCGGCCTGCCCACCGGCACGGATCCCCCGACTGTCACGCAACGTGTTCAATGAGTCTGGCGAAAACTCGATAATGACTGGGAAACGCTGGGCCGGACGCAACCAGTCGCGGCTGTTCTGCACGCGGGGCAAGGTGCCAGGCGCGGGTGTCTGCCCCACGCTGACGCCGTAACCGACGCTGCGCACGCGCCCCTCGAAGACCTCGCCCGGCAGAGCATCCAGAACAATCGAAACCGGCGTGTCGAGCTTCACCAGACCTAGGTTGTTCTCGGTCATGTCCGCGCTGATCCACACATCATGAATGGCGATCAGGGTCATGACCGGGCTACCCGCAGCAGCGAATTGCCCAGCGTCAGTACGCAGATCCGTAATCAGTCCGGCCGAGCGAGCGCGAATCTGCGTGTTGGACAGATCCAGTTCGGCTTTGGACAACGCCGTGGCGGCACTGCGCAGCAAGGCGTTGTCTTCCTCGCTGCCACCTTCCTGCTCACGCGCACGCTGAACCTCGGCGCGGGCAGCGGCGACCTGACTCACAGCCTGTTCGCGGTTGGCGCGAGACACTTCGAGCAGGCGCACGGAAATGGTGCCCGGGTCTTCGCGATACAAACCTTCGAGGCGCTGATTGTCCTGGCGCGCCTTGAGCTCATTGGCCTGGGCGGCCCGCAAGTTGGCTTGCGCCGAGGCAATGCCGGCGGTGCTCGCACCGATCTGTCGGCGGGTCGATTCAAGGTCGGCACGTGCACGGTCGACGGCAATCTGGTAGGGCTGCGGGTCCACCTCGAAAAGAATTTCGCCAGCCTTGACGTCCTGGTTGTTGCGCACGTTTACCCGGTTCACGCGGCCTGCCACTTCCGAGGCGACCGGAATCACAAAGGCACCCACCCGGGCCTGCTGTGTATAGGGTGTGAAACGATCCGCCAGCAGGTACCAGGTCAGGCTGAGGAGGATCAGTAACAGCACCCACTTGATGCCTTTTTTCGCCGGGTCGGCAGCCGGCGCTGGTGCCTGGGCGACTAGGGGCTCGGACGAGGAAGGGGCGGTTTCACTCATTGGTCTTTAACCTTGTAAGACATTGGAATGGCAGGCTGTGCAGTGGTGGGTTCTTCCAGCAGATTGCCCCAGTCGGTACGTTTTTCCATCTGTTGGCGGGTGGTTGGATCAACTTTCGGTTGGGCGCTGGACCAGCCACCGCCCACGGCTTTGTACAAGGCAATGACATTACTCACGGCATTGCTGCGGGCGACCAGATAATTGTCCTGTTGTTCGAGCAAGGCTCGCTGCGCATCCAGCACCCGCTGGAAGTCCGAATAACCTTCGCGATACTGCGCGCTGGCCAGCACTAGCGAGCGTTTGGCTGCCACTTGGGCCTCGCGCAGGATGCCTTCGCGCTCCAGGGATTTGATCAGGCCATAGGCCGCATCGTCTGCCTCGCGTGCCGCCTGGCGAACCTTGTCGCGGTAGGCCTCGATCAGCTGCTGCAACCGCGCATCCTGCACGCGCACGTTGTTGCTGATCTGGCCGTGATCGAACAGATTCCAGCGCAGACTGGGGCCGCCGATCAAATCCAGATTTCGGGGCGTGCCACTGAGGGTGTCGGTGGACCAGACAATGCTGCCCAGCAAGGTCAACGACGGATAGAAATCGCTCTCGGCCACGCCGATCAGCGCTGACTGGGCGGCGACATTAAGCTCGGCGGCGCGCACGTCGGGCCGACGCAGCAGCAAGTTGGCCGGCACATCTTGCAAAACGGCACGGTCGACCAGCGGGATCAGTCCTTCATTCTCGACCAGCTGGGGCAGTGCACCGGGCGGCTGGCCGATCAGCACGGCCAACGCATTTCGGGTGCGCTGAAGCTGATCTTCGAAGTTGGGGATGGTGCTCAACGTGCCCAGGTACTGGGTTCTGGCTTGTTGCAGGTCGAGCTCGGCAGTTTGGCCACTGTTGAACAGCTTCTCGGTGATCTCGAAGTTGCGCTTTTGCTGTTTGGCGTTTTCCCGGGCGACGCGTAAACGGGCTTCGGTGGTGCGCAGCGAGAAATAGGTATCGGCCACTTGTGCCCGCAGCAGTACGAGCACGTCTTCATAGTTGGCTTGGGCGGCGAAGTAGCTGGCATCGGATGACTCGATGGCGCGACTGAAGCGGCCCCAGAAGTCCAGTTCCCACCCCACGTCGAACCCCGCGCTGTGTTGCCAGAAATGGCTGTCTTGCGGGTTGGTTCCGCCGGATTGCCTGCGGTTAAAGTAAAGACTGTCGACACTGGCTTGCTGCAGTTGCGGGTAAAGACCACTTTGAGCAATGCCGAGTTGGGCGCGGGCTTCCATGACGCGCAGGCCGGCGATTTTAAGGCTGGAGTTGCGTGCATCCGACTCGGCAATCAAATGATTGAGGACCGAATCGGCAAAGACTTGCCACCACTGACGAATGTCCGGGTTAAGGCTGCGTTGGCTGGATTGCTCGAGGGCAGGGGTGCTCCAGTGTTTGACCCATTCTTCGCTGGGCGGCTGGAAATCCGGCCCAAGCCGTACGCAACCACTGAGGCCGAATACGCCAAGCAGCACGAACCAGCCAGGCCAATTCAGCAGGGTTGTACCTGGATGCATTACGCATTTCCCGACCAACAAAGATCACTGGAGCATAGCCGTCCAAATGGGCACACGGCTGCTACGCTTTTTAAGCGCCATCAAATCTACTGTGATCCGTTAGAAAGGTACGACGATTATGAATAACACCCAGGGTGTCGTTGAAGCCCATTCAGCTGGCTGGCGCTTTAAGTTGGGCATAGTCATTATCTGCTTGATGCTGGGCTCCTGGCTGTTGGTGCCACTTGCTGCGGCAGCCGATGTGGCGGGTTCAAAGATCGCTGCACTGACTGGTGTGCTGTTCATCAGCAACAAAATCCTGCTGATTCTCGCCATTGCCATCATGGGCAAATCCGGATTCCAACAGTTAAAGCGCAGCCTGTTCGGTTATGTGTCCTCACTTGCACCCAGCACGGAAGTCGAAGTGGGCCCATGGCGTCACAGAATTGGCATCGTTATGTTCTTTGTGCCGCTGATATCCTCCTTTCTTGAACCCTACGTCGACAGCATTTGGCCGGGGCTCAGACCCAACCTTTGGCAAGTTCAAGCGCTGGGTGACCTCATGCTGATCGGCAGCTTTTTCGTATTGGGGGGGAATTTCTGGGAGAAAGTGCGCGCCTTGTTTATTCGCACCGCCCGTGTCGCAAACACAAGTGCGGCGTGAATAACAATAGTGGGCGAGGGTAGTGAGTACTCGGGGTTTTCCAGAGTTGTGATCGCCTGATTCAAGCGAATTTGCTGTAACAGCTCACGCCGATTTTCCACCATCGGACTACAGCGATGGTTTTCGTCCTGGCAGAAAAGCTCACCTAGCCATCGAAGCGCTGCCTGCGTCCTGAGGGCGGCGGAACACTTCTGGTGCGTGACAGGCTAATGGCAAATCGAAAGCAAGCGGGAGTGTGCTATCACCTAACTAATTCTTATAGTGATGCCCTGACCACCAATGGACAATCAACTGGCTGGGCTTCCGATACCTCGAGGCCTTCGATCAAGTGCCGGGCAGCCTTGCGACCGATCTCGTAGTACGGCAGTTGCACTGTGGTCAGCGGCGGGATGAACAGCTCAGCAATACCGATCATGTTGTCGTAGCCGAGCACGGCGACATCGTCGGGAATTTTCAGGCCACGGCCCAACAACAGCTGATAGGCGCAAAAGGCAATACGGTCGTTGCCACAGATCAGAATGTCGAATTGGGGACGACCATCAATGATGTGCCGGTTGAGTATGGCTGCAGTTTCACCATAGGCGTCATGATCGGAAAGGTCGTATTGCCGGAGCGCGTCAGGCGCCAGCCCGAATGCCTGACAGGCACGCTGCAGGCCTTTTTGTCGCAGACCCCAGGCCAGACTCTGTTTCGGCAGATTGATACACAGAGGGCGTCGATAGCCTTGGCTCAATGCGTGATGTACGGCTCGATACTGCCCCGTTTCGTCGTCGGGTACATAACTCACCAGGCGACTGTCATCC
The DNA here is from genome assembly GCF_030053115.1 of Pseudomonas svalbardensis. NCBI lineage: Bacteria > Pseudomonadati > Pseudomonadota > Gammaproteobacteria > Pseudomonadales > Pseudomonadaceae > Pseudomonas > Pseudomonas svalbardensis. The sequence goes on along the minus strand of NZ_CP125619.1, from coordinate 3,180,856 downwards.
GCCAGGCAATTGGCGAGTACCAGGGGTTTGCTCTTCAAGCGCTCGGGAATGCACACATGGCGAAATCCCATGGCGCTGAAGATCAACCCGTCGGGACGGTGCGACAACATCAAGTCGATGTTCTGGTCGGTGGGCGGGCTGCTCAACAGGTTGAGGATAAATACATTCCAGCCTGCTTGCTGCGCGGTCTGTTCGATGGACAGCAGCAACTCAACCGCGAACGGTGTGGTCGCGGTATCCAGCGCGAACACACCGATGGTGCGCGACTGGAGGTTGTCGCCGCGCATCTTGCGCGCCGACAGGCTCGGTACGAATTGCAGTTCATCAATGGCGCGACGCACCCGTTGAAGGGTTTCGGGGCTCAGTTTTTCCGGATTGTTGAGCGCTCGAGAAACCGTCATCAGGGACACGCCGGCCAGATGTGCAACGTCTTTCACTGAAGTCATGCGAGGCAAGGCCGGTCAGGTTGACGCAGAATCATGACACAGGGCCCGGGCTTCTCGCGACTCGAATGACGCTGCTCATAGCCATCCCGAGGCGAGAGGCCATGCCTTGGGAATGGAGACACGCCCGCCACTCCCGCTGGCAAGGAGCTTCACGCCCAGACTGTCGGGCCGGGGATAGAGGCGACTGCTAAGGCTGAAGCGCCCGTTTTCGTCGAACACCTCGATGGACGAGCGATCGAGAAACACGCGCAGTTCCAGTCGCTCTTGTCTCGAGTCTATCGACACGCTGCGCTGACCTGAGACTTCCGCACCCGAGCGACTGCGGTCAAGCACCAGGCGCTGCAGCGACGCATCGTAGTAGAGCAGGGTTTCTTCCTGGCCATCGTCGCTGCAGCGCAAGGCGATTCCCAGATGGCCGTCGCTGCAACCGAGCAAATCCAGATGCACATGGATTTCGAGCATGTCGCCATTCACTTCCGGCACCCACCGGATTCCCGATTCATCCCACCAGGGCGTGCCCGGCAATGGCGCCTTGCGCAGTGCGGTGAGCTCCCGTGCCGGATACACGCAAAGGCGATCTGCATGCAGTTCAAGCTCGCGCGGCAACCCGAGCATGCCGCACCAGTGATGGGCCTGGCTCGGCATCGGGCTTTCCCACATGTCGAGCCACGCCCACACGAGGCGCCGACCATCGGCAGCCAATAGCGTTTGCGCGGCATAGAAATCGTGGCCGTTATCCAGCTCGATAAAAGGCCCGCCAGTGAAGTGCCAGTCGCTGTCGAGTCGGCCCACTCGGTAACCCGTCTGGTACTTGTTGAGCCGTTCGTAACCTTGGGATGACATGCCTTGGGGGGAGTACAGCAGCACATCGCGTCCGTTCAGTCGGAACAGATCCGGACACTCCCACATATAGCCATCACCCTCGCTGCCGCCGGACACGTAGTCAATGAACTCCCAGACGTGCAGATCCGTGGAACGGTACAGCGGGAGCAGCGGTATATCGCCCAGACGTGCGCCGGCAATGAGGTACCAATAGTCATCCTCCTTCCATACCTTGGGGTCACGAAAGTGCATGATGGTGTCTTGCGGCGCGGTCTCGATGACTGCGCCATGCTTGACGAACCGGATGCCGTCGATGCTGGTGGCCAGGCACTGGACTTGACGGATCGAGCGTTCGTCACCCACGTCCCCCAGCCAGGTGTGTCCGGTGTAGATCAGTGCCAGGGTATCTCCACACACCACTGCGCTACCGGAGAAACATCCGTCACGGTCGAAGTCATCGCCGGGTGCCAACGCAATGGGCAGGTGCTGCCAATGAACCAGATCGACACTCTTGGCGTGGCCCCAATACATCGGGCCCCATTTCGCTTCGAAGGGGTAATGTTGATAGAACACGTGATATTCGCCACGAAAATACACCACCCCGTTAGGGTCGTTCATCCAGCCTGCCGGGGGAGCAATATGATAACCGGGTCGATAATCTTGGATGACGCGAGTCAGGCCGTCACTCAGTGCACGCTGCGCAAGGTCAAGGGAAGAAGACTTGGGATCGCTCATAGTATTCAAAGACAAGGTCATAGGGCGCGTACTCGGACAGAGCGCAGAGAGACGTCATTCGGCAGATTTTCAATGGCTTGTGGGTGGCGCTCCAGGGCCGTGCCGTCGGCGTCGAAAAGGTGCATGTTGTCGATGTCCAGCTGCAGTTCGACCCGATCACCCGCCTGCCATCCAGCGTTGACCTCGCAACGACAGATCATTGGCTCGTCCTGTCCTGTTTCGAGGTGCACATACGTTTCGCTGCCCAGGTACTCGACCCCGGTCACGACGATGCCGACGGCTCCATCAGCCTTTTTGAGCAAAATGTGTTCCGGGCGAATCCCCAGGCTCAGCAACGTGCCCGCCGCCAGGTTCGAGCTGTAGAAGGGCAGGGAGGTCATACCCAAAACGGGGGTATCGACCAGGCTGGTTTCGCCCGGGGCATGCAGGCGCGCCGCCAGAAAGTTCATTCTGGGCGAACCAAGAAAACCGGCGACAAAGCGGCTCGCTGGGCGCTCATAAAGTTGGCGCGGTGAGCCGATCTGCTCGACGCGACCGCCATTGAGCACGACAATTTTGTCGGCCAGGGTCATCGCTTCAATCTGATCGTGGGTGACGTAGATCATGGTCGAGCCCAGTCGATCATGCAGCCGGGCGATTTCGTTGCGCATCTGCACCCGCAACGATGCATCCAGATTGGAGAGCGGCTCATCGAACAACAAAATGTCCGGCTCCCGTGCCATGGCTCTGCCCATTGCTACACGCTGACGCTGTCCTCCAGACAGTTCCTTTGGCTTGCGTTGCAGCAATTTATCCAATTGAAGGATTTGCGCTGTTTTCAGCACGCGATCGCGCAAGCTGGTCTTTTCAGTCTTGGCCAGTTTGAGACCAAAACTGATGTTGTCGTAGACGCTCATGTGCGGGTACAGCGCATAAGACTGAAACACCATGCCGACGCCACGCTCGCGCGGTTCCAGATCGTTGACCCGTCGCCCATCGATAAGCATGTCGCCGCCGCAGATCGAATCCAGTCCGGCGATCAGCCGCAGCAGGGTCGACTTTCCGCAGCCCGAAGGGCCAACGAACACCACGAATTCACCCGCAGCGATCTCCAGGCTGACGTCGCGCAGAATCCGCATGCCGCCCAATTGTTTGTTCACGTTGTCTAGCTTCAACTTGATCACGATGCTGTTCCTTGTAGTTGTCGGGCATCAACCCTTTAACGCGCCGGCAGTGAGACCGGAAACGATTCGGCGCTGGAAGATCAGCACCAGAATCACCAGTGGGACGGTGACCACCACCGATGCGGCCATCAACAGCCCCCAAGGCAGCTCATGAGGACTCCCGCCGGAAATCAAGGCGATGGCGACCGGCACCGTGCGTTGCGTGTCGGTGAGGGTGAAGGTCAGGGCAAACAGGAACTCGTTCCACGCGGCGATGAAGGCCAACAAGCCAGTGGTGACCAGTGCGGGCCAGAGCAGCGGCAACAGCACGCGGGTCAGCGTGACCCAAGGCGACGCGCCATCCATGATTGCCGCTTCTTCCAGTTCATGCGGCAGTTGCCCCATGAACGTGGTCAGCACCCAGACGGTGAAAGGCAGGGTGAAAATCGTGTAGCTCAGGATCAACGCCAAAGACGTGTTGTACAGACCCAGGGCACGGATCACTTCGAACAGCCCCGACAGCACAGCGACCTGGGGAAACATCGACACGCCGAGAACCATCATCAACACCGTGCCACGCCCACGGAATTTCACCCGTCCCAAGGCGTAGGCGGCGGTCACGCTGAGGAACAACGCCAGCGTCACCACGCAAAGCGCAACCACCAGCGAATTACCGATAGCCCGCAGGAATGAGGCTTGGTGGAGTACAGCTGCGTAATTGGAGAAGTCGGGGCTTTCGATCCAGTAGCTCACCTCGAACAAGGCACTGGACGGCTTTAACGAAGTCACGATGGCGTAGTAGAAAGGGAAGACCGCATACAGCAACAAAACCCCGATCAGACACCAGAACCCGAGGCGCAACAGCGCTTTTTTCAGTAGGCGCGGGCTCATGATCGAACCTCCATTTGACGGCGTCCGAGGTAGAGATAAAGCATGGCGATTACCGCAACGACCAGAAACAGCAGAGTCGAGGCCGCGCTGCCATAGCCAACATCCTGGAACTCCACCAGGTGTTGGCGGGCATAGACGGACATGCTCATGGTGCTCGAAGAATTCGAGGTCAGCACATAGATGACGTCGAATACCCGCAGGGAATCGAGGATGCGGAAGATCGCCGCCACCAACAATGCAGGCATCAACAGTGGAAGGGTGACGCGCCAAAACACTTTCAGCGGATGAATGCCATCGACCCTGGCGGCTTCGTAACAATCGCTCGGCAACATCTGCAAGGCAGCCAGCATCAGTAGCGTGACAAAAGGTACGGTCTTCCAGACGTCGACGATGATGACCGCCCACATCGACAAATCCGCATCTGCCGTCCAGGCCAGGGGCGCATCAATCAGGCCGAGGCTCAGCATCATGTGATTGATGATGCCGAACTGGTCGTTGAGCATCCATGACCAGATCTTCGCCGAGACAATGGTAGGAATCGCCCAGGGAATCAGAATCAACGCACGCACCAACGAACGGCCGGTGAACTTGATGTTCAACAGCAACGCCACCAACAGCCCCAGGACGACTTCCAGTCCTACCGATACCACGGTGAAATGCAACGTGTTGCGCACAGCGTTCCACCACTGTGGGTCAACCAGAATGCCCGACCAGCTGGAGCCGTTGTGGAACAGATAATTGCTCAAGCCTACGAAGGATCCACCACGGGTGTCCGCCAGGGTGGCGTCAGTGAGGCTGAACCAGAATGTACGCAGTAGCGGCCAGGCGGCCACCAGGGCCAGACACAGCAACATCGGTGTTAGAAACAGCCAGGCGGCGCGTACTCGACGACGCTGTACTGGCGTTTCCCTGGTGAGCAGGAGCTCGTCACAGGGGGGATGGGTAGCAGAGACAGACATGGTGATTTCCTTCCTTGTGGCTTACCAGTTCCGGCGTTTGATGCGCGTGAGTTCGCTTTCCAGTTCGGCCAGCGCCTGATCGACAGGCAACTCGCCCGCCAGCACGCCATGCACGCGATCGAAGAACGCATTGGAGACCCGTGGATAGCGATCGGCAGTTATTGAGGCGGGGCGCATGACCCCTTCGTTGAGAATGCTGAGGAGCTGACTGTAATAAGGCATGGCCGCGAGCAGCTCGGGATCTTGATAAAGCGACTCGATAACCGGGTTATAACCGCCTACCAGAGCTCGATGTTTTTGCTGCTGGGCACTGGTCAGGTAGGTCACCAGTTCTGCGGCAAGTTTTGGATGGGCGCTGTAACGCGATACCGCCAGGCCCCAGCCGCCGAGGGTGGAGGCATGGGTGCCGGTCATGCCGCCTCGGGGCAGGGGAGCGACGCCGACCTTATCTTTTACGGCACTGTCCTGGCTTTGTACCAAGGCCCAGACATAAGGCCAGTTACGCATGAACAACGCATTTCCCGACTGGAATACGCCACGTCCTTCTTCCTCGGTGTAGTTGAGTACGCCACGCGGGGAGATGTCTCCTACCCAGCTTTTCGCCAGAGCCAAAGCAGTTCTTGAGGCCTGACTGTTGACCACGATATCTCCTCGTGGATTGACCAGTCCGCCTTCCGGTTGGCTGCTGATCCACTCCAGCGCATTACACGTCAGCCCCTCGTAAGCGCGTCCCTGAAAGATGTAACCCCATGCATTGGGGTTCCCAGCAGTGCGTTCGGCCTGTTGAACATCCCTGGCGGTAGCAGTCATTTCCTCCCAGGTCTGGGGAACCTGCTTGTTGTACTTATCGAGCAAGTCCTTGCGGTAATACAGCAGGCCCGAGTCGGTGAACCACGGCATCGTCACCAGCCGTCCGTTCACCGTGGCGTTATCCACCTGTGCCTGGAAATAGCCTTGGGTCGCGTTGGCGGGCAGCACCTCGCGCAAATCCATCAGATGTTTGGCCAGCATCCCCGGCCACACCATATCGATTTGAATGATGTCGATGTCAGTGGACTGCGCACTGAGGATCTGTTGGTAAAACGACAACCTCTCGGTCGCCGAGTTAGGCGTAGAAACCACTTCGACGTTGTTTCCGGTCTGTTTCGACCACGCCTCGACAGCTTCCTTGCAGAGTTGTAACTCCGCACCCACCGCCCCGCACGAGATCGTCAAATCGGCTGCGCTCGAGAGGGATGGAAGTCCGGCACAGAGGGTGAGCAGTGCTGCTGGAAGGAGAGATTTGAGTTGTTTCATAAAGCCTCTTTATTTTTGTTTTTAGAAAAGTTAACGTTAACATCGTCAAATGTAGCAGCGTATTTGCGATGAGGCATCCTTTTTTTCGTCGATTCGACAATTCGCAACTCACGAAAAATGGCCGGTCGCGGGAACAAAAAAATAAAAACAAAACAGGAAATCCACATGCAGAAAGCATCAAGTTGGCTACTCGCAGGCGTGCTCGGCACGTCGGCGGCGGCGACCTCTCAGGCCGCGACTCTGGAAGAACGCATGGCCGCGTTTGAAGCCCGTACCAGCGCAGCGGAAAAGCGCGCAGCCGCAGCTGAACAACAAACCCAGGCACTCGCCAGGGAATTGCAGCAGATCAAACTCGCCACTCCCGCCGCGCAGCCTGTTGCGTCCACTGCGACAGCCATTGCGACGCCTGGTTTGGACTCTCGGCTGGCTAAACTGGAAGCCCGTCAGCAAAGCATGGAGAAAGAGGGCAGTAACGGACACCTTACTGACGGGTTCAGCTTCAACGGCTACGCCCGCTCCGGATTGCTGATCAACGATGGGCTGGGTGGTGGTCGTGGCGGCCCTTATACAACTCCTGCCGGTTCAGTCGGTGGTGCAGTCGGGCGACTCGGTAACGAAGACGACACCTACATGCGTATAGACCTATCGAAAGAAACCTATGCGCAAAACGGCACCCGTTCCAAATTCACGGTCTCCATCGCCGACGGTGTGGAAAGTTCCAATGACTGGACGGCCGACGAAAGCAAACTGAACGTGCGCCAGGTATTCACAGCGCTTGACCATCTCGCTGCGTTCAAGGGCAATTCAGTGTTCGAGAACGCCACCCTGTGGGCAGGCAAGCGATTCGATAGAGATAATTTCGATATCCACTGGCTGGATTCGGACGTCGTCTATCTGGCTGGCACCGGGGGTGGTATCTACGATGTGCAGATGAACAAGAATTGGCGCTCGAATTACTCCTTGATCGGGCGAAACTACGGGGATTTCAGTGACGGCGGCATCAACGCCGATGTGGAAAGCTACATTCTGACCTCCAACCAGTTCTTCGATAATGGCCAGTGGCAGTGGATGTTCAATACCATTGGCTCAAAGAAAAACGATTTCGGTACCCGCACCAATGAAGCCGGTTTGACGCCTGCGGATTCCGGCTTGCACAGCATGCTGGCCAATCACCAGAAAGACTTTTTCGGCAGGGAAGGCTCCTTCAAAACCGCGCTGCTCTACGGGCAAGGTCTGGGGGCAGAGGTCAAGAATATCGGCTCGGATGGCGAATTGATCGACGATGCCCGCGCGCTGCGTCTGGCGCTTTACGGCGAGACACCCATTGCACCCGGCTGGCGCATCGGCCCCAGTTTGCTGGCCGAACAGAGCAAGGATAGATACGTCAAGGGTGACGATTACCGCTGGATGACCCTGAACGTGCGGTTGGCTAATGAAATCAACAGCAATTTCGAGATGGCTTACGAGATGAGCTGGCAATCCATGAACCTCGACCCGAAGGGCTATCTACAACGTAATGCGGTCGACGGTAACTTCTGGAAATTCACGGTCGCCCCGACATTCAAACCTGACGTTGGAGACCTGCTCACTCGTCCTGAACTGCGTGTGTTCGCAAGCTTCATGAATTGGTCTTCGGATCTGGACAGATACAGTACCTCAGACTCCTTCGGCAAGACGGACTTCAACGCCGGAGGTGTATGGCAATACGGTATACAAATGGAAACCTGGTTTTAATGTTTGAACGCGTCGGCCAACACGCCTTCAGTTCATCGATCCCTGCTTTTCACCAAGTGTTTTGAGTAATTGATTACCGGTCAAAGCTGATCAGCCAGCAGTTATCCCTACGACAAAAAAATTGAGGAAATGACGATGGTATTGCCTCGCGCAGTAGTATTTGGCGAAGCCCTGACCGACCTTGTCCAAGGCACTCCTGGGCAGTGGAAGGGCTATCCAGGTGGTGCTCCTTGGAACGTTGCACGAGCGCTAAGTCGCTTGGGTGTTAGCAGCGCTTTTGCTGGGGCGGTGAGCATAGATTCAATGGGCGACGAGATAGTCTCTCAGTCGAAAGCGGTAGGGCTAGATATGAACTTTATCCAACGGGTAGATCGAGATCCTTTGGTCGCCATCGGCGTTGATACCACAGTGACTAAGAGTGTTCCGTCTTTGGGGTAAAATTCCCGGCTTCAAGTGGTTATTTACCAGCAGCTCGACCGTCTCAAATAGCACGGAGCTTGTGCTTTTTCTCACGCCTGTCTTGGTCGAGAAGCGATGATCTTGGCCAGGTACTGGATCAAAACGTCCTCTTCGATATCTTCAAACTTTCCGACCAGCAAGTGTTTCAGCTGGTCATTGTTCAGCTGAATTACCTTGGCAGCTTGGGCTAGGTCGTTTTCCGATTTACCCATCAAGGCGTGTAGTTGCGACATAATTTGCGCCTTGCGTAGCATTGATACTGGGTTTTCAAAGCCTAGATCCGCGTACACATTGGTGGAGCGGGGTTCTGATTCCATGATAATTCCCCTTAAAACTGACGGTTCATTGGCCCAGTTTCGCGCCCGCGAAACTCAAGCAAATATAACTAAACTAAACAGCCATTTAGTTTAGTTATTCTTAAAGGCTATTAAAAGGAGGAGGGTAGCTCAACAGATGAACTAGGGGTAGCTCATCCTTGCTCGTTATCTTCCAAATTTGAACGCTATCTCTCAAGGAAAGGAAATTAGCACCCAGTGAAATCACGTGTAATCGGTAACAACCCCGTGCTTTATGGGCTGCAGCCATCAGGCGCGTAGATAGCTGAATTAGTCCTACGCACGAACTGGCGTCAGGATTATCGTGCCGTTAGGTTTAACTTCCAGGTCGAGTTTGTCGCCGCTGGCCAACTTGATGGCCGACAGGAGATCGTCAGTCAGCGGTATGATTAAATCGCCAGTGCCATCAGCTGCATCCTGGCATTTGACTTTCCAGCTCGTATTTTTAGCCTTGGGCTTCGGGTTCATTATTTTCTCCGGGTGATCAGATGACAGAGCCAATTTATGATTATGACCCAGCAGACTCGCTGGTTGATTCAGAGGCCGTAGCTGTATTTTTGGCTGATGCACACGACACCGGTGACGCGGCTTTCATTGTCGAAGCCATGGTCGTTGTTGCACGCGCCAAGATTCGTATCGAGGCAGATGGCCAAGCCTAGGAGTTGTGGCCCTCCTTTAAAAGTGGTTAAACGCTCAAGCCTTTAGGATCCGTGGCTTCTAGCGATTCCGACTTTTAAAAATGGCTGAAAGCTTAGATGCATTAGTGGATTTGATCATTTTAAAAGGGGTGCAGTCTTAGCCCGTAAATGCAGGGGGGGGCTGAAATAACCTCTGCGTCCAGGTTTTGGTAATGGAATCCAACCAATTGATTTGTAGCGGTTTTTTTTAAGGGTTTAAGCCCGTGAGGCCTTGAGAAATATGCCAGTTCTAAAAGTCCAAAAAGATCGCTTCCTGTTCCCCTTGTAAAGCTGTTGCTCAAGGCGCGTTTGCTAACACGGGGTATCAGGGAGGACTCCAATCGGCAGTGACTACTTTCAGCTACAGCCTTGTGCACGGAAACAAAGTTGTGATACATGCCACGTGAACGACAGTCAGCGCGCGGTAAAGCCTTCTGCAAGCCCCATAGGGTGTTGGAGGGCACATTACGTAGACGTTTAACCTCAGCTGGCTATGAAAGGGGGAAGGGGCTAGATAACCCCTTGCTATGCCATTGAATGAGGAGTGCGGCTCACAGGCTGAGATAACTGGCGCCCTGATACCCGACTTGGCTCGCTGTCAATATAAGTAAAAGCAGCTTTTTTAACTCAATAATTAGCCTTTTTGGCCGTCGGATGCGGCGTCTAAGACTCCAGTTTACAGAGCTGTGCCATTATCTTGGCGGTTATTTCGAGTCGCAAAATCCAATAAGCTCTTTCAAAGCTGTTAATTGACTCGGGGCTGGCTCAGGAAATACCCTCCCCAACGTGAATGCGGTTCATACATCAATAGCTAAAAATTGAATCTTATTCATTTTATTTGTATATATTTAATAAATTGACACTTCAGGCGGCAAGCGGAAAATAATATCAAATAATAATCCATGAGTCGTGAATTCGGGGTTCGCAGGTGCTTGGCTCGCTTATTGCTAAATGCAGGCGTGTCAATTGATTAAATTTGTTTAAGTTTGGTGTCAATTAACACAATATTAGTTAAAGTCATTCGTCAATAAATGCAATTTAAGTCAGTGCCTAACGAAAAACTAGTTGATGCCTAACGCCAATTTTATGACCGTTGACAAGCTCGGTAGTCATAGAGCTATGCTTGCGCACCTAGAATTTAAAACAGTCGGTGCCGAGTCCTTATGTTGCAACCCATCGTCGAAGGAAACTTAGTTAGCTTTGAGGAAAAGGTATATCGTGTAATAGCTTGCGGAGCTAACGGTGCCATTACCCTAAAAAGCCTTGAAAGTGAGCACTCCTTTGATGTGCTCTTTACTCAGGTAAATCTGGTTGAGGTCGATCAAGAAAAACATGAGCTATACAATGATCGCCGTTTGATTTGGTTGGAACAAACAGAAGTTAATCCGAAAGAGTTGGCTATTGCTTCGGATCGAGCAAAAAACATCAACGACTACTTCCAGGGGAAAGTTTCGCGGGCAGAGCTTATCGAAAAACTCGGCTCATCAGAAACAACGATTCGACGTCTATTGAAAAGATATGACCCACAGCTTGGTGCTGTTTCTCTTGTTAGAAGTATCAGGGGGCGTAAAAAAAATTCGCGATTGCTTTCTGATATTCAAGAGAAAATCATGGAGAAAGCAATTTCGAAACGCCTTAATGATAAGACTAAAAAATTAGAGGCATTTGCTTCTCTTTGGGAATATGTCGACTCTCTATGTCACACCATGGGTGTTAAAACCCCGAGTCTTAATGCTCTGAAGCGAAGGCTTGAATCGTTCGGGCAGAAAGCCGTTTACTCCCTTCTGCACGGCAGAGAGCCGATGCTTCAAAAGTTTGTTCTGAAACCAGGGATGATTCATGTAGATACCATACTTACTATGGTGCAAATCGACCACACACGGGTGGACGTAATTATCTGCGACGAGCATGGTCGACCACTCATGCGGCCTTGGCTGACGGTAGTTATCGAACTTAAGAGTCGCGTTATTCTTGGTTACTATCTTGCACTCCATCCGCCTAGCTCACTCAGCGTTGCCATGGCGATGCTTTCTGCCTGTTTTCCTAAGCAAGCCTTTCCAATCGCTCTCGGTGGTGGTCAGAATACTCGCCACAGGTACTGGGGAGTGCCTGGTGCAATTGGTATGGATAACGCCGCGGAATTTACTAGCCCAGAACTTGAAGCCACCCTGCAATATTACAAAATCGTCCCTATGCTGCGGCCTGTTGGGAAAAAGCATTACGGAGGGCACGTTGAGCGAATTATCGGTACGCTGATGGGGAAGGTGCATCTTCTGCCAGGTACTACCTACTCGAATGTGCTGAAGAAAGCAGACTACGACTCTGCCAAGCATTCAGCTATGACCTTTTCAGCATTTTGTGAGTGGTTCGCAAATGAAGTGGCGATCTATCATGGGCGTGCTCATGAAGGGTTGAACAGACTTGCGCCGTTCGAGGTTTGGGATGCAGAGATGGCCAAGAAGGGGCCGGATTATGTACCTCCTATGCCGGGGAACTTTCAAACATTTGCTCTTGACTTCTTTCCAAGTGTGCTACGAACGGTGCAACCAAAGGGTGTCGAGTTTAGTAGGTCATTTTACTCTTCGGCAATACTCAGTAGGTTCGTTGGTTCACGACTTTCGTTTAAGTACAATCCATTGAACCTTTCAAAAATATGGTTGCGCCAAGATGGCCGGTATCATGAAATTCCTTATTCTGATCTGACGAAAACACCTGTCTCATACAGCGAGTACTGGGCGTTTTCGAGACCTCGCGACCGTCGCCCGGGAACACTGGTGGACGAGGAGTTGCACCAAGTTCGCTTGGAGAATCATGAGTTAGTGGAAAATTCAAAGGCTACGACCAAGCGGCTCCGGCAAAACGTCGCCAAGAAAGTTACGGCCGCTGAAACTATGTCTTTTCTTTCCTACGGCGGGGAAGGGCATTTGCTTCAGGGGAATACCAAAGAGCCGAGCTCTGATCAAACTCGAAAAAAACTTAAGTGGGAAGACTGAGAATGGATGGGGAACATTTGCATGAGAGCCGGCGTTACGCTTTGACTCTGTCAGATGAGGAACGCTGTAAGATTATTCGGCAGGATATTAAGGTCGACACCGAACACTTGCTCACCGTGTCTAACATTGTCCACAACATGCTTAGCATCGTACGCGGCAGTATGGAGGCTCCGTGTCTAGTCGTATCTGCCGGATCTAACCATGGAAAGACCACAATTTGCAATGCGGTCAGGGGGATGGATGAATCATGGCGTCATAAAATCAGGTATGTGACCTTTGTCAAGGATACTGGGAAGACAAAGCCTATGGTGAAGCTCTTGACGGCTTTGGGCATGGAACCTGGGAAAGCTGGGATACCCATTAGCATGGTAGCCGAATACTGTATCGCTAACGATATTCGCGGTGTGTTTATGGATGAGTTTCATGACTCTATCAAGGGGCTTTCTAAGGGCGAGCAGGATACGTTTCTCTCCTTGCTGAGGGGTTTATGCGGGGCGCCTGCTTACCTAAGTTTTTTTGTTTTTGGTATCGATGAGGCCCTCAATGCTCTCGCAATTGACGCCCAGTACGTCCGCCGATTTGAGCTCTATGAGCTTACTCCTTGGTCGAGAAACGATGCAGAGTATCTTAACTTTTTGGATACTTGGGAGGAGATCGTTCCGCTTTCAAAGAGGTCACATCTTTCTTCTAAGGCAATGTCTGACTATATTTATAATAATACTTTGGGGGTTATTGGAAGTATTTGCACGTTACTCCGAGCGGCTGCTTGCCTAGCAGTGATATGGGGCGATGAGAAAATTACACTTGAAAGCTTGCAGGCTGCTACTCGTTCGAAGTGGAATACCCGCGTACGACCAAAGGGTACTGTCGAGTGAAGTATTTATTGTGTCCAAAACAGTATCGAGCTGAGCAGAACGTCTTGGCAGGTTTTTCCGCCAACGTACCAACTATTCTAGGTGGGGAGACTTGGACAGGAAAAACCACTGTTGCCAAGCGGTTGCTTAAAAATGCCGATCGGGCACAAGTGTATACTGCTTATGTGCCTGGAATGTTTACTAAGGCATATGGCAACGTCTACTCGGCATTCGCGGCAGCTCTGGGCCTTCCCTTGAACAGTCATTTTATGTCTTTTCGAAATGTCGAACATGCACTTGAGGATCTGATCGGTGGTCGAGAGTTTCGTCTGGTGTTTGACGATGCAAGTGTTCACTTTGGCGGCGGTGCGGAGCAAAGAAATAATTCTATTGATTTAGTCGGGGCCTTGCTACAGCGATTTCAGAACTTAAAGATATTGGCTGTGTCTGGGCCCGATATTTTAGATGGAGATCTGAAAAAGGTCGTTGCTAAGGAGGCTCGCTATGTCGACATCGGCTTGTGGCAGGATGACCAACAGTTCCGAACCTTCATTTCACGGGTTGGGGAGGCATGTGGCTTCAAACGCTCTCAATTGCTCAATGACGATTTCATCAAGGATCTTTTGGTTAGATCTCATGGTGCCAGTGGAGCTCTCATTCAAATCCTCCAGACGCTAGCGCGTAACTCCAGCTACAAGGCTTGTCCATCTTTACCAATCCAGTGTCTGCGTAACATGTGGAATTTCTAACTTGTTCGACGAGTTCTCATCAGGGGCAGCGCCTCGTTTCGTTCTGGGAGAAACGCTACTTTCCTGGGTGATGCGGGGGCTTGCCCACAACAAGCTTCGAAACCCTCATCTATTTCGCGAGGCAATCAATCGAGGCCTTTCTGTCCCCAAGCGCGTGCTTCCCGGGATAGTGGAATCGTGGCCTTTCCCCGCATTCGAGGACATTGAGTTTGATTGCGCCACTGAGCTTTTCAAAGTGATGCGTGCCACCTATGGTACCGATGGGGTTTTACTGCAGCAGCTATTTGCCGCCCGTCAGTCTCGTTTGATTCACATCCATTACCGACACGCCTACTGCTCTACATGTCTAAAAGAAAGTATGCGGAGAACAGGTTTTCCCATTTGGCGCCAATCATGGTGCTACACGACCACTGCATTTTGCGTTGATCACCGACGCGTGTTAATCAGGCCTCGAAATACGTTTACCCCCGAAAGGCGGATCTGGGATGCTTACCTCTATTCAAGAGGGGAGCGGTCAGTGAAGTACTCTTTATCTGATCGGCGGATTGCGGGAATCACAATACGCGTACAGCAATGGATTGAATCTCTAGTAGTGGGACAAGCACTCAATGAAGGGGTGGAAACTCTGTATGGACTGCTGCTTGCGAAGCGGACGGCGTTTGCACCCGGTGGGATAGCCTCAGCAGGGTTTTCTCGCACTCAGCAACTCCTGTGCAAAGTAAACTTGGATCTGCATGAGCGCATCGAATTCGGATTGAATGACAGCGATCCGTACCAGCGGATGGGGGCTTTGCTATTGATCGGATGGTTGAGCGGTATTGTTTCACCAGAAGAAATCGTCTACTTGGGGCGCCATAACCATTGCGTCCACAGAACGCTGCCGCCCTCACCGCAGCAATTGGGACGCTTGGTAGCTCTGGCCCTAAGTGCAGAGGAAGTGATGGTTGTTCGAGAGAAACTGGTCAACCTGAGGGAGATATCATCCACCATGATGTCGAGTTTTTTGGAGGGTTTCGGTGAAGCCGCATCCCGCTCCCTTCGTTCAAACCGGCCCAAGCGTTAAATCGTCCACGCGTTAATGGGCCAAATCGTTCCGCAGGATATGAGGTCTTCAAGACCAACATTGTCGAGCGCCGTAAAACTCAGTCAGCCTGGCAGCGGTGGAGTGAAGACTTCAGGCGTCGTTAGGTGACTGTTTTTGATTTCGATCAAAATCTAGTAGATCTAGACGCATTTGAGCCCACAACTGTTCAAGGCAGTTTTTTGAAGCTTCAATACGGCCACCTTACCGCGGTCTTAGAACCTCCCAAGCTAGCGAGTTACGACTAGAGCGACCCACTCGGTTCACATATACCGGTGACACCTTGAGGCAAGGCTAGCTGTAAGAACGAGGTCTCGATCTAAAGGGAATCGGTGATGGTTGCGAACAAGGCAGATAGCAAAGTGGGGAAATGTCGGCATGTTTAATCTGGATTAGGCCGATTCCAAATTCGTTGTATTACCGACGTTGAAATCCCAAGCTGATTAGCCGTCTCCTTCTGAGTCATGCCCTGAGCGCGACAAGCGAAAATCGCATCAATTTTCTCCGGTGGCGTCCGTCTGCCTGCCGGCCTCGCTAATAGCTTTCCGTCCTTAAACTGTCCCTGCCAATCAGTTGAGATGCCTAAAGCGTTGAGTTGCGTAGTTTTAACCTCCTTCTGATCGGAATCTGTCTAGCTCGACACGGGCTCGTTCTAAAGCCGCTTCGGGCGTCTCGTCATTGCTTAGGGGGATGCTAATGGCTAGAAGGGCCACAGGGTCAAGCTTCAAAGGCGTGGATAGCTCAACCAATTTATCAACGGTGATTTTGAATTTTCCAAGTTCGAGCGCACTGATGTTCGTGCGAGCGTTGATAGGCACCAAGTCTTCGTATGCCAGCCCGCGCACCGAGCGGACTAGCCGGATCGTTGCGGCAATCTGACGCACGCATATGCTTTTTGGCATACCCGTATTTTTAGCATCTTCCTTAATCCCAGAGACATCGCGTTTTTTGTCCGCTACTCGTTTCAACACAGCGGATCAAGCCAGCGATGACTTGAGCCCAGGCGAGTAGCTGGAAACAATCAAACCCAGAATCTCTGGACGGAAGACTTTGAAATACCTAGTGCTTCGGCGACTTCCTTTCTTGATTTACCTTCCTCTTTGAGACGCTTAACAGCGAGTCTCCTGCTGTCAGCGATTTCGCGAGCCTTAGCTTTTGATACTAGGCTGGAGCTTAGCTGCTCCTCGCGTATTTCCTCATCTAGGCCGATCGAGCGGAGATGACGAAGCTCCTCCTTCAGCTTGCCTATGACATCCAGAGAGTCCTGTTCACTCTCGATAGACTCGCACAACACCATAAGCGCCAGGGGAGTGATCTCAAGGCTCTTTGAAAGCTCCCGTAGCTTGCCTACCGATATATTTTTCGGCGTACCTGCCTCTAGGGCAAAAGCGTAGCTCCTACTAGAGGGGAGTCGTTCCTGAGTGAGCTCTCTAGTTTTTCGTAGCGCGCGAAGCACCACCGCGAGACTCTGAGTCAGCATGACGACTTGTCCTCAAAGCGGAGGATAAGGCCAGCAAATTATTGACCCAGCTACTCTGTACATCGAGCTACCGGGTCTGGTATCGTGATCGTCTTCTTGTCGTAATCATACTTTCAAGAAGGATGCAACAAAAAACATTAGGCATAAATTGACACCTGGCGAAGGGGCGCAAAGAACCGGCAAGGATTCATTCCTTTTTGTCCGAAAGCCACATTCACCAGGCTCGTTGAATGGTGAGAAGCGCCGCAGGGCGTGTTATGGCATCACTCACGCCTTCAGAGCTCTCAAACCAGTTATTGATGTTACGGATATAACCATCATGTTTATTTCAGATGAAACTTGTCTTGTCGGCCTACCGGGCTTTCCTGGGGTTGGCCGCACGGCTTGGCGGATGGTCGAGCGAGACTCGGAAGATTTTTGGTATCACGTGCGCTTTCGAATTTGTGAAGGAGCAAGGGCTCGGTTCAAAAAATTGATGCCATCAGACCCTTCGATGCTGACACACCTTCTCTCGCAGCGGAGCCCAGAGCACAAGATTGAGGTGGTTCAGGTTGTGACTCCCCCTTGCATGAATGGGAGTTCTTTAGAACGTATGGAAAAGTTGATCAGTGCGATCGTCGGCTACGACAGAAACGGTGAGTGCGTACTTCTTCATAAAGTCGATAGCGGAGCAATCTACAGCAGCTCGCCCGGCATGATCGACGCAGGCTTGCTCAGCAATATTCGAACGATCTACAACGCCATGACTGCCGCCGGGATGCATTTCCATTGCACCAATTATCAGACCCCGAATCGCTCTGCCACTACAACCGCAGCAGGTTAATCCATGAAGATCCAAATCTATTCAGACCTGCACAATGAGTTCGCTTTGTTCGAGCCCACCCCAACCGAAGCGGACGTAGTGATTCTCGCCGGCGACATTGATATCAAATCACGAGGCGTGAGTTGGGCGAACGAGGTTTTCCAGTGTCCGGTGATCTACGTGTGTGGCAATCACGAGTACTACGGTGGCCACATCGATCACACGCTGCGCAAGATGAAGGAGGCGGCAACGCCTCATGTCCATGTACTCGAAAACGAAGTCCTGATCCTGGATCAAACCCGGTTTTTGGTCACAACGGCGTGGACGGATTACTCGTCAACTGGGAATGCCGTTGCGGCAAAACGCGCTGCGTGGGAATGCATGAATGACTTCGCCGTGATCAGAGCGGATGAAAGTTTTCGACGGTTGAACCCGGATGACCTGATAGTTAAAGCAAGGGCCGCGCATTCTTGGCTGATTCAAGAGTTAGAAAAGCCTTTCAACGGCAAAACAGTCGTAGTCACGCACCACGCACCAGCCTTGGATCACGTGGGTGACGAGCTTCCTGAAGACCTGATTGCCGCCTATGCCAATGATTGGCCAGAACTGTTGGGTAAGGCCGATCTTTGGGTTTACGGGCATACGCACGTCGCAGCGAACTTCATCAAAAATGGGTGCCACGTGGTTTCCAATCCACGCGGCTATCCAAACCAAAAAACAGGTTTTGATCCGAATTTATTGATCGAGATTTGAGAGCATCGGTATTGCAATGGTCACGTTGGATGAAATCGCTCGGCTCCTCTACGGTACCGAAGGGGAGACTTCGGGCTGGAATGGCTCTCAAGAGGACTTGATTTCCTTCGCGGGAAAGCTTTTCCCCGGCAAAGCGTACTGCGTCGTGCGGCAGTGGATCTTGATCGACCTCACTGTGACATCGGTGGAAAAGGAAGAGCTGACGTTACTCGGCCTGATTCCCGCGACGCTGTACGCCCACGAAGTTGTCCTGGACAGCAGGGGCCGCTTTCAACCCAAGATGTGGGTGCGGAGCAATTTCGGAGTGTCTTTCATTTACGGCTGCATGTTTGAAACCAAAAATACCGTCTACCTTTTGTGGGGTTCAGGCCAGAGAAAAGAGGCGACTGTAGGTGCTGCTTTTTCGATGTCGGCTGGGTAAGCGACGTTTGCCGACAATTCATTTGAAGTCGTTTGGAGCATTGGTTGGATGCCTGAAATCATCGAAGTCGAATTTCATAGCAAAGAGTTGACCGACTTTCAGCTGTGCCGCCTCGGGCGAGCGAGCATCCGAAAGTATTCGGTACCGGTTACTGCGTTCATAAGTGATGCCTTCATCGCAAATGACACATGCCATGGCGTGTCCTTCGATCACGTTGAGCAAGGTGCCGCTTTTCGCCCGGCAGATGGCGGCCTTCTTCGGACAGGGAAAATTCAGAAGGTATGGAAAGAGGGGCGTTTTTGGCTTCTTGAAACTCAAAATGGCAACTACGTCCTAGGCAGTTTCCTGCGAGGTGTCGGACGGAAGAGTTTTGGTGAGTTTCTTCAGACAGGTGAGCGTTACTGAGGTGTAAATTCGGCAACGCACCAACGTGGCGATTGTCATGCGCACACTAAATCACCTGTGACTACCTGGCTTTTGAAGGCGCTGGCGCGCAGGGGCGATTTCATCGATGGTGCACGCCTATCCATAGCGCCCACTGACAACGCTTGAGTACTCTCCTACGAGCGGTTTTTGCCTTGGAGCACGAAATGGGACACCTCAGCCTGGAAGACATTTACCCCGATGACGTGAAGGAATACGGTCATATGCGCGTAGGTATGACCGACCGCTATGTGAAAGAAAATCATCTCATGCATGGTGCTGTAACGCTCGGCGAATGCCGCGATTTGACTCGCCGCTTGTTGCGCGACGAAACAGTGCAAATGATCATCAGCGCCAAGCTCGCCGCGTTGCCTGATGACTACGATCCGTGGATCTGGCAGATCAAACGAAATCGCGCCTTACATGCCAAGTACGGGGGGAAATTTGATCCTTGGGGAGACGACTGACAGTCCCACGTCCATTTACAAATGGAGCGCCTCATCTCGTAATTTTTTGTTTCTATACCAGTGTGGGCGGCAGGCAGTAGTTGTGGGTTCAATCTCAGAAGAATTTGATCAATTTCGATTCATTCCTCAGGCTGAGGTGCTCAATAAATTTTTTTGAACCTGTTAAATGTTTGTTGAATTGAGCCGAATTGGATTTAGGAAACCAATTTTTCGAGAGTGCTATGAGCGACAACAACCGTTTGAAATCCCGCCTCACCTTCAAGTCCTCTGAGGTTTTCAGTTTTCCGGAAACAGACGAGCATTTTCGTGCGACGGTCAAACTCACCCCGTCTCGAATTATTAATTTAGTCCTACACGACTTCAAAGCATGCTTCACCACACGGCAAGCTTATGAGATCGCGTCTGGTCTAATCAAAGCAGTAATTAACTCACTTGATCATGATCACCCAAAGTCGGATAAGTCTAATATCCAAACAAATCATGACTATTGGACTGTTTTAGTTGAGCGTCATGACTTGTTTGGATCAAAGGAAACATCTGATCTGCTTCAAGTTGTGATGACTGGTAGAAATTTCATAATTCAAGGAGCTCTGCTCGATCCCGAGCCGGCGGTCGAATTTAAGCGCGGTGAAGAGCCTATCTATGATTTTGCGATCAGACTAGATGGCCAATACGTTTCAATGTATTTTGGTTGGGTTCGCTGGAGGCTCAGCCGCAGTGAAGCACAGTGGGTAGCGGAACAGCTTTGGACTGCGGTATTTTTAGCAACAAAGCCTAAAGCGCAGATTAATCAGGAGTACGCAAAAGAAGTACACGCGACCTAATACTTGTTAAGGGCGTACCTTCCGCCATCCCAACACACCAGGCCTCGCTCCCCAAGCGCGGCCTTGGCATCTTGAGCCTTTACCCTTGCTGCCGAGTATTGCTCCGGATCGTTTGGGCTTTAGCCGCTTACGCGAAGAAGCGACTGCATTATTGCTGGCGGCACAACGAAAAAAACCTTATACCGCAGCCTTCGATACCTCCTGGACAGCCTTAAGATTTTTCTTCCAGGGAGTCCATCGGTCGCAATTTTTCTCGTCTGAGATTGACCGCTAGCAGGCTTCGACGTTAACTGTATGTATATACAGTTTAGATTAAGGCACCCTTCATGAGCGTCACCATCCTCGGCCCACTTGCAGCAGGGGGAGTCCAGCTCCCGTTTTACTCGTTCAAAGTCCCTGCGGGATTTCCATCGCCGGCTGCGGATCACCTTGAGCAACATATTTCCATCGACGAGCTTCTGGACATTCGAGCACCGCATATCTACCTGGTGCGCATCGAAGGCCACAGCATGGAAGGCACCGGGATCTTCGATGGCGACATGGCTGTGGTTGATCGCTCGATCACCGCTGAACACGGCCACATCGTGATTGCGGCTGTGAACTGCGAGCCGGTCTGCAAGCGCCTTTGCAAGCGAGGCTCAGACATCATCCTAATGTCCGAGAATGCAGGTTACCCGCCTCGATATATCCTCGAAGGTGATGAATTGATTATCTGGGGAGTGGTTACATTTAGCGTGCGTGCCCATGATCCGAAAGCCTGATCCTGTCTTCGCGCTGATCGACTGCAATAGCTTCTACGCGAGCTGTGAGCGGGTATTCCGTCCTGACCTGGCCAAGACCCCTATCGTGGTGTTATCGAACAACGACGGCTGCGTAATCGCTCGGAGCGCGGACAGCAAACCTTTCGTGAAAATGGGTGAGCCGTACTTCCAGATCAAGCACAAGCTTAAGCAGCACGGCATCGTTGCGTTCTCTTCGAACTATGCGCTGTACGGCGATATAAGCGAGCGCGTGATGAGTGTTGTAGAGTCGCTGGTTCCTGCTGTCGAGGTCTACAGCATTGATGAGGCCTTCGCAGACTTGGCCGGTGTGCCAGGGGATCTCGAAGCGCTGGGACGTCGGATCCGAGCACAGGTGTATCAAAGCACCGGCATTCCGGTCGGTGTTGGCATTGCCGGTACCAAAACCCTGAGCAAACTCGCCAACCACGCAGCAAAAAAATGGCAGGCGCAGAGTGGCGGTGTCGTTGATCTACGTGACCAGGTTAAGCGCGACTGGGTGCTTAAGAAATGCTCGGTCTCGGACGTCTGGGGTGTAGGTCGGAAGATGACTCTTCACTTGGAAGGTATGGGCATCAAGTCCGCTTGGGATCTCTCCAAAACCGATCCCTGGACTTTGCGCAAAAAATTCAGCGTAGTGATTGAGAAGACGGCGCGCGAGCTCGCGGGAACGCCATGTCTTGAGCTCGACGAACCTGATCCACCCAAGCAGGAAATTTGTTGTTCTCGCATGTTTGGCAAGCGCCTCACAGAGATCGCACCGATTAAGGAGGCGGTTGCTTCCTACATGATGCGAGCAACTGAAAAGCTCCGTGCGCAGCAATCGCTGTGCAAGAAAATCAGGGTCAGTGTTCGCACTGGAATGTTCAATCCCGAGGAAGCAAAGTACGCCAATGGTGTTCTGGTTGAGTTGCCGTATCCCACTGATGATGTTCGATTGATGACCAAGGCAGCAGTGGACGCTGTTGATCGTGTGTTCAGACCTGGGTTCAAGTACAGCAAGGCTGAGGTACTCCTGCTCAACCTTTGCCAAAAAGGTGAGTACACCGATGACCTGTTTTCAGTTTCCCAGCCGGTCGCCACTGAGAAAGTCATGAGCGTGCTGGATTCCATCAATGAGCGATGGGGTAGGGGAACGCTGCGCTTGGCGAGTGTGCCGACCAATCCTGATTGGGGGATGCGTCGGGAGATGATGAGTCAGAGCTTTACGACGCGGGTTGATCAGCTGTGGACGGTGTACTGTAAATAGGTGGACGAACACGGCTTCAATGACAGGCCACGCTAACAATCGTGTGCTGCAGGTGTTCGAGTTTCGCTATCGACAGAGATGGCGGGGGCAACGGCAAAACTGAATTATTGGAAATTATGGCTCAGCCATAATTATTGCTGAGCCATAATTTCTCACTTCAAAAAGCCCCGTAATCGGAGTAACACGTCGTCATTCAAATCGGCGGAAATTCCTGCTGTTGCTGCGACGTCGAACAGCAGATAAGGTTGGGGCATGAATGATCCTCGTGTCCACATCATCGCTTCTGAGAACCGCGTTTAGAGTAAGACCCCGGTGCTTACTGAACCGATGGCAGCTCATCTCTCCGTATCCCGAACTCTCAAACTATTGGCGGCTGACATGAATGCGTATCCGGCGCAAGTGCTGCCAGTGGATACACGTATGGTCTCCCGCCCACTTTCGCTAGTCGGTCAGGTAGGTGTTGACCTCAATTCACCGCTCTCAGCGGAAGACGAGTAAATCAGGGCCGCGAACGCTAACGGTTATTGCGCCAGATCGAAAAATTCAAAGCGGCGGCTACACACAGCCATGCAACGTAAGGAAAGATGATCAGGCCAGTGATGACGTCAACCTGCAACGCCACCAACATCATTGCCACAACCACCAACCAGAGCAGCGTCAGGATCACTAGAGCGGCGAAGACGCGGTGCGCACCGAAGAACACGGGTGTCCACAGTGTATTAAGTGCAATCTGCGCGGCCCATAAAGCCAGCGCTGTCTGGCTTCCAGGTATCAGTGTTAACCGGTACCCGGCCCAAGCGAGCAGCAGATAAATCGTCGACCAGGCGGCGGGAAACACCCAGTTAGGCGGTGTGAAGCCGGGTTTAACGAGAGATTCGTACCACTGGCCCGGTTTGAATAGGATGCCAGTGCTTGCGGCAGCAGCGCAGGCGAGAAGAAAAATGAGAAATGTCATCACCAATCCTTAGCTATGGTCAGCTACCCAGGGTTGCCAAGCCATGTCGGCAATCTTAAAGAAAAGACGCTCAATTAGACAAAAAGTTTGGAATGACGGGTGACATTTCACTGAGCGTCCTTTTTTGATGTTGATCTTGGCCTAGATGCCTGCCGCCACCAGCAATGAAAATTTGTGTCGATTCAGGTAGGGATGTTCTGCTAAAAATCGTGCGGTTGATGTTTAGATGCAATTGGAGTGGCGGCTCGGAGCGATTGCAATGGACGCAACAAGATTCGAATTTAAAGTTTTGTTCTTTCATCACATCTTTATGCAGATTGCTGATTTCGTGTAATGTTAACGCACTAATTACGTCGAGAATTTCCATGTCCAAACTCGCAGAATTCCGCCAACTCGAAAAACACCTAGCCGAACAACTTCAAGCGCTCGAAGCTCTGAAAGGCGATGCTGGCCTCAAGAAAGAAATCGAATTTGAAACCAAGCTACGTGCGCTTCTCGCAGAGTACGGTTACAGCCTACCGAACGTGATCAACTTGCTTGATCCTAAGGCTGGCCGTCGTGCCCCAGCTGCTGAGTCCAAAGCAGGCACTCGCAAGCCCCGCCAAGTGAAGGTCTACAAGAACCCTCACACCGGCGAAGTCGTGGAAACCAAAGGTGGCAACCACAAAACGTTGAAAGAGTGGAAAGCGGAACACGGTTCCGACACCGTAGAGTCTTGGCTGACCAAGTGAGTTTGGTTTGAGTACAAAAGGGCCTCTGATGGCCCTTTTTTTCAGCACTTGAGTTGAGGGATTCCTCTGCCCACATCAGTTAAGGCATCAGATCCTATTCACAGTGCAGGGGGTAATAACTATGAAAGCAGATTCAGCAAGGAATATTCGTTGACCCTTTACACCCCTCCAGCTTTTTGAGGCGTTTCTCCTCGTACATTTGTCTGTCAGCAAGGGTCAGCGCCGAAGATATGGCGTTCCTAGCACTAGCCATCGCCAACCCTGATGAGGCCCTAACGCCCGCCTGGCGTAGCGCTTGACTCACCCTTCCACGAAGCTCCTCTCCGCCAGCTATATCGCAATTGACACCTATGATGGCGAACTCATCCCCTCCTAGCCTCGCGACGATATCGTCTATTCGAGATGCATGAGTAAGGGCATTAGCTGCGCACCTGATTAGCTCATCACCTGCAGCATGCCCCTTGCTATCGTTCACAAGCTTTAAATCGTCCAGATCAATGACTAAGATTGCTGACGATTTTCCGTAGCGACGATTACGCCCATCTTGACAGGCCGCTAACTGCTCCCAGCCTGCTCGATTGTAAAGCCCCGTCAGGGCATCGCTAAGAGCCTGGGCCTCGAAACGCTCGGCCCTGCTTGACTCCTCATCAGCTTTCAACTCCATCTGCAAAATTTTGCTGAGCATCATGCCAATCATTTCCAGAAGCTCCTGGTCTTCCTCAATTTTTGCAGGTTTGGGTTCTGGATGAACGGCGCACAATGTGCCGAAAAGGGAACCATCAGACAGAAGGAGGGGCACGCCGATGTATGCCCGGATTTTTAGTTGCTTGCCTATTGGCGCCGAAACGTAAGCAGCCACCATTTCTGAGTTTGGAGCAATGCGAGGGCCGTTACCCTTCACCATCTCACTGCAAAACGAATCGCTCCATTTGAAGACCTGCCCAGCATGAACGTCATAGCCTTGGTCTTCAAAATGCAACACAGTCCAATCATCATTTTCTGTGCGAGTAATCATCCACAGATCAAATCCTAGCCGGCGCCGTAAAAACGCAAGAGCCTCCCGAGCGGCAATCTCAAAATCACTCATTTCCTGCTCCGACTTAAAAACTCGAGCGCACAGCTGGATCGTTAACCCATCAAGGGCGGATGTATTTAGGCTTTAGATTGCAATTGAGCCAGTTGGATTTGCAGCTGGGCGACTTCAGCTTCCAGTTCACGCACTCGCTCCCTAGCCTCAACTTCGACGCTGACGTCCTTCTGGATACCGATGAAGTAGGTGAGTTGATCGGTGTCATTGAACACCGGGGTAATCGACAGTTCATTCCAGAAGGCGCTGCCGTCCTTGCGATAGTTGCGAATGACTTGTCGGCAGGGGAGTAGGTTCCTTATCGCCTCGCGGATTACTGTCAAGCCGGCTTGGTCGCGGTCATCACCCTGCAGGAAGCGGCAGTCCTGGTACAGGATGTCGTCAACGCTGTACCCCGTCAGGCGCTGGAAGGCGGGGTTGGCGTAGATCAGGATGTTTTCGTCGCCTTCCTGCTCTGCTACCACGATGCCGTCATTGGATGCTTCAACCACCAGTTTCAGCAGTTCTGCGTCGATCATTTTCAGAGCCTCAGTGAGTGACATCTCATTTTTAGCGGTTACCCGCCATACACGGAGTAATCAGTATAACCCTCGGCATTACCGCCATACACTGTGGCTGAGTTCAGAGGGGTAAGCGGCCAATCGTTCGCGATTCTGGCTGGTAGATCCGGGTTGGCCATGAACGTACGGCCGAAAGCGACAAGGTCGGCCAGTCCTGAATCCAGCAAATGCGCGCCGCTTTGTGCGGTGTAACGACCGGCATAGATGATCGCCCCGCTACAGTACTACGAACTGCGCGACGGAATGATTCCGGCATCCGTGGTGCATTATGCCAGTCCAGAGGTAAGCAATGCCGGCATCCTCAAGTACTTTGATCGCTTCGATGTAGGTAGTATGAGGATCGTCTTCAACCATCCCTAGGTAAGTGCGCTCCTCATCGGTGCTGCTGAACAATGGCGCGAAACGGACGCCAACTTTCTCTTTGCCAATACACTCGGCTACCCCAGCAACCACCTCACGCAGAAACCGCAGGCGGTTGTGAAGGTTCACCGCCGTGTCAGCCGCACCGCCTAGATAAAGAACTACTCCCCATGGGCTAAGCGGCCTTCCCAGACCAATAATGCAGGGCAGGAGTTCTATCGGCAAAGCCCACAGCGGGGCTCGGAGGAGTGCCAGGGAGAACAATAGAAACTAACTTAATCTGCGGATACCTCTGGCACGCATTTGTTATAGGTTTATTATCGATGTGCTTGGTGCGCCCACTGCGCTTGGCTCTAATAAAATATGGCCTTCAGTCTCGACTTTCACAGTATTCGTCGGTATTAGGCGCTCCAACTCCATCAGCGGCATTGGTCGACCAAAAAGGTAACCCTGGAAACTTCGGCAGCCGAGCTCCAGCAGAGCAATGTATTGCTCATGAGTCTCCACCCCTTCGGCAATCACCTCTAGCTGCAGACTACTGGCCAATGCGCAGATGGCTCTTATGATTGCAAGACTGTTTGTATCGCCTGGCAGCTCGCGAACAAAGGACTGGTCGATCTTCAATTGATCTAGCGATAATTGCTGCAAGTAGGCGAGCGACGAGTAACCGGTGCCAAAGTCGTCAATTGAGAAGCGAATTCCGTGGGCTTTGAGTTCGCATATGCGAGCAACAGCACATGGCAAGTCGTCTAGGAGTAGCGTTTCGGTAAGCTCAAGTTTCAGCCTGTGCGCATCTGCACCACTTTGCTCCAAAATCTGAAGCACTCGCTCGACAAAGTTTGGCTGATAGAGGAGCCGTGCACTTAGATTGACGGACAAACTGAGCGATGCCGTGGCCGACTGGTGGCGCCACAACGCTAGTTGATGGCAAGCCTTCTGCAGCATTTGCAAATCCAGCGTCTCAATCAAGCCGGCAAGCTCAGCCACCTCAACAAAGGCCGCTGGACTCAGTAGACCACGCTGAGGGTGTTGCCAGCGTGCCAAAACTTCAGCGCCAACCAGGCAGCCTGTGTCATCCAGCTGTGGCTGCAGGTAGGGGATGAACTCTTCAGACAACAGCCCCCGGCGGATATCCTGTTCGAGGTTCAGGCGCTCGCTAATAGCCTCTTGCATGCGTGGATCGAAGAACCGTGCCGTATGCTTGCCCGCCGCTTTAGCCTCGTACATCGACAAGTCCGCACGTTGCATGAGCTCATCTATCGAACAAGACCTGTCGTTGAACAGGGTCACGCCGATACTCGCACTACTGCGCAGTTCCAGTCCGTCAATTTGGTAAGGTTCGGCCAGTGTCGCTAGCAGTAATGTGGTGACATGCTCGACCTGCATGGCGGCCTGTTCTGGTTGCTTGTTGAGATGCTCCAGCAGCACCACGAACTCATCGCCGCCAAGGCGTGCCACTGTGTCACTCACCCGCACTGCGCCGTTGAGCCGTGCAGCAGCCAGACACAAGACTTTGTCACCAATATGATGCCCATGCAGATCGTTGATGTTCTTAAATCCGTCGAGGTCGAGAAACATCAGCGCTGCGCATTCGCCGCTACGCACGCAACCATCCAGCACGTGCTGCAAGCGATCGAGGAGAAGGCTCCGATTGGGCAGGTCGGTTAGCCCATCAAAAAAGGCAAGGCGCTGGATACGCTCCTCGTCCGCCTTGCGCTCGGAGGTATCGTCAATCGATGCGACGTAATTGATAACCTGGCCCTGGGTGTTTCGTACCGCGCTGATCGACAGCCATTCGGGGAAAATTTCTCCATTTTTACGTCGATTCCAGATTTCACCTTGCCAGCGATCTACTGCCTTGAGCTGTTGCCACATGCTTTGATAAAACGCCAGACTCTGGCGTCCAGAGCTGAGCAGGCTGGTTCGCTGTCCAACAGCTTCCTCGCGGCTGTATCCGGTGATGGTGCTGAAGGCCTGATTGACTCGAAGGATGCGGTTGAACTCGTCGGTGATAATCATGCCTTGCTGCGTTTCAAACGCGGCGGCAGCGATGCGCAATTCATGTTCGTCATCGACCCGCTGGGTTACATCGCGGGCGAGTACCACCACCGCCTGCTTACCATTGAGTTGAATATCCAGACGCTGGGCATGACCCTCAAGTATCTTTGTCCCATCTGCGCTCTGCCTGGTGTATTCGATGAGTTGCGGTCTATCGCTGGCCAAGGTCTGTCGTATGAACTCCATAAAACGCTCGGCTTCGCTTTGAGGCAATACATCGTGCACGCTTTGGCCAATACGTGCGGTTAGGGCGTCGCTGTGCGCCTCTTTCTTGGAAGGGGTCACCTCAAGATAGAGTCCATCTTCATCCAGCACCAATAGGGTGTCAGGGATCGCCTCGGTGATTGCGCGTAGGCGCGACTCCCTGAGTTGCAGGGTGAGCTCTGTTCGTTTGCGTTGCTCGATCTCTTTGAGCATCAAACCTAGTACGACCGTCGCAACCGGCATGACCAGCAGCAAGGGAACAGCTGTCTGTTCCAGGCTGGATGCTGCTTGTGCTGCAGGCAACAACAGCATATCCAAAACCTGCATTAACAGGCCTAAAAACCAAAGCTGCCAAGGGCCGATAGCGAGCTTTCCGCTTAAGGAACAATGCCGGTAAAACAGGCCAAACAGTATGGATAGGCAGATCTCCGCCAGACCAAACTCCATACCACTGCCACCCATCCATATTCGGTAGATACCCGCGATCAGGCCGGCAACGCCGGCTACGAGTGGCCC
The DNA here is from genome assembly GCF_030053115.1 of Pseudomonas svalbardensis. Lineage (NCBI taxonomy): Bacteria > Pseudomonadati > Pseudomonadota > Gammaproteobacteria > Pseudomonadales > Pseudomonadaceae > Pseudomonas > Pseudomonas svalbardensis. The sequence goes on along the minus strand of NZ_CP125619.1, from coordinate 3,152,014 downwards.
GTTAAATAGTGCGGCCATACTCAGAACTACGCTGCGGCCATCAAAGAATATTCCGGGCTCTGGCGAGATGGGATTTAGCATGCCAATCACGCAAATAGCGCCGAATAGCAGTCCTAAAACCAATTGTATCGCTGTGCTGTGGTTGTCCCAGCGGCGCGTAATGAACGCGTGCAGCCAGCACAAAGCCAAAAGCAATGCCGCTCCATTAATTAGGCTGATAATCAAGACGCCCCTCCCTTAGGTCTAGCTACCTGTTGAAGCGTTCAACCAGGGCTCGTAAACCACGAGAAGTAGTCTCAAGCTCACTGCCACGAGCGACTGCTGCGTTAGCATTTTTAGCCGTTCTATCAACCGTCCCTGCGACGTTGTTGATCTGCCGAGCAATATCCTCGGCGACATGCGCCTGTTCTTCTGAGGCGGCAGCCATTTGCTGACTCATGCCACTGATGCGTTCAACCGCCTCGCGAATACCCTGAAGGGCACCCTGCGCCTCTATAACCTGTTGCACGCCGTGATCTGCCTCGCGGATACCGAGTCTGGCAATGCTCACTGCGTCATCAGCACCCTTTTTAAGGGTTTCAATGACATTCTGAATTTGTTGGGTAGATACGCGGGTTTTACTGGCCAAGGCGCGAACTTCATCAGCGACCACAGCAAAACCTCGACCCTGTTCACCAGCCCTGGCCGCTTCAATTGCTGCATTGAGCGCCAGCAAGTTGGTTTGATCCGCAATAGATTGGATCACACCAGCAGCAGTCATGATTTGCTGCGTTTCATTGGCGAGGTTATCCACCGCTGTGCTGATGTTTGTTACCGTGCTAGCCAGAAGCTGAATCGCCTCTCTGGTGGTGCCGGCGACTTTGTCGCCTTGTTCGGCCAGCTCATTCGCCGTTTGCGCTTCAGTTGCGGTTTGTTGAACATGCCCCGCCACCTCACTAATTGAAGCCGCCATTTCAGTCATGGCCGCTGCAGTCATGTCCGTTTCGGCCCGCTGCTCGAGCAAGGCATGTTCAGTCTGGTTAGAGAGCAAGGAGGAATGTTCAGCGGCTTCAGCCACCTGGTTAGCCAGATCGCTCAGTCGAGTCAACGCGGTTTTAAGACGCGCATCTTCGCTGATTAGTACCATTTCCAGCTGCGCTGAAGGGCCGTATGTATCGCTGTAGGTGAGGGCGCTGATCGGATCACTGAAAGCATCAGGAGCGCTTTTAATGATTCGATGGAGTTGGTTAACCTCGCGCGTATAAGTCCACAATCCAATGGCTAGAAAGAGCAAGGCGATTATTGTTTGCGCCAGCAGATTCGGCAGCGTGTTAACTACTCCGATAGCTGTCAGTGCCGCAATTACCGGGAAAATCAGCCTGCCCATAAATGCGGCATAGTGGCGCCTTTTCGGTACGGCCTTTTTGCCGGCACGAAGCCGCTGATACAGTGTTTGTGCGCGCTCAATCTGTTCGCGAGTCGGCTTGACCCTTACGGACTCGTAGCCTATTAGATGGCCATTTTCGAGGATGGGGGTGACGTACGCATTGACCCAGTAATAGTCGCCATTCTTACAACGATTTTTTACGACGCCCATCCAGCTTTTTCCGGCCTTCAGGTAGCTCCACATCATCCCAAAAACAGCAGGTGGCATGTCAGGGTGGCGAACCAAATTGTGTGGGCTGCCGACCAACTCCTCACGGGAGTAGCCGCTTATTTTCGTGAACTCATCATTGCAGTAGGTGATTTTACCGCTGGAATCAGTAGCTGAGATCAAGCGCTGCTGGGCAGGAAAAATTTGCTCAACAGACGTAATCGTTTGAGTTGCTCGCAATGTTAATTCTCTACAAAAAAGGCACACGTTATGGCCATTATGCCATCACTGCTGCTATTGTCGTAATTTTTGTGCGGTTATTGAACTGAATTGAAGATTTCCGTCAAGGACGGCGTTAATCTGGGAGGCACATCTCCCGCAGCTTGAATGGAGGCTAGGGCATTTGGCATGGCAGGGAAATCGAGAAAGGAGTGATGGATCGCAATAATTCATAGCTAGATCTAAAACGCGACCTCAAGGGTGCCGTCTCTGCCCTGAAATTGTCAGTCGTCGAGTTGGTACGAATAATCGAGCGTTTAAGTTTGGCAGGAATTAAAACAGATGCTCAGGTCGTTTTGAGGATGTGCTCCGTGTTCCATGCTGATGAGAATCGATTGACTGCTTGCACCGATAAGATCGGGGGTTGGGTAAATTATTCGAGCAAAGAGGTAACCGCCTTGCAAGAATTAGAGTCAGTAAATAAATCACGAGTTGAGGATATAAAGCACTCCATGGATGATCTGCTAAGTGCCATAACATTGTTTTGCGAAGCCGGCATGGTTAAGGAGGCAAATATCCTTCTGGGTGCCCTTCAGGAGCTGAAAAAATTGGTGAACTGTATCGAGGTCTGCGATGACGGGGATGTCTTGATGGTTCACTAGGGGGGTGAATAGTTATGAGGGGAAAGTTATGTGGGGAGCATAAACCGAAATGACCGCTACTGCTTAATTGGCCCGTTTAAGGTGATGGGGGATTTGTGGGGATCAACAAAGCAGAGCAAGATCTAAAGCGTAAAATTAAAGGCATTGCCTTCAGTCTTGAGGATATCTGCGCAGACCTTGGGCGTCTCGCGAGTCAGCTCAGTGATGCTGATGCGCTGGAGCTGAAGGTGCGGATTGGTAAACTCCACGCTGACGTGGATCGACTCAAGGCGTATGCCGATGAGGTGAGGACGGGATGGATTCTGCGGGTGAAGCTGTAGTCCTATCTATTGCTTAAAATAGGTAATTTTATGATGGCGCATCTATGTTGTACGCATCTATTCTGGACGGCGATATTTTGAATTTTGCCGTGAAAAACTAAGAATACTTCTCTAAATGCGAGATCCTGAGGGTAAAGCGGAACAAGAAGAAAGCTCTCGTCGGGGAAAATCTGAAGAAAGAATACCGAATTCTAGAGGTAATGGATCATCGCCGATCAGGAACTCAGCTCCGATTACCAATTGGCAGCTCTTTTAACTGATGTAGTAGTTCGGCCCAGTGTGGGGTTTTTCTTTCCGGCTTGCACCGCGGAGTGCGCCATCTACACTAACGTTAGGTGAAGGTTCGAAGCCTTGTGTCGAAAAAAAGCAGCGTCACTGGCTTGTCAAACGTTCGTCAAGACCGTGGTACGTTAAGTTGTTTTTGAGCATGAAACCACGCACGAGGAAAGGCCATGGATCAGCATTTTATTTGGATGGGAATGCTACTGATCGTTTGTTGGATCGTAGCGGTGTCGTTGATCGTTTACGTGGTCGCCAAGTAGAAAAATAAAGCCCCGGAGGTTCGCGGCTCCAGGGCTTCTATTTTTGCCTCCATCCCTTAATGTTTGGCGAGCGTGACCACGACACCAGCAGTTTTTGATATTTCACTACGGCCATAGATAATACTGTTCGGTCAAAGGAGTGTCAGGGGTGAAGTGTGGAACTCGCACGTACTTTCAGCCATCTTCCTTTTCAGCTGTCGATGGCATCGTGAAACACGTAATTTCATAAATCGAGGTAGTCGTCGAGCTCAAGGCTAGATTTAACTTTGTTCTTCAGGCCGTGTGTCGGTTTATGTTTTGCACCGGCTGCAGCATCCGCGCGCATTTGATCAAGCTCTTTTTCAAAGGCCTTGTCTTGAACTGTTGGCTTGCTGGTGTAGGGCTTTCGTTCCGGTTCGAGCTGTGCGGCATAGGTGGTTAACACTTCCGGATCGATACGTAGCTTTTCCTGTGCTTGGGACTCAAGAATCGCTCTTAGCGCGTCTTTGTCTGGACGAGTCAGCATTTGGTCACTCCTTTCGGGAGGCTAGGCATACAGGCATAGACTGGATCAGTGCCAGGTCGATGTAAATCAAATAGATCTGTTGGCGCTATTTGTAAACAGATCCAAGTTGTATTGCTGATTTTTGCATCAGCAATTGTGGATAAAATTAGCAGCAATATTCCGTTGATAGATGCACTAAGCCCCGTCATGTACACGCAAGCAGCAAGGTTTTATCGGTGCAGAACAAAACGGCTATTTCTACTCGGCACCATTATCGTCTTGGCGCTTTCGTTCATGTGATTTATTCTTTGTCTGGGCGACCAAGCTGCTATGTCGTAGATGGTAGAGCTTGGCAGTGGTGTGTCAGCCATCGAACAACGCAGTGGTCATCTTGGCGTCACCAAACATTATCGACTATTCGGAGAGGATTAGATTGGTGGTGACGACCACGCTGGTATGCTTGTATAGCTTAGATAGCAGGTGAAATAATAGGGCGCCTACGCTTTGGCTGAATGGCAAGTAAGCCCAACTCATCGAGTTTCATGATTTCTGTCTGAAGCAGATTTTAAGCAGTTCGCCTTATGTTTCTCTCGTATTTTTTCAAGATTGAAAACAAACATCAGATCCTCCGTGGAGTAAAAGTGCACCTGTTGCTTACCATATCACAAGCGTATGGTGGCGATGAGCTGGCTTTAGCCACGGAAGCTTAGTAGTTAGGGCATGCATCAATGTCTCTTGAAATACATCACCATGGGTGTTCAACGCCGACGATCCTCGCCGTGCAGTTTCAAGCCGAGCACGAAGGAGATGGGGGAACCCTAATAATGCTGTGAGCAAACATCTTCTCAGCAAAGACTCAGAATATTGATCACCTCGATTTAACAAAAATGAGTACACCTTATACCTAGCCGATGTTGGGTATCGGCCAGTTCACGTTAGGCAGTGTTTCATATTCTGGTTTTGCGAACAGATAGCCTTGATAGAAGTAAATGCCGAGGGCTAGTAACTGCTGTAATTCAGCATTGGTCTCTACGCCCTCTGCAATCACTTCAATATTGAGCGCTTTGCATACACCGAGAATGCCTTGGACGATTGCCTGTCGAACCGGGTCAGTGCTGATGCTACGTACCAAGGCCATGTCCAGTTTGATGATGTCGGGTTGAAACTCTGCCAGCAAGTTGAGCCCCGCGTACCCAGCGCCGAAATCATCTATCGCTGTCTTGAAGCCTTTAAGACGATATTCTCGAATGATGCTTTTTAGATGTTCCTTGTCCACCAGTTCTTCGTTTTCGGTGATCTCAAAAATCAGCCTTTCGGTGGGAAATCCAAATCTGCGTGCGGCTTCAAGCGTCGCACGAATGCACGTGGCTGCTTGATATACCGCATTGGGTAAGAAGTTGATGCTGACAAAGCAGGGTATTTGTAAGCGTGAAGCAAGCTCAACAGCCTTGACTCGACATGCTTGGTCAAAGGCATAACGGTTCTGTTCGTTCACCTTTCCAAGAATGGCAGCGGCACCACTGCCATCGCAATCACGTACCAAAGCCTCGTAGGCAAAAATACTGTTGTCGCGCAGATCTACGATTGGCTGGAACGCCATACTGAACTCAAAATCCAGTTCATTGCCCTCCCTGCAGGCGCTACAAGGAGGTACTGGTCGTGATTTTTCGTTCATTCAAACCCCGTTTTTTCAATCACTATGAAGGTGTCGATCAAACCAAGATTTTGCACATGCCGCAAGGCTGAATCATCTAGCTAATGTCGACGAGAAATTGCTGATCGCGTTTACGACTTGGCGAGCACTATCCTGAATATCCAGGATTACTTGACCAGCCTCACCGGCTAATTTGACTCCTTGTTCTGCCTTGTCTTTACTCGCCTCCATCCTGGCCACTGCCCCCCGGGCCAATTCACGATTGTGCTGCACCACCTCGACAATCTTGATGGTCGCCTGGCTTGTGCGCGAAGCAAGATTGCGCACTTCGTCAGCGACCACCGCAAAACCTCGACCCTGCTCTCCGGCACGAGCCGCTTCGATGGCTGCGTTTAGCGCAAGAAGATTCGTTTGTTCGGCGATACCACGGATGGTCTGCACGATGCTGCTGATTACTTCCGACTGCTGACTGACATCATTGATACCTTCGGCTGCGTGATTCAATTCGCCAGCCAGGCTTTGCATGACATCCACGGTCTCCTGCACCACTCGGGCGCCTTCGTGTGCTGTATTGTCGGTTTTCAGTGAAGTCTCATAGGCCATGCGTGCTGCTCGTGACTCAGTTTCCTGCTGAAGAACCTGAGCAGTGATATCGCTCGCAAACTTAACTACTTTGTAAAGGCTGCCGTTGGCGTCGAACACCGGATTGTAAGTCGCTCGTAACCAGACGGTTTGTCCCTGGTGGTTGAGGCGCTTGAAGTTACCGGAGAAAAATTCGCCGTGATTCAGGCGCTCCCAGAACTGGCGATACTCGTTGGATTCACTTTCGCCACGCTCACAGAACAGACGATGGTGCTTGCCAACAATCTCATCGAGGCGGTAACCCATCACTGCAAGGAAGTTTTCGTTGGCGCTGATGACTTCTCCCTGCCGGTTGAACTCAATGGTTGCCATGGAACGGTTAATCGCGTTGATTTGACTCTCCTGCTCTTGTTCCTTCTGCACCCGGGCAGTTACATCAGTAGCAATCTTGACGACCTTAATCACCCGTCCAGAGGCGTCGCGAATAGGGTTATAGCTGGCCTCCAGCCAGATCTCACGCCCCTGTTTGTCCAGGCGCAGGAAGCGGTCGTTTATGGACTCACCATTACTCAGGCGTGACCAAAAACCTTCATAAGCGACGCTGTTGGCGTAGTTCGGCGTACAGAATAAGCGGTGATGCCGGGAGTGAATTTCCTCAAGGCGATAGCCCATTACTCTCAGGAAATTGTTATTGGCGCCGAGGATCGTGCCATCAGGTTGGAACTCAATCAGAGCCATGGAGCCACCTAATGCTGCGAGGGTGGCTTCGCAGTCAGCCAAACGCTGCTTGCTGATGGTCAGTTCTTTTTTGATTTGCGAGTTGAACATACGAACCTCAGTGGCTATGGACTGCTTGGCACTTTCATCAATCCAACGAAAAACCTATACAGCGATATGGTGATTGTACAAGAAAATTCCAGATTGAACACGAGGGCAGCATGTTGGACGCGGGTAATGCGCTGATCGGGTAGGGGATTGCGCACCGGCAATAGACTATCGGTTACGTAGCTTTTGCACTCTCGGCAGAGCACTCGATATCCGACTGAAGGGGGGTGCGGATTGCACCTCAAGTGATATTAGCGGCCTAAATTCCTAACGTTTGCAGCACGAGATCGTCAAGGCGCGGGTTCAATCCGATCACAACGGACACCAATAAATAGCGGTTGGGACTCATTGGCGCCTCTGCGCAGGCCATTGATGTATAGAGCGCAGAGCGGGCATTCACCGTCAAAGTAAAGCGTCACCGCCTGCTGATCAGCCTTGTGCGAATGACAGTAGCTTGTATAGGTATGTATCAAGTAAGCACAGGAACACACTGAGGATGGACGCTATTCTTTGCGCCTTGAAATCCACCGTATGCCCTTGTCTCGGCATGACCAATCAAGTGGGGTGATCAGTGGCCTGCAATTCATGGGTAAGGATCAGAAAGGTGCTGTCACCGGCATCACCCCCTGTAACGTGAACCAAGCTTAAGGAGTGAGCGTGGTCATCGCTGAAGGTTTTGATGCCGAAAAGTTAAGCGACAGTGCCGCCCTTTTGAGTAGGAGCGGCTTGTCTTCACCTTCGGGCGGTATATATTTGGTATCGCTTAGCTATCAATTTCCTCGGTATGTCGAGAAGCCGTAAGGGCTGAGAAGCAACGGGATGTGATAGTGAGGAACGGTGCCGTCCACATCAAAAATGACGGGTACCTCCGGAAAGAAGCTGGACGTTTTGTGCGACTTGAACCACTCACCAGTCTTGAAGGTGACACGGTAGGTACCTTTCTCCAGATCCCGACCTTCCGGATACAGCCCGGTGATACGACCTTGCTCGTTGGTTGCCGCGCTGTTGAGCATGTCCCAGTTTTTCCCATCCTGTTTTTCCAACGTGACGTTGACGCCAGGGGAGGGGAGGCCATCCTGCAAATTGAGTACATGCACGCTCAAAGGATTTGTTGCCGCTGATGCAAGGGCTGAAATGGCACTCAATACAGCGCCAGCGAAGAAACTTTTCAATACAGTCATGGTGATGTCCTTAGTTTTTAACGGCAGGTAGAACTTTGTTGATAGCGATCTCTGCACAAACTTCATCGTTTGCAGCGCCACCCGCACCGGCCACACCGATGGCGCCGATGACCTGACCATCGAACTTCAATGGCACGCCTCCACCCAGCAGCAGCAACTCATCAAGGGTTTTTAGGTTTTCAGCCTCTGGATTAGCGCGAGCGCGTTCAGCTAGCAACCGCGTAGAAGTCTTGGTCGACAGGGCGGTATAGGCTTTGCGTTGCGCGGCTAACGTGTTGTGCGGGCCGACATTGTCATCGCGTTGCACGGCAACCAGATTGCCGCCACGGTCGACCACTGCGGCAACGGCTGTGCGGCCATCGGCGTGACAGGCCGTCAGCGCGGCATTTAGCAAATCGTTGGCCATTGCAAGTGACACGTCCTTGCGCTGCACAACTTGCTCCGGGGCTGCAACGGCGAATGCAGAGCTCATTGCGAGTGTGATCAGCAATGAAGTCGATAGGCTTGTACGCATGCTGTTTCCTTGGTTGAGTCTGTCTGAGTCATTGCCAGACATCATGACCAGCGCACCCCGTCAGAATGATTGCCTCCGGATTACCAAGATGTAATGTGAGAAATCAGCGAAGCGGGCTAGCCTGTGCTCCAGTCCTGGAGGAAAAAATGCGTATCCTGGTGGTTGAAGATGAAACGAAAATGGCGGATTACCTGCGCAAAGCCCTGACTGAATCGGGCTATGCGGTAGAGATCGCCCTTGACGGGCTGGACGGCCAGCATTTAGCGCAGGAGAGTGAGTTCGATCTGATCATTCTGGATGTCATGCTGCCGGGGTTGGATGGCTGGCAATTGCTGCAAATCATTCGGCGTAAGTGGCAGACCCCGGTACTGTTTCTCACCGCACGTGATTCGGTTGATGATCGGGTCAAAGGGCTGGAGTTGGGGGCCGATGATTATCTGGTGAAACCCTTTTCCTATGCCGAGTTGTTGGCACGCGTACGCACGTTGCTGCGCCGTGGCCCGCCTCGCGAGGTGGAGCATTTTGTGGCTGGCGACCTGAGCTTGGACTTGTTGCGACGCAAGGTAACGCGCAACGGCGAGCGCCTCACCCTGACCAACAAGGAGTTCGCCCTATTGCACTTGCTGCTTAGTCGTGAAGGGGAGGTGCTATCGCGTTCGTTGATTGCCTCACAGATCTGGCAAATGAACTTTGACAGTGACACCAATGTGGTGGATGTCGCTATTCGTCGCCTGCGGGCCAAGGTTGACGATCCATACTCACTTAAGTTGATACACACAGTGCGTGGAATCGGTTACATGCTTGAGGTGCAATCCTGAAACTGTTTCCGCGCACCCTGAGTCTGCGCCTGGCGATCATGTTCGCACTGGTCAGCACGCTGTTACTGGGCTCCATTGGTTTTTATCTTTATCAATCGTTGCAGCGAGAGATTGCCTGGCGCGATGATCAGGCCCTGCTGGGGCGCCTGGAGCGAATGCAAGCCTTGATCAGCGATAGCGACAGCATCGAGCAACTGCGAGGTCGGCCCAAGCTCTACGAAAACATGTTGGGCAATCGCGACAGTCTGCTATGGATCGTCGATGACACTGGCAAGGTGTTAATCGAAATCAATCCAGTGCGAATGACTTTGCCGAAGTTGCCCGCTGCACCCCACGCTCGCCTCGTTGACGATCACTCCTCCGAGCCAGTGCGACTTGCCTGGCAGAATGTCATACAGGGTGATCGCGGTTTGACCCTGATTGCTGGCAAGTTGCTGGGGGAGCGCGACCAGATGCTGGGGGCTTACCGGCTCAAGCTCTGGCTGGCCATGTCAGTCGGTGCGCTTCTGGCTTTTGCACTCGGCTGGTGGGTCAGTCAACGAGGCTTGCACCCTGTGCGTCTGCTGGCCAAGCGCGCAGCCGGAATCGATGTGCAGCATCTGCATCTGCGGCTGGATCAGTTCAATGAATTGAATGAGCTCAAGCTGCTCTGTAGCGCCCTCAATCAGATGCTTGCACGCCTTGAGGACGGATTCGCCCAGCTTTCACGCTTCTCGGAAGATCTCGCCCATGAGATGCGAACCCCGCTTGGCAACCTGATGGGACATACCCAGCAAGCCCTGAGGCGCAGTCGCTCTATCGAGGACTATCAGAACCTGCTGGTTTCCAATCAGGAAGAGTATGAAAGGCTGGCGCGAATGATCGACAGCATGCTGTTTCTCGCTCGCACCGAGCAGCAAAACGCTTGCGTAAAATTTGAGAGTATCAACCTGCACGATCTGATCGAGCAACTGTGTGAGTATTTCGAAGGGGTGGCGCAAGAAAGAGATGTGCAACTGATCAACCAAGCCAAGGATCAGTTGCTGGGTGATCCAGGCTTGATCCGTCGAGCATTGGCTAACTTGCTAGCCAATGCGCTGCGCTACGGAATTCCCGCGTCTGCAGTGACGGTCAGCAGCGAGGTTTCGGAGGACACGCTCGAAATCACGGTGCACAACCACGGCGAGCCGATTGCAGCAGAGCATCTGCCGCGATTGTTTGAGCGCTTTTACCGGTGTGACCCATCACGCAATCAACCCGACGATTCCGGTGGTCTGGGATTGGCCATTGTTCGCTCAATTATGCAACTGCATGGCGGTTGTGTAACCGTTGATAGCAGTGAAGCAGGTACGAGCTTTCACTTGGAGTTTCCCCTTAAAAGAGCTTGAACTGTTTTCTCTGACATTCGGCTTCGGCTTGCCAAATGAATTGGGCGGGGTAAGCGAAGGCGTTCACTCTACGTGGCAGCATCCAACCAAGCAGTCGTGGAAAAACTGGACTTGATGGAGCTAGCAAAGCGCATTAAAGCTGGCGGTGCCAAGCTGAGCTCACAAGGTTACAGGTCGTAAAATAGGTGCTTGACGCGCTCTCGCTCCTACCTCCCAGTGCCAAGCGAATTCCACGATAAGCCTGCTCTGATCTTTGTCGCCAATTCATCATTCGTAGGATTAGCAAATTTCGAACTGAAGACATTGCGCAAGACTCAGCGAATAGTGGCAAATTGCCTTGGAATGAGCTTTAGTGCAGTTGTGGCAGCGCAGGAAGGATGCGAATTGGTGCTCGGAAAGTTTTCTTTCGAGCACATGCGAAAGGGGGAGATGCAGTGCTGAGCATGAATCCGAACGCCTACTACGCCATTCTTGGGGGGATGTAACCTTGCCGAGCATCATTGTTGAATCGCAGGTATGCGCATCGGATCTGATCCCTTGGGAATTGTTTTCAGTACGTAGCGACCTTCAAATCGGCATCTCATCGGTCGTTCACCCCCAATCTCGTTTGGCTTCAAAGGTGCTTGCCAAGGCACGGCTCTCGCTCTGCGCGTTGGAAAGTTAAAGTGATGCTTACTAAACGGCGCAGCTCCCTAGTGGGGTTCATTATCCTCGCTGTCGGATTGGTTGGCTTTTCGGCCCAGTTACTGTTGAAGTCTGAGACCCAACGAAGAGAAAAGCGTTTCTCGGAATACGTGCAGAATATTTCCGGCATCGTGCGCAATCAGCTTGATACTAATGAGGCTGTGTTGGCGGGTTTCTCGGCATTTCTCCAGGCCGTCGATCAGAGCGATACGGATGCGGCGGCCCGGTATGCGGCAGTCGTTTTATCAGCTTACCCTCATATTTACATGCTTGAGGCGGCGAGGGCGGTACCCATCACCGAACAGGCTGCTTTTGAAGATCTGTTGCGCCGTACTTGGCGACCAGACTTTGAACTCAAAGATTTTTCGAGCCTCACTCAGCAACCTGCCCAACATCAGGTCTATCTCAGCGAGACCTGGCCTGTGTTGTTCATGTACCCGTTACTCCCTGAGTCCAGTTCGATCTATGGCGTCAGGCTAGAAACCGTCGCCTATCTCTCCTATGCGCTGGCTCGAACCCGCGATAATCAGAAGCCTGTCGTCTCGCCTGTTTTCTCGATGTATGAGGGTGGCAATGCTTATATTCTGATGCAGTCAGTCAGTCGTCCGGAACAAGCGCGAGAGAAAACCCGCCCCAACTTTTTTGGTAGCACGATGGTGTCTTTGCTATTGATCAAGACGGGCTCGCTACAGGATGCCGTGAATTATGCGAATGTAGATCCCTTGGTTCATATCAGTGCTGTCCTGAAAACTGATGCAGGGCCTGAAAGCAACGTATTTTCTACAGAGACCGAGCAGGCCGGTTTCCTGGATCGTTTCTTCTTACCGCGTCTGGCTGACCGAGTGGATATCAGCAGTGCGTCACAACCTATGACCTTGTTGTTTGAGCGTCAGTTACGTTTAGGAGATGTGCTGACTGCGGAAACATTGATAATCCTTGCGGTTCTCGCAGGGGCATTCGTACTAATGCCGGTGGTGTTGATTCGACATTTCAAAGCGATCGAAAGAGCAGAGGTCGAGCACGAACGCTCGGCCTATCTCGCCACCCATGATGTTTTAACCCAATTGCCTAATCGCTATTTCTTCGCCGATCGTTTTGATCAGGCCCTCTCAAACTGGAAAGTGAGCGGGGTTCCGTTTGCCGTTCTGTTGATCGATCTGGATTATTTCAAGGAAATTAACGATCAGCATGGCCATGAGGTCGGTGATCAAGTTCTCAAAGCAGTCGCAAATCGCATGCTTCAGGTCACTCGTTCGTGTGACACCGTCGCACGCTACGGTGGAGATGAATTCGTGATTCTGGTCACGGATCTTATCAATCCCGAGAGTGCTGAACTGAACGCTGAGAGGGTGCTGGAAGCCATCGCGCAGACAGTGGCGACAAGCGCAGGAGAGCTATCACTGTCGTGTAGTATCGGGGTCTCTCTGTGCCCTGATCATGGCCAAAGTCTGGGCTCTTTGCTGAAAGCGGCGGATCAGGCTATGTACGGCGTTAAACAACTGGGACGCAAAGGAGTCGCGCTGAATGAATCCCCAGAAGCTTGAGAAGCTTATAATTACGGGGTCATTTCTTAACACCGCTTGTTGCGTAGTCTAGGCCGTTCAACGCAAAGCGCGATTACGAGACTAGCTAAAGTGAAGATACCCAGTTGCCTCCTAATTAGCAGACCCATCGCGATAGTTACTTAAACAAACAGGCCAAAGCTCTTTGCTGTGACCAGACAGTTGTTCTATCTTGATTGACATGATCAAACTCTAGAAGTGGGCCAATCAGAAGTGAACTTCGGCCGATTTGATACCAATGCTCCGAAGCTCATGGATCACGTCATCCAAGTGTACAAATGACTCGATTTCTTCGTTGTCATTGACTAGGAAGTAACTTCTTCCCTCCTCTTTTTTGAACAGAATGATCCACTCGTTTGTGTTGGCCGGGTTGACGATCACGTGCGTGTCTAAGTGCATGCCTTCACCGTGTTTTGTTTTGACATCTTCGCGTTTCATGCGGCTCTCCGAGTGCGGACTCGTTTTTGTCTACGAGCATGATTAGGAATCCTTAAGCGCTGGTTTTTCAGCGTATCTGGCGCCGTGAATAAGGTGGTTCAATTGCATTAATATTATCACTGCATGTAAATAATGTGCACATGCCAAAGGGGAGAGGCTAGTCATGATTACGATACGAGAAGCATGGAAAGCTGGTCTGTTAGCGCCCGAGCACTGGCTTCGGAATCTCGTCTCAGGGGTATCGTCGGTGTCGTGGTGCTGCCCTTGGCCATGGTGTTTGCCATCGCATCAGGCGTCAAGCCCGAGCAAGGGATTTACACCGCCATTATGGGCGGTCTGTTGGTTTCTCTCTTCGGGGGGAGCCACCTTCAGATCGCCGGCCCGACAGGGGTATTCATTGTTATTCTGGCCGGTGTAACTGCTAAGTACGGCGTTGATGGCCTGCAGATAGCAACGATGATGGCAGACGCGATCCTGTTGTTGCTCGGCGTCACCCGGCTTGGTGCACTCATCAAGTTCATTCCCGACCCGGTGATCGCCGGATTCACTGCCGGTATTGGTGTGATCATCTGGGTGGGGCAGCGGAGCGATTTCTTCGGCTTGCCGAAAATTAGCGGTGAACACTTTCATGAGCGGCTATGGCACCTGCTCCAGGCGCTTCCTCGCTTTCATTTGCCCACAAAGTCGGCGCTGATTGAAAACTGACCCACCGACGTGCGATGGCATCGCTCGATCACGTCCCCCTACGATTAGCAGAACTCTAAGCGAATCCCCAACTCACTTTTCAATTACTTCCCCGCGCATCGGGGCCAGTTGCGCAATCAAACGATTCTGCACCGGCACCGCGATCTCCTGATCATCCATCGCTGCAATTAAGTCTTCGACCAGCGCATTGAAGTCACTGCGGCTGACATTTTGCCCCTTGTGACTCTCGGCCATGCTGTCACCGGTATAGGTACAAGGCCCGCCCGCCTCAACACAAAATTGCTCAATCAGTTTGTCCCGCAGCCGCTGGATATCAATCTTGCGAAACCGTTCAACTATTCGCTCGTCCCGAGCAATGTTTAGCAGCATGCCCTCAACAATTCGAGTGATGCCCAGGCGTGCGCCAAGGGCTTGATAAAGGCTGTCATCCTTGGGAGCTTTTTGCGCACAAGCACTCAATAGCAAAACGAGAAACAGTGGCAACAATCGCATCAGAAACTTTCCTGCACGGACAGATATGTGCCGTTTTGGTTATCTAGAGTTGCGATCTCCCCCAGGCGTGCATAGGCCAGCACCACCGACAAATGTTTATTGGGGAAATATCCTAAAAACAGATCCGCCCAATCGCTTTCCCCAGCGAACGACAGGTTGTTCGGTTTCTCCCGGTACTCGACGCCCAGCGCCCAGTGCGGGTTGAACAGCACGGCAATCGACCCCTCCTTCAGCACACTGCGAGTGTCACGACGGTCACCACCAAAACCCAGCAACCCGGTTTCATTGGCGCGGCTGTAGCGCAGGCTGCCATTGACCAGTAGGTTGTAGCCAAATGCGGCGCCTATGAACAAGCGACTGGCGGCTAGATATCCCTCTGTGTCGCTGTAACGCTGAGCACCAACCAGGCTAGGGATCAGAAAGTCGCGCTGATGCTTGTACTCCAACCCTATGGACACTTGCGGGAGATCGTCGTAGATCACGTCACCAAACAAACGCAGCTTCACCCCGAAAATGTCTTGGCCCAGGGTGTCTTCGGGTAGATCCAGTTTGCTAACCAAAGACCCCAGATCAAAACGCTGCCGGGCGAAAGACAGCTCGACACGGTTGTCATAGGCCAAAGCTAACCCAGCAACATCCAGCCGATAGTCCGGCAAATTGACTGTAGTGGCGAACGCGGTCGCGCCCCACTCGTTCTTTTCGCCGTAGCCAGTAAGGATTGCCCACGGTGTAATACCTCCGCCTGCTGCACCCTCCAAGCTACTGGCACCACCTGTGGCAATCAGGCGTCCATTATCAGCGGGGGAGGTTTGGAGGGTGAGGCCGATGAGACAGCCGATCAGCAAAGAGAAACGATAGGTCATGGCGATCAATGAGCCATGGACGCATGAAAACTGAGAGGCAAGGCCACCCAGGTTTCAAATGCTGCGGCAGTAAGTGGCCGACTGATTAGATAATCCTGCGCCGTATCGCAGTGCCAGCGTTCGAGTAAGCGCAGGCTATGTGCGTACTCGACGCCTTCGGCAACTACCTTAAGACCAAGGTTATGGCTCATTTCGATGGTCGAGCGGACGATCACTGCGTCCTCACTTGTTTCATCCAGGTCACGGACGAAGGACTGATCGATTTTCAACTCCTGTACAGGGAGTCGCTTGAGGTGAGCCAAGGACGAGTACCCAGTACCGAAGTCATCTACCGACAAGCTAATGCCGCAATCACGCAGTTGATTCAGGACTTTTAGTGCACGCTCCGGCTCCCGCATGACTGCGCTTTCAGTGATTTCGAATATCAATTGCTCTGCCGGCAGGCGGTAGTTTCGTAATAGTGCCAAGACCCGAGCGGCCAGTTCATCGCTAAGCAAGTCATCGGCGGAAATGTTTAGCGAAAGCTGCAAGCGCAGCCCCCGCTGATTCCACTCCGAGAGTTGGCGCATCCCCTCGTTGATTACCCAATTGGTAAGCAATTGGATGCTTCCAGTACGTTCTGCCAAAGGAATAAACTCAGCAGGCGAAACCATACCAAGTTGCGGGTGCTGCCAGCGCAGTAAGGCTTCGGCTTGGCGGACGTGACCTTTACGGATATCCAGCTTCGGCTGGTAATGCAGTAGAAGCTCGCCTTTGCTGGCAGCGTGGCGCAGGTCACGAATCAGAGTGATCTGTCGACGGTGGGCCAAGTCACGCCCGTGTTGATAAATTTGTAAATGGCCGGGCAACTGCGCGGCGTCTTTCATGGCAATGGAGGCGCGTTCCAGTAGCGTCTGTGCGCTTTGCCCATCAGCGGGGAATGCCGATATACCGAGTCTGCAATCCAGAGCCAAGTCGTGACCGTTGATATGCTGGGGCTTAAGCAGTAACTGCTGAATCTGGTCAGCTACTGCGACTGCCGCATCACTGTCGAAGCCATCAAGCAAGAGCAGAAACTCGTCGGCGATCAGATGCGCTAACGTATCACCGGGATGCAGCGATTCTTGCAGGCGCTGACCGGTTTGGCGGAGCAACTGATCAACCGTTTCGGGGTCGGCTGTTTCGTTGATAGACCTCAGGTTTTGAATGCCCAATACGATCAACGCCATCGGTCGTTTTGCGGCAATCGCGCTGCCTAATCGCTCTACTGCTAAAGCGCGGTTGGGCAAGCCAGTAAGGGGGTCATGCAGGGCGTTGTGAGCCAGTTGCTGTTCACGCTCTGCGATGCCGCGCTGCATAGAGTTGACTGCTTTGGCCAGCAATCCGAATTCGTCACTTCTCCGTAGTATTACGGGGGTTTGATAATCGCCTTGGCCGATTCGCTCCGCTGCTAATGCCAAAGATCTAACGGGTTGCGACACACCTCGGGCCAATAGCAAAGCCCCCGCTAATGAGGCGAGCAAGGCTACCAAGGCAATGCCAAGGATTTTTTCATCAAGGGGAGCAAACGCTCGCGTGGCAGCATCGAGTGGGCTTTGCAATAAGGCTATCACCTGACCGTCATATCCATCCCCGCCGCCAGCCAACACCAAAGACTGGCTCAGGAAGTTATGCTCCAAGTGCTCCGTCAGCTGGACTGCGTCGCGCTTAGACGTACTAAGCATCAGCCCTGTGATACTTGGGCCAAGAACGTCAGGTTGGGTACTGACGAGTGGCCCCGGCTGTTGCTTATCCACTGCCAGAAACGACACTTCAAGATTGGTAAGGGAGCGCAACTCCCGGGCAAATGCACCGTCCATGCTGAAGCCCATCACCACCCTGGCAATCGGTAGAGGCGCGAGCACTGTCGCTTCAACAAGCAAGTGGGGCTTACCCTGCAATGGCACGATCAACATAGTTTGTTGAATGCGCTGGGCTTCGCGCAGAGCTTGGTCGAAACGAAACTGCGAGCCATCCGCCACATCGTCCAGAGTGCTAGCGAGGACTTTGCCATCCATGCTGAGCAGAATCATGTCACTGGCGTTGATGCGCTTGCCATGATTGAACAGCACCGAACGTATGGTTGCAGAATCTCTGCTGGCCACCGCATCGCGAAAACCGAAGTCGGCTGCGAGTAATTGCACTCCGTCGGCCAAGCGTCGCCCTCGCACCTCAAGCAGGCGTTCGAAGACTCGCGTACCGACGTCCAATTGAGTGTTGGCCTGGCTACGCACCGCTGAGTTGGTCGCAACCTTTACGCTGAAATAAAGTGAGCCAATCACCACCAGCAAAAGCAGGATCAAAACTGCGGTGACTTGAGCCTGAAAACTATTGCGCAGTTTCACGGGCAGCTCGCTTGAACGCGTCGCCGAAGGTACTCGGTGCAGGTGCGGTCGGAGCGTTCGTAGACAAAGGCTCCAGCGTGAGGTTAAAGGTCTGCTTGAGACCGTTGAGAGGTACTTTTATAGAACCTGCACTGAGGGGTTGCATGTCTATCAGTTGCGGATGCCAGAGGGTGACCTGGTAAACCCCGACGGGAAGGTTATCAAGCGTCAATTTTCCTTGAGCGTCAGTAACGCCAAAGCGGGGGTCATCAGTGACGTAAACGTAGCCAAGCATCCAGTCATGGATGTTGCATCCAAGCACCACAACCCCGGGCTTGTCGAACAGGACTGGGTCGGACGGTGTGCCTTCGTAAAGACGTAGCTCGAAGCGTTTTGCCGGCGAGAACGAGTAGACCTGATGGCGGATATTGTCGCTGTTAGGGAACTTGATAGGCGTACCGGTGTGCACCGCCAGCACATGCGGGGCGAACTGTTGAGAACGCTGATCCATATCGGCGTTTCGAAGAACTGAGGGCTGGCCAACTGGCCCTTGAAGAGTGAGCACCGCGTCGGACAGCGGCTTGCCGTTTTGCTCGTTTATTTCGACCTCAAGCTTGGCTATACCAGCCCAACCATCAGCACACATCAAAGCTGTAACTAGCGAAAGAAGCGAGCGAATCCTGGCCATACCGATTCCAAGCAAAAGCGATTGTGGTGGGCAGTCCTTGCCGGTGAGATAAGTAGGTGCCGATAATTGGCCGACTGAAGCCAATTGCCATCATTAAATTCCATTCGACATGTTATCAATAGGTAGCACCAAAAATGCTTGCTCCGTACAGCGTATCGACCACACAGGAAAAACCTGAATAGCTGTGCATTTGAAACCACCCACCACTGGTCTTCTCTAGCCGCATACCGCGATAGGATCAGGGAAGTGTGCTGGTATGGGGATTTGATAGCGTTTAAGCCACCCTAAAAAATGCGACCTTCTGGGTAAGGCGATCAGCTAGCTTCGCTAGCTCTTGGCTGGCCGTTGCAACTTCACGAGAGCCAGTTGCCGATTGCACCGTTGAGCTATGGATGCGCGTGTGCACTGCTCACCCAAACGCGGATGTCACTTTCAAAGTGGGAGAATCGGCTCGCGGTGAATTCGATGGCGCCCGCATGGAGCAAGAATTTTCCAATCTGCTCGGCAATGCTGTGCAGCATGGCGATTTGCAGTTTCCGATCAGGGGTTCACTAGAGGTAAAAGACAGCAGCGTCATTTTCATCGTCCAGAATTACGGAGAACCTGTCCAGGAGGACATTTTGCCCTTCATCTTCAACCCCATGGGGCGTTTCTCTCAGCATGCATCTCTTGATCTAGGCCCTAGCACTGGCCTTGGCTTAGGTCTGTACATAGCTTCCGAAATCGTGGCAGCACACTCGGGGACGATAGAAGTGACCTCCAACAGAAAGCGCGGAACCACATTCCTCGTAAAAGTGCCTGTAGAGAAATAGTAATGTCAGCCTCCGACGCTCTTGCGCCGGACAGGGATGGTACAGATCGATTACGCTACAGTAGGTGTTAGCTGGGGGGGGGCACGAGGGGAAGTTCTAAAAAGGGAACTTAGGGTCGCCAAACTGCTTAGACTTTATAGCCTAGTATACATACCCATTCTAATACTCTGGTAGCGATTGCGCTGATATCAAGAACTAAAACAAGTCTGAAAAATACCAGCAACCTGGTGGTCGAGATTAAAATACTAGAGTTAAGCTTTTCTGGAGCAAGTGTTCAAGAAGTTATCCCTTTATGCTATGCATTAGGCGCACAAGGTCAAAGTGGTGCGATGATTCGGATGGTTGCGTAGATGAGTGATCTAATAAATGGGCGCGACGGGCCAAGAACCGATCGTTGCGGCCTTCGGTCAACTGATGAACCACACCTTTTTCCTTTTCTGTGAAGAGCATACGGCCATCATTGCAGCGAGTGACCAAGCAGGGTACTTATGACGAGCGCGAAGGCTTTCGGCCCTGGAATTACGTGACCTGCTGGGAGGACATTGAAGGCCAGGAAGTCTGGCGGATCAACGTCAAGGTGAAGCGTGTTGATGAGGTGGTGATTCCGCTTGCAGCGGCTGACCATGACCATGACCATGACCATGGGCTGGTGCAGGTTGCTGAGCGTGAGGTCGGGGCGCGGATGATGGCGGAGCGCTCAACGCAAAGATGAAATCAGGAATAAATACCCTTCGGCCGTCGTTAGTGAATGACCAACGCTGACGTGGGAGATATCCAGTTCAATTCGCGGATTGGGATGGGTGGAAAGCCGGCTTCACATGTTTGATGAGGATGAACCCACCGTGCCGAGAATTTTGACTTCCCAGATAAGTGACACCGCACTAAACGAGCACAATGTCAGGATGTTCGGGTCGCCAAAGGAACGCTTGGATTTTTACCGAAGAGAGATTCAGTACGAAACCAGCATCTTGGCTAATCGTACTGACGCCTTTCTGGCATCTCAGTCTTTTTTGGTCATCGCATTTGCCTCTTCTATGGGCAATCTCAACCCCGAATGGGGCAAGTTGTTCACGCTGGTAGTACCACCGTTTCTTACGTTGCTTGGAGTGCTAAGTTCGTTGAATGCTTGGCCCGGTATTCGTGCGGCATACGACATTATCGGCCATTGGCATTTCAAGCAGAGTGAGCTATTGCATAGCGAGCCTTTAATGGGGTTGGCGTATGACGAATCGCCTTTATTTTGTGAGAGAGAGTCCACGCAAAAGGGGTATCGAAAGGCGTTGCTGTTTTCGGTGCGCACACCTTGGATCTTTGCGACGTTCTGGGTATTGCTTGGCATTTGGTCGGTTTGTATTCAAATCACCAAACTAGGTGCTTGAGAGAGATATTCGGACATCATCAGCTCTGCGCCCAAATGAAAACTCGATCACAGGTTATAGGGTGTACCATCGATAGGTGCCCATCAAAAATTAGTGAGCCATGTCCAGGGAAAGCGAAGGGGGCCGCCAGATCGTAGCTTCTCTGGCGCGCCGGGTCGGTGACATTGCTGATCTTGCAAAGATCGCCCACGCAATTATTTCAACCTTGCAGGATATGGACGCAGCCCTCACGCCCATCATTGGCCAGCAAGGGGTTGCCGCGCTTTACCGCCGCAGCCTCCAGCTGTGCTCTTCCGTTCATCCGCGTCTGGCCGGCACCTATGACCGCGTGCAGGCCGAGCTGGATCTGACTGCCCTCAAGTCCGTACTCGTCGAACAAAGCGAAGCCGATGCGTTGTTTTTCGGTGAAGTGATGCTGACCAGCTTCGACGAGCTGCTGACCACGTTGATCGGGCCCTCGCTCACCGCACGGTTGCTTCGTGACGTGTGGGAACCTTCTTTGAGCGACACCCCTTCGCAGGAAAATTCGCCATGAGCACCAAAGTGACTATCAACCGCCTGGCCACCGGCGTGCCAGGACTGGACGAGGTGCTGGGCGGAGGATTGCCGGAGTTTTCGTTCAACCTGATCGCCGGCCCGCCGGGTTGCGGCAAAACTACCCTGGCGCACCAGATGATGTTTGCCCTGGCGACGCCCGAGCGCCCGGCGCTGTTCTTTACCGTACTGGGCGAGCCGCCGCTGAAGATGTTGCGTTATCAGCAGCAATTCGACTTTTTCGACAGCGAAGCGATCAACCAGTCGATCCGCTATATCAACCTGACCGACGACACCCTGGCCGGGAATCTGGACGAAGTGCTGCGGCGCATCGTCAGCGAGGTGGAGGCGTACTCCCCGGCGCTGGTGTTCGTCGACTCGTTCCGTTCGGTGGTGCTGGCCAGCCAGACCCAGGACAACCCCAACAACAACCTGCCGCAATTCGTTCAGCAACTGGGCATGTTGATGACCACCTGGCAGGCGACGACCTTCCTGATTGGCGAATACTTTACCGAAACCGACACCAACCCGATTTTCACCGTGGCCGATGGCTTGATCTGGCTGCGTCAGAGCGTGCAGCGCAATTCCATGGTACGCAAGCTTGAAATCATGAAGATGCGCGGCCAGCCCACGTTACCGGGCTTGCACACCTTCCGCATTGCGACGTCGGGGATCAAGGTGTTTGCACCCGCGCCACTCAACCCGGTTGAAGCGCCGCTGGAGATCCCCATCAAGCGCTTGAAAATGGGCGTGCCACAGCTCGACGAGATGCTGGGTGGCGGCCTGCCCCGTGGTTATTCATTGCTAGTGGCCGGGCCGTCGGGGTCGGGCAAAAGCATCCTGGCAGCGACGTTCCTCGCAGAAGGCGCACGCAACGGCGAAACCGGTGTGATCGCGGTGTTCGAACAACGGCCCAATCATTTTCAAAATGCCGCCCTCATTCAGTTGATCCAAAGCGGTCAGGTCGGCTTGGTGGACAGTCGTGCACCGGACTTGTCCATCGACGAAATCGTCCAATTGCTGTTGGCCGAGATCTCTCGCCTGAAAGCCACTCGTTTAGTGATCGACTCGCTGTCGGGCTTCGAACTGGCGCTGGCGCCGACTTTCCGCGAAGACTTCCGTGAATCGCTGTCGCGCATGGTCACCGCGCTGACCGGTGCCGGGGTCAGTGTGCTGATGACCTCCGAGCTGGAAGACCGCTACACCGACTTGCGTTTCAGCCCTTACGGCACGGCATTTCTCACCGACGCGATCATTGTCCAACGCTATATTGAAGTAGAAAGCCGCTTACTGCGCATCATGGCCGTGGTCAAGATGCGGGCCAGTGCCCACTCCGATGAGCTGCGCTTGTACCGCGTCGATGAAAACGGCTTGCAGATTGGCGAAATGCTTCATGAACAAGAAGGTCTGCTCGGAGGCCGACCCACAAAGCGGATTTCAGGTGTATCACATCCAGGAGATAAAAATGCTTGAGCCCGACTCATGAGTAATGTCGATGGCACGAATGAGCGTGAGATCGCTAATGCCGCTCACGAACTCTTCCTGCTTGGCCAGAAAACCGTTGAAGCACGCGCCGTGCTGGCAGCTCTTCAAAAAGAGTTGAGCGACACCAGCAGCCGGCTGGTCGATAGCCAGCAGGTCGAGCAACTGATCGAGGCCAATCAGCAGTTGGTGCTGGCGATTTTGCTGGCGCAGTCGGATGCAGAAAAACCAAAACGCACACAGGAAGAACAACGGCTGTTCCTGGAGATGCGTGAAGCCAACGCGCAATTGGTGATCGCGGCCCTCAGCGCGCAAGACCTTCAGGCTGTAGCCGAGCGCGCACTGAGTCAGCAAAAAAGCATACTGGCGACAGTGGCCCATGAACTTCGCAACCCGCTGACGCCCATCAGCATGATCGCCGGGCGTCTGGTGCGCGTGCCCAGTGAGGAGCTGCCGCGCATGCAGGCGCTGATCGAAGGCCAGGTGCAGCACATGTCGCGGCTGGTCGATGATCTGCTGGATGTCTCCCGTGCCAGCACTGGCAAGTTGCGAATTGATCGCCGCGATGTCGACATAATTCAAGTTCTGCGTGAAGCCATTGATGCGTGCCGCCCTTTGATGAGCGCACAAGAGCAGCATTTCAACGTCCATCTTCCCAATGGCATCTTGATGGTCAATGGTGACCCGGGGCGCCTCGCGCAGATTCTCCACAATCTTCTGGCGAATGCGGCCAAATACACCCCGACCCACGGTAGGATCAAACTGTCTGTAACGGTAGCGTCCGACGTTTTGAAGATAACCATTTCCGACAATGGCATTGGTATTTCCGCTAAAGCACTGCCGTTTATTTTCGACCCCTATGTTCAGGACGTGCACGCTGTCGGCTTCAATGGGTCAGGCTTGGGCATCGGACTGACAGTAGTCCGCGAACTGGTCGAGGCGCACGGCGGCGAGGTTGCCGGCACGAGCGAGGGTGATGGCAAGGGGAGCGAGTTCGTGGTCACGTTACCGATGGTGATCCATTCAAACGGGTAAAAAGGCGTGGACAGTGATTGATCTAAGTCCAGGGGCATAGGTCAGCTCCCACCAGACAAGATTATTGCCGTCCATCGCTCGGACTGATCCATTAAAAACCGCAATCAAGATTCTTGGCGGGTACTGCAACTCGTAACATCGAGTCAGACCCGCTGAGCACAGGATCTGACATGAACGCAGCGGACGACTTTAGATTTAAATCTCATGAGCTGCTTTTAGATCTAGATGCAGCTATTAACCAAATGATGATGTTGGTCGCAACTCGCGAGCTTTCCGGTGAAAGGTGGTGTGCGGCTGTAACCCAACATTCGGATGCGTGTGCAGCTTGGAGTTCTCATCTCAGTGAGTCTTCGCTACTGAACTCTCATTTCCTTTAAGTCGGAGAAATCACCTCTGGGTCACTGAGCGAAATGAGAGCGGTCGTGCGACCAGCCAGGCCAAGCCTTGAATGCTGTGGATGACGGCCCAAGTCACGATTCTCCTGAGGAACCACCCACTGGCTATGAATGAGAGACCTGACTAAATCTCAGAAAAAGCTTCTACGCTGAAAACATGCCCCAGAGCATACCGATCACGACAAAAGCCATTGCTATGGTGCAGCTCCAGCCCAATACCCTCAGCCCAGGGTGAATGACGAAAGCGCCCATTATTTCTTTGTGCGATGCCATCAACATCATGATGAACATGACAGGTACCGCAATCACGCCATTGACGACTGCACTCAAAAACAATGCTTTGATGGGGTCGATCGGAGCAAAGCAGATCAATACACCCAATAATGTTGCCGCCGTGATAATGCTATAAAACGCTTTGTTTGTTTCTGGCTTGGCCGCCAAGCTATTTCTCCATCTAAAGGTACCGGCTACTGCGTAAGCAGCAGAGCCTGCGAGCACGGGAACCGCTAACATACCGGTTCCGATGATGCCTGCGCTGAATAACCAAAATGCAAACTCCCCCGCAATCGGTCGTAAAGCATTGGCTGCCTGTGCGGACGATTGAATGTCTGTGGTGCCATGCATATTTAGCGTGCCAGCGGTGGTCAACATAATAAAAAACGCAATGACGTTCGAAATTCCCATCCCCACCATTGTGTCAATTTTGATGCGAGTAAAGTTGGCTCGCGCCTGGTTTGGTGCATCAAGAAGTGTCTTGACCTTGGGGTCGGCTTCCATGTCTTCGACTTCCTGTGAGGCTTGCCAGAAAAAGAGATAGGGGCTGATGGTTGTGCCAAAGATGGCAACCACCATGGTTATATACTCCGGCTTCCAGGATATGTGAGGCCACACAGTCTGACGAACGACCTGCCCCCATGGAATCTGCACGGCAAACATAATACCCACATAAGCCAGCAACACGAGTGTCAGCCACTTGAGTACCCGCACATAGCGCTTATACGGAATGAACACTTGCAGAAGCAGAGAAACCAGACCAAAGCCGACTGCGTAGAATTGAGACGATCCGCCAATCAACAGCTTCAACGCCGCCCCCATCGCTGCGATGTCCGCTGCAATATTGATGGTATTGGCAAACATCAATAGGGCGACGATGCCATATAAAAAAGGCCAAGGGTAATGTCTGCGGATGTTGGTAGCGAGCCCGTGCCCGCTGACTCGGCCTATTTTTGCGCTGATGATCTGAATACCGACCATCAGGGGAAAAGTGAAAAACTATGTCCATAGTGTATTAAAGCCAAATTGCGCGCCTGCTTGCGAGTAGGTTGCTATACCGCTTGGATCATCATCCGCTGCACCTGTGATAAGACCGGGCCCTAGTTTTTTTATCCACGAACGATGGGGAACAGCCGGAGGCTTGCCTATGAGCTCTTTCTTATTCATTTTTGATTTCTCGGGGGCATCGGATGCCACACCAAGTTTTGACTGAGGCTCTTCAACGGGAGTTCCGTGGCAGAATTCAGGAAGGCGTATTGCCCAAGGGGAATGGCCGCTCTGGGCAAAGGCTGCCGATCACCAGATCCGAACTAGATCATTGGAAGTCCTTCGGATGTGACCTTGAGGCAAGAACGATTCGTAGAAGTTTTGCGGGCTCTCGCGCGTACAATTCGATTGTTCGCCTTGGTGGCAGGGTGCCACAATGGCTTTTTGTCGCTACATCATGATCAGGCGGATCAAATGGATGACCTTGAACAAAGGTATGACCATGATGACCCGAAGCAGCCCTTGATGTCTGTTTGTTGTCGCCATATGTTATTGGCATTCATGGAGAATTCTGACTGATGGCACGCGTGGGTTTGATACTGACACCCGGTTTTGCGGACTGGGAATATGCTTTCATTGCTGGAACAGCGTCCCCGTTTTACGGGATCGACGTCAGGTTTTTCGCCTCTGCTACGGGGCAGTTCCGCTCGCAGGGTGGATTGGCTGTAACTGTCGATAGCAGTTTGCAACAATGTCTCGACTGGAAACCGGACGTTGTTGTCGTCATTGGAGGAATGGTCTGGGAATGTGCAGAAGCACCGGATATTCGAGACTTTCTTCATGCTAGTCGTTCAAGTGGAGCGACAATTGCCGGTATCTGTGGGGGAACGCTGGCACTTGCGAGGGCCGGGCTTCTCGACACGGTTCCTCATACCTCGAACAGCGCTGACTTCTTACAACACAATGCCATAGGTTATGAAGGCCGCGCGCTTTATCGAAGCAGTTCAGTAGCTGTGGTTGCAGACCGCATCATAACTGCTCCAGGCCCTGCACCCGTTAGCTTCACCTGCGCAGTGTTTGAAGCTGCCGGGCTATCTTCAGAGATCATTTCTCAGTTCAGGTCTATGTTGGCAGCGGAACATGGGTGACCGCTTCGTCCTACAAAACAGCCGATCAGGTGATGTGTTCGAGTGCCCGCTCATGGCCGATTTCCAGCTGTTACGCCTGGCAGGAACCGACCCAATAAAGTCATTCGTATAGCTGCCTGATGGTGGCTTCTTGATGTTTAGGGGTTAAATACTCATGACAGAGACTACCTTTTCACCTTCAACTGGGTATTGACAGATAGGCTACCGACATGACGGCCATGTTTCGAAATTTTCGTACGGAATTTAGAGACTAAGGGATTGATTTCGACCCAGCCCCTTAGCTTTGTATAGAGCTTTATCGGCCTGTGCCAAGAGCATGCCAAATGGATTCGGCGTGGCAAATGTATGAACTGCAAAGCCAATGCTTATGGTTAGATATCCTGTGCTGGAAGCGGAGTGCGGTATTCGTAAACTGCGCACTCGCTGGCATAATGTGTTTGTGTATAGTGCGGCCTGGTCTTGCGTCATGCCGTTGGACAGGACTACAAATTCTTCGCCGCCATACCTTGCTGCAAAGTCAGAGCCTCGCTGGAATGATCTGTTCAAACTGTCAGCAACTCGTCTTAATGCTTCATCGCCCGCTTGGTGCCCATAGATGTCATTAAATGCCTTGAAGTGATCAACGTCGATCATGGCAAGAGTCAAGGACTCCCCATTGCGGCATGCGATTTTCCACTGGATTTCCAATTGCGTATCAAAAAATCGACGATTGTAAATGCCTGTTAGCCCATCTTTGATTGATAGTTGCTCGAAGTGTATTTTCATTTCCTCAAGAGACTGGTTTTTTTCACGTAACTGCTGCTGTATTATCACTCTAGGTGTTACGTCTTTTTGAATTCCAATGAAATTAGTAACGATCCCATTCTTGTCATGAATTGGCGAAATGCTTAGCTCGTTCCAAAACATCGTTCCGTCTTTGCGATAGTTTCGCAAGGTCACAAGGCAATACTCTCCTTTTTCAATTGCACTATGGATTATGTCCAGTTCGGGTTGCTCTCGGTCGTTGTTCTGTAGATATCGACAGTTGATATTGGTGATTTCTTCGGATGAGTAGCCGGTCATGCGCTCAAAAGCAGGATTTACAAAAATCAATGGGTTGTCGTGCATGCTGTTATCGGAGATAGTAATTCCATCTCTTGAGTCCATGACGGCCTGTTTAAGTATTTCAAGATTCATATAGAGCTCGCTTGTTGGAGCAGAGAATAAGGTTTGTTGTCGAAGGTGTAGGCCGAGATTTCACAATCCTCATATTTTTAAAGTGTAGTAGCTGGAAATAATAAAGGTCGTTTTTTCTATGCTTTCGATAGCAGAGGCAATTGATTGCGGTCGAAGATGCCTCGTCGAAAGATGATCGTTGCGCGGCATCAAAAGACTCAGAAATGACGCAGCTTGGGGGGATGACGCGCCCGTACCGAATTCGTAAATGGGCATTAGCGTTTCGCGCGACCGTTTGATGGCAGGCGGTTTTGGCTGATTACTGCCTATCACTAAGAGCGGCAATCGATCGCGCAGTGGTCACTGATGTGCCTTGATTGAGGCTTGCTGTCTCCAATGAATATCAATGCATGACTAGGAGCGCCTGGTAATTTGGACGCGCGGTGAGTTATCAGATGGGCAGCGGCTGGAATAACGATGGATCGGGTACAGACTATAAAAAAAGCAATGGTGATCCCATGAGCTGTCTTATTTGTGCAGGTGTCGCTGAACGCATTCAGTGTCATGGCCCGTGGGAGGAGAGAGATTGTCCGGCCTGTGGTCGCTATCGAGTTTCAGATGCGCTCGTGTTGACGCTGATGGAGCAGGGGCAGATTTTCGATGTGAGTAAAACGAGGATTTGGATTGCCAGCAAACGCAAGGAAGTGGCCATTCCATCTATTGAGATCCACGAGGCGCTACTGGTGCCGTGAATTGGTTTGTCTGAGCGATATGGATGCCCCTAGCGCGTATTCGCTTTTAATGGTCGCAGCGAATCAAAGTGCGTATGGCCCGCGTCTACCAAGGCACAAATCCAGCTACTCAACAGGGTTCTTCTACGTATTGGAAGGATCACTCCGGTGCCATCAACACAGCGAGCGTCATGTTGATGAACTCTTCATTGGTTCTGATCGTGTCCAGCGCACCGCGCACGTTGCCTCCAACCTCACCCGAGCCGCGCTGCTCGACCCAGAGTGTCAGTTCCATGATGGCGGCCTCAAGGGCGAGTTGGTTTTGATTGATCTTGAATAGCAGGGAAGGGAGCAGGTCTGAGTTTGTCATCGCGATTCCTCCATGAAAGAGGTCAGCGTAGCAAAAGGTTTGGGATGCCGGGCGCGGCTCCGACACGATCGAGTCCTGGCTGACCAAGTGATTTTGGTTTGAGTACAAACAAAGGGCCCTTCGAGGGCCCTTTGTGCTACACGCTTACCGGGGATGAAGGCCTGCACAGCTTGATGAACAATGCCGATAGAGCACTGCATCGGGCCAAGGCGCGGGGACGTAATCAAGTCGCTGTTGCTGAATAGGTTTGTGGGTGCAGGTTGTTACGATGATGGGGCCAGCTTGTCAGCAATGCTTCAATTTCAGCGTCGTCTATCAGTCCAACAGGATATCGTTGCAGAAGCGCGATTTTGTATTCCGCCGTTTGCACCGCCAGCATTTGGCTTCTCCAGAGCGCGCCAATCATTCTCTTTCGTGCGTCTGCGTTTGCAGCTAAACGTCGAATTTTTACCCGGCACTCTGCATTCATAACGGTCACCTTCTAGCGTGTTGGCGAGCGAAAGCTACGGGGGTTGTATGACAGAAATAAGGCAGCTGGGCGATATCAGATTTATGGCAATTCTTTAAAGTGAAGCAGGCCTTCCGACAATGCTGGGACTCCGCCATTTCACCCTCCTTGATCCGCAACAACCTGGTGTTGAATCGCGTCGAGATATTGAGATTTCAATTGGTCGGCCAGCGGGCCGAGTATCGGATTGGCTTTAAAACTCACCAGAAGCGTATTTATGACTGCAGCAACCCTCTCAATGGCCGCGTCGACGCTTGAAGGGATAAATGGATCAAAGCTGATCGTCTCCAGCTCCACATCGAGCTGCTTCAAATACCCGCTCTGCCTCCTGCATTTGAGCACGAACTACGTCTAGCGTTGAATGCATAGCAACATCCCTGGGTGCGATTACGTCACGATACCTTTTGAAACAGGTGATCTTGAAATTGATGAAGTCATGGAGTGGAAGAGACCGATCACTCGCCGACTTAAAACTGAAACAATATTGTAGGCTACAGTGAGCAGTCATTGCAGTGGGGGAGCGTCCTTGCAGGCATCGCAGGGAGCAACGTGCAGATGCCTGGTCGCCGATGGCGCGTATCAACTCTCAAGCAAGGTCAATATTTGGCGATCTACGCTTCTGCTAAGCTCGTGTCCATAGAGTTTCAAAGAGATGACTGCATGTCCTTCGTCGACAAGTTCGTTGCTGAGATACTGGCTCTTCAGGTTGCCCTGTATCACTCCCGTGCTCGATTGGAAGCGAGGACTGATAGCGAGGCTTTGCATGACCTCAGAATCGCTGTGAGGCGCATCCGGAGCCTACTCCGACCAATGCGTTCTATGAACGAAGTCGTGGCGCTGAACAGTGCTGCGGCGGAGGTGGGGAGGCTCACCACGCCGGCTCGCGATCTGGAGGTGATGGTTCAGGAGTTGGAGGAAAGGGGCTTTCCTGTTCTGGCGCAGTTCCGAAAAGCGCGCTTGGCGTCTGACTACTCCAAGATTCTAAAAAGCCCGGCCCTCAAGAACCTGTTCATTCAGTTGGATGAGTGGCCCTCCACCTTTCGCTCAGTTGAAGTTATCGGCGGTTTAAAGCACGTCCAGCCTCAAATTGAAAAAGCACTGAAAAAGCAGATCGACCGATTGCATGCGGCGGTAGATGACGCTGGATCTGATCGGCATGAGTTGAGAATCCTGGTCAAGCGGACTCGCTACCTGACGGAGGCTTTTCCCAAACTGTCACCGCTTTCGGGTAAAGCGGCGAGTTCTCTCAAAGCCCTGCAATCGGCTTTGGGTGCCTCGCATGACCATTATCAGTGGTGCCAAAAGGCACTGATCGAATCTGACCTACTCCCGCTGGAAAACTTTTGGCAGCGCTGCGCAGCCACTGCACTCGAAAAAGCTGAGATCCAGTTGAAAGACTTGGCAACACGGCTGCCAAAATCTTCGGGCAAAAAAAAGCCGCCTAAAGTGGCAGCGAAAGAATGAGCGCGTTTTGAATGGCCTGAGTATTACGGGCAGAAAGTTACAAATCGATGTTGGTTTTTTTCCATCGATGCCTGCACCTTAAGACTGAATCGCCCCGGATTTTCTAGACACCTTGCAAGCTCATTGCGTAACGCTTTTCAAACTCTACTGATGACAGCTGTTTGTTGAAACCATGGCGGCGTTTTGCGTTGTAGAACATCTCGATGTAATCGAACACGTCGCTACGAGCATCTTGCCGCGCGGTATAGATTTTTCGCTTGATACGTTCCCGTTTTAGAAGCTGAAAAAAGCTCTCGGCTACGGCGTTGTCATGACAGTTGCCTCGGCGACTCATGCTGGCAACCAAATTGTTCGCTTTCAAAAAACTGCGCCAATCGGAGCTGCTGTGCTGGCTGCCTTGGTCGGAGTGAACCATCACCTCCTGTTTCGGCTTTCGCCTCCAAACCGCCATCAATAAGTAACCGTCCGCCCAACACACCTTCTCGACCCCAGCACGTAGGGCAATGATGCGAAATCAATCCAAAGCGGACACCTGAAATACCCATACCGGCACAGTCGCATTAGTTTTGGCTAAGGTCAGTTATCCCACCATGCGTCTCGAAGCGTGTCTGCCTGCGATAAAAGGCGTGAATAGCCCACACCACCCCTACGAAAAGCAACCCTGTCCCAAGCGCTTCCATAGGAGAGGGCCAGCGTTGGTTGATGAGCAGGCCCATCGCAGTCGCGTAAAGGGTTTCGCTGGCGATCAATTGCCCGCTCAGAGCCAGAGGTAGGCGTCGAGTTGCGATAGACCATGCCCAGGCACCTGCAAGGGTGGCCCCTAACCCCTGAATTAACCCACAGATTATTAGCGCCTGAGTACCTGCTAACCCGCTCGGATGGCTAGCGAAGTGGGACAGTTTCAAGTACAGCCCAACTGGGATGAAGGCCAGCATTTCGACGCTGCACATGAAGATCAGCATGGCTGACCACAACATGGGAGATATGCTTGGGCGTTGAGCCAAAGCACTTTCATTTAACAATCCAAAACCAGTCCAAAATCCAATTGCCATTAACGATGCGAGGAGCCCAAGCAGTATCGAATCGGTCGGGAGCATCGCCGTTGCGCTGCTAAAATCAAACACGCTCAGGTTGACCAAGCTTATGCCCAAAGCCGCTACCATCAGCGGCCCGGCAATGGCGCGCCAGGGCACGCTGGAGCTTCGCATGTTGCCGGCAATCGCGAGCACGACCGGGACTGACCCCATCATTACCGGAGGGATCACCGGCCCAGCTGCCAAGACCGCAGTGGTGATCAGGAAGAAGTAGCCGATGTATCCTAAGAAGCCCAGCAGTGCGGCACAGGCCCAGTCGCTCAGTCGCAATTGCCGCACTTCGCTACGGTACACAAACAGCACGAGCAGGCTACCTAAACCGGCAAAGGCATAGCTCACCACAGCCAGATCAAAAAGGCTGTAATCGCCGACTAAACCCGGAAAGATGTAGAGCAGCGACCATGAAAAAGTGGCGGCAATGGCCGCTATTAAACCTAGGGTCATACGCTCTGCTCCTGCTGGCCCTGCTTCCGGATCCAGCAATGAGCTACGTGGCGGGCGGTGTCGAATACCCGCACGTCCTGGCCCATGGCGCCGCTGACAAAACTGCCCTCCAGCAAGATAAACAGCCCCTCAGCAACTACGTCAGGGTCGCTTATACCGGCGCTCATGGCCAATGCAGTAAGATTTTCGCGTATCCCTTGCTTATGCCTGCTCACCGCCAAATGTACAGGGTGGCTAAACTGGGGGAATTCAGCCGCACTGTTGACGAACAGGCACCCGCGCCCGCTATCTTGCAAAAGAAAGCGTTGATACAAATCGAAAAACGCGAGCATGCCCATGACCGGGTCAGGATGCCCTACCAAGGTGCGCGCTACCTCTTCACGCCAGCGTCGGTCACGCTCCTCAAGGCAAGCCACTATCAGCGCATCCTTGGAGGGGAAATGGCTGTAGAGCGTCATCTTGGTAACGCCCGCCGTCGCGGCGATGGCCATCACACCAGTAATGTATATACCTTGTGACAGAAACAGCTTCAGCGCTGAGTCAATCAAGCGCTCACGGGTATTGTCCAATTTAAGGCACTCCGGCATCGGGACGGAGTTGACTATACTGACCGGTAAGATTGGGGTGCATCCAAATACGACCTGAATCATGGCCGCTACGACACAGGCCGCAGCATGCTAACGCGGCAGTAAATCGTAGGAGTTGGCCAATCAGGACGTTCGTTACGCTAGCTAACGCCCCCTGCACCCGCGTGGTTAAACGTACGCCCATTTATGCGGCAGCAGCTCGGTAATTTCACTCGCGCGCTGCGTCGGTAGGCGAGTGAGAACAATCTTCAGATCGGCATACAGATCATGTCCATTAAGTTGCGCCGACTGGATAAGGCTCATGAGCGCCGCTGCACATTTTCCGCTGCATAACGAGCCCGCGAACAGCCAGTTAGAACGCAGAAATGCTCATGGTCGAATTTGATTGTCGGGGAGTCAGACGCGGTTGCCCGCGCGCCCTAAGAACCGCGCATGCGAGTTTCCCTGCACACGGCTCAAGCTACAAAGGCACTATCAGGCACCATGCGAAACCTATTTAAGGTTGGCGAACTGCTGATCTCTGGGGCAACGCAGGTGATAGATATCAAGATTGACTGCCGCGACCGTTCCGCATTGAGCCAGCTTTATGATACGCCGACTATGCCACGGCGTATCTTTGGTAACCGGCAGACCGAGCACAAGCAATCTTGCTGCCGCCAGATCCGGTATAGCTTCGCGCCCCCCGTACCAATTTGAGCATTTTCTTGCCGCAACGGAACTCGAAATACTCATCCCAATTGGTGGCATGCGGGGTGTTGACGCCGACGCCGAATTGACCCAAGTGCTGACGCAAGACTAACCCAACTCCAAATCTGCACACATTCAGCAAAGGCAATGGTTCGCTTGGGACAGACTGGGTCAGTGACATCTCGGCAACTGGATCAATCTGCGTCGGCGCCAACACGCATCAGCCATTTCTCGCAGTTCATGCGCATCGTCGTCATGCATCAAGCTGGCGGCCGTCAACTGGAATGTCCCGAAGATGCTCGATCTTCCAATCAAGGTTCTGCATTGCCTCCGGCGCACTGGGCAGATCCGCTTAGCGCGACGTACGGACACTCACTATTTGGCGTCGACTGCCGACATCCTGATATATAAATGAATTGTCTCAATGACTAGCGCGAATTTATGCCCAACGACCTCCCCACTATCTCTTGTTCTCAAACCAATCGCTCAAGCGTAGCCCTGACACGCGCTTCGCTATTCAAGTTTGTTGGTCTTTTGGCGGGGGTGTTCTTACTCGCCTGCTATTCACTTGTTTATGTTGCGCAAAATTTAGATCGAGGGGAGGAGGTTGACAGCGCGTTCTATACGAAGAGAGCCGTGGAGTCGTTGGAGAAATCGCTGCGCTCGACCGTCAAGGATTACGCATTTTGGGGGGATGCTTACAAGCACTTGCATACCCAGGTAGACGTGGACTGGGCGTACGTACGACAAAATATCGGGACAACACTTTACACAGACCTTGGATTTCGGGGAGTGTTTGTCGTCAACGATGTCAACCGTACCGTTTATTCCTTGATCAAGGGTGAGATGGCGTCAGTTGAAGTCGAACAATGGCTCGAGCAGTCCATTGATGCGATTCTCGATAAGGCACGCGAGGGCGCGGAAACCGAAACGCCGACGACTACGTTCATCAATGTTGGAGGGATACCAGCCCTGGTCGCTGCTGCTTCGATTACGCCGGGAACCGATCCGACGGTCATCGCGGATGACAGGTCGGCGTCGGTGTTGATATTCGTTGACATGTTGGACAGCGCCAAGCTTGAAACAATAGGTCTGGATTTCGGGGTAGATGGCCTGCACATGGCCACGCCCGACGAAATTCCCTTGGTGTCCGTCTATCCCCTGGGCGAGAACGGTACAGCAGGCAGCCTGCACTGGACTCCGCGAAAACCAGGCCTGCAATTGTTGGCGCTGGGATTGCCCTTGGTGGGAATCGCTGCGCTGCTGGTGTGCCTGATGACTTGGGTCATCTTGCGTCGTACGACCGCTGCTGCGCAGGCGCTAGACGCCAGCTATTCATCGCTGCAAAGCAGTCAGGCCGACCTTGCCACCAGTGAGGCGCGCTTTCGCGATGTTGTTGAGGCCAGCTCGGATTGGGTATGGGAAATGGACGGTGGCTGCTGTTTCACTTATCTATCCGAGCGGTTTGAAAATGTCACGGGCCTTTCCAGGGATGCATGGATTGGTGCGGCGATGGATGATCTGCTGCGCACTGAACTAGGCACGTTATCTCAGTGGCTCAGTATTCCGAACCGCCGTCCAGAGATCAGTGTTCAGTGTCGCTACGTCGATACAAATGGCCAAGAGCGAATCACCCGTCTTTCGGCACGAGCAATGGAGGGAGGAGGATTCCGGGGGACAGCAACCGACGTGACGGAGGAAGTTGAAGCCCGTCGGCGGATCGAATTCCTTTCACAACATGATGCCCTGACCGGACTTCCCAACAGGACACGACTACAGGAGTTTCTTGATGGCAAGCTCAAAGCTTTGCCGACAGTAGAACAACCCTTGGTCATGCTCAGCCTAGACCTTGATCGATTCAAGCCGGTGAATGACCTGCTAGGGCATGCTGCAGGTGATCTGGTGCTCAACCAGGTGTCGAGCCGCTTGGCAGACTGTGTTCGCCATGGAGATCTTGTCGCTCGGATTGGAGGGGACGAGTTTGTACTGATACTCACCGATGTCAGTTCCCAGGAGGAAGTCGAGGCGCTTTGTCGCCGTCTGATCGAGTCCATCGAGCAGCCGATACAGATCAATGAACAAGAAGTGTTTGTCAGCGCCAGTATTGGTATCGCCATGGCGCCAAATGACGCTTGTGAGGCGACCGATTTGCTACGTTATGCAGATATCGCGTTGTACGAAGCAAAGGCTGGAGGTCGTAAAACTTGGCGTTTCTATGCCGGGGATATGAACGCCAAAATTATTGAGCGGCGTCGGCTGGAAAGTGATCTGCGCTTCGCGATCAAGCATGAAGAACTTCGACTCCATTTCCAACCGCGTTTTCGTATCTCAGACGGGCAGATCGTTGGCGCCGAAGCGTTGGTACGGTGGCAGCATCCTGAGCGCGGTTTAATACCTCCCGATACTTTCATCCCCATTGCTGAAGAATCCGGGCTTATTCTTTCCTTGAGTGACTGGGTGATCGACGCCGCTTGCCGTAGCGCTGCACGGTGGCCGAAAGATTTGTTTGTATCAGTCAATCTTTCACCTAGCGAATTCAAGCGAGGCAATTTGGTAGAGCGCGTGCAAAAAGCACTTCATGACTCAGGAATCGCTCCTGCACGGGTAGAGTTGGAGATTACTGAAAGCGTCATGCTCGAAGATGCCCCCTGCGCGCTAGAGCTAATGCGTACATTGAAGCGTCTTGGCGTTCGCATATCCATGGATGACTTCGGTACGGGGTATTCTTCACTAAGTTATTTGCGTACCTTTCCCTTTGATGGCCTAAAGATAGATCGGAGCTTTCTAAACAAACTGGTTGAAAGCGATGACAAATCCATCATTCAGGCGATTGTGGGCTTGGGCCGCGCGTTATCACTCACTGTTACGGCAGAAGGGATCGAAACCGCCGAACACTTGAACTTGCTGAAAGCGGTGAAGTGCGATGAAGGCCAAGGCTTTTTTCTAAGTCGGCCACTTGAAACTGACGCCTTTAACTTATTGGTTAAGGCCAGATTGGTTAAGGCCAGAAAAAAAACTGGGGATGGATTCGATCTGCTCCCCTTCGAAAAATACCTGAATTGAGACATTTCTCTATCAGCTGCGTGGTAGCACCTAACCGATTCTTGCGGTTTTTTGACTGACGCGAAGGGCTCCAAACGACCCAGGCTGTGTGAAAACGCCAGTGATTGTCTAACCTTCTGATCGTCGAGCTGCGAAATTTGACGCACCATGCATCCATCCACACAAGCCAGCCTTCGGGTGTGTTCGCTTCTTCGATTTTGATCAGCATCACGAGAGTCCTTTCATGAGGTAGTTCAGGCCAATGACGA
Organism: Pseudomonas svalbardensis; assembly: GCF_030053115.1. NCBI lineage: Bacteria > Pseudomonadati > Pseudomonadota > Gammaproteobacteria > Pseudomonadales > Pseudomonadaceae > Pseudomonas > Pseudomonas svalbardensis. Next base: position 3,115,103 of record NZ_CP125619.1, on the reverse strand, counting down.
GCCTGAACAAAAGAGCTCGTACCCTTTCGAGGTCTTAGTATCGACTCTCAAGCGATACAGGGAATTGGGTGCAAGGTTTCATCTGATGGTTTTTCTAAGTGCATCAATTCCCTTTCTGACGGACTCGGCATTCAAGTCGAGCGTGGCGACAGCGCCAAGGGCGGTACTGGAAACGCCAGTAGATCCCCTCTGATCAATCCACATTGCTATCTACTCAATGGCGTCGGCAAGTGCGAGCTGGTTTTCGTGAAGGGTTTCGAGTATGTCCGGCAGTAAGGGAGGGGGTGGCATGGCGACATTTCCTCAGAGCGAAGTTGAAGCCTAGTAGTGTCAACCGAGCTTGTTAGATCGCGGACTAAGTAGTAGCTAAATTTTTAAGGTCTACGGTGAGACCCAATTAATGCCACTGACGCTTTATTTCCTGCCACTGCTCGTCTGACAGCCACTTATCTGCCAACGGAAAGAAAATATTTTCCTCCGAGTCCATATGATCGAAATATTTTTTGATAAAGTCATCGATAGTGTCAGCAATTACTCTCGTTTCCTGAGTTGTGTCCTCCAACATCTTCAACTGTCCAGCAATTCGCCCAAATGCTTGATGATCTCGCTCGATATCCTTGACCCGTTGGTGGATCGGTGCCTCAGTCCCTAGCAAAGCCAGCCGAATAAGTTCTTCATTTTCATGGTGTTGTTGTTCTGCATCTCCATGCATGGCTTCCAGCATCTTGAACAACAGCTTGCAGTCAGCAGCACCATCGGATTCACGCCTCATCTTCCTCAGCAACTCTTTGATTTGAGTGATTTTTATAGCCGCCTCATGATGATAGGCCTGAAGTTCTTTCAACAAGACGTTCATATCAAAACCTCGTCACGACGCCGAACCATCACAGAGAAATATTTCTTAACCAGCAAACTCCAAGGCAACCGATATTCTTAAATATCCATATTTATCAATACTTTGTTTATCGAGCTCACCAGCATGATTTAACAATTTTAGTATAGGCGAGCACAGAGCTCTCATCCCCGAAAATTTGCCGCCCTTTGGAAAAATTAAATATCAAATGAATAATCATATGCACCATTTTGATCTTTCGGATGTCGGCCAGCGAATACGGAGGGAGAGAGCAGTGCCGCCCATAAGGTAGATCCCGAGCCTTTTTACGAAGCTTCCAATCAACGCATGTCCGCTCGTGCTCCTCATCGGAAATTGACAACGGTCGTTTGCGATGGTGGGTTATGGCCCTAATAGTGAAGGGGGCTTGGAGAGGGCGTGAAGATGATATCGAGAATTGTTGTTGTCCCTGCAATTCGAACGGAAATGGGATCCATGCGAAACGGAACGCGTTTCTACTGCGAGACCACGACCAGAGCTTTTAATTTCTATGACAATGTGGAGAAGCTGCGACTGAAGACCACCTACCAGACGAGTTGAAGCTGAATTTGAGTGCCGACGGTTGAACCTGTAGCGACTAAAGACGTGCTTTTGCAGTGGTAGGCTATGACTTCTCAATAGGCATTTACCAAGCGCACCTGAGCCCAACAGTGCGCCCATTTCTTGCGCCAGGCGAAGGGCAATCCGCAGACTGTACAGGTTTTGACCGGGAGTTCACTCTTCTTCAAAACGACTCCCCGGCATCCAGTTTGGCAAGCAGTTTCTGGCCACGATCCCAGAGCGCTTGCTGCTTGGATTCAGTCATACGATCGAGGTTTTTGTATACCATGCCCATGCGCTGATTGCTGCGCAAAAGGTCGCCGTGACGCATTAGAAAATGCCAGTAAAGCGAGTTGAAAGGGCAGGCGTCGTCCGTCGTGCTTTCACTGACTTTGTACGCGCAGTTACGGCAGTAATCCGACATGCGCTTTATATATTGGCCACTCGCGCAGTAAGGCTTGGAGCCCAGGTAGCCGCCATCGGCATGCATCACCATGCCCAGTGTGTTGGGCAGTTCGACCCAGTCGAACGCGTCCATGTAGATCGCCAGGTACCAGTCGCAAATCTGGCTCGGCGCGATGCCGGCCAGCAGCGCAAAGTTGCCGGTCACCATCAGCCGCTGGATGTGGTGGGCATAGGCATGTTTCAAACTTTGGCCGATTGCCTGGCCCATGCAGTTCATCTTGGTGTCGCCTGTCCAATAGAACTCTGGAAGCAGCCTGCTGTTACCAAACTTATTGCCGCCGGCGTAGTCGGGCATTTTCAGCCAGTAGACGCCCCGTACATATTCACGCCAGCCAATGAATTGACGGATAAAGCCTTCGGCAGCGTTTAATGGAATGCTGTGTGCCCAATACGCTGCCTCGACGTCGCTGCACAATTGACGCAGATCCAACAGGCCAATATTCAGCGCGGCGCTGATCCGCGCATGGAACAGGAAGGGTTCATCACTGGCCATCGCATCTTGGTAGTCGCCGAAGGCTGCCAGACCCCAGTCGAGGAAGTAGTCCCACAACGCTTGGGCATCGGCGTGGGTTACCGGGTAGTCAAAGGTGTCGAGTGCGCCGTAGTGGCTGGAGAAGTTTTTTTCGACCAGCGACAGCACGTCCTGGGTTATCGCATCTGCCGAAAAGCGCATGGGCGAGGGGGCTCTCAAGCCTTTGGGAAGTGCCTTGCGGTTTTCGGCATCAAAGTTCCAGGCGCCGCCGACCGGGCTGCCGTCGCCGTTGAGCAACAGGCCACTCTTGCGTCGCATCTCACGGTAGAAGAACTCCATGCGCAGCTGCTTTTTGCCTTCGGCCCAGGACGCAAACTCGAGTCGGGTGCAGAGAAAACGGGTATCGGTATGCCACTGGATCGCCAAGCCACAATCTTTCAGCGACTGCTCCAGGCGCCAGTCACCGCAATCTGTGACGAGCAGTTCATCGGGTTGCAGCAGCGACTGCCAGCGCCGTAATTCGCCCGGCACCGAGCCGCTATTGTGTGGATCATCGAGGGTGACGTATTGCACGCGGATACCGCGCTGCTGCAACGCCTCGGCAAAATGGCGCATCGCACTGAAGATCAGGGCGATTTTTTGCGGGTGATGGGGTACGTGGCTGGCTTCCTCCATCACCTCGACTAACAGAACCGTATCGCGCTCAGGATCCAGTCCCTGCAATGAGGCCAGGTCGAAGGACAATTGGTCGCCCAGGATCAGGCAGAGTCGGCGAATTTTGTTCATTTCACCGGATCCCGGCGGAATGTGACTCACTTGGGCGCCGCCAGCGAGAAAGGAATGCGCAACGACTCGATGGGCCCTTCACGTGAGCCGCACATCTCGTCATGGACACATTGCTGCACGAGCGCGCAGGGAAATGGCGGGACGAGCTGCAATAACTCACGCAGGTGATTGATCGAGCGAAGGTGCATAGGCTTCGCTGCATCGTCCAGCAAAGTGAACTGTCCGTGATCCAGCCTGACTCGCGCCAGATAAAAACCGCCCTCCAGCGACAGCAGCTCCAACTCGCGTACTTCGCCATTCGCGGCCCGTTCGGTCAACGCTTGCAGATTCATGGTTCACTCCTGCCTACCAAGGTAGGCGTTCTCCGTTATAAGCAAAAAAATGGCCGCTGTCGGCAGGCGTCAAACGGTCAATCAGTGATAACAACTCATGAGCAGCATTACTTGCCGGCCTGGCTGCAGAGGCGCCACGAAAGGGTTGTGACAGGCCCGAAATGACGGTGCCGGGATGAAGGCTCAATAAGCGGGTCTCAGGACGGGTTCTTGCCAGTTCGATCGCAGCCGTTTTAATCAGCATGTTCAACGCTGCCTTGGAGGCGCGATAGGCATACCAGCCGCCCAAACGGTTATCGCCGATGCTGCCCACCTTGGCGGAGAGCACTGCCATCGCACCACGAGGGTCAAGCAAGGGCAGGAAGTGACGCAAAACCAGTGCAGGCCCGAGTGTGTTGACTTGGAATATCGCCTGAAGCGCATCCGCTTCAATAGAGGTGTAACTTTTTTCAGGCTTGATGTCTTCGCGATGAAGCAAACCGGCAGCATGTAAAATCAACTGGTACGGGGCTTCTTCAGCTAATTCGGTGGCCGCCCTGGCGATACTGTCGGGCTTTTCGAGATCCAATCCTGGAGCACTGTTGCGCCCCAGCTCACGAACAACCGAACATCGTGGATCTTCGTTGAGCAACTCACAAAACGCCGCGCCGAGCGCTCCACTGGCGCCTATCACCAAGGCACGGTAGCCGTAGCCGAGTGAGTTCATCTCAAAGGAACTGTTCATTTCGCCTCTCCCACGCCTTGTGCGGATTTTGGGCCTTAACTGCGTCGCCCAATCAGTTGCAGGAACTCGAGACGCGTAGCGGATGACTCGCGAAAGGCCCCCAGCATCACTGAGGTCGTCATCACCGAGTTTTGCTTTTCCACGCCCCGCATCATCATGCACATGTGCTTTGCCTCAATGACCACGGCCACGCCGGCCGCATCGGTGATGTTATGGATGGCATCAGCAATTTGTTTTGTGAGGTTTTCCTGGATCTGTAAGCGGCGGGCGAACATATCGACGACTCGGGCGACCTTTGATAGACCCAGTACCCTTCCTGTGGGGATGTACGCGACATGAGCCTTGCCGATGAAGGGCAGCATGTGATGCTCACACAATGAATACAGTTCAATATCGCGCACGATGACCATTTCATCGTTTTGCGACTCGAACAGTGCGCCGTTGATTACTTCCTCCAGACTCATCGCGTAGCCATTGCACAGGTACTGCATCGCTTTGGCTGCGCGCTTGGGGGTGTCCAGCAGTCCTTCACGCTCAGGGTTCTCGCCTACGCCTACGAGAATTTCACGGTAATGCTTGGCTATTGATGGGTTCATTTAGACTCCTCGCAGCCATGCTGCGCTTCATGTGGCGGCAATCCTTGGCAGTAGGAGAGTGCCTGCTGCTCACCAGAAAAAACGTTGTTCACCAGATCAGCTATGACCCAGCTTCTTCGTCCGGCCATGACAAAGCGAAGCTTCTTAGGTCTGCTTTGTTTTCAAAGTGGGCCGCTCGTCAGGTGCGGATTTTGACTCCGGCACCCCGCAACGGTCATCGACATAGCGACGGCGACCATCAGGGTGTGGAAGCCAAGCCAAATGGGGGCGTAAGCGGCAGAAGAGGCGATAACCTAAAGCAAGCAGCGGTCGGATGGCACGCCATGTCAGTGGAGCTGCCCAAAATCCCAAGCCGGCGGCTCGCCAGCTCCACAAGGTGGCGTCCAGACCAGTTACCCAGCGGCCATCGGCGAAACGGGCGTGCAGCGAGGACTGCATTTGCTCGAACGTGAACCCCAGTGCCTTGGCGTCGAACTCACCGCTGCTGATGTCAATAAATAGCAGTCGACTCTCTGCGGCGTGTCGATTAATGATCTTGATTTCGCGCGCACACAGCGGACATTGACCGTCAAAGTACAGCGTTAGTGGCCAATCCTTTTTATTGTACATTTCTAGCGGCCTTGTATAGGTTTTGTACAAAGTATGCTGAAAGAAAAGGACTGACAATAGGTCTGCCCTAAGCCACGCTGAAAAATGAGACCTTATGGGTAAGACGATCAGCAAGCTGCGCTAACTCCTGGCTGGCCGTTGCAACTTCACGAGAGCCAGTTGCCGATTGCACCGTTGAGCTATGGATGCGCGTGATATTTTGCGCAACGTCTTCGGCCACGACGCTTTGCTGGATAGATGCGCTGGCGATTTGGGCATTCATGTGGTTTATGGCGCCGACTTGCTGGCTGATTTTAGCTAGCGCCGTCTGGGCGTTGCGGGTTTGCGCAACGGTGTGGCTTACCAGTTCGCAACTACTGCGCATCGTTTGTGCCGCCGTTTCAGTACCGCTCTGCAGTGTGCCTATCATTTCTCGAATTTCCCGCGTCGACTCCTGGGTGCGATTAGCTAGAGAGCGCACTTCATCGGCCACAACTGCAAATCCTCTGCCATGCTCACCTGCTCGGGCCGCTTCGATGGCTGCGTTCAGCGCCAACAGGTTAGTTTGCGTGGCAATTGAATTGATTACCTCGATCACTATTTCAATCTCTTCGCTACGCTTGGACACCTGCTCTACCGTATTGGTGGTTTCAACCAGTGTGTTCGCTAACTGTTCGATAGCGAGTGTGGTGTCCGCAACGACGCGATTACCGCTTACAACTTCAGCATCGGCTAGACGCGTTGCGTCCGCTGCTTGAGATGCATAGCCTGAAACTTCATTGACCGTTGCCGCCATTTGCGTAATTGCAGTTGCCACCTGTTCGGCTTCGCGGGTCTGCAGGCTGATTTGATTGTTATTGGTGGACGATGTGGTCAACAGCAGCCTAGATGAATTGTTGACCTCTTGGGCCGCAATGCGTACTTCACTAATGGTATCAGCCAAACGGCTTAGGGCGGTTTTCAGGACGCCCATCACGCTGTTTGGATAATCGGTAACAATGATTTGTTGCAGGTCACCTGCCGCCAACCGTTGGATAGCCTGTGCAACCTGAGTCGGCTCAGCACCCAGCGTTGACTTGACGAAGCGAATAATTGAGATCGCCAGGATGATGCTCAGCAGCAGCGCTATCCCGGTGGCCATGAGCATCAGGCCTCGAAACTCACTAGCGGTGGCTTGTACCGCACTGAGTTGGCTTTTGATCGAGGCTTCTTCGTAGTCAATTAGTGCATTCACGCGTTTCAACCACTCACTGTATTCACCGGAGGTTTGGCGCAGCAGCAAAGCCTGTGCACCTGAAATATCTCCGGCGCGACGCAAAGCAATTACCGACTTAGTGGAGGCTAGCGTTTGCTTTTCAATGTCTTTAATCGCCAGTAACAGCTGTTGCTCCTGCGATGTTACCCCAGCAGTTGCGAATAGCTGATCCATTGGTATGGCTGAATCGGAGTAGGCCTGTTCTAGATTGATAACTTCATTGAGGTGGACGGTTAAGTCTTGATCACTATCCACCAACACTGCGTCCCGAATAGCAATGGCTCGGTTGTGTACACTTCCGCGAAAGTTAATAGCGTAGCGTTGAATCTTGGCCGCATTTTCGCTTACGTGTTCCAGGGTGGAGTCGATAAAGCCCACACGTTGGATGCCCACGGCGGTGATTAGTATGAGCAGCGACACAATCGCGGCGAAACCAAGGCCTATGCGCGAGGCTAGTGAGATGGAGTTTTTCATCGGCTGAACTCTTAGATAGACCCTGTACGGGCAAGACGTGGCGGTTCTGTTTTGCTATCCATGTCAAGGGCTACTTGTGTGCCTCTACCACCCATTTGAAAGTGAAGACAGACTGGCGAGGCACGAGCGCGAGCAGCTGGTGATAGCTGACTGATGGCAGAATGGCACACATTGCAGAAAACCTATACACGAATTTAATTTTGTATAGGTTTTATCGCTTTTCGCAAAGTCGAGCCACTGCTGGCAGTCGCAGTCTGGTTTGGGTGATGCACCAAGATGGCGAGCGGATAGGTTCGTAAAAGCTAGGTGGCCCTATGAAGGAACTGGGATTAGTCAGCGAGAGCCGGGCTCGTATGCTTAAAAGCGATGGTAAAACGACCAGACATTTCCGAAAATTTGTAGTCGTGATTTTCGTGTTCTAGCGCCTGATCATCTCATGCAGCGTCGTCAGCCACATCGTGTCATGACTTACTGCAAGCAGTCTTGGACGACCAGGCAAAGCACAGCTGGCGCGGTTTTCCTATTAATTTTGGTTTCAAGAATCTGTTGATTGCATTGGAACGCTTTAAAAACCCGCTCACGAAGAACTGAAAACTGGAAGGGTTCTAGGGTGCGGTCGACTTGGTAAATGCAGGCACTGAGCATGATCTCAAGGATGCGAAACTCTTCATATGCCGTCGCCTGCTTGCCCGCAAAGCAATGGGGCAATGACCTAATTCTACAAAGCGACTCATTACGCTGACCCCAGCTTCGGATCGCCATCAATCTCGCCCAAGCGGGGCTTTTGGGCCTACAGTCTTGAGTGTCGCTCACTGCAAGGAATACAAATGAACGCGTTGCCTTCAACCTCTCTGCCAAAGCACGTCAGCCTGCTGGGTTATGGCGGTCTGTTGCCGTTTATTTTTCTGGCGCTGCTGATCCCGTTCTCTCTCGACTATCGGCCGTTGTTTGCGATTGCGCTTGTTAACTATGGCGCAGTCATCCTGAGCTTCGTCGGCGCCTTACACTGGGGCTTCGCCATGACCGTGCAAGACATGAGCGCCGAGCAGGGCCGCGACCGGTTCATCTGGAGTGTCATTCCTGCGCTTATTGCTTGGATTGCCACGTTACTGCCAATGCCATTGGGTTGCTTGCTGTTGGTCATCGGCTTAGTTGTCCACCTCCGGCAGGACAGGCAGCTGTTGCGGGTTACGAGCTTGCCCACCTGGTACCTGCCGATGCGATTACGGCTTACCCTCGTGGCGAGCGTCTGCTTGCTGCTTGCCGCGATCGTTGAGGCGCTTCATTCATGAAGCCTCGTGAGCCCGGCTCGTTGCCCGTGCCTGGCAGCCGCTTATCGCGGTTGATGCGTTTTGGCAGTTTGGCCTCGGGCGTCGCGGGCGGCATGCTAGCCGAAGGCGCTCGGCAGTGGGTTCAGGGCAAACGTCCGGCGCTCAGCGAACTGCTGTTGACGTCGGGCAATGTGCATCGGGTGGTCGAGCAACTGTCGCAACTGCGTGGCGCCGCCATGAAGGTTGGGCAGTTGTTATCGATGGATGCAGGTGATTTGTTGCCGCGCGAGTTCAGCGAAATCCTTTCTCGTCTGCGTTGCGACGCTCACCCTATGCCTATGAGCCAGTTGGTGGCAGTCCTCAACGAAAGCTGGGGCAAGGGGTGGGAAGGGCGCTTCGAACGGTTTTCCTTCACGCCATTGGCGGCAGCGTCCATCGGCCAGGTTCATGCTGCGAAAGATAAGGACGGCCAACGCCTGGCGATCAAGGTGCAATACCCTGGCGTGCGCGAGAGTATTTCCAGCGATGTGGATAACGTTGCTACCTTGCTGCGCATGTCCGGGATGCTGCCTAAGGGCATGGACATCGGCCCATTGCTCCAAGAGGCCAAGCGTCAGCTACAGGACGAAGCGGACTACATGAAAGAAACCGCGCACTTACAGCGCTTTGATCAACTGTTGGCGGACAGTCCTGACTTTCTGGTTCCTCGTGCGTATGCCCAGTTCAGCACGCCGAATATTTTGGTGATGTCCTTCGTTGACGGGGTAGCGGTGGAGTCACTAGAGCACGCGCCCCAGGCAGAGCGCGACCGGATCATCATGTTGCTATTCGGACTGTTTCTTCGCGAGGTGTTCGAGTTCCAGTGCGTGCAGACCGACCCTAACTTCGCCAATTACCTTTATCAGCAAGGCTCCGGCCGGATGGTGTTGTTGGACTTCGGCGCCACGCGACTTTATGACCGCAACACTACCGAGGCTTATCGCCGCTTGCTGATTGCAGGCCTGCATGAAGACCGTGCCGCCATCACCAATGCCGCGCTGGACGTCGGCTACTTTCAGCCTGAAACGCTGCCCAAACACCGAGCGGTGCTCACTGATCTCATTACACAGGCCTGCGAACCACTGAGGCATCAAGGTGCCTATGACTTTGCGACGTCTGACCTGGCCGTACGCCTGCGTGATACCGGTTGGGAACTAGGTGCCGACCGCGACTTCTGGCACACTCCACCTGTGGATTTACTGTTTCTGCATCGCAAGGTGGGAGGTTTGTACCTGTTGGCCGCGAAGCTGAAGGCGCGGGTGAATGTCCGGAGGCTCTTCGAGCCTTACGTGATTTGAGCGCTTTATTGACGATAAATGGTCGCCTTGGTCACCGCTACCTCTTAATCAGGCCTTTACATAACGCCCGCTTGATCGAGGCAGCTCTCGCGCCATGACTGACTGCTGGTGGCCTTCCGTGAGTGTGTCAAGGAAGCGCATAGCGCGCTGTCTCATTTCTCTTGGGCGTTACCAATCTGGTTGCTATCCCATGTTTCCGTGAGTTCCTTTAGGGTGCTAACTCTGCGAGTCGTGCGGTCATATTCGCGGTAGCCAATTACAGTGGCCTTGATGCAAAAATGCAAAGCCCCAAAGGTTCGCGTCTTCGGGGCTTCTATTTTCGCCTCCATCCCTTAATGATTGGCGAACGTGGTAGCGAGAATACCAGTGTTGAATTGGTGATTCACTACAGTGATGAGGGTTTCATGCTGCTGGAGTGCGGTCTGGGCCTATACGCGTTGGCGTTTGTACACCTTATAGCTCACTCGCATTATAAGGCTTATGCCTTCCTCAGCGCCGGTGAAACGGTCGCGCAGGTGAGGCGTATGGCACTGTATGAGCGGCGCTCTCGCAGATACTTCTGGCACTGTCCATTGGGGCATTATGGGTGGGTTTGCTGCATTTAGTATGGAGCCAACTGCTACCGACACATGAGATCCTCCTAATGGCACTTGCTGTCCTCGCTATCGGCCTGGCTCCGTGGTGTATGCGCCTGAGCGGCATTCTGCACAATTTGGGCACGCTCACACTGTTGCTCGGAATTTACCTGGTGTGGTATGTGTCCGCCGGATATGTACTTGGTGCGAGCCCTTCCCCAAGTGCCCTCCAACAGTATCTGGCATTGATAGCAATACTGATGTTCCTCATTCTCTACTTGATTCAAGCATTGATTTTGGCAAGGCCCCTAAGGCCGATCCCGAACCTTTTTACGATGCTTCCAATCGACTCATGTCCGCTCCTGCCTCTCATCGGAAACTGACTGCGGTCACTTGCGATGGTGGCTCATGGCCGCTAATAGTGAGGAGGTGCTTGGAGAGGATGTGAAGATGATGTCGAGATTTGTTGTTGTCCCTGCAATCCCAACGGAAACGGGATCAATGCGTAACGGATCGCGCTTCTACTGTCAGACTGCACCTATAGGCTTCAACCTCTATGACAATGAGGAGAAGCTTCGGCTGAAGATTACCTATCAGACCCGAGAAGAAGCTGAGGGAGAGTGTCAGCGGATTAACCTTGAGCGGCTTCAAAGCGTCCTTTCGGAAGGGGAATCCGTGACTGCGCTATAGGCATTCACTCCCCGCATAGTCATCAGGCGCCCGGTTTCCGAAACGAGTGGATGAGGAGCTCGCGGAAACACGACTTACACCACTCTGACGTGGGTGCTCGGCATTCAGGCGCGAACAAACAGCCTCTGCCTCTGCCCTGACTTTGAACACTCCATGCTTGCTGGCTGAACCTCCCTCTACGAGATCTACAACTCTGTATCGCTTGCTGCCATCGTCCAGTGTGGTGGTTTCAATCACTCTGAATCTTGCTTGCATGGTTGCTTTCCGTGCATGAGATTGGTGACCTACAAGTACCGCCAATACGAGACGATTTCAAGAACGGCGCAGGTTTCAGCTGAGACAATTTATGACAGTGCATTGTACTTCTCATCGCAGGAAGGACGGTTTAGCAGTAGGTGACGTGTTGAACCATTTTTCCTAAAGTCGCTTGTTTCGGGCCGACTGGGCCCGGCTAAGCTTTGGGTTTTTCTGACGGAGTTACAGATGCTGTCTTCGATCGAAGAGTACCTTCCTGGCCCACCAACTCCTGGAAGCATTTGGTCAACCTCAGAATTGCCCTCGCGCGGCACACCACTTCATGACCTCATGCACCTAGGTCTTCCTTTCGAGTATTTCAGTCTGATAGCGAACACTCTGCAGGTCGAGCGAAAGGTCATTTCTCAGGCCATCGGCGTATCCCCTGCATCCCTGGCACGTAGGGCAAAAACAGGACGCTTCAGCACCATTGAAAGCGACCGCTTGCTCGCATTGATTGCTGTCTTTGAGCAAGCTTTGTCCTTGTTCGAAGACGACGTGTCCGCTGCGACGAAATGGATGTGCTCGCCGGTTCGTGGACTTGGTTCGAGGCGCCCAATCGACATGTTGTGCACGAGGGTGGAAACGAACGCTGTCCTCGATCTTATCGGTCGACTGGAGAGGGGAGTGCTCGTTTAAATTTCGTCACGTGCCTCATTCAGCGGTAGCACCTGATGTGATTGTTGTAATCGCTCATTCGGGCAAAGCCCGGCTTAATGGTAGCGATTTAGCTACATCACGGAATGGCGCGACAAGCGTAATTGACACCTCGTGGGGCACCCCTCCAGCTAGCGTCAAATCAGCCCGAGCTGGTGATTCAAAACCAGTTCATGCAACTGAAACACTGATGAAACATTCCGGCCATATGATTCGCGTCATTGAAATCCAGGGAGTTGGAGATGAATCGGCCATCAAGAAGCATGCGCAAACTGCTGGACGCCATTGCCAGTAACAATGAGGTAGCGGCGCTCGATATGATGCGCGCAGTAGAGCAGCTCCAAGATGAAGTGCTACGCCAACGGTTGCTCAACATGATTTACCGACTCAACCAGGACGCTATTGACTTACGAATGGCGCGTGACGATATCCAGGGCGGAGCCATAAAGCTCGCATGATCGGTCTTGGTGACGTCTTTTAGTCTGTATGCCGCACTGGTCTCTTGGGCCAAGGGCGTGTTGACCCGTCCAGAGCTATCCCGGTGGGTCAGCCAGGTAGTTCGTTCATCTACTTCGGAGCAGCCATCCTGACCATGCGTCGACAGCATAAGAGGAGGGCGGCTAGGTACCGATTACCGCAGCACAGGCGCCAAAATATCACCACTGATTTGATGCAGAGCCTGCCTCCTTGAAGCCAGGGTAGTCATCGAGCGCAAGGCTAGGCTCACCATCGCCCATTGGCTCGCGCACTGATTTATGTATCACTCCGGCTTCAGCATCCGCACGCATCTGATCGAGCTCCCTGTGAAACGCCTTGTCCTGAACCGTGGGCTTACTGGTGTATGGCTTTCGTTCGGGTTCAGGCTGTGCTGCATAAGTCGTTACCGCATCAGGGTCGTGCTGTAGCTTTTCTTGAACTTGAGATTCCAGCATCGCACGTAGCGCATCTTTGTCGGGACGAGTCAGCAATTTGTCACTCCTATCAGGAAACCAGGCACCCAGTAATCGACTGGGCCGGTGGCCGGTTGGGGAACATCCAATCGATAGTGTCGAAAGTTTGGGCTGCGGATACAGCCACAGGATTTCAGGTCGAAGAGAAGAGGCGGATCATCAATTTCTTCCAACACGGCGATCGGGTCAAATTGGGTACATGCCTGGGATGATTCCGTAATCGACAGGAACGCAGGCAGTAAGAGAGGACAAAGCTACGATCCCTTTTCGATTTTCAGCGTGTTGATCATTGGTGTTGGCCTCTACCTGGGTATCCCTGGCTGGATCGGTTTAAATGCATATGAATGGCAATGTGATAAAGGTGAATCCTTCACCCAGAGTGTCCAGTTTTGGGCTGCAATCACACACAATGCAGTGATCTTGATTCAAAGAGGAAGTCATATTGAATGCACCTCAGGCGTAGCTCTATATTGACTGCTTGGCGGGGATAACTGGAGCAGTACTGGAACCTCGCGACGGCCTAGGGGCATTTACTGCAGAAAACAACCAAAGCCGCCGCAAAGTGGTTTTTATGCTCATGGATTTTGCGTGGAGGGCTGCCTGTAACCGGCTAGAAGGGTCTTAGTTTCCATGGCCTCGAGCGACAATTCGTTGGCTCGATACTGACCGGGTGTCATGCCGAACCAACGCAGGCAAGCCTTGTGGAAACCGCTGTGGTCATGGAAGCCGAGCAGGTAAGTCACGTGCTGCATATTGAAATGGGAATGACGCAGGTAGAAGTCGGCTAGCTGCTGGCGCACGTAGTTCAGGATATCTGTGAACTGCGTGCCCGCCTTCTCCAGTGCCCGTTGCAACGTTCGCTTGCTGACGTTCAACGCGGCCGCAATCGATTCCATATCATACTGGGCCTGGCTTTGCCCCAGACTTAGGCGTTCGGTGATCAGCGCACGAATCCTGCAGACAACGGTGAAGTCATCCATCAGGTCAAGCTGAAATTTGGCATAGCTGTCATGGAGCTTGGCCAACGCCTCATTGGCCATGCTCAACGGACGCAGCAGCTCCTCACCATCGAACAGGATGCTGTCATAGACCGCCCCGAAACGCAGTTCGCAGCCAAACAGCTGTTGATGCTCGTAGATGTCATCCGGCTGGGGATAGCTGAACTCCACACTCAGCGGTTGCGGCGATTTGCCACCGCTCAGCCAGCGATAGACACCCAGCAGGGTTGCGAGGCTGGCATCGGTGTACTGCCGGGGCTTGATCGAGCCGCGCTGATGGTGATTGAGCGTGACCAGGCGGTAATGCTGTTGTTCCTGGACAACAAACAGGGTGAAGCCAGTGCCGATCAACGGGCTGAAATGAACCAGTCGTTCGAATGCGTTTTTCAGGTTCAAACTGGACATCATGGTATAGCCGACGATCTGAAAAATGCCCGGGTGGAAGTTATCGTAGGCCTTCAAACCGATGTCCGGATCGCTGGAAGCCTGAGCCGACAGATACCATAGGCGGTAGATAGTGCTTCGTTTGCAGAATGATCCCGGTATATCTGCGAGCTTTATATCAAGCCCTGCCTCCTGGCACAGACTGTTGGCATCCAGTCCTTGCGCCGAAAGCGTATTCACCAGCACTCTGGCATAGCCTGAACTGATTCTATACATGACAACCCCATCTCCCTGTTGAATTCGACATCCTTGACCGCTCAAGTGGAATCGGCGGTCTTATATAATCGGGATTTTGGGTGCTCCGGGGGGGATGTGGTATTGCGTCATGAGCAATCGCAAGTGCTCGATGGCGTCGTTGTATTTAATATCGGCATGTTGTCGCTTTTCTTGGTAGTGGCTGAAGGCTTGCGTATCTAAGTAGGCCCGATCAAGAATATTCAGGGCGGCGCAGCGCAAGCTTTGTGCTTCGTTGAAGAGCTGGTTGTTACGTTCAAGAGCCAGGTTTAGACAGACTTTGGTTTGATGGGACACACGCGTGTCGTTCATTGCATTACCTTTTTTGACTGATCTTTTTTTATTTTTTTTTGGCTCAACCTACGCTGTTGCATTAGCAGGCCGGCTCGGGTCAGAAATGTCGCCGCACAGCTACAATTATTTCAAGACGATGCCAACCAGCAGACCTCCCCATAAGCAACGTCGCTGAGCTGATCGGCTAACGAGGAGCTGGTTGCTGAGGTTCGTGGATTCAGGCGCTGGGCAGCTTTGCTCTTTTTGGAAATCATAGGGTCATAGCGTCATTTTCTTCTATCAAGAATCGTAGTTGAAAATGCGCTGCTGGCATGCCTTCATGCAGGCATCGACTGACAAAAAAACACACTGTGTTGGTGATCGTTCCTGCCATGATGACCTATCAATGTGAATTATTTGTGTAACGAAGAAGCTGGCAGGTACTACAGCTTCAGAAAATTAACCCATGACGCCGGTTATGGATTACGTATTTTGGGGCAGGGTCACACACGCTGAGCAGTCCATCACCAAGCACTACGCCGAGCCGGCGAGGAAATCGACAACGCTTTAACTCTTCTAGCCACATTCGGAGTGAGGTGCAGGGCGCGGCAGATGCTTAACGCGCACTGATCAATGGGGCTCTAATTTTACGGATGGGATAGCTAGGCTATAAAGGGATGTCATGTGAAGTCGAGTTCCTAAGCCGGGTGTTACAAAAAATCACGGCCGTCAGCACTGCAACAACCGAGCTCATTCCCTGTGAGCGGATCGACTCGAACGAGGCCGACCTTCAGCTGAATGCATGGCCTCAAAAATTTAGCCATCAAACTGTTGGACACGTGTGCCGCCCAGGTCGACGCCCAGATGAAGCGAAGTCAGATGATTTTTAATGACGTGCCGATCTGTTCTGCTGCGCCTCTATCTCTGCACCTAGCATTTGAAGCCGGTTATGTTCGTGCTTCTGGACGAGGGAGAGATACTCGTTGACGTCTTCCTGCGTGCGATGCTCCTGCCCCAAGAGCGACTCACTCAAAAAATTGAATCGCATTGATTCCTCGAACGTCAGGCCAGCAAATACTTCGTTGCCCTGAAGGTCTTTACTCAGGGCTCGTATTTTCCTGAGGTACTCGCGCTGCGTGTCCGTGAGTACAAGCATCTAAATCTCCTGTTAACTGCCCTGCGAAGGTGTGCCGCAATGTGCAGAGTTGATCACTCTACTTTTTGAGGACTGCTTGTATGGGGTCAGCGGCGCTCAAAAGTTCCACCCAAATTTCATTGGAGAAGAGGTACCTATCCGAACGAGACTTGCTACGGTGAACGGATCGTTTTCGTCAGCCTTTGCCTGGCCTCCGCGCACAATGGTAGGCCTACAAATACGGGGGCTTTTCTGAGCGCAGGGATGTACTGCGAGACGACTTACCGACTCCTGGTTGACATTCGAGTGTGGAAAAGAAGTGCAGCGAACCGCCAAGTCGGAAGTCGCGCTCCGACGCCGCCGATTGCTGCATCGACCTAGTACAGACTGTATTCTACGAACCAATACCTCAATGTTTTACGATCAACAGAGCAGATACACGGACAGATATGGCGACGTCGGATACTAAAATGGGAGAGGGGCATGTCGGTGCAGCTCAGCTGGTCAGTTCGACAGCCTAGTGAAGCTCTGCGATGAATACCCTGGGTATGGATTACTAGCCTGTAGTATTGCGGAATGCTTTGACCCACGAGCGTCTGTAGATAGCGAACAGGCCAAACTGCGTCCTTTGGTGTCGCCCTCGCCAAAGCTGGTGACGATGTGGAAAGCCTTCTGACTCGTGCTGATGATGCGCTCTATCTAGCCAAGCGCAGCGGACGCAACCGAGTGAACTGAAACTGGCGTTCGGACTCTAGCTGCAATCACATAGCTCCGCAGGATATGGTGATTCGATTCGCGTTCTACCGCATGGCAGCGATAGCTAAGCTGTGGTGTGGAGTGACGTCAATGGAGAGGTCGCTCCTTCGGGCTTAAGCCCGGCTCGATCTCGCGCCTTCAGGTGATGTGTCCAGGTATGCGTTTCCGGCTTGGCGGAGGACTCTGAAGTTCAGCCTGATGTACTGGTTCAGCGAACCATTCTTTTGGCTTCCTCATTTGTCTTCGAGGCTGCCGCGCTGTTCGTTATTCCAGGCTTCAGTAAGCTCGTCTATCCGATCCGCAATTTGAGGTTTTTTTGATAGGACTAGGCAGCGTGTGTTGCCGACAAACTCCTCTAAGCGCCATGGCCTAGAGACCACACCGAGATCTATTTATGGAAAAAATATGAGCAGCAGGCAGACTGGGTTTCGAGAGATCTTCAACTTTGAACACCATCTCACCTCTGAGGGAGATTTTGCCATTGGCCCGTATCGAATCAGCGTTGGAAAAGAGCTGGTAGGAGGAGATTTTGCCCGGTCAGATCGGCTCGTATTTGGCGGCGCCTTTGATTCGTCTGGATTCAAAAATACCGTCTCCGAAGAGCCATCCAACACCGGGACTTGGAGCATAACGGCGGTGGTAGCTGAGCACGAAGGATTGAATGCACCCTCGGTACTTCTTCCTGGTAATCCGTGGGCGAATGGAGCCTACGATCTGTCTCTCATCCTTTCTTTCCTCTCCGGTCGGCACGTGAGGGTAGGGAACAATACTGAGCCCTATCTGCCTGTCTCTCCTGGGCAGTCGATCACCAGCAAAAACTTCTTCCGCACTCACCCAGCCATTGACTGGGCATTGCTTCCGGCTGTGCGAGAAGCTGGTGGCGGAGAGGCGATGGATGCAGTGATCCTCGCGATGACGAACAGCAATGTCGGCGTGAAGATTGCGATGGGATCGGCGGCGCTCGACGGATTGATTACACGCTGGCACAGCACCTTGGACACGAATCGCTACACCAAAGATGTCAAATCGAAGGTCAAGGCTGCGGCCCAGGCTTTCAAGTCTCATCTTGAAGAAGCGGGCGTGAGCGAGGAGCTAATCAATGACATGATGGCCCGCCTGTTAAACGTTGCGAATGAGTCAGCACTTTCCAAGCTGACCGCTTTCTTGACGGTCAGTGGAATGTATCCGGCTACTCCTGATGCAGAGGCTTCGAAACGGCTAAAATGGCTGAATGTCCTACGGAATTCGATTGCCCACTCGGGTTCGATCCGACTGGATATTGCGGACTCCCCCGACGCTTCGTTCCGGGTTGCGGGTGCTGTCGCGCTACTTCTCCAAGATATCAGCCGGGTATACGTGGCGAAGTACCTTCTCAATATCTCTGATACGGGTGTCGATGAGGCCCAGCAGGCAGTGATGACCTTCTTCTTGAAGGGCACCTTCAATGGTCAAAATATCCTCACAGAGGATTACGATACCTATCGACAGCGGCTGATTGACCATTTTGAGGAGCACGGGAACCTCGACCCCTGATGCAGTGCCGCCTCGGGGGAGGGGTTCGCATATGATTTCGCACGTGTTGCGGGGACGGTAGCGCTTTCTGCTTGCGAGCATAGCTTCAACGCGGGTACGCGCAGCGTTTGCGCATATAAATGACCTAGCGTTGTTGGCAGGAATGCTACCGGTACTGTTTTTCTTTGGTGCGCAGTAAATTTCATACGCAAGACGGGAAATCTAGAGGCATGGCCCTCAGCTGTTCCTAGCGTCGTGATCGAGCGATTCAGCAAGCTATATAAATAGTGCTAGAGACATTGCACACGTTCCAACTGAAATAGCTCCAATCTGGTATCGGTCTATCCGGCGTCTGCTTGCGATGCCGATGGTGGACGCAAGCGGAGCGCGGAAGCCGGCACGGCATAAGGCGTGAGGATGGAAGCCCGAAGGGCCGAGCCGCTGCTTGCAGGGCTCGATTCACGACAGCCGTTCTCGAAGGGGCACGCACCAACGACCTGTGTGGGCTATCGACACAATGAGTGGGGCATGCGGAGAGTCCCATGGAAATGACGGATGATGACGACACAGTGTATTGCGACGTGCAAATGCCCTTGGCGCAAGTCCGAGAGCTACAGCAACTGGTGAGCACGTTGCGAGAATCGAAAGCCTACCCCCGACAGGGCATGCCCCAGCAGTCCACACCTCTAATATCATCGGATGAAGAAGAAAGTGAAAGCTACCCTGGATAGTTGGTGATACTACTTGGGGGTAACGTACGCTCATAGCGGTCGCTTTTGAAGTTTGGCGACGAGCCGCCGATATTCCATATGGTGAGCCGACACTGCTACACGAACTGAAATGCGCAGAGTGGATAGGTGGAATGCGGAAAAGTATGAAAGAAATCATTTTCATTACAGCAGTGGATTACCTGATTGTCGAGGATGAGTTTTCCTTGAAGGTGGGGTTTGAAGGTAGGCTAGTTCTCACAAATGATATCGCACACATCAAGAGGATGGTTGGCCGCGTTCATTCAATTGACATGGGAGGGCTTGAGTACATACATTTAGTATCGGGTCGGCCAGTCCTGTATTCAATTCGGGAGTATTCAGCTCCCGTAATTATAGATGATGAGCTGGTTGATTTTCTTCGCGAAGTTCAAAGCTTTTTTGTGGAGCTTTGGATACAGGGTGATAATAGTGTTAACTGCCAACAGGCCTTTGCACTCGAGAAAAATCCTGATATTACTTCCGTCAATTGTCTACCGGTATTCAACTCGGCGGCCACAGGCGAAAACTTAAGTTTGAAGTTGTCTAGTGAGGATTTGAAGGGGGTTCTGGCGGATAGCCCTGTTGCCGTAGAGAGCATTCGTGAGCAGGCAATGCCCGATAGAACAGGTTTGCGAAAATCGAAGGGAAGAATAAATATCGCGATGATGCACCTGCAAGCTGCTAGAAATCACAGGGATTTGGGATTCAAAATTTCCAGCTACTGCAGCTTGTTCGAGTCTGTTTTTAGCACGGACAAGGTTGAGCTTGCTCATCAATTATCGCAGCGGCTCGCGTTCTTTATTGGTGGAACCCCGGCTGAGCGAATAGAGATATATCGCCTCACCAAAAAAGCTTATACAGTCAGATCACTGGCAGTACACGGGGATGTCCTCGATAAGAATGTTTCCGAACTTGGCGTGCTCGCATCCCATTGTGACGAGGTTGCGCGGAAGGTGCTGATAAAATTCTTCGTTAATCCGAATTTGTTCGATCTTTTTAATTCTAAGTCTAACGATGATATTTTCACTTATCTTCTGCATATGGTGCTTGGGGATGAAAGTTATAGCTCTAACTTTATCTGATTAACTCATCACCACATTCCTGCTTGTATTTCGACCCCGATCGCAATGTGATCTACCTACTACTCACCCGGAGCTGGTGACGCCGATGCCAAGTTTACCCGCGTGCCGACGGTCTCGCTAGCATGTGCATACTCGCACCTGAAACCGCTGCATGCCTGAGCAAACTGCAGGTGGCATCTGGCGCTCCTCGAAGGTCATCGCGGTAATTTCATTCGCGCGCTGCGTCAGTAGGCGAATGAGAACGACCTTCAGGTAGGTGCGCAAAAAAAACCAAGAGACAAATCACGAGATATTCAAAACATCGACCGCATCAACAGCCCAAAAACTATCGGCCCTTCGGGCTTCTAGCCCGGCTTGATTTCGCTTTCCTCTAAAGAGAAATTAGGAAAAATATCCTGCGCAAACCAGGTCGGTAGGCCTACCCGCAGAGTATGCCGATTAGATGCCGAGCTCACCACAAGGCCAACATTAATCACCTTGCTGAGCTGTTCGAATGCTTCGCTAGGCTGAAGTCCGGTAAAGGTTTCGAACTCTCTACGCGGTAGTGCGCCTTGGATCAGCAGCGCAAGGAAGACCGGCCCTATTTGCGGTCTGATCTCTGCTCCAGTTAAGCGCGAATGCGTTCTGAAGACATGCATAACAGCTTCCCGAAGCCGGCTGGTATTCAGCGCAGCAGTCATGTAATCCACTTCTCCAATGCAAACATCAAGCATGAGTTCAACGAAGCTGAGACTCGCTTTGCTAGACTGCTGGAGACCACCATCGATCCCACTCGCGCGCATGCGATCTGTCGTAGCCAAAGCAGCGTGATATTCGTCATGCCTACGGGCCAGGCCGCGAGCAAGCGACCACAGGTGGGGATGCAACCCGAGCTGAGCCAAATGCTGGTGAATGACCACCCTCGCGACAGCCCCTTTACCATCGGGAAAAGTTTGAGTTTGGAGAAGGTGAAAGTGGTGGACTAGCGCCGCAATGATACGTCGACGAAGCTCAGGTACCTTCATCAGCGTTGACTGCCGGTTCGCTGAGTTAAGTGCATTCTTCAGAACTTCTGGCTCTGTGTGGTACCCGTCGATGATCCTTGAATAATCGGCGTCGGAGTCCATCATCAGTCTGCTCAAGCACGCTGCGGTTTCAGGCGCGACCATGCCGGACAGGTAAGCTGTCTTAGTTACAAGCAAGTCTGCGCTCGCCAGTATTGACGGAGGAATCGAGTCGGGGAGGGCCAGGTTTGAGACATTCATGGCGCTGACACTATCCGTGCTTGAAGCGCTTGTCATGCAACAGGTGTAGATTTCGAAAAGAGCGAAGCGCTGCATAGAATTTCGTGGAGGTCACGAAAGCTCACAAGCTAGGATTACCTCACTACCACTCGATATCATGTCTTCCTGGGGCTGACAGATCCTACGCAGCGGACAATGGAGATGTCGCTGATTCGGGCCATCTGGCCCGGCTTGGTGTTAGGTTTTTCAGATGGAGGTGAAAGTGCTGTCATCTATAAGGGAATACGAACCAGGGGCCTACAACCCGCAGAGCATTTGGATGACCCTCGGGCTGCCATCACGCGGCACCATGCTTCATGACCTGGTTCGCGAAGGATTGCCATTCGAATACCTCGCGCGGATAACGTGCCTTCTTCAGGTGCCGCGAGGGATTATTTCCAAATCTATTTACATGTCTCCCACAACGTTGGCCCGTAGGGCGAAAGCTGGGCGGTTCGACACCGTAGAAAGCGACCGCCTAGTTGCATTGGTAACTCTCTTTGACGAAGCCCTTTCCCTCTTCGAAAACGATACGACTGCAGCAACGGAATGGATGAGCTCGCCGGTGCGAGGGCTCGGATCGAAGCGTCCAGTCGACATGCTGGGGACGAGGGTGGAAACGAAAGCCGTATTCGATCTTATCGGGCAGCTGGAGAAGGGAGTTCTTGTGTGAGACCCGTCGGGCTGACTTTTTGATGGTTCCACCACCCTGGCATCCTCTGACGATCCTCAGACTTACGAATACCCCCATCGGGTTTAACGCATCTCCCTATACGCTGCGAGGTGCTGCATCTCGGCTGTCCATAGTCGTAAAAACCGACGCCAATCTCTCGCATAGCAACCCTCCTGTAAACGGGTAGACCCAGTACTCGCAACTTCGAGACGAGTCTTCCACGGTTCCGGTATGTGCTCGTCAAGCACGACTACAAAGTGGGATCCGCTGACTCCCACGATCTCGCTTTCTGGGACAGATTCTCTTAGCTCATCAACCGATATGGCGACTGTATCGCCAATGGGGTCATCTCGATCTTGGCGCTCAATTTCATCAAGAATCGCAAGGCACTGAATCGCTCGGTCAGATCCAGGTTGCAGTTTTTCTAAATCCCACAGTGCATAGCGACGTGAGCGTTCGCGCTGCCAGAGAC
Source organism: Pseudomonas svalbardensis (assembly GCF_030053115.1). NCBI lineage: Bacteria > Pseudomonadati > Pseudomonadota > Gammaproteobacteria > Pseudomonadales > Pseudomonadaceae > Pseudomonas > Pseudomonas svalbardensis. The sequence continues at coordinate 3,092,615 of NZ_CP125619.1, read as the reverse complement.
GAGTCGTGTCGGTCATCTTTATTGTCCGCTATTCCAGGCGCCGGAGAGGTCGCCTATTCGATCCTCAATATGAGGCTTTTTCGATAGGATAAGGCAGCGCGTGTTGCCGACAAATTCCTCTACCAGACTAGCTGACCATATGGCTGCGCCCGCCTGGAACTCAGGTAACATGCGAGTCGCGGCGCATTGCGCTTTGACTGATGGAGTAGTTGCGTGGGAAGGACGTTCGCATTCGTCGATGAGTCTGGCAATCATGACCTAGATACGTCGAAATCGGGAAGCTCAGGCTTTTTTGTGATCTGCTCGATCATCATCACCGAGAAAAACCTGCCGGAGGCTTACGAGCGTGCAGAGGCGCTGCGCTTACAGCACTTTCAAACGGGTGAGATCAAGTCCAGCAAGCTCAAAGCCAAGGATTCGGATCGCCGTCGGAAAATTCTGCTAGATCTATCCGAGCTGCCCCTGAAGCTTTATTTCACGGTCGTGGATAAAAGCCGCGTGCACAAGGATGGAGGGCTGCAATTCAAGCAATCCTTCATCAAGAGCGTGAATAACCTCTTGTACGAGCGCCTGTTCAATCACTGCACCGATTTGCACATGACCGTCGATGAGCACGGAGGGTCTGAGTTTCAGACTAGCCTGCGGGAGTACGTGGCGGCACGATACTCCGATGATCTTTTTGGGGACTCGGCTTTTCAGACCAAAAGCAGCGATAGCGATGTCCTGATCCAGGTAGCAGATTTCTTCGCCGGCACGGTGGCCCACATCTACGAAGGCAAGGCTTCAAACGATGTGGTCGAGGTATACAAGAACATCCTGCGTAACCAAACCTTGGGACTGCTGGAATGGCCACCGAAGTATCAGTCGCTCATCCCACCGCCGATGAGCGAGTCCGCGTATGCGGACTACCGTGTACATCAGCAGGCGTTGAAGCAGGCAGATCAGTTTCTCGCAAAGGTTGGCGACCATCCGAATGAGGATGAGCGCCTACAGCTTTGTATCCTAGATTTCTTGCGATTTAGAAGCGAATTCGTCAGTGATGAGTACGTATCTACTGAGGACATCGCCAAGCATCTAGCGAATAGAGGATTTCAGGGGCTCGGTGATCAAAAAATCAGATCTAGCGGAATCGCGAAGCTGCGTGACTCCGAGGTGATAATTGCTAGCGCTACGAAGGGGTACAAAATCCCCCAAACCCGCGCAGACATCAATGATTTCCTGGAACTCGCATCGAGCCAGATTCTGCCGCTTCTAGATCGAGTCAAGAAAGCACGGGATGTTTATCGCCTCAGCAGCGTAGGGGAGTACGACATCCTGGCAGAAGACCGATTCGCCCAGATAAGGAAGTTACTATTATCGCTTGAGGCCTTGTAGGTTCGGGATTTACGGCGCAGCTGATTATGTGACGGGCGTCTGGATGATCGCGCCGTGCTTGATCTCTATGCCAAACGCGGCCGTTCGCTACCGCCTGCCTTCATTCACTCCGCTATCCCACGCTTCAGTCAGCTCGTCTATTCGATCCGCAATTTGAAGTGTCTTCGATAGGACGAGGCAGCGCGTGTTGCCGACAAATTCTTCTATCAGGTACACAGCGTCGCCGACATCCAGTTCGAGCTCCTGCAACGCCTCATCAGGAATTCTAATCGCACCGTCACCATCCCATTCTTCGATGATGATTTTCATAGGTGGCTTTTTCACGAGTGGGTTTCCTTGCTTTTGAGTCGGTAATGGATACGTGCTTTTGCGTACAAGCTGTTGAGCTATCTCTGGCGCGACATGCCAAGCGCGACGTCCATCAGCACCTGGCAGATTTCGCGGGCGGTCAGAGGGGAGGTTGTGCTCAATTAATTTTGCTTTCGAGTCATCGCTTGCTCGTAGCTAAGCTGCGGTATGAAGTGGCGTGAATGAAAGGTCGCTCGTTCGGGCCAACGAGGCCCGGCTAGCGCCGCAACGATACGTTGACGAAGCTCTGGTAGCGGTCTGGTTGCTGGACTCTCTTTTGTTTTGATCTAGGTCTTTGGCGCCTTCACTGTCTTCTCCGGCATCTGTTTCGTGGTCTTGGCGTCCAACAGCAGGCACGCTCGGGTCACCACCGGCCAGTCTAGTAATTCGGTGGGTGCAAGCGACTTGGGACAGAGCAGGAGGAGGTCACCGAGAGTAAACAAAGGGAATGCCTCGACAACTGGATAACTCCTAAGCGTTTTGACTTCCCCCCACCGCGAATCGAAATCTTCGGCAGCATAGGTGTCCTTGATGATGAAAGACGAAACCTCAAGGCTCTTGATACCGATGATTTTCGCGGCTTGGTCGACCACCTTCGGTATGGTCGCAGGGGCAAAGTAAAGCGCGCTTGCCACCACCAGCATCATTCCAGCCAATGTGTAGCGTGTACGCTTCCACAGCCCATCTTTACAAATGTAAAAGGCTGCAGCCGGAAGGAGACTGAGTCCCGATACGGTGACGCATATACCAGCAAATTTGTACAGTTCGTAGCTGTCTGCGGGCCACGGGTAGGTTTTGATGAGGAGGAGCATTGGGAACATTGCAGACAGTGCCGTCCCCCACACCGTCCCGATCAGGCCAACGATTGTTGCCATCCATTTATTTTTCGCATTCTGAGCCGGTGAAGCTTGGCTAGCGGCGTCCCTTACTGTTGCCCAGAATTTTGGTATCAAAAGCATCACCAGAGTGGCAATTATGACAGTCACCGCTGAGAAGGTAACTACGAAAAACACACTTGTGCGTTGGCGAATAACTACCGACCACACCATCGCTGCGATGCCTGCTAATGAGGGAAGTATCAGCATCAAAGCCATAAACGAGGGGTTGTTTTTGAAGGGGGTCAACGCCGCTGCATAGAACGCGGAAGTGACCATTAGGCTCGCTAGATACAGCACGAGCATAAGTGTGGAAATGACAATCCACGGGAGCAGGGCGCTGGCGTTCCCCAATGCAGGGCTTAACAGGTTTGGATATCCAATCGCGTGTAGATAGGTGTACAAAACACAGAACGTAAGGATAAAACCGAGGCCTGTCAGGGCGGCGCCGGCCGTAACCAGTTGGCTGGCATTAGCTTTCACGGTCTGTTTGACTAAGTCTGTGAACGGTATTTCTGAATTAGCAGTCATTGGGGATCAGTCCCTTGCGGATGTAGTTCATGATGTGAGCGGAATCGGCTGTCACCCTCTAATCCAAGGTGCCGATACTTGCCCTAAGTAAAACATTGAAGGGCTAAGACAGCCGTCAGATACGATCAATAGCTGCTGCGTAATCAAAATCGGCGGTAGCTCCATCCGCCTGCACCACTTGAAGCCGGTGTATGAGTTCTCCAGGCACGACCCAGAACTGCACCGCAGGTGAAGCCGGTTGAGTCGTATCCCATATCAACCTGAGCTTTTCGACCGCTGTAGGATTAGCCACCAAACCGTAGGGTAACTGTGATAGGTAACTGCGCAACCTGGTCTTGAGCTCGAATCGAGAACGGTAGTGATGTGGGCCAAGTAAAAAAGAGCCATCTCCAATAATCATGTCCATCTGAATCTTGGGGGCTCGATGGAGTTCTTTGATTTCTCTATGCTCTCTCAGACGATTCCAGACGGTATATCCTCTCTCGACATAGTGCTTGATCCACTTTGTCTCGGCAGCTAATGCGGCTTCTTTGGACTCGCAGAATTCTATTGCTTTGAATGCCGGCATCTGATCCTTGGCAAGTATCTGCGCGATTTTAGCTGCGGCCCGTTTCGTTCTCGCGTTTGCCGTTCTCAGATGAGCTTGCTGACGGCGAGGAAAATGCCACGTCTCGCCAACATAGAAGGGTTCTTCCGTTTCTGGGTCAATGATGACGTAGACGATGATTCGCTTCGAGCGCTCACCGTTCAGCGTTGTTTGCAGTGCGACATCGCCTGGTGCCTTAGCGATCATTTCGGTATCAAAGTGGTAGATCGGCGAGTGAAGAGAGTGCGGATTACGAGTATTCAGCCGATACCATTCCTCGGCGAGCGCTAGTGACCTGAAGGCGCGGTGCTCAGCCCCCGGGAAGTGGTCAATCGCAATACGGGCTCCCCCATCCCATTTGTCGAAGATACCGGTCTGACGTCCATGTACAACTGCATAGAACCGAGGTTTTTTTGCCATCCCGAACAACCCTCTCCAATCTTTGTATACTCATCCAAGAAGCTATATCTTCAAGCCTCTCTCAAAACTCAGTTTTTAGCCACTCAGTAACGGACTCCTTAGTAGGTGAATTCGCCGCCTGACGAGCTGGAACGTCACCTACAGAGCAGCCGCCTAGTTGCATTGATAGACTCTCTCAGGAAGCTCTTTCTTCGTTCGATGGCCTTGTAGCCGTAGCGACCAAATGGATGAGCACGCCATGTCGTGGGCCTGCTTTGACGTCGTCTTGATATGCTGGAGGTGAGGGGGAAACGAAAGCTGTCTCTTTATTGGGATGGCATTATGCCTCTTGCTTGCTCTACCATCCTCAGTCCCAGCGAACATCTCGATCGCTTAAAAGGATTCATGGTATGGAAGCCTCAGAACAACTGGAAGTCTTGCGTACCAGTTCTAATTTTGCCGCTTTGAGTCGCTATACGAAGGCTTTCGACCTTTTCAAAGTGATGGGTGTGAGTTCCAAAGAGCTGGTTCATTCCAACATTTTGGCTGCGCTTATGAATGAGCATGAAGCTCATGGTTTGGGCGCGTGGTTCAGGGATGCTTTTGTTGCCTCTCTTTCGCAAATGCCATGCATGGGGCATCCATTGTCACTGCAGGTGCTGGAAGGCACGAAAGGGGCTAAAGCCAAGATTGCCAGAGAATTGGCACACATCGATGTCTTGCTCGATTTTCCGACCCTGCGTCTCGTCATTGCGATAGAAAACAAGATTTGGGCTGCTGATCAGCACAACCAGGTTGCGCGCTATCAAAAAGCGCTGTGCGAGCTCTACCCGAACTACGAGTCTCGGGCTCTGGTTTATCTCACCCCGACTGGTAGGGAATCCCCCACTCTCGACTCAAGTTCCAGTGTGCCGGTTTACTACCAATCCTATGGCGAACTAGCAGCGCTTCTGCGCCAGTCCCCGTCCAGCATTCCAGCTGCCGCCCACTTTATCGACCAGTTCATCACTCACGTGGAAAAAACAATGTCAGGTAATTCCGAGCTGAACCACCTGTGCTGGGAAGTATTTCAACAGAACGAAGATGCGTACGCACACCTCGTGAAGCATTACGAATATTGCAAGGCGCGCAAGATGACTGAGCTATTTCGCTGTCTGCAGGAGCGTTTGGTCAGTGACGGTTTATTTGTTGAATGTGCAAGCGAGATGGAGACCAGATTTTCAGCCAAATCAGACAAGCAACAGTATGACCTGGATGTACGATTGCGCAGTTGGCCTGATGGTGTGTGGGTCAAGATCTATAAGCACACCTGGTTTGGAGTGTTTCCTTTCTTCAGTGGCCGTGATTGTCAGGTGCTGACTCATCGACTTCCCTCATTCACCCAGCCTGCGCATGCCGTTCCGGATTGGGCAGATCTGTATTTTGCCTCGACCCGCTATGTGGTCAAGGAGGATCGCTGTGTGCTGGATCAAGGTGACAAGGCAACGGAAAGTCATCTCGATGAAGTGTTGACCCGTGTGCATGACTGCATCGTTGAAATCAGTAGGGCGCTAGAAACCACTAATTAAACGGTCGGGGAAGTTGACCGTTGTCGGCGTCTTTCTCTTCTGATCGCTTTTGACATCTATCACTGTTTTTCAAGAACTGACGCTTGTGTCTGTGAGTGCTTTATCGGAGTTGCCTTTTCTTGCCGTAGGATGATTTCGCTACCTATCGTTACCTCGTCTTCTCGGGTGATTTACCTACGCGACGGGCGACGGGCGACTGGTGATGTCGCTGTTTCGGGCCTTTGGGCCCGGCTTAGTGGTAGGTTTTTCAGATGGAGGTGAAAGTGCTGTCATCGATCAAGGAATACCAACCAGGGCCCCAGATTCCACAAGGCATTTGGATGACCCTCGGGCCGCCATCACGCGGCACCATGCTTCATGACCTGGCTCGCGAAGGACTGTCTTTCGAATTTCTAGACCGGATAGCGAGCCTTCTGCAGGCGCAGCGAGGGGATGTCTCCAAGGCGATTTGTGTGCCACCCACAACGTTGGCGCGTAGAGAGAAAGCAGGGCGATTCAACACCCTGGAAAGTGACCGTCTGGTTGCATTGGTAACTCTCTTTGACGAAGCCCTTTCCCTCTTCGAAAACGATACGACTGCAGCAACGGAATGGATGAGCTCGCCGGTGCGAGGGCTCGGATCGAAGCGTCCAGTCGACATGCTGGGGACGAGGGTGGAAACGCAAGCTGTCTTCGATCTCATCGGCCAGCTGGAGAAGGGAGTTTTTGTGTGAGATCGGTGCGGCCTATTTGATCGGCGCCAGTACTCTGGAACCCTATGACGATCCTGAAACTCACGAGCAGCTCCATCAGGCTCTTAACGCATCTCCCTATGTGCCGTGAGGTGCTGCATCTCAAATGTCCACAGTCTTAAAAAACGGCCCCAATCTCTCGCATAACAGCCCTGTCGTAAACGGGTAGACCCAGTACTCGCTTCTTCGAAGCGGGTTTTCCACGGTTCTGGTATGTGCTCGTCAAGCACGACTACAAAGTGGGATCCGCTGACACCCACGATTTCGGTTTCTGGAACAGATTCTCGTAGCTCATCAACCGACATGGCGGCTGCATCGCCAATGGGGTCATCTCGATCTTGGCGCTCAATTTCATCAAGAATCACAAGGTACTGAATCGCTCGGTCAGATCCAGGCTGCAGCCTTTCTAAATCCCACAAAGCGTAGCGTCGTTTGCGTTCGCGTTGCCAGAGACGATTCGCGTCAGTCATCATTTTTGTCCGCTATTCCAGGCCCCATGAGTTCGTCTATTCGATCCGAGATTTGAGGCTTTTTTGATAGGACTAGGCAGCGCGTGTTGCCGACAAATTCCTCAATCAGATACAGCGAGTCGCCGACATCCAGCTCCAGTTCCTGCAGCGCTTCATCCGGAATTCGAATCGCACCGTCACCATCCCATTCTTCGATGATGATTTTCATAGGTAGCTTTCTCACTTGTGGTCTCCGTTGCTTCTGAGTCGGCAAGCCGTTTGAACGCCCGTGGGTTCTCGGTGAAACTTTTTAAAGATTTGGATAATCATCAAGCCTAAGGCTAGGAGCATCTCCGTCTTCAGGCTCGCGCTTACGGGCCGTGGACGATGCGCGTTTTCAGTGTAGAAGCAGTCAGGGTGTTGGATTAGGGTTCCCACCTCGCCACAGGTCTGCGTGGCGCGAACCGCGCGGTCACGCAGCGTTGCCATTGGCGCGACTTGGCCGCCGACGATGAACGATTGCTGATCTGATAACCAATGGACATCGTCCGCCCCATCACAGGTGCCAGGCGCGATTGAGAACTTTGCTTCAACCGAGGGGACGGGGTGAGCTTTGGTCGCTGTATTTGTGGCTTTCCGATCGTTCGAATCCAAAAAACGGAATGGAGATGCCGGAAATTATTGAAGGAGGCAGGATGGGGAAGTAGGAATAAATGGGCAGAGTAGAGCAACTACCACCCCAATCCCTACTTATCGGCCGAAGCGGCAAGGCAGGGAGCGTCTGTGTTGACAGACGACTTCCCACTCACCAAATCTAAACCGGCGATACTGGCGAACCAGCACGACTTTATCATCACCAATTTTCATGGCTCTGACACTCCTATGACGACGCTAGAAAAGCTTCTAGCAAGCGCCTACTGACATCACGTGCAATAGACTCGCATATGAAACCAGCTAAGGGAGTGAGCAAAGGCCAAGATGATAGTTGCTCTACTTGGCAGAACATAGCATAGTGCCATGCCTGATTGCAAGCTCTTGAAAATACTCATTTCGTATCGAATGTCTGTTCAATTGAAAATCATGGAAAGAGAGTTGTGATGATGACAAATACAACGATGAGCGTGGAAGAGCGCTTGGATTATTTTGTAAATAATTATGATCTGATTGCTGCTGGGGTGTATTCCAAAGGCCCAGAAAAAATCATTAAGACTGACGCCATAAAAAAGTGCCGTTTTTGCAAAAAAAATGAAAGCGAAACCAACTTTACCAATACTGCTCACGCAATCCCAGAGTGCCTGGGCAACCACCAGCTAGTCCTCTCCGAAGAATGTGATTCCTGCAATAAATTCTTTTCTGAGAATCTTGAGGTTCACTTGGACAAGTACACGCGTCCATTTAGGGTGATGGGCCAGATTCACGGTAAGAGAGGAGTTCCAAACTACCAGTCAAACAACCAAAAAAGCAAAGTAAAGCATGGCGAGATCCCAGCATTCGTGTCGCCAGCAACAGAAAAGTTCTTCACAATTGATAAAGAAAACAAAACCGCCACGGTGAATTTTCATCGTGAGCCGTACATACCGCTTGGCGTCTACAAGGCATTGGTAAAGATTGCTCTTTCCACGATTGAAAACAAGGAGGAGCTATCGGCATTCTCTGAAACAATCGGCTGGCTGATGTGTGCCGACCAGACCAAATCCGTCATCAAGCCGGCTGTCGTGATTGAAACCTTTATCCCAGGGCCCCGGCCAACCTGCGGTGTCGCGGTTTCCCTGTTTCGGAGAAAGCCGTCCTGCGCTAGCAAGCCGTATGCAATCTTCATGATTGCCTTTGGCAACATTGCAATGCAGCTCATCGTGCCATCCATACTTGATAGGACAACGCTGACTACTAGATGTATAGCGTTCCCAACCCCTTTCGAGCTCTGCGGTTGGCCCTTCGGACAGCCAAGGACTTACAACAAAGATATGTCTGGTACGGAGAAGCGAAAGGAGGACTACCTCATCGAGTATAGCTTCGACGATATCGAGGCCATTCCCCCTGACAGCATCGATCCCGAACTCTACTCAAAGTAGGCTTTGCTGCACGAGAGGGCTGGGGCAGGTTCAAACGAGGCTAGGTAGGCGGCGAGGAGGCTACACACTCTGGGACAGCTGAGCCGGGCATGATGGGAGCTCGCCTAGCACGATGCCCTCGACGCATTCTGTCTGACCGCTTCACTATGCGCTGGTTTTGCCGGCGGAAGATGTTGCAGACCGCGCCCTTCTGGCTTGGTGCGTAAGCGGGGTCTATCTGAGTCATTCAGCCCAGTTGGAACTGGAAGTGATTCCACCTGGCTTGAGCCACATAGTTGAGCTCATCCAGGCTAGGGTTCAGCGAGCCGGCAGCGACCTCGCGAAACAGCGGCTTCCAGTTGCGGGTCAGGTTGGCGCCCACCAAGGTGATACGGGCTTTTCCCCGCCGGCCTAGCCGATTTCCCAGGCGAGTCGCGAATTCCAAGCCACCAGCGCCGCCTCCCACGATTACGATGTGTTGAGTCAAGATCCCTCCCACCCAGGTTTAACGAATGCCGTAAGCATGCACCAGTGCCTGACCTCTCTGGATAAGTGATCCGGCAAGGGGGACTTCGGTAATCACGAAGCCTGCCCAAAGCACCTACCCGTGGGTGATTAGGGTGAGCGATGCCATACTATTGCCATACCACACAGAGGGAGCTGCGAAGATCCTTCTGCATCATGGTGTCTAATTATTCGCGCGTGGTCAGTCAGGAGTGAGACATGAGGGATAAAGCCCATCCTTTCCCGTTTGATGCGCAAGCAGAACTCGTCATGAAGACGTTCATGCAAGCCACAGGGGAGAAACTCAGCCGGGCACAAAGACAGGTCAGTGGGGGCGATAACGTCCAGCGATTCAGTCACGGCGGATCGTGGCAGTCGCACCACAGTTACGACCCTGATCGCGTCGATCAGATGCAGACGATCGAGCACGAAACAAGATTGCGCTTCGAGGACATCATGGAAGGCCGGCTCGACGTTATTGAGCGCACGGTTGATGAAATATCCAACAGCATGGCCAACAGCTATGCCAAGGCGTTTTACAAGATGCTCTCCGATACCTGCGAAGAGCACGGCAATGTTATCGATGGTTCCTCGGGCAGCTTGGGCGAACAGATGCTCAAGGCAATCGAGACAGTCGAGTACTCGGTTGATCGGGATGGCCAGGTCTCGCTTCCAGAATTTCGCATGCATCCCAGCCTCGCGAAACGCCTCCACTCAGATCCCTCGCTGCAAGAGCCAGAATTGCTCGCCAGGGTCGAGGAGGTCAAGAAGCTCAAAATCACCCAGGCGTTGGCAGCGGAAGCCGCGCGAAAATCTAAATTTCGTAATAGGGAGCAGTGATGGCCGCCAAGGTTTTGCTGTGCATCGGTTGTGACGACTACCAATCCCCAACGCTCAGCCTTTTATCTGGAGCCGAGCATGACGCGCTCTCGATTCACTCTGCGCTGTCGACAGGGCCCTTGAGCCGTATCCAGTCAGAGGACGCGTATTTGCTTCGCTCTCCGGCCAGGAGTCAGCTGGATGCAATGCTGCTTGAGATACAGGACAGGTACGATGAAATTGAGAGCTTCACGCTATTTTTCGCCGGGCATGGCGGTGCGGCAAACGACAGCTACTTCCTCTGCCTCAGCGACACCCGCGCAGATCGTCTCTCCACCACGGGTTTTGCTCTCAGTCGACTTTTCGAATATTTCAACGAACTCAAAGCTGCCCACTGCAATGTCATCATTGATGCTTGCCACGCAGGAGGCATGGTGTCCAACCTGAGTATCTTGCTCAAGCCTGAAGTGATTGGTAAGGCCAAGACTTTTGGCGTCTCATTTTTTGTGTCGTCAGCGGCAGATCAGTACGCCGGCGAGACCAATCGAGGCGGGTATGGAACCCTTGCGCTGCTCAAAGTGCTGATTGGAGAGATCGATACGGGATCGCGAGCAGACATGCTCGATTTGCTGGACATAGGCCGACCTGCTGCGCAGTACGTGTCAGAGCAGACCCGGGGAGGGCAAATGCCATCCGTATGGGGCGTCAATCTATACGGTCATATGCCGCTGTTCGGCAATCCGCATGCTTCCGACAACCCGACGTCTTCTTTGCTGGGGATCACTGGCATCTCACCCGTTTCCCCGGCCGGACAGGCCATCAGCGCCCATTCCGCCGAACTGTACAAGCTGATGTTTGCACCGGAACATGAACTCAACGCTGAAAAGCTTTTCCCTGTCCTTTCCACGTTCGCTGATCGCTTGGCCGACATACCCAACGCAGTCGGCGCGTTTATTGGCGGCATCTGGCAATCATTGGAGAAGGGAGCAGGGCGTCACACCAATAGCTTTTCTCGAGTCGAGCTAAGCGCGACGTGCGCCGCTCTGCTCCTTCAGTCGTCCCAGAAGGACAACGCCTCCCGCGACTGCATCAGAGGACTTGCCCATGAGGTCGTGACTGAGATTGAGTACCTGCTGTGGGACATCGTCAATGGGCTTCGAGAAAACCCCTGTTCGCTTTCCCGGCATGGCATTCCCGACCTGTTCTACCTCCCTCAGCGCATTTCTCGGATTTTGGGCTGGGCAGGCGCAGCTGTGCATCTGGCTCGGGAGCTTGGCGTTAGTGACGCTAATCTCAGAGAGGCACTGGAGCAGATGAGTGGCCCACTGATGGAGCATTACGCCAGCGTCTGTGCAGGCATGAGCGAAGACGAGGCGCCGTACTGGGCAGCGTTCCTTACAGCCATCAAAACTGATGACCTCAATGGCCTTGGCGAATTGGTCGTCAGCACGCTGATCAATGCGCTCGTTGAGCACAACGGTCGACTTGCCCGGCCATTGCTGTTGGCAGAGGACGTGTACGGCTATCTCAAGGCGCGCGCCGACAAAGACCCCGCCGAGTTGAAACGCTTGAGCAGCTCACCCTCAGAAACCTTGGCGCTCGTCCTGCTCATCAGTCGTCGTCACTCCCTTGAAGAAGAACTGGATTACAACCTGGCAAGCCTTGATCACGCCCACCTCAACATCTTCCTTCCGCAAAGCTACCTGGAGTTCAGTCAGCCGTTCGTTCGCAACGGTATAAATCACGTGTTCCAGATCGGCCAAAAGGTTTGGACGGTGGCGGATGTCGCTCAGCGCTGGGAGGAAGTGTGCAAGCCACAGATGGTTCATGACACGTCGCTCCAAAATCCTGCAACGCGGATCGGTGCTATCTGCGCATCACTAATTTTCCCGGATCGAGTGCCATGGTTTCTGCTCAGCGACCAATGACTTCGAACATAGCAAGGGCTTCTGGGTCTCGGTTCAGTTGGGGCTGAACAGTAACTGTCTGTTCAGTCTCCCAAATCTGGCCGCACGATCCTCCGTATGGCGTAAAGCTGCAGGCTCACCTCGTGCAAGCGCGATCTGAAGCTGTCTAAGAAGACATCGGTCACTTCGAAGTATTTGCCTTGGCTGTCCTTACGGCGATGGAGAATCTGCTCACCCTCAGGGTTGGTGATGGGGTAGGCATGGACGATGTCCGAGCATTCGGCATTCATTATCTGAAACAAGTCAGCCGCCAATCGGCCAAGGGCGCCGACATCAGGGTTGGACAGAGACACTTTCTCCACAGCCTGACGAAAGGCGTTGAGCAACCCACCGCCCATCTGTTCTTCAAGCTTCGTACGATTCAAGCTGGGGTCAAGGTGGCAGGTGACCTAGGCCATGAAACTGGTAATCGAGGCGAAGCCGTACAATGCAATAGCGGATATGATCACGTTCGAGCTCGACAGCCATTACCATTCGCCACCCAATGAGGATTCGCTGTGCCGCAAGAGTTCTATCGTTACCCAGAAGCCACGCCACTCACCGTAGAGGCATTCCAGACCATTGATCTGTCCGCCATGCTTGAGGGAGTGGCACCGAGCTACGAGGACATATGGCGCGCCCTGGCTGATGCCGCAAGAGCGAAGCTGGGCAGCGAGGAATATGACCAAGCACGCGTACTTTGGCTGCTGTCCGACCTCTGCTCAATGATGCTCAATCCTGCCAATCTGAACGAGCCATTCAGCCCGTTCGCGATCCTCGAAGACAAACGCTCACTGGCCATTTCTGACGTGGTGGATGATGAATATGACTTCCTCGCAGCAGTCATGGACGAGATCAACACTGGTCTGGTGAAGGCTCGTGTCGCAGAAGTCCTCTGGATCAGCCGTGGGCGTCGGCACATCAACCAAGCCCAGGCAGCTATAGAAGGTTACCAGACCATCCCCCTGCATGAAGATACCTGGTGGCGCGGAGGGGAAGACTGCTGGAATCGTGCACTCATGCTCGCTCCACGTATGGGGAAGGCAGGAAAAAACATCGCAGAACAGCTGTCGAACCGCCTTTTCGACGCACTTGAAGCTGAATTCGAAGCGCCGTCGCCCATGATGGCGCCCATCGCAGCTCTTGTGATCGAGCATCGCCTGACTAACAGTAAGGCAGCAGACCTTCCCCTCAAATTGGAAGAGGCCGCACGGGCTTGTGAGCGAGCTGGGGATCTCTTCCGGGCTCGTCGATGCTACGAGCTGAGCGTGGAGGCGTATCGAATGGCGAGGGATCCTGAGTCTGCCGCACGCATGACCGCCGCGCTCGCCAGTACCTGGGTTGCGGAAGCAGAGCTCCGCGGAGATGGAGAGAGTGTGCAGCCACTGATCGCGTTGAACCATCTCGAGAAAGCGTTGCAGATCTACAGGAAGGTACCTCAGAAATTTCGGGCCCAGTTCGGAGTAACCGCCATCCTCCTTCACCTGCCACAACGGATTGCAGAGGCGGGCAACCGTACGGTAGGGATGATGCACACCATCTCGACACCACCCACCGACATTTCTGATCTGATAAACCATGCCTTGGACAAAGTGGCGGATAAGACTGCGGTAGATGCGCTTCATGCACTTACCACCTTGTACCCCTTTGCCCAGCAAGAAGGGGCAAGGCAGGCAGCACTGAAAACCATGCGTACAGGGCTTTTCAGGTCGCTCAGTGGAGCGACACACCTCGATAAGACTGGCCGTGTTATCGCTAAAACTGACCCCATGTCGTTCAGCGCGGAGCCCACTGTCGCTGACGAGGAACGAATTTTTGCGGAGATGGTGAAAAACCACGGCATCACGCGGAACCTGACTGTTCAAGGCGGGGTTCTGCCGGCGCTGAGCCTTATGCAACGAGAGCACTGTTACAAAGAACAGGATCTGGTTGAGCTCGCTAAAGCATCGGCTCTGGTGCCACCAGAGCGTGCACTCATGGTCGGTAAGGGGCTGTATTGGGGGATCGTGGGTGATTTCGGCATGGCATTACATTTCCTCATCCCGCAACTCGAGAACATTGTCCGGTTCCATATGAAGGGAGCGGGTCTTAAAACCTCCAACACTGACCAGGAGGGTATCGAGAACGAAAACGGGCTGAGCACACTTCTGGACGTCGAGGGCGTTGATGAGGTGTTCGGTGCCGATATCGTATTTGAGATAAAAGCTCAGTTCTGCAGCGCATTTGGGCCCAACCTGCGCAACGCCTTCGCTCACGGCCTGATGGATGACAATGATTTCTACTCGGTGGATGCCGTATACGCTTGGTGGTTCATTTTGAAGTGGGTTGCGATGGTTTACTGGGCTCAGTCGGCACAAAACCATAGAGCCGCGGCCGATGCACAGCGGGCCACTGCAAATGGTGAAGATGCGGCAGTTGACCAGCCGGAGCCAGACGTCTCCTAACAGGCCTGTATCTGGTCAAGGGCATTGCCAGCAATCTGGCCAAACCCTTGACCTATGTCCGTCGTTCTCCATGGAGCATAGTTCGACAAAGGTCTTAGATAATCGCTCTAGCTCAGGCCTTGGCGCCCCACACCTGGCGCGTTAGTCTCAAACTTTTGCGTTGAGGCTGTAGATGCGAACGAAGCGAAGGATCACCCGGGCGTATTGTGTAGAGCTGGGCGAGGAGTTGACCATTGGCGGCGCGCGTCAGGCCTACTTCAATCAAAACCAACCACGCAGCCGTTTTTTGTTCCAGTGCTCATCGCCGGAATGCAGGACGCTCAAGGTGATTCCGAAGATCACCGCCGTCAATTACGACATCCACCCGACCGACACGGCGCGCGTCAAATCTCCCCACTACAAGGACAACGAGCACTATGCCCATCATGCAGAGTGCGAGTGGGTGCTGCCCGATGAGGACGAGGGTAGCGATGCACCGTTGCCAGGAGAAACGGAGTTGCAGACCCGCACCCGCCTGGCTAAACGCCAACTCACCTCGATCATCGATATCTTTGTTCCCCCGACGCTGCCAGAACAACCGGTAGTGCGTCCACCAAGGGCCGTTCTAAGTAGCGAGGACGAGGCGGAGCCAAATCGTCGACGGGGAGGCGGTGGCGCAGAAGGCACCCGAACCGAACGAAAGCACCGGAGCGGCGATCTTCGAGAGCTGGTGGATTACTACCACGACACACGCGAGGCCCTCAAAGATCTGTTTCCTGAGGTAACCATCAACGTGACAGGGCGAGGTGAGATACCCCTGCGTTCGTACTTCAAGAAGGTGGCATGGGCCAGACCTAATACCGCAGGATACGTCTACAGCGGTGGCGGGCGGATCGAGCGAAGAGAGGGGGCTGGCTTCGTATTCAGGTTCTTCGACAAGGTTGCGGATAAGGAAGCCTTTCTCCACGTCTCCGATGAGGTCATGACTCAGCACCGATCGAGGCGCTATGTGAATGAACTTCTCGATCAGGCCCGGCTAGTAAGGTACTTCACGTTCTACTTCCTGGGCGTCTTCGCCCATCATGAGGCCAGCGACACCATGGTTGCACAGGTCACCGACCTTCGCTGCCTGGCGATTGACCTTGGGCCTTTGAGAAGCTGAGTCTCAATCGAGATGGATGCATCTAACAACTTGCATGGCGCGAGCCGCTCGGCAGAAGCTTAAGATAGCGAGTGGCCTTTGACCGCCTGAAGCAGGCCATATCCGTAGATGGCAAACCACATCCCCCAACCCGACGTGTTGACAACAAAGAACAGGCAGTGCGGCATGCTGATAGTGGGGAACCATCTCCTCAGTAGCCGGATCGCAGCGCAGTGAAATCCCCAACGTAGAACACTGATGCTGTATAGCAGGATTGCGGTCGAAGCAGTCACCAACACCCACGCCATATTCTTGAGGCGACCAGCGATTTTCAATGCTTCGGCAACCGACACTCCAGGCCCCACTGAATTTCCATACGCCCACTCCAGGCTGAAGCCGGCTATTGCCGCCCACACCCCAGCAACAACTAAAGGCAATCCCCAGAGCCCCTTCAGCCGCAAATGGATCGGCCTCCTGGCAGCGGTGAAATCTAACGGTTTTACAACGACAGGAGCAATCAGGAGTAGGGCGTACTTACTTACCTGATGGCCGCGAATTCTAGACCAAGCGAACCTTAAAACGGACAACGACATTATTACCTCGGGCGGAAACAGTGGTGGAGTTACATCCCTAAAATCACTGTGCAGGGGTAGGGCTCAGGTGGCGCATTATTTACAAGCTCAGGCATCCCCCCACTTGCCGCGGCTAAGCATTCTTTGAGCTTATCTATACTCAAGACTTCGGCGCCACGATGTACGACTGCATGGCAGTTCGGGCACAGCGGTATCAAATCGGTTATTGGATCGAGCTTGTATTCCGCGCCGATCGTGCTCAGGGGTACGATGTGATGAACATGGATAAGCCCTTTGGCGATCTCGCCGTAGACCGAGCCGAAGTCGAATTTACAAGCTGCACACACGGCCTTGTGATGCCGAATGCATTCTTCCCGGGCCTGAGCATTGCGCTCGTATGCGTTGACCTTCACCTCTCGCAGTGCCCCCTCTAGGTAGAGCTCAAGATGACTGACTTCTTCGGGGATTGCAGGGATAGGTACTTCTTCACACGCGTACCATTGACCTTCC
The DNA here is from genome assembly GCF_030053115.1 of Pseudomonas svalbardensis. Lineage (NCBI taxonomy): Bacteria > Pseudomonadati > Pseudomonadota > Gammaproteobacteria > Pseudomonadales > Pseudomonadaceae > Pseudomonas > Pseudomonas svalbardensis. The sequence continues at coordinate 3,075,788 of NZ_CP125619.1, read as the reverse complement.
TGCTGAAGCAGCCATTTGCGAGTGATAAATCGTTCAAAATCTTTGATCTTTGCAGGGCCTACGCCGTCCTCGTCCTGGAGTTCGTCCGAGTGCGTAATCTTGAATGTATAAAGCTCGTATCCCTGCTCGGCGACTAACCTGAGATGCTCGACGCTCTGCGCGTAGCCATTGTTGCGCCGCCCCTTCTTTATCTCCCACCCCTCGCAAAGTATGAGTGTACGGTCGCCGTTCATATGAATGTCCCAAGCACCGAATATGACCTTGCGCTCTTGGTGATTCACAAACGACCAACTCCAAGTCCAGTTTTTACACGTGGCTCCCAAGGATTCGATAAATGCTTTACGGCTTGGGTAGTAATGGGTGGTCATGCGAAATCCTATGCGCTAGGTTGTCTGGTGGAGCAGTGAAAGTAGGGGGCGTACAGCAGAGCACGACGGAGTCGACAACGTGCCGCTTCGCTTATAGCATCAGGCAACACGGCCATCAAAGCGCCATATAGCAGCAATTCGCCAAGGAACGTCGAACGTGATCACCAAGATCCGCATCCGTGGGTACCGCATCTACAAAGATTTCCTGCTAAAGCCCAACCCGGGCGTGAACATCCTGGTCGGAGACAACGACGCCGGTAAATCCACCTTAATGGAGGCCATCTCGCTGGCGCTCAACGGGCGGATCGGTGGCAGAGGAATCCTGGAGGAGCTGAATCCTCACTGGTTCAACACCGAGATGGTGGCTGAGTTTCTTGCACTAAGAAGGGCTGGAATGAAGCCGGCACTCCCACAGATTCTCATCGAGCTCTATCTGCAGGACACGGAAGATCTCCAGGGACTGCTGGGCGCAGTGAACGCCGACGTTCCAACGAACGCTTGTCCTGGTGTCTTTCTCTCCGTCTTCCCCAACGAGGAGTACAAGGATGAGCTGGATGAATGGCTTAAAAATCCTTCTCCGCTACTCCCCGTTGAGTACTACACCTACGAATGGCGGTCGTTCGCTGATAATGAACTCACACGACGGCCGCGAGCGCTCTCGGTGGCCACCATCGACTCCCGTACGGTCAAATCCGCCGCCGGCGTCGACTACCATCTTCGCCAAATCCTAAGCGATCACTTGGAGTCATCCGAGAAAGCAGAGATTTCGTTGGACTACCGCAATATCAAAGCGTCCATGACAGATGGCGCGCTGGCACCGGTGAACAAGCGACTTTCGGGTCTAGGCGCAGCGCTCCAGGAAGAGCCCATGGCGCTGGCCATGGATCAGACATCCCGCACATCTTGGGAAAGCGTGGTCACTCCACACGTCGACGGCTTACCGTTTGCGATGGCAGGCCAGGGTCAACAGGCTGCGATCAAGATCTCTCTCGCAATGAAGCGTCATTCCTCAAGGGCGAACATCGTGATGATCGAGGAGCCCGAAAACCATCTATCTCACACGAGCTTGACGACCCTACTCAATCGTATCGAAGATCTGGCCACGGAAGAGCAGCAGCTATTCATTTCGACTCACAGCACATACGTGTTGAACCGGCTCGGTCTCGACGCATTGCTGCTTCTTCACCGGAACAGCGCGTCCAAAATCACAGAACTTCATACTGATACAGTGAGCTATTTCCAAAGGCTGCCTGGCTATGACACCCTCCGTCTAGTGCTAGCGAAAAAGGTCGTCTTGGTCGAAGGCCCATCTGATGAAATCATCTTCGAACGCGTCTATGAAGATTGCTTCAGCGCACGCCCGATGGCCCACGGTATAGATGTCATCAGCATGCGTGGACTGGCTTTGGCGCGATGCTTGGAGCTTTGCGCAGCGATCAACAAACCTGTAGCTGTGATGCGCGACAACGACGGCGTTGATCCAGCCGAGCTACGTGAACCGGTTGAAAAGTGGCTGGACGCGAAGCGAAGAGAGCTGTTCATTGGCTTAGTCGCCGACGGCACCACGCTCGAACCACAACTCATTACGGCGAATGGCGAGCCTCACTTGCGCACGATGCTTGGCATCACTGCGGCAGCGACGTTATTGACCTGGATGGCACGAGAGAAAACGGAAGGAGCAATTCGACTAGCTGAGTCGGATGAGGTACTTAGCCCACCGGCCTACATGAAGGCCGCGGCGGAGTTCATCCACTATGCCTAGCATTCTGACCTTGGCTGTCGCTGGTGGTAGAAAAACTCAAGGGCTGGTCGATCACTGCAAAGCCATACCTACCGAACGGCGCGTGCTCGTTGTCACGTTCACCCAGACCAATCAGCAGGAACTGATCCATCGCCTCGGCTCCCAAGCTGGCGATCGCCACAACATCGAAGTCCTTGGCTGGTACACATTCTTGCTTCGCCACTTTGCAAAACCGTTCCTGCCATTCAAATTCCCAGGCGAGCGGGTAGGGGGCTTCAACTTCGAGGGCCGTCCCAGCATGTTTGCGAAGGACAGGCTAAGGTTTATGGATGGTAGCAACCAAATCTACGCATGCGAGCTCGGCCGCCTCGCGCGGGAGCTTATGGCGGCCACCCCAGCGTTGATACGCAGACTTGAGTGTCTCTACGACGAAATTCTGATCGACGAGGTACAAGATCTCAGTGGCTACGATTGGGAAATCGTCCATGAATTACTTGAGTCGCGGATCGACGTCCGCATGGTTGGTGACGTGCGCCAAGCGGTGCTCTCAACAAACCCACGGGGACAGAAAAATAAACAGTATGGGTATGCAGGTGCACTTGAATGGTTCCTTGTACGCGAAAAGGGAGGGCTGCTTAGCATTGACTATGCGACCACGACTTACCGCTGCCGAACCGAGATTGCGACGTTCTCTGACACCATTTTTGATGAGTCATGGGGTTTCCCAGGAACCACATCTGAGAACCACGTGGTGTCTGAACATGATGGCGTTTACCTGGTGCACTCAAAACATGTCGACCAATACGTCGAGCGATACCGACCTCAGTGCCTGCGCAGCACCATAGCTTCGGGTAAGGAGTTCGCTTTGGACTTCATGAATTTTAAGGTATCAAAAGGCGCCACGTTCGAGCGTGTGCTGATCATGCCAACGGCGCCGATCAAGGCTTTCATTCAGAAGCAGACCTTCCTGGAATCAACGCCGGCGGCCGCCTTTTATGTTGCAGCTACGCGGGCCAAGCAAAGCTTAGCGATCATCATCGACAAACCTGGAAACTCCAAACTACCGGTGTGGGTGCCGTAATTGAAAGGAGCAGGGCGCTCATGAGTGTAATGATCTCATGGCAGATCGAACGCTCATTTTCCAGTGGCCCCCTTGGGTATCGATGAATAAGCGGTGGCTACTGCGAAGCGGATTCAGCGCTGTGCGTAGCGTAAATTTCGCAAGAAATTTCAGCGCCTGAAGCCTCGAGCAAGGGGGCTTGTATCGAGCGCCGACTTCGTTGAGAGCTCCAAGCTATGACCACCACGCAGGGACAGGCAAGCGGAGCGCGCAGGCGTGAAGATGGAAATCCCCAGTGTTAAGACGGACGCTTTGCGGGCGGCTTAATTCACGACAGCCGAGCTCGGAGAGCCACGCCCACAGGATGAGCTTTCAGGATTTTGGTATGAGGGGGGCAGGAGCTTCTGGAAGCTTGCAATATTTCATAACAAGTCATCTAACGATTAGCTGCACGTAAGCCTAATAAGAGGAGTGTTGCCTAAACCAAGCATCCCAGCTGTCGTTGAGGAGAAGCAATGCCAAGGCACGATAGCGTTCAAAATGAAGTCGTTTGGCTGATGAAGAGATTCAGCCCACGGGCAAAATAGCATAGCTAGCTCAACTAAATGACTATTTAGTTGAGCTAAAAAGGCTTACTAAAAATAACCCCCTTAAAGAGTAGGGCAGGCCTGCTAGATCCTAACCACGCCGTGCAAAGAAACGTTGGTAGGCACTTTCGGCGTTTGATTTTCGCACAAGTCGAATTACGTCATCCATCCCCATCGTCCTTGCGCTGTGGTGCATACTTGTTTCTCGCAACCAGAGCAGGCTCGCTTTACAGAACACTGAGTCAGGCGAGACCACACATCCGCTCTCGGTAAGAGTATCAATGACGACCTGACAGACTTTCCGGAATAAGAGTCTCGCATGAGCTGAACTGATCGAATCTTTGCCACGAATCTTCCCGAGCAACAATGTGTGATCACGCTCCAATGGAATGCATTGTCGGCCAAATTTTTTACGAAAACGATTCACATAGTGATCTATAAACTCAGAATGTATTTTCCACGAGTGATTGCCGGGAAACTTCTCCTCCACTAAATCGTAAGTTCCATCCCGCATAAGTCGCAGAGCACTGATTGTTAGATCTCCCCCTAGGCTGTCGACCTCAGATGGCTGCAATCTAAGATAATAAACGGAAGCAATCATGAGCAGCGTACGTTCATATTTGATTTCCTTATCCGCCATGTCGCTAAGCGTCAACATCAACACCGCAAATTCTTCGTCAGTGAAGACATTCGCACCGGTGTGAACAGGAAGACTTATAGCGTAAAATCCGGCAGCGTGTAGCCTTCGCGCAGGGTTGGTTGCTATAAGGGCACAATAGTGTAGATGCAGAAAAAAAGCCGCAACTACAGACATCTGCATAGCGAGCGCGCCTCTACCTGCTATGTATGCTATGCGAGTACCATCCTCCCCAATAGACGGTTGGTCAAATCTAAATGGACGCCAAGCTGGGTTAAATCCTATTGCCTGTTTCAGTTTGCCGGGAGTGAATCGCCGGCAACACTTATCTGCCACCCATGAGTCCGGGGGGGATGTGCAGAAGCTCATAAATTCTTGAATGTCGCCTTCATTCAAATCAGTTATGGTTTTTTTTGCCTCCAAAATGCTCCAGAGCAAGAGTCGCTCTATACAGCTTCGGTAGTTTGAATAGCGCGTGGGTTCGGCATGCTTAATCAAAAACTGCTTCACTAGCAGGTAGCTTTTTGTCGGCAGACTGCTAGTTGGGCATCGGTTGAGAAAACGCTGAATTACTGAGAGCTCGCCATCAAGGGTTTCGGGGTCTAGCAGTGAAAATTCTTGTAGCGTTTCAAAGCATGGGCGGGGGATTGATTCCATGATTTTTCTACCTGTTGTCTCTGAAAATTAGTCGCGATTTTTCAAACCCAGATTTTTAAGCGAGTAAGAGCGCTTATCTTCATAACTGCTGTAGTAAATGTCCTGAGTTGTGGACAAATTGTTGTGACGTAAATCCATCTGCAAGTCCTTGGCATCTCGCCAAGGAGCATCAAGTGTCGCAGCCGTATGCCTTAACCAATGTGTGGAGGCAACCCGCAGAGCCTCGATCTCGCCAGGCTGGCGATCTTCGTTCACCATTTCATCAACAGCGCGGTCAAATAGCTTCTGGATGATCGAATGAACCATTCGAGTGGATAACCCTGGACGACCATTCAAGGTCGCAATCAGAGGGGTCTGCTCATTAGTTAATGGCAGTTCAGACAGCCCCATAAAGCGCCGGTAGCGCTTCAGGTAACGATCAATGTATTCCGGCCTTACAGCTACCTTGGCGGCTTTGTCACCCTTACCAATGAGGTGGAACCACCAGTTGCCTTCATGATCTGTCTTGAAGGAACCCATTGTGGGCTGCCAATTCACCCGACCACAGATATCTGAAACGCGTAGGTACATCGAAAATAACGTAGCGGCGATGAACAGAGTGCGTTCATGCTGTTCAGGAGCCGTTGCTGCCATTTTTTCAGCGGTGGTCAGTACGAAGTCCCATTGAAGTGGAGTGAGGGCGCGTCCGGTTTGCTCCATTGAGCGCGATGCTTTGAAGCGCGATTTCTGTTTGATCGCCCTGAAGGGATTCGTCGACGTCAGGCCCTCATCCAGACCGTATTCGTACAAGCTGCTGCAAACCGAAAAAACTTGGGAAATGCTCCCTCGGGATGGTTGGTACCGTACGCCAGTAACTGGGCCTTCAAGATCAGCTGCATTAGTTATGCGATTCGCTGTCTTCACCGAGAATGGGTGCCAGCGTGGATTTGGGCATAGCTCTAAATCTTTGTCGAATGCAACGCACAGGAACCTGCTGCGTGTCACTGGGCCAAGCCAACCTATGGGTGGAGCCATGCAGAACTCCAAGAAGGCTTCGGCGTCTGCGCGACGCAGCTCCATCAAGGGCTTCTTTCTGATTAACAATGCCCAAAGCAGAAGCCGCTCGGCATGGGTGCGATATGAAACAAATGTTGCCTCGACGTTTGAGTATGTACGCAGAAAACCACTGACCGCTTCGAACCCGTCCACGGGTTTCAGATGCGCATCAAAGTTCGCCAAATAGCGCATCACCAGCGGCAGACTCGGGTCGGGTTCATCGCAAGTGTGATTGACGAATTCTTTATAGGTGTTGAACAGCGGATGCGGGGCCGGCATATTGTTATCCTTCATGGAATACTGCATTGCAGATTTCCGATTCTGACAGTTATCGGAAGTAGGGGGCGTATCCTTCCGCTTGTTCGAGGCGAGTGTGTCCGTCTGCCTGGATGAATCGCTCATCGCATAGCCCTAAACATTTGATCGATGGCATGTAGGTTATACATCGCAAACATGTCTTTGCAAGTTTTCTCTTTCAAAGCTTGACTGATGACCAGGCAACTTAAGAATAATTAGTCATATATTGACAGTTTTGACCGAGCCCTGGCTGAGAAACGCCGACTACACGGCCGCAAGCCCCAAACTGTGCGGGTACCGCGCTCAAACTACCCAGCTATTGAGAGGCGCCAATAGCGCTTTAGATAGAGGGTGGCTGGTCTTCACTACAACCATAACCTAAGGGGCCACTTTTAAAAGATTCAGCCATTTTTAAAAGTGTTATAGCTACACCATCCTAATAATACGGACTGCACAGCAGCAACCGCCATAATTAGTGGGTCTGACCAGCTTTAAAGGTTTCGATCATTTTTAAAAGCTTTTTTTAATGAGGTGCGCATCTTGAGCAACCAGTTGTCAGTCCATAAGAAATACTCTTGAAATCCAGAACTGTTAGTGATTTTATAATGAAGCTTCTTCGAAGCTTCAGTCTGGAACACCTTTAGATACGCTCCTTTCGTCTATATAGCGCTATTCGATGTGCTCGAATCTCTCTGAGCTGACATATCGGTCGCTCGCTACAATGTTTATCCACGTAACGCACGCCGGTGTTGCATGCCCTCAATCAAGCTTAGCCTTAGTGGCGCAGGCGAAGTTTAGACTACCTAGGCGTAGCTTCCGGGTTGCTGCCCTGATATACGATCTTTCTGGGTCTTCGCGTACCGGTCGATGAGACTGGTACGTTCTGATGCGAACGATCGAACCTACGCGGCTAAGCACATATTTCGAGCGCTTTTTAGGTTTCAGAAAATCGCAAACCATCATTATCATTGGGCTACAGACGGGGTCATTTTTAAAGGTTTTAGCCAGTTTTAAAAGTGGTCGTGCATTCGGGCTCTTTATTGCACTGGGGCAACCTGCTCGAAATGGGCGCTTACCAGGACGCGCGGAAGCATTTCTACGCGGCATACGGCGTCCCGAACCAACAAAAAAGTAGTCATACCATGTGTTAGGGCCTATTCCGCCAGATTAAAAAGCACTGAAATGGCGTTCTCCGAGATTGAGGAATGTTCGCAGAGGCACGGCCTACAAGGCTTTCGAAACAAAAATGGGTGGCGCCACTTAAGGCGCCATCTTTAAGGGGGGGCCACAGGAGTCATCGTCCTGAACGTGTGTTGCTAGTAGCAACACCTGAGCGCTGATCACCAGGTGAAAAGTAGCCTAGAGCCCCCCAGTCCCGCACATGATAGTTCGCATAATGTATATTATGTTAAACCAGATGCCATGTTAGAAATGTTCATGTGTCCGTGGTACCTAAAAACTGGAGATTCAGACTTAAAAGCCGTTCTGCGCCAATCGCGGTTTGAGTGGAAAGCCCCTCGCTCTCCCCCCTCAAGCCCTTGATTTCCGGGGGCTTGAGCGCGTCCAACATGCCAATCCGACAGGTTGTTTTAACAAAACCAGTGGAAAAATTTGTTAGGTAAAAATTCGTATCTAATTGATTTAAAACAATATTTATAAATTAAGCTCAAATGGAATAGCTCTCTACTCCAAGGAGAAATTAGTGGACTGAAAACCGAGGGTGCGAATCCATGGTCGCCCTGAAACCCACGCAAGACAAGGGCTCCAGCGATTTTTGAGGAAATAAGTGGACATTCCAACCCTCCGTTTCCCGAGACGAAATAAGTGGACATTCCATGCTGATAGAACGCTGCCAAGGTCTTGCCGGAGACCTGCTGAAGCTCAGCGCCCACTTGCAGACCAGAGCCTAAACCGAAGCCTGTCAAAGCCGTTGCAACTTCCTCAAAGCCCGTAATACTGGGCCAGCGCCATATCCACCACCATTCGTCTTGCAATCACGCACTGATGCACGTTGGCTCGCCGCTGCTCCTGAACGACATGATCAATGACACGGAGCCGGATCGTAGCCTTCCTCGATTGCGCCGCTGTTTATTAAAACAATAAGTGGAAATGCCATGTGCTAATCGTACCTAAAAGCCGTGAATCCCACGAAAACAGGGCTTTCTCGGGCATTCAACGAAATAAGTGGATGTTTCAGAGGGCGTTTCCATTTAAAAATTTAAATGGAAAAACCATTCCTGCTTTTCCAATCATTTCCTGGGCTCTGCCTGGACTTCGTAGCGGCGCATATCATTCAGTCAATGTAGAGCTGAAGCTTGAATTACCCAACAATTGCCACTGACCGCGCGCCGAGAAAAGCCGCTCCAAAAAGTCTAACTCCGCATTTAGCCATTAAGCCATTAAGCCCAAAAAAACAAAAAACAGAACTCGCACAATCTGACAATATTGGGTTAAATAATTTCTGAGGTCGTTCAGAAAGTTCGCAACCCATAAAGGGGAGGGAATTTAAACTGAAACTGACAATACATAATTAAATTAACAAGAATCCAGAGCGCAATATAAGGAATAAAAAATTTACATTAAAAAATTAGTGGAAAAACCAACAAGGCAATCGCTTTAATTCATATTTAAAACCTTTGTCAAGCTGGAGCTTAAAATTATCTCCGCTGAGCAAGGGTAGTTGCAACGGTGTCTTTCAGGGGCTACCATCGAGCAATATCAACCAGTTCAAATTAGGGGAGATGGATAATGCAGCTGCCCTGCCCCAACTTCCAGTTACTTCCATTACTGGAAGTTTCCAATCACAGCCAAATCATACGGTAGTGCACCAAGATGTCTACGCAACCAATGCCTATTTTTGAGACCTATGAAATTTTCATTGATATGGACTTTAGTTTGCGTGAACCTAGTATGACTTGCATTCGCCAGTATATTGAAAATTTTCCCGCGTTAGTGGAGGCCAACAAGGGTTATCTGACGACTCGGGAATTTCTTCGTGCTTTTTCGGACAACAGCCTGACTTTCACTTCTTATAGAACTCATGTCGAGCGGTTGCTGTTATGGGCACTTATCATAAGGCAAAAAGCTTTCTCTCAGCTCAAACGACAAGATGCTGAAGATTATCTGGAGTTTTGCCGTAATCCTCCCGCTGAGTGGATAGGCCCAATTGTGCGCGGTCGGTTCGTGACTTGTGACCATACCGAATCAGCGTGGGGTGAGCCCGTCATTCCGAATCCAAAATGGAGACCATTCAGCCTAAAATGTACTAAGGATTCATCGGACGGACTGACACCGGCTCCAGACGATGCCTCCCAGGATGTAGAGATTGGCGCGGCTCCCGGTGTCGTCACGCGATACAAGGCTTCCCAAAGCACCATTAACCAGATTTACACGATTTGCAGCCGTTTCTTTGAGTACATGGTTGAAGACGGAACGGTTGCAGCCAACCCTTTCCGGATGATCAAGAAGAAAAGCCTCAGCCGTGGAACCCCTCAGGAGGAAGGGACAAACCGTGCTCTGACCCCTTTGCAGTGGGACTATGTGCTGGAAACCGCTGAGCATATGGCTGTTGAGGAACCCGTCCGGCATGAGCGCACCTTGTTCATTGTCGCGACCTTGTTCGCTATGTATCTGCGGGTGTCCGACATCGTCGGCAGACCGAACTGGCATCCGGTCATGGGTGATTTCCGACTCGATCCTGAGGGCAACTGGTGGTACCACGTGATCGGGAAAGGTAACAAGGCCGGGAAGGTCGCGGTCAGGGAAGAGTATATTTCCAAGTATCTGACGCGCTACCGGCGTTTTGTTGGGCTGTCTCCGCTGCCTGAGTGGAATGAACAGACGCCTCTGCTCATGACTCTGCGTGGTCGTCCAGGGCTCTCCGGTCGGCAGGTGCGCGCCCTCCTCCAATCGGTATTCGATAACGCGTTGGCGCGGATGCGCGAGGAGGAGCGCGGCGAGCACGAGACGAATAGTCTGCGGGTGGCTTCCGCGCACTGGCTCAGACATACCTCTGCGACGCTCGATGCGCCGCTGCGAAGTCCCAAGGATCTGCAGATGGACTTGCGTCATAGCAGTCTCAGCACAACTCAGGATGTCTACTACCACTCGCACGACCAGGAGCGCAGTCGTTCGGTGCGAGGCATAGGGATGCGCGACAGAGGTTAAAGAAAGTCCCGGATACTCGATCTGATCGATCCCTTTCCGGGCATCGTGATGAAGCTATTTCCCAAACGGCTCCTCATCCGCCTCTCAAAGATCCGTGGCTGCAACTAGGCTGGAGGCCTACATCAACTGGATAACAGTTACCGGGATCGCGAAAGGCCCGGTGTTCCAGCGGATTGATCGCTGGGGCAATCTGTCAGGCAAAGCCATGCAGCCGCATAGCCTGATCCCGGTGCTGCGCCGCATTTTCAAAGAGGCAGGATTGCCAGCGGAGCTGTATAGCAGCCACTCAATGCGGCGTGGCTTTGCAACCTGGGCCTCTGCGAACGGTTGGGACATCAAGGGCTTGATGGGTTATGTAGGCTGGAAGGACATGAAATCCGCATTGCGCTATGTGGATGCTAGTGTGTCGTTCGGCGGAATTGCTTTGCGAGCCGTCCCAAGGTAAGCGTCCGCCGAAGTCACCTTGCATGACTCAGGCAGATACCCACTGATGCGGCAGCAGTTGGTCGATCTCACTCGCCCGCTGCGTCGGCAGCCGCGTCAGCACATCTTTGAGATAGGCATACGGATCGTGCCCATTCATACGTGCCGACTGGATCAAACTCATAATCGCCGCTGCCCGTTTGCCGCTGCGAAGCGATCCAGCAAACAACCAGTTCGAGCGTCCAAGTGCCCACGGCCTGATCTGGTTTTCGACTGGATTGTTGTCTATGGGCACCGCCCCATCGACCAGGTAGCGCGTCAGCGCTACCCAGCGTTTAAGGCTGTAATCCAAGGCTTTGGCCGTTGCTGATCCATTGGGCACAAGATCGCGCTGGGCCAACATCCAGTCGTGCAGTGCTTTGGCCAGCGGCGCCGCTTTTTCTTGCCGTATTCGACAGCGATCTCCATCACTCATGTCTCGCACTTGCCGCTCAACTTCGTACAAACCGCCAATCGAGTGCAGCGCCTGTTCTGCCAACTGACTTTTATTCGCGACATGCAGATCGAAAAACTTGCGGCGGGCGTGAGCCATGCAGCCGATTTCGATCATGCCTTTCTCAAACCCAGCTTTGTAACCAGCAAAGTCGTCGCACACCAGCTTGCCATTCCACGCGCCGAGGAAGTTACGCGCATGCTCACCGGCGCGGCTCGGGCTGAAGTCATAAACCACTGCCTTAAGCGCCGAAAACGGCGTGGTGCAGTAAGCCCAGACATAAGCGCGGTGAGTTTTCTTCTCTCCGGGCGCAAGCATCTGCACCGGCGTCTCATCGGCGTGGACAACTTGCTGCGCCAGGACGGCTTCTCGCAAGGCATCAACTAATGGCTGAAGCTGTACACCTGTTTGTCCAACCCATTGAGCTAGTGTGGAGCGCGGGATCGCTAAACCAGCGCGCCCGAAGATTTTCTCCTGCCGATACAGCGGCAAGTGGTCAGCGAACTTCGCCACCAACACATGCGCGATCAGGCCCGCAGTTGGGATGCCCTTGTCGATCACTTGGGCCGGTACCGGTGCCTGGATCAGTGTTTCGCACTGACGGCAGGCCCACTTCCCACGCACATGCTGTTCAACAGTGAACACGCCCGGCGTGTAATCGAGCTTCTCGCTGATGTCCTCGCCGATGCGCTGGAGTTGGCAGCCGCAAGTGCACTGAGTGCTTTCTGGTTCGTGATGAATGACGGTGCGTGGAAACTGCGGCGGCAGTGGCGCGCGCTTTGGTTTTTGGCGCGCCTCTTCTGGAGCAGGAGCCGGAAGCAGTGCCGTCAGCTCGGCGTCGATAGCCTCAAGGTCGGTGTTGAGCAGATCGTCGAGCAAGCTGCCTTGTTCAGGACTGATCTGCTCGCTGCGTTTGGCAAACCGGTGCCGCTTGAGGATCGCGATCTCGTGGGTCAGCTGTTCGATGATGGTTTGATCGCGGTGGATCTTTCTGCCCATGGTGTCGACCTTCGACATCAACTGCGCAGCGAGGGCGCGCAGTTGGTCGGGGGTCATTTGGTCGAGGTTGGGCAAGGAAGTCATGCCGTGGATTTTACCAAAGCAGACCGCCTACGGCAGTAGGCCAAGAAGCAAAATTAAAACTTTTAAAGCAGTGTAATTACGCCGCCAACGCCAACACGTTGCCAAGGTAGACCGAGCACCAACGCCCGAAGTTGCTCGGCATCCAGCTCCATCTCGCAACCTTGGCGAATGCCTGGCCAGTGGAATTTGCCTTGGTTCAACCGCCGTGCCGCCAGCCAAACACCAATTCCGTCATGAACCAGGACTTTCATTCGGTTAGCCCTGCGATTGGCAAACAGATAAGCACAGTGCGGCTTCGCCGCACCGAATACTGCGATCACTCTGGCCAGCGCAGTCTCGGTACCCGCGCGCATATCCATGGGCTCGGTGGCGAGCCAGATGGCGTCTATGCGGATCACTTGGCAAGCTCTCGAATAAATCGAGCGCACCCATCAGGATCGGAAACTGGCCACTTCACTGCGATGGCTTGTTCGCCAACGGGTATCTCGATGATCGCCGATGCCTCCGACGGCCGCTTAGGCGGAGCCTTCAACGGGACAAACGCAGGCAACGCGGCAACTGAGGTATGCCGGTAAAGCGGCAGCCATTTACGAATGACGTTGGCGTTGATGCCGTGAGCGATGGCAACGCTTGAAACGGTGGCCCCGGGCTGAAGGCATTCCTGAACGACCTGGGCTTTGAACGGTTTGGGATAAGAGCTTCGTTGGCGCATGGAAATCCTGGCGATTAAGGGTGATCGCGTCCGCTTAAAAATACGCGGACACCATCGCCCTTAATGCTGGAGTTTTGAAGGTGACATGGCCGGACGCTTACATTCGATCTCCCATCGCTGGCTGTACAGGTCGACGATTTCGTCGGACGGGAAGCGTAGCGGATCGGCCATCGACGTCAGGATCTGACAAACCTTGCCCTTGACGGTTTTGCTCAGCAATCGCGCGGTCAGGCGCTCCGGCAGCCCCGGCCATTGCGTGCGGGCCTGCGGCGAAGTGCTCAACGAGACCACAGCGTCCTGGCGCCCCAAGCGCTGAATCACTTCGTACTGCGCACCTTTGCGCAGAGGCATCAGCCAATGTCGCTCGATGCCTGCTTGCTGCCACTGATGCAGCAAACCCAAGGAGTAAAAACCGCGATCGAACAGCGTCAGCGAGTGATCGGGCGTGGTTTCGATCAGTTGCTCCGCCAGTTTCATTTCGTTGCTGCGATAGCCATCCAACGCGCTGCCGATCAGCATGTGGCTGGTCAACTCCATTTGGCAGACCATGCGCACCTGGGGGAAACCGGTGTCGCCATGCTGGTTGCTGGCGGAATCGTAGCGCGCCCGATTTTCGGGTGTATCGGGCGTTCGCCATACGACACCGTCGACCCCCAGCAAACGCAAGCCTGCCCAAGTTGGGTGATCCACGGCCTCATGCCAACTTTTCTGAGTCAGATGGAAGACTTGTCGTACAGCCTCGCAGCCCAATCTCTGACGGGCTTGAACCACAGCGCTGGGTGCCACCAATGGACGTTGGCCCGGCAGCATGATGTTCATGCGGCTGACCACATCCCACGCCGACATGCGGCGAAAGAAGGCCATGGAGATCACGCACCAGAGCATCATTTCCAGTGGCAAACGCCGCTTGCGCAGGGTCGCCACGCCGGCCTGTTCAAGTGCCTGCTCGACCAAAGATGGATCGAGTAAAGAATCCAGTCCCTCGATTGAGTTAGGGGTGGAGGCGATATTGTGGGTCAGTTCCAGGGCCCGAGCGAGACGCATAAAAAAATCCGATGCCAGTACAGGCATCGGATTTTGATTTCTTGCGGCCAAAGGTCAAGCGAGAGGGCTTAACTGATCGGCATTAGCCCTCACGGGCCCTTTTTCAACTCAAGCCAGTATCACTTGGCCAGCCAGGACTCGACTTTATCGGCGCCGTATTTAGCTTTCCACTCTTTCACAGCTTCGCTGCCTAATCGCTGACGGGCCTGGACTACGGCGCTGGGCGCCACCAGCGGACGTTGTCCCGGCAGCATGATGTTCATGCGGCTGACCACATCCCAGGCCGACATGCGTCGAAAGAACGCCATGGAGATCACGCACCAAAGCATCATTTCCAGCGGCAAACGCCGCTTGCGCAGGGTCGCCACGCCGGCCTGTTCAAGTGCCTGCTCGACCAAAGATGGATCGAGTAAAGAATCCAGTCCCTCGATTGAGTTAGGGGTGGAGGCGATATTGTGGGTCAGTTCTAGGGCCCGAGCGAGACGCATAAAAAAATCCGATGCCAGTACAGGCATCGGATTTTGATTTCTTGCGGCCAAAGGTCAAGCAAGAGGGCTTAACTGATCGGCATTACCCTTCTTGGGCCTTTTTTGTACTCAAACCAAACTCACTTGGTCAGCCAGGAGGACTCGACAGAGTCAGAGCCGTATTTCGCTTTCCATTCCTTCAGCGTTTTGTGGTTGCCGCCTTTGGTTTCGACGACTTCGCCGTACTCTGGATTTTTGTAGACCTTCACCTAGCGTGGCGTGGCGTGCGCGTACCCAATTGCGACTGGACAGCTGGAGCACGACGACCAGCGCCTCGCCCACCACGTCGCCAGCAGTTCCGCGCCATTGACTAGGGCCAACAGGGGTTAGCGTCCACACTCGTTTTTGCTTAGTACCATCGCTGTAAGTAAATGATTCGTCGAGTATCAGTCTGCTACCTTCGGAGTGGCCATTGATCTCCACGTGAAAGCGCTTGGTGACCTCGCCTGAACGCTTTTGAAACATACCCCAAGCTTCGACCCGGCCCTCGAAGAATTCGCGCAACTCAAGCTTGGGCGTCTCCTGGCTGTAGGTATGCACATCTACCCGGCTCAACTCGCAAGGCCAATGCATAGCAGCATTATCCATATCTTCAACATGTGCATTTGCTCAACGACCTCAGGGTTTAGCTGCGCCCAGCAATTGGGCGCGCAGCTCCGGGTTACGTGTTCGGGGGTCAAGCCAGATCGCAAAAAAAGGCTTTGGCGAACGCATCATCCCTCACCACATGCTGTAGGTTCTCGCCGACGTAAAAACGTGCGCCCTCTCCAGGCATATAGACTCCGGTGATGCGGTCACCTGCGCCCACATCGACAAACGCTTGCTGCATTTCCCACTCCCAGCGAGCCATCAGCTCTGAATTCAGGGAGTTGGGTGACAGGCGACGGATTTCCTTGATGCTGGCCTCGACCAGATCATCGCGACTAATAGCGCGACTGTAGGTCAACTCCAGCGCAAAAGGCACATCTGCACCCAGCGGTTCACCGGCAATCAGGCGTGGGCTCCAGAAATGCGCGCTGTAGATGGAAAAACCAAATACTCGCATATCCCCGCTACCCAACAGACGAGCATCGGGTAAAGCCTCACGCCAATCAGCAAATAGTTCTGCACTCTGGAGCATCAGAACAAGACAGATAACGCGGCGGATTAAGCGATCCGTCTGCATAGTCATGCAAGACCTCAGTAAAACTCAATGGGCGCCTTTAAAAGTTATACCAAATTATTATTTTGTACAGCTAACGTCTCAAACTGGGCTTGCCCCCACAAAAACGGACGCCAACGCCTTGTTCAAATAATGCTATTGCCAAGCGCCTGAACTCCCTCGGCAAGCGACAATTGAAAGCGTTGTGCAGACGCTGCTCCTTGTAGTCTTCGAATCGCAGCGACACCTGTGTACGTGCGCTCTAGCCACGAACGTAAAAAGGTCGAAATGTTGTTTGCCCACCTCAAGCGCATCCTGAAATTGGATAGCCTGAGACTACGTGACATGAGTCGCGCGACCGATGAGTTCAAGCTGGCCGCCGCGGTGCAGAACCTGCGACGGCTGGCCAAATTTACATCTCAAGGGCCACCGGTCACAGGATAGGCGCGCCTGCACTAAGCAAAAAACCTCAAACCAACCCAATAACAGAGCAGCAAAGGTCAATGAAGAGCTGAGAAACCTTTCAATGTAGTGAGTAGGTTCTACGATGGTGGTCGTGCCTGAGTTCAGGCCAGCTAAAATCCCACCTTTTCAACTAAATAGGCCACAAGTAGACACTCGGAAACTCAACCCCGCACCAAATAGGCCCCTGACGGAACCCGATATCGCAACTTCTTGCATTTGCCGGGTGCGGGCTGATGCCCTGGCGGGCGACCAGGAAACCAGATTCGGCATTTCCCCGGAGGCGGCATATGACCGCGGGGAATCTCAACTTCATCGTATGCGGGCTCTGGCTCGACGGAAGCCATTTGCAATTTTCCTTCGGGCCCAGGTCTGCCAGCCGTCGGTGAATCCGATACCCAATCTGCCTTTGTGCGGGCGGAGTTGCCAGCGTCGCGCCCAGTGCCCGGAGTGGATTGTTCAGCAACGGCCGTTTCTGCTTCGCGGCGCCTTTGGGATTCCTCTTCCAGCCCCTTCGGTACTGCGACCAGATTCTCTTTGGCTATGGGTGGGGTACTCGAAGACTGGGCCTGCTGCGCCGCCTGGATCAATTGGAAGTTGCGGTTGCGTAGCTCGACGTTGCGCCCAACCCGCATGTTCGAGCGCGCCGCCAACGTTTTAGCCTGCTGGTACTGCCCCTGCTGAAGACGCAACACACCGAGGTAATGCAGCGTCGCGGGATTGTTCGGCTGGATATGCAGGGCACGCTCCAGCGTGGCAGCGGCCTGATCCAACTGTCCACTTTCATACTGCCGCGAGGCGGTTTCGATCAGGGTGGTTGATGCGCTGTTACTTTGCGTTGGCGCTCTTCGCTCGGCAGCAACCGAACAAATCGACACGACAGCGCAGAACACCAGGATGAGACCCGGCAGAAAACTCTTGGATGGCATCAGAGGGCGGACTCGACTGATCT
This sequence comes from Pseudomonas svalbardensis, assembly GCF_030053115.1. Classification (NCBI taxonomy): domain Bacteria; kingdom Pseudomonadati; phylum Pseudomonadota; class Gammaproteobacteria; order Pseudomonadales; family Pseudomonadaceae; genus Pseudomonas; species Pseudomonas svalbardensis. The sequence continues at coordinate 3,058,402 of NZ_CP125619.1, read as the reverse complement.
CGGACGGAACTGCCGTAAAACAGACCACAGCGCTGCTCGGCATTTCCTATACAGGGCCCCAATTGACCTGACTGGCACCCTGAAGTTCCCGCTGCAACAGCCGTCGTAACCAGTATCATTTTTTTATGCAACAACATCCAAGCGTGATCCGTTGCTGCACTTCACGCTGGGGCAGAAAACGGCCAATAGCCGCCATTTCGGGAGGCGCTATCTAACACCGCTCAGTGCTGACCCAGCAAGGGCAAGGCATTAATGTTGTGCTTCACCGATAAACTCAATCGTCATTCAGTGCTTCCATTCGCTGAACTAAAGAAATGGTCATTACATTATGAAAATCAACATCGAAACGAGCGTTGCCGCTCCCATCGCTGACACTTGGCAAGCTTTCAACAATCCCGAGGACATCGTGCAATGGGACGCCTCTGACGATTGGCACACCACAAGGGCATCGAATGATCTGAAGGTTGGCGGGAAGCTTTTGTTGCGCATTGAAGCCAATGACGGCGGTCTGGGATTCGACTTCGCTGCCACCTACACGCAGATAGAGCTAAACCGACTGATTGAATTTCGAGACAACGACGGCCGCGTGGTTCGATTAGATTTTGTCGAATCTGACAAGGGCGTCACGATTCGTCAGACCTTCGACGCCGAATCAACGCAACCGGAAGATCAGCAGCGCGAGGAATGGCAAATCGTCCTTAACCGCTTCGCTCGATACGTCGAGCGGCAATTCACCACGGAGTAACAGCGAAGCCCATAGAGGCCGCACCCGATCACTTAAAGCTTCGCGTACTCGCTCATGCCTCGCAGTAGTCTGCCCGCTTCCGGCAGCGGGTTGGAATGGTCGCTAAAATCCTTAGCCACCCTGCAACTTAGCGAATGTCTGCATAGGGTCGAATAGCGACCACCACTCGTTGTGACTGATCCACCCTTGTCCTCCCTCAACGTGGAGGACGAGCCATGAACATTATTGCAAAATACAGCCATCAGCCTTGGAACAAGGGAAAGCTTGTCGGGCAGAAAGCCCCCCTCCGAGTCAGAGATATCTGGGCCATCCGGGTCAGACTCCAGCTCGCGGAGAAGACACGTGATTTAGCACTCTTCAACTTGGCCATCGACAGCAAGCTACGTGCCTGTGACTTAACCAAGCTGCGAGTCCGAGACATCGCCCATGGGGAGCATGTTTCCTCACGGGCCATCGTGATGCAGCAGAAAACTCAGCACCCCGTGCAATTTGAAATCACTGAGCAAACCCGAACGGTTTTGGAGGCGTGGATGCATCAGGCGCACCTCCGCAGCGAGGACTTCTTGTTTCCGACCCGATTGCACGCTTCAGACCATCTTTCCACCAGGCAGTACGCTCGAATAGTCAAAGCGTGGGTGACAGCCATTGGTCTTGACCCAACCATGTACGGTACTCACACACTACGGCGAACCAAGGCATCGCTGATCTATCGCAGGACGAAGAACCTGAGAGCGGTCCAGCTTCTGCTTGGTCATACGAAGCTTGAAAGCACCATCAGATACCTGGGAATCGAGGTAGATGATGCCCTGGAAATGGCGGAACAAACGGAAGTCTGACCATCCATAGTGACGGTCGATGCTTGACCGTCGCTATCCGGCCAAAAGCAGGCAGTCGAATGTACCGAGGGAATCTGGTTCGATTCAGAGCCGCGAAGGGGTTTCGGCATAAATGAATTGTTAGGCCGCGTCCTCGCGGTACGTGCCATCGGATTGAATAGCCCAATCAAATTTGTAAATTCCGGTGGTGCTTAAGCTACATAGATCAGCTCTCTGAGGAAATGATTGAGTCGTGACTGGATTCAGCAGCCAGCTTCAATCGGCCAGCTTTACTAATGTATTTAGACTTGCTTGGCGGCCCCCGGTGCCAATTTGGCACTAGCCTTTTTGGCGTGAGCCTTTAATAACTGATTTATTTTTTTACGACGATTCATGTTTTTCTACGAGGTTTGTAAGTTCTTGAATGATATCGGCTTAAATATTGGGCCAGATCCCGGTGAATGCTCACTTAGGGCGGTCAGCGGTCAGTTCCGTTGGACATGCACTCTAGTCCTTCATTCAGACGGAGGACGAACCATGACCGTAACCAAGATTCGAGCCGGGCGCCCTGGAACAAAGGAAAGCTCGTGGGGCAAAAAGCGCCACTCCGGCTCAGGGATACCTGGGCGACTCGAGTGAAGCTTGAGCTAGCATACAAAACCCGGGGCGTGGCTGTGTGTAATCTAGCAATCGACAGCAAACTCTTGACCGCTATGAGTCGTGGATTTCCATCAGTCATGACGGGCCGAAATCGGCCAAAAGCAGTCATTCACTAAACGCGTGACGAGGCAATGCAATCGAAATCAAAGCTGCGAACAGCACGAATGCACTCGATATCCATAAGCACGCCCCCAGCCCATACACTTGATAAACCCAGCCGGAAAGCACCGTGCCTATCAACCGTCCCATAGCGTTCGACATGTAATAAAACCCCACATCCAGCGATACGCCGTCTTCCTTGGCGTAGGACACAATCAGGTAGCTGTGCAGCGAGGAGTTCACCGCAAACAGCGCACCAAAGACCATCAATCCGCCTAAGAGCCCCCCCTGTTGCGACAACCCGGTGTTCAGTCCCAAAGCAATTGCTGCGGGCAGGCCTGCCAGAGCAAGCGCCCACAGAAGCGCAGCGCGGCCGTCAGGAACATGCCCCCGTTTCTTGCCGGTGATTCGCGGCGCGAACGATTGCACGATGCCGTAGCCGATCACCCAGGCTGCGAGGAATCCACCGACCTTCCAGAAATCCCAGCCGAACACGCTGCTCAGGTAGACCGGCAAGGCCACCACAAACCAGACATCGCGGGCACCGAACAGAAACATCCGCGCCGCTGAGAGGATATTGATCGCCCGGCTCTTGGATAGGATGTCGCGAAATTTGGGCTTGGCTTTCGCTTTGCCCAGGTCCTTCTTCAACAAGAGCAAGCTGCTGATCCAGATCAGCCCCAGGACACCCGCCATGGCCAGCAACGCGCCCTTGAAGCCGATGAAGGCCAGCAAGGCTCCACCAAGAAAGAAGCCGACGCCCTTGAGTGCGTTCTTCGAGCCGGTGAGGATCGCCACCCACTGGTAGAGCTTGCCCTGCTGCCCATCAGGAACCAGAAGCTTGATGGAGCTTTTGGCACTCATCTTGTTCAGGTCTTTGGCAATCCCCGACAGCGCCTGAGCGCCCATCACCCACGGGATGGTTAGCCAGGCTACCGGTACCGTCAGCATCAACAGCGCCGCGACCTGGATGCCCAACCCAATGTTCATGGTTCGGTTCAGGCCCAGCCGGGCGCCGAGGTAGCCACCCACCAGGTTGGTGATCACACCAAAGAGTTCGTAGAACAGAAACAACGCCGCGATTTGCAGTGGGCTGTAGCCCAACGCGTGAAAGTGCAGCACCACCAACATGCGCAGAGCGCCATCGGTGAGGGTGAAGGCCCAGTAATTGCCCGTCACGAGCAGGTACTGCCGCACTTCCGGAGCGAGGGCAGACAACGCTTTCATGACCGCTCCTCAGACTGCCAGACCAACCATTTTGGCCAGTTCGACGGTGCGGTTGGCATAGCCCCACTCGTTGTCGTACCAAGCGTAAAGTTTGACCTGGGTGCCATTGATAACCATGGTCGACAGCGCATCGATGATCGACGAACGCGGGTCGGTACGGTAGTCGATGGACACCAGCGGACGCTCCTCGAAACCGAGGATGTCTTTTAGCTCGTTCTCGGAAGCGTCCTTGAGAAGTTGATTCACCTCCTCGACAGTGGTGGCACGCTCGACCTCGAAGACACAATCGGTCAGCGAAGCGTTGGCCAGCGGTACGCGTACCGCGTGACCATTCAGACGCCCACGCAGCTCTGGGAAGATTTCGGCAATTGCAGTGGCCGAGCCGGTACTGGTCGGAATCAGGCTCATGCCCGAAGCACGCGCCCGCCGCAGATCCTTGTGCGGCTGATCGAGGATGCTTTGGGTATTGGTCAGGTCGTGGATGGTGGTGATCGAACCGTGACGAATACCCAGTTTTTCGTGGATGACTTTCACCACGGGCGCCAGGCAGTTGGTGGTGCACGACGCAGCGGTGACGATGCGATGTTCCGCCGGTTTGAACAGCTGATGGTTGACGCCCATGACGACGTTCAACGCGCCTTTTTCCTTCACCGGAGCGCAGACCACCACACGCTTAACGCCCTGATCCAGATAGGCCTGCAACACCTCCACGGTTTTCATCTTGCCGCTGGCTTCGATCACCAGATCGCAGCCCGACCAATCGGTGTCGGCAATCGCCTTGTTGGCGGTGACCTTGATGCGCTTGCCGCCAATCACCACATGATCGCCCTCTGCGCTGGCTTCGTTGTGCCAACGACCATGCACAGAGTCGAAGTTGATCAGGTGTGCATGGGTTACTGCATCGCCTGCCGGATCATTGATCTGCACGAACTCGAACTCTGGCCAGCTCCAGGCCGCTCGCAGAGCGAGGCGACCGATCCGACCAAAACCATTGATGCCAACTTTGATAGTCATGTTGTTGTGCTCCGTATCTGTTGTCAGTGGGAGTTCGACTGGGTGTCGAACTGGCCGATGTATTCGATATGGGCAGGATGTTGAATGGCACGCGGACGCAACGACTGAACATCGCGGATGGCAACGCTGAATGGCACACCGCTCTCGATCAACAGTTGAGCGGCGACCAAACCGGTACGGCCCGAACCGCCCTTGCAATGGACGGCAATGGTTTTTCCTTCGGCCAACAGTTGCTTGAGTCGCGGATGGTGCTGTTCCCACGCGGCTTTAAATGCTTCGCCAGGAGCCTGGTCGTCTTCTACTGGCAGGTGAAACCACTCGATGCCAAGCATTTGGCACTCTTCGGGCAGTACGTCGATCTCGTTCTGAAGCAACTCCTCAGTCGGCATCAGCGTCAGCAGCGCCGATGCCCCCGCGTCCTTAAGGGTTTGTAACGCCTCGAAAGGCTTGGTGCCCTTCGTGCCTGGGCACGGGGTGAAGATCAACTGGCCTTTGAACTGTGCCAGGGGCAGTACGGAATATGGGTGTTGTTGCACGTTGAAAAATCCTCAGATGGAGCGCTGATTGACACGTTTCATGAGTTCTTCCGCTGACTCTTTGCGCTCGGAATAACGATCAACCAGATAGCCCTGGCGGTCACGAAGCAGCAGAGTGAATTTCACCAACTCTTCCATCACATCAACGACACGGTCGTAGAACGGAGAAGGTTTCATCCGGCCGTTGTCGTCGAATTCCATATAGGCCTTCGGTACGGAGGATTGGTTGGGGATGGTGAACATGCGCATCCAACGTCCCAGCACACGCAGCTGATTGACCACGTTGAACGACTGCGAGCCGCCGCACACCTGCATGACGGCTAGGGTTTTGCCCTGGGTTGGGCGTACCGCGCCCATCGCCAGCGGGACCCAGTCGATCTGCGCTTTGAAGACCGCGCTCATGGAACCGTGACGTTCTGGAGAGCACCAGACCTGCCCCTCGGACCACAGCATCAGCTCGCGCAGTTCCTGAACCCGAGGATGATTATCGGGGGCGTCATCTGGCAGCGGCAAACCTGACGGATTGAAAACCCGCGCCTCGGCGCCGAAGTGCTCCAGCAGTCGAGCGGCTTCCTCTACCAACAGGCGGCTGAAGGAGCGCTCACGGGTCGACCCGTACAGCAGCAAAATGCGCGGCTTGTGGATGGAGGTCTTTTCGATACCGAGTTTGTCAGCCGATGGGAGATCAACCAGTTCGGTATCGAGTTGGGGGATATCGTCATCAAACATAGTCTTTGTCCTGCGCAATGGCGCTCTTGGATTCATCGAACCAACGGCGTTTCAACCAGAGAGCAACACCGACCAGAGAAATCAGTACCGGCACTTCCACCAGCGGACCAATCACCGTGGCGAAGGCGACCGGGGAAGCCAGGCCGAAGGTGGCAATGGCCACGGCAATCGCCAGTTCGAAGTTGTTGCTCGCGGCTGTGAAAGCCAGTGCAGTGGTGCGTGGATAATCAGCCTTGAGCAGCTTGCCCATCCAGAAGCTGATGAAGAACATCACCACGAAGTAGATCGTCAGGGGGATCGCAATGCGCAACACATCCAGCGGCAATTGCAGCACTACGTCACCCTTGAGGCTGAACATGGCCACGATGGTCAACAGCAGTGCCACCAGCGTCAGCGGGCTGATCTTCGGAATGAAGCGTTCCTGGAACCAAGCTTCGCCTTTACGGGCGATGAGGATCCTGCGGGTCAGGAAGCCTGCCAGGAACGGCACACCCAGGTAGATCAGGACCGACTCGGCAATGCTGACAAAGCTGGTCTCAATCACACTGCCTTCCAGCCCGAACAGCGGCGGCAACAACCCAAGGAAGACCCAGGCATACACACTGAAAAACAGGATCTGGAAGATGCTGTTGAACGCCACCAACCCGGCGACGTACTGATTGTTGCCACCCGCGATCTGGTTCCAGACCAGCACCATCGCGATGCAACGAGCCAGACCGATCAGGATCAGTCCGGTCATGTATTCCGGCTGGTCCCGCAGGAAGATGATCGCCAGCGCGAACATCAACACCGGTCCTATCACCCAGTTCTGGACCAAAGACAAAACGAGGATGCGCTTGTCCTTGAAGACCTCCGGCAGTTCCTCATAACGAACCTTGGCCAGAGGCGGATACATCATCACGATCAAGCCGATAGCGATGGGGATGTTGGTTGTGCCCACAGAAAGACTGTTGAGCCACTGCGGCCAGCCTTCGAACAGGCTCCCCAAACCGATGCCCAAGGCCATGGCAAGAAAAATCCACAGGGTCAGGTATCGGTCCAGGAAAGAAAGGCGGCTTTTACTCATGATCCTTGCTCCGGTAGTTACAGCGTGCCAATCAGGGCCAGCTCTGCCTTGAGCTGTTCGGCACTCAGCTGGGCAAGCGGTATAGCCAGGAAGGCTTCAATACGGGTTTTGATCTGCTCCAAAGTGGCTTCAAAAGCCGCCTCGATCTCTTCTTGAGTTCCGTGGTATTCCGAGGGGTCGGCCAGCCCCCAGTGGGCCTTGGTGGCCGGCCCGAAAAATACCGGACAGGCCTCACCGGCAGCCTTGTCGCACACCGTGATGACGAAATCAGGTGCCAAGTTCACGTGGACATCGCTGGACTTACTGAACAGCCCGAGCGTCGACACACCAGCGTTTTCCAGAGTCTTGAGACTCAGCGGATGCACTTCGCCTTTGGGCTGACTGCCCGCGCTGTAGGCTTTCATGCCTTCCGGTGCCAAGTGATTGAAGACCGCTTCACAGAGGATGCTGCGACAGCTATTGGCAGTGCAGAGGAACAGGATTTTCATCGAGTGATCTCGTGGTCGAAGGCGGAATCAGGCGATTTTGCTTTCACAGCACACGGCTGCCCGTTCAGGACGGTCACCCATTTCATCAAGGCGTTTGGCATCAGGGCTCAACCAGTGCTTGTTGCTTTCCAGCACGGTGGTCAGCACTTGATGAACCCAATCAGGGAGATTCGGGTGCAGTCGGTAATACACCCATTGGCCTTGCCGACGGTCCGACAATAGGCCGCAAGTACGCAGTTGCGCCAGGTGCCTGGAGATTTTTGGCTGACTCTCGTTCAACGCGCAGGTCAACTCGCAAACACAAAGCTCTCCTTCACGGGTGATGAGCATCATCGTGCGGACCCGAGTGTCGTCAGCCAGGCATTTGAAAACAGTGGTCGGTGTCAGATGGTCAGCCATATCGTTTTCTCAGTGTTTGTTTTTGACCAAGACGAACATCTTGATGCGCTCATGAATTTCGTGAAGGGTGTGACGGAAGGCATCGGGTTTGGTGCTGGTGACCGGGTCCTCAAAACTCCAGGCCAATGCTTCACCGGCTCCAGGTAAAGACAGGCATTCCGCTGCGGCTTTATCACACAAGGTGATGACGTAATCGAAACGCTCATCACGGAACTCGTCTATCGACTTGCTACGTAATCCTTCGGTGCTCACACCGATGTGTGATAGCGCCTCGAAGGTGCGCGGATCTACCTGAGTCGGAGTTGTGCCGGCGCTAAACGCCTCGAAATGCTCCGAATCGGTATGCCTCAGCAACGCTTGGGCCAACTGGGAGCGCGCAGCGTTGGCAGTACAGACGAACAGGACACGGGCTTTGCTGGTCATTGTGAAGCCTCAGCTCATATGCGGTTTAACGAATATATGTTTTTCCGCATGCAAGGTAAAGAGCAAACGACCCATTAATCCATCAAAACGATTGGACTCCTCCCAGCACCTTCAATGAAAACTGTGTATTAAGACGCTAGCCAGCCTTCCGTGTCTCTTCAAATATCTGCGGTGGTGTATATATGGTTTCTGTAATGAATCTGTCACTCACGCAGAAATAGGTCGCTCCTTGGTTCAAGGACTACCTGGACGTGCAAAAGAAAATAAGAAGGTCGCCCCTAACCCGCCCCGGTCATCGAGGGCGGGTTCGGTTGCTGCGCACTAGGCTTTGCAACAACCCGGCGAGGTACGAGGCGCGGCCTCAAGGATTGTCTCTCCGGTGCCACAACAAGACGTCTGACTTGCCGAAGCCTTTAAGCGATCATCGACTTCATCGAAATCCGAGTTGCAAATGCCCGTTTCCGGGAGGATCAGCTCAACCCTTTTGGCCGCATCCCAATCACCCGCCAGCGCCGCGACGACAGAGCGAACTTGCTCATACCCAGTCATCAACAAGAACGTAGGCGCCCGACCATAGCTCTTCATCCCAACAATGAACAAACCTTCCTCAGGATGCGCAAGTTCTATCGCGCCATGAGGTCTGACCGTACCGCAGCTGTGCTCGTTGGGATCGATCATTGGAGCGAGCAACACTGCGCTTTGAGTTGCGGGATCAAGTGCGATACGCAACTCGGCGAGCAGGCTCATATCAGGTCGGAATCCAGTCGCCACAATGATTTGGTCCACAGGTGGAAGTATCTGGTCTCCCGCCTTCACAACCAACCCTTGGCCATTGCCTACAACCTGATCGATAGCGACGTTTTTGAACAGCCCGATCACGCCGTCATTCAGCAATTGGCGAATCTTCAGGCCGAGCTTTCCGCGCTCTTCCAATTGATCATTCGCACCACCACCCAGAATGCGCTCAAGAGAATTACCCCGGATCGCCCATAGCACTTTGGTTTGCGGTGCCTCCTGAATCAGACGCACCAGATCCTGTAGGGCGTTAAACGCGGAGTGACCACCACCCACCACCAGCACTCTTTTGTTGGCATAGCGATTCCGCGCACGACCCAGCACCTCCGGAATGCCGTACGCAATGTGCGCTGCATGCTCGATCTCGCCCAATGCAGGGATGCCATGGGCGCCCATCCAGTTTGGTGTCAGGTAGGTGCCCGAGGCATCAATGACAGCACTGGCCCGCACATCCTGTTCACCCGTTGGCCCTGCGACACGCAGCAAAAAAGGAGCTGCCGATCTGCCCTGGGTCTTCATCACATCCTGACCGACGCGAGTGGCTGCCAGAACACGGGTATTGAGCTGCAAGTGACGCTTGATCTGTTCGAGGTCCGCGAGAGGTCGAACAAAACGTTCCAGCAGTTCACGGCCCGTTGGATACTCGTTCTCCGGTGGTGGAGTCCAACCATCAGCCAACAAAAGTTTGACCGCCTCCTTGTCCACGTTGAACTGCCATGGAGAGAACATCTTCACATGCGCCCATTCTTCAATGCTGGCCCCAGCTTTCGGCCCAGCTTCCAGAATCAGCGGAGTGATACCTCTGGCCAGCAGATGCGCTGCGGCGGCGAGGCCCACTGGACCTGCTCCAATGATGGCGACGGGAAGGTGAGTGTTATCCATGACCGACTCCTTCAGGTTGGCTGATTGTTCGGAAACAGGCGCTCGACAATTGCGCAGTCGAGCCAGCGTCCTTCCAGGCAGGCGTGTTTTTCATACACCCCCACCTGGCGGAAACCGCAGGCTTCGCACAAAGCGAGACTGGCGTGATTGAAGGTGAAAATGCGTGAAAGGACTTTCCAGAATCCGCGAACTTCGGCTTCTTCCAGCAGTGACTGTAGTAGCTGCTTGCCGAGCCCCTGGCCGCGAACACTGCGATCCAGGTAAATGGAAAAATCCGCGATACCGTCGTAACAGGCGCGGGCGCGATAACTACTAAGTCCAGCCCAGCCAACAACCTGTTCCGCCGCATCGACCATGACCAACACTGGATAACGATCCATTGAGTTGATGCGATCAAGCATTTCTGCCGGGCTTCGAGGGGCAGTTTCAAACGTAGAGCTACGTTCCTCGATCCCCTGGTTGTAGATTGCTGCTATTGAAACGGTGTCCTTGGGTTCAGCTAAACGAACTCGCATTGTTGGAGCCCCATTACGTTGGTAGTAACAACATTATTGGCAAAAAAAGGAAAATTTGCCCTTTCAATCCTTGCTCTTCACGGCTGGGCAGCACTCACTCACGAGCCCGCAGCGAATCTCCGTGGCCCGCGTAATCTGCCTCAGCAAACTCAGCGCTCCCTGCCTGGCTTCAACTGACAGGTTCTCAATCATCGCTCGCTCCTCAGCAATCAGATCAGCTCTGATTTTCTCGTATAGCTCACGTCCAGCATCCGTTGCCTGAATTCGCACAGCACGCCGATCTTCATCATCCTCAACGCGGGACACATACCCTTTGCGTTCCAAGGTATCGATCACTCGACTCGCCGTACTCTTGTCCAAGAACATTTCTTCCGCCAAGACCTGAAGGCGCAATGCGCCCCTTTTGACCAGCGTTTCGACGGCATAGCACTGGGTTACAGACACGTCGTAACAGCAGATCCGATCTCGATCACGGAACTGATGGACGCGAACCAGCTGGTTCAACGCTTTGTACAAGTCCTCAGAATCCTGAGTCAGCTGATCGTTTTTACGCTTCGTCATAACCGTCACAAATTAGTTGTTAGCTGCAACAGTAATCCTGGAATCTCAGAATCGTCAACACTGATCTTCGGTTGACGGTAGCCAAAGGAAGGCGCTAGCTTGTTGTTACTGACAACTAAAAATGAGCGCGCCGGTCTTGACACTTCCAGAGCAGATTCATCCTCCGATCAGTCGCTCCAGGCTCGTATGGGCGATGGGTTTCACCCAGATTCTTGCTTGGGGTACGACCTATTACCTGCCGGCAGTGCTTGCGGCTCCAATAGCCAAAGAAACCGGGTGGTCCATTACCAGCGTAGTGGGCGGCCTGTCCTGGGGATTGCTGGTCGCCGGAGCTTCCTCGCCGGCAGTTGGTCGTCAGATTGATCGTCATGGCGGACGCTCTGTCCTAGCCGCCAGTTCACTGTTGCTGGCTCTCGGCATGCTACTGATGGGACTGGCGGACAACACTGCCATTTACTATCTCGCCTGGACCCTGATCGGCGTTGCCATGGCAGCGGGTTTATACGACGCAGCCTTCTCAACCCTAGGACGTCTTTTCGGGGAGGAGGCTCGAACGTCAATCACTGGGCTGACCTTGTTGGGTGGCTTCGCCAGCACCATAGGTTGGCCGGTGATAGCGGGACTGGAGAGTTGGATCGGCTGGAGAAACGCCTGCTTTACCATCGCCGCAGCTCATCTGCTAATCGGATTGCCCATTCATGCGCTGTTGATTCCTGGGAGCGCAAAGCAACCGCCCCATCCCGCAAGAGTAGAATCACCCAATGCCTCCGAGCTTCGCCCAAGGGCCACCAACCAGCTGTTCTTGTTGATTGGCGCCATGCTGACGATTCTGGCGCTTGTGGTATCAGGCATCTCAGTCCACCTGCTCAATGTCCTTAATCAGCTGGGGATCACAACTGCTGTGGCCTTGGCCATCGGCATGGTGATTGGTCCTTCGCAAGTCCTGGCACGGGTGGCTGAGTTTTCCCTAGGCAGGAACCTCCATCCAACTTGGTCCGCACGAGCCGGTGTGTTGCTTTGTTTGATCGGGCTTGGACTGCTGATCTCAGGCCTGCCTTGGCTGGCCTTCGTGGCGATAGCACTTTACGGAGCCGGTAACGGCATCCTCACCATCGCTCGCGGTACTCTTCCATTGGCGCTGTTCGGGCCTCAAGGATATGGCGCACGAATGGGACTGCTCGCAAGGCCCGTCCTTGTCGCCCAAGCCTGCGGCCCTATCGCCGCCGCTTACGTTCTGGACAGCTTCGGAGCATCGGTACTGCTTAGCGTGATGTGCGGGTTTCTGTTGCTGTGCTTCATCGCCACTTGGCGTCTGCCAATTACGCAAAAAGGCAGGTAATTATGATGTTCCGGTAGACGCAGTGTTGAGCAGAAAAAAGTCGATACCCAGCATCAAGCGAACACTGGATACGATGCATTGTGAATGAAGCGCATCAAGCTAGGGATGATGTGAGAAGCATCTGGTCCAACGCCTCTAAGGGTTGCTGAAGCAAAGTTACGCTGCTTCGGTAATCCCACAAAATACAAACCCGGCACGTGCTCCGCCTTCCCGTTGCGTTGGGTCAGGCTTTCATTGCCCGCCACGTGCAGACCTGCCAAAAAACCAAGGTTCGGACGAAACCCGGTCGCGAAAACCAAACTGTCCACGTCAGTGTGCTGCCCATCAGCCCAGATCACGCCCGTTGACGTTACCTCCGTGAACATCGGCTTGCGCTCAAAAAGTCCCTGCTTCATGGCTCGACGATAGGTGCCATCATCCAGTACAGGGGTACTTTGATCATTCAGCCAACGAGTCTTCTCCATCCCTGTCCACTTGAGCCAAGCATGAAAATCCACACCGAGGATCTTTTGCGGAAAAAACCGAATCGATTCCCTTGTCGCCAATACGACGCTGCTGACTTGAGCCAACTCATGGGCAATTTGTACAGCTGAGTTGGCAGCACCTATGACCACTACTCGTTGATCACTGAATCCGTCGACATTTCGGTAATCAGCACCGTGTAAACGTTGCCCGCGAAAACTCCCCAGCCCCTGAATGTCAGGGATGAACGGCTGATTGAATCCGCCAATGCAAACGATCAATGCTTTTGAGCAGAAACGCTGACCATCAGATGCCTGAAGCAAAAAGAGTCCATCCTCCCTACTCACTCTCTGGACTCGTATGTTCTGCCGAATGGGTAGCTGGAAAGCGTCAGCGTACTGCTCCAAATAACGTACGACTTCATCGCGTAGTGGATAGTGCTTGGCTTCAGCTGGAAAGGGCATCCCAGGTAACGATGAGTAAGCAGCAGGGGAAAAAAGTCTCAGGTTGTCGTAGTAGTTGCGCCAGTTTCCACCTGACTGGCTCTCGGCTTCCAGGATGAGAAAACTGAGATTCTGCTGCCGCAGATGCCAACCGCACGCAAGCCCAGCTTGGCCCGCACCAATAACGATGACATCCTTGGGCTCATTAATTATGTTCATGTATGCGCACTCATGCATATATAGAGATAATAAAAAAACTACTCTGGCATACCAGGGCAGCAAAACGGGGCCAGACTCTTCATTTGTTGGAGAATGGCTTCGAGCCGTGTCACCACTGCCGGCCCATCCACCTCGTAGAACATCTGCCTGCTGACCTTGGTAGCGCGGACAATGCCGGCCTCTAATAGCACTTGCAGATGACGGGACACCACTGAACGCTCTTGAGGTAGCCCTTCGGCAATCTCACCGATATCTGCTCGCCCCAGTTGCATGACTCGCTTGAGCACAGCTACCCGCGACGGCTCGCATAGAGCTTTGAAGAAGGCTCCATCGAGAGAGTCGATTGCGGCATCAATTGCACGGGAACGTGTAGAGGTTCGGTTTGTCATGCGGATGACTATATGTGCATATCCATGCACGCGTCAATTGTCCGAATGAACGTCAACAGCAGATATCAATAGCGCCTGATCAATGCCTGCAAGCTCCAGAATGATGAATTCGACCGTCAGCTTTGGGTCGTTCTCTGCCGGTTATATCCACGAAGCGTGCTGGTCAAATCCGATGCAAATGACTGGTCGAGTCAGGGGTATTCCTGCCTGTCATGCAAAACGGTCACGATCTCGATTCAATCCGTCACCCGGTAGACCACCCAGTAATTGGGATGCACAACAATTTCCCGCGTACCGGGTGCACGACCAAATCGATAAAGGTAGGGATGTTGCGGAAGGGCTGAGGTAGCAGCCTCAATGGTTTGGTACAGCTCGCTCGCCGCTGCAAGGTGACGGTCGCCAATACAATCAATGATTTGCCACAGTTCAGCCCGCGCTTCGGCGCCGCCACTCAACCAGCATCGCGCTTAGTGCGCTTGGCTTTGAGAAGGGATCGTACATCAGCCATTACCTGATCGTGTGGGACATTCGGGCGTGGATCATCGAGCGACGCCTGCACTTTGGCACGGAACCAACGGTCGTAGCTGGCGGCCAGCTCTTCGGTTTCAAACTCTGAAACGATGGGGGAAAGTTCGGCGTTCATAGTGCCCCTCCGGGATCAATACCTAGCAATCTAATCGGTAGGTGGCTCACTGCCGTGGGTGTCAAGATGAAGTGCACCCTGCCAAGCTGCACGTGGTCCCATCTCTCTACCTGATGGGCGCAACCACACTAAACCTCTCGCTTGCGACAGCCAACCCCTAAAAAATGTCGGACGCCTCCTCAATTTTTTGAACGCTTTCACGCGTTTAACGTACGCGTTTAAGGACACCCGCTGTTACGTCCTAACGGCTACAACGCCTTGCGTCGTTGCCTACGCGTGCGCCAGAATCCGCTGGCTTGTGCGGCTGTGGGGCGGGCTATATCGTTTCCCTGTCACTGAAAAACAGTGATCGGGTTTGGTAGCCCGCTACGAAGTCGCATGGCAACACCTTATGCAGTCTCTCTTCGGGACTCTGCTTTTATGGTGGTCATGCGTGGGGCTCCATTGTGAGCGCCGGGTTTTTCCAACTTCGACCGGTCTACCAACCCACGTATGGCCGCCACCCTTCGTTTGGTAGCGAGGGTGATGGCTCCTCAATATTGCAAGTTGGAGCTTCATCTATGTTCAAAGTTACGCCCAACCCCCCGAATACCCGTCCGGTACCCTACGACGTCTTTCGTGATCTTGACCCCAAGAAAATGACAGAGGCGGCCGACCGCGCACTCAGCTTCTACCTCAACCCCGGGGCGTCGAAAACGCAGATACCGCCCCGCAAGCCCGGCACCATTTTCACCATCGACGCAGCGGTGGATGACGAAACGTTGCTCGTCGAGGCCTGCGAATCGTTGGCATCAGCCAGCGCCATGGTCAACGATCTCACCGATTTAACGGACGGCCCACGACGCCAAACGATGCTGGTGCTGCAACGGGTCATCATGTTGGGTGAGTTAGCGGTCAATCGATTACTGGACAACCACAAGCCTGGGTAGTCGCCAGGCGGGTAGCGAGGGCGCTTGCGCCCTCACTATTTAGAAGCATTCAAAGGTCGAAACCGCGACGCGCTTCCTTATTGTTTTTTTGCGGTAATGCCACCGACGTAAAACCGCAGATGTTGGCGCGCGGCGCTCCCTGCGCTCAGGCCACGCAGCGCTTTTGACCGCTGCTCTCCATTCGGTAAAAACACCGTCAACGTATCGCCCTGCACCCAGTAAGGGGCGGCGTACTGCGTACCTTCATGCTCGATTGTGACTTCGTCTTCCATCTACAACACCTTGTCCTTTCTATGGCGTGATGGCTGCCCGATGACGATCCTCGATCGAGCCGCGAAATCCTCCCTCAAAACCCTGCCCATCACGCGCCTCAAACGCAAAGAAATCAGCGCCGCGCAAGCCGCGACTAAAGACGAAGGCGCCATGGAAGACTTGCTCGTGGCCAAGATGCTGGGCATCACCCTCGAAGACCTCGGCGAGTTCGATAGTGCCGACTCGTCGTTACCCGAACCGACGACACCCTGACGGTGCAGGGCAATTACTCGGGTAACGGCGGCCAGTTGTTTTTGCAAAGTGCGGTCGGCGATGACAACTCCCCCAGCGACAAACTGGTGGTGAACGATGGGACATTAACCGGCAGCACATTAATCACGGTCACCAATCTGGGCGGAACCGGCGGGTTGACGCAGCAGTACGGTATTGAGTTGGTGCAGGCTCAAGGCACTGCTGTCAGCACCCCCGATGCGGGCCCCCGCGACCGTCACCCTCCCAAACCCGGATCCGGCCTTGCCACCGATTGTCGTCCCGGTCGTCACAACGCCGGTGGCCGCACTCGCTCCCGCCGGCAGTCCATCGCTACCGGTTTTACCGGCAGCCGTACCGGGCGCGTCACCGATTGCGCTGTACCGCCCCGAGGTCCCGACCTGGTCGGTACTGCCACCCGCTGCCGCGCAACTGACCCTGAATGCACTCGGTACTTTCCATGATCGCCAAGGCGATCAGCACCTGCTCAACGAAACCCGCGTTTGCAGGGCGATGTCGACGGTTTAACCAAGGCTTCGAAGACAAGCGCGCTGGCAAAGTGGAACTTGAAGGCGACAGTTATGGCTTGCACTGGACGTTGACTGATCCCAAGGGCTGGTACGTCGACACCGTCATCATGGGCACCCGGCTCGACGGTGACAGCCACTCCGAACGCGGCCTCAAACTGGATAACCGAGGCTACGCCTTGACTGTTTCGGCGGAAACCGGCTATCCGATTCAAGTGACGGGCAACTGGGTGGTTGAACCCCAGGCACAGGTCATCCATCAAAAAGTCTCGCTGGACAGCCAGGACGACGGCATTTCCCACGTCTCATTCGACTCCGACGGTGCCTGGACCGGTCGCCTCGGCGCTCGACTCAAAGGCCGCTACCAAGTCAGTGGACGACCACTGGAACCTTACATACGAGCCAATCTGTGGCACACCCTTTCCGGTACCGACTCGGTAACCTTCGACGGCGCGGACCGGATCGATACCGAGCAAAAATCATCGGCCGACCTCGGTGTCGGCGTTGTGCTTAGCCTCGCGAAAACCGTGGGCGTGTATGGCGGAGTCGACTACACCAGCAATATCGACAGTAATCAGCTTCGCGGAACGGCCGCAAATGTCGGTGTCAGGGTGAGTTGGTAGACCGGTAGCCCACTATCAAAAACGCTCTGGAACGCGGATTCTTTGACGATTTTTCGAACAAACAAGAACTTAGATGTGTGGCGTAAATCAGTCACTTGCGAGTCCTAAAATACACATACCATTTATCGGCCACTTTCTTGACGCGATGTCAACGGTCTTCTTAGCTACACGTTACTACCCCCGGAAATACACCAGGGGCAACCCCCAGACTCCCGCAAAATCGGGCGGCCAGAGGCTTGCCCCACTACATTCGGTCGCCCCTCATTCGGGGTAGGAGAGAGACGCCAGAGCGAGATACCGCATGCGATTGCAAGGTAGACCTCCATGAAAACTTCATTCACCCAACAAGAGATCAAAGTCACTTTTTGCACTGTCTCGAGTTCACTCCTTCTGTGCTCGTCCATGGAAGTACAGGCAGGGCCGGCAGAGGATGCAACCACGCCTTGGTACCGTCAGGATGTTCCGGTCATGACCTTACCCGCCGTCACTTTCACCGCCCCCTACTCCGGCCGCTTCAGCGCCGCCTCCGATACACGTAGTTCACGTCTGACCATCGAGGACGCTGCGCCTTCGGCCTGGGATCAGGTGTATGGACAGGCCTCGCGGCAGGCGCAAACCGATGTTCTGGCTCAGGGATTTGCTATCCCTGGCAGTAGCGAATTCAAAGGTCCGGCGATCCTGACTCTGCAAAGCGGTAGCGGTCATACCCAGCGGGTCGGACTGGTCGGCGGCATGACTCAGTTACAAGGCAACAGCAACGGGCTGCTGACCGGCCGCGCCCTTGCTGACCCCAGCCACGACACCCTCAACCTCGAAGGCCAAAGCCTCGGAGCTTACTGGAGTTTGACCGGGCCACAAGGCTGGCACGTGGACTTGACGGCCAGCGGCGGCCGGCTCAACGGCTATACCCGCAATGACCAGGGCGCCCGACTGGCGACCGAGGGCAGCGCGGTGACGCTGTCGGTGGAAGGTGGTTTCCCCATTGGTCTGAGCGATAACTGGGTAGTCGAACCCCAGGCGCAGTTAATCAATCAACGCATTACCCTGGACACCCCGTATGCCGGGTCAGGTAATGCCTCGTCCAGCGATCTGACGTCCTGGAGCGGCCGGGTCGGTGCACGGTTGAAAGGTAGTTACGACATCAACGGCCTGGGGGTCGAACCCTATGTGCGAACCAACGTGTGGCACACGGTGTACACCGGCAATACCGTGAACCTCGATCAGGTTGAGAAGATCAGCAGCAGCCGCTATTCATCGACTGTCGAAGTGGGTTTGGGCTTGGTGGCCAGAGTGACACCCGCCGTGAGTTTTTACGTCAGCGCCGATTACAGCAGTGATGTGGATGACAATGATTTGAATGGGTTGATCGGGAGTTTGGGTGTGCGGATGCGGTGGTGAAATCAGGCTTAAAGAAATGTTTTGTCAGGGCTGACCCCATCGCGAGCAGGCTCGCTCCCACAGTGGATTGATGTCGTACACAAAACCACTGTGGGAGCGAGCCTGCTCGCGAAAGGAGCGACTCGGTGTTAGATCAACCCTCCGGACGCAGCATCAACACCGCCAGCGGCGGCAGGTTCAATACCAACGAGAGTTCCTGCCCATGGCTCGGCTCATCCTCGGTAAACGCCCCGCCGCTGTTGCCATAGTTCGAACCGGCGTAAGTGGCCGCATCGCTGTTGATCACCTCGGTCCAACGCCCGGCAAACGGTACGCCGACGCGATAACCCTCACGCGGCACCGGCGTGAAGTTAGCCACCACCAACACCGGCCGCCCATCCCTGCTCCAGCGCATGAAGGCGTAGACGCTGTTGATTGCATCATCACCAATCAACCACTGGAAGCCTTGCGGCGCGTCGTCCTGATCATGCAGCGCCGGCTCTTCGCGATACAGCCGATTGAGATCGCCGACGAGTTTCTGCACACCTTTGTGCTCCGAGTACTGCAGCAAGTACCAGTCGAGTTGCTGGTCGTGGTTCCACTCACGCCACTGACCAAACTCGCAACCCATGAACAACAGCTTCTTGCCCGGATGCGCCCACATGAAACTGAGGTAGGCGCGCAGGTTGGCGAATTTCTGCCAGCGATCGCCGGGCATCTTGTCGATCAGCGAGTGCTTGCCGTGTACCACTTCGTCGTGGGAGATCGGCAAGATAAAGCGCTCGGACCAGGCATACACCAGACCGAAGCTCAGTTCGTTGTGATGATGAGCGCGGTACACCGGGTCCTGCTGGATGTAGTGCAGCGAATCGTGCATCCAGCCCATGTTCCACTTGTAGTCGAAGCCCAGTCCGCCCTGTTGCGTGCCCTGGCTGACACCCGGCCACGCGGTGGATTCTTCGGCAATCACCAGCGCGCCAGGGGCTTCGAGGTCGACCACGTCATTGAGATGGCGCAGGAAGTCGATGGCTTCGAGGTTTTCCCGACCGCCGTGACGGTTTGGCACCCATTCGCCGGCCTTACGTGAGTAATCGCGATACAGCATCGAAGCCACGGCATCGACGCGCAGACCGTCGACGTGGAAATGCTTCAGCCAGTGCAGCGCCGAGGCCAGCATGTAGCCGTGCACTTCGGTGCGACCCAGGTTGTAGATCAGCGTGTCCCAGTCCTGATGGAAGCCTTCCTGCGGGTTGCCGTATTCGTACAGCGCGGTGCCATCGAATTGCGCCAGGCCGTGGGTATCGGTCGGAAAATGTGCCGGCACCCAGTCGAGAATCACGCCGATGTCGGCCTGGTGGCAGGCATTGACGAACGCGGCGAAATCATCCGGCGTACCGTAGCGGGCGCTCGGGGCGAACTGCGACAGCAGCTGATAGCCCCAGGAACCGCCGAACGGATGTTCCATGATCGGCATCAGCTCGATGTGGGTAAAACCCAGATCCTTCACGTAAGGAATCAGCCGCTCGGCCAACTCATGCCAGGTGTACTGGCGGGCGACCTCGCCCAGATCATCCAGCTCACATTGCCACGAGCCAGCATGCAATTCGTAGATCGACAGCGGCGCACTCACCCGATGACGGTCACCCCGCGATTGCATCCACTCCTGATCCTGCCACTCGATGTTCAGCGGCGAAGCGACTTTTGACGCGGTGTCCGGCGGCAGCGAGGTGGCCAGCGCCATCGGATCGGCCTTGAGCGGCAGAATGCCGTGGGTACCGAGGATTTCGTACTTGTACGTTTCCCCCGCTTGCATGCGCGGGACGAAGATTTCCCAAACGCCGGTCGGATGACGCAGGCGCATCGGGTGCCGGCGACCGTCCCAGTTGTTGAAGTCACCCACCACCGACACCCTTTTGGCGTTCGGCGCCCACACGGCGAAACGCACGCCATCGACACCGTCGACCGTCTTCAGCTGCGCGCCCAGGCAAGCGCTGAGATCGCGGTGATTGCCTTCGGCGAACAGGTACAAGTCCATCTCGCCGAGCAACGGGCCAAAGCTGTAAGGGTCCTCGGAAACCTGTTCGCCGCCGGCCCACCGGGTTCGCAGCAAATACGGCTGCGCCCGATCGAAGTGCCCGACGAACAAGCCCGGCGTCTGGGTGGCCTCAAGGTTGCCGAGTTCCTCCCCGGAATCCTTGGCCAGTACCTGCACGCTCAAGGCGTCCGGCAAATAGGCCCGAATGAATTGCCCGCCGGCACCATCGCCGTGGGGACCGAGAATTGCAAAGGGGTCCTGATGTTCGGCGCGTACCAGCGCGTCGATGTCCCGCGATCTGGGCAGCAACGCTTCTTTAGCGTGCCCCTGTTCCTTGTTCGAGAAACTCATGACTACTCTCCACCAAGATCGGAAAAGGGTTTAAGCCCACTCAATAACCCATACAAACCGTGCAACGGCACGGGCAACCAGGTGGGGCGATTTTCTGCCTCATAGGCCACTTCATACGCTGCCTTCTCCAGGCCGAACAACGCCAGCGCGGCGTCCTCGCCTTCCGGATCTTGCCATGCATGAGCAAGACTAGCTGCCGCCAGCCGATAAGCGTCGACAAATGCTTGTCTTGCTTCATTTAAATAGCGATCGGCGACACGTTGACGAGCGGCTTGGGCATCGGCCGTGTTATCGACGTTGTGCACATTAATCGCCATCGCCGCAGCGTAGTCAAAAGAACGCAATACGCCACTGACATCTTTGTACGGGCTGTGTTTGCCCCGTCGCTCATGCAGCGGCCGCGCCGGTTCGCCTTCGAAGTCGATCAAGTAGGCGTCGCCCTTGATCACCAGCACCTGGCCCAAGTGCAAATCGCCGTGGACGCGAATCCGCAGACCACCAACGGCTTTTTTTCCCAGCTCCTGAACATGGCTGAGGATGGCTTTTTTGTTGTCCAGTAAACGAGTGACCAATGCGTTGTCTGCCGGGTTCAATTCGCTTTGATGCTGCTTGAGCAACTTCAGCGCGTACTCCAGTTGCGCCGCCACGTCCTTGGCCGAGGCCTGGGCATCTTTCTGGGTGGTGACCTGCGGGGCGAAGTCCGGGTTGTCGCTGGGCGCTGCCAGCAGCTGGTGCATTTCGCCCAGACGCTGGCCGAGCATGCCGGCGAAGTCTCTCAATTCACCCAAGGCGTTGTAGTGTTGCTCTTGCTCGGACATGGCGTCGGCCAGTTCGTCGCGCAGCGCCCGTTCGAGGTTGTTCTGGGTCCATTCCCAGGCGTCGCCCTGATTGCTCAAGTAGCCTTGGGCGATCATTAAAAGATTGTCCTCGCCCGACGGATCACGGCGAACCACCGAACCGAGCAGCGGCGAGATATTGCGGAAACCGGCGTGGGTCAGAAACGCGCTCATTTCCAGTTCCGGGTGCACGCCAGACGCGACCTTGCGGATCAGTTTCAGCACCAGGCTGTTGCCGATCACCACCGAACTGTTGGACTGCTCCGCGGACAGGTAACGCACTTCCGATTCCCCGCTCAGACCGAGTTTCGCCAGTTCCGCCATCGGCTCGAAGCAGATCTCGCCCGCACTGGATGGCAATACGGTATTACGTTGAATGTCCTGCAATACTGCATGCACAAAGGTGTCGAGGCTGAAGGCGTCGGTGATCAAACCGACCTGACGCACGCGCCGGACTCGAGACAAGGCCAGTTGCTGAGGCAACGCGGCACCGACCTGATCTTCGGAGATAAAGCCGAACGGCAACTGATAGCGACTGGTCTGGCCGCCGCTGGTGACGTCGATTTCACTCAACAACACGGGGTGCAGCGGATCGCCGAAGCGCACGCCGTAAGCGATGTTGACCTGTTCAATGGCCGCGTCCTTGCCGGCAAACCAGCGGCGATTCTGCAGCCAGCTCGGCAAGATGCCCTGCTCCAGCGTGCCGCGGGACGGCGCTTCGAGCAGTTCTTCCATGCGTTTCTTCAGCACCAGCGTGGTGAAGTCCGGCAGGCTTTGCGCCGGTTCCACGTGCCAGCTCGGCATCTGGTTTTCCGCCGCGAGCACAAACCAATAGAAGCCGTAAGGCGCCAGGGTCAGCAGGAAATTCAACTGGCCGATCGGCGGGAAGGCGTTACCGCCGAGCATCTCTACCGGCACCATGCCGACGTAAGCCGACAGGTCCAGCTCCGCCGCTTGCGCGCTACGGGACACGTTGGCCACGCACAAGATGATTTCGTGCTTGCCGTCCGGTCCGGTGAATTCCCGGGTGTAGGCCAGGATCCGCCGGTTGCTCGGCGAGAGCATTTTCAGTGTGCCGCGACCGAAGGCCTTGGACTGCTTGCGCACGGCGAGCATGCGCCGGGTCCAGTTCAGCAGTGAATGCGGGTCGCCGGCCTGGGTTTCAACGTTGACCGACAGGTAACCGTATTGCGGGTCCATGATCGGTGGCAGCACCAGGCTGGCCGGGTCGGCACGGGAGAAACCGCCGTTACGGTCAATCGACCACTGCATCGGCGTCCGCACGCCGTCACGGTCGCCGAGGTAGATGTTGTCACCCATGCCGATTTCATCGCCGTAATACAGAGTCGGCGTGCCGGGCATCGACAGCAGCAGACTGTTGAGCAGTTCGACGCGGCGACGATCGCGCTCCATCAACGGCGCCAAGCGGCGGCGAATGCCCAGGTTGATCCGCGCCCGACGGTCGGCCGCGTAGTAATTCCAGAGGTAATCGCGCTCCTTGTCGGTGACCATTTCCAGGGTCAGCTCATCGTGGTTGCGCAGGAAAATCGCCCACTGACAGTTGGCCGGGATCTCCGGGGTCTGGCGCAGGATGTCGGTGATCGGGAAACGATCCTCCTGGGCCAGCGCCATGTACATGCGCGGCATCAGCGGGAAGTGGAACGCCATGTGGCATTCGTCGCCGTTCAGGCCTTTGGCGTCGGTGTCGCCGAAGTACAGTTGCGTGTCTTCCGGCCATTGGTTGGCCTCGGCCAGCAGCATGCGGTCCGGGTAATTGGCGTCGATTTCGGCACGGATTTGCTTGAGGACGTCATGGGTCTCGGGCAGGTTTTCGTTGTTGGTGCCGTCGCGTTCGATCAGGTACGGAATCGCGTCCAGGCGCAGGCCATCGATGCCCATGTCCAACCAGTAGCGCATCACCGACAGCACGGCTTTCATGACTTGCGGGTTATCGAAATTCAAGTCTGGCTGGTGGGAATAGAAGCGGTGCCAGAAGTACTGACCGGCCACCGGGTCCCAGGTCCAGTTGGACTTTTCGGTGTCGAGAAAGATGATACGAGTGCCGTCGTACTTTTGATCGTCATCGGACCAGACGTAAAAGTCCCGCGCCGCCGAACCGGGTTTGGCTTTGCGCGCACGCTGAAACCAGGCGTGCTGGTCAGAGGTGTGGTTGATGACCAGTTCGGTAATCACCCGCAGGCCACGTTTGTGGGCTTCCGAGATGAACCGCTTGGCGTCGGCCATGGTGCCGTAATCAGAATGCACGCCACGGTATTCGGCAATGTCGTAGCCGTCATCGCGCCGTGGCGAGGGATAGAACGGCAACAACCAAATGGTGTTGACGCCCAGATCGGCAATGTAATCGAGTTTGGCGATAAGACCGGGAAAGTCGCCGATTCCGTCATTGTTGGAATCGAAAAAAGACTTAACGTGAACTTGGTAGATGACCGCATCCTTGTACCAGAGCGGGTCCTTGATAAAGGTGGCTGCCTTGGGTTTCTTCACCATTTGAAACTCCTGAAAAATTCTGGGAAAACAGTATCTGCCTGAAGAAATACGGTCAGTGTGGGAGCGGCGGTGCGACGATTCGACTTGCTCGCGAAGGGGCCATAACAGTCAGCATTGATGTCGCCTGACACACCGCTTTCGCGAGCAAGCCTGCTCCCACATTTGATCTTCGCCCGGCTCAGGAAATGCTGATCCGCCAGATCCCGAACGGTTGATTCGCCGGGTCTATCCGCATGAATTGGTACTTGCCGTGCCAGGTCCAGCGATGACCGCTCATCAAGTCTTCGCCCTGGGTGCTGGCGTCGTCGGGCAAGCCCATCTCCCACAGCGGCAACTCGAAATTCGCTTCCTGGACGTTAAGCGGATCAAGGCTGACCGCCACCAGAATGAAATTGCTGCCATCGGCGCTGCGTTTGCCGAAATACAAAATGTTGTCGTTCCAGGCGTTGTAGACCTTCAAGCCCAGATGCGTCTGCAGCGCCGGGTTCTGCCGGCGGATGCGGTTGAGCTGGGCGATCTCGGCAATGATGTTGCCCGACGCGTTGAAGTCCCGCGGGCGGATTTCGTACTTCTCGGAATTGAGGTACTCCTCCTTGCCCGGCACCGGTGCCGCTTCGCACAGTTCGAAGCCTGAATACATGCCCCACAGACCGGAGCCCATGGTCGCCAGCGCCGCGCGGATCAGAAATCCGGCACGCCCCGACTCATGCAAAAACGCCGGGTTGATGTCGGGTGTGTTGACGAAGAAGTTCGGCCGGAAGCATTCGCGCCACGGTGACTCATTGAGTTCGGTGAAATAGGTGGCCAGCTCGGACTTGTTGTTGCGCCAGGTGAAATAGGTGTAACTCTGGGAATAACCGACCTTGCCCAACCGCGCCATCATTGCCGGGGTGGTGAAGGCTTCGGCCAGGAAGATCACCTCGGGGTACAGCGCCCGCACATCAGCAATCAGCCACTGCCAGAACGGCAGCGGTTTGGTGTGAGGGTTGTCGACGCGAAACAGCTTTACGCCCTCCTCGACCCAACCCACCACGATGTCGCGCAACTCGACCCACAGACTGGGAATCGCATCGGCGGCATAAAAATCGACGTTGACGATGTCCTGGTATTTCTTCGGCGGGTTCTCGGCGTATTTGATCGTGCCGTCCGGCCGCCAGTTGAACCAACCCGGATGCTGCTGCAGCCACGGGTGATCCTGGGAACACTGAATTGCGAAGTCCAGGGCGATTTCCAGTCCATGGTCAGCGGCGGCTGCGACAAGGCGCCGGAAGTCTTCGCGAGTGCCCAGCTCCGAATGAATGGCTTCATGCCCGCCCTCTTCGCTGCCAATGGCATACGGACTGCCCGGATCGTCCGGCCCGGCGGTCAGGGAATTGTTCGGGCCTTTGCGGTAACTGCGGCCGATCGGGTGGATCGGCGGGAAGTACAGCACATCGAAGCCCATGTCCTGGATCATCGGCAGCCGCGCATGCACATCGTTGAAAGTGCCATGACGGGCCGGATCGTCAGTGATCGAACGCGGAAACAATTCATACCAACTGGCGAACTGCGCCAGGTCCCGCTCGACGTCGAGCGGGTACTCAGGGCTGATGCTCAAATAGGCACGATGATCGGCCTGCGTCATCAGCTCGGCGCTACGCTGGTGCAGAAACAACTCGACCTGCTCGATTTCGAGCAGACCCGACAATTCATGGTGCAGCGCCGCCAGTTGTTCACTCAGCTGCCCTTCGGTGCGTTCGGCGGCTTGCTGGACCAGCGTTCGCCCCTCCTGCAACTCCAGGCTGATCGGCACCCTGGCTGCGTGTTTTTTCTCCAGCTCATAACAGAAGCTGGCGAACTGATCGATCCAGGCTTCGATGCAAAACACATAACGGCCCTGGCGAGCGACCCGGAACTGGCCCTGCCAACCGTTATTGCCCAGGTCGGTCATGACTTCGCTTTGCCAGGTCTCCTCACCCTCGGCGTGCCAGCGTACGCGCACGGCCAATGTGTCGTGACCGTCGGCGAACACTTTGCTCGTCACCACCACGTCCTGACCCACCACGGCTTTGACGGCGAACTGCCCGCCATCGAGGGTCGGCATGGTGTTTTCGATGGCGATGCGCGGTAGCAATAAAGCCTGGGACAGCGGCATATGAGGGTTGTAGTTCAGCTCTGTCGGTTTTTCAGCAGTCATCGAGCATCTCTCCTTTACGCCCCATGGACGCTCTTGTGTCTGTGGCTTGTAACAGATAGCCATCCCGCAGGATCGTCCGCCCCGGAATGAACTCACTTAGGTTCCGAGCGACAGGCGCCGGTAAAAGTTCACGAGGATTTGCCTGGGGCTTCGGTGGAATCAATTCCTTTACACAGTGGTCAACACACTTAAGCACGACTTACGCGATGTGCCACTGGAGGTTGAATTCATGAGCATTCCGATCCCTGCCGAAACGCCTGATCCAAACATCGACAGCCCGACCATTCCGCCGACCGAGCCTGAACCTGTGCCTGAGCAAGACCCGCCCGGCACCACACCGCCTCCCCGGGAAGACCCGCCGAGCACCATGCCGCCGGTGGTTGGCACACCCGATCATCAGTT
Organism: Pseudomonas svalbardensis; assembly: GCF_030053115.1. Classification (NCBI taxonomy): domain Bacteria; kingdom Pseudomonadati; phylum Pseudomonadota; class Gammaproteobacteria; order Pseudomonadales; family Pseudomonadaceae; genus Pseudomonas; species Pseudomonas svalbardensis. The sequence goes on along the minus strand of NZ_CP125619.1, from coordinate 3,031,667 downwards.
CACGGATTTTGATCCTTGTCCTTGTCGATCATTCGCACAACGACGGGCATCACACTGAGAATCGCCAACGCCAGCAACGTGCTGAGCACCGCCGTCGCCTCTCGCCCCAACCCGGCCGAGACGCCAATGGCGGCGGTCATCCACAACCCGGCGGCGGTGGTCAGGCCTTTGACGTGCCCTTCGTCGCCCTCGGTGTTTTTAAGAATAGTCCCCGCGCAAAGAAAGCCGATCCCGGCGATCACGCCCTGCACCACCCGGCTCATGGCATCGGCCTGTGAGCCGGACATTTGCGGCACCAGCACAAACAGCGCGGCACCGAGCGCCACTAGCATGTGGGTGCGGACCCCGGCGGCCTTGCCTTTGTGCTCGCGTTCGAAGCCAAGAATTCCGCCCAACAACGCCGCCATCACCAAGCGCACAGTAATGCGCGTCAGTTGTGAAGCGTCGCCGATGTCGGCGAACTCCGCTTGCAGGGTCACCCAAACCTCATGCCACCAAGCGTTCATGGTGTTGTCCTTGTGATAACTGAACAGAAAGTTGCTCTATTGAGGATGGACCGCGTCGACCATTAATCGGTTGCACAGAACGATGATCCTCGGCTGTGCCCTAACACTTTAGAACCCGCAGAAAAAAGGACACCTCCATGACTGTGCGCATCGAAAACCAGACCTGCTTCTTCATCACCGAGAACGGCGAAGAAATTCGTTTGTGTCCCGACGTCACCATCATTACCGACTCGGAAAAAGCCATGTCGGCGGTGGAGCTCGACGGCCAGCGCATCTACATTACCGAAGCAGAAGCCGACGCATTGACCGTAGCAGGCGCAGTCGACGGGCGTAAGCATTTGAAGGCCACCGACAGTGATTCGGTGATTTGACTGACCCGGATCAATAACACCCGCAGACGCTTGATACAGGTGTCTGCGTCCCGCTGTAGCGGGTGCATCAACTTGTCGCAGGCAGCGGATCAATGCCCATCTGATCCGCTTTTTATTGCAATAGGTGAGTCTGTTATGCAATCAGATCGCCGCTCATAGTGCTCAGGCCTGATGGAGGCTGATGAGCGAAAGACCATGAGCGATAGAATCCCCGTCCGAATTGTTGAAAGTGCACCGCTAGTGCAAAGCTACGAGCCTTCGCGTCCAAAGATGAAGGCCAAGTCCAGCGACAACCTGATCCACACCCGCAGCTTCACCGGTTTATTCCGCACCCTGCGCTTGAGCGGCGCGGGGTTTCTGTTTTTGCTGTTCTTCGGCACGGTGTGGTTGAACTGGGGCGGCCGCCAAGCCGTGCTCTGGGACCTTTCCGAAAGCAAATTCCACATCTTCGGCGCAACCTTCTGGCCGCAGGATTTCATCCTGCTGTCGGCGCTGCTGATCATTGCCGCGTTCGGCCTGTTTGCGATCACCGTGTTCGCCGGGCGAGTCTGGTGCGGTTACACCTGCCCACAGAGCTCCTGGACCTGGATCTTCATGTGGTGCGAGAAACTCACCGAAGGCGAACGCAACCAGAGGATCAAGCTGCAAGCCGCGCCCTGGGGCCTGAACAAACTGATCCGCCGCTCGGCCAAGCACACCTTGTGGCTGGCCATCAGCCTGTTGACCGGCCTGACCTTTGTCGGCTATTTCACCCCGATCCGGCCGCTGGCCGAAGAACTGCTGACCTTGCAGATGGGCGGCGTCAGCCTGTTCTGGGTGCTGTTCTTTACCGGCGCGACTTACATCAACGCCGGTTGGCTGCGTGAAGCGGTGTGCATGCACATGTGTCCGTATGCGCGGTTCCAGAGCGTAATGTTCGACAAAGACACCCTGACCATCTCCTACGACGTGGCCCGTGGCGAAAACCGTGGCCCGCGCAAACGTGACGTGGCACCGGCTGAGGTCGGCCTCGGTGATTGCATCGACTGCCAGGTGTGCGTGCAGGTCTGCCCGACCGGCATAGACATCCGCGACGGCTTGCAGATGGAATGCATCGGCTGCGCCGCGTGTATCGACGCCTGCGATTCGATCATGGACAAAATGGGCTACGCCCGCGGGCTGATCAGCTACACCTCGGAGCATCAGTTGCAGGGCGGCAAGACTCATTTGCTGCGGCCACGATTGATCGGCTACACCGTGGTCCTGCTGGTGATGATCGGTGCGCTTGCCCTGGCGCTGGTGGAGCGGCCAATGGTGTCGCTGGACGTGAGCAAGGACCGTGGCCTGTTCCGCGAGAACAGTCAGGGGCAGATCGAAAACATCTACAGCCTCAAAGTCATCAACAAGACCCAGCAACGTCAGGACTACCGTCTGACCCTGGTCGACGTGGACGGCTTCCATTTGCAAGGCAAGACCGAACTGAGCCTCGCGCCCGGTGAGATTGTGGATGTGCCGGTGTCGGTGGCGATGACCACGGAACGGCCGAGCAGCAGTTCGCAGACGATTACGTTCAAGATCGCCGACAGCGATGAGTCGGGCATTTATAGCGAGGCGAAGAGCCGGTTTGTTGCGCCGATGAACCGTTGATCCCTTAGACTGCGGTGCTGCCATTCGCGAGCAGGCTCGCTCCCACAAAAACTCTGCAGTACCTGTGGGAGCGAGCCTGCTCGCGAAGAAGTCACCGCCGATTTTCCAGAATGACACCAACCCGGGCCCCCGATGAAACGCTACGAAAAATTCGCCGACGACATCGCTGAACTGATCCGCTCCGGTGTTCTCGGCCCCGGCCAGCGCGTGCCATCGGTGCGCTACGCCAGCCAGACTTACGGGGTCAGCCCGTCCACGGTGTTCCAGGCCTACTACCTGCTCGAACGCCGCGGCCTGATCCGCGCTCGCCCGCGTTCCGGCTACTTCGTCAACGCGCACGCGCCGAGCCCGTTCTCGGAGCCGGTGATCAGCAGCCAGGTCAATGAGTCCACCGAAGTCGACGTCAGCGAACTGGTGTTCTCGGTCCTCGACTCGATCAAGGACCCGAACACCGTGCCCTTCGGCTCGGCTTTCCCCAGCCCGACCCTGTTCCCGCTGCAACGGTTGTCCCGCTCTCTGGCCAGCGCCGCCCGCGAGATGGACCCGCGCATGGTCGTCACCGACATGTCACCGGGCAACCCGCTACTGCGTCGACAAATCGCCCTGCGCTATATGGTCGGCGGGCTGATGCTGCCCATGGAAGAACTGCTGATCACCAACGGCGCGCTGGAAGCGCTGAACCTGTGCCTGCAAGCGGTCACCGAGCCCGGCGATCTGGTGGCCATCGAAGCCCCGGCGTTCTACGCGTGCCTGCAAATCCTGGAGCGGCTGAAGCTCAAAGCCGTGGAAATCCCTGTGCATCCGCGCGATGGCATCGACCTTGGCGTACTCGCGCAAACCCTGGCACGGCACCCGATCAAGGCTGTCTGGTGCATGACCAGTTTCCAGAACCCGATGGGCGCGACGATGCCCGAGGCGAAGAAACAGGAACTGGTTGAGCTTTTGCGCAGCCATCAAGTGCCGTTGATCGAGGACGATGTCTACGCAGAGCTGTATTACGGCCAACAGGCGCCGAAACCGGCCAAGGCTTTTGATACCGAAGGGCTGGTGATGCACTGCGGTTCGTTCGCCAAAAGCCTGGCCCCCGGCTACCGCATCGGTTGGGTCGCCGCCGGGCGTTACGCGCAGAAGATCGAACGACTGAAGCTCATGACGTCGCTGTGCGCGTCGATGCCGGCCCAGGCGGCCATCGCCGATTACCTGCAACACGGCGGCTACGACCGGCACCTGCGAAAACTGCGTTACGCCCTCGAAGAACAGCAAAGCGCCATGCTCGCCGCTATCGCGCGCTACTTCCCGGCGCAAACCCGTGTCAGTCAACCGGCCGGCGGCTACTTTTTGTGGCTGGAATTGCCACCGCAGATGGATTCGCTGAAGTTGTTTCAGATGGCGTTGGCGCAAGGGATCAGCATTGCCCCCGGGCCGATCTTTTCACCGACCCAACGCTTCAGGAATTGTATTCGACTGAATTACGGCAGCCCCTGGGATGAGACTGCCGAGAAGGCGATGGAGACGTTGGGCCGAATTGTGCGGTCGTTCTGAGAGTTTGATGGCGTCGGGTCTACCGCCTTCGCGAGCAGGCTCGCTCCCACAGGGGAATGCGATCAACTGTGGGAGCGAGCTTGCTCCGGGCGGCGTTCCGACGATGAGGGCAGACCAAACAGTGCAAATCTAAAGGCTTAGCGCCCGCCGCCGAGGTCAACGAATGTCCCGGTCGCATAGGAAGCCTTGTCCGACAGCAACCACACGATCGCCTCAGCCACTTCTTCCGGACGCCCGCCCCGAGCCATCGGAATCGCCGACTCTAGCTTGCTGACCCGATCCGGGTCACCGCTCAACGCATGGAAATCGGTGTAGATGTAACCAGGGCGCACCGCGTTGACGCGGATGCCTTCGCCGGCCACTTCTTTGGACAGGCCGATGGTGAAGGTATCCAGCGCGCCTTTGGAGGCGGCGTAATCGACGTATTCACTGGGCGCGCCCAGGCGTGAGGCCACCGAGGACACGTTAACGATGCTGCCGCCCTGCCCGCCATGCTTGGGCGACATGCGCAGGATCGCGTGTTTGGCGCAGAGGATCGGCGCCAGGACGTTGGTTCTGAGGATTTTGAGAATACGGAATTCGGACATTTCATCGATCCGCGACTTGTGCCCGACGGTGCCGGCGTTGTTCACCAGTGCCGTGACCCGGCCCAACTCAGTGTCCACGCGGTGGAACAACGCGATTACTTCGTCTTCGATGCTGACGTCAGCGCGCACCGCAATGGCTTGGGCGCCGAGGGCGCGGACTTGTTCCAGCACAGTTTGCGCAGCGGATTCGTCGGCCAGGTAGTTGATGCAGATCCGATAGCCTTGTTCTGCGGCCAACAGGGCTGTGGCGGCGCCGATACCACGGCTGCCGCCAGTGATGACGATGACTTTGTCCATGCGAAACTTCCCCCATTCCAAGCGTTAGCAGTCGGGGCCAAGAATAACCGTCATCGCTGGCTTTTGCATGGGCTCACATCAATCACATTGTTCTCAACTCACCGCCAATTGCTCTGCACGCAGAATATCCACCATGAAGCGTTCGGCCGGCAACGGGTGCCCGAGCAGATAACCCTGCAGCGAATCACAACCGAGTTGCGTCAGGAAGTCTTGCTGCGAGTCAGTCTCCACCCCTTCGGCGACGATCCGCAACCCTAGCGCCTGACCGAGGGCGACGATGGCGGAAACGATGGCGGCGTCATCGCTGTCACGCTCCAGGTCGCGGACAAAACCCCGGTCGATCTTCAGTTCGTTGGCCGGCAAGCGCTTGAGGTACATCAAGCTCGAATAGCCGGTGCCAAAGTCGTCGATCGACAGGTCGACACCCATTGTCGAAAGCTCCTGCAGCACTGTCATGCTCGCATCGGCATCGCTCATGGCGGTGGTTTCAGTGATCTCGAGGGTCAGGCTGTTGGCCGGCAAATGGTGAGTGGCCAAGGCTTTGGCGACGCTCTGGACCAGACCCGCGTGGCAGAACTGCAAGGCTGAAAGGTTCACCGCGATGCGCCAGTCGGTGTACCCGAGCACGTACCACTCGCGCATCTGACGGCAGGCTTCGTTGAGCACCCACTCGCCAATCGGAATGATCAGCCCGGTCTTTTCCGCCAGTTCGATGAACTTGTCCGGGAGCAACATGCCCTGGGTCGGATGCACCCAGCGCAGCAACGCCTCGGCGCCGACCGGTCGGCCATTGTTGGCATCGAACTTGGGTTGGTAATAGAGACTGAATTGCTGCTGATCAATGGCGATACGCAAGTCCTGCAATAACTGCAGCTGTTTACGCGCGTTGCTGTTCATCGAGGCATCGAAGAAGCTATAGCCGTTTTTCCCGGAGCCCTTGGCGTGATACATCGCCGCGTCGGCGTTCATCAGCAATTCCTCGGCGGTTTCACCGTTGCCCGGATAAATCGCAATGCCGACGCTGGCGGAAATCTGCAAGTCATGTTCGCCGACCCGGAACGAACGCCCGATCAGCCCGACCTGACGGGCTGCCAGGCTCAATGCGTCATTCTGTTCGCCGAGCTGCACCAGTAAAACGAACTCATCACCGCCGATCCGCGCCAGGGTGTCATGGCTGCGCAAATCCTCGCGCAAGCGCAGACCGACTTCACGCAACAACAGATCGCCCATATGGTGACCGAAGGCATCGTTGACTGGTTTGAAACCGTCCAGATCGATGAACATCAACGCGAAACAACCGCCCTGCTCCTGCACCATGGACATTGCCTGATCGATGCGGTCAGCCAGCAACACGCGATTCGGCAGGCCGGTCAGGGTGTCATGCAGGGCCAGTTGAGTCAGTTCGCGGTTGGCCTCGGTCAATGAGTGGGCAAGGCCTGCGGTGCGGGCCTCAAGGCGCGCATCGAGGATCGAGGTCAACAAGGCAAGGCTCAACACTGCCAGGGTGGTGATCAGCACCAGATTGTCCAGGCCCTTGCCGTTCAGGCCGCTGACGGCCGCGCCACAGAAGCTGCCATCCGGGAAGCGCGCCGCCGCCATGCCGGTGTAGTGCATGCCGACAATCGCGAGGCCCATGATCACCGCCGCACCGCCACGGATCAGGCCGACATAAGGTGTGTGCTGGCGCAGGCGGAAAGCGATCCATAACGCGGCGCCCGAGGCGACTACGGCGATCAGCAGCGAGGCGCCGAACAGCGTCGGATCGTAATCGATACCCGGCTGCATGCGCATGGCGGCCATGCCGGTGTAGTGCATGGCGCTAATCCCGGTGCCCATGACCAGCGCGCCGAATGCCAATTGCCAGGCTGGCAATTGTGGCTGGCTGACCAGCCACAGGGCAAAGCCGCAGGACAGGATGCCAATCAGCAGTGACACCAACGTGATGCCGACGTCGTAACCGAGGTCGATGGGCAATTCAAACGCGAGCATGCCGATGAAATGCATCGACCACACGCCAACCCCCATGGCAAAGGCGCCGCCCGCCGTCCATAGATGCACGGCCCGGCCCGTGGCCGTGGCGATACGTTCGGTCAGGTCGAGCGCGGTATAGGAGGCGAGAATCGCCACAAAAAGCGAGATGATAACCAGCGTGGGGGAATAGCTACCGATAAGCATAAGACTTCTCGCGACAGCCCTCCGTTCTCGGGGGGCAAATCGGGCGATTGTACTGATTGCGCAAAAGAACGCACCGACAAAATAAGCAAATGGCCATCAAGTCGATGAAACGTTGGTTTTAAGGTTTCACATCGGGGCAGATGCCTACTATTTTTCGCTCACTTGCAACGCCCCATCCCAGCCACCACCCAATGCCGCGATCAACTGCACACTGGCAATCAACCGGCTCTGCAACAGGCTCAGCACGCTGCGTTCATTGTTCAACGCTGTGGCCTGAACGACCACCACGCCCAGATAAGCGATCACACCGGCCTTGTACTGGTTCTGGGTCAGGCGCAAGGACTCTCGCGCCGCGTCCAGCGCTTCCTGGCGCACGCCCGCTTCGTCTTCCAGGACCTTGAGCTGCACCAGATAGTTTTCCACCTCACGGAAACCATCGAGCACGGTCTGGCGGTACTTGGCCACTGTTTCGTCGTAGGCCGCTTCGCTGCGGTCAACTTCCGCAGAGCGCTGACCGCCGTCGAACAAGGTCATGGCTAATTGCGGTCCGACCGACCAGAAGCGGTTTGGCACGCTGATCCAGTTGGAAGAGGTGCTGCTGCTGTAACCACCGTTCAGACTCAGGGTGAAGTCCGGGTAGTAGGCCGCCTTGGCCACGCCGATGTTGGCGTTGGCGGCCATCACCGAGCGCTCAGCGGAGGCGATGTCCGGGCGGCGCTCGAGCAATTGCGAAGGCAGGCTCAGCGGTATCTCGGGCAACGCAGGAATGTCTTTGCTTTCAGCCAGGCTGAACTCGGCCGGCGGTAGCCCGATCAGAACGGCAATGGCATTCTCGAACTGGGCGCGCTGCCAGATCAGATCAACCATGTCAGCCTGGGTGCTTTTGAGCTGAGTCTGAGCCTGCGCCACCGCGTCCTTGCCGGAGACACCGGCGCGGTACTGGTTTTCAGTCATTGTCAGCGAGCGCTGATAGGCCTCGACCGTCGCCTCCAGCAGGCGTTTCTGCTCGTCGATCACGCGCAGTTGCAGATAGTTCTGTACCATTTCCGACTGTTGGCTCAAGCGCATCGCCGCCAGATCGGCATAACTCGCCTCGGCGTTGGCAGTGTCGGCTTCCAGTCCTCGTCGCAGTTTGCCCCAAACATCGGCTTCCCAACTGACCCCGGCCTGTGCGGTGTAAGTGTCGCGAATCCCGCTGGAGGAACTGGTCAGGCTCGAACTGCTGCTGCCGGTGCCCTGGCTGGAGCGGTTTTTCCCGACAGTCAGGTCCACGGTCGGAAAAAACGCGCCACGAGCACTGCGCACCAAGGCCTGGGCCTGACGGTACTGGGCTTCGGACTGCGCGACGGTCTGGTTGGCACTGTTAAGCTTTTCGATCAGGCCATTAAGCTGCTGATCGCCATACAACTCCCACCAGGCGCCACGGGCCAGGGAATCGCTGGGCTTGGCCTGACGCCAGCCTGCCGCTTCCTTGTATTGCGCCGGCGCAGCCGCTTGCGGGCGCTGGTAATCCGGGCCGATAGCGCAGGCGCTGAGCATCGCCACGCACAGCGCCAGGCTCCACAAACGCGAGCCTCGGGCCGTTACCAGCGGTGCAGCCAGAGTGATAAGCGAACGGTCAGTCATAGCGGAGTTTCCAGAGCAGCATCGGTACGCACCCCACGCCAGTGGTTGAAGCGATGGCGCAGTTTGTCGAGATACAGGTAAACCACCGGGGTGGTGTAAAGGGTCAGCACCTGGCTGAAGATCAGCCCGCCGATAATGGTCAGGCCCAGCGGTTGACGCATTTCCGCCCCTTCGGCGCGGCTCAGCAGCAACGGCAATGCGCCGAGGATCGCCGCCAGGGTGGTCATCAGAATCGGCCGCAGACGTTGCAGGCAAGCGCTGCGAATCGATTCCAGCGGCGCCATGCCCTGATGCCGTTCCAACTGCAACGCCAGGTCGATCATCAGAATGGCGTTTTTCTTCACCACGCCGATCAGCAGGAACAACCCGAGCAACGAGATCAGGCTGAACTCACCGCCCAGCGCATAAATCGAAAGCAACGCGCCGACCCCGGCCGACGGCAAGGTCGAAAGAATGGTCAGCGGATGGATGTAGCTTTCATACAGCACACCGAGCACCAGATAAACCGCCACCAGCGCGCCGAGAATCATCCACGGTTGGCTCTTCTGGGTCGCGGCGAAGGCATCGGCGGTGCCGGCCATTTTCGCAATGACACCTTCCGGCAGACCCACCTTGGCGATCGCCCGCTCGATGGCGGCCGTGCCCTGCTCCACCGTCACCCCGTCGGCCATGTCGAAAGCAATGCTTTCCGAAGCGAACTGGCCTTCGTGGCTGACCCGATCGTCTTCCAGGCTGTTTTCGTAATGGGCGATGGTCGACAACGGAATCCGCGCGCCGTCGGCGGTGATCACCTGAACCTGATTGAGCGTGATCGGGTCCTGGGCATATTTCGGGTTGACCTCCATCACTACCTGATACTGGTTGAGGCTGTCGTAAATCGTCGAAATCTGTCGCTGACTGTAGGCGTTGTTCAGCACCGAGGTGACCATGTCCATGTCGACACCCAGGCGTTTGGCCTGATCACGATCGACAATCAACGTTACTTGCTGCGCGCCACGGCCTTCTCGGGCGTCAATCGCCGTCAGCTCCGGCAAAGCCTTGAGCGCAGTGACAACCTTCGGATACCACTCGCGCAACGCACCCAGATCACCGCTTTGCAGGATGTACGAATACTGCGACGTACTTTGCTCGCGACCGCCACCAAATTGCAGGTCCTGGTCGGCCATCAGCATCAACTGTGCACCGGCCACCTTGGGCATTTCCTTGCGCAGGCGTTCGATGACCTTTTGCGCAGACAGGTTGCGTTCCTTGATCGGCTTCAGCCGCACCAGCATGAAGGCGTTGTTGGTGCCGTTGGTGCCGCCGATGAAGCCGGCGACGCTTTGCACCGCGTCATCCTTGAGCACGGCGCGGCGGAAGGTTTCCATTTTTGGCTGCATCACGCTGAACGACAACCCATCGTCGCCGCGCACGAAGCCGATCAGCTGACCGGTGTCCTGTTGAGGCATAAATGTTTTAGGAACAACGACATACAGTGCAATGTTAACGCCGACTGTCACTAGCAGGCTAAGCAGGGTCAACCGGCGATGACGCAGCACCCAGTCGAGGCTCGTGGCGTATTTGCCGACCATCCACTCGTTGGCGCGCTGACTCCAGCGCTGCAAACGGTTTTCCTCACCCGGCGTATGCGGCTTGAGCCAGCGGGCGCAGAGCATCGGTGTCAGCGTCAGAGAGACCACCAGTGACACTACGATGGACGCCGCCAGCGTGATGGAAAACTCGCGAAACAGGCTTTCGACGATCCCGCCCATGAACAGGATCGACAGGAACACTGCCACCAGCGAGACGTTCATCGACAGCAAGGTGAAGCCGACTTCCTGCGCCCCCAGGTACGCGGCCTTCATCGGCGGTACGCCTTTGTCGATGTGCCGGGAAATGTTCTCCAGCACCACGATGGCATCGTCCACCACCAGCCCGGTGGCCAGAATCAGCGCCATCAGCGACAGATTGTTCAGGGAGAATCCGTAGAGGTACATCACCGCAAAGGTACCGACCAGGGAAACAGGCACCGCCAGGGTAGGAATCAACGAGGCGCGGAAGTTACCGAGGAACAGGAACACCACCAGAATCACCAGCGCCACGGCAATCAACAGGGTCATTTCCGCTTCGTGCAAGGTCGCCTTGATCACCGGCGACCGGTCCATCGCCACGTTCAGCTTCACGCTGGCCGGCAACACGGCCTGCAACGCCGGCAGTTGAGCCTTGATTTCGTTGACCGTCTCGATGATGTTGGCGCCGGCCTGGCGGTTGATCACCAGCAGTACCGCCGCGTCGTTGTTGAAGAAACCGCTGTTGTAGCGGTCTTCGACGCCGTCGCTGACCTTGGCCACGTCCTTCAGGCGCAGGGCCGCGCCGTCCGCGTAGTGAATGATCAGCGACTCGTAATCCTTGGCTTTTTCCAGTTGATCGTTGGCCTGAACCTGCCACAGCCGCTGGCCATCTTCGACCGACCCTTTTGGCCGGCGCACGTTGGCGTTGGCGATGGTGTTGCGCACATCGTCCAGCGCCACGCCGTATTGGTTGAGCGCCTGCGGTTCGAGTTCGATGCGCACCGCCGGCAAGGAGCTGCCGCCGATCTGCACTTCGCCGACACCCTGCACCTGAGACACGCTCTGGGACAGAATCGTCGAGGCCAAATCGTAGAGCTGGCCTTTTTCCAGTACGTCGGAGGTCAGCGACAGCACCATGACCGGCGCCTGGGACGGGTTGACCTTCTTGTAGGTCGGCATGCTGCGCATCCCGCTCGGCAGCAGGTTGCGCGAGGCGTTGATCGCCGCCTGCACTTCCCGCGCCGCGCCGTTGATGTCGCGGTCGAGGTCGAACTGCAAAATCACCCGGGTCGAGCCCTGGCTGGAGCGGCTGCTCATGGTGTTGACCCCGGCGATGGCGCCGAAGGAGCGCTCCAGCGGCGTGGCCACGGTCGAGGCCATGACCTCAGGGCTTGCACCGGGCAGACTCGCCTGGACCACGATCACCGGAAAGTCCATCTGCGGCAGCGGCGCCACCGGCAACAGGCCGAAGCTCACGCCGCCCAGCAGCAGGATCGCCAGGCTCAGCAACATCGTCGCGACCGGGCGCTTGATGAAAGGTCCGGACAGGTTCATGGCTGTTCTACCGCTTCCACGGCTTCAGACTTGCGACCCCAGCGCCGACCGAGGCGGTCGAAATACAGATAGATGACCGGAGTGGTAAACAGCGTCAGCACCTGACTCACCAACAAGCCCCCCACCATCACCAGGCCCAACGGTTGACGCAGTTCCGCGCCGGAGCCGGTCGCCAGCATCAGTGGCACCGCGCCGAACAACGCGGCCAGTGTGGTCATCAGAATCGGCCGGAAACGCAGCAGTGCCGCCTGATAGATTGCCGTTTCCGGGTCCATGCCCTGATTGCGTTCAGCGTCGAGGGCGAAGTCGATCATCATGATCGCGTTCTTTTTCACGATGCCGATCAACAAAATGATGCCGATGATCGCGATCATGCCAAGGTCATTCCCGCTCAACAGCAATGCCAGCAAGGCGCCGACCGCCGCCGAGGGCAAGGTCGAGAGAATGGTGATCGGGTGGATGTAGCTCTCGTAAAGCACACCGAGCACGATGTACATGGTCACCACCGCCGCCAGAATCAGCAGCAAGGTGCTCGACAGCGACGCCTGGAAAGCCTCGGCCGCGCCCTGGAACTGGGTCTGTACGCCAATCGGCATGCCGATGTCCTTCTGCACCTGGTCGATGATCTCCACCGCATGCCCCAGCGCCACGCCGGGCGCGAGGTTGAAGGACATCATCACTGCCGGAAACTGCCCGATATGAGTGATCGCCAGTTGCGCCTGACGCTCCTCGATGTGCGCCAGACTGGAGAGACGCACTTGCCCGCCGTCGGTGGTTTTCACGTGAATCTGATTCAGCGCATCCGGGCCGATCTTCTCGCCGGACTGCGATTGCAGCACCACGCGGTACTGGCTGGCCTGGGTGTAAATGGTGGAAATCTGCCGCTGACCGAAGGCGTCGTACAACGCATCGGTGATGTTCGACACCGACACACCGACCCGCGACGCCGCATCGCGGTCAATCACCAGATAAACCTGCAAGCCTTTGTCCTGCAAATCGCTGGCAACGTCGGTCAGCTCCGGCCGTTGGGCCAGTGCTTCCACCAGACGACCGCTCCACAGGCTGAGCAGCTCGGAATCCGGCGACGACATGCTGAATTGATACTGGGTGCGGCTGACGCGGTCTTCGATGGTCAGGTCCTGCACCGGCTGCATGAACAGGCGAATGCCGGTGAGTTTGTCCAGTTCCGGTTGCAGACGGGCAATGACTTCGGTGGCGCTCAAGTCGCGGTTACTGTGGGATTTGAGGTTGATCAGCAGACGACCGCTGTTCAGCGTCGAGTTGTCACCGTCGACGCCGATGTAGGACGACAAGCTTTCCACTGCCGGATCGGCAAGGATCACCTTGGCCAGCTCCTGTTGACGCTCGCTCATCGCCGCAAAGGAAATCGACTGCGGCGCCTCGGAAATGCCCTGGATCACCCCGGTGTCCTGCACCGGAAAGAAGCCCTTGGGCACCACCATGTAAAGGAATACGGTCAACGCCAGCGTGCCGATGGCCACCATCAGGGTCAGCGGTTGATGCTTGAGAACCCACTTTAACTTGCGCCCGTAAGCCGCGATCATCCAATCAATTGTGGCGCCGCTGGCTCGGTAGAAACGGCCTTGTTCTTCTTCCTTGGGTTCACGCTTGAGCAACCGAGCGCACATCATCGGCGTCAGTGTCAGGGACACCACCAGGGAGATCAGGATCGCCACCGCCAGGGTGATGGCAAATTCGCGGAACAACCGCCCCACCACGTCGGCCATGAACAGCAACGGAATCAGCACCGCGATCAGCGACAGGGTCAGGGAGATCAGCGTGAAGCCGATCTGTTTGGCGCCCTTGAGCGCCGCATTCAGGGGGCTCTCGCCCTCTTCGATAAATCGGGAAATGTTCTCCAGCATGACGATCGCATCGTCCACCACGAAACCGGTGGCGATGGTCAGTGCCATCAGGGTCAGGTTGTTGACCGAGAAACCCGCGAGGTACATCACGCCGAAGGTGCCGATCAGCGACAGTGGGACCGCGACCGACGGAATGATCGTGGCGCTGACCCGACGCAGGAACAGGAAGGTCACCATCACGACCAGCGCAATGGCGATCAACAATTCGTGCTGCACGTCGGTGACCGAGGCACGGATGGTCTGGGTGCGGTCGGTCAGCACAGTGACTTCGAGACCGGCCGGCAGGTTGTCGGTGATGCTCGGCAGCAGGGCTTTGATCCGGTCAACCACTTCGATGACGTTGGCGCCAGGCTGACGCTGGATGTTCAGCAGCACGGCCTGACTTTCGTTGGCCCACGCCGCCAGACGTTCGTTTTCCGCGCCATCGACGATCTCTGCCACGTCCTTGAGCCGCAACGGCGCGCCGTTGGCGTAGGTGAGAATCAGATTGGCGTAGTCTTTGGGCGAGGTCAGTTGATCGTTTGCATCGAGCATCGACACCCGGGTCGGGCCGTCGAAGTTGCCCTTGGGTTGGTTGACGTTGGATGCGCCGATCAGGGTTCGCACGTCGGAGAGGTTCAAGCCATTGGCGGCCAGCGCCTCGGGATTGACCTTGATTCGCACCGCCTGACGCTGGCCGCCGGCAATGCTGACCATGCCGACGCCGCTGATCTGGGCGATTTTCTGCGCCATGCGCGTGTCGACCAAGTCATTGAGCTTGGGCAGCAGCATGGTCTTGGACGTGATGGCCAGGGTCAGCACCGGGGTGTCCGCCGGGTTGACCTTGTTGTACACCGGCGGCGCCGGCAGGTCCTTGGGCAGCAAATTGGTCGCAGCGTTGATCGCCGCCTGCACCTGCTGCTCAGCGACGTCCATGTTGATGTCGAGGCTGAAACGCAGGGTCAGCACTGAAGCGCCGCCGGAACTGGTCGAAGCCATTTGGGTCAGGCCGGGCATCTGCCCGAATTGACGCTCAAGCGGCGCGGTCACGGCGCTGGTCATGACATCCGGGCTGGCGCCGGGGTACAGCGTCATGACGCGGATGGTCGGGTAATCGACCTGAGGCAATGCCGACACCGGCAACAGCCGATAGGCGATCACGCCGGCCAGGATAATGGCCAGCATGCTCAGGGTCGTGGCGACCGGGCGAAGGATGAACAGCCGCGAGATGTTCATGCGCCGCCCTTTTTCGCCTTGTCGGTGACTGTCGCGTCAGGCGCGGTGGTGGCCGACTTGCCTTGCAGGTGTTCAGTCGGGGTGGTCGGTACGTCCTTGCTATCGTAGACCACTTCGACTTCGCTGCCCTCTTTCAGGCGGTCGGTGCCTTCCAGCACGACGCGATCACCTGCGGCCAAGCCTTCGGTAATGACGGTGTTTTCGCCGTCACTGGCGCCGACTTTCAACTGACGGATCGTGACTTTCTTGTCGCCATCCAGCGCATAGACAAAAGTACCGTTGGTGCCGAACTGAATTGCCGCCGAGGGTGCGAGGACCACTCCTTTGAGGGTGTCGGCCAAAAGATGAACGTTGACAAACTGATTGGGGAACAGCGCCTGATCGCGGTTCTCGTAGCGAGCCTTGAATTTCAGGGTGCCGGTGGTCACGTCGATCTGGTTATCGAGGCTCTGCAAGACGCCGGTGGCCTGCAACTTGGTGTCGCCACGGTCCCAGGCTTCGGCGGGCAATTTGGCGCCGGTGCGATAGCGGGCCAGTACGACGTCGAGGCTGTTTTCCGGCAAGGTGAAGGCAACGCTGATCGGTTGGGTCTGGGTGATGATCACCAGCGCGGTGGTGTCGTTGGCTGCCACCAGATTGCCGACATCCAGCTGACGCAAGCCCACACGCCCGGCAATCGGGGCGCGGATCTTGGTGAATTCCAGATTGAGCTTGGCGTCGTTGACCGCCGCCTGATTGGTTTTGACCGTGCCCTGATACTGGCCCACCAGCGCTTCGGCGGTGTCCAGGGTCTGCTTGGCGATACTGTCTTCGCGATACAGGCCGCGATAGCGTTCCACATCGACCTGGGCGTTTTTCAGTTGTGCCTGGTTCTGCAGCAACGTGCCTTCGGCCTGAAGCAAGGCGTTCTGGTACGGACGCGGGTCGATTTCAGCCAGCAGATCGCCAGCCTTGACCATCTGCCCTTCCTCGAAGGAGATCTTCATCAGCTCACCTCCGACGCGGCTGCGCACATTGATGGTGTTCAGCGCCGTCACGGTGCCCAGCGCCTTGTAGTACAGCGGGAAGTCACCCTTGACCGCTGGCGCGACACGCACTGGAACCGGCCCGGTCGCCCCGCCGAAACCGGGACGCATTCCCCCCGACCTGCCGGTTTGCCCGGCAACGGCTTTTTGCCCTGCGCCCTCTTTTTGGGCAGTGCCGACGGGCCAGAATTTCCAGCACAGGCCAGCGATGACCAACAGGACAAGCAGGCCGAACAGCCAGCGACGGGGACTACGGGAAACGGAGGATTGCATGGAATGATCAACCATTGGGCGCGTGGGCTTCTTCTACAGGAGGCTGAACGATAAGCACTGGCGGGCATTAAGCAAAGCGGCTTTACCGGCAATTTACCTTCGGCTTACGTAACAGGATGTTTTGCCAAGACACTGAATCACAAATGAAAACGGCCTGGACAGAGGGGGCGTTCTCACTGAATTTCCCCGCCGCGCCGGGTCTGCTGTTGTGCAGGGCAAGGCGCGAGAAGCGTGGTTTGGTCATTCCAAATAAGCTTCGAGCAACGCAGCCCTGCACAACAGCAGGCCCGGCCCTTCGGGTTGTGCCTTAAAGCGGGCCAGCCTGCGTTGCAGGCCTTGGGAAGGGAACAACCATTACCAGCGGCCTGCGCCTTGCCTGGCCCGCTTTAAGGCGACAACGCGGCGGGGAAATTCAGTGAGAACGCCCCCTAGGCCGTTAACAATTGTAAAACGACGCTTACTTCAGAACGGCGAGTGCTGCTTCGTAGTTCGGTTCTTCAGCGATTTCCTTGACCAGTTCGCTGTGCAGAACGTTGTCGTTTTCGTCCAGAACCACGACGGCACGGGCGGTCAGGCCTTTGAGCGGGCCGTCAGCGATGGCAACGCCGTAGTTCTCGATGAACTCGGCACCGCGCAGGGTCGACAGGTTTTGTACGTTTTCCAGGCCTTCGGCGCCGCAAAAGCGCGCTTGAGCGAACGGCAGGTCAGCGGAGATGCACAGCACGACAGTGTTGGCGACATCACTGGCCTGGGCGTTGAACTTGCGAACCGAAGTGGCGCAGGTCGGGGTGTCAACGCTTGGGAAGATGTTCAGCACTTTGCGCTTGCCGGCGAAGCTCGCCAGGGTCACGTCGGACAGATTGCCGGCAACCAGGGAAAAGGCTGGCGCCTTGGAACCGGCTTGTGGCAGTTGGCCGTTGACTTGAACCGGGGAGCCTTTAAGAGTGACTTGAGCCATGAACGGAGTCCTTCTGAACGTTGTTGTAGAGAATTTTGAAGAGGCCGAAGTTAACCACGAAATGGCCCGACGACCTATGCCCAGATACAAATTGTGAAGTGTCGTCGCACACATTGGATACAAACCGCCCCCATCACCGCATAGCGAGTTTAGTGTCGAGAAACAAATCTGCTTTTCGGCGATCTTCCGTAAGAAGCATTGTCGATTCGGGCAACGGCCATTCGACTAGCCAGTGAGTCACTCACATCCAGCGGAGATAAGACCATGCGATTCATGATCATTGTGAAAGCCAGCCAGGATTCCGAGGCCGGTGTGCTGCCCAGCGAGGAACTGATGACCGCGATGGGCAACTACAACGAGGAACTGGTCAAAGCCGGCATCCTCATCGAGTGCGATGGCCTGCAACCCAGCAGCAAGGGCGCCCGGGTGCGATTCTCGGGTGAAAAGCGCACGGTGATCGATGGCCCGTTCGCCGAAACCAAGGAGCTGATCGCCGGCTACTGGCTGTGGCAGGTGAAGTCGAAACAGGAAGCGATCGAGTGGGTCAAGCGCTGCCCCAACCCGATGCCAGGCACCGACGCCGAGATCGAGATTCGCCAGGTGTACGAGGCCGAAGATTTCGGGGCCGAGTTCACACCTGAATTGCGGGAGCAGGAAGAACGGCTGCGTACGCAGGTGAAGAAACGCTGAGTAACGGATCTATCCCATGCACCTGCGTGGGATTGATCAACATGTCGGAGCCTCATAAGAGCGAGGCGTGACCGCGATTGCTTTTTTGCCTCACGCATCTCCACCCCCCGTTTCGCGTTAACCTTTTAGTACACACAATCCCCACAAGCGTGCACAAAAAACCAAAGATTCCCCCTTTCGACTGGCGAACCCCGGGTTAGCTGCTAGCGTCAACAGACGTGTCCTACAGGCTTGATAGGAAAGAGATTTCGCAGTAACGGCCTAGAAGTGCCGAGTCGTCCAATCAGCCACGCTGGTGCGCGCGGGCAAATCGGCCCCGGCCATGCCGGCCCTGCGCAAAGCCGCGCGTTGAAGTGATCCTTCGCCAGGTCTGTAGCAGCTGCCGAGCCTGCGAGGCTGCGTTCGGCGACAAAGTCGTCGTAAACCCTGCAAACGCGGTTTTCCTGTAAACCGTATCGCGTGACTTCACGACGGCTGCCTCCGAACGCGGCCCGCACCGAACGCAGCCTCGCGCTGCTCGACAGCTGCTACATCGACGGTGGAATCACCAGGACGAACCACTCTTCAACGCCAATTCCCGCCGACTATTCGCCCGCATCGCCTTGATCAACGACACCGTCCCCACCAGCAAAATCGCCGCGCCAAACAGGAAGTCAATGTTGTACAGCTGAAAGTCCTGCAACGACCCCACCAGCAATATCCGGACTGCACCGATACTCACCAGCGTGGCGAGAAAATCGATGCCCGGCTCGTCGCGATAAAACACGTGCATCAGCGGCAGGCAAATCACCAGCAGCAATAGCAAGACGATCACCTTGAACGAGCCTTTGCGCTCGACGCTGAACGCACATTCGTTGGCGGCGTAAGGCTTGTAATCCTCGTCGCGTACCAACGAGTTTTTCTCATTGATGTACTCGACCCGGTTGTACTTTTGAATGGGCGTAAAGGTGTTCGACATCTCCATCACCGTGGTGATGTGGCGAAAGCGCAAGTCGACGCGCTCATTGCCCTTGAGGTAATACAGCACCGGTTTGTAGCCGTAGCGGTAGGTGTCGAAGGGAAACTCGGTGGCGCGCCCCTGCACGCCAATCGGTCGCGGTTCGAGCTCCGCGTAGGCACTTTTGTTGTCAGAAGCGAGGTTACGGCTCAGGGGCTTGATCCTGACCTGTTCGAGGAAAATCGGCGTGGCGCCGTAGGACCATTGCAGCGGTTCCAGGCGCAGGCGCAGTTCGTTACGGCCCAGGTCATAGCGATTGAAGGTGCGTTCGGAAACAATCACCGCGCCGCTGAGCAGGAACTCGCCACGCAGGTTGTTAGTGACGCGCAGCGTCAACTGATCCTTACCCAGCGACAGCGCATCGGTGGCCGGTGGCGTGCCGCACCAGGCGTAACTGTCGGGCGCACCACCCAACTGACCGCCGCGGTTCTCCTGGAACACATAAAAGTAACCGCCCCACAGGGTCAACATCAGCAGAAACGCGGTTAACCCTAGAATCTTCTTGCCCACACTCAAACCAGACTCCTTTCGGTACGACTTCCTTATGAGCTGCGGACTCTACCAAAGTGCCATCATCGACCCAAGTACAAATGCCTTACGCCACCACACAACATTTCCCACGGTGTGCGACTAAATCGAATTAATTTGAGTTCTGGATGATGGCGCACTGCCATTAATGCTAGAGTCCGCGCCGGGCAGTCAGCCCCCAATAATCACAACGAGGCGACATGAAGCGTACCTCGGCCAATGACGGCAAATACCGGTCTCAAGGATCATCAATGAAAGCTCTCCGCACGCTGTTCACCGTTTCAGCCCTGACCGCCACACTGCTGACTTCGGGCTGTGCAAGCATTGTTGGCGACAGCAAATACCCAGTGAACGTGTCGAGCACTCCAAGCGGTGCCGACTTCACCATCAAGAACAAGGACGGAGTCGTCGTACATAACGGTTCCACGCCCAATACCGTTACCCTGCCTTCAGGTCGTGGCTACTTCAAAGGTGAGGCCTACACCATCACCTTTAAGAAAGAAGGTTATGCCGATAGCAGCGCTACGCTGGAAACCAGCATGAGTGGCTGGTACTGGGGCAACCTGTTGTTCGGTGGGTTGATTGGCATGCTCGTTGTCGATCCACTCACTGGCGCGATGTACAAACTTCCCACCGACGCTGCGGGCAATCTCGGCAGCCCACTGCCTGGTGAAGCGCCAAAAAGCCTCACACTGCTCGAAATTGATCAGCTTTCTCCAAGCGATCGCGCTGCTCTGGTCCGTATCAACTGACAGCGCTCGGCGCGTCCTGCTCTACAGGATGCGCCATCCTCACTGGCGTTCTACTGACGCCGTCGAAAAACGGCCGCGGCTCAATCACCGAACGCCCATACAGCACGCTCATCCCGGCCAGCCCCGTGAGCGCATCTTCGGCGGACTTGTCTTCACGCACCGCAAAGCTGTCGAACCCGCATTGACGCATGTGGCTGAGTTGATCGCGCGGTACATCGCCGACGGCGCGCAACTCGCCCGTCCAGCCCAATCGAGTGCGCAGCAAGTACGCCTGGCTGTAACCGCGACCATCACGGAAACTCGGAAAACCCAGGGCAATCAACGACAAGTGTGAAAACCACGGCTTTAGGCTTTCCACCTCATCGTCCGGCCCCAACCACACGCCCTTTTGCGGTGGACCTTCAAGCCAACGGGCCAACGGCAGAATCACTGCATCACCCGGCGGTGAGGCAATGCCCGGTTTGGTCGACAACACCACGCTGGCGTAGCCCGGCACTTTGTGCGGCTGAACGTTGCGCGACACCCAACGGGCGAAGGCCGGGTTTTCGGACAGGCGTGTGCCGAAATCGAGGTCGGTGTCCGCCAGAGCGCGGTTTCCCGGGCAAAGGCTTCGATGCCCACCGCCTTGACCGGAATCTTGATCCGCGCCTTGTACTTGTTGTCGCGCCGACCGTGGCGGTTGTAGACCCGCAGCACCGCTTCGACGTAGGACAGCAGGTGTTGCCACGGCAATCCCTCGCGAATCTGTAAACCAAGGATCGGCGTGCGCCCCAACCCGCCGCCAACGATGACCCGCAGCAGCATTTGCCCGTCGTCACCCGGGTAAAGATAGAGGCCGATGTCATGCATCATGATCGTCGCCCGGTCCTGCTCCGCCGAGCAGATGGCGATCTTGAACTTGCGCGGCAGAAACAGGAATTCCGGGTTGATGGTCGACCACTGCCGGAGGATTTCCGTCAGCGGCCGCGGGTCGATCATTTGTTCTGCCCCGTAGCAGCTGTCGAGCACCGCGAGGCTGCGTTCGGCTCGGGCCGCGTTCGGACGTAGCAGTCGTAAACCCTGTGTACCCGGTTTACCTGACCCACCGAGTCGCTTGATTTCGCGACTGCTGCGTCCGAACGCGGCCCGAGCCTCGCGGTGCTCGACAGCTGCTACGGGGTTGGCGGTGCTTGTGGTAGCGACTATGGACCTGCGGCGCAGTACGTTACAGATTCAGCTAAATACTAAAAAACCGTATCAGACTGCGGCTGATCACCACACGCATGCGCTTTATCTGATCCGCATAAACTCGGTTTTTCTGAGTCTGTTTTGTTTCTGGCAGGGTTTCTACAGTGGACGACATGCCAGTCCGGGTGGCCTGGCAAGACTTTGCAACCGTGGAAGCATTGACCATGAGCACAGCAACAATCGGACAGGCCTATAACTACAAGGTCGTCCGCCAATTCGTCGTGGCAACCGTGGTTTGGGGTGTCTTGGGGATGGCGATGGGGGTGTGGATCGCCTCGCAACTGGTGTGGCCGCAGATGAACCTCGACCTGCCGTGGACCACCTTCGGCCGCTTGCGCCCGCTGCACACCAGCCTGGTAATTTTCGGCTTTTCCGGCAGCGCGCAATTCGCCGCCAGTTACTACGCGGTGCAGCGCACCTGCCAGGTGCGGCTGTATTCGGACAAGCTTGCCGCGTTCACTTTTTGGGGTTGGCAATCGGTGATCGTGGTGATGCTGATCACCCTGCCGCTGGGCTACACCACCACCAAGGAATACGCCGAGATCGAATTCTCCGGCGCGGTGTGGATGACGGTGGTCTGGGTCGCTTACGCCATCGTGTTTTTCACCACCGTGGTGCAACGCAAGACCAAACACATCTACGTCGGCAACTGGTTCTTCGGCGCGTTTATCGTGGTCATCGCGATGCTGCACGTGGTCAATCACCTGGCGATTCCGGTGGACTGGTTCAAGTCCTACCCGGTGTACTCCGGGGCGACCGACGCCATGGTGCAGTGGTGGTACGGGCACAACGCAGTGGGTTTCTTCCTGACCACCGGGTTCCTCGGGATGATGTACTACTTCGTGCCGAAACAGGTCGGGCGGCCGGTGTATTCCTATCGGTTGTCGATCGTGCATTTCTGGGCGCTGATCACCCTGTACATCTGGGCCGGCCCGCACCATTTGCATTACACCGCGCTACCGGATTGGGCGCAGTCACTGGGCATGGCGATGTCGCTGATCCTGCTGGCACCGAGCTGGGGTGGGATGATCAACGGCATGATGACGCTGTCGGGGGCCTGGCATAAATTGCGCACCGACCCGATCCTGCGCTTTTTGGTGTTGTCCCTGGCCTTCTACGGGATGTCGACTTTCGAAGGGCCGATGATGGCGATCAAAACGGTCAACGCCCTCTCCCACTACACCGACTGGACCATCGGCCACGTCCACGCCGGCGCTCTGGGTTGGGTGGCAATGATCACCTTCGGTTCGCTGTACCACATGATCCCGAAAGTCTTCGGCCGCGAGCAGATGCACAGCACGCCGCTGATCAACCTGCACTTCTGGCTGGCGACCATCGGCACGGTGTTGTACATCGCCTCAATGTGGGTCAACGGCATCACCCAAGGCCTGATGTGGCGCGCGATCAACGACGACGGCACGCTGACTTATTCCTTCGTCGAAGCCTTGCAGGCCAGCCATCCAGGGTTCGTGGTGCGCTTCGCCGGCGGTGTGTTCTTCCTCAGCGGCATGTTGCTGATGGCTTACAACGTCTGGCGCACGGTGCGGGTTTCGGACGTCGAAATGGCCGAGTGCGACGCGCAGATTGCCTGAGGCAAGGAGCTTGAGATGATTGAGGTCGTGCTGAATGTGTTGGGCGTGACGGGGCTTTGCCTGGCGGTTGAATACTGTCTGAAACACCAGACGACAGAAAGTCTGGATGAAGCTAGTCTGATTCCGTTTGCCGATGACCCGGAGGTGGCGCGGCGGGTGGAGTTGGCGACGGGCAAGACCGTGAAGGCCGTTGCGCCGGAAGAAGCAAAACCTGGTTGGGGGGATTTGGAGATTTGAGGGGAGTCAGCTAAGGCCACCCCTCACCCTAACCCTCTCCCCAGGGGGTAGAGGGGACTGACCGAGGTGTTCTTTCAATTTACATCGACCTGAAATATCGAGCCGAACTCTGGTCTTGAAAGGCACGGAGATCGGCTCCCTTTCCCCTCTCCCCTCTGGGGAGAGGGTTGGGGTGAGGGGTGGCGCTTGACCTTAGCTGCGTTCGCGGGGAATCAGGCTCTGCAACTGCTGCGCCAAAAAGTTCGCATCGAACGCAAAGGTATCCGGGTCTTTCAAGCCGTTGGTCTTGCGCCATTGCCAGCTGCTGGACGGCGGCAGGCACACCAGCGAAATGCTGCCGTACCGCGCGGCCGTCAGGCCCATCACGGCCAGTGAAATCTGACCACCGGCACCCATCACATCCGGCACAAACTCCACCGGTTTACCGGCGATCACAATGGACAGCTTCTCGGTCTTGAAGGTCGACGTCTCGACCGGAACGCTTGGCCCCGAGGCGACATACGCCTCGCGGCTCACCTCTAGCAGATTCGGCGCCTGGACCGGTTCCAGCCATTGCTGGATCTGATCGAACAGTTCACCAATGCGCGTCGCCCACACGGCCGATTGCGACTCGAACAGTTGCTTCTTGTGCGCTTCGCTTTCTGCGTAATGGCGAAGCATCTCACCCAATTGCTGTACGTCGTCCATTGCGGTGTTCCTTTGTTGAAGCGGTGCTGCGGTTTTTGAGCATGGCAGATTGAGCACAGGACTGTTCAATTAAAACGAAGACTGATGAATGCACGGCACTGAAAATTACGACAAACGGTAGCGAAAAACACAATTTATACGACTTTACCTGTCAGATGTGACAGTAGCCAACTCGCTTGAGCCGGTGTTTGATAGACCCGCCACCTAAACTGCCGGGATGGTGAAAGTCACGCTCAAGGAGACAGGTGATGGATAACCAAACCAACAACAATGTTCTGACCCTATATCCGGTAATCATCCCGGGATGGAAAACTCCGGTCATTCATGATTCCAATCCACAGGGGGGCATTCCCCTTTCCCTCTTCAACGAACATCTTGAGGGTCTCTTATGCATTATGGATCCTTGGCTCAATGCGGCGCCCAACGACCGCGTTGATCTGTATGTGGACGGCAGAGCAACCCCCGTAACTGGCAAAAACATTGAGCCTGGCAAGGAAAACGATCGTGTTCAACTGCACATCCCTAAAGGCATCCTTCACGAAGGTGTCAACGAGATCTTCTACAAGGTGCGGAGGGTTGGTCAGACAACACCCGAAGAGTCCCGGAAATTAAAAGTTCTCTACCATACCCTTGCACCAGGTGAACCCGGCCATTCGGCGCGCAAGGTTCAGGTCTCCGCCGATGTGCAGACCAACGGAGTGGATAAAGCCCAGGCAGAGCGCGGTGTCGTGGTCGGGTTCGACTATCCCAATAAACGCGCCCATGACGATATTCGCCTGACCGTGGGCACAACCTATGTTGATCATAAAGTTTCTCCCGGCGAAGCCCTTCCAGGCAGTCCGGTTGTAACCGAGACGCTCTACACCGCTACGTTTGAAAAAACCGGCGACAACCCACGAACACCGTTCCAGTACGCGGTCACTGATCAACTAGGCAATCCATCTGGCCCATCCGCGGCCTTGGAGGTGGACGTACACCTCAAGGACAAGCCTGTCCCTATTAATCTGCTGCCACCCAAATTGCTGGAAGCTAAAGAATCGGGGGGGACACGATTGAACTTCGTAAAAGATTTTTACGAAGCCGCATTTGCAACAGTTCAAGTGGCTTATATCGGCTCCGCCCCACAACAAACCGTCAAAGTGTACTGGCTTGGTCGTAACAGCACCTATGGAAGCGACATTCAAACAGTCAGTCATTCAGGGCAAACGTTGACCTTCAAGATCCCTCGTCTGGAAGTTGTAGACACGATTAGCCGCGTCGCAGAAATCGCCTATACCGTCAGACTACCAAACACAACTGAAGACCTACCTTCCAAAAAACTGCATATTGCGATCACGGGACAAAAACACCATCTTCCGGAACCTACCTTATCTTCAGATAAACTCAATGCGAGAGCCTATTATCCGACCCTTGATGGCGCCTACAAGGTACGACTGGCATGGTTCGGAGTAGTGACCCGTTACAGTGATGAAATTCCGATTGTTCAATCTAACTATACCAACATAACTGTCCCTCAAAGCTGGATAACTGAAAACAAAGGACGCCCAGCACTTATCAACTACACCCTGAGAAAGACAGGAACTCTCGAACCTATCATTTTTTCGTGGTGCTTGAGAATCACTTTATAACCACCCACCTATAACGTTTGCTGCAACTTAAATGCATTGCAACGCCGATCACGTAATTGGCGTTACGCCCTACCGCTAACTATTTAACGAGTTTTTTGCAATGAACAAAACAGTCGCACTTCTTCTAACTGCACTCATGGTGGGTTGCAGCCAGGTCGGTACATACTCAACTAGTGAGAACGAGGCAGCGGTGCAGTCCAGCACGTTGCAGGGTCAGCACATAGCAACCCAACTTACGACGCTTTATGGGCGGAAATTTCCTAACTGTAACAAGGTAGATTCACAACCGGGGTTCCTGTGCTCCGGTGTAACACTCAGGGTCACGGTGAGGGATCCTGCAGGACAGTATAAAGTCTGGGACCCTAGCCCTACGTCGGTAAAAAGTGGCGGAGTATCATTCTCGTACTTGAGGGCCGATGCAAACTTCGGGCGACTCGCATGGGGTTATGGAAACGGCTACATCCTTTACCCCTTTCTCGAACAGCCCGCAGGCAAAGATCAGTTGCAGTACCTGTGCTCATACCCGATGGATGCATGGGGTTGGCATCGAAGCGCAACCGAAGTTTGCGGACCGTCCGCCACTTTTCCTGTGCAAAGCAAACGCTGCCAGGATGCCGGTGTGACCACCGCAGCCCAAGCGGTGGGCGTATGGAATACACCGGGGGGGGGCAACCCAAACTTGCGCCAATGTGGTTTCGACGTCACGGATGACCGCAATACATTAGCAGGACCCGCGTTTTACCAGTCCGTGCTGGCAAAACCCATGCTGGGCACTACTGGATTCAACGAACATAACGAAATAATTATACGGACCTGGCATGCGGGTCGAGCCAACACCCTTCCCATCATGGCGTTCTTTTTCATTGCAGGTGGTAATAACCAAGGGCTGCCAGACGCACAATACAATCAACGAGATTTTTACAACTCGACCAATCCAAAAATTGTTGTACCTATCATTCGACTGACTCCGCCCTCCAGCGCAGCCGGTACAGCGACATTCACCTACGTCGCCGCCGATCAAGTGGTAACTCAATGAACAGTCTACCGTGGCGCTCTCTTGGTATAGCCCTGAACTCTAACCGTCATTCCCTGATAGGCGTCGGGTTGATGTCGGGCTTAAGTGCATCCCTTTATGCGCAAAATGCAAAGGACACGCCTGACAGCTACATCATTATTGCGGAACGCTGTGTGAAATACGTGGAAGGTGCACAGTGGATTTGTCGGGACTATGAGTAGTCATTTTCTATTACACCCACACCTTGTGCGAGGCGGACACCGCCAGAAGGGACGCCCTACTTGTGGGACGAACTCACCCGCGACTATTCCAACAGCCGCTATTGGAAAAGCACCCATGGCATGCGCCATCAATTGAGTTGCCATCTGGCGATAGCAAGAGACAAACCGCAATGAAACCTGGAACCGTGGCGACCTGATGTGGGGTATGAGAAGACGTTGGCCGCCGGGTGCAACCATGTCATCCCCTTGCCTGAAAAGGCACCATGACACTTCTCCGAAAGATGAGCGTTACAGTTTATTTTTCACTGGCATCTGCCCTTGAACACATCGAAACTCCCAAGCCAAGCCTGTCAATGCAGGCCATAGCTTGAGGAAAACCAATGCGCACCATCGGCCTTATCGGCGGCATGAGCTGGGAGTCCAGCGCCGAGTATTACCGTCTCATCAATCAGCAGGTGCGCGACCGGCTCGGGCCGTTGCGTTCGGCGAAATTGCTAATGTACAGCGTCGACTTTGGCCCTGTCGAACAGGCCCAGCATGCCGGGCGCTGGGACGATGCGGCGGCGATTCTGGTGGATGCGGCGAAGCGGTTGCAGGCCGGTGGTGCCGATTGCGTGGTGTTGTGCACCAACACTATGCACAAAGTGGCCGGGCAGATTCAGGCAGCGATCAGTATTCCATTTCTGCACATCGCCGACCCGGCGGGTCAAGCTGCCATCGAGGCTGGTGCGCTGAAGATTGGATTGCTCGGCACAGCGTTCACCATGGAGCAGGATTTTCTCAAGGAGCGCCTGACTTCAATGGGCCTGACCGTACTGGTGCCGGAGGCCGATGAACGTCAGGCCGTTCACCGGATCATCTATGACGAGTTGTGCGTCGGGGTGGTCAGCGAGGCGTCACGCAAGGTGTATCAGCAGGTCATCGAATCACTGACCCGACGTGGCGCCCAGGCAATCATCCTCGGTTGCACGGAAATCGGCCTGCTGATCAAACCCGAGCATAGCGCCCTGCCCTTGCTCGACACCACCGAACTGCATGCGCAGGCGGCGGTGGCGTTCGCGTTGGGCGAGTGACTCAACCGGCCTTGGGTGTGCGACGCAGGCGCGCCATGCTCAAGGCATCGACCCATCCGCCATCACGCACGGCGTAGTCGCGAAACAGCCCTTCGGTGTCGAAGCCGAACTTGCGATACAGGCCGATGGCGGCTTCGTTGTCGGCGTAGACCGAAAGTTCGAGCCGTTGCAGGTTCATCCAGTTGTCGGCGATGTCCAGCGCCGCTGCCAACAACTTCGAGCCAACGCCCTTGCCCTGCCAGGCCACCGCGACGCCCATGCCGAGATTGCCGGCATGGCTGCGGCGGATCCGTGAAAACTGTTCCAGGCCAATATTGCCGATGACCGTCCCTTTATGCAGCGCCACCAGTTGCACCACACGCTCGTTGTCCGGCGCCAGGCGTTTGCGCCAGACTTCCGCGGACTGAAACGGCATTTGCAGCACCTGACGGGTAATGGCCGTGTCGTTGTAGAGCGCGGTAATGCCGTCGATGTGGGATTCGTTGAACCGTTCAAGGGAAATGACAGCGTCAGTGGCGGGCATGGGTGATTCATCCTTGATACAGACATGGCCGCCCACTCTATACCGCCGTAGGTTGTTCGAACCACTCCCGCCGCTCTTCGAAGGTGTTCTGGATCAGCTCGACGATCATCTGCACCTGCGATTGCCCCTCGGACTCGGCATTGACCGCCATCCATACCTGGCGCTGCATCGGTTGACTGAACAGCCCCGGCAATTCAATCAGGCCCCGGTCGAAGCGGCTGATGTATCCGGGCAGCAGGCCAATGCAGGCGCTGCAACGGATCATCTCCAGCATCAGCTCATAGGAATGCAACTGCACCACTCCGGCCAGGCGCTGGTCCACGAGGGTATTCCACGGCCGAAAACAGTCGACCTGACGGTCATGCTGCCATTGCACCAGCAGGAAATCCGTCAAGTCGTCGAGGCTGCCTGGCCGCGACGCGACCCGTGAATAACGTTTGGCGATGTGGGGCAAGTAGTCGAGCCGCGCCAGACGCCGGGGCTCGCTGACCGCAAAACTCGGGCCTGGCAGCGGTGAATCGGTGCCGGACAGCCACAGCACCACATCGGAACTGACCGCTTGCAGGGACAGTTCGCTGTCCAGGGTGATGATGTCCAGACGCACGCTGGCATTGCGCCGCAACAAGGCCACCAGATCGCGACCGAGAATGTCATGCAGGACCGATTCGGCGACGGCCAGGCGAATCAACGGCTGTTCGATCACCGGCAAGTCGCGCTCGTGGGCCAGGGCAATCAACTGCGATTGCAGCTGCAATCCTTCACGACTGAGGGCAACGCCATTCTCTGAGTGGCTGAATAGCGAACACTGCAGTTGCGCTTCGAGCTGCGCCAAGTGTTTGCGCAGCTGGGTGGCCTTGATGTTGAGACTGCGGGCCGCTTGCATGAAACAGCCGCAACGGGCACTGACCCGAAAAGACTGCGCCAGTACCGGATCGATCCCTGCCGCCAGTGCGCGCCAGGATGAGGTTTTTTCTACGGGCGAGCGGTACTCGGCAACTTGCTGACGATCCGTGGTTTCCATAAATGGCATCGCTGACTCCCTGTCGATCTGTCCTTGAAAGCCTCATCCTGCGCAGCGTTTATGAACCTGATGTGACATTCGGGGCGGAAAATCGATTCAGCCGCCAGGAGTTTGCCGAAAACTCACCGCCAGGCGATTCCAGCTGTTGATCGTGGTGACGGCGATGGTCAGGTCGACCATCTCGCCTTCGTTGAACTGCTCCCGGGCCTGCGCGTAGACCTCGTCCGGCACATGGTTTTCAGAGAGCAAGGTGACGGCTTCGGTCCAGGCCAGCGCCGCGCGTTCTCGCGCATTGAAGAAGCCGCTGTCGCGCCAGACCACGATCGAATACAAACGACGGTCAGTCTCGCCGAGTCGCCGGGCATCCACCGAGTGCATGTCGGTGCAAAAAGCGCAGCCATTGAGTTGCGACGCACGGATCTTGATCAAGTGCAGCAAGGCCGGCTCGATGCTGAGGTTGCTGGTCAACGCCTCCATGGCAATCATCGCTTTCATCGCTTTGGGCGATGCGCTGTAGTAATCCAGGCGGGCGTTCATGGAGTGACCTCGTGGATCAAATGTGTGCCTCCCAAGGTAGGCGTTGATACGCGGGCGTTACAGATCCAATTCTGCGAAATACCCGTGGACCACTCAGGCACCAGACCAATCGGAGGTTTTTCGCCCACGCAACTTTTTCGCAGGCGCTCATGCGGGTAATCTGGCCCGACGCACACGCGCCTCAATCGCCCCAGGAGCCTCGCCGGTATGGAACTTCACGTTGTCATAAACGGCCGCAAGGACCTGGCAGGCCAGTTGTATAACCAACTGCGCAGCGCCATCGAATCCGGTCGTCTGGCAGCCGGAACGCAGCTACCGCCCAGTCGTTTGCTGGCTGAACAACTGGGCATTTCCCGCAAGACCATTTCCGACACCTACACGCAGCTGACCTACGAAAACTTCCTCACCGGGGTCATCGGCAAAGGCACCTACGTCAACGCCCGACCGGCGAAAACCACCCGTAAACAGAGTCATTCGGAGTTGGCCAGTGCCGAGGTCATCGAGTCCTGGCGCAACCTGCCGGTGTTCCTGCGCCATCCAACGCTGGAAGGCTCGTTGCGCTACGACTTCATCGGCGGCGCCACCAGCAAGGGCCAGTTCCCCCAGGATGACTGGCGGCGCTGCACCGCTCACGCCTTGCGCCAAATCGCTGCGTCCAAGGGCTTCTACAGCATGCCCGAAGGCCTGCCGGCGCTGCGTAATGCGATCGCCCGGCACATCGCGTTTTCCCGCGGGGTCAATTGCCAGGACGAAGACGTTGTGGTGTGCAACGGCGCGCAACAGGCGCTGGACTTGATCTCCCGGGTGCTCACGCGTCCTGGCAGCATTGTCGCCATGGAAGACCCCGGCTATCCGCCCGCACGCCTGTTGTTCGGTACCCACGGCGCCACGGTGATCGGCGTCCCGGTGGATGCGGAAGGCATTCAGGTGGACAAAATCCCCCTTGGCACCCGGCTGATCTACGTCACGCCGTCCCACCAGTTCCCGCTCGGCATGCCAATGAGCCAAGCGCGCCGGGTGGCGCTGCTGGAGCGGGCTCATGAGTTGGGCGCGATCATCATCGAGGACGATTACGACAGCGAATTCCGCTACGAAGGCCGGCCCACCGACTCGCTGCAAAACATGGACGAACGCGGCATTGTCGCCTACGTCGGGACCTTTTCGAAAACTCTGCTACCGGAGCTGCGCCTGGGTTATGCAATCCTGCCGCCAGCGATTCTCGACGCGGTCATTCGCGCCAAGCAACTCACCGATCTGCACACCTCCACCCTGCCCCAATGGGCGCTGGCCAAGTTCATCGCCGAAGGCTGTCTGCTCAAGCACATTCGGCGCTGCCATGCGATCTATGCCGGGCGTCGTGAGCGGATCCTCGAGCGCATGGCTGGCGATCTGTCACCGTGGCTAGAGGCTGTCCCGACCACCGCCGGGTTCCACATGGTGGTTATGTGCAAAGTGTCTATCGATATTCCATTGGTGATCGAATTGGCAAAAAAAGTCGAAGTCGGGCTCTACCCCATCAGTAGTTTTTTCTACCAGCAAGCGCCGCAGGCCGGGCTTTTCCTGGGTTTTGGCGCCATTGAAACCCTGGACATCGACATCGCCCTGGACCGCCTGCGGGACATTTTGCAGCAGGTCGCCTGACAGATTGGTCTGCGTTTTTATCCCGTGATTGGCTATTGGTGGTCCGGGGATGCAGGCCTATCCTGCATAAGCGTTATCCCTCAATGAGCAGGATTCGTCCGGCCTGATTCAGGAGTGTGAGCAATGTCCAACGAAGTGATCAATACCGTTAAGGTGCAGGCCGCTGCCGGCCGCTCGGACGAACTGGGCAAGCAACTGCAAAAGATTGTCGACACCCTGCGCGAACTACCGGGCTGCGATTCCTATATGGTCGACCGCTGCCCCGAGGACGACAACCGCTGGACTGTCAGCGCCCGCTGGCAATCGGAAGCGGCCATGCAAATGCATTTCAACTGCCCTGAAGTACAAGGCTTTATCGGCCTGATCGACAGCCGCCTGGCCAACGCCGTCGATTTCAACAGCTTTCCTATCGTTTAAAAATTAGGTCGCCGCCTTCGGCCACTCCTACAGGGCTATGGGTACCCCTGCAGAAGTGGCTGGAGGCGGCGATCTTGTTTTTTCAACGCGCATGATTGGTCCCCTCGCCTTCACGAAAATTGGCTGTTTGATTGGCATTGACCGAGACTTACTGTGGTGCCTGACACTAACCACAGCAGGTGATAACCCATGAACGCCTTCCGCTACTGTGCTGCGCCCCTCGCCGCCCTGGCCCTGACCTTTTCCGCCACGGCATTCGCTCATGAAGCCGCCCCTTCGGAAAAGGTCACCGTGTTGCAGGAC
The DNA here is from genome assembly GCF_030053115.1 of Pseudomonas svalbardensis. NCBI lineage: Bacteria > Pseudomonadati > Pseudomonadota > Gammaproteobacteria > Pseudomonadales > Pseudomonadaceae > Pseudomonas > Pseudomonas svalbardensis. The sequence continues at coordinate 2,999,387 of NZ_CP125619.1, read as the reverse complement.
CAGATGTTGAAAAACGTGCCCAATAAAAAAGCGCTGATGATCGAGGTCGACTATCTGCCCGGCCAGTCGTCCATCGCCCACAAGCACGAGGGCACGGCCATGGCTTACGTCATTTCGGGAGAAATCATCTCCCAGGTCAAAGGTGAAAAGGCGATCACTTACAAGGCCGGTGAATACTGGTACGAACCGGCCGGTTCGGAGCATTTGGTCTCGAAAAATGCCAGTACCACTAAACCCGCCAAACTGTTGGTGTTTATGGTGTTAGCGCCCGACGAAAAAGTATTGATCCCTTTGGAAAACTGATAGCTGTTGCGCCAGCCATAAATAATCAGGCCCGAATTAAGCATTCGGGCCTTTTTATTTCCCGGCGCAATTAACCAGGGCCTTTTAAACCAAACAAAACTAGTAGCCACCTGACAAGTGCGGTGATTGGCCATTTCATTCAGTGACGACAGGTTTAGTCTGGAATCTCCGCCGACTGTGTCCGGCCTATTAACTTTCCGATTCAAGTTGTTTCACGGGAGAAACACCATGAAACTTGCACTTGTCAGCACCATGACGATGACGATTCTTTTAACGGGCTGTTCAATACCCACTGCACCAAAGGCTGTTTCTTCGCTCGACGGCATCTTCACCGAGCCGGTCGGCCGCAGCAGTGCCACGCGTGTCGCCAATGGCAGCAACGTGTCCCTGGGCATCGTCTACAGCCGCAACACTCAGACCAACCGCGCCTACCTTCAGGATTACCAGGCCAACGCCGGCACCGGTTTCGGCCAAAGCCTGCTGGTGCAGCCGATCCACGATGCCTACGTCGCCACCTCAAAACCCGACCTGGCGGTGGACTGGGTCAAGGCGTCCTTGCAACGTCAATTTGGATCGGTGACGGTGTACCCGGACATGCAAAGTCTCAGGGCCGCTAAACCGGACGTGGTTGCCGTCGTCGACACGCGCAGTCAACTGATGACGTCGCGCAGTTCGGATATCAGCGCGAATGTCAGCGCAGCGTTCTACGATACCAACTTGAACTACATCGGCACTGCACAAGGGCATGACGCTAAAGAACTGAGCCCGGTATGGGCGGACTATAAACGCAGCGAAGAGATAGTTGCCGACATTAACGAACAACAGAATGTGCAAGTTCGGGCCTTGCAGAAGTTTGACCAGTCGCTCAGTAATTTATTGACCAGGCCGACAGCTAAAGTGTCGATGATCGATAATAATATAGGCACAAAGTTGTATTGAGGTTGATGGCTCCTTCGCGAGCAGGCTCGCTCCCACATTAGTTCTATGTACGACGCAAAACCAATGTGGGAGCGAGCCTGCTCGCGATGGGGCCCGACCAGACGGTACAAAACCTTCAGGCAAAAAAAGCCCCGCCTCTTTCGAGACGGGGCTTTTTCATTCAGCGCCTGATCAGGCCGCCGGTTCCAACTCAGCGCTGGCAGTGCTAGTGGCAGTGACTGGCACTACCGCTTGACCGCTCAACGCCAGATCCAGCAACTCACGGTTGGCCACCGCATACATGGCGTAATCAGTGCCGCTGGCGGCACGGATTTCTACCAGCATGGCGCGCCAGCGTTCGATCATGCCTTCGTGCTCTTCCATCCACAGCTCCAGGCGTGTTTCCACGTCCTGGGTGCCGTCGCCCTGTTGCAGGACGGAGATGGTGATCGCACGTTGTTGCCAGTCGACGTCATCGCGGAACGCTTCACGGGCCAGGGCCTGCCAGTTGTTTTCAACCGGCAGAGCGCTGATCTGTTGCAGGTACCAGGTGATGTCCAGCGCGCTGCCCACGGCGAAGTAAGCCTTCGCCACGTCGGCTGCGTTCTGACCGGTCACGTCGGACGCTTCGATGATCGGCAGCAAGGTGTACAGGTGAGTGGTGCCTGCAACCATGCGCGCCAGCAACTCAGGAACGCCAGCCGCAACGTAAGCCTGATAACGGGTCTGCCAGCCTTCGCGAGTCGGGCCTTCCAGCAGTTCGTCGAGCTTGAGGCCCAGCGCGGCCAGATGTGGACCGAAGTGCGCGACGTCACGGGCAGCATTCTGCTCGTTGCGACGGCTGCGCAGGAACCAGCGCGTAGCGCGACGGCCCAGACGCATCAGCTCATCCATCAGTTCCAGTTGCACGTCAGCGGAAACCTGGTAGTCCAGGGCCTCTATCTGCCGGAACCAGTGCGGGAGGTGGAAGATGTCACGCACGATCACGTAAGCACCGGCCACGTTCGCCGGGCTCATGCCGGTCGACTCTTTCAGTCGTTGAACGAAGGTGATGCCCATGTGGTTGACCAGATCGTTCGCGATCTGGGTGCTGACGATCTCACGCTTCAGACGGTGACGGCGCATGGCGTCGGAGAACTTGCTCACCAGGGTCGGCGGGAAAGCGGTTTCCATGTCGCGTGTCAGGTAGTCGTCGTCCGGCACCTGGGAATTGAGCAGCGCTTCCTTGAGGTCGATCTTGCTGTAAGAGATCAGCACCGAAAGCTCGGCACGGGTCAGGCCATGGCCCGCCGCGATGCGCTCGTTGATCGCCTCTTCAGCCGGCAGGAACTCGATGGCGCGATCCAGCTTGCCGCGGCCTTCGAGATCGTTCATCAGACGCTTGTATTCGGCAATCCGCGGCAAGGCACGACGGGCCGCCAGGGACAGGGCCTGAGTCTGCTTGTAGTTGTTGCCAAGCACCAGGTTTCCGACTTCGTCGGTCATGCTCGCCAGCAACTGGTTACGTTGCTTGTCGGTCATGTCACCGGCATGAACCACTTCGTTCAGCAGAATCTTGATGTTTACTTCGTGGTCGGAGCAGTCCACACCACCGGCGTTGTCGATGAAGTCGGTGTTGGAACCGCCGCCATTGAGGCCGAATTCGACACGACCCAGCTGGGTCATACCGAGGTTACCGCCCTCGCCCACGACTTTGCAGCGCAGTTCGTTGCCGTTCACGCGCAGTGCATCGTTGGCCTTGTCGCCGACATCGGCGTGGCTTTCGCTGCTGGCTTTGACGTAAGTACCGATACCGCCGTTCCACAACAGATCCACCGGTGCCTTGAGCAAGGCGTTCAGCAGTTCAGTCGGGGTCAGCTTGTCAGCCTGAATGTCGAAGCGCTCTTTCATCTGCGGGGAAATCGCGATGCTTTTCGCGCTACGGGAGAAGATCCCGCCGCCTTCGGACATGATGCTGGTGTCGTAATCCGACCAGGCCGAACGCGGCAGGTCGAACAGGCGCTGACGCTCGGCGAAGCTGTTGGCCGGCTCCGGGTTCGGGTCGATGAAGATGTGCAGGTGGTTGAACGCTGCGACCAGTTGCAGCTTGTCGGACATCAACAAGCCGTTACCGAACACGTCACCGGCCATGTCGCCGACGCCGACCACCGTAATGTTGTCTTCCTGAACATTGATGCCGCGTTCGCGGAAGTGACGTTGAACGCCAACCCACGCGCCCTTGGCGGTGATGCCCATTTTCTTGTGGTCGTAACCGGCCGAGCCGCCCGATGCGAACGCATCGCCGAGCCAGAAGCCGTAGTCGATGGCGATACCGTTGGCGATGTCGGAGAAAGTTGCAGTGCCCTTGTCCGCTGCCACCACCAGGTACGGGTCATCGTCGTCATGACGCACGACGTTGGCCGGCGGTACCAGCGCGCCGTCTTTCAGGTTGTCGGTGATGTCCAACAGGCCCGAGATGAAGATGCGGTAGCAGGCGATGCCCTCGGCCGCGATCTCGTCACGGCTGCCGCCCAGTGGCAGGCGACGCGGCAGGAAGCCGCCCTTGGCGCCCACCGGCACGATGACTGAGTTCTTCACTTGCTGGGCTTTTACCAGGCCCAGGACTTCGGTACGGAAGTCTTCTTCACGGTCGGACCAGCGCAGACCACCGCGAGCAACGTTGCCGAAGCGCAGGTGCACGCCTTCGACGCGTGGCGAGTAAACGAAGATTTCGAACTTCGGTACTGGCTTCGGCAGCTCTGGAATCTGGTGCGGGTTGAACTTGAAGCTGAAGTAGGACTTGTTCTGACCGTGCGCGTCGGTCTGGTAGAAGTTGGTCCGCAGGGTGGCCTTGATCAGGTCCAGGTAGCGACGCAGGATACGGTCTTCGTTCAGCACTTGGACGTCGTCCAGAGCGGCCAGAATCGCGTGTTCCAGGCGTTGCTGCTTATCTTCCAGGTCGTCGCTGGTGAGCTTGCGCGCCAGGTAGAAGCGGGTCTTGAACAACCGGGTCAACTCACGAGCGATGTCAGTGTGGTTGTTCAGGGTGCTGGCGATGTAACCCAGATCGAAGCCCAGGCGAATCTGCTTCATGTAACGGGCGTAGGCACGCAGCAGCGCCACGTCGCGCCATGGCAGACCGGCGGTCAGTACCAAACGGTTGAACGCATCGTTCTCGGCATCCCCGCGCACGATGTGGACGAAAGCGTCCTGCAAGGTGTCGTTGAGCTGCTGGATGTCGAGCTCCAGGCCTTCAGCGGCGGTGAACGCGAAATCGTGAATCCAGAACTCGCGGCCGCTGTTGTGACGCAGGCGATACGGGAATTCACCCAGCACGCGCAAGCCGAGGTTTTCCAGGATTGGCAACACGTCGGACAGCGCCAGCGGCGTGTCGGCGTGATACAGCTTGCAGTGCAGCATGCGCTGGCCGGAGACCTGAGCCAGCGGCTGATAGAAGCTCATCACCAGTGGATTTTTTTCGTTCAGGCTCAGCAGGTGCTGCATGTCGACAACCGCCGAGTGGGCGGCGAAACGCTCACGGTAACCGGCCGGGAAGCCTTTCGGGAAGTCGGCCAGCACGTTGGTGCCGCTGGCCTCACCGAAACTTTCAACCGTCAGGCTGGCGTAGTCGTCCTGCCAGCTGCGGCAGGCTTGCACCACTTCTTTTTCCAGCAGTACAGGGTCGATGTCCAGACGGTTCTTCGGATCGACGCGCAGAATCAGCTGCACACGGGCCAGCACGGATTCGGAGAAGAAGGTCCAGAACTCGCAGTCCGAGGCTTTCAGGCGATCCATCAGCACTTGCTGGATCTTCTGACGCACTTCGGTGGAGTAGATGTCGCGCGGCACGTAGGCCAGGCAGTAGCAGAAGCGGCCGTACGGGTCTTTACGCAGGAACACGCGAATCTTGTTGCGTTCCTGGATCTGCACGATCGACATCACGGTGGCAAACAGTTCGTCGACCGGGGTCTGGAACAGGTCGTCGCGCGGCAGCACTTCAACCACCTGAGCCAGTTCCTTGCCCAAGTGAGCCTTGGCCTGGAAGCCGGAACGGCGTTCGATTTCTTCGACCTTGCGACGGATGTACGGAATGACCCGCACGCTCTCGCCATACACCGACGAGGTGTACAGGCCCATGAAACGGCATTCCTTGATGACGTTGCCGTCGGCGTCGATTTCACGGATCGACACGTAATCCGGGTAAGCCGGACGGTGTACACGGCTTGGGTGCGCAGCCTTGGCGAACGACAACAGGGTCGGTTCGCGCAGGTAGTTCACGGCGTAGTCTTCGATGCGCAGGTCATCGTAGGTCAGGCCGGTGCGCAGCAATTTGGTCAGGCCGAGGAAGGAATCCTGGTCGTAGACGATGTGGCCGCCGTCGGCTTCATCGCGAACCACGAATTCTTCATAGCCCAGGAAGGTGAAGTGGTTGCCCACCAGCCATTCCAGGAAGCTTTTGATTTCAGCTTTTTCTTCAGGATCGACAGCGAACTGGCTGTTGTCCAGGCCGGTGAGGATTTCCTGGACCTTGGTTTTCATCGGTTCGAAATCGGCGACCGCGACGCGGACTTCACCGAGAACCTGTTCCAATTCCTTGCTCAGGACATTCAGTTCGGCCGAGTTGGCGCAACGGTCGATTTCCAGGTACATCAACGACTCTTGCAGCACGTCGTCGCCCTGGGTGCCTTTCGGCAGGATTTCCAGCAGCTCGCCCTTGCTGCCGCGACGCACGCTCAGCACAGTGGTTTGCAGGGTGTGGATGCTGTAACCGCGACGGTTCAGCTCGGTGCGTACCGAGTCCACCAGAAATGGCAGGTCGTGGTGCAGCACTTCGACCGCGGTGTGGGTCGACTGCCAGCCGTGGCGTTCGTAATCGGGGTTGTAGACGCGCACTTGCGGTTGCGCGTGATCGAAGCGCTCAAGCAGGCGCCACGCAGAAAGGGTGCAGCCGGCGAGGTCGGACAACCGACGCTGGGTCAGCTCGTCCAGGGAAATGATGCCGAAAAATTGTTCCGCGAACAGCGCCACTTGTGGCAGTGCCTGTTCACTGATGTGCTGGGCCAGTGCCGCTTGCAGTTGGTGCTGGAAGTCGGCTTTGCTGGCTGCGGTGAAGAACGCCATCTGTGGTACTCCGCTTGGGCTTGTTATTGATGGAAGCGTCGCGTGCAAACCCCTTTCGGGGCAATCCGTCACCCTGTTCCTGATTCTCGGGCAGAGGAAACAGGATGACAGGTGGGTGAAGCTGGACGAGACACTCAGGTCACATTCACCTTCCATGAATGGGCATCTGCAAAAACGACTGGGCAAGGTACAGCACAATGCCTTTACAGGTGCTCATCCGTTGCGCAGCTTAACCAGTGCGGCAAGCCCCGTGCTTGCAGCGCTGCGACATATTCGGTCATCGGTACGCAGCTTGCGCCTTGTGCATCGAACAACACTAGCAGCCGCACGACAAAACGGGGGTTTAAGCCCGTTTTTGCGGCACATCCGTACCAGAAATGACCAGCAACACCCCAGATGTTCACGACACATCCTCTGACAACCAGGCGAGCAGAAATTCCCGTCTGCTGGCAGAATCGTCCTTTGTTCGTCTTCACAATGCTCGTCGAGCCAGGAATTCCCCATGCAAATGACCACCGCCCTCTTGATCGTCAACCCGTGCGATGACGAAGAAGACAACATGGCCATGCTCTGCTGCCACAGCGATCAGGGCGATATGTTCCTGATGACCCGCTACCCCGACGAGGACGCGCTGGACATCAGCCTCGGCGACGAGCCTTCAACCCTGGACGGCGTGAAAGTCACCCTCAGCCCTACCCGACTGTTGATCGAAATCGCTGCCGCTGACGCCGATGCGCTGAACGGTGATGATTCGCTGGAAATCATTCACAGCACTGATGCGGCGGATTTGGCCGAAGTGGAAGAAACGTTGCAGAACATCCTCAAGGGCACTGGCACCTACATCAGCCAGCTTTGAATCTCAGCGCCTGAGCGGACGCCTTCGCGAGCAAGCCCGCTCCCACATTCGATCGCATTTCTCCTGGCTGAACGCGATCAAATGTGGGAGCGGGCTTGCTCGCGAAGAGGCCCGAAAGAACACCATCCCCCTACGCGCCCTGCAACCCCCCAACCATTTCCCACACTTTGCACAAAATGCCGTTAGTCGCCGCCCCCCGCGATAGATTAAAGTAACGCCCCCAGCCCTGGCGTTATTCGAACGTCTTCGGTCACCCTTTCCAGGAACAGTCATCGATGGAACATCGTGAAGCGCTGCTAGCGCTGCGAACCTTTCTTTCAACGCAGATTCTCGGCCAGGAAAAACTCATCGAGCGCTTGCTCATCGCTTTGCTCGCCGACGGCCACATGCTGGTCGAGGGCGCTCCGGGCCTGGCCAAGACCAAGGCCATCAAAGAACTTGCCGAAGGCATCGAAGCACAGTTCCATCGCATCCAGTTCACCCCCGACCTGTTGCCCGCGGACATTACCGGCACGGAAATCTACCGCCCGGAAACCGGCAGTTTCGTGTTCCAGCAAGGCCCGATCTTCCACAACCTGGTGCTGGCGGACGAAATCAACCGCGCCCCGGCCAAGGTTCAATCCGCCCTGCTCGAAGCCATGGGCGAACGCCAGGTCAGCGTCGGGCGCAGCACGTACGACCTGTCGCCGCTGTTCCTGGTGATGGCCACGCAAAACCCGATCGAACAGGAAGGCACCTACCCGTTACCCGAAGCCCAGCTCGACCGCTTCCTGATGCACGTGAAAATCGGCTTCCCGGACGCCGCCGTCGAACGTCGGATCCTGCAACAGGCCCGTGGCGAAGCACTGAACGGCGAAACCAAGCCCGAGCGCCGGGTCAGCCAGCAGGCGATTTTTGCCGCGCGCAAGGAAATCCTCGGCTTGTACATGGCCGACGCCGTGGAGGAATACCTGGTGCAACTGGTCATGGCCACACGCACCCCGGCCAAGTTCGACCCGGAGATGGCCGAGTGGATCGCCTATGGCGCCAGCCCACGCGGCTCGATCGCCCTCGACCGTTGCGCCCGGGCCCACGCCTGGCTGGCCGGTCGCGACTTCGTCAGCCCGGAAGACATTCAAGCGGTGCTGTTCGATGTGCTGCGTCACCGCATCATTCTTTCCTTTGAAGCCGAAGCCGCGGGCATCGACCAGGACCGGGTGGTCCAGCGGATTCTCGACGTCGTAGCCGTCGCTTGACCCCGATGAACGCCCTCCTGCCGCCCGAGCCGGGCATCCGTGTCAGCCTCGCCGAGCTGATCGAGATGCGCCATCGCGTGCGTGAAGTGCAATTGTTTTCCACACCGAGCCAGCGCAGCCCGCTGATCGGCTTGCACCACTCCAAACTGCGCGGACGCGGGGTGGACTTCGATCAGGTGCGGGTCTATCAGGCCGGCGATGACGTGCGAAGCATCGACTGGCGCGTCACCGCCCGCACCCAGGAACCCCATACCAAGCTGTTCCATGAAGAGCGCGAGCGGCCGATTTTCATCATGGTCGAACAAAGTCGCCGGCTGTTTTTCGGCTCGGGACTGATGTTCAAATCGGTGCTCGCCGCCCAGGCCGCGAGCCTGATCGGCTGGGCTGCACTGGGTCATAACGATCGGGTCGGCGGACTGGTGTTTGGCAACAACGAGCACTATGAAATCAAGCCACGACGCAGCAAACAGAGCCTGCTGCAATTGCTCAACCGTCTGGTGCGGGTCAATCAGTCGCTGCACACGGAAAGCGAGCCGGACCGGGACGCCTTCAACATTGCCCTGCGTCGCGCCCGGGAAGTATTGCGTCCCGGCAGCCTGGTGATCGTGATCTGCGACGAACGCACCCTGACCGAGGGCGCCGAACAACAGCTGAGTTTGTTGTCGCGGCATTGCGATCTATTGCTGCTGCCCGTATCCGATCCACTGGATCACGCCTTGCCCGCCGCCGGACTTTTACGTTTCGCCGAACGCGGTGCGCAACTGGAACTCGACACCCTGAATTTCGAGCTGCGCCAGACCTATCGCGCCCAGGCCGAAGCGCGTATCGCTCGCTGGGAGCTGCTGGCGCAGAAGCTGCGGGTTTTGCTGATGCCCCTGAGCACCCAGAGCGAGATGGTCGAGCAACTGCGCGAGTACCTGAACCCGCAGAAACCGGGGAAAGGCCGATGAGCAGCCTCGATCAACTGCAACCACTGATTTCCCCGCCACCGATCGAATTCTGGCCACCGGCGCCGGGCTGGTGGCTGTTGCTGTTGTTACTGCCTCTGATCGGTTTCGGTCTGTGGAAGGCCAGGCACTTCTTTGCGAACAAACGCCCTATCGTGCGCGCCGAACAACCGCTGGACCCGGTGCGCCTCGCCGCGCTGGCAGAACTGGCGCGGATGCCCAAACCCTACGACGGCGCTCCGGCCGGTGCTTGGTTGCAGCAACTCAACGGTTTGCTCAAACGCCTGTGCCGCAACCATTACCCCTACAGCCAGAGCCATACCCTCAATGGGCGCAAATGGCTGGCATTCCTCGACAATCGTTGCCCGGCTGCCGGCCTGACCCGCTGGATGGTGCTGGTCGAAGGCGCCTACAAACCCGAATGCAAACTCGACGACAAGGCCATCGCCGGCCTGACGCAGGCTGTCGACACCTGGATTCGTAAACATGTTTGAGTTCGCCTGGCCGTGGATCTTTGCCCTGTTGCCGCTGCCCTGGCTGATGCGCGTCGTGCTGCCTGTCGCCGACAGTGGCGAGCCGGCGCTCAAAGTCAGCTTCCTCGGCGACCTCGAAGGCCTGGCCCGCCGCCGGGCTCGGGCCAACCTGCCGGCCTGGCGCCAACAGGCACCGTTCATGCTGCTGTGGCTGTTGCTCCTGATGGGCGCGGCGCGCCCGCAATGGCTTGGCGAACCGCTGCCCATCGCCGCCAGCGGTCGCGATCTGCTGGTAGCGGTCGACGTGTCTGGCTCGATGGATTACCCCGACATGCAATGGCAGGACGAAGAGGTCAGTCGACTCACGCTGGTTCAGCACTTGATCGGTGACTTCCTTGAAAGTCGCGACGGCGATCGCGTCGGCCTGATCCTGTTCGGCAGCCAGGCGTATCTGCAAGCACCGCTGACGTTCGACCGGCACACGGTGCGCGTGTGGCTCGACGAAGCGCGGATCGGCATCGCCGGCAAGAACACCGCCATCGGCGATGCCATCGGCCTGGCGCTCAAACGCCTGCGCCAACGCCCGGCACACAGTCGCGTACTGATTCTGGTCACTGACGGCGCCAACAACGGTGGCCAAATCGATCCGCTCACGGCTGCGCGACTGGCAGCTAGCGAAGGCGTGAAAATCTACCCGATCGGTATCGGCGCCGATCCGGAGCAAAGCGGCACTTTGGGTTTCCTGGGGGTCAACCCGAGCCTCGACCTCGATGAACCCTCCTTGATGGCGATCGCCGAAGCCACGGGCGGCCAGTATTTTCGCGCCCACGATGACAAGGAACTGCAAGCGATCAAGGACACCCTCGATAAACTGGAACCGGTGACCCAGCAACCGACTCAGGCCCGCCCGGCGCAGGCGTTGTACCACTGGCCTTTGGCGATAGCGTTGCTGTTGAGCATGCTGTTGGTGGTTCGCGAGCGCTGGCCGGACAACCCGTTGCGGCGACTGTTTACCAAGGATCTGTTTTTGCAATCGCAACTGCCCGACTGGCGCCAGCGGCTTAAACGCCTGCGTCTGCGGAGGCGCCGATGAGTGCACTCTGGCCGTACGTGTTCCGCCCCTGGTGGTTGCTGTTGTTGCCATTGCTCGGCGGGTTGCTCTGGCAACTCTGGCATCGGCAGAAACGCGCCGGGCGCTGGCAGATGATTCTGCCACCGGCCTTCCATGCGGCGTTGCTCAGTGGTGGCAACGGTCGCGACAGCAAATTGCCGTGGGTCATCCTTGGATGTGCCTGGGTGCTGACCGTTCTGGCGCTGCTCGGGCCGAGCTGGGAACGTGTCGAGCAAGCCAGCCAGAAACCCGCCGACCCGCTGGTCGTGGTCCTTGAGCTGACCCCGGAAATGCTCGCCACCGACGTACCACCCAACCGGCTGGAACAGGCCCGGCGCAAACTGTTCGACCTGCTGGAGAACCGCAGCGATGCCCAGACCGCGATCGTCGTCTACGCCGGCAGCGCTCACACATTGGTCCCGCTGTCGGATGACCTGTCGACCAGCCGCAATCTATTGGATGCCCTCAAGCCTTCGCTGATGCCCCAAGCAGGACATCGCGCTGATCTCGCGGTGACCAAGGCCCTTGCCCTGCTGGATCAGGGTGCCCTCGGTGACGGGCGGATCCTGCTGGTCGGTTCAACCTTGACCGAACAGGAACGACAAGGGATTCAGCAGGCGCTGGACGGCAAGTCGACACAATTTCTGATGCTCGGTATCGGCACTGCCGAAGGGGCGCCGATCACCCAGGAGGACGGCAGTTTTCTGAAGGATGACCAAGGTGCGATTCTGGTGCCACATCTGGACGAACCCAGCCTGAAAGCCTTTGCCAACGACCTGGACGGACTTTATCGCCACGCGCGCCTGGACGATGCCGACTTGCGCGCCCTCGGCTTGCTCGACGGTCCACGCGCGCTGCGCAACGACGGCCAGACCCTGCGCCTCGATACGTGGGCCGATCAAGGTTACTGGCTGTTGTTGCCGTTGTTGTTGCTGGCGGCGTGCGCCGGTCGTCGCGGCTGGCTGTTCTGCCTGCCACTGCTCTTGCTGCTGCCACAACCGAGTTATGCCTTCGACTTCAACGATTTGTGGCTGCGACCCGACCAACAGGGTCTGATCTTGCTGAAGCAGAAGCGTCCGTCCGAGGCTGCGCAGCATTTCGAAGATCGACAATGGCAAGGTGTGGCGCTCTACGAGGCAGGCGACTACAGCGGCGCCGCCCAGCGGTTCGCCGAAGGCAGCGACGCCCACGCCCACTACAATCGTGGCAACGCCCTGGCCAAAAGCGGTGAGCTGGAAGCCGCGCTGGATGCCTACGAACAGGCGCTGGAGCGTCAACCGGATTTGCGCCCGGCCCTGACCAACAAGACGCTGGTGGAAAGTCTGCTCAAGCAGAAAAACACTCCACCGCCCGTTGCACCGGACAAAAACGCCGGCAACGAGACCGAGCCCCCCACGCAAGAACCGCCGCCGGGCGCGGCCACTCAACCGTCGGATAAGGGCGAACCGAAAACCGACGGCCAACAAGCCACGACGGACTCCGACCAACAGAGCAAAACGTCGTCGAAACCCGGCACCAATGAAGTCCCGGGCAGCGAGCTGGGGAATGAAGACAGCACCCGACCACCGATGCGCCCGGCCAGCGATAGCATCGATGGTGAACAGCGCCAGGCGCTGGAACAATGGCTGCGCAAGATCCCGGATGACCCGGGTGAATTGCTCAGACGCAAATTCTGGTACGAACAGCAACAACATCAGGATCAGGGAAAAACTCGATGACCCGCTTCACCGCTTTCTTGCTCGCACTGCTGCCCGCCCTGTTGCTCTGCACTGTTCAGGCACAGGCAGCCGGGCTGGTCGCCAGTGTCGATCGCAGTCGCCTGAACAGCGGCGAGACGATTGAACTGACCCTGGAATCCAACGACGTGACGCAGTTCGGCAAGCCTGATCTGACACCGCTGGAGCCGCTGTTCGAAGTGCGCGGCACCCGTCAGGTCAACCAGTTGACCACCCTGAATGGCGACAACCGTGCGACCACCCGCTGGATCATCACCCTACTGCCTCGGCAGAACGGCAGCGTGGTGATTCCGTCACTGCAACTGGGTGACGTGCAGAGCCAGCCAATCACCGTGCAAGTGGTCGAAACCGAAACCCAGGACAGCCTGACCAAACGGGCCCCGGTGTTCATCGACGCCAGCCTCGATCAAAACAGCGTGTACGTGCAGGCCCAGGCGATCCTGACCTTGCGCATCTACCATTCGGTGTCGCTGTACGACGACAGCAGCCTGCCCCCCTTGCAGATCCCCGATGTGCGCATCGAGCAACTGGGCGAGGCGCGCACCTACGAGAAAGACATCAATGGCCAGCGCCACGGCGTGATCGAGATGCGCTACGCGATCTACCCGCAACACAGCGGTGAGTTGGTCATTCCGCCGCAGATATTCAATGCTGCACTCGTGGACGCACAGCCCGCCCAAGACGCCGCCTCCCAGGCACCGAAATCCGGCAAGCTGATGCGGGTCAGCTCCGCCGAGATTCTGCTGACGGTCAAAGCCAAACCCATCACCTACCCGGCCGACATGCCATGGCTGCCGGCCCGTAGCCTCAGCCTGAGCGAAAGCTGGAACCCAGAACCGGATCATGCGCAGGTGGGTGATTCGTTGACCCGCAGCCTGACGGTAAAGGCTGAGGGGCTGGACAGTTCGCAATTGCCACCGCTGCCCGCCACCGACGTCAACGGCTTGCGGCGCTACCCCGATCAACCGGTGCTGGGCAACCAGAACAGCGAACGAGGCCTGATCGGCAGTCGCGAAGACCGTGAAGCGCTGGTACCCACGCGTAGCGGCGCAATCGAGTTGCCCGCGGTTGAAGTGGTCTGGTGGAACACCTTCGAGGACCACCTGGATCACAGCAGTCTGCCGGCCCGAACCCTGCCAGTGGCGAATAATCCGAGCTTGATGGTCGACACCCCGGCCGGCACGCCTCAAGTCTTTTCCGCGGCCGACAATGAAGCCCTCTGGTGGTGGAAACTTAGCACCCTGATCCTGGCCTGCACCACCCTGCTGGGCTTCGGTCTCTGGTGGCGCGCCCGCTGGCAACCGGCGATCCTGCGCGCGGCGCAGACCGGCCCGAGCCCGCGCACCGTGCTCGACGATCTCAAGCGCGCCTGTCAGGCCAACGACTCCCACGCCACCCGCCAGGCCCTCGACGCCTGGGCCCGGCAACAACCGGAAACCCTGGCCGATATGGCGGCGCGTTTTGTGCCGTTGTCCGACGCCCTCGATGGCTTGAACGGCGCGCTCTACAGCGAAACCGGCCAACATTGGCAAGGTGGCGATCTGTGGCGTGCGATCAAGGCAATTCCGATTGCCGAGCGGGCTCAGGATCCGGTGGGCGACAGCGGATTGCCGCCGCTTTATCCGAAGTAACGGTCCCTAGCTGTTGAGATGGAACTCGGCGTCCAGATGAATGGCCTGTAAAAAAGCGCTGTCGTGAGAGACGACGATCAAAGCCCCTTGGTACTGATTGAGCATCTGCTCCAGCGCAATTTTACTGGGCAAGTCCAAATGGTTGTCCGGTTCGTCCAGCAATAGCAATTGCGGTGGCCGCTGTGCATATAACTGCGCAGCCAGTGCTATTTTCAGGCGTTCGCCGCCGCTCAACTGACAGGTCTTGAGCGTCGCACGATCCGCATCAATGCCCATCTGCGCCAACCGGGTTCGCGCCTCGGCTTCGGGCAACTGCGGATTACTCTCGTAGAGCCATTGCACCGCCGTGCGTTCGGGGGACTGTAATCCGGCGTGTTGATCCAGCCAGCCAACATGGCAACTGCGAATGAGTTCGCCTTCGCGCACCGGCAGTTGGCCGGCGATCACTCGCAACAGGGTCGACTTGCCGCTGCCGTTGGCGCCCAGGATTGCCATGCGCATAGGCCCCGTCAGCGTCAGATTGAGCGGCGCCGCGTAACCGAACGGGAGAATGACGTCGTTGAGCTGCACAATCAGTTTGCCATTGGGCACTGCGCTTTCCGGAGACAACATCATGCGTTGAATGTCCGGCGCGCACCGCGCACGGGCCTCGGCGATCCGTTGTTGCTGCTGCTCCCGGGCCACCTGTTGATTGAGGCGCAATTTTCCCTGACTGTTTTCACTGCGTTCTTTCTGGGCGTTGGTGATCAGCTTGGTCTGATTGCCGTCACGGGCCTGACGGTCGCCGCGCGCATTACGCCGTTGCTGACGCTCCATCTGCACGGCCATCTCACGTTGCTCGCGCTTGGCCTGCGCCCGCTCACCTTGCAATGCCGACTGGAACGACTGCTGTTCCTGCTCGCGTGCCGCCGCATACTGACTGTAGTTGCCGCCATAAACCGCCAGCCCCAAGGGTGAAAGCTCGACAATTTCGTTCACGTGCTCCAGAAGACCCCGGTCGTGGCTGATCAACACCAGGCCATTGGGCCAGCGATCGATCTGCTGCGATAACTTGTGTTGCTGATCAATATCCAGGTGGTTGCTGGGCTCATCCAGAATGAGCCAGTCGGCTCTGGATAACCACGCCCCCAGCAACGCCACCCGTTGCCGTTCGCCACCACTGAGTGCGTCGGTGCGCGCGTCGGCATTCAAATGACCCAGGCCGATCTGCTGCAGCTCCGCCTCAAGGCGTGTGGCGCAATCCCATTGATCGACTGCCAGCGAATGGTCGTCATCGTCGACGCTGCCTTGGGCAATGCGATCCAGTGCCGCCAGAATAGGGGCCACCCCGGCCAGTGCGGCAACGCTGGGATAGCGCTCGGGTTCCAGTAACTGGGCCACGGAGTAAACCCGCCCTTCGCGACGGACGATGCCGCTTGTGGGCAGTTGCTCCCCCGTCAGGAGCCGGCCAAGCAAAGACTTGCCACAGCCATTGGCGCCCACGATGCCGGTGGCCCTGGCACTGAAGGTGTGGTTCAAGTGATCGAACAGAACGCGCCCGTCGGGCAGGTTGTACGACACTTGATCAAGTTGAAGTAACTGTTGAGTCATGACGCCTCCTTAAACATTAAAACTCCCTGATGCTGCGCAACAGCGTTCGACTGCCCTCTACCATACTGAAGCTGCACCACCCAATCGACAGGCTATCTTTCAAGGCTTTCAGCATCCCCGGTCTTTTGCCAGTAAACTCTCTCCCCTTTCGCCGTTGTCATTTTCCTCGCGGCCATCACCTTATTTCCCACGGAGTTCACCTTGCGTCTGTTTCACACCTCCGACTGGCACCTCGGGCAGAACCTGCACGGCCAGGAACGCGATTTCGAACACGGCTGTTTCCTTGAGTGGCTGCTGTGTCAGCTGAAGCTGGACCAGCCTGATGTGCTGCTGATCGCCGGCGATATCTTCGACACGGTCAATCCGCCGGTCAAAGCCCAGGAGCGTCTCTACGATTTCATCGTCAGCGCCCATGAACAGCAGCCGAAGCTGACCATCGTGATGATCGCCGGCAACCACGATTCCGGCTCGCGCATTGAACTGCCCGCGCCGTTGATGCGGCGTTTGCGCACGCATGCGCTGGGTCGTGTGCTGTGGCTGGATGACGGTCAACTCGACGCCGAGCGCCTGCTGCTGCCATTGCCGGATGCCAAAGGCAAAACCGTCGCCTGGTGCCTGGCGCTGCCGTTCCTGCGCCCCGCCGAAGTAACCGGCGCGCACCTGGGTGACAACTACCTGCGCGGCATCGGTCAGGTTCACGAATGGCTGATCGAAGCGGCCAATGCCAAGCGCAAACCAGGTCAAGCCCTGATCGCCATCAGCCACGCGCATATGGCCGGCGGTTCGGTCTCGGAAGACTCCGAGCGCAGCCTGATCATCGGTAACGCCGAAGCGCTGCCCGCCAGCCTGTTCGGGCCGAGCATCAGTTACGTCGCCCTCGGCCACTTGCACAAGCCGCAGAAGGTCAATGGTGAGGAACGTATCCGCTACAGCGGCTCGCCGATTCCGTTGTCGTTCTCCGAGATTGGCTATCAGCACCAGATTCTCGACATCAAACTCGAGGGCGAAACCCTGATCAGCGTCGAACCCAAACTGATCCCCCGGGCGGTGAATCTGCAACGCATCGGTCCCGCGCCATTGGCGGAAATCCTGCTGCAACTGGCCGACTTGCCGAACATCGACCTGCTGGCCGATATCCAACGCCAGCCGTGGCTGGAAGTTCGGGTGCGCCTCGATGAGCCGCAACCCGACTTGCGTTATCAAGTGGAAACCGCCCTGCAAGGCAAAGCCGTGCGCCTGGTGCGGATCGCCGCTGAATATGCCGGCAATGGCAGCCGCGATGGCGTCGATGACGGCACGACCTTGATCGAACTCGACCAGCTCTCACCTCAGGAACTGTTCAGCCGCGCCTGGCAGGACAATTACGGCAGCGAGGTCGACGAGCAAACCCTCAAGGACTTCGCCGAGCTGTTGCAAGACGTGCAGATGGAGAGCGAACAACCATGAAGATCCTCGCGATCCGCCTGAAAAACCTCGCCTCACTGGCCGGCCCCTTTGAAATCGACTTTACCGCTGAGCCGTTGGCCAGCGCCGGTCTGTTCGCGATCACCGGGCCGACCGGCGCCGGTAAAAGCACCTTGCTCGACGCCTTGTGCCTGGCGCTGTTCGGTGCTGTGCCTCGGCTTAGCAATGCTCAGGTGTCTGCCAAAGCGCCAGACGCTGACGGCGAGATCAGCACTGGCGACCCCCGCACGCTGCTGCGTCGTGGCACGGGTGAAGGTTATGCCGAAGTAGATTTCGTTGGCATCGATGGCCGTCGCTACCGCGCTCGCTGGGAAGCTAATCGCGCCCGCGAGAAGGCCGGCGGCAAGCTGCAAGCCAGCCGTCAGAGTTTGCGCGACATCGATCTGGATCAACTGCTGGCCAGTCAGAAAGTTGAATTCAAAATCCATCTCGAATCCGTACTGGGCCTGAACTTTGAGCAATTCACCCGCGCGGTGCTGCTGGCCCAGAGTGAATTCAGTGCTTTTCTCAAGGCTAACGACAACGAGCGTAGCGAACTGCTGGAAAAACTCACCGACACCGCGCTCTATACGCGCCTCGGCCGCCGGGCTTTCGACAAAACCAAAGAAGCTCGCGAAACCCACAAGCTGCTGCAGGACCAGGCCACCGGCGTGACGCCATTGTCGCCAGAAGCTCGGGCAGAACTCGATGAACGATTCAGCGAGGCTCAGCAACAACTCAAGACCCAGCAAGCGCAGCTCAAGCAATTGGAATTGCAACACACCTGGCTCAAGGACCTGCGTCAATTGCAGGACGAGCAGCAGAGCGCCACCGAGCAGTTGCAATCGGCCCAGCAGCGTTGGGAAGTTCTGGCCGGCGAACGTTTGAAGCTGACTCGCCTGGAGCAACTGGCCCCGCAACGGCACCAGTTCGCCCGCAAAACAGAACTCACTGCCCAGCTCACACCGCTGGCCGCGCAGATTCAGCAGCACACCCAACAGCAAACCGAACTGTATGAGCGCCAAGCGCAACTCGAACACAGCCTGAGCGCCGCGCAGACCGCACTGGTCGCGGCCCAAGGCCAACACACCTCTAGCGCTCCGCTGCTGCGTCAGGCGTTTGAAGAGCAAAGCAACCTCGCCCGCCTGGTCAAAGACGCCAGTCTCAGTGCCGACCTCAAGCAGCAGGCGGAACTGGCCTGCACTCAGGGCCAAAACACGATCCAAGGCTTGCTCGACCAACAGAAACAGGTCGTCGAACGTTTGCAGCGGATTGCCGGGGAGCTTGAGCAAAGCACCCCTCTGGCGCCCTTGAGCGATGCCTGGAACGCCTACCGTGATCGCCTGCAACAGCTGATGCTGATCGGCAATCGCCTGAACAAGGGCCAGGCCGAACTGGCCGCCCTGGAACAAAGCGCTGCTCGCGCTGCCGAGGACCTGTCCACTCAACGCCAGAGCCTTGAAGTGCTGTACAAGGAGGCCGGTGCCGAACCGGAAGCGGTGGCCGAGCAGATTCAGATTCTCGGTAGTCTGTTGCAGGATAACCGTAAGCAGCAGCGGGCCTTTGAAGAGCTGACGCGCCTGTGGGCCAGTCAGCAGGAACTGGACAAGCGCGCGTCCGAACTCCAGCAGCGCCAGCTGACCGCTCAGCAAGAACGAGAACGTCTGACCCAGGACGGTGTGAAGGCCAAGAACGAGTTGGTCGTTGCAGAACAAACCCTGACCGTCACCCGCCAATTGCTGGAACGCCAGCGTCTGGCCCGCAGCGCCAGCGTCGAAGAACTGCGCGAGCAGTTGCAAGACGATCAGCCGTGCCCAGTCTGCGGCAGCCCCGACCATCCTTATCATCAGCCCGAAGCCCTGCTGCAGAGCCTTGGCCGGCATGATGAAAGCGAACAGGCCAACGCACAAAAAGCCGTCGACCTGCTGAAAGAAAAGCTCACTGAACTGCGCGCAGAAGTGGGCGGCGTGATTGCGCAGCAAAAGGAGTTGCTGCAACAGCAAGAACACCTCGCGACCCAGCTGCAGAACCTGGCACCGAGCCTTGAAGCACATCCGTTATCTGCGCAGCTGTTGACGCAGGATGCGGCTAAACGCGATGCCTGGCTGGTGCAGCAAAACAACCAGTTGAACCAAAGCATCACTCAGGACGAACAACGGCAAACCGCCCTGCTCACCCTGCAACAGGACGCCGCGCGCCTTCAACAGCAACTGCGTAGCGCTGAAGCGGCGAGCCAGCAAGCTGCCCAGCACCTGGCCAACCAGCAACGTGAGTTGAGCAGTGATCACCAGCGTCTGGACGAGGAGTTGACGGCGTTCAGCACCCTGCTCCCGGCCGATACGCTGCAAGCGCTGCGCCACGAACCGGCCGCGACCTTCATGCAACTGGACCGGCAGATCGCCCAGCGGCTGGAACAACTCGATCAGCAACGCGATGAACTCGGCGAGCAGCAACAACGGCAGCAGACGCTGGAGAAAGAACAGGACCGCCAACTCACGCGCATCCAGCAGTTGGAAACGGCCCGCCAGCAGTTCACCGCCCTCGCCGACCAGCAACAGGTCTGCCAGCAAAAACTCACGCAACTGCTCGGCGAACACACTAGCGCCGAGCAGTGGCAGCAGAAACTGGATCAAGCCGTCGAACAGGCGCGCAATGCTGAGGCGACGGCCAATCAGGAACTGCAATCCGTGCGTACGCGGCTGGTGCAACTGGGCGCCGAACTCAAGGCCCAGCAGGAACGCTGGCAGGCGCTGGAAACCGAAGATCGCGAGCTGAGCGGCAAGATCGCCGACTGGCGCGCATTGCATCCGGAACTGGATGACGGTGGTCTGGAAGATCTGCTGAGTGTCGACGACCAGCAGGTCAGCGAACTGCGTCAGCAATTGCAGCAAAGCGAAAAAGCCATCGAACAAACCAAGGTTCTGTTGCAGGAACGCGATCAGCGTCTGCTCAATCACCAGGCACAGCACAACGGCAATCTCGACGCCGAACAACTGGCGATAGCGCTTACCGAGCTACAAAACCTGTTCACCGCCGGCGAACACCGTTGCGCCGAACTGCGCGCCGAACAGGCCGAGGATCAGCGCCGGCAAAATGCCAATCAGGCCCTCGCGCAGCAGATCGCCGACGCCTACACCGAATACCAGCGCTGGGCACGTTTGAATGCACTGATCGGTTCGGCCACGGGCGACACCTTCCGCAAGATCGCCCAGGCCTACAACCTCGACCTGCTGGTGCATCACGCCAACGTTCAGTTGCGCCAACTGGTGCGGCGCTATCGCCTCAAACGTGGCGGCAGCATGCTCGGTTTGTTGGTGATGGACACCGAGATGGGTGATGAACTGCGTTCGGTGCATTCGTTGTCCGGCGGCGAGACGTTCCTGGTGTCGCTGGCCCTGGCCTTGGGCCTGGCATCGATGGCATCGAGCACGCTGAAAATCGAATCATTGTTCATCGATGAAGGCTTCGGCAGCCTTGATCCGGAATCCCTGCAACTGGCCATGGATGCTCTCGACGGCTTGCAAGCGCAGGGACGAAAAGTCGCGGTGATTTCACACGTGCAGGAAATGCATGAACGGATTCCGGTGCAGATTCAGGTCCGCCGTCAGGGCAACGGCCTGAGTACCCTGGAGGTGAAATGAATACGCTGTATTCCTTCCGCCGCTGCCCCTACGCGATGCGGGCGCGCATGGCCCTGCGTTATTCCGGCGTTGCGGTGAATATCGTCGAGGTCAGCCTGAAGGCCAAACCTGCGGAAATGCTGGCGCTGTCGAGCAAAGGCACGGTGCCGGTACTGAGCGTCGACGGTCAGGTGATCGATGAAAGCCTGGCGATCATGCACTGGGCCCTGGCGCAGAACGATCCGCAGGATTGGTTGCTCAAGGATGATCCTGTCGGTCAGCAACTCATCGCCGAGCTGATCGAAGAAAACGATCAGGTGTTCAAGGTGCACCTGAATCGCTACAAGTACGCCGAGCGATACCCCGAGCAGCCAATGGTGTTTTATCGCGCCGAGGGCGAGGTGTTTTTGCGCAGGCTCGATGAGTTGCTGGAGGGACGCGACTACTTGCTGGCCGAGCATCCGAGCCTGGCGGATGTGGCGCTGATGCCGTTCGTGCGGCAATTCGCCCATGTGGATCGCGAGTGGTTCGGGCAGACGCCCTATCGCCGTTTGCAGGATTGGTTGCAGCGGTTTGTGGAGTCGGAGCTTTTCATCGGAATAATGGCGAAGTAACGGTCCATTGTGGCTGCTGGCATTCACGCCAACACTGCACACATCTCCAACGCCGAGCAATCCACGTGGAACGGCCCGAAAAAACTGCCCTGGCGTTTGATCGGTGGGTTGCCGGCCAGCAGCCCCAGGGCCTTCGCGGTTTCAATGTTGCGAGCAAGGTTGTGATTGGCTTCGATAGTCCGCGCCACCGACCCCGCCGAGCCCTGTCCGATCCCCAACAAGGAAGATCCATTGGTCATGAACGCCAGGAAGGCGATGACCCAAAGTCTGTGCCCTTTCATTCCCCGGCGACTCCTGCGAGTTCAGCCTGATCGACCATCGCGCTGTGCGAACGGTGTTCAAACTGGATGCCGGGATGAGTGACTTGAATCGGCGCTTCAAGAGGTTGGCGCGTTTGAGGCGAGAGGCTGACAACCAGCACCAGGACTACGTAAAGACCGATAGTCAGGTAGGCGCCGTGTTTGGCAGAAGTGATGATTGCGCTGGCCATGATGTTCTCCGCAGGCATGTTTCGATGCCCAGAGAATCGATCAAAAAAGCGGTGATAACCACTCAGGGTTATCCATAGTGACCATCAACTTCGTTGATCATTAAGCCAGTCCATTTCAGTCTTCAATAAAACTCATCAAGCGCTCGCGGGCCGCATCCGGCTCGTCTGGAACGGGCTGGGCAGCCGAAAGAATGGGGGTGGAATAGAGAAACAGAAGAACCACGGCCAGACGCATTGCCATGCTGTCGATCCTTATCAGGAGAAGGAGTCAAAAAATCAGCGTCAAATTTAAACTTATGGCCATGTGATATCAAGCAATACATTGATAGCAATATGATGCTGTCGTAAACGCGTTATGCAGGAGCGACATCACTCAGGTCTCTCGAAGCGTTTCAGCTCGATCGGCGCAAGTGACTTCGCTCCTGCATAAAAGGTGCAGGGTTCAAATTTCAGGCTTGGGTCTTGTGATCCAGAGCCGCGTAAAAGTTTGCGCTCTGTTGCAGGTATTTCTGGGTGTAGCTTTGGGCGTGGGATTTTTTGTCGCTGATTTCAACGTTGGCGCTGGCTGGCAACGCAACGGTGGCAGAGATAGCGGAAGCGGCGATTACGGAGAAGAGATTGAAATTCATGGCGGTGTTCCTCGGATTCAGTTGGCTTGCTTGCCCGGTGGGGCCGTGAAGCAAACTTAACCTTCGAGGTTGGCGCCTTGAAATCTTTTGTAGCATTAGCAGATATCAGCGTCATTAATAGAAGGATGCAGGCCCCATCAACCGGGGCCTGCGGCCTATTGACGCACCAGGAACTTGAGGTCGCTCGGGGCATTCATCGGCAGTTTTTGCACGGTTTTACCCAGCAGGCCTGTCTTTGAATCGCGTTCGACGACGACAATCTGGTTACTTTTCTGGTTAGCGATCAACAAGAACTTGCCACTCGGATCGAGGCTGAACTCGCGCGGGTGATCACCTTCAACGGAACGGCGCTGCAGCTCCTTGAGGTGCCCGCTCGCAGGATCGATGGAAAACACCAGCAGCTGATTGGCGGTGCCACGGTTGCTGACGTAGAGGAACTTGCCATCGCGCGATGCGTGAAGCGCAGCGGCTGCCTTGTCCGAAACGGGCTGCCCCGTCGCCAACTCGACCATCTGCGTTTGCTTGAGTTGGCCGTCCTTGTAATCGAACACCGCAACCTGCGCACTCATTTCCATGGTCAGCCACGCGTGCTTGCCATCGGCGCTGAACAGCAGATGACGCGGGCCGCTGCCGGGTGGCAACTGGACGGACGCCGGTGTAGCGGCGGTCAAGGGCAGTTCCGGGTTGACCTTCGGGTCGAAGCGGTAGGCAAAGATCTGGTCAGCGCCCAAGTCGTTGGAGAACACATACTGGCCGTCCGGCGACGAAACCGTTGAATGCACGTGCGCCGACATCTGCCGCTCGGGATTGACCCGGCTTGATGGATGGCTGCTCATTTGCACCACGGGTTTGAGCTTGCCATCGGCGCCCACCGGCAATACTGCCAGCGTGCCACCCGGATCTTCAGCCACCGAATAGTTGCTGACAAACAGGTGGCTGGCTTCAAAGCCGAGGCTCGAATGAGTCGGCTCGTTGCCCAGACTCTGCACCTGATTGATCAGGCTCAGTTCATGGGTCTTTGGATCGATCGCATAACTGCTGACGCGCCCTACCGGATCGGTCTGTCCCGGGCCGTTTTCGTTGACCACGAACAGCTGACGCTGGTCCGTGGACAGGGTCAGCCAGGATGGGTTTTCGCTCTTGATCACTTGCAGTGGTTTGGCGTCGATCTGCCCAGTGGCGGCGTCGAAGTTCAGGCGATAAATCCCCTGGCTCTGACCAGCTGTATAGGAACCGACCAGCAACTGATAGTCCTCGGCCGAGGCAACCTGAAAACCCATCGCGCCGACGCTACCGGCCATCAACAGTGGCCAGAGCTTACGCATCCTCATTCACTTCTTCCTCGTCGTCATCACCGCGGAACGCGGTCATGCACACCAACCGGTGCTCACCGGAACTGCCGGTGATCAGCCAGCTTTGCAGGGTTGGATCGAAGGTCGCGGCCTCGACTTCGGCCGGGGTGAACTCCCAGTGCTTGGACACACGACCGTCCAAGCATTCGATGTGCAGGTTATCGTCTTCATCGAGGGAGAATTCGAAGGCGTGCAGCCCGTCGATTTCCACCATATCGCAGTGTTCGAGGGTGGCGAGCAAGGTGTCGGTTGCGGCAGTCATGGCAGTCAATCTTTGAATGGGAAAGACGCAATGATAGCTCAATGTGGCAGCGGTCCCGCGCCCGGCACAAAACTCACTAACGACAAAGAACAAATGTGGGAGCGAGCCTGCTCGCGAAGGCGATGTATCAGTCAAAATGATGTCGACTGACACTCCGTCTTCGCGAGCAGGCTCGCTCCCACAGGGGATTGCGGTTTGCTGTTAGAGGGCGTCTCGGGATGGCTGGCCGTCCACTAATCGCTGAATACGCAACGGATTGCCATTCTTCAAGGCATCCGGCAGCAGGCTGTCGGGGTAGTTCTGGAAACACACCGGGCGCAGGAAACGGTCGATGGCCAAGGTGCCGACCGACGTGCCGCGCGCATCGGAAGTTGCCGGATACGGCCCGCCATGGACCATCGAATCGCAGACTTCCACGCCGGTCGGATAGCCGTTGAGCAGGATCCGTCCGACCTTCTGTTCCAGCAACGGCGTCAGCTCAGCGAACTGCTCGAAGTCTGCCGGCTCGCCAATGATCGTCGCCGTCAGCTGCCCGTGCAGGCCGTTCAATGCGGCGCTGAGTTGCGCCTGATCGGCGACTTCGACAAACACCGTGGTCGGGCCGAACACCTCTTCCTGCAGCACTTCATCGCCATTAATCAACAGGCTGACATCGGCCTTGAACAGTTGCGGCCGGGCCTGATTACCCTGCTGTGGCTGACCGGCCAGTTGTTCGATTCCCGGATGAGCGAGGAGTTTTTGCAGGCCTTGGCCATAGCTGCTCAAGGTCCCGGCATTGAGCATCGTTTGCGCCGGCTGATCGCCGATCAGGCTCGCCACCTGTTGCACGAACGCGCTGAACTGCGGCGAACGAATACCGATCACCAAACCGGGATTGGTGCAGAACTGACCGCAGCCCTGAACCACCGAAGCGGTCAGGTCGCGGGCGACCGATTCGGCGCGAACTTGCAGCGCCTGTGGCAACACGATCACCGGGTTGATGCTCGAAATCTCGGCGAACACCGGGATCGGTTGTGGACGCGCGGCAGCCATGTCGCACAACGCACGACCGCCCTTCAACGAACCGGTAAAGCCTACCGCCTGAATCGCCGGATGCTTGACCAGCGCTTCGCCGACCCCACCGCCGTAGATCATGTTGAACACGCCAGCCGGCATCCCGGTTTTTTCTGCGGCGCGGATGATCGCGTCGGCCACCCGTTCGGCTGTGGCCATGTGACCGCTGTGGGCCTTGAACACCACCGGGCAACCGGCGGCCAACGCCGACGCGGTGTCGCCGCCAGCCGTAGAGAACGCCAACGGAAAGTTACTGGCACCAAACACGGCGACCGGCCCGAGGCCGATGCGGTACTGACGCAAGTCCGGACGCGGCAACGGTTTGCGCTCAGGCAATGCCTGATCGATCCGCGCACCGTAGAAATCACCGCGACGCAGCACCTTGGCGAACAGGCGCATCTGACCGCTGGTGCGACCGCGCTCGCCTTGAATCCGTGCCGCTGGCAGCGCAGTTTCGCGGCAGACCAGCGCTACAAAGTCATCGCCCAGCGCGTCCAGTTCATCGGCAATCGCGTCGAGAAATTGCGCCCGACGTTCGGCGCTCAGGCTGCGATAGGTTGGGTAAGCCGAGGCGGCAGCCTTGGCGGCGGCATCGACTTCTTCAAGGGTGGCCTGGTGGAAACTGTAAGGCAGGTTTTCGCCCGTATTGGCGTCAACGCTTTTGACGATGATTTCGCCGGCAGCGCTGCGCTGACCGCCGATGTAGTTGTGACCAAGAATCTGGGTCATGCCTATCTCCTTAAAGGGTGCCAACGGTGCCAGGCTCGAACGCTGCTTCAACCGGTGCAATCCCGTTGATCAACGGTGCACCGAACTCGGCCTGACTGATCTCGAACACGTCACCCGGCTGGGTGCGAATGCCGTCGGCAAAGGACAGGGTCGCAGTGCCGAAGAAGTGAATGTGCACATCGCCCGGACGGAGGAACTGGCTGTACTTGAAATGGTGGTACTCGAGGTTTTCCAGGCTGTGGCACATGTTGGCCTCACCACTGAGAAACTCGTTCTGCCACAGCACTTCACCGTGACGCAGGATGCGGCTGGTGCCTGCCAGGTGCTCCGGCAGTTCACCGACCCGAAGTTCCGGGCCATAACTGCAACTGCGCAGTTTGGAATGGGCCAGGTAGAGGTAATTTTTGCGTTCCATTACGTGATCGGAGAACTCATTGCCCACGGCAAAACCGAGTCGATACGGTTTGCCGTCGTGGCCGATGACGTAGAGCCCGCTGAGCTCCGGCTCCTCCCCCGCGTCTTCGGCGAACGGTGGCAGCGGGAACGGTTGGCCCGGACGCACGACGATGCTGCCGTCGCCCTTGTAGAACCATTCCGGTTGTACGCCGGCCTGCCCCGCCGTCGGTTTGCCGCCCTCCACGCCCCATTTGAAGATGCGCATGGTGTCGGTCATCGCGGCTTCGTCGCCGACTTGCTGATGCATCTTGTCCCGTGCCCACGCGCTGCCTAAATGGGTCAGGCCCGTACCGCTGACCAGCATGTGTGCCGGGTCCGGGTGATCCAGCGGTGGCAGGATGCGCAGTTTGGCCAACAGCTCTGCATAGTCATGGCTGATGCCCAGGCCCAGGTTTCTCACCTGTTGCTCAAGATTGACGCCCGCCTCGATCGCCGCCAACGCCAGGTCGCGAACCGTGCGCGCGTCCTGCACTTCGCGCACCAGACCGTCTTCGACCACGCCCACCCGGCGCTCGCCGTTACTCAATTCGAACTGAACTAAACGCATGATTTTCTCCTTTGAACAAACTCGAAAACGCCACAAAACCAATGTGGGAGCGAGCCTGCTCGCGATGAGGCCATTCAGTCCGACATCAATGTTGAATATCAGGCCATCATCGCGAGCAGGCTCGCTCCCACAGTTGATTAGTGTTAATCCTCAGATTCAGGTACGGGTAGCGCCACGGGCGCTGGCAGCGAACTGGTCGGCCGGCAGTACGTGCTTGCGTTCCAGCAGGCGATAAACCACACCGGTCAACACCAGCCCGAACACCATCACACCCGAAAGGAAATACAGGCCCGAAGCCAGGTTGCCGGTGTATTCCTTGAGCGCGCCGATCACGAACGGACCGATGTAGCCGCCGAGGTTGCCCACCGAGTTGATCAAGGCGATCCCGGCCGCCGCACTGGCGCCGGCAAAGAAGCGGCCCGGCAAGGTCCAGAACACCGCGGTGCAGGAAAACAGCGCGAAGGCCACCAGGCACAACGCCGCCAGTTGCAGCACCGGCACCGTTAGCCACGCGCTGAGGAACAGGCCGATGGCACCCAACACGTAAAGCACCGCCAAGTGACCGTAGCGATCATTCAAGCGGTCGGAACTTCGCGGAATGATCAGCAACCCGATGATCCCGAAGATGTACGGCACCGACGACACGAAACCGGTCACCAGATCCGTGCCACCGAACTGCTTGATCAGGGTCGGCAGCCACAAACCCAGGCCGTAGATGCTCAGGGTCACCGGCAGATAGAACAGCGCCAGCAGCAACACACGTTTGTCCTTAAGGGCGTGCAAGGGATTGCCGTGGCGGGTCTGACCGTATTCCTCAAGGTCCTTTTTCAGTTCGCCGGTCAGCCAGTCCTTTTCGGCCTGGTCCATCCACTTCACCTGTTTCGGACCGTCCGGCAGCCAAAGCAGCACTGGCCAGGTCAACAGGATCGCCGGGGCGCCGATGACGATGAACAGCCACTGCCAGCCATGCAGGCCAAGAATGCCGTCCATGCCGAGCAGACCGCCGGACACCGGGCCGGTGATCAACATGGCGATGGGTTGGGAAAGGATGAATAGCCCGAGGATCTTGCCGCGATGGCGCACCGGGAACCACTGGGTGATGTAGTAGAGAACGCCCGGGAAGAACCCGGCTTCCGCCGCGCCGAGCAGAAAGCGCATCACATAGAAACTGTGCGCCCCCTGGACGAAGGCCATGCCGATGGTGATGGCGCCCCAGGTGATCATGATTCGCGCGAACCAGCGCCGCGCGCCAAAGCGTTCGAGCATCAGGTTGCTGGGGATTTCCAGCAGGAAATAGCCAATGAAAAACAGCCCTGCACCCAGCCCGTAAGCGGCGTCACCGATGCCGAGGTCGGCGCCCATGTGCAATTTGGCGAAGCCTACGGCGGAACGATCCACATAGGCGATCAGGTACAGCAGGATCAGGAAGGGAATCAGTTTCAGCGTGATGCGACGAATAAGCCGCAGTTCCTGGCTCATGAGATCGGTCTCCGATTGTTGTTGTTATAGAACCTCGGGAGACGCCTCTCGCGGAAAACCGCCAGGGCAATCCCTCCGTTGAAACGGACTATATAGTAATACTATTTACGCAACAACACTTCCAAACAGCCGAATTTGCGCTTATGTTACGCCTCATCCCGAACAATATAGTCATACAATAAGAGAACCGATCATGTCTGATAAGAAACCCACCCTGCGCTCCGCCCAATGGTTTGGCACTGCCGACAAGAACGGCTTCATGTACCGCAGCTGGATGAAGAATCAGGGCATCGCCGACCACCAGTTCCACGGCAAGCCGATCATCGGCATCTGCAACACCTGGTCGGAACTGACCCCGTGCAACGCGCATTTCCGCCAGATTGCGGAGCACGTCAAACGTGGGGTGATCGAGGCTGGGGGCTTTCCCGTGGAATTCCCGGTGTTCTCCAACGGCGAGTCGAACCTGCGTCCGACCGCCATGCTCACTCGCAACCTGGCGAGCATGGACGTCGAAGAAGCGATTCGCGGCAACCCGATTGACGGTGTTGTGCTGCTGACCGGCTGCGACAAAACCACCCCGGCGTTGTTGATGGGTGCGGCCAGTTGCGACGTGCCGACCATTGTCGTCACCGGCGGGCCGATGCTCAACGGTAAGCACAAGGGCCAGGATATCGGCTCGGGCACCGTGGTCTGGCAGCTCAGTGAACAGGTGAAAGCCGGCACGATTACCATCGACGATTTCCTTGCGGCCGAGGGTGGCATGTCCCGCTCGGCCGGTACCTGCAACACAATGGGCACCGCGTCGACCATGGCCTGCATGGCTGAAGCACTGGGCACTTCCCTACCCCACAACGCAGCGATTCCAGCGGTCGATGCGCGTCGTTATGTGCTGGCGCACATGTCCGGCATGCGCGCGGTGGAGATGGTTCGCGAAGATTTGAAGCTGTCGAAAATCCTCACCAAAGAAGCCTTCGAAAACGCCATTCGGGTGAACGCCGCCATCGGTGGTTCGACCAATGCCGTGATCCATTTGAAAGCCATTGCCGGGCGCATCGGTGTCGAGCTGGATCTGGATGACTGGACCCGCATCGGTCGCGGCATGCCGACCATCGTCGACCTGCAACCGTCCGGGCGTTTCCTGATGGAAGAGTTCTACTACGCCGGTGGCCTGCCAGCGGTGCTGCGTCGTCTGGGTGAAGCTAACCTGATTCCGAATCCGAACGCCCTGACCGTCAACGGCAAGACCCTCGGCGAGAACACTAAAGACGCACCGATCTATGGCCAGGACGAAGTGATCCGCACCCTCGACAACCCGATCCGTGCCGACGGCGGCATCTGTGTTTTGCGCGGCAACCTGGCGCCACTCGGTGCAGTGCTCAAGCCTTCAGCCGCCAGCGCCGAACTGATGCAACATCGCGGGCGTGCGGTGGTGTTCGAGAACTTCGACATGTACAAGGCGCGGATCAACGATCCGGAGCTGGAGGTGGATGCCAACTCGATTCTGGTGATGAAAAACTGCGGTCCGAAGGGTTATCCGGGCATGGCCGAAGTCGGCAACATGGGCTTGCCGGCCAAGTTGCTGGCCCAAGGCGTGACGGACATGGTGCGCATTTCCGATGCGCGCATGAGCGGCACGGCGTACGGCACTGTCGTTCTGCACGTAGCCCCGGAAGCGGCCGCTGGCGGACCTTTGGCGACGGTGAAGGAAGGTGACTGGATCGAACTCGACTGCGCCAACGGTCGTCTGCACCTGGACATTCCCGACGCCGAACTGGCGGCGCGCATGACTGATCTGCAGCCACCGCAGCAGTTGATCGTGGGTGGCTATCGTCAGCTGTACATTGATCATGTCCTGCAGGCGGATCAGGGTTGCGATTTCGACTTCCTGGTCGGCTGCCGCGGTTCTGAAGTTCCCCGCCACTCTCACTGATCACCCATGCTCCTACAGATGAATTTCATCTGATTCAGGACTGTGCTTGCTCTGGCGACCGTCCTCGCCGCGCCTGTTATCATGCGCGGCACCCCCTCGCCCAGGATCGCGCCGTTCCCCATGGATTACCGCAAACCCTCCGACCGCAAAAGCATGCACTCGCGCATCGTCCAGGAACTGGGCATGCAGATCGTTTCCGGACGCTTCAAGCCGTGTGACAAACTGCCCGCCGAAGCCCTGTTGTGCGAGGAGTACGCGGTCAGCCGTCCAGTCCTGCGCGAAGCCACCCGGGTATTGGTCGCCAAGGGTCTGGTGTATTCCCGTCCGCGGGTGGGCACGGTGGTCAAGCAGCGCAAGGAATGGCACATGCTCGATCCGGATGTGCTGCATTGGCTGATGCAAAGCAGCCCGCAAAATGAATTCTTCGATTTGCTGACCAGCGTACGCAGCATCATTGAGCCCGCAGCGGCCGCCCTCGCGGCGCAGTTCGCCACGGACGCTGACATCGCCTCCATCGGTGAAGCCTACCAACGCATGGAAGCGGCGCCGACGCCGGAAGCGCTGCTGCAACCGGATCTGGATTTCCATAGCCGGATTGCCGATGCAACACACAACGACTTGCTGGCGAACCTGTGCAACATGCTGTCGGTGGCGATTGCCGAAGCCTTGAAGCATTCCAACCAGCGACCAAATCTGCATGAACTGGCATTGCCCCGGCACAAGGCAATTCTGACGGCTATCGAGAATCGTGATGCGTTGGGTGCGCGGCATGCGACGCTGGTGCAGTTGGATGATGCGCGTAGTGCGTTGAATGCGGTGCTGGGTACCGATTTGTCATAGAGCAAAGTCAAAAGGTCTTCGAATAAAAAAGCCGCAACCATGGTTGCGGCTTTTCTATTTCAGCCTGGGCTCAGTGAGCGAACAACGAGTTGCCCTTCTGCCCCGCCAGTTTCTCCGGTTTGATCAGGAACCGTGCCAGCGCTGGCAACAGCCACAGTGCGCCAAACATGTTCCAGAGCAACATGAAGGTCAGCATCAGGCCCATGTCGGCCTGGAACTTGATGGCCGAGAAGATCCAGGTGCACACGCCGATCGCCAGGCACAGGCCGGTGAACAGCACGGCTTTACCGGTGGACTTCAGCGTCTGGTAGTACGCCTCTTGCAACGGCAGACCAGCACGGAGGAAGCTTTCCAAGCGGCTGTAGATGTAGATCCCGTAGTCCACGCCAATCCCCACCCCGAGCGCCACGACAGGCAAGGTCGCGACTTTCACGCCGATGCCCATGAAGGCCATCAGGGCGTTACCGAGTACCGAGGTCAGGACCAGCGGCAGGACGATGCACAACGTCGCCGCCCAGGAACGGAAGGTGATCATGCACATGGTCGCCACGCAGATGTACACCAGGATCAGGATGGTCAGCTCGGATTCCTTGATCACCTCGTTGGTGGCGGCCTCGATTCCGGCGTTACCGGCGGCGAGGATGAATTCCAGACCTTCCTTGTTGTTCTCCTTGGCGAAGTCCTGCACCGCATGCACGGCGCGATCCAGCGTGGCGGCCTTGTGGTCGTTGAGGAACACCAGCACCGGCGCCAGGGAGCAACTGTTGTTGTACAGGCCGTCAGCCCGGGCGATCGAGTTGTTCAGCACGTCCGGGTTACGCGACAGGGTTTCCCATTTCAGGTTGCCTTCGTTCATGCCCTTGATCATCTGCTTGGACACGGTCACCAGCGAGATTGCCGACTGCACGCCCTCGGTGTTCTGCATCTTCCACATCAGCTCGTCGATCGGCGCCATGGCTTCGTAGCGCGAGCAGCCTTCGGACTTGGTCTTGACCATCACCACCAACACGTCGGAACTGGTGGAGTAGTTGCTGATGATGAAGTTGTTGTCCTTGTTGTAACGCGAGTCTGGACGCAGCTCTGGAGCGCCCTGATCCAGGTCGCCGATTTTCAGGTTCTGGCTGTACCAGAGGCCGCCACCAAAGGCCAGCAAGGCCAGCGCGATGGACACCGGCGCGACTTTCGGGCTGGCAAAATTCGACAGCAGGCGCCAGAACGGGTGTTCGCGGTGCGCGTCTTTCTTGCTGCGTTCGACGGCGCGTTTACTGATGCCGACGTAGGAAATCGCCACCGGCAGCAGGATCAGGTTGGTGAACACGATCACCGCCACGCCGATAGACGCGCCGATGGCCAGTTCACGAATCACGCCGATGTCGATGATCAGCAGCGTGATGAAACCCACCGCATCCGCGAGGATCGCAATCATCCCCGGCAGGAACAGCTGACGGAACGTGCGCCGCGCCGCGGTCAAGGCGTTGTCTGCCTCACTGGACTGCAAGGCGATACCGTTGATCTTTTGCACGCCGTGGGAAATACCAATGGCGAAGATCAGGAACGGCACCAGCATCGAGTAGGGATCGAGCCCGAAACCAAAGAAGTGCATCAAGCCCAGCTGCCAGACCACCGCTACCAGCGTGGTACTCAATACCGCCACGGTGCTGCGCATGCAGTTGGTGAACCAGTAGAGCAGGATCAACGTGATGATGAAGGCGACGCCGAAGAACATCACCACCATGACCAGCCCATCGATCAGGTCGCCGACTTTCTTGGCGAAACCAACGATGTGGATCTGCACGTTAGGGTTCTGGGCTTCGAATTTGTTACGGATCTTGTCTTCGAGTTCGTGAGAGAACTTGCGATAGTCCAGCGCCAGCAACTTGCCTTGGTCCTGCGGGTCCGGGTAGGACTCCAGCAGCGGGATATCGACAATGCTCGAATTGAAGTCGTTGGCCACCAGACGCCCGACCTGACCAGACTTGAGCACGTTGTTGCGCAACAGGTCGAGGCTTTGCTGGGAACCGTTGTAGCTCTGCGGAATAACTTCACCACCGGCGAAGCCCTCCTCTGTCACTTCGGTCCAGCGTACGCTCGGGCTCCACAGCGACTTGAGGCCGGAACGGTCGACGCCGGAGATGTAGAACACCTCGTCGTTGATCTGACGCAGCGTCTCCATGTACTCCTTGGAGAAAATGTCGCCGTCGGTGGCTTCGACGGAAATCCGCACCGTGTTACCCAGATTCGCCAGATCGTTGCGGTGCTCCATCATCTTTTGAATGAACGGATGTTCGAGCGGGATCATTTTTTCGAAACTGGTGGACGGCCGGATCAGCGTCGCCTGCCAGAACAGGAAAATACTCACCAGCAGGCAGATGGTGATCACTGCCGGGCGGTTGTTGAAAATCAGGCGTTCAAGAAACGTCGCCTTGTCTTGATGATGACTGCTCAAGGATGTCATAGACCCGCCTTCTTATTATTTGCCCGGCTCATTTGGACGACCCGTTTTTTCCATTCTCTGCGCCGGCACCGGTTGGCGAAG
Organism: Pseudomonas svalbardensis; assembly: GCF_030053115.1. Taxonomy (NCBI): domain Bacteria; kingdom Pseudomonadati; phylum Pseudomonadota; class Gammaproteobacteria; order Pseudomonadales; family Pseudomonadaceae; genus Pseudomonas; species Pseudomonas svalbardensis. The sequence continues at coordinate 2,965,507 of NZ_CP125619.1, read as the reverse complement.
TGACGCGAACGCCACCCTGTCCTGCCAGAATCAGATTGCCGTTCCCCGCTGCGGTGACTGCCGAAACGGAAATGCGATCCGGACGATTGAACACGCTGAAGGTTTCGCCGTTGTCGTTGCTGCGGATCACCGAGCCACCGTTGCCGACGATCACGATGGAACCGTCGTCGAGCAGCGTCGCGCCGGACAGACCGAATTCCAGCGCACCGCGAGCGGCCTTGAGCTCAACCGGCTCCCAGGTCGTACCGAAATCGGTGGAGCGAAACAGATTGCCCCGCAGCCCGTAGGCCAGCAGCGTATTGGCTTGAGCGGTGCCGATCACGCCAAACAATGAGCCCTCATAGGGACCTTCAAGCTTCTCCCAGGTCTGGCCCCAGTCGGCGGAGCGGAACATGCTGCCCTGCTCGCCGACGATGAACAGCCCGGAATCCTTCACCGCGGCGATGGCGTTGAGGTGGTACTGGTCTTCGTTGTCCAGACGATCGCTGGCGTCTTCCCAATTTTTGCCGCCGTCGGTGGTGGCCAGCAACGCGCCGTAAGCGCCCACGGCAAAGCCGCTATTGACGTCCTGGAACCAGACGTCGAGCAGCGGCGATTCGCGTTTCAGATCTTCGAATTGCTTGGTCCAGGTGACGCCGCCGTCCTCGCTCGCGAGGATCTGCGCGTCATGGCCGACGGCCCAACCGTGTTTGTCGTCGACGAAAAACACCGAGGTCAGCAGTTGCCGCGTCGGCACCTTGGCTTGGGTCCAGGTCGCGCCCTGGTCATCTGAATACAAAATGTGCCCGCGATCACCGACCGCCACCAGACGCTTGCCGGCGTGCACGACGTCGAGCATCAGACTCTTGCTGGCTTTGGCAGATTCAACGGAATAGACAATGTCGGATGCTGGCGCAGCAGCGGCCAGCACAGGTGCCGACAGCACGGCACAGCCCAACAGCGAGAGCGCTGTAGCCAGCAACGCGAATTTGCGTAATGCCGGCGGGCGGCAGATACCCACACCCATGACAGGCTCACTCATAGACCTTCCCCCATTATTATTGTTAGGCCGTTCAACCTTTCAGGGCGCCGCAAGGGCTGCTCTTTGGGATTGCCTTTTCTGGAGCATAGTCCTGAAATACGCAATCTAGAGCCCCTTCGGAAGCTGGCTTATCCTATCGGGGTTTGGAAAGGTCTGACAATCGGCGCCACGTTATGTTTTGTTAACTGGGGAGATAACGGGCGTGGCTGAATGGGGAGGCATTCGGAGGGGTGATGTGGCAGAAGATCGTTCCCGCGCTCTGTGCGGGAACGATCAACCGCTGTAGGAGCGAACCCACAGTCAGGCCAGGCTTTTGCTGACCACTTCAAACACATCACTCGACAACTGACCCGAAGCACGAATCCGCTCCAGCTCACCTTTCATCAACGCCTGACGCGCATCGTCATACTTGCGCCAGCGAGTCAGCGGCGCCAACTGCCGAGAAGCGATCTGCGGGTTGAACCCGTTCAACTCGATCACCAGATCGGCCAGGAACCGATAACCCGAACCATCGGCCGCATGGAAGTTGATCAGGTTCTGCCCGGCGAACGCGCCGACCAGTGCGCGCACCTTATTCGGGTTCTTGATATTAAATGTCGGATGCTGCATCAACGCCTTGACCCGCTCCAGCCCACCGGGCAACACACTGCCGGCCTGGACGCTGAACCACTGATCCATGACCAGCGGATTATCCTTGAAGTGCTCGGCAAAACTCGCCAATGCCGTGGCCTTCTCTTCTTCGAACGGCGAATTCACCAACACCGCCAACGCCGTCAGGCGCTCGGTCATGTTGTCGCTGGTCTCGAACTGCTCAAGCGTCGCCGCCAACACTTCCGGTTTGCCGCTGAGCATCAGGTACGACAGCGCAATGTTCTGCAACGCGCGACGAGCGAAGTGCTCGGCCTCGGCTACATATGGGGTTTTCTTCGACAGATCGCGATTGGCCTGATAACGCAGCCACAACGCTTCGAACAAACCTTCTGCCAATTGTTTACGAGCGAACTCGCGAGCGATGTGAATGGCGTCAACGTCAGCCACTTCGCTGATTTCGGTCAGATACGCCTCGCCCGGCAGCGAGAGCATTTCCGCGACCATCGCCTGATCCAGCGTCTCGTCAGACAACACGGTGCGCAAGGCAGAAATCAAACGCTGATCCAGCACCAGTTTCTCGCCCTTTTGCTGCTGAACAATCAGCTCTTGCAGCACCTGAACCGACAACTGCTGACCCGCATCCCAGCGGTTGAAACCGTCGCTGTCGTGCTGCATCAGGAACATCAGCTGATCGCGGTTGTACGGGAAGCTCAATTTCACCGGCGCCGAGAAGCCACGTAGCAACGAAGGCAATGGCTGTTCCGCGATGTCGATGAAGGTGAACGTCTGCTCGGCTTCGGTCACCGAAATAACCCGTGAGGTGCCCTGAGCGCTGGCTTCACCGGAAAGACGCAACGCAATGGCCGCACCTTTGGAGTCCAGCAGGCCCAACTCGACCGGAATCACGAACGGCAACTTCTCAACCTTGTCCGGGGTTGCCGGGCAGCTTTGACGGAACGTCAGGCTGTAGGTTTTCGCCGCCGCGTCGTATGACTCGCTGACTACCAGGCGCGGTGTGCCTGCCTGGCTGTACCAGCGTTTGAACTGGGTCAGGTCGACACTGTTGGCGTCTTCCATTGCTTTAATGAAGTCGTCGCAGGTCACGGCCTGGCCGTCATGGCGTTCGAAGTAAAGATCGCTGCCTTTGCGGAAGCCTTCGGCCCCAAGCAAGGTATGGATCATGCCGACCACTTCCGAACCCTTTTCGTACACGGTCAGGGTGTAGAAGTTGGAAATCTCGATGAAGCTGTCTGGGCGCACGGCGTGAGCCATGGGGCCGGCGTCTTCGGCGAACTGGTGGGTGCGCAGGTACGCCACGTCCTGGATGCGCTTGACCGTGGCTGAGTTCATGTCGGCGGAGAAGCCCGAATCGCGGAACACGGTGAAGCCTTCCTTCAGCGACAACTGAAACCAGTCGCGGCAGGTCACGCGATTGCCCGACCAGTTGTGGAAGTATTCGTGGGCGACGATCGCTTCAACCCGCTGGTGTGCGGCGTCGGTCGCGGTTTCAGCGCGGGCCAGCACGGCGCTGGAGTTGAAAATGTTGAGGCCCTTGTTTTCCATGGCGCCCATGTTGAAGTCGTTGACCGCGACGATCATGAAGATGTCCAGGTCGTACTCGCGACCGTACACCTCTTCGTCCCAGCGCATCGACTTCTTCAGGCTGTTCATGGCGTGCTGGCACTTGTCGATGTTTTCCGGTTCGACATAAATGCGCAGCGCCACGGAACGATCGGTCATGGTGGTGAAGGTGTCTTCGACGCACCACAAATCACCGGCCACCAGCGCGAACAGGTAGGCAGGTTTCTTGAACGGGTCTTCCCAGGTCGCCCAGTGCCGGCCATCTTCACCCGGACCGCTGGCAATCGGGTTGCCGTTGGACAGCAACACCGGATAGCTGTGCTGTTCGGCAACCACCGTGGTGGTGAACGTGCTCATCACGTCCGGACGGTCGAGGTAATAGGTAATCTTGCGAAAGCCTTCAGCCTCGCACTGGGTGCAGAACATCGTGCCGGATTTGTACAGGCCTTCCAGCGCGGTGTTGGTTTCCGGATGAATCTTGACGCTGGTGTCGACCGTGAAGGTGGTGCTGGTCGGGTGCAGGGTCAGGTGATTCTCGGTCAGTTGGTAGTCCGCTTCAGCCAACTCGCGGTCAGCCAGGGTCACCGACAGCAATTCCAGCTGCTGGCCATCCAGCACCAGCGGCGGCAGGCCCGGCCCCCGTTCAGGATTGCGGCGTATCACCAGTTGCGCATGGACCAGGCTGTGGTCCTCGAACAACTCGAAGGTCAGGTGCGTCTCGTCGATCAGGTACTCGGGCGCCTGATAGTCCTTCAGGTAGATCATCTTCGGTTGTTCGGTGCGCATGCTGGAGTCCTTACTGATGCACGGCGAGCTGGTAGGCCGTGTATTTACGAATATTGATTACGCCGGTGTCGAAAATCAGGTACTGGCCCTTGATTCCCAACAGCGTGCCTTCGGCGATCGGATTCTTGTCCAGGTTGAAGCTGACGATTTTGGCCGGGTATTGCTCGACCGGATAGCGGATTTCGAGCGTTTCTACATCGGCAATGGTCTGGATCGCCTGTAGGCCGAATCGTTCCTGCAAACTTTGCAATCCTTCGGCGCAACTGTCGAACAACTGATCACGAACCTGCGCCAGGTCGACCGACACCGCGTCGCCCTTGAGTAAAGCACGCCAATTGGTCTTGTCCGCCACCTGACTGCGGAACAGGTCTTCGACGAAGCCCGACTGCTGACGGGTCGAAACCCGCATGATCGGCAGCGCCTGACGAGCGCCCTGATCGATCCAACGGGTCGGCAGCTGGGTGGCGCGGGTAATCCCGACCTTCACCCCCGAGGAGTTGGACAGATACACAATGTGATCCGTCATGCAGAACTTCTCGCCCCACTCCGGCTCACGGCAGGTGCCAGCGTCGTAGTGGCAACGCTCCGGGCTCATGATGCAGATGTCGCACTGGGCCAGTTTGGTCATGCACGGGTAGCAGTAACCCTGACTGAAACTGGTTTTGGTCTTGCGTCCGCAATGGGAGCAATGAATCGCCCCCAGGTATTCCAGGCGCACCGTGGTCCCGATCAAAGGATTGACCGGCACCTCGACGTCGTCCAGACGAAACGCGTACTGCACGTTCGGCCCGTCAAGGCGCGCCGACATTTTGCTGATTGCACCGCGCCCAATCTCGATCAATGGACGGCATCCGATTTGAACAGGATATTCGGCACTTCGATCGACTTGGAGCCGCACTCCTGCACGCCCATATAACCGGTGCGCTGGTCTTCGGGCAGGTTCTGGATTTCCCAGGCGATCATCGCTTGCAGCGACAGTTCGCGTTGTTCGGCGGTGAGTTTGCCACCGTCGGACCATTTACCGATTTCCACCGCCAGTTTCAGGCTCTGGTAGATATCGGGGGTGATGTTGTTGATCATTTCGTTAAAAGAGGACATCAAGGGCTCCGCGCTCTTTATTGACATAACTAGTTAGACGGCCAGTTTACGGCGGTTGTACAAACCACCCAACAAACCGGTCAAGCATCCGATGAGCAACCCGCCGACGTGGGCCGCATTGGCAATTTCACCGAAGCCGATCATCGAGACCAGCCCGGACAGGCACAGCAGCAGCCACACCAGCATCATCACCAGCACGCCGCGCGGCAGGCGATAAGCCGGGTTTGGCGACAACAGCTGAAAGATCCAGCAATGCCCGAGCAAGCCGTACAGCACGCCGGACAAGCCGCCAAACAGCGTCGGACCACTGAAAACAAACTGGGCGTAGTTCGAGACCAGCCCGAACAGCAACGTCAGGCCGATGAGGTTGATACTGCCCTGGCGCGACTCGATGCGCCGCCCCAGCTCCCAATACCACATGCCATTCATGGCCAGGTGCAGGATGCCGAAGTGGATCAGCATCGGTGTCACCAGACGCCACCATTGCCCCGCCGCCAGGCTGTCGGCCAATGGCACGAAGTGGATGTACTCGCCGACAACGCGAAAATCGAGGAAGGTCAGCCAGCGCATCGTGTCGAGGTTTTCGCCCAGCAGCGTCACCGCGCCGACAAGCAGGCTCAGCAGCAACACGAACGCTGTCGCCTTGGCGTGGCGCAGTTGCTCGACGAAACTTGGGCGCTTTATGGTTTGCGCCACCGGAATGTCCAGCTGTTGATCGGGATCACCGGCCGGGAAGCGTTCGTACAACGTGCGCACGTCTTCGCTGATGTTGGCCGGCACCCACAGCACTTGCTCGCCCGCCTCTTCACTGACCCGATGCGGCACCTGCATGCGTTGCAGCAGTTTGACGAACCCGCTCAAGTCCACCGCCAGCGGCAGCCGTAAAACAGCAACGGCACTCATCGCAGCACCTCCGGCCGCTCGACATCGACCCAGACAAATTTGTGCGGGTCGAGGCGGGTTTCCTGGTCCAGACGATAGGCGACCAATTTGCCGTAAAGCACCGCGCTGTAATCCAGACAGGCCAGGTTCGGCCGGATCGGCACCGGTTTGCCGCTGCGCCAGTAATGGCCCACGAACAACAATGGCTCATCGATGCCATAGCGCAGCAAGGTGTCTTTTTCAGTGGACGACAGCGGCGTCTGGGCCACGGGTTCGGGCAAGGCGTCAGGCTGGAACACAATATCTCCGTAGGTTTGCGGGTCGTCTTCCCAGAACTTGGTGCGGAAAAACGAACGCGTCAGGCCATCGCCGCTGGTCATGGTCTGACCATGAGGCAAGCGCATGTCGGTGCCGCGCAGCAGGCGGTCAAACACGGTGCAGGCGAAACTGCCCGGTACGGCTGAGGCCTGGAGGAAATGTTCATCGACGCAACCGTTGGGGAATAAAGCGCGCAATGGTTCGATCAGCCCCGCGTCCCAGCAGGCATGCACCACGCGGAAACGCCCGGCATCGACGAACAATGGCATCTCATAGAACCATTGCAGGAAGTCATGCCAGTCAGCCGGATGGTCTTCGAATTGGGTCAGGGTTTCGTTCAGCAAACGGGCATGGCGCGGGGTGTGTTCACGCACGAACTGCTTGCCGCTGCCCGGAGGCGCCGGAGTGCACCAGCCGAGGGCGTTGAATTCATGGTTACCCATGATGCACAGCGCCTGACCCGCTTCGACCATGTCGTGAACGATGTGCAGCGCTTCGCGAATCCGCGGACCGCGGTCGATGATGTCGCCGACGAACACCGCCATGCGCGACGGATGCCGCCAGACGCCACCGTGTTTTTGGTAACCGAGCCGGTCGAGCAAGTGCTCAAGGGTCAGAGCGCAACCGTGCACGTCACCGATCAGGTCGTAGCTACGCGCGGGATCGAGCATCAGTCGCCTCCACCACCCAACTTGCTGCCCCAGCCGAGTTTGGTCCGGCAGACTTCATAGTAGTTGTGGTCGAGCGGGTGAATCAGCCGCAGCTTCTGAGCCTTTTTGCTGATGGTGATGGTGTCACCCGGCGCGCAGGTGAAGTGGTTCTGCCCGTCACAGGAGACTTGCGGGTAAATCTGCATATCTTTGGACACGACGATTTTCAGCTCACTGTTGCCATCGACCACAATCGGCCTGCCCGACAAGGTATGGGGATACATCGGCACAATCACAATAGCGTCGAGTTTGGGATGCATGATCGGCCCGCCCGCCGACAGCGCGTAGGCGGTCGAACCGGTGGGCGTGGCGACGATCAGGCCGTCGGCCTTCTGGCTGCAGACGAACTGGCCGTCGATGTACAGTTCGAACTCGATCATCCGCGTCGATTTGCCGGGGTGCAGCACCACGTCGTTCAGCGCGTCGCCCTGACCGATGGCCTCGGCATGACGACGAACTTCGGCTTGCAGCAGGAAGCGGTTCTCGACCAGATAGTGGCCGTCGAGCACTTCGGCGACTTTGACTTCCAGCTCATCGGGGCGAATATCGGTCAGAAAGCCTAGGCTGCCACGGTTGATGCCGAGCACTGGAATATTGTGCCGGGCTAGCGCGCGAGCGGCGCCGAGCAGGCTGCCGTCACCACCGACCACAATCACCATGTCACATACTTCGCCGAGCATCTTGCGCGACGAGGTTTGCAAGCCATGACCCGGCAGCACTTCGGCGATGGTGTCTTCGAGGATCACGTGCAGGTGACGATCGAGCAGAAACCGTTTCAGTCGGCGGACGGTATCCAGCACCTGAGAACTGCCCAGGCGACCGATGATGCCGATATTACGAAATTGCTCCATGAGGTTCCTGCGCGGCGGCGAAAAACACGATTATGGGCGAAAGCGCGGGATAGACAAAATCCTTTCAGCCACAACGGTGTACTCACGATTGAGGCTATGCTCGCAAGATGATCCTCTTTCCCGATTTGCTGCAGTTACCCCACCAGTTGCGCCACCCCGAAGTGCGCGACCTGGCCTGGGCCATCCTCGCGCCGCCGATGCTTGGCGTCACGACGTGGCCGCAGCGTCACCCGCTGACAGGAAGTGACTGGGTACAAGCACCGGAGCGTCTGGAACAGTGGCTGCGGCAACTCGATCACGACAGTTATGACTTGCTGCACTGGCTGGCGCAGGCCCGAACCCGGCGATTGGGCTTGTACTACGAACGCCTCTGGCAATACGCCGTGCGGCACGCGCCGGGTATCGACCTGATTGCCGCCAACATGCCGATCCGCCGCGAAGGCCACACGCTGGGAGAGCTGGACATGCTGCTGCGCGATCGTGACGGCGTGCATCATCTGGAACTGGCGATCAAACTTTACCTTGGCCCGCAAAATGGCGACGGACACGACACGGCGCAGTGGCTCGGTCCCGGTTGCCACGATCGACTGGACCGCAAACTGGCCCATCTGACGCAGCATCAATTGCCGATTTCGGCGCGTCCGGAGAGCCGCGAAGTATTGGCGGCGCTGGATATCCAGCAGTTCAGCGCGCATTTGTGGCTGGGCGGCTATTTGCTGTATCCGTGGCCGGGACCGGCCGAGCCACCGATTGGCGCACATCCCCAGCATTTACGCGGTAGCTGGCTGCATCAGAAGGACTGGGCAGACTTCGTCGTGCAGCGCCCGTTCGGTCGCTGGCAACCCCTGCCCCGCCATGCCTGGCTGGCACCGGCGCACTATCCAGTGGAGCAGACCTGGAGCACTGAACAGCTGAATGCCTGGCTCAGCATTCTGGAGCCACTGGCCCCGGCGCAGTTGCTGGTGCGACTCACAGAAAACGCCCAGGGCGATTGGGAGGAAGCCGAGCGGCTGTTCCTGGTGGCGGATCTTTGGCCGAATGTGCCTGGCAGTGGCTAGTTTGTTGGTGATTGAACTGGCCCGCGATGGGGCCAACTCAATTTAAATGGTCAACCGCACAGCCAGCGCCGCCAACGTCGCCGGGCTGCAGATCGGCGCGTGGCTGTCGGAAATGGAAGCAATGATCTGTAGCCGACTGGCCAGCACCCCGTAACCCAGGCGGTTTGTCACAGTTTCTTGTGTTGTTCGACCCAAAGACCATAAGCATTGATGAATTTTTGCAGAAACGGTTTGAGCGACTCGGACAGGTTACCCGCCTCGTCGAACGCTGAACCGGCGCCGCTCAAGTAGGCTTCCGGTTGCTGCATGCAAGGCACATCCAGAAACACCATGGACTGACGCAGGTGATGGTTGGCGCCAAAACCACCGATAGCGCCCGGCGAAGCACTGATCACCGCTCCGGGCTTGCCGCTCCAGGCACTCTTGCCATAGGGACGCGAACCCACATCGATCGCGTTCTTCATCGGCGCAGGCACCGAACGGTTGTATTCGGGGGTCACGAACAGCACCGCGTCGGATGAGCTCACTTGTTGCCGGAAAGTGCTGTAGGCTGCCGGCGGTGAAGCACCATCGATGTCCTCGTTGTAGAGCGGCAGATCGCCGATTTCGACGATAACCAGTTTGAGATTGGCAGGCGCCAGCTCGGCCAGGGCCAGGGCCACCTTGCGATTGATCGATTCCTTTCTCAAGCTGCCGACCAGTACAGCGATCGTATAGACGTTGCTCATGGAAGATTCTCGACTGTCCGATGGAAAGAGCTTGTAGTTATAGATGACGATTCAACCAGTGGGCGACTGAAAACGCCGCCCCTGACTATTTTTTTCCTGTAGGAAAACTTACCTCGCCCAACCACGGTCTACAGAGCCGCAAATTGAGTGATTTATCCCCAGAGGTTCTAAGCAGATGGCAGCAGTACTCGTCGGTCAGTTCCATGCAAGAGACGCGGAAGGCCGCGTTTATTCCGTGCATGAGTTCCAGGAATCCACCCCGTCGGCAGACGGTCTCACCGGCTCGGTGCCTGTCACCACTTATAAGCTGGCCATTGGCGACCGCGTACGGAAACTCGATGACAACCAGTTTTTGCTGGTGCAGTCGGACGTGACCATCGTGCGCGAACCCGACACCTATGTTGGTAACCTGCCGGAAACCAACGTCGCTTCATAACCCCGTGTTATGAGCAGAAGTCATATGCGCGCACTTGAGTTAGGATTCAGCCACTGACTCCCTCACCTGCTGAACATGGACTTCACGCATGCGTTTACGTCATATCGAAGTGATCCAGGCGCTCTTGCAGACTGGTCACCTGGGCACCGCCGCCGAATGGCTGCAGTTGCCTGTGGCCGAAGTCGAAGAAATTCTGCGCGACGCCGAGGATCAGTTGGGTTTCATGCTGTTTTCCAGCGTGCGTGGACGCTTGCAGGCCACGCGCGAGGCGCGGGAGTTGCAGGTCCAGATCACCCACGTCTATGAAGCGCTCGAGCCGGTTCAGCGGCTGGCCAACAGCCTCAAGCAATATCAGGCTCCGCCCTTGCGGATCGTCTGCACGCCGCCCCTGGCACAGCAGCTATTGCCACAGAGCATTGCCGCCCTGCGCCGACGCCTTCCTGACGCGCCTTGCACCCTCCTGAGTCAACCTACCCGCGAGATCGTCAGAAACCTGCTGCTGCGCGAAAGCGATCTGGGACTGAGCCTGCATGACCCCGATCACGCCGACATTCATTGCCAGGTGATTGCCCAAGGCAAGCTTCAACTGCTTGCGCCCCACGGCTGGTTGCAACCCAAACAAAAGTACATCTCGCTGCAGGACCTGGCCGGCCAATCGATGGTGGGCCTGGAAGGTCATGATCCGCTGAGCCCGGCGCTGGAAAACAAGCTACATGCCCTTCGCCCTGCCCCGGTCATTCAGACCCGGGTACAGACTCATCAGATGATGCGCAGCATGGTCGAGGCCGGTGAAGGCCTGGCCATCGTCGACCCTTTCACCGCCCTCGGAGCCAAATCGGCCGGGCTGGATGCCTGCCCGCTGGCGCCAGCCGTGCCGATCAGCCTTTATGCCTTGACCCTCAAGAACGGCGAGCCATCGCCAGCGGTTCAGGCATTGCTGGGCATCATCACGGAACAAGCCGTGGCGATGTTGGCGAACTAACCGGGGCTTCCAGCGGATTATCGAACAATCGATACCAGAACAGCGCCACTTCGGCGGTGTTCGGATCGATCCCGCGATAGCGCAAATGATCGATTCCGCCCAAGACGTAACCGCGGCGCTCATAGAGTCGGCAGGCCCCAAGGTTGTTGTTCTGGGTTTCAAGCATGATGCCCGGCAGTTTCTTTTTGCGGCTCCAGAATTGCGCCACATCCAGCAGGGCCTTGGCCACGCCATGACGGCGCGCCGGCGCATGCACCGCCAGCTCGTCGATATGGGCAAAGCCGTTCCAGTTGGTGCTGACCACCAGGTGACCCACCGGCTCATCATCGAGATAAGCCATGAAAATAGCGCTGTCAGCAGCATCGCGGAAACTGCTGAACTCTTCGGGATCGATGCCGTAGCACTTGCGATAGGGTGTGATCGGCGTCACCGGCCACTGCTCCACCGGTTTACCGATTTCGGCTGCGCCGTAGGCCGCGACTTCAAAACTGAAATCGCTGCCCCAGATGTAGGCTGCAAAACCATCGTCGGCAACGCGCACCGACAGCCCTGGGTATTTCGGATTCATGACCGGTTGCATACTGGGAAAGGTCCTCACTCCTTGATGCAATCGACGGTATACAGCCGTCCATTGCCCTCGTCTTCGTGTTGCAAGCCGTGCACATCAGCGACAAACCCCGGGAAGCTGCTGTCGAACGTACGGGCAAACGCCAGGTAATCGATGATCGAGCGCGTCGACTCCGTAAAGCGCTCGCCGGGCATGATCAACGGAATCCCCGGCGGGTACGGCACCAGCATCACCGCGGCGATCCGCCCATCCAGAGCATCGATCGACACCGCTTCAACCTCGCCACGCACTAATTGATCATAGGCGTCAGACGGCTTCATGGCGATTTCCGGCAGCACTGTGTACATGCGCTTAAGGTGTTTGGCCGTGGCATTGCTTCGATAGCAGGCGTGCAGTTGATCGCACAGATCGCGCAACCCCATGCCCTGATAGCGCGCAACATTCTCTTGCGCCACGCACGGCAGGCACGTCGCGAGGCTGACATTGGCATCGTAGCTGCGCTTGAACTCCAGCAACTCGGTCAGCAGCGTGCTCCATTTGCCCTTGGTGATGCCCATGGAGAACAACACCAGGAATGAATACAGCCCGGTCTTTTCAACCACCAACCCCCGTTCCCAAAGGAATTTGCTGACCACCGCCGCCGGAATCCCGCGCTCGCTGAGGGCGCCGCCTGCCGTCAGGCCCGGCATCACCAACGTGACCTTGATCGGATCAAGCAGCACGTAGTCGTCGGTCACGCCGCCAAAGCCGTGCCAGTCGGCGTCGGGTTGCAGCAGCCAGTCATCGGTGACCACACGGTTGATACCCTCCACCGACGGCGGCTGCCAGATGGAAAACCACCAATCGTCAGCGGCGATGTGCTGGCGCAAGTTGGCCAGCGCCCGGCGGAAACTCAGCGCTTCGTCGAACATTTCCTGCAACAGCGAACGCCCGGCGGGGCCTTCCATCATGGCCGACGCCACATCCAGCGAAGCGATGATGCTGTACTGCGGCGAGGTGGAGATGTGCATCATGAACGCTTCATTGAAGCGATCCCGATCCAGCTGCCGCGCGCCGCCGTCCTGGACGTGAATCATCGACGCCTGGCTGAACGCCGCCAGCAGTTTGTGGGTGGAATGGGTGGTGAACACCAGGGGGCCGTTTTCACTTCGGGAAGTGCCCATGCCGTAACGTCCTGCGAAGAACTCGTGAAACGCCGCGTAGGCGTACCAGGCCTCATCGAAGTGCAAGACCTCGACGCTGTTGCCTAACTGCAGCTTGATCAGCTCAGCGTTGTAGCAGAGGCCGTCGTACGTCGAATTGGTCACTACCGCCAACTTGACTTTGGGCGCCCGGCCCTTGGTCAGCGGGCTGGCGTCGATCTTGGCCTGAATCGATTCGCGGCTGAATTCGCTCAATGGAATTGGGCCGATGATCCCCAGCTCATTGCGCTCCGGGCACAGGTACAGCGGAATGGCGCCGGTCATGATGATCGAGTGCAATATCGACTTGTGGCAGTTGCGGTCCACCAACACCAAGTCATCGCGAGCGACCATCGAATGCCAGACGATTTTGTTGGCGGTCGAGGTGCCATTGATCACAAAGAAAGTGTGATCGGCGCCGAAATTGCGGGCAGCACGGGCCTCGGCTTCTGCCAGCGGACCGGTGTGATCGAGCAAAGAACCGAGTTCCGGCACCGACACCGACAAATCGGAACGCAGGGTATTTTCCCCGAAGAACTGGTGAAACGCCTGGCCCACCGGGCTCTTGTGGTACGCCACGCCGCCGCCATGGCCGGGTGTGTGCCAGGAATAGTTGGAGTCGGCCGTGTGCTGCACCAGCGCTTTGAAAAACGGCGGCAGCAGACCATCCAGATATTTGCGTGCCGCTCGAGCGACCTGCCTGGCCAGAAAAGGCACGGTATCTTCGAACAGATAAAGAATCCCGCGCAGCTGATTGAGTTCAGCCATGGCGTCGGCCGGAGCGTTCTCCAAGGTCACCTGCTCACCCAGCGCGAAGATCGGCAAGTCAGGCGCACGCACCCGCGCCAGGCCAATCAGTTCGGCCATGTTGTGCAATAGATTAGAGTGAGTGCTGGCGTCTTCGGCTGCAATCAACATGCAGGAAAGACCGTGATGGGTCGAGGCAACCAGACGCCCTTCGGTGTAATCCACCGCCGAGACAATGCTGAAGCCTTCCTGCTCCAGCTCCCGGGCGATGCCACGCACGCGATCACCGGCGACGGTGTCGGCCTTGATGTCGCGATGGACGATCAAGACCGGGAATTTCAGATCTTTATACATGAGGCTCAGTGTCCTGAGGCGGCAGACCGTGGTCCGCCAATCACCTCAGGGTAGAGGGTTCGAGCGCTTGTGGCGAGCGCGATGCCCTGATGTGGGTCAACGGATGCACCATCATGTGGCCAGCAAATCAGGCCTGAGCCTTGGCCTCGGCCAGTTGCTGCCAGAGCGACGGGGCGCCGGCGGATTTGGCAATGGCTTCCAGGCGTGCCACGTGTTGGGCCAGGTCATCTTCGCTGGCACGGATGATACGCGTCAGTTGACGATCGACCGGCAGACGGCGGATCTCGGTGGCGGAATTGTCCGCTCCTTCCCCGGAACCATTGCCGTCGGAAGCATTACCAGCCAGGGACAGGCTGGTCTGGCCGCCCGTCATGGTCAGGTAAACGTCGGCGAGGATCTCGGAGTCGAGCAAAGCGCCGTGCAGTTCACGACCGGAGTTGTCGACGCCATAGCGTTTGCACAAGGCGTCGAGGCTGTTGCGCTGCCCCGGGTGACGTTCCCGGGCCATCATCAGGGTATCGAGGATCGAGCAGTGCTGCGTGATGTCCGCACGATCGTGCTGGCCCATCAGGGCGAACTCGTTGTTGATGAAGCCAACGTCGAACGCCGCGTTATGGATGATCAACTGCGCACCCTTGATGAATTCAAAAAATTCATCGGCCACTTCAGTGAAGCGCGGCTTGCCGACCAAAAATTCGTTAGTGATGCCGTGGACGCCAATGGCGCCTTCATCACTCTCGCGGTCCGGTTGCAGGTAAACGTGGAAATGCCGGCCCGTCAGGCGCCGACCGATCAACTCGACACAACCGATTTCGATAATCCGGTGGCCGTCGGTCACCGGCATGCCGGTGGTTTCGGTATCGAGTACAACGGATCTGGTGGCCATCAGTGCTCAGCTCTCAACGGATCATTCGTGCAAAAGCGGCGATGTTAACACGCCCGCGGGATCCAGCGCGCCACGCCAAGTGACCTGCGCTCATGCAGTTTTTAACAATCATTAGCAAAGTTCATAAAGTCTGGCGGCAGGTGGCTTGTTAGCGTGCATTGCTTACTTGCGATGGATTGAGTTCGTCATGAAGACCGTACGTTTTCTTTTACTGAGTGCCTGCCTGCTGGGTACCGGGGCCCAGGCCACCAGTTTCGTGATCAGTACCGATGTTACGGTGAGCCTCACGCTGAGCTCGACCAAGGGCACCAGTGGGTCGTTCAGCGATGACAAGATCGTGTTGGCGGCGAAGGATGATGCGGCGGCGTTTGTGGCGAGTGAGGGGGAGATTCGCGGAGCGCGAATTGAGGCGGCGTTTAAGCGGATTCGTGGGGAGGTAATGGATAAGTACTCAGACCAACAACTGGCCACCGCCATATTGATGCTGTAAAGGTCTTGTAGGAGCCGAGCTTGCTCGCGATGCAGGCGATGCAGGCGATGCAGTCTTTCAGGAATACCGCGTCATCGTTCATCGCGAGCAAGCTCGCGATGGCCGCGACGCGGTGTATTGGCAGAAACTGAATCAGGCCTGTTTGTAACCACGCACTTCATCCACGCCACGATTGGCCAATTGGTCAGCCCGCTCGTTACCATGGTGACCGATGTGCCCGCGCACCCATTTCCAGGTGACGTTGTGGCGATTGACCTGCTCATCCAGCAGCTTCCACAGATCAGCGTTTTTCACCGGTTCTTTCGCGGCGGTTTTCCAGCCGCGCTTCTTCCAGTTGTCCATCCACTCGTTGATGCCTTTCATCACGTACTGCGAGTCGGTGACCAGCAGCACGTCGCAGGAGCGCTTGAGTTCCTCAAGGCCGCGGATCGCGCCCATCAGCTCCATGCGGTTGTTGGTGGTGTTGGCTTCGCCGCCCCACAGTTCTTTTTCTATGCCCTTGCACACCAGCAAAGCGCCCCAGCCGCCAGGGCCAGGATTGCCTTTACAGGCGCCGTCGGTGAAGAGTTCTACGCTATCGCTCATGCCAATCTATCCAGAAAATGCGGTGGCTCGCCGATCGGTGATCGACGATGCCCGAGGCCGGGGCAAGCCCGACCGGGAAAATGAAAAGTGTATTACGGATCGATGCGGCGACGATTGACCTTGGCCATCGGCAATGGAATCAGCTTGCCCATCGGTTCGCGCCGCTCCTGACGGACGGGCCGCAGGCCCACCACGATCTTGCGCGCAACCAATAGATAGAAGCCGCCACCCGACAGTTGCCAGTCACCGGCCTTGCGCTCCCAACCGGCCAGGCGAGCCTGCCAGGCGGGTGACGCAAGCGGCGGACGATAGCACCCGAAGCGGCGTTTCTCCAGCGCGAAGCCCAGCAGGTTCAGCCAGTCACCGACTCGCGACGGGGAGATGCAGCGAGCCTTGCGCAAGGCGTCGTGAGCAAAAACGTGGCGCAAGCCCCAGGTGCTCCAGGGGTTTATGCCGACGATCACCAAATGCCCGCCGGGCCGCACGCTGCTCGCCGCTTCACGCAGCAAACCGTGGGGCGACAGGCAGAAATCCAGCCCATGCTGCAACACCACCACATCGGCGGCATGCTCGCTCAAAGGCCACGCCTGCTCCTCGCAGACGATCTCGACGCCCGGCAACGGCGCGCCGAGCCGCACATTGCGCTGGACTTGCGGCGCCGACGGCGGCGTTTGGGCCGACGGGCCGTAATGCACCAGGTAGCCACCGAAGAACCGTCCCAACTCGTCTTCGAGCATGCGACGTTCTTCATCCAGCAGAAATTGCCCGATGGGGCCAGACAGCCATTCTCGGGCCGCGCTGATCAATTTCAGCCACTCAGGATCAGCCTGAGCGAACGCTTTATCGGTCATTGCATTCTCCAACGCGCCAGGAAGTTCTAAGATGCGCCATTGTTTTCCGCTTGGCGAATCCGACGATGATACAGATCAGTGCCCTGCCCGCCTTCACCGACAACTACATCTGGTTATTACAAGACCACCGCACCCAGCGCTGCGCAGTGGTTGATCCGGGCGATGCCGCGCCGGTGCAGGCCTGGCTCGCCGCGCATCCGGGTTGGGTGTTGAGTGATATTTTGATCACTCACCATCATCATGACCACGTCGGCGGCGTCGAGCAGCTGAAAAAAGCGACAAACGCGACAGTCTACGGTCCGGCCAGCGAAACCATCCCGCTCCGGGACGTGGCCCTCAAGAACAACGACCGCGTCAGCGTGCTGGGCTGGGACTTCGATGTCATTGCCGTCCCCGGCCACACCTTGGGGCATATCGCCTATTACCATCATGGTTTGCTGTTCTGCGGTGACACCCTGTTCGCCGCGGGTTGCGGGCGCTTGTTCGAAGGAACGCCGGAGCAAATGCATAACTCACTGACCCGCCTCGCCGCCCTGCCTGAAGATACGCTGGTCTACTGCACTCACGAATACACCCTGAGCAACCTGAAGTTTGCCGCAGCGGTCGAACCAGGCAATCCAGACACCGCCGCACGTCTGGAAAAAGTCACCGCACAACGTGAAGCAGGAATCATGACGCTGCCCTCTACTCTGGCGCTTGAAAAGCTTACCAACCCGTTTTTGCGTGTCGACGAAACATCTGTTAAAGAAAAAGTGGACGAACGGAATGGAACCGAAAACCGGGCTCCTAGTGCGGTTTTTGCTGCTCTGCGTGCTTGGAAAGATAAGTTCTAAGTAGCTTGCCTGATGGTACAAAAATTCTGAATGGTTGACCGCAGGGGGTACGCTTTCTAGAATCGCCCGACATTTTTGCCCGGAACTTACTTCCAGCCAATGTCGTCATCTATTCGTAAAGCCATCAATTCAGACGCATTGACCCGCCTGGCTCAAGCCATTGCGGTGGCTGTGTCCGCCACATTGGCGGGCTGCTCAAGCCATGTGCCGCAGACCGAAGCGACACACACTCCGAATATCGCCGCCCGAGCCAAGCAGAAGCCTATCTGGCTCAGCGAAAAACCGACTCCACAAGTTCCACAAGATGTCTGGGAGCGCATGCGCCAGGGCTTCCAGTTGCAGGACAGCCTGGGCGTCAACCCGCGCATCGAGCAACAGCGCCTGTGGTTCGCCAGCAACCCGTCCTTCCTCGAAAACGCCGGCGAACGCGGCAGCCTCTACATTCATTACATCGTCGAACGCCTTGAAGAGCGCAACATGCCGCTGGAACTGGCGCTGTTGCCGGTGATTGAAAGCGCCTACAACCCGATGGCCTATTCCCGGGCCAACGCGGTTGGCTTGTGGCAATTCATCCCTTCCACCGGGCGTTACTTCAACCTGCGTCAAACCCGTTTCTATGATGGCCGGCGCGATATCACCGCCTCGACCACCGCGGCCATGGATTACCTGACCCGCCTGCACGACATGTTCAACGGCGACTGGCTGCTGGCCCTGGCGGCGTACAACGCCGGCGAAGGCACGGTCAGCCGGGCCATCGAGCGCAACGAAAAGCTCGGCTTGCCGACCGATTACTGGAACCTGCCGCTGCCGGCCGAAACCCAGGCCTACGTGCCAAAGCTGCTGGCCCTGTCGCAAGTGGTGCTGGCACCTGAAGCCTACGGCGTAAACCTGAACCCGATCGCCAACGAACCGTACTTCCAGGTCGTCGAAATCAACCAGCGCATGGACCTGTCCAAGGTCGCCGCGGTGGCTAACATCGACGAAGACGAACTGTTCCAGCTCAACCCGGCCTTCAAGCAGCGCACCACCATCGATGGCCCCCAGCATTTGCTGGTGCCAACGTCCAAGGCGCAACTGCTGACCGCCAGCCTGTCGACCATGCGTCCTGAAGAGTTGATCAGCAAGAAGCCGCTCAAGCCGGTGTTCGAAGGCTCAGACGACTCCGAACTCGCCAGTCTCAAACGCGCTTACCGCGTTAAACGCGGCGACAACCTCGGTACCATCGCCAAGGCCAACAAGGTCGACATCAAGGACCTGCAGCGCTGGAACAAGCTGACCGGCAAAAACCTCAAGGTTGGCCAGACACTGGTCATGCAGGACACCACCAAGCGCTCTTCCGGACGCGTCAACACTGTCGTAGCCGCGAACAGCAAAGCTGACAAACAGAAGCCGCAGACCAAATACAAGGTCAAGCAAGGCGATTCGCTGTACATGGTAGCCAAGCGTTTCAACGTTGAAATGCAGCACCTCAAGCGCTGGAACCCACGTGTTGGCCAAGCGCTGAAGCCTGGCCAGATGCTGACGGTGGCTTCCCCACGCTAAAAGGAGCCCCTGATTTCAGGGGCTTTTTTTTGGCCAAGGGTTTAACCAACCCCTTGTAGCAGCTGGCGAAGCCTGCGTTCGGCTGCGAAGCAGTCGTTAATTCAGACGGTTCGGTGTTTCAGGAAGACCGCGAACTCAGGTTTTGCAACCGCTTCGCAGTCGAACGCAGGCTTCGCCAGCTGCTACAGGGGTGTGCTTGCGCAATTAACGCCGCATTAAGCCCCGTCTTTTTCCTGTCGATACAAGCTGTTACTGTACGGGCCACAAAGCCCAAGCCGCCTGGATCGGATCCCTGACTTGAAGCGTCCCCTCCTCCTGCTCCTGATCAGCCTGGCCTTGAGCTCTCCCGCAAGCGCGACGATCAGCGAAAGCCATGGTTATGCGCAGTTCGGCACGCTCAAGTACCCGGCCAGATTTACCCATTTCGACTGGGTCAACCCGCAAGCGCCCAAGGGCGGTACGTTGCGGGTGATGGCGTTTGGCACCTTCGATACGCTCAACCCCTACACATTCAAGGGTTCAAGTCCGGTTTCCACGCCGAATTTCCTGCAATACGGCATCAACGAGCTCAATGAACCGCTGATGGTCGGCACCGGCCAGTACGCGCCGTCCGGCGATGAGCCAACCTCCAGCTATGGCCTGATCGCACAATCGGTGGAATACAGCGAAGACCGCAGCTGGGTGGTGTTCAATCTGCGCCCCGAAGCGCGTTTCCACGATGGCACACCGATTACCGCCTATGACGTGGCGTTCTCCTACCGCTTACTGCTCAAGGAAGGCCACCCGCAATACCGCACCAACCTTCAGGAAGTGTCGCGGGTCGACATCCTCAATCCGCAGCGCATTCGTTTCGTCTTCAAGCGCGCCGGCAATCCGTTGCTGATCCTGCGCCTGAGCGAATTGCCGGTGCTGCCCCAGCATTACTGGAAAGGTCGTGACTTCAAGGCCACCACCTTCGAACCGCCACTGGGCAGCGGACCGTATCGCATCACGTCGGTAGAGCCTGGACGGCAGATCGTTTTCGAACGGGCCAAGGATTACTGGGGCAAAGACCTGCCGGTCAATCGCGGCAAATACAACTTCGACCGCATGGAAGTCGAGTTCTACCGCGACAGCGACGTCGCGTTCGAAGCCTTCAAGGCCGGCGAATTCGACATCTATATCGAGCATCAGGCGAAGAACTGGGAAAACGGCTACAGCTTCCCGGCAGTGCGACGCGGCGACGTCATCAAGGCGCAAATCCCGCATCAGATCCCGACCCAGAGCCAGGGTCTGTTCATGAACTCCCGACGCCCGACCTTCTCCGAGACCAAGGTCCGTGAAGCGCTGGGACTGATGTTCGACTTCGAGTGGACCAACCGCACGCTGTTCAGCGGCGCCTATAAACGCGCCATGAGCTACTACCCCAACAGCGAGTTCTCCGCGACGGGCCTTCCGGTCGGCCACGAATGGCTGATGCTCACGCCGTATCGCGAGCACTTGCCCGCCAAGCTCTTCACCGAGCCGTTCAGCCTGCCGCAGACCCAAGGGCGCGGCATCCCCCGGGAAACCATGCGCAAGGCCCTGGGCCTGCTTGCCGAGGCCGGCTGGAAGCTCAACGGTCAACGGCTACAGAACACCATCGGCCAACCGTTGCGTTTGGAGATCCTGCTGGTCAACCCGAACCTGGAACGCATCCTTCAGCCTTACGTCGAGAACCTCGCCAGCATCGGCATCGATGCGCGGCTGCGCACAGTCGATCGCGCCCAGTACAAGCAACGCCTCGATCAGTTCGATTTCGACATGATCCTGATGACCCTCAACCAGACGCTCAGTCCGGGGCTGGAACAATGGCAGTACTTCCATTCCAGCCAGGTCGGGGTCAAGGGCAGCAAAAACTACGCCGGCATCGCCAATCCGGTGGTCGACCATTTACTCGAACAATTGCTCGCCGCCCAAACCCGCGATGAACAGGTCGCCGCCGGCAAGGCCCTGGACCGGGTGCTGCTGTGGCAGCACTACATCATTCCCAACTGGTATCTCAATTATCACCGCCTGGCCTACCGCAACCGGTTCGCCTTCGTCACCACGCCGCCCTACACCCTGGGTCTGAGCGCGTGGTGGCTGAAATCTTCGGAGAAAGATCGATGAAACCTGTACGTGCCCTGCTCTTGCAGGCCAGCGGTCTGTTGTTCGCCGGGCTGGCCTATGCCGCCCCGCAACATGCCCTGACCCTGTACAACGAGCCGCCGAAATACCCGGCCGATTTCAAACATTTCGATTACGTGAACCCCGACGCGCCCAAGGGCGGGATCTTCCGCCAGGCCGGGTTCGGTGGCTTTGACAGCCTCAACCCCTTCATCAACAAGGGTGTCGCGGCCGACGACATCAGCATGATCTACGACACCCTGGCCAAACAGGGCCTGGATGAACCGTTCACCGAGTACGGCCTGGTCGCCGGCAAGATCGAAAAAGCCCCGGACAACAGTTGGGTGCGTTTCTACCTGCGCCCCGAAGCGCGCTTCCACGACGGGCATCCGATGCGCGCCGAGGACGTGGTGTTCAGCTTCCAGACCCTGATCAAGGACGGCGCGCCGCTGTTCCGCGGTTACTACAGCGATGTCGAGGAAGTGGTCGCTGAAGGTCCGCTGACGGTGCTGTTCAAGTTCAAACACAACAACAACCGTGAACTGCCACTGATCCTCGGCCAGTTGCCGGTGTTGCCCAAGCATTGGTGGGCGACTCGCGATTTCAACAAGGGCAACCTGGAAATACCGTTGGGCAGCGGTCCGTACAAGGTCAGCGAAGTCAAGGCCGGGCGCTCGGTGCGTTATGAGCGGGTCAAGGATTACTGGGCCAAGGACCTGCCGGCCAACCGCGGGTTCTACAACTTCGACGTGATGACCACCGACTACTACCGCGACAACACCGTGGCCTTGGAAGCACTCAAGGCCGGGCAGTTCGATTACTGGCTCGAAATGGCAGCCAAGAACTGGGCCAACGCCTACAACATTCCGGCCGTCACCGAGGGCCGGTTGATCAAGGAGCAGATCCCGAACGGCAACCCCACTGGCATGCAAGGCTTTGTATTCAACCTGCGCCGCCCGGTGTTCCAGGATGTGCGCGTGCGCCAGGCCTTGACCCTGTTGCTGGATTTCGAATGGACCAACAAGCAACTGTTCAACGGCGCCTACGTGCGCACCCGCAGTTACTTCGAGAACTCGGAAATGGCTGCCAGCGGCCTGCCGGACGCCGATCAACTGGCGATCCTCGACCCGTTCCGCGGCAAGATTCCCGAGCAGGTGTTCAGCGAGGCGTTCCAGAACCCGGTGACCGACGCCAGCGGGATGATCCGCACCCAGCAGCGCAAAGCCTATCAACTGCTGCAAGAGGCGGGCTGGCGGATCGTCGATGACAAGATGGTCGACGCCAATGGCAAACCGGTGACCATCGAGTTTCTATTGGCCCAGACCGAATTCGAGCGGGTGCTGCTGCCGTTCAAGCGCAACATGAGCGACTTGGGGATTGACCTGGTGATCCGCCGGGTCGACGTCTCGCAGTACATCAACCGCGTGCGTTCACGGGACTTCGACATGATTGTCGGCAGCTTCCCGCAGTCCAATTCACCGGGCAATGAACAGCGTGAATTCTGGATGTCTGACGCCGCCGACAAACCCGGCAGCCGCAATTCCATGGGCCTGAAAGACCCGGTGGTGGACCAATTGGTCGAGCAACTGATCAACGCCGATTCACGCAAAAGCCTGGTGGCCCATGCACGCGCGCTGGACCGCGTGCTGCAATGGGGTTATTACGTGATCCCCAACTGGCACATCAAAACCTGGCGCGTGGCGTACTGGAACCACATCGGTCATCCGAAAATCTCCCCCAAGTACGACATCGGCATTAACACCTGGTGGGTCAAGCCCGATGCCAAACCTGCGGTAGAAGTCGAAACCAAACTGCAAGCCGACCCTGCGGGCACGGAGTAATTAGATGCTGGCGTATATTTTTCGGCGACTGCTGCTGATCATCCCGACCTTGCTCGGCATTTTGCTGATCAACTTTGTGATCATCCAGGCCGCCCCCGGCGGGCCGGTGGAGCAGATGATCGCCAAGCTCGAAGGCTTCGAAGGCGCCACCAGCCGCATCGCCGGCGGCGGTGCCGAAGTCTCGGTGGCGGGTTCCGCTTATCGCGGCGCCCAGGGCCTGGACCCGGCGCTGGTCAAGGAAATCGAGCACATGTACGGCTTCGACAAATCGGCGCCGGAACGCTTGTGGATCATGATCAAGAACTACGCCACGCTGGATTTCGGCGATAGCTTTTTCCGCGACGCCAAGGTCATCGACCTGATCAAGGAAAAGATGCCGGTGTCGATCTCCCTCGGGCTGTGGAGCACGCTGATCATGTACCTGGTGTCGATCCCGCTGGGGATCGCCAAGGCGACGCGACACGGCAGCCACTTCGACGTCTGGACCAGTTCGGCGATCATCGTCGGTTACGCGATACCGGCGTTCCTGTTCGCCATCCTGCTGATCGTGGTGTTCGCCGGCGGCAGCTATTTCGACTGGTTCCCGCTCAGAGGGCTGACCTCCAACAACTTCGATGAGTTGAGCATGGGCGGTAAGGTTCTCGATTACTTCTGGCACCTGGCATTACCGGTGACGGCGCTGGTAATCGGCAACTTCGCGACCATGACCCTGCTGACCAAGAACAGCTTTCTCGACGAAATCAACAAACAATACGTGGTCACCGCCAAGGCCAAGGGCCTGACCAATCACCGCGTGCTCTACGGCCATGTGTTCCGCAACGCCATGCTGCTGGTGATCGCCGGGTTCCCGTCGGCGTTTATCGGCATCTTCTTCACCGGCTCGTTGCTGGTGGAAGTGATCTTCTCCCTCGACGGTCTCGGGCTGATGAGTTTTGAGGCCGCGATCAACCGTGATTACCCGGTGGTCTTTGGCACGCTGTTCATCTTCACCCTGTTGGGATTGGTGGTGAAACTCATCGGTGACCTCACGTACACCTTTGTCGATCCGCGTATCGACTTCGAAAGCCGGGAGCATTGAGATGAACCTGTCCCCTCTCAATCGCCGACGCTTCGAACTGTTCAAGGCCAACAAGCGTGGCTGGTGGTCGCTGTGGCTGTTTCTGCTGCTGTTTGGGCTGAGCCTCGGCGCCGAGCTGATTGCCAACGACAAACCCTTGGTGGTGCACTACGACAACGGCTGGTACTTCCCTGCGCTCAAGCGTTACCCGGAAACCACCTTCGGCGGCGAATTTCCGCTGGAAGCCAACTACAAGAGCCCGTACATCCGCGAATTGCTCAAGGCCAAAGACGCCTGGGTGCTGTGGGCGCCGATTCCCTACAGTTACCAAAGCATTAACTACGACCTGAAAGTCCCGGCTCCGGCGCCGCCCTCCACCGACAACCTGCTAGGCACTGATGATCAGGGCCGCGATGTGTTGGCCCGGGTGATTTACGGCTTCCGGATTTCGGTGTTGTTTGCCCTGACACTGACCATTCTCAGCTCGATCATCGGCGTGATTGCCGGGGCCTTGCAGGGTTTCTACGGCGGCTGGGTGGATTTGGCCGGGCAGCGCTTTCTGGAGATCTGGTCCGGGCTGCCGGTGCTGTACCTGCTGATCATTCTCGCCAGTTTCGTCCAGCCGAACTTCTGGTGGCTGCTGGGGATCATGCTGCTGTTCTCGTGGATGAGCCTGGTGGACGTGGTCCGCGCCGAATTCCTGCGAGGGCGTAATCTGGAATACGTGCGCGCCGCGCGGGCGTTGGGGATGCAAAACGGTGCGATCATGTTCCGACACATCCTGCCCAACGCCATGGTCTCGACGATGACCTTCATGCCGTTCATCCTGACCGGCGCCATCGGCACCCTGACCGCGCTGGATTTCCTCGGCTTCGGTTTGCCGCCGGGCGCGCCGTCCCTCGGTGAACTGGTGGCCCAGGGCAAATCCAACCTGCAAGCGCCGTGGCTCGGCATGAGCGCGTTTGCCGTGCTGGCGTTAATGTTGAGTTTGCTGGTGTTCATCGGCGAGTCTGCTCGCGATGCCTTCGACCCGAGGAAGTGAAATGAATCAGGACAATCTGATCGAAGTGCGCGACCTGGCCGTCGAATTTGTCGTCGGCGAGCGCGTTCAGCGGGTAGTCGAAGGCGTGAGCTTCGATATCAAACGCGGCGAAACCCTGGCACTGGTGGGCGAAAGTGGCTCCGGTAAATCGGTGACGGCGCACTCGATCCTGCGGCTGCTGCCCTACCCGCTCGCCCGGCATCCGTCCGGGACCATCGAGTACTCCGGGCAAAACCTCCTGAGCCTGAAAGAGAAAACCATCCGCCACATCCGCGGCAACCGGATCGCGATGATCTTCCAGGAGCCGATGACCTCGCTCAATCCGCTGCACTCGATCGAGAAGCAGATCAACGAGGTGTTGGGCGTTCACAAAGGCCTGATCGGCAAAGTCGCGACCAAGCGCACCCTGGAGCTGCTGGAAATGGTCGGCATCCCGGAGCCCGAGAAGCGCCTCAAGGCCCTGCCCCACGAATTGTCTGGCGGCCAACGGCAGCGGGTGATGATTGCCATGGCCCTGGCCAACGAGCCGGAACTGCTGATCGCCGACGAGCCGACCACCGCGCTGGACGTGACCGTTCAGCTGAAAATCCTCGAATTGCTCAAGGAATTACAGGCCCGGTTGGGCATGTCGCTGCTACTGATCAGTCACGATTTGAATCTTGTACGAAGAATTGCGCATCGCGTATGTGTCATGCAGCGCGGTTGCATCGTCGAACAGGCATCGTGCGAAGAGTTGTTCCGCGCACCGCAGCATCCGTACACTCGGGAACTGCTGGCAGCGGAGCCCAGCGGCAAGCCGGCGACCAATGTAATTGGCCCGCCGTTGCTGCAGGTCGAGGACCTGAAAGTCTGGTTCCCGATCAAGAAAGGCTTTCTGAAAAAGACTGTCGGCCACATCAAAGCGGTGGACGGAATCAATTTCAGCCTGCCTCAGGGCCAGACCCTGGGGATTGTGGGGGAAAGCGGTTCGGGCAAGTCGACACTGGGTTTGGCGATTTTGCGACTGATCGGCAGCAAAGGCGCGATCCGTTTTGAAGGCAAGCAGCTAGACTGCCTGACGCAGCATCAGGTTCGGCCGCTGCGGCGGGAGATGCAGGTGGTGTTTCAAGACCCGTTCGGCAGCCTGAGCCCACGGATGTGCGTGAGCCAGATCGTCGGCGAAGGCCTGCGGATCCACAAGATGGGCACCGAGGCGGAACAGGAACAAGCGATTATTGCGGCACTCAAGGAGGTAGGTCTGGACCCGGAAACCCGGCACCGCTACCCCCACGAATTTTCCGGCGGGCAACGGCAGAGAATCGCCATTGCCCGGGCATTAGTGCTAAAACCGGCGTTGATTCTGCTGGACGAGCCGACATCGGCCCTCGACCGGACAGTGCAGCGCCAAGTGGTGGAGCTTTTGCGTTCACTGCAAACCAAGTACAACCTGACGTATCTGTTTATCAGCCATGACCTGGCTGTCGTCAAAGCGCTGAGCCACCAGCTGATGGTGGTCAAGCAAGGCCAAGTGGTCGAACAGGGAGACGCGCAAAGTATTTTTGCGGCCCCCAAACATCCGTATACACAGCAGTTGCTGGAAGCCGCTTTCCTGGCCCCAGCCACTGCGCAATAACCTGAAAGAGAGGAGCAACACATGGGTTTTCTCGCCGGTAAGCGCGTACTGATCGTCGGTGTCGCCAGCAAGCTGTCCATCGCATCCGGCATCGCTGCCGCCATGCATCGCGAGGGCGCTGAGCTTGCCTTCACTTATCAGAACGACAAACTCAAGGGTCGTGTCGAAGAGTTCGCACAAAGCTGGGGTTCCAACCCTGACCTGTGCTTCCCGTGCGACGTGGCCAGCGATGAAGAAATCGCCAAGGTCTTCGTTGAGCTGGGCAAGAAGTGGGATGGCCTGGACTGCATCGTGCACTCCGTCGGCTTCGCCCCGGGCGACCAACTGGATGGCGACTTCACCGAAGCCACCACCCGTGAAGGTTTCCGCATCGCTCACGACATCAGCGCCTACAGCTTCGTGGCCCTGGCCAAAGCCGGCCGCGAAATGATGAAAGGCCGCAACGGCAGCCTGCTGACCCTGTCGTACCTGGGCGCCGAGCGCACCATGCCGAACTACAACGTAATGGGCATGGCCAAGGCTTCCCTGGAAGCTGGCGTTCGTTACCTGGCCGGCTCCCTGGGCCCGGACGGCACCCGCGTCAACTGCGTATCGGCTGGCCCGATCCGCACCCTCGCTGCTTCCGGCATCAAGAACTTCCGCAAGATGCTGGCCGCCAACGAAGCGCAAACCCCGCTGCGTCGTAACGTCACCATCGACGAAGTCGGCAACGCCGGCGCCTTCCTGTGCTCGGACCTGGCGTCCGGCATCAGCGGCGAAATCATGTACGTGGACGGTGGCTTCAACACCACGGCCATGGGCAGCCTGGAAGAGTAATCTTCGGTCAGCCAACTAAAAAACCCGCCTCTTGAGGCTAATGCCAGTCAGTTAAGCTGACTGGCATTTTTCTTTCTGATCGGATATTTCGGTGATTTGAGCCTTATGGCGCGGGGATAAATGCGCTCTTCCCGTCGATGCGGCAGAACATAATGCGGGGCAGAGGCGTGCAGCTCGGCCAGATATTTGGGGATGTTCCCGGAACGGTCGGCCGAAACGCTGTTGATAAACCCTAAAATTGCCCAAGTACACGCGGCAAAGCTCATTTCGCACGGGTAAATACCTGGACAGTGGCGGCTCATTTCCACCATCTGGTAGCGCAGCAGGTTGTAGCCCAGCAACACACCCCACAGTTCCTGCTCGATCATCTCGGGCGTCTTGCTACGCAATGTATAGCTGCTGTTGAGCAGCGTCTGTTTCATCTCGCGAAACCCTAATTCGATCTCCCATCGCTGGCTGTACAGGTCGACGATTTCGTCGGACGGGAAGCGTAGCGGATCGGCCATCGACGTCAGGATCTGACAAACCTTGCCCTTGACGGTTTTGCTCAGCAATCGCGCGGTCAGGCGCTCCGGCAGCCCCGGCCATTGCGTGCGGGCCTGCGGCGAAGTGCTCAACGAGACCACAGCGTCCTGGCGCCCCAAGCGCTGAATCACTTCGTACTGCGCACCTTTGCGCAGAGGCATCAGCCAATGCCGCTCGATGCCTGCTTGCTGCCACTGATGCAGCAAACCCAAGGAGTAAAAACCGCGATCGAACAGCGTCAGCGAGTGATCGGGCGTGGTTTCGATCAGTTGCTCCGCCAGTTTCATTTCGTTGCTGCGATAGCCATCCAACGCGCTGCCGATCAGCATGTGGCTGGTCAACTCCATTTGGCAGACCATGCGCACCTGGGGGAAACCGGTGTCGCCATGCTGGTTGCTGGCGGAATCGTAGCGCGCCCGATTTTCGGGTGTATCGGGCGTTCGCCATACGACACCGTCGACCCCCAGCAAACGCAAGCCTGCCCAAGTTGGGTGATCCACGGCCTCATGCCAACTTTTCTGAGTCAGATGGAAGACTTGTCGTACAGCCTCGCAGCCCAATCTCTGACGGGCTTGAACCACAGCGCTGGGTGCCACCAATGGACGTTGGCCCGGCAGCATGATGTTCATGCGGCTGACCACATCCCACGCCGACATGCGGCGAAAGAAGGCCATGGAGATCACGCACCAGAGCATCATTTCCAGTGGCAAACGCCGCTTGCGCAGGGTCGCCACGCCGGCCTGTTCAAGTGCCTGCTCGACCAAAGATGGATCGAGCAAGGAATCCAATCCCTCGATTGAGTTAGGGGTGGAGGCGATGTTGTGGGTCAGTTCCAGGGCCCGAGCGAGACGCATAAAAAAATCCGATGCCAGTACAGGCATCGGATTTTGATTTCTTGCGGCCAAAGGTCAAGCAAGAGGGCTTAACTGATCGGCATTAGCCTCTTCAGGCGGGTTTTTTATGGGGCGCGAAGTCAGGCCAAACACTGCGCAAATAGCTGCTGGATCGGTTGCGTGCGCTGACTGTAACGCTGCAACAACACAATCTCCCGGTAGAACGTCAACTCCCCCAACGGAATGATCCGAACCTTCGCCCCATGCTCAAGCCAGAGCCCCGCCTCGGGTAGCAGCGACACCCCTAACCCGCATTCAACCATCTTCACGATGGCTTCCAGCTCATCCAGTTCCAAAGCCACCTGCACATCAATCTGCTGCTCACGCAAAAACCGCGTCACCAATCTTCCACCGAACGAATTGCGGTCGTAACGCACGTGCGGATGGCTCGCGAGGATCTGCAACGGCTCATCGCCTTCAAGGTCCGCTGGCACGATCAATACAAACGGCTCCTTGCGGATGACCTGCGCTGACAGTTCCTTGGGCAACTCGAACGGCGGCTTGATCAGGATCGCCAGATCCACCTCACCGGTGTCCACCTGGCTCAACAGGTTCAGCGACACGCCGGGCACCAGTTTTGGCTCCAGCAACGGCGCCTGTTGCCTCAGTCGCAGCAATGCCTGGGGCAGCAGTCCGGTCTGGGCCGTGGCCACCGCGCCAATTTTCAACTCGCCGCGATACTCGCTGACATCATCGCTGACCGCCATGCGGCTGAAGGTCTCCAGCATTTCCCTGGCCATCGGCAATGCGCGCTGGCCCGCCGCATTGAGCAGCGCCTGACGTCCGGTGCGGTCGAACAAACGAATACCCAGGGCCTGTTCCAGATTGCGAATCTGCGCGCTGACGGCCGACTGGGTCAAGCCGATGTGCATACCGGCCGCGGCAAAAGTGCCGTAGCGCGTCACCGCAATGAAGGTTTTCAGTTCTCGCAGCATGGCCTTCTCGATTGATCGAAATAATTTGAGCTCGACGCAAAAATTATCGTCTTTTAATCAAAAAGCACAGGACTAAACTCAGTCTGAATCCATACAGCCGAGGCACATCCAATGCAACTCTCCCCTTTTCACTTGGCCATCCCGGTCTACGACCTGACTGCTGCACGGAATTTTTATGGTGAAGTGTTCGGCCTGGAGGAAGGTCGCTCAAGCGATCATTGGGTCGATTTCAACTTCTTCGGCCATCAGTTGGTCATTCACCTGGCGCCGAAAAACGCCTCTCAAGAAGCGGCGCACACCAATGCTGTCGACGGTCATGACGTGCCGGTGCCGCATTTTGGTGTGGTGTTGGGGATGAGCGAATGGGAGGCTCTGGCCGAGCGGTTGAAAGCCCTCGACACCCGATTCGTGATCGAACCGGGCATTCGCTTTCAGGGCTTGGTAGGTGAGCAAGCGACGATGTTTCTCTTTGATCCATGCGGCAATGCGCTTGAGTTCAAGGCGTTCAAGGACATCACTCAGTTGTTCGCCAAATGATCCGCCCCGTCCCGGATGCCACGACCCTCAGTCAGTCCGTGATCAAGGGTGAGACGACCGCCGCCGTCATCGCCGAAACGGTCCTGGAACGCATTCAGGCGCTGGAGCCGGACATCCGGGCCTTCGTCTCGTTCGATGCCCGAAAAGTACGCACCGATGCTGCGTTGCACAACAGTCGTGGCTTGCTGGCCGGAGTCCCGGTGGGGGTGAAGGATGTCTTCGACAGTGCCGACCATCCGACGCAATTTAACTCGCCCATCTATGCCGGTCATCAACCTGCCCGGGATGCCCATGTGGTGACCCTGCTCCGTCAGGCCGGCGCGCTGATCATGGGCAAGACCCACACCACTGAATTTGCGTACATGCACACCGGCCCGACCCGCAACCCGCATGACCCGGACCGCACGCCGGGCAGCTCCAGCGCCGGTTCAGCGGCCGGGATGGCAGCGGATTTCTTTGCTGTGGCGCTGGGCACCCAGACTGCCGGTTCACTGCTGAAACCGGCGTCCTATTGCGGTCTGTTCGCGTTCAAACCGTCGTTTGGACTGGTATCGCTGGAAGGCGTAAAGCCGCTGGCGCCGAGCTTCGACACCGTAGGCTGGTACGGTCGCTCGGTGCGGGATCTGCATTTGGTGGCGCAGGTGTTGATTCCAGGTTTTGCAGTGCCTGAGGTTGAACCACGTCCTCTGCAATTGGGCTTCTATCGCACAGCGCGCTGGGATCAGGTCGACCCCGAGGTGGCCAACGCCCTGAAACAGGCCGTGGACCACTTGCGCAGCGCCGGCCATCAAGTCAACGACGTGCAACTGCCAGATGAATTTGCCGGGGTATTCGACGATCACCTGTTAATCAACGATTGCGAAGGCGCCCGTTCTCTGGCGAAGGAGTTTCAGGAACACCGCGCACTGTTAAGCCCTTCGACGTTGGCAATGTTCGACCGAGCGGCGACGACAACCTGGGAACAGGAGTCCGCTGCCAAGGCCCGGTTGGCGGCGCTTGCACCGCGCCTGAATGAACGATGTCAACCCTACGACGCAATGCTCGGCCCCTGCTGCGGGATGGTCGCGCCCGTGGGTCTGGAAAGCACCGGGCCATCGGATTTCATCAAGTTCTGGGGCGCGTTCGGCTGGCCGCAGGTGAATATCCCGCTGGTTCGCGCTGTAGGATCAATGCCTATCGGTTTACAGATGATCGGCCGCTTCAGAAATGACGGTTCGTTGCTACGGGCGGCCGAACGGGTCGCTTCCGATTTGCTCACTGATCGCGGCCAATAAGCCCTCGGCCGTCTGGTGGAGCGCAGGATGAAACTCGATCTGATCGATACTGAAGCGGATGTCATAACCGCGGTGCACCGTGGCATTGCGCTCTTCGAGTATTTCTTCGAGTCGCGCCCTGATCGCGGGTATTTCCACAACGCTTGAGCCGGTCAGTAACGCGACGAATTTGTCGCTGCCCAACCGGCCGATCACATCGCTCTCGCGAAAGGCAATTCGCAGCACATCAGCGAAGGTTTTCAGGGCGTTGTCGCCCTCGGCGCGACCATAGAGATAGTTGATGTGTTTGAAGTCATCAATATTGAAATGCAGCAGCGTTGCTGGCTTTTTCAGCTGTTGGCAGACATCCAGCCCTTGTTGGGCCAGCGCTGTAAAACCGTGTCGATTGGAAAGCAGCGTCAACTCGTCCATGCTCGCCATCTGCACACCCATCAGCTCCTCCTCGGCCTTGCGGGCCAGGTCACGCAGCAGCTCGCGCTCCTGCAGTGGCGTGCGCAACGGGTTGGCGTACGTGCCTGGTTTTACCGGTTTGCCTGGGATCAGCATTACTCACTCCATTGACGGGTATATTTCTTAGAGTCGTCCATACCCGGTTTGACTCCCTGTTAACGGACCGCCGGTCAACTCCCCACGACCGGACATGGCCCTCCCGCGTCTGCCCAGCGTTTGAACTGGGTGACGAAAATGTCGTGCGGCACCGGGACCGGCGCCCTTCCCTGACCCGGATTCCAGCCCCAAAGCACCAATTTGTCGTCGCTGACATGCTTGATCAGCGCGGCGAAATCGCGGTCACCGTTGCTGGAACGGTCCTTGATCATTGCGCACAACTGGTCGGCCGGCAGACCGATCCAGGCCATTTTGTGCGCGGCTGGCGGCAGGCTCCAATGCGGCGCCCCCGGCGGTGCGTGAGCCCCATAACTGGCCGGCGGATTACGCTCGGCGTGGCAGGTAGCGCAGGGCAAAACCGCCGCGCCCTTGCCGTCCATGCCCCGTACGACGTTCATTGCGTGAGGAATCCCGGCGTCGAATTGCAACGGCGAATCGCCGGGGATATGGCAGTTCTGGCAGCGCGGGCTCTGGAAGACTTTTTGCACGGTATCGAACGCCTTGATGGCTTCTTTATCGTCAGCAAACAGGTCCTCGGCATAGCCGATCAGGCCGATCAATACCACCGCGCCAAGAATCAGATGTCGTCTCATCTCACACCCCCGACAGTTGCAGCGGCAGTTCCCGCAAGCGCTGGCCGGTCAGGGCGAACACCGCGTTGGCCACTGCCGGCGCCGTGGGCGGCACACCGGCCTCGCCGATGCCGCCGGGTTTGTCGCTACTGGGCACGATATGCACTTCCACCACCGGCATTTCGTTGAGCCGCAGCACTTGATAGTCGTGGTAATTGGACTGCACCACTTGCCCGTTCTTGAAGGTCAGTTTGCTGTGCAAGGTAAATCCGAGGCCGAAGGTGATGGCCGATTCCATTTGCGCTGCGATGCTCATCGGGTTGACCGCAATGCCGCAATCCACCGCACACACCACCCGGTGTACGCGGATCGCGAGGTTGTCCTGGGACACCTCGGCCACCTGGGCAACATAACTACCGAAAGACTCATGCACCGCGACACCCAACGCATGGCCGTCCGGCAGTGGCGCCTTCCAGTTGGCTTTCTCGACGGCCAGGTTCAGCACGCCAAGATGCCGTGGATGGTCCTTGAGCAAGGTTCGTCGGTACTCGACCGGATCCTTGCCGGCCGCCTCTGCCAGTTCGTCGATCAGCGACTCCATCACGAACGCGGTGTGGGTGTGCCCCACCGAACGCAGCCAGAGCACACGAATGCCGGTTTGCGGCGAATGCAGATCAACCTGGTGATTCGCCAACCCCTTAAGGTACGGACTGTCGGCGACCCCTTCGACAGACGTCTTGTCGATGCCATTCTTGACCATGGTCGCCTCGAATGACGTGCCTGCCATGATCGACTGCCCGACCATGACATGCTTCCAGGCGATCGGCAGGCCGCCGGCATCGAGGCCGATGCGCGCCTGATGGAGGAACGCGGAGCGGTAGTAACCACCGCGAATGTCGTCCTCCCGGGACCAGACGGTTTTCACCGGTGCGCCCGCTGCCTTGGCGACTTCCACGGCTTCAGCGACAAAGTCCGAGGTCGGATTGGCCCGGCGACCGAAACCACCGCCCAGAAACTCGGTGTGAATCTCCACCTGCTCGGGTTTGAGCCCGGTGATTTTCCCGGCGACCATTTGATCCAGCGTCTGGAACTGGGTGCCGGTCCAGATTTCGCACTTGTCCTGGGTGATTTTCACCGTGCAGTTGAGCGGTTCCATCGGCGCGTGGGCCAGGTACGGCACGCTGTACTCGACATCGATGGTCTTCAACGCTTTACCCATACCTGCCGCGACATCACCGGCCTGACTGGCCGAAGCGCCAGGGGTGGCGGCGAGTTTGCGGAAGCTTTCCAGCAGCTTCTGACTGTCGAGCCCGGTGTTCGGCCCCAGATCCCAATCGACCTTCAACGCATCGAGCCCCAGCTTCGCCGCCCAGTAATGATCGGCAATCACCGCCACCCCGGAGGGCACCTGCACCACTTTGTGCACGCCCGGAATCTCCAGCGCTTCGGCGCCTTCGAAGGATTTGACGCTGCCCCCGAACACCGGCGAGCGCGCGACCATGGCGGTCATCAGGCCGTCGAATTGCACGTCCATACCGAACTTGGCGCGGCCGGTGATTTTCTCCGGCGTGTCCAGGCGCTTGGTCGGTTTGCCGATGATTTTCCAATCCTTGGACTCCTTGAGCTTGATCGACGCTGGGTCCGGCACCGGCAGCTTGCCGGCGTCATCCGCCAGTTCGCCGTAGGTGGCGCGTTGGTCGC
Organism: Pseudomonas svalbardensis; assembly: GCF_030053115.1. Taxonomy (NCBI): domain Bacteria; kingdom Pseudomonadati; phylum Pseudomonadota; class Gammaproteobacteria; order Pseudomonadales; family Pseudomonadaceae; genus Pseudomonas; species Pseudomonas svalbardensis. The sequence continues at coordinate 2,930,890 of NZ_CP125619.1, read as the reverse complement.
CGGCAATCACCACACCCGATTCGGTGCGAATTTCGGAGGGAGCAACGTTGAAGCGCTTCGCCGCCGCGTCGATCAACATCAAACGCGCCGCTGCACCGGCCTGCCGGTAGCGGTCGAACTCCATCCAGGTCGAAGTCGAACCACCGGTAATTTGCATCCCGCCAAACCCGGCCAGGCCATACTCGGCGGCCGAAGCCGGTGCATGTTCGACACGGATCTTCGACCAGTCGGCGTCCAGTTCTTCGGCGATCAACATGGTCAGGCCGGTCCAGATGCCCTGGCCCATTTCCGAATGGCCGAGCAGTATGGTGACGCTGTTGTCATTGCCGATCCGTAAAAACGCATTGGGCGCGAAAACATTGCCTTGATTCTCGGCGCCCATGGCAAAGCGATGGGCACCGGGGATGACAAACGCCACCACCAGACCACCGCCCAGCACCGCGCTGCCCTTGAGGAAACCGCGGCGTGACAGAGGATTGAGGCTGTTCATTGTTCGGACTCCCGTCAACGTGGCATCAACCGATCTCGGCGGCGCGTTTGACCGCTGCGCGGATCCTTGGGTAGGTGCCGCAGCGGCAGATGTTGCCGGACAGCGCCTGATCGATGTCGCTGTCGGTGGGTTTGGGGATTTTCGCCAGCAACGCGGCGGCCGACATGATCTGCCCGGACTGACAGTAACCGCACTGCACCACGTCGAGTTCGGCCCAGGCTTGTTGTACCGGGTGCGAACCGTCGGTGGAAAGGCCTTCGATGGTGAGGATTTTTTGCCCGTGGGCCACGGCTGTGGCGGGGGTGATGCAGGAACGCAGTGGCGCGCCGTCGACGTGCACCGTACAGGCACCGCACTGGGCCATGCCGCAACCGAATTTGGTGCCGGTCAGGTGCGCGACATCGCGCAGGACCCATAGGAGCGGCATGTCTGCGGGGACATCCAGCGCCTGGTCCTTGCCATTGATGTTGAGGGTCAGCATAGCGAATGTCCTCAGACTCACGGTGTTCTGAAGGGGCTCTCGTTAGGCCCTTGTAGGAGCCGAGCTTGCTCGCGATGAACGATAACGCGGTGTGCCAGACCTGACGCCATCGCGAGCAAGCTCGGCTCCTACAGGGTGGACGGGCTCTCGGGAACCTCGGGTTATCCCTACAGCTAAGCGCAAATTGCCGGGCGAGACAGGTTCATCGACCACCGGTCACACAAAAAAGACTGAAGTAACCCGCTCCGTGTAGCAGCTGCCGAGCCTGCGAGGCTGCGTTCGGCGACGCAGTCGTCGTAATCCTTGCGCATGCAGTTTTCCTGGCGCTCCGCAGTGCCTGACTTCACGACGACTTCGTCGCCGAACGCAGCCTCGCAGGCTCGGCAGCTGCTACCCAGAGCGGTGGGGGCTTAGAAGTCGGTGGTTGCGCACCTCGGGCCTTTATTGATTTGGCCACCCGGTGGATCGCTGAAAAGGGAAGCCTGGGCCGTCGCCTTCAGGCCACGGCGCCGACCAGACCTTTGCCCAGCCGATGCTGCGCCAGAAGACGCATCACGTAGCCGATTTTGAGCAAGGTCGGCCCGATGATGGTCATAGCATGCATCGACACCAGCACCACGATCGACAAATGACCGTCGTAGAGGTAAGCGCCGTAGATACCCGCCACCAGCAGCGCGAGACCGGCACCGAGGACCCGGCTCGACAGGTGCAGAACGTTCTGAGGATTGCTGAAGAACTCGAACATTTTTCCGTACTCCTGAATCAGAATCAGTTGTACGTTGGGTGTATCAAGTCTCGTGCCAGATTAAAAATCTATAAAAATCAAATATTTGAAGCTATACAAGTCGATATGACTACTTTCGAAAGTAGTCATATCGACCCTATAAAAAGTCATTACGACTACATCAGGGTTGTTTCACGTAAGCCGCGCTGTACTTCTGATACTCACCAAAACCGGTCACTTCTGCGGCGCCGTTGAGCAACTGCAGGCGAAACAGCGGATCTCCCTGGGAGTCCAGTGCGATGACAAGGTTACCGGCGAGCAATGGATACTGATGATGGACTTCAACAGGCGGATCCTTGAGCTGAAAAATGCTCAGGTTGATGTCCGCCATCTCGGGGCCGTTGTCGATTCCCGGTAATACTTTGACGGTCAACTCGCCGATACGCCGGTCCTGGACATTGCTCACGAGGTAGCGCCCTTCTCGCTGACTGTCAGTAACCCGCTCAAGCTTTTGCGCGGCGACTTTGAACGCGGTCGGCCTCACATTGATGCTTAATTGACGAGAGCCGTTGATCCACGTGCCGGTCTGGCTGCCCTGTTCGTTCGGCGTGCCTTCGACGAACCAGTTGCCGATCATCTGACCGTCGTCGTCCAGTTCACGCAGAACAATACCGCCATCTTCGTAGGTATTGCCCACCAGCCGGATCGGTTTACCGCTGCCGGTTTTGCTGTAGCGAACTTCCCCAACGTAGACATCACCCTGACGTTGCCACCACAGCTCAACGGGGATCTTGTCATCGAGGGTGCCGCGCAACATGACGGGCACTTCACCAACAGGACCTTCGAGACGACGACGCTCCGTCCATTGGCCGGACTTCAGTTCACGATCGGTCACGTCCACATAGCCAGAAGGCATAAACGGGTTGGCTTCCGACGGTTTTTGCACCACCTCTGTTTTCTCGGCCACCTTCACAGGACGGTTGTCCTGTATTTGCCATGTCGCGCTCTGGCGCCAACAGCAACCGCTTTTGGACTGGGTATGCAGGCGCTTGGTGACCGGATCGATGTCGAACATGCCCAGATTTGCGTCACGGGTCAGAGCGGCAAAGGACGTGCTCGACACGAGCGTCGGACTCTCGGGATCGAACAGATAAATGTCGTAGGAAGGACCGCCATAGCCCGCTTCATTGCCATTGCGTACGGCAAGATCTTGCTGCCCGTCGAAATTGAAATCGCCGAACAACAGCAGACTTTGATCGGCATACGCCAGGTTGCGGTCGAACTCCGAAGCTTTGTGGCCTGGCTTGAACAGGGCGAACGCTTCGGCTGACTCGATGCGCTGCAGCACCTGCCCGCCAGCCCTTTCGCGCAACGTAATCAGCGCAGGGGCGCCGTCGAAAGTCTGGGTGGGCGGCTGTGCAAACAGCACGTCGATGACGTATTTCTGCGCAGGATCCGTGAGGTGATACGTCAACGGCTCGGCGCTTACAGCAGCGGCAACCAGCAGACAGGAAACAGCCAATAAACGAGGGGCAACCATGATGCAGAGCGTCCTTGCGGCAAACCAGATCGGCAAGTCTAGCGGCTATCGGGTCGGGCCGACATTGTTGATGCCATCGACAAAGGAAACTCTTTCAACTTGTCGATCTACGGTACGGCCCGACGAGCCGAGGCTGACTACGCTGAAAGTCCAGCCTGAGTAATCCGTAGAGGAGCTACACCATGCACCGCGTTCAAAAACTCACGCCCTGTCTGTGGTTCGACAATCAGGCCGAGGAAGCCGCGAAGTTCTATTGTGCGATCTTCGATCATTCGAAAATCAGCGCCACCACCCACTACGGCAAGGCCGGTCAGGATATCCACGCCAGGCCCGAAGGTTCGGTGATGACGGTCAGTTTCGAACTGGACGGACAGAGTTTTACCGGCCTCAACGGCGGTCCCCTACTCAAGTTCAATGAAGCGGTTTCATTTCAGGTCAATTGCCATACTCAGGAAGAAGTTGACCACTTCTGGGGGCGCCTGTCCGCGGGCGGTCCCGTTGAGGCCCAGCAATGCGGCTGGCTCAAGGACAAATTCGGCGTGTCCTGGCAGATCGTGCCGGTGGCCCTGATGGACATGATTAAAGATCCCGACACAGCAAAATCCCAACGCGCCATGACGGCGATGTTGCAGATGAAAAAACTCGATATCGCAGCGCTGCAACGAGCCTTTGACGGCGAGAGCTAATACACTTCGACGCTGACCTGCCGAGGACTGACCATGAAGCCCGCCGTTGCCAAAAACGCTGACAAAGCCCCGCGCTTCTGGCGCGACGACGCCCTGCCGTTCATCGAAGCCCGCTCCATCGCCGACGGCCGCGAGGTCTGCTACACCCGGCATTCTCACGAGCACTTTTCCATCGGTGCGATCACGGCCGGGCGCAGTACCTACCTCCACGAGCAATCGGAGTTTCAGGTCAGTGCCGGCACCGTGGTACTGATGAATCCCGGCGATGTCCACGCCTGCAATCCCATCGATGACCAGCCGTGGTCGTACCTGATGCTGTACGTCGAGACACCTTGGCTGACCGATTTGCAACATCAGCTCGGCTTCAGCCAGGACTTGGCGTTTCGCCGGTTTTCCATCACCCACACTCACGACAGCGACCTGTTTGCCGGCCTGAAAGGTTTGTACGACGTGCTGGTCGATGCGCAGCAAGACGTGTTGCGCAAGCAAAGCGCGGCCGTGGAGTTTTTCACCGACGTACAGCAGCGGCTCAATCCGATCGATCAACCGCTGCGCGAGCCCAATTTCAAACTGGAACGGGCGGCCGATTACATCCGCGACAACTGCACGCACATGCTCAAACTCGAAGACATTTGCGAGGCGGCCCAGCTATCGCCGTCCTACCTGATCCGTGCGTTCAAGCAGCATTACGCCATGACGCCCCACGCCTTTCTGGTCAACCGGCGTATCCAGTTCGCCCGCGATCAGCTGCGCAGCGGCAAGCTGATCGCCGATGTGGCACTCGAAGCCGGGTTTGCCGATCAGGCGCATTTTCAGCGAGCGTTCAAACAACATCTGGCGGCGACGCCGGGGCAGTACCGCGGTTAAAACAACAGGTACACCGCGCTCGCCGCCAGCAGCAACGCCATGCTCCGATTGAACAGGCGCATGCCCGCCGAGTTACTCAGATAGCCGCGTAAAAACGTCCCGGCATAGGCCCAGCAGCCGACGGACAGGTAGCAAATCACCAGATACACCGCCGCAAACTGCCAGACCAGTCGCGCCTCGCCATCCGCCACAAAAGCGCCCATGCCGGCAACACAAGCCAGCCAGGCTTTCGGATTGAGCCATTGCATGACGGCGCCGTACAGCATCGACGGCGCACGGCCTGACTCTTTCGCATCCAGATGTCCCTTGTCGGCAGCCAACTTGAAGGCCATGTACAACAGGAACGCCACACCCGCCCATTGCACCACCTGCGTCAGCGCTGGCCATCGCTGCAACACTTCATGCAGCCCTAATCCCATCAATACCAACAACACGACAAAACCCAACGTCGCCCCGGCTACATGCCGTTGACTGGCGCGAAAACCAAACTGCGCGCCGGAACTCAACGCCACGATATTCACCGGCCCTGGCGTTATCGAGGCCACCAATGCAAATGCCGCCATCGAGATAATCAGACTCATCACAGACCTTCTTCAATTGAGTTGAACGAGGCCTCAAGGTAAAGAGCGACCTGATGGCTGTATTGAACAAAACACCCCTCAGCTGTACCGCGACCGCCGTCCACCACTGTATGAGTCAAGCCACCCCAGGCCTGTGATAAAAATACCGTTCCTGCTTTTGGAACCCCGCCATGGACCTCGCCACCCTCACCCTGTTTCTACCGGCCTGCTTCGCCCTGAACATGGCGCCCGGGCCGAACAACCTGTTGTCGGTCAGCAACTCGACCCGCTAAGGCTACCGCATCGCCTGTGTCGCCGGGATCGGTCGGCTGCTTGCGTTCGCCGGCATGATCGCCCTCGCGTCTGCGGGGTTGGCGGTGGTGCTGCAAACGTCAGGGTTGTTGTTTTACGGAATCAAGATTCTGGGGGCGGCGTATCTGCTCGACCTCGCCTGGCAATTGTGGCGCGCGGATCCCGGGGCGGAAAACAGGGTGGAAGGTGCTCCGGCGGGGATGCTGGCGTTGGCATGGCAAGAGTTCCTGGTGGCGGCCGGCAACCCTGACGATGGCCAATCGAAAGTTCGCTGATAGTCCGTATCGGCCAGAAGCGGACATTCGAGTCTACGTCCGCTGCGGATCGTCATAATTCGGCAACTCGATCGCATCAGCCTTCAGAGAAAGGATTTTTCCGAATAAGGTCTTTAACCCCGGTGCGGTGGCCATCCTCAACACCGCGTGACCGAGCGCGATACCAAATCGCGAATGCGGCGATGCCAGTCTAGGCGCGGACTTGGGTACGCTTAGCGCCTGAGCGACGTAACGGCGCATCAGTTTTTCGTAGGCCGCAAACGCGCGGGCGTGGTCGGCGTGGCGGCTCAGTTCGCCAGCCAACACATAAGCGCCGCACAGTCCCAGACTTGTGCCCATGCCGCTGATAGGCGATGCCCAATAGGCTGCGTCACCAACTAGCGCGATGCGCCCTTTGTTCCAACAGGGCATCTTGACCTGACCTACCGCGTCCAGATAAAGGTCGGTCGCCTCCTCCAGCGCAGCGAGCACGCGAGGTGTCTCCCAACCGGCGTCGGCAAACATTTGCTTGAGCAGCGATTTCTGCTCGGCCAGCTTGAACTCATCGGTCGCGCGACTCATGTCACGTAGTCTCAGGCTATCCAATTTCAGGATGCGCTTGAGGTGGGCAAACAACATTTCGACCTTTTTACGTTCGTGGCTAGAGCGCACGTACACAGGTGTCGCTGCGATTCGAAGACTACAAGGAGCAGCGTCTGCACAACGCTTTCAATTGTCGCTTGCCGAGGGAGTTCAGGCGCTTGGCAATAGCATTATTTGAACAAGGCGTTGGCGTCCGTTTTTGTGGGGGCAAGCCCAGTTTGAGACGTTAGCTGTACAAAATAATAATTTGGTATAACTTTTAAAGGCGCCCATTGAGTTTTACTGAGGTCTTGCATGACTATGCAGACGGATCGCTTAATCCGCCGCGTTATCTGTCTTGTTCTGATGCTCCAGAGTGCAGAACTATTTGCTGATTGGCGTGAGGCTTTACCCGATGCTCGTCTGTTGGGTAGCGGGGATATGCGAGTATTTGGTTTCTCCATCTACAGCGCGCATTTCTGGAGCCCACGCCTGATTGCCGGTGAACCGCTGGGTGCAGATGTGCCTTTTGCGCTGGAGCTGACCTACAGTCGCGCTATTAGTCGCGATGATCTGGTCGAGGCCAGCATCAAGGAAATCCGTCGCCTGTCACCCAACTCCCTGAATTCAGAGCTGATGGCTCGCTGGGAGTGGGAAATGCAGCAAGCGTTTGTCGATGTGGGCGCAGGTGACCGCATCACCGGAGTCTATATGCCTGGAGAGGGCGCACGTTTTTACGTCGGCGAGAACCTACAGCATGTGGTGAGGGATGATGCGTTCGCCAAAGCCTTTTTTGCGATCTGGCTTGACCCCCGAACACGTAACCCGGAGCTGCGCGCCCAATTGCTGGGCGCAGCTAAACCCTGAGGTCGTTGAGCAAATGCACATGTTGAAGATATGGATAATGCTGCTATGCATTGGCCTTGCGAGTTGCAGCCGGGTAGATGTGCATACCTACAGCCAGGAGACGCCCAAGCTTGAGTTGCGCGAATTCTTCGAGGGCCGGGTCGAAGCTTGGGGTATGTTTCAAAAGCGTTCAGGCGAGGTCACCAAGCGCTTTCACGTGGAGATCAATGGCCACTCCGAAGGTAGCAGACTGATACTCGACGAATCATTTACTTACAGCGATGGTACTAAGCAAAAACGAGTGTGGACGCTAACCCCTGTTGGCCCTAGCCAATGGCGCGGAACCGCTGGCGACGTGGTGGGCGAGGCGCGTGGTGAGGTGGCAGGCAATGCACTGCGCTGGAGATATGTGCTGAGCCTTCCGGTGGATGGCAAGGAGTATCAGGTTCAGTTAGACGACTGGATGTACCTTATGGACAAGAACACCATGATCAATCGCTCGTTCATGACCAAATTCGGGGTGGAGGTAGGTCAGATCACCTTGTTCTTCCGCAAGCAGCCTTGAGTCAACGGGCATGCTGTCCGGCCATCCAGTGCAACGCCGACATCAATATCGCCCAAAGAAAAGGGGCTTGCAATGAGGGGGAGTCCATATACGGTCATTGGATTTTGCTAGTAGACGGCACCAAATTAGCGGCAAGCTCCTCCAGTAACGCACTGACTTTGGGAAGTGCCTGTCGACTTTTGATCCAAACCAGATTGATCGCTAGGCCATCGGTTGCCAAGTGGGGAAGCACTTCAACCAATGTCCCCTCTTCAAGCTGACGCTTGATCAACCACGAAGGTAACTGCGCGATCCCGCATCCCGCCGATACCGCGATCACCAGACCTTCGCCATCTCCCACAACGAACTTTGCGGCTATCGCCCTGCGTTCAATTTCGCCCGGGTGCTTTCCTGAAAAACTCCAAGGGTTAACCGTTCCATCCGCCCAGCCGTAAGCGATGCACTGATGCTGTTCCAAATCACGATCGGTCACAGGCGTGCCATGTTTGCTCAAGTACGCGGGCGACGCACAGAAGATATGCCACTCACTGCCCAGATAGCGATGCCCCAGCGCAGCGGGCCAAATGTCCGAACCACCGATGCGTACAACGATATCGACACTTTCCTCGATAGGGTCGATGAAACGGTCAGAAAACGAAATGTGTGGGAGCAACAGCGCATGTTCCTGAGCAAACCGGAGAATGACCGGAAGCGCCTGCAAGCGGCCGAAGGCACCTGGAAGGTCAATGCGAATCCTGCCACGAGGCTCAGTGTTTTCGGCATGCAGAGACAGCTCAGCCTCTTCCAGGTCAGCCAGGACGCCTGTACACGTGCGATAGAACGCAACCCCCGCATCCGTCAGTGACAAGCGTCGTGTCGTGCGATGGAACAACCGAACCCCAAGCCTGCTTTCCAATCGAGCGATGCCTTTGCTGACTGCCGACCCCGTCAGACTCATCCGCTCGGCAGCGGTTTTGAAACTGCCGCAGTCCGCGACGCAGACAAATACATCAATGCCCTTTAATCGTTCGGAGGAAAACATGGATGCTCCGTATTAATGAACTAAGTTCCGCAAACTTGATAATAAACATCATAAATCAGAACAGGATTCCCCAGTAAGATTGATTCCGACGCATCAATCAACAAGATGCGACTGGCGAATTCCATAAAAACAACCTGCTGAACGATGAGGCAAGGATGCTGACCACATTAAAAAACTATCCGACGACGGTAAATTTGCTGCTCTCAGCGTCCCTGATATTGACCTTGGCGCGAGCTATCACCCTGCCTTATCTGGTCATCTACCTTTCCAGCAGTTTCGGCTTGAACGTCGCCGATATCGGCCTGGTCATTGGCAGCACACTGATTATCGGGTCGTTATTGAGCCTTTACGGTGGCTTTCTGGTTGATAAAATGTCCAGTTACCGGCTGATCCTGGGACTCAGCGGTGTGTTTACGCTGGGTTTTCTCGGGACGTTTCTTGCTCGCGATCTCTGGCTGTTCTACAGCTGCCTGCTATTGATCAACCTGGCTTATGCGGTCATTGATATCGCGGTCAAATCAGGATTTGGCAGTCTGCTTCCCGTCACTGATCGCAGCGAAGTTTTCTCGATCAAATACACGCTGACCAATATCGGGTATGCCGTCGGCCCGTTTCTTGGCGCTGGGATGGCCAAGCTGGATATCAGCTTGCCATTCCTGTTATCCGCCGGGCTTGGGGCAGGATTCTTCTTCATCTATTTCGTTTGGGGCGATAGAGACCTGAACGCCACCGATGAAGCTCAGAAACCCGCGCCGTTTCTCGCCGTGGGAAAACTACTGCTCCAGGATTATCGGTTGGTGTGTTTCACCCTTGGCGGGCTCTTCAGCGCGGTGGTCTTTGGCCAGTTCACCGCTTATCTCTCGCAGTATCTGGTGGTCACTACTACGCCAGAATCTACCTACCAGATCATCAGTACCGTTGTGGCTACCAACGCACTCATGGTTATCGGGTTGCAATATTCCATAGGCAGAAAGATCTCCCACAGACACCTGAATTTGTGGCTTGCGGCGGGGCTGAGCATGTTCATGATGGGGTTGGCGGGTTTTGCCCTGTCGACCTCTATTCTGCTCTGGGTCATTTCCATGGCCATCTTCACGGTCGGCGAGATCATCGTATTCCCCGCCGAGTACATGTTCATCGACAAAATCGCTCCAGACAACCTGCGCGGCATGTATTACGGAGCGCAAAACCTGTCCAACCTCGGTGCAGCACTGGGCCCGGTTCTTTGCGGAGTCGTATTGGCGACCCAGCGTCCTCACTACATCTTCTACATGCTCGCGCTCTTCATTGTTGCGGGTGGATTGTTTTACCTCCTGGGAGGTTCCAATTTGAGCGCTACAACGGGTAAGGATCCTGATTGATGGGCAGCAATGAGGAAGCCGGTGAGGAATCAAAAAATCACCTTGTAAATGTCCGTTTTGGGTCGAAAGCGGGCAACCAGCAGCTGAGATTCAAGCTGGGCACCAGCAATCCGAAAGCGATCCTGATCTTCACCGCGTTCCTGCCCCAATTTGTCGACTCGACCCAAGCCGTATCGCCGCAATTCGCCGTGTTGGGCGCGTTGTTCCTGGCGCTGGAATGGATCGCCATCGGCGGCCTCGGTGTTGCTGATGGCGCGACGGGCCTGATTGGCGGGATCTGTGGAATTCTCTGTCGATTTTTCGGTGGAGGCGTTGGGCGACGCGTCTTATGCTCACTGCATGAACCTACAAAACGCTTTGCTTCCGCCCCACGCCGAGATGGTTCGCGCCATGCTCGAACGAGACACCGCCTACGAGGGGGTGTTCTTTACCGCGGTCAAAACCACCGGCATCTTCTGTCGCCCCAGTTGCACGGCGCGCAAACCGAAACCGGAGAATGTCGAGTTCTTCGCTCATGCCGATGAGTGCATGTCCGCGGGCTACCGCGCTTGCCTGCGCTGCAAACCACTGGACGCGGCGGCCATCGCGCCGGGCTGGGTGCAGCAGCTGCTCAAATCGGTGGATGCCGACCCTGAGCAGCGCTGGACCGATGCCCGGCTGCTGGCCGAGGGCATCGAACCGCTGAAACTGCGCCGCTGGTTCAAGCAGCATTTCGGCATGACCTTTCACGCCTGGCTGCGCACCCGGCGCCTCGGCATGGCGTTGGGCGGGATCAAACAGGGCGATTCCATCGACAACGCCGCATTCGATTCGGGCTACGAGTCCCTGAGCGGGTTTCGCGATGCGTTTCAAAAGTCCTTCAACATCACGCCCGGCCGCGCCGCCAACAGCGAGCCACTGCTGTTCACTCGCCTGACCACACCGCTGGGGCCGATGATCGTCATGGCCGAACGACGTGGGCTGGTGCTGCTGGAGTTTCTTGATCGGCCAGCGCTGACCAAGGAAGTCGAAGAATTGCAGAATCGATACGGCTATGCGGTCGCGCCAGGACATAACGCGCATTTGCAGCAGATTGAAGCCGAGCTGACGCAGTACTTCGCCGGCAAACTCACTGACTTCAACGTTCCACTACACTTGCCTGGCAGCGATTTCGCCCGACAGGTCTGGGCCGAACTGGCGAAGATCCCGTACGGCCAGACCATTACCTACGGCGCCATTGCGGCGTTATTGGGCAAGCCCGGCGCCAGTCGCGCCGTGGGCCTGGCCAACGGGCATAACCGTCTTTCGATTGTTGTGCCCTGTCACCGGGTGATCGGCGCAGACGGTTCGCTGACCGGCTATGGTGGAGGGCAACCGCGCAAGGCGTTCTTGCTAAGGCTGGAAAAATCGGCGGTGCAGATCACGCAACAACTCGCATTCTGATCATTTACGGGTTTCTCAAAAAGTCATAAGGAAGGACATTCGATGGACAACCTATTTCACCAGTTGCACCACGACGGCTTGCTGATCCTCACCAACGTCGCCGATGCCGCCGGGGCGCGCATAGTGGAACAGCTGGGCTGTAAAGCCGTCGCCACCAGCAGCGCGGCAGTCGCCTGGGCTCACGGTTATCCGGATGGCAATGCCCTGCCCCTTGAGCGCCTGATTTCAACGGTCGAGTCCATCGCCCGGGTGATCTCGGTGCCGTTGACCGTGGACATCGAGGCCGGTTATTCCGATGACCTGACGCGGGTGGCCGACCTCATCGATGCGGTGATTGCCGCCGGGGCCGTCGGGATCAACATCGAGGACGGTGCGTCCCCGCCCGAACTGCTGGTGCGCAAGATCGAAATCGCTCGGCAGGTTGCCAGTCGCCGAAATGTGAAGCTGTTCATCAACGCCCGCACCGATGTGTACCTCAAAAGCCTGGTGCCCGCCGAAGATCGCGTGGCCGAGACGCTCAAGCGCGCCGCGTTGTATCAGGTGGCCGGTGCCGATGGGTTGTTTGCTGCCGGAGTCACCGCGGAATACGAGATCGCTGCGCTCTGCCAGGGCACCACGCTGCCGGTGAACGTTCTCGGCCTGCCGGGCCTGCCGTCGCCTGAAGAGCTGAAAGCCCTCGGCGTACGCCGTTTGAGCGCGGGTTCACGCATCGCCGAGTTTCTTTATGGCGCCATGAGCGCACTGGCCAAGAGTTTTCTGGAAACAGGGACACTCGACAGCCGTGATCTTAAGGCCTTCACCTATGGCGAAGTGAACGCGCTGTTGGCGCCGTCCGGGAAAGCTTGACCCCATGCCCGACGCCTATCTGCCCGCCACCAAGTTTCTATCGTCCATCGATGAGGACTGGCGCCGCCACATCGCCGCCATCGGTCCTTGCCTGCATCAGCCCCATGCGGCTCGCGATCCTTATGAGTCGCTGGTGCGGGCGATTGCCTACCAGCAACTGCACGCAAAGGCTGGGGATGCGATTGTCGGTCGGTTGATCGCGTTGTTTGGGACGGGCGCGTTCCCGAAGCCTGAACAGATTCTGGCGACAGGCTTTGATCAACTGCGCGGTTGCGGGTTTTCCGCTGGCAAGATCGCGACCATTCAGGGCATTGCCCAAGCGGCGCTGGACAGTGTGGTGCCGGATTACGCCACGGCACTGGCCATGGAGGATGAAGCCTTGATCGAGCGCCTGATTACCCTGCGCGGAGTTGGGCGTTGGACGGTTGAGATGTTGCTGATTTACAGCCTGGAACGGCCGGATATTTTGCCGGCCGATGATTTTGGGGTGCGTGAGGGGTATCGGCGGATTAAGGGGTTGGAGGTGCAGCCCAATCGCAAGCAGATGATTGAGATCGGGCTGGGGTGGCGTCCGTTTCGGACGGTGGCGGCGTGGTATTTGTGGCGTGTGCCGAAACCACCCCTCACCCCAACCCTCTCCCCAAGGGGTAGAGGGGGCTGACCGAGGTGTTCTACGAGATCCATCGACCTGTGAAACCGAGTCGATTATGGATTCAATACAATACTTTCAGGTCGCAGTAATTCGTCAGGTCTTTACGGTCAGCTCCCTCGCCCCTCTGGGGCGGTCCGACGTTTCGGGAGGGTTGGGGTGAGGGGTCGATTTCAAAGCCCCGACTTCAACCGACTAAACGCCCGTATCAACGCCCGGTTAAACGCCTTGCCATTGTCATTCTTGCTATACAACGAAGCCCTCACCTCGGCCGACGGATACGTCCCCGGGTCATTGCGAATCGCCGGATCAATCAAGCCGTCCGCCGCCGTAATCGCATTGGCGTAATGGATGGTGTCCGTGATCGGCGCGATCACCTCCGGTGTCATCAGATAATCCATCAACGCCAGCCCCGCCTGAGGATGAGGCGCATCCTTGGGAATGACCATCGCGTCGAACCAGATTAACGTGCCCTCCTTCGGTATCTGATAACTCAGCGTGAACGGCTTGTTCGCAGCCTCAGCCTGTCCCGCGGCGATGGCCACATTGCCGTTCCACGACATCGCGACGCAGGTGTTGCCATTGGCGAGGTCGCTGATATTCAGGTCATTGTCGAAGTAGCGGATGTAGGGCCGGATCTTGGCCAACTGCTGCTCGGCCCGTTTCAGGTCATCGAGGTTCTGACGGTTGATGTCCAGCCCCATGTACTTCATGACCGCGGCGAACACTTCGTTGGGATCGTTGAGCAAACTCACCCCGCAATCGGCAAATTTTGACACCACTGCTGGGTCGAACAGCATGGCCCAACTGTCCCGTGGTGCGTCGGGCAGGCGCTTCTTGATCGCCTCCTCCTGATAGCCGACGCCAGTGGTGCCCCAGGCGTAGATCCCGGCATAGCGATTGCCCGGATCGAACACCGCCATGTGCTGGCGGAACTCGTCACCCACGCCGGCAAAATGCGGCAGCTGTTGCAGGTTCAGGGTTTGAATCGCACCGCTCTGGATCGCCCGGGACAAATGCTGGCCGGCGGTCAGCACCAGGTCATAGCCGCTGCGGCCGGTGAGCAGTTTGGTCTCTGCGGTTTCCAGGGAGTCGAAGTGGTCGGCCACCACGTGGATGCCGGTTTTCTTCTCGAAATTGGTCAGGGTGTCCGGGGGCCAGATACTCGCCCCAGATGTACAGATTGACCACCGGTTTGGCGGTGTCGGCGGCCTGCACACACAGGGGTGCGAGCACCAGCAGTAATGCTTGAGTCAGTTTGTGCAGGCCCATTTTCAAACTCCCTTTTTGTTGCAGGCACTGCCTGCGTACTGCGGCATGGTGATACAGGCGACGTTACCGCCGCCAAGGAGGATTTCCCGAGAGTTTTCGATACCGACGATTTTATGTTGCGGGAACAGTTCGGCGAGGGTCGCCTGTGCGGCCTGATCGTTGCGATCGCCAAACAACGGCACCACGATTGAGGTGTTGCCGGCGTAGTAGTTGATGTACGACGCGCAGATTTTGGTCCCGGCCTGACGGGTGTGCGTGCTGTCTTGCTGATCCAGGCCTTCGGCTTCCTCGGCGGTCCATTCCAGCACATCCGGTTGCGGCAGCTTGTGCACTTTCAACTCGCGGCCACGGCTGTCGCGGGTGCTGCGCAGGATGTCGTAGGCCTCCTGGTAGATTTCCCATTGCGGGTCATCGCGATTATCGGTCCATTGCAGCACCACTTCACCGGGGCGCACGAAGCACGCGAGATCGTCGACATGGCCGTCGGTTTCGTCAAACTTGCAGCCCCGTGGCAGCCAGATGATTTGCTCGGCGCCGAGGTAATCGGTCAGTCGGCGGGTGACTTCTTCCTTGCCCAAATGCTGGTTGCGATTGCGGTTGAGCAGGCATTGCTCGGTGGTCAGAATGCTGCCCTGGCCGTCGCTCTGGATACCGCCCAGTTCAGCAATCAGCGGCGCGCGGTAGCGGTCGAACCGTTCGATTTCGAGGATTTTGCTGGCGATTTGATCGTCCTTGTCCCACGGGTAGTACAAGCCGCCATCGAGGCCGCCGTATGCGTTGAACTCGAAGTCCACGCCGCGCACCTCACCGCTGTCGTCGTTGACCACAAAGCAGGGGCCGCTGTCACGGAACCAAGTGTCGTTGCAGGTCATTTCCACCACCCGCGCGTGAGGCGGCAGTTGGCGGCGAGCGGTGGCGAACTGCGCGGCGGAGGCGCACACGGTGACCGGTTCGCTCCGGGAGATGGCGGTGACGATCTGCACCCAGACTTTCTGCGCCGGCTTGGCGCCATTGCGCCAGACGTCGGTGCGCTCCGGCCAGCCGAGCCAGCAACCGGACTTGGTTTCGAACTCGCCGGGCAAACGGAAACCATCGAGTTTGGGGGTGGAGTCGAGCAAACGTGCCATGGTCAAACCTCATCAGCGGGGATTGGAATGACCACAGGCTACGGTCGCCGGCGCCCTCCTCGCCAACGATGAATATTTCGGAATACTTGAATTCAACTCATCAATCGATCAGTTGATCGTTGAACCATTCCAGCATCTGCGCCACTGCCGGGCGCTCCAGCCTCACTCGCTCACACACCAAAGCATATTGGCCGAGTGCAGTCATGCTTGAAGTGAACGGCCGGACCAGACGACCGCTGAGCAAATCCTCCTGCGCGGTCAAGTTATCGCCCATGGCCACACCCTGGCCTTGGGCCGCTGCTTCCAGCGCCAAACCGGCGTGGGCGAAATACAGCTGCCGTTCCGGACGCTGATCGCCGGCATGGCTGGTGAGCCAGGCGGTCCAGGTCTTGCCGTCCTGATCGTCGTGCAGCAGGCAGTGGCGTGCCAGATCCTTCGGCGTTTTCAACGTGCCCTGATTGAACAGTCCGGGGCTGCACACCGGGAAGAACTGCAAGGCCGGCAAGGGCCTGACGAAGTACGCGCTGCTGTCCACCGGGCCAGTGCCGTAAGTGATCGCCAGGTCGATGTCTTCGCCCGGCGCCGTGGCGTCGATCGGTTGTTCGTAGAGGTGCAAGGTGATGTGCGGATAGCGCGCGTAAAAATCCGTCAGGCGACTCATCAACCACTTTTGCGCCAGCTCGGCAGTTACCGCCAGGCGCAACACCGCCAGCGATGACGGGTCACGCAGCTCATCGCAGGCATCGCCGATCAGTTCGAAGGCCTGCTGCAAGCTTTGCATCAGGCGCCCGGCGGCCATCGTCGGGCGAATCTGCCGGCCTTCACGGATGAACAACGTCACGCCCAATTGCTCTTCGAGCTGGCGAATCTGATGGCTGACGGCGCTGTCGGTGACGCACAACTCCGCCGCCGCCCGACCGAAATGGGCGTGACGGGCGGCGCATTCGAAGGTTCTGAGTGCTGCTAAAGAAGGCAGTCGTCGCATGATCAAGGTCCCGATTTCGAGGCACCATGCTGACCCGGCGGACAGTGGGCGTCCAGTGGGAGCCGAGCTTGCTAGCGATGACGGCGGCACATTCACCACAAATCCAACGCCCCATCACCCTCCCTTATCGACCATGACATCCCCCCAAACCCGGCGCATGTTGGTGCCTCAACCGGAGGGATTCGCCATGCTCAACGCACTCAAACAGATCAACTCAACCTCAGCCTTTAACCGCTGGGCCGGTTTCGAAGTCACTCGCGCCGAGAGCGGCGAAGCCGAACTCACGATGGCTTTTCGCGAGAGCGATATGGCGCAGTACGCAGGCTTCCTGCACGCCGGACTGATCGGTGCCCTACTCGATACAGCCTGCGGTTTTGCCGCAGGAACAGTCGCCGGCAACGTGCTGGCATCGCATTTTTCAGTGAACTGCCTGGCACCCGCCATCGGCGAAGTGTTCATCGCTCGGGGTCAGGTGGTGAAGGCTGGCAAGAAGCAGGTGTTCGCCCGCGCCGAGTTGTTCGCGCAAACCGGCGATCAACTGAAACTGGTGGCGACCGGCGACGCGATTCTCGTACCGGTCGAGGGGCGCTGAAGGTCTAGGCTGTCTTGGGTAAGTTCCAGACCTGTCGGAGGTTCCCATGCAGCTCGAAGGTTCCTGCCATTGCGGCGCGGTGTCGTTCAGTTTGACCAGCGCCCACCCCTACCCGTACCAGCGTTGTTACTGCTCGATCTGCCGCAAGACTCAGGGCGGTGGCGGTTATGCGATCAACATCGCTGGCAATGCCGCCAGCCTCAAGGTGCGCGGTCGCAAGCACATCTCGATTTACCATGCGCGGCTCAAGGACGAAGGGGATAAACGCGCCCGCCGCAGCACCACCGAGCGGCATTTCTGTTCCCTTTGCGGCTCGGGATTATGGCTGTTCAGTCCTGAATGGCCGGATCTTGTTCACCCATTTGCCTCAGCCATCGACACGGCGTTGCCGGAGCCACCCGAGCGCACGCACGTGATGCTCGGTTCGAAAGCATCATGGGTGGAAGTCCAGACGCAGCCCGCTGATCGACAGTGCGATGTCTGGCCCGAAGAGTCCATCGCCCAATGGCATGAGCGCCTGGGTTTGAGCCGCTAAGACGGTTCACAGTCTTTGACAGTTTCCCGACAAAGCTGTCAAAGATTGCTGGCCGACAGCCGCCTAGCATAGGCGCATCCAAATTCCCTCGGGTGCTCCCATGTTTCGCTCCTGCGCAGCAGGTTGATTTTCGGTCGAAAGCGTCAGGCCGCGGCTGGCACACCGCTGTGGAAACGAAACTCCACGTCCGGCGACTCGATCAGCTCTTGCTCAGCGGCGCGAACCTTGTCGATCACCTGGGCGATGTCCTTGGCGTCACCGTACTGGTAGGCCAGTTTCAGATAACCCTGGAAATGCCGGGCCTCGCTTTTCAGCAGGCCGAAGTAGAACTTGCCCAGCTCTTCGTCCAGATGTGGCACCAGCGCTTCAAAACGCTCGCAGCTACGAGCTTCGATAAACGCACCGACCACCAGGGTGTCCACCAGTTTGACCGGCTCGTGGCTGCGCACCACTTTGCGCAGGCCCGAAGCGTAGCGCCCGGCGGACAGCTGACGCAGCTCGATCTTGCGCTTTTTCATCAGGCGCATGACCTGTTCGTGGTGCACTAGCTCTTCCCGGGCCAGACGCGACATCAGGTTGATCAGATCGACGTGGGAGTGATACTTGGCGATCAGGCTCAACGCGGTACTGGCGGCCTTGAATTCACAGTTTTTGTGATCGATCAGCAGGGTTTCCTGATCAGCCAGCGCGGCTTGAACCCAGCCATCGGGGGTGCGGCAGCCGAGGAACTCGTGAATTTCGGGAAGGATCATGGGGCTCACGGATAAGAGGTTCAAAATCGAAGGGCGCCGATTATACCGGCCTGCCGGCAGACCACCAGTCGCGACCGTTGATATACATCAAGTCCCGAATGGCCAGCCAGCAACTATAGTTGTCCAACGCAGTATTTCTTACTTCATGGAGATCCCGATCATGCAAGCCATTCGCAGCATTCTGGTGGTCCTCGAACCTGAACACCCGGAAAGCCTGGCGCTCAAACGGGCCAAGCTGATTGCCGGCGTGACCCAGGCTCATCTGCATCTGCTGGTCTGCGACCGCAAGCATGACCACAGCGGCATGTTGGGCGTGCTCAAGGCCGCGCTGATCGAGGACGGCTACAGCGTCACTACCGAGCAGGCGTGGAACGAAAGCCTGCACGAAACCATCGTCGATGTGCAGCAGGCTGAAGGCTGCGGACTGGTGGTCAAGCAGCATTACCCCGACAGTCCGCTGAAAAAAGCCCTGCTGACCCCGGCGGACTGGAAACTGCTGCGTTACTGCCCGACGCCGGTGCTGCTGGTCAAAACCTCGAAACCCTGGACTGGCGGCGTCATTCTGGCGGCGATCGACGTCGGTAATACCGATGGCGAACACCGCACCTTGCACTCTTGTATTGTCGATCACGGTTACGACATTGCCAGCCTGGCCAAGGCCCATTTGCACGTGGTCAGCGCCCATCCGTCGCCGATGCTGTCGGCGGCCGACCCGACGTTGCAGCTCAGCGAAACCATCGAGGCGCGCTATCGCGAACAGTGCAAATCGTTTCAGGCCGAGTTCGACATTGATGACGAGCACCTGCATATCGAGGAAGGTCCGGCGGATGTGTTGATTCCGTTCATGGTCCACAAACTGCAGGCGGCGGTGACGGTCATCGGTACCGTGGCTCGGTCCGGGTTGTCAGGGGCGTTGATCGGGAATACGGCGGAAGTGGTGCTGGATGCGGTGGAGAGTGATGTGCTGGTGCTGAAGCCGGATACGATCATGGACCATCTGGAGGAGATCGTGACGCAGCATTGAGATTTTCGGCGCCAGATAGATCGCCTTCGCGAGCAAGCCCGCACATTGGATCTGTGTCGTTCACAGATTTCATGTCCAATGGAGATCCCATGTGGGGCTTGCTCGCGACGCTTTTAAGATTTAACCGCCGAAGGCGTCGCGGAGGAAGCCCGGTGCAATGTAGCGCTGGTAATGCGCCTCGGAGAGCAAAAAGAACTCCCGATCAATAGCATCCCGCAGTTCCGGCAGGTTCCAGTCGCGAAACTCCGGCATCAGCACCATCCCGTAAGCTTCCAGGTTGTTGATGACCCGCGCCCCCCGGGCGATCAACTGATACGCCCAGCAATATTCCGACTGATGCGGCACAAAGCGGATCTTGCGCTGCTCTAGCTGCAGACGCAGGCGCTGGGGATCGAAAACCTCCAGCTTGCTGGCCATCACCTGGGACAGCAGCAGCTCAAGACGCAGCCACACCGCGCGCTTTTCTTCCTCGTTGTAACCATTCCAGTTGATCACTTCATGGTGGAAACGCTTGCAGCCACGGCACACCAAATCACCATAAACAGTGGAGCAGAGGCCGACGCAGGGGGTTTTGATGGTCTGATTGGGCATAGGTTGGGAGAACACGGGAAAGCAGAACAGGTCGGCATGTTAGCCCTTTGTCTAACATTCATCACCCCTCAATCTTGAGGGCCTAACTTACCTTTAATTTTTTTTTGCCGTAGAATCAGCCAGCCTTTTAAGGCGCCAATGTCCGTTAGAAGCTGTTTTCAAAGCGTCACGAGCACAGTCGTTCCTTCAGAGCGGTGTTGGCGATGGGTTTTTCCAGCGGGGAAAAGCCCAACGCCAACCCTCATCAGCTCCCCGTTCTGCAGGCGTAAAACTTTGAAAGCAGCTTCTGTAAGGAATTGTCGGTAATTCTGGCTAAGTGGCCCACAACGCCACGCAGCGCATGAGTACGGCAATTTCGGGATGAGCGTCCCGGACACCCATTTGGGACCACTGATGAGGGTAATAACTGTGCTTGAAGCCTACCGCAAACATATCGAAGAGCGTGCAGCACTGGGTATCGTTCCCCAGCCGCTAAACGCCGAACAAACTGCAGGCCTGGTCGAGCTGCTGAAGAATCCCCCGGCTGGCGAAGAAGCTTTCCTCGTTGACCTGATCACCAATCGCATTCCGCCAGGTGTAGACGAAGCAGCCTATGTAAAGGCCGGTTTCCTGTCTGCCCTCGCCAAAGGCGAAGCAAAATCCCCTCTGATCGACAAGAAACGCGCTGTTGAACTGCTCGGCACCATGCAGGGCGGCTACAACATCGTGACGCTGGTTAATCTGCTGGACGACGCCGAACTGGCGCCAGTCGCTGCCAAAGAACTCAAGCACACCCTGCTGATGTTCGACGCTTTCCACGACGTCGCTGAAAAAGCCAAGAACGGCAACGTTCTCGCTAAAGGCGTGCTGCAATCCTGGGCTGACGGCGAGTGGTTCAAAAACCGTCCTGTGCTTGCCGACAAGATCAGCCTGCGCGTCTTCAAGGTCACCGGCGAAACCAACACCGACGACCTGTCCCCTGCTCCGGACGCCTGGTCCCGCCCGGACATCCCGCTGCACGCCCTCGCCATGCTGAAAATGGCCCGTGAAGGCATCGCGCCTGACGCCCAGGGCGTCACCGGTCCGATGAAGCAGATCGAAGAAATGCGCGGCCAAGGCTTCCCGATCGCCTACGTCGGTGACGTGGTCGGTACCGGTTCTTCGCGTAAATCCGCCACCAACTCGGTGCTGTGGTTCTTCGGCGACGACGTTCCTTTCGTGCCGAACAAGCGTGCCGGCGGTTTCTGCTTCGGCAGCAAAATCGCTCCGATCTTCTACAACACCATGGAAGATGCGGGCGCACTGCCAATCGAATTCGACGTCACCAACATGCACATGGGCGACGTGATCGACCTGTACCCGCATGCTGGCAAAGTCTGCAAACACGGCACTGACGAAGTCCTGACCACCTTCGAAATGAAGACTCCGGTGCTGTTGGACGAAGTCCGTGCCGGCGGCCGTATCCCGCTGATCATCGGCCGTGGCCTGACCGACAAGGCCCGTGCCGAATTGGGCCTGGGCCCTACCGACCTGTTCAAACTGCCTGAAGCACCTGTCGACACCGGCAAGGGCTTCACCCTGGCGCAGAAAATGGTCGGCAAGGCATGTGGTCTGCCAGAAGGCAAAGGCGTTCGTCCAGGTACTTATTGCGAACCGAAAATGACCACCGTCGGCTCTCAGGACACCACCGGTCCTATGACCCGTGACGAACTGAAAGACCTGGCGTGCCTGGGCTTCTCGACCGATCTGGTAATGCAGTCTTTCTGCCACACCGCGGCTTACCCTAAGCCGATCGACGTGACCACCCACCACACCCTGCCAGACTTCATCATGACCCGCGGCGGCGTTTCCCTGCGTCCGGGCGACGGCATCATCCACAGCTGGCTGAACCGTATGCTGCTGCCGGACACCGTCGGTACCGGTGGTGACTCGCACACCCGTTTCCCGATGGGCATTTCGTTCCCGGCCGGTTCCGGTCTGGTTGCGTTCGCTGCAGCCACCGGCGTTATGCCGCTGGACATGCCGGAATCGATCCTGGTGCGCTTCAAAGGCAAAATGCAACCAGGCGTCACCCTGCGTGACCTGGTTCACGCCATTCCTTACTTCGCGATTCAGGCTGGCCTGCTGACCGTCGAGAAGAAAGGCAAGAAGAACGCCTTCTCCGGCCGCATTCTGGAAATCGAAGGCCTGGACAACCTGAGCATCGAGCAAGCTTTCGAGCTGTCCGATGCCTCGGCCGAACGTTCGGCTGCCGGTTGCACCATCAAGCTGTCGAAAGAGTCGATCACCGAGTACCTGAGCTCCAACGTCACCCTGCTGCGCTGGATGATCGGCGAAGGCTACGGCGATGCACGTACCCTGGAACGTCGTGCTCAAGCGATGGAAGCCTGGATCGCCAACCCTGAGTTGATGGTTGCCGATGCTGACGCCGAATACGCTGAAATCATCGAAATCGACCTGGCCGACATCAAAGAGCCTGTGCTCTGCGCGCCAAACGATCCGGACGACGCCCGTCTGCTGTCCAGCGTTGCTGGCGAGAAGATCGACGAAGTGTTCATCGGTTCGTGCATGACCAACATCGGCCACTTCCGCGCTGCCGGCAAGTTGCTGGAACAGGTCAAAGGTCAGCTTCCAACCCGTCTGTGGCTGTCGCCGCCGACCAAAATGGACGCTCACCAGCTGACCGAAGAAGGCTACTACGGCATCTACGGCAAGGCCGGCGCTCGCATGGAAATGCCGGGTTGCTCGCTGTGCATGGGTAACCAGGCACGTGTAGAGCCGAACTCGACTGTTGTGTCCACTTCGACCCGTAACTTCCCGAACCGTCTGGGTGACGGCGCGAACGTCTACCTGGCTTCGGCCGAGCTGGCGTCTGTTGCTTCCATCCTGGGTCGCCTGCCGACCGTCGAGGAGTACATGGAATACGCTGGCAAGATCGACAGCATGGCGGCCGATGTTTACCGCTACCTGTCCTTCGACCAGATCGCCGAGTTCCGTGAAGCTGCTGCGAACGCCAACATCCCGGTCGTTCAAGCCTAACGCTGCAACGCAATAAAAAACGCCGCCCATCGTGAGATGAGCGGCGTTTTTTTATGCCTCAAGAATGCTTATTTCCAAGAAGACCGAGGCGCCTAAATCGCGAGCAGGCTCGCTCCCACAGGTTTTGCGCGGTCCCTGTGGGAGCGAGCCTGCTCGCGATGGCGGACTCACAGCCCCGAAGAAATCATCAGGCAGTCAGCGAATAGATCAACGCCGAAATCGCCACCAGGCCCACCGCCGTCACGAAGACGTTGGAAGCCTGACCGCGATAACGCGCCATGGCCGGAACCTTGCGAATCGCGTACATCGGCATCAGGAACAGGATCGCGGCGATGATCGGGCCACCGAGGGTTTCGATCATCCCGAGAATGCTCGGGTTCAGCGTGGCAACGATCCAGCAGACCACCAGCATGAAGGCGGCAGTCATGCGATCCAGGGTCTTGGGTGCCGGGCGTTTGCCACTCTTCACAATCAGACCTTTAAGACCTTCGCTGGCGCCGATGTAGTGGCCCAGGAACGACTTGGAAATGGCCACGAACGCAATCAACGGTGCCGCGAAGGCGATGGTCGGGTTGCTGAAGTGGTTGGCCAGGTACGACAGGATCGACAGGTTCTGCGCCTTGGCTTCCGCCAGTTGTGCGGGCGACAGGGTCAGCACGCAACTGAACACGAAGAACAGCACCATCACCACCATCAAGGCGTGGGCGCGGGACAGGATCTGCGAACTACGCTCTTCGGCGTGATCGCCGTAACGACGCTTCTGGTCCACCGCGAACGCCGAGATGATCGGCGAATGGTTGAACGAAAACACCATTACCGGAATCGCCAACCACAGCGTGTGCAGCAATGCCGACGGTTCTGGCAGCGTCGACGCGGTGGCGAGAATGCCGCCGTTCCAGTGAGGAATCAGGAACACCGCGAGGAACAGCAGCGCAACAATGAACGGATAAACCATCAGGCTCATGGCCTTGACGATCACCTGCTCGCCGCAACGTACCACCGCCAACAGGCCGAGGATCAGTACGAGCGACAGCACAGCGCGTGGCGGCGGCATGATGTGCAGTTGATGCTCTAGGAAACTGCCCACGGTGTTGGTCAGGGCCACGCTATAGATCAACAGGATCGGGAAGATCGCGAAGAAGTACAGCAAGGTGATCAGCGCGCCAGCCTTGATCCCGAAGTGCTCTTCCACGACTTCAGTGATGTCCGCGCCTTCGCGTCCGGACAACACAAAACGTGTGAGGCCACGGTGTGCGTAAAACGTCATAGGGAACGCCAACACCGCCAGGACCAACAACGGCCAGAAGCCGCCCAGACCCGCGTTGATCGGCAAAAACAGCGTGCCAGCCCCGATGGCCGTGCCAAACAGGCCCAGCATCCAGGTGGTGTCATGGCGATTCCAGCTCTCAAGCGTCGCTGGTGTCGCCGATACATAGCGTTCGTCGACGCTATTGGCCTGATCATTCATCCGGTGGGATCTCCGCATTCCGGTCAGTTGCTACCCGGTCAGGACGAGTCGGAAAAATCCGACAGGCAGCGCCCTGGCCGAAACAGGGGCGCGATTGTCCGGGATTAATGAGCAGAAGCAAAGACTTAGCTGAGGAGTGGTTGTGCGGATCAGATCCTCTGGCACCCTTTACTGAATAGATGTTTTAAAAAATCTATTCAATAAAGGATTGCCGTCATGTAATTTCGATCCCGACTGCTGACCGGCAACCCTAATTTCGGAGCCCTCTCATGCCACTCGTTCGCGTCGACATCAAGAAGCATCAAGACCCGACTTACGCCAAACGTGTCGGGCAAGGCTGGAAGATGTATTCATTAATCTGGTGGAAGTAAAGAAAGAGAACTGGTCCCTCGGCAATGGCATAGCCCAGTACGCCAGCTGATTTCTGCCTTTATGTATACCTGTGAGCCGCCAATGCCCCGAGTCTCCCGCAAACAAGCCGAACTCAACCGCGAGATCATCGTCGAGGCCGCCACGCGTCTGTTTCGCGAACGCGGCCTGCACGGGATCAGTGTCGTCGATGTGATGGGCGCGGCCGGCCTCACCCATGGCGGGTTCTATGGTCACTTCGAATCCAGGGAAGCGCTGGCGCAAGAGGCGTGCAGCCGGGCGTTCACCCAATCGATGGAACGCTGGAAGCAGAAAATAGAGGATAACGACGACAGTCTCTCGGCTCGCGAGAGCATCATCGCGCCCTACCTGTCCGCGGCCAATCGCGATAATCCAGGCGAAAGCTGCCCGGTGACCGCATTTGCCGGCGACATGTGTCATGAAACCGCTGAAAGCGGATTGCACCAGACCTACACCCAAGGGCTGGAGGCATTGTTGCAGATGCTGGCACCGCTGATGGGCGCGGATCAGCCCGAAACCAATCGGCAAAAAGCGTTGGTGGACTATTCGCTGATGGTCGGCGCCCTGACCCTGGCCCGCGCCACCCGTGGTGACGCCTTGTCCGATGAAATTCTCGACGCAGCCCGGACATTTCTCACCTCGGACACGGCCGTTGACACACCCGCGACGCCGCGACGTTGAACGGCGCCTTCGCAAAGGTGTTGAACACCGTGGATGTGTAGGCGCTACGGAACGCTTCTACACTGAGGTCGCAGGCCACAAGCCTGCTATCTTTGGTAAATGCCAAACCGTTGCGGAATCAGCCATTTGAAGCAACGTTTTGAAGCCACTTTCGAGCCCCGACTTTCCGATGCCCACAGGAGCCCAGCATGCCTGCAACCGTTCTGGTACTGGTTGAAACCATCAATGAGTACCTGCCGATTCTCGAACATCAGGGTTTTCACCTGATTCTGGCTCCCACACCTGCCGAGCGCGCCGATGCCATCACACGCCATGGCGCGCAGATCGATGCGGTGCTGACCCGCGGCCCATTGGGCCTGTATGCCGACGAAATCGCCGACCTGCCCAACCTCAAGATCATCTGCGTGATCGGCGCCGGCTACGAACACGTCGACCTGCAAGCCGCCGCCAACCGGGGCATTACGGTCACCAATGGCGCCGGAGTCAATGCCTCTTCAGTCGCCGACCATGCCATGGCGATGCTGCTCTCTCTGGTACGTGATATTCCCCGTTGCGACGCCGCCGTGCGCCGGGGTGAGTGGCCGAAAATCATGCGCCCGTCCCTGGCGGGCAAGCACTTGGGAATCCTGGGGCTCGGTGCGGTCGGAATGGCCATCGCCAAACGCGCCGCCCACGGCTTCGACATGACGGTCAGTTACCACAACCGCCAGCATCGCAGCGATGTGCCGTACAGCTTCCGCTCGACGCCCACCGAGTTGGCGCGGGAATCAGACTTTTTGGTCGTCGCCACCCCCGGCGGCCTGGGCACCAAACACCTGATCAACCGACAAGTACTCGACGCCTTGGGCCCCCAGGGGTTCATCGTCAACATCGCCCGAGCCAGTGTGATCGTCACCGCAGACCTGATCAGCTCGCTTGAGCAGCGCAGGATTGCCGGCGCTGCGCTGGATGTCTTCGACACAGAACCCCAAGTACCCAATGCCTTCAAGACGTTAGCCAATGTGATCCTCACCCCGCATGTCGCCGGTTTGTCCCCGGAAGCCACTCAAGGCACCGTGGAACTGGTAGGTCGCAATCTGGTGGCGTTCTTCTCAGGTAATCCGGTATTGACCCCGATTGCCCTGCCATCATCGATGAGCATGATCTGACTACCATTCAAACAGGTGTATCAAACACAATGATTGCCCGGCAACACGCTCACCTATAAGGGCGTTTCGTGGTTGTGGGTGTCGGGTGTGCGCATTAGATTAGCCAATAGTCTCAGGCCTCCAAAATAAGCAGAAGGGATAAGCATGGCGCTTACTGACCAGTCCACCCGTATCCGCACCGGCGAAGAACTCGATGCCAGCCTGATCGATCCGTACCTCAAGGCCCACATTCCGGGCCTGAGTGGTTTGCCGCAGATCAGCCAGTTTCCGGGCGGTGCGTCGAACCTCACTTACTTGCTGGAATACCCCAAACAGGAGTTCGTCCTGCGTCGCCCACCCTTTGGCCACAAGGCCAAGTCCGCTCACGACATGGGCCGTGAATTTCGCATCCTCAATCAGCTTCGTGATGGTTTCCCGTACTGCCCGAAAACCTACGTGCACTGCACCGATGAATCGGTGATCGGCGCCGAGTTCTATGTGATGGAGCGGGTCAAGGGGATCATCCTGCGCTCCGAACTGCCGCCGGAACTGGGTCTGGATTCGGCGAAAACCGAAACGCTGTGCAAGAGCTTCATCGACAAGTTCGTTGAACTGCACCGGGTCGACTACAAAGCCTATGGCCTGGGCGACCTCGGCAAACCCGAAGGTTATGTCGCGCGGCAAATAAAAGGCTGGAGCGATCGCTACGAGAAAGCACTGACGCCGGACGCGCCGAAGTGGGAAGCGGTCAAAGCCTGGCTCAACGACAAGATGCCGACCGATCACCCGACCTCCAGCATCGTCCACAACGACTACCGCTTCGACAACGTGATCCTCGACCCGAACAACCCGATGGACATCATCGGCGTGCTCGATTGGGAACTGACCACCCTCGGCGACCCGCTGATGGACCTGGGCAACACCCTCGCCTACTGGATCGAAGCCGACGACCCGGCACCGGTGCAATTGATGCGCCGCCAGCCGAGCCACGCACCGGGCATGCTGACCCGCCGCGAGTTCGTCGATTACTACGCCGAGCGTTCAGGCATCCAGATCGACAACTTCGACTTCTACTACACCTACGGCCTGTTCCGCCTGGCCGGCATCGTGCAGCAGATCTACTACCGTTTCTTCCATGGTCAGACCCAGGACAAACGCTTCGCGCAGTTCATTCACATGAACAAACTGCTGGAGCAGATGAGCCTGCAAGTCATTTCGAAATCCAGCCTCTGATCGCCCGCCCTGGCCCCAATAACAAGGAAAAACCATGT
This sequence comes from Pseudomonas svalbardensis, assembly GCF_030053115.1. Classification (NCBI taxonomy): domain Bacteria; kingdom Pseudomonadati; phylum Pseudomonadota; class Gammaproteobacteria; order Pseudomonadales; family Pseudomonadaceae; genus Pseudomonas; species Pseudomonas svalbardensis. Next base: position 2,902,851 of record NZ_CP125619.1, on the reverse strand, counting down.
CCAAGACTCAGTTGTTCGACCTCGACGGCAAAATCGCATTCGTATCCGGCGCCAGCCGCGGCATCGGTGAAGCCATCGCCAAATTGCTGGCCCAGCAAGGCGCCCATGTCATCGTCTCGAGCCGCAAACTCGACGGTTGCCAGCACGTGGCTGACGCGATCATCGCCGCCGGCGGCAAAGCCACTGCCGTGGCTTGCCACATCGGCGAAATGGAACAGATCAGCCAGGTCTTCGCCGGCATCCGCGAACAGTTCGGGCGCCTGGACATTCTGGTCAACAACGCCGCGACCAACCCGCAGTTCTGCAACGTACTGGACACCGACCTCAGCGCTTTCCAGAAAACCGTCGACGTGAACATCCGCGGCTACTTCTTCATGTCGGTGGAAGCCGGCAAGCTGATGCGCGATAACGGCGGCGGCAGCATCATCAACGTCGCCTCGATCAACGGCATCTCGCCGGGGATCTTCCAGGGCATCTACTCCGTGACCAAAGCGGCGGTCATCAACATGACCAAAGTGTTCGCCAAGGAATGCGCGCAGTTCGGCATTCGCTGCAATGCGCTGCTGCCGGGTCTGACCGACACCAAGTTTGCTTCGGCATTGGTGAAAAACGAGGCTATTTTGAACACCGCATTGCAACAGATTCCGCTCAAGCGTGTGGCGGATCCGAGTGAGATGGCGGGAGCGGTGTTGTATCTGGCCAGTGATGCGTCGAGTTACACCACTGGGGTTTCGTTGAATGTGGATGGTGGGTTCTTGTCCTGATCCGATTTACCGGATGAACACAAGGCAGCCTTCGGGCTAATGCCAGTCAGTTAAGCCAAAACGCGATCCGTAGCAGCTGGCGAAGCCTGCGTTCGGCTGCGCAGCAGTCGTAAAACCTGAGTTTGCGGTCTTCCTGAAACACCGCATCGTCTGATTTCACGACTGCTGCGCAGCCGAACGCAGGCTTCGCCAGCTGCTACGGATTTTGTCGTTCCTTAACTGATCGGCATTAGCCGGCGCTAATCACAAAGGAATTTTTGATAGAACTCCGCTTTTGCGCATTCGTCGCAAAGCTCAGAGCCCGCTGCGGATTGTTTTCCCAAAAAATAGGCGCCGCGACCAAGCCAATCAGGAAACCAAGAACAAAAGAAGGAGAAATGCAATACATCAGCGAGCCTTGGCTTCCCCATTCACACGCTCGAAAAACGCTCGAACCTTGTTCGGATCCTTGAGCATTTCAGCAGCGTATTCATCGATACGCACCGAAGCGCATGTGGCAGCTGATAACTTGGTGCCGTTAGAACCGACCATGATCCAGCCGTTCTCAGCCGCTGTTTTGTGTCCTTCACTATCCATATCGATCCTCACTTCTGATCCACTTTTTGCAATCGCAGCTGCGATAAATCCGTAGGCCTTCTCGGAATTTGTTTTGACAGTACTGGCACGTCCGCTGACGATTTTTCCATTCGCCAGGCGGATGATGCCGCCGTGCTGGAATCCGGCAGAATCACGCACAACCTTGGCTTCCTGACATTGCACAACAAAGGAATATTTATTCCACAATGTTGCGCATTGAGAATTTTTATTCCATTAATAGCCCCTCCTGAAAATAAAATCCAAAAGGACCCCGGCTATGCGCGAACTCGGTATCGGTCTCATCGGCACAGGTTTCATGGGCCGCGCCCATGCCTTGGCGTTTCGCAACGTCAGTGCGGTTTTCGAACTGCCCCTCAAGCTCAAACTGGCCGCCCTGGCCGACGCCGATCCGCAGCGTGCCCGCCACTGCGCCGATGCCTGGGGTTTCGTCACTGCTCATAGCGACTGGCAGCAACTGATCGATGACCCCAAGGTCAATCTGATCGCCATCACCACGCCCAATCACCTGCATTACCCCATTGCCATGGCCGCACTCGCCGCCGGCAAACCGGTGTATTGCGAAAAGCCGTTGGCGGTGAATCTGGAACAGGCCGACGCCATGCGACTGTCGGCCAAAGCGGCGGGCGTGGTGACGCGGGTGGGTTTCAACTATCAGCACAACCCGATGATCGGGCTGGCCCGGGAGCTGATTGAAAACGGCGACTTGGGTCAGATCATCAGTTTCCAGGGTGAATTCAGCGAAGACTTCATGGCCGATCCCGCGTCACCCTGGTCGTGGCGTTGCGATGCCGATCATGCCGGTGGCGCACTGGCCGATCTGGGCAGCCACGTGTTGGCCATGGCCCGCTATCTGGTGGGCGATGTCGAGGCAGTGAGCGCCGACACTCATACCGTGCACCGGCAACGCCCCGCCACGGCTGGCAGCCTGGAACAACGCAATATCGCCGTCGACGATCAGGTCCACGCCTTGTTGCGGTTTGCGAACGGCGCCCGGGGCACGTTCAGCAGCAGTTGGCTCAAGCACGGCTACAAGAATCACCTGAGTTTCGAAATCAGCGGCACTCGAGGGACTTTGGTGTTCGATCAGGAACGCCTGAATGAACTGCGTCTGTTTCGTGCCGGTCAGGACGGTTTCCAGCACTTGCTGGCAGGGCCGAATCTGCCGGGTTATGCGGCGTTTAGCCCGGCGGCAGGGCATCAGCTCGGCTACAACGAACTCAAGACGCTGGAAGTCCATGATCTGGTGATGGCGTTGGCAGGCTTATCTCAGGGCGGAACGGATTTCGAAGAGGCGTGGGAAGTCGAACGCCTGGCTACGGCGATTCGGGTGGCCGCGCGGGAGTCGCGTTGGGTCAGGATCGAGGAAGTCTGAGCGACGCGCGCGGATACCCGCCAGCAGCACAGCGCTGCTGGCGGTTCAACGGGAGCCGATGGACGCTTACTGAGTGACGCAACGAGTGAGCGTCGTTTCCCGGGTCACCTGCCCCTCAGCTCTCATATCGCCTTGCACATCAGTGTTTTCAGTGGTTTGGCAGGTTCGCACAGGGGGCGGAGGCGGCGCAGCGGGAGGTGGCGGTGGAGGACTGGCACAACCACCCAGAATCGCTATCCAGAGTGCGAACGACAGTGTTGCAAAAATGCGTTTCCCAAGACTTTTCATAGGTTGACCCGCGGTAAGTGATCTACATATTTCCGCGACCCAACTGTTTCACCGCGAAGCCGCGGACCGGTCACAGAAAAAATACTCTCGTATTCTTTGTACGACCGCCGGCAAAACCCGACAGTTCCTAGGACGTCTCGCGACAATGCAACGTGTTGCTCTCAAGTTCATAACGCAGCTCTTCGATCAAAGCTGCCACCGCCTCCGGCGTTCTGAGGTTGGCCACGCTCAACCCACTGATCACCAGATCCACCTGCCCCGACACCGGATGATAGAGCTTCACCGTCAGTGAATGATCACCCGTAACATTGCACTCACAGGCCAACGGTGAAAAGCTCCGCTCCAGTTGCATACGCAATTGCGCCACGTAAATCATCCTGCGGTTCCTGTCGCTGTTTTGAAAGGGACGCGATACCCGAAGACCTGTATCGCACCCTTACAGCCTAAGAACCGCCGCCCCGGCCCAGAACATCAATTTGCACCCCTTCGAGTAGTGCATTTGCACCTAACGCTGGGCCTTGGGCCGCCACTCGCTGGAGAACAAACCGCGCTCGCGAGCCCAGACAATCGCCTCGCTACGGCTGTGAACGTCGAGCTTGGAATACACCGTCGAGACATGGTTGCGCACCGTGTTCGGGGCGAGTTTGAGCCGCGCGGCGATTTCCTTGTCGGCCAGGCCTTCGCAGATCAGGCCGAGCACATCGCGCTCGCGGGCGGTCAGGTCGGTGAAAGACACGCTAGGCAACTGCGGCGAGTTGACGTTTTTGACGTTAGCGAGTTTCTCGATGAGCGTGCGGCTGAACCAGGAGGCGTCTTTCATCACCTCTTCGATCGCCGACACCAACTCCAGCTCGGTGCGTTTACGTTCAGTGATGTCCATAAACACCAGCAGGTAGCAGGGACTGTCCTGAATGTTCACGGTGTCGGCCGAGACCGCGCAATCGATCAGCCCGGTGTCTTTCTTGCGGAGGCTGACATCGATGCGATCCAGGCTTCCGATTTTCTCCAGGGTTGCGAACAGCCGTGTACGTGCGCCCTTGTCATGGATGAAGTCGATCTCTGCGATGGTCTTGCCGAGCACCTCTTCACTGGGATACGCGAGCGTATCGAGGAAGGCTTCGTTGACGTCCATCACCATCTGATCGCCGGCGTTACACACCAGAATGGGCACCGGGGTCAGTCGAAAAGCCTTGGCGAAACGTTCCTCGCTTTGGCGCAGGGCGACCTCGGCCTTATGCCGAGGCTCGATGTCTACAAAGGAAAAGAGCATGCAGGCTTCGTCGTTCAGCTCAAGGGGCTGGCCGGCGACGATCACCTGTTTGCTGCCACCTTCGGATAACTGCAGCTGAGCCTGCATTTGCGGAATGGTTGCCCCTTCGCGCAAACGCTGCTTGGCCAGATCCTTGTTTTCGGCCCCTTCCAGCACATCCAGTTCATAGGTAGAACGGCCGATCACCTGATCACGCGCATAGCCGGTCATCTCCAGGAAGCCAGGGTTGACTTTGATGTAGCGCAAATCGCTTAGACGACAGATCACCGCCGGGGCTGGGTTGGCGTTGAAGGTTTTTTCGAAACGCTGTTCGGCGCTGGCCCACTCCGTGACATCGCTCATGATCAGCACCAGCGACTCCGGCTCGCCAGCGCTGTCGGCCAATACCATGCTGCGCACGCTGTGGACCCAGGTGCGCTCTTCGTCGTCCGCCGGCGTCACCTCAACCAACACATCACTGAAGGTCTCACCTCGGGCAACGCGGCTGATCGGATAATTGTCGGCCTGAACCGGGTGATTATTGCGATAACGCAAGGCGAAGCGCTTGGCGTACTCCTTGGCATTCGCCCCCAATTCGCTGAGTTGCCCGACGCCGTGCATGGCCAACGCGGCGTCATTGGCCCAGAGAAGGGTCTGGTCGAGCTCCAGCAGAATCAACCCATCGGACAGGCCGGCGATAATCTGCTGCAACTGACGGCGATTGGTTTCGGTGGTCAGGACGTCCTGGCTCATTGGATCTCCACGCGTGCGGCGGTGCATTCACGCGCCGCCCTGTGAAGATTACGACCGCGAGGGGTTGGGATAGTGCAGAGGACTCAGTGCACATCCAACAAATCCTGCAACCCCGCCAACTTCTGCGGATTGCGCATGATAAAAATCCGGCTCACCTGCCCCGCTTCGTCGAACCCAAACGTCATCGATGCAGTGATGACCTCGTCCGCCTTGATGATCACGCCTTGGGCACCATTGATTTCGGCTGGCAGCCATTCGCAAGTCTGCCAATAGACGTGCAACGACTGGCCAATGAAATCCAGCACATTGGAAATGCCAGACAACGTTTCGCGGATGGCCGAGGCCTTGCCGCCGCTGTCGGCGCAGAGTTCGACGTCTTCGCTCAGCATCGCGGTCAAGGAAGCGGTCGAGCCGCTGGCGATGGCGCTACGGAAAGCGCTGAGCAATTGCTCCTGGCGTGCCGGTTCCGGCTGAAAGCGCGTTTGTCCGCTGCCCAGGCTGGCCTTGGCCCGGGACACCAGTTTGCGGCACGCAGCCTCTTGAACCCCGACCGCATCCGCGACGTGCGTGTAATCCATGTCGAAAATTTCGTAGAGCAGGTACGCCGCACGCTCCTTGGGGGTTAGCCGTTCCAGTAACAACAGGAACGCGGTGGACAGCGACGAGGCCAGTTCATGCCTGTGTTCGGGTGAGTCCTGATGGGTGGTGTGAATCGGTTCCGGCAGCCAGGTGCCGATGTAATCAACCCGCGACTTGTGCGCCGAGCGCAGCAGATCGATGCAGTGCCGGGTGCAAGCCGTGGTCAGCCAGGCGGCCGGCGTGGCAATGATGGCGCGGTCGGTCTCCAGCCATTTGATGAACAGCTCTTGCACAACATCCTCGGCTTCGGCGCGGGAGCCGAGGATGCGATAAGCAAGACCGAGCAAAAATGGCCGGCGCTGCTCGAACACAGCGGCGGTGTTTTCAGCGGAGTTCATCAATCAGTGCCTCGACACCTGCAAACGGTTCCACAGGCTGATCATGCCGATCTCGGCCGTCAAGGCACCGATTTGTGCGTCGCTGAAGTGCTCGCGCAAGTCACCGCGCAGGCTGGCGTAGTCGGTCTTTTCATCGAGTACGGTGAGGGCTTCGGTCCAGGCCAGGGCCGCACGTTCAGCGGCAGTGAAATCGCTGACGTGACGCCAGACGATCAGGCGGTCCAGCCGCTCGTTGGTTTCATTGGCTTCACGGGCCTCGCGGGTGTGCATCTTCACGCAAAAACCGCATTGGTTGATCTGCGAGGCACGCAAGTGCAGCAAGTGTTTGAGGGTCGGGTCCAGGTCGTGGCTGTCGAGGGTGACGTGGACCTGGGTCAGGCTTTCGAACACCTGAGGAATCGATTGCAGCAGGTTAACCGGCTGGGTGTTGGACGACATCGTGTTGCTCCACTGTTTGGGGGATTCAACAGGATGACGATTGAGGATTCGGGTTTGTGACGTGCGCTGTTTTTTTCAGCGCACGTCATGCTTTTCAAGCCGCCAATTGACCGCTGGCAATCGCCGCCGAAGCCACCAGCATCGCCCGCAACAACACCGCACACCCGGCCGCCAGATCATCCGGCGCGGCGTTTTCGATTTCGTTGTGGCTGATGCCGCCTTCGCACGGTACGAAGATCATCCCGGCCGGGCCGAGTTCGGCGAGAAAGATTGCGTCGTGCCCTGCTCCGCTGACGATGTCCATGTGCGACAGGCCCAAGCCTTGGGCGGCGCCGCGTACCGCTTCGACGCAGCCTTTGTCGAAGTACAGCGGCGGGAAATCCGCAGTGGGTGTGAGTTCGAAGGTCAGGCCGTGTTCCTCGCAGGTGGTTTCGATGACTTCACGGACTTCGGCGATCATTGAGTCCAGACGCGCCGGTTCCAGATGACGGAAGTCCAGGGTCATGCGCACTTCGCCGGGGATGACGTTGCGTGAGCCGGGATAGGCTTGCAGGCAACCGACGGTGCCGCAGGCGTGGGGTTGATGGCCGAGGGCAGCGCGGTTGACCGCACCGACGATCACCGAGGCGCCGACCAGAGCGTCCTTGCGCAGGTGCATCGGCGTCGGGCCGGCGTGGGCTTCGACGCCGCGCAGTTTCAGGTCGAACCATTTCTGCCCGAGGGCGCCCATCACCACGCCGATGGTTTTGCGTTCGTCTTCAAGGATCGGGCCTTGTTCGATATGGGCCTCGAAATAGGCGCCGACGGCATGGCCGCTGACCTTGCGCTCGCCAGCATAGCCAATGGCGTTCAAGGCTTCACCCACGGTAACGCCTTCGGCATCGACCTTGGCCAGGGTTTCTTCGAGGGTGAACTTTTCCGCGAATACGCCGGAGCCCATCATGCAGGGGGCGAAGCGTGAGCCTTCCTCGTTGGTCCAGACCACGACTTCCAGCGGCGCTTCGGTTTCCACGCCCAGGTCATTGAGGGTGCGCAGCACTTCGACGCCGGCCAGTACGCCGAAGCAGCCGTCGAACTTGCCGCCGGTGGGTTGGGTGTCGATGTGGCTGCCGGTCATCACCGGTGGCAGGTTCGGATTGCGGCCCGGACGACGGGCGAAGATGTTGCCGACGGCATCGATGCTGACGGTGCAACCGGCCTCCTCGCACCAGTTGACGAAAATGTCCCGGGCCTGGCGGTCGAGGTCGGTCAGGGCCAGGCGACAAACACCGCCCTTGACCGTGGCGCCGAGCTTGGCCAGGTCCATGAGCGACTGCCACAAGCGGTCGCGGTTGATGTGCTGATGGGTGGACTGCAGAACGTCAATGGCAGCGTTCATGATGATCTCCTCAGGCAGTTCTTATGGATTTCTTCAGGCATTTCTTGGGTGTCTTGGCGGCCGTCTTCGTCGGAACGCCGCCCGGAGCCGGCTCGCTCCCACAGGGGTAATGCATTCCAAATGTGGGAGCGAGCCTGCTCGCGAAGGGGCCGTCCCTCACACCGCAGATTTCGCAACAGACGGGCTGGGGCGCATCGAGCACAACCCGTAATAAATCAGTCCGCCCAGTGCCGATCCGGTGAACCAGCCATAGTCGTAGAACCAGCTGAATGCATCGCTGCCGAGCGACAGCAGCGTCAGCGCCACCGGCACACCAAACGCAATAAATCCGAACCAGTTCCACGCTGGATAAACGTCGTCGCGGTAAAGTCCGGCCAGATCCAGTTGCTGTTTCTTGATCAGGAAATAGTCCACCACCATGATCCCGGCAATCGGACCCAGCAGGCTCGAATAGCCCAGCAGCCAGTTGGAATACACCGTCTCCAGGCTTAAATCCGAGACGATCAAACCGAGCTTCTTCAACAGCTCATGGGCCATCAGCGCCAAACCGACCAGGCCAGTGAGCATCACCGCTTTGGTGCGGTTGATGAACTTAGGGGCGACGTTCTGGAAGTCGTTGGTAGGCGAAACGATATTGGCCGCTGTGTTGGTCGACAGCGTGGCGATGATGATCAGCGCCATGGCCAGTGCGACCCAGACCGGGCTCTGGATATGACCGATCAGCGTGACCGGATCGGAGACGGTGACGCCCACCAGTTTTACCGAGGCGGCCGTCATCACTACGCCGAGGGAGGCGAACAGAAACATGGTCAGGGGCAAGCCGATAATCTGCCCGACGATCTGATCCTTCTGGCTTTTCGCATAGCGGCTGAAATCCGGAATGTTCAGGGACAAGGTGGCCCAGAACCCGACCATGGCGGTCAGCCCGGCGGCAAAGTAACTGACCACGCTCGCGCCTTCCGGACGTTTGGCCGGAATCGCCAGCAACTCGGTCATCGACACGTTCGGCATCGCCCATACCAGCAGCCCCACGCCCACCAGCACCAACAACGGTGCCGAGAGGGTTTCCAGCCATTTGATCGAGTCCGCGCCGCGAATCACCACCCACAGATTCAAGGCCCAGAACACCATGAACCCGATTACTTCACCGGTACCGCCGAGGGATTTCCAACCGTCGAACACCGACCCCAGAAACAGGTGAATGGCCAGCCCGCCGAACATCGTCTGAATGCCGAACCAGCCACACGCCACCAGCGCCCGGATCAGGCACGGAATGTTGGAGCCGAGGATGCCAAAGGACGAACGCAACAACACGGGAAACGGAATGCCGTACTTGGTGCCGGGAAAGGCGTTCAGGGTCAACGGGATCAGTACGATGATGTTGGCGAACAGAATCGCCAGCAACGCTTCACCGACGCTCAGGCCGAAATGCGCGGTGAGCACGCCACCGAGGGTGTAGGTCGGCACGCAAATCGCCATGCCTATCCACAATGCGGTGATGTGCCATTTGTTCCAGGTTCGTTCGCGCACCTTGGTCGGTGCCATATCGTGGTTGTAACGGGGACTGTCGAGGACGTCACTGCCGGCTTCGAGCTCAAACAAGCCGTCGCGCTCGGTCACTTGCGATCTGTTCTGTTGCATGGCCGCTCCACTGTTCTTTTGATTATTGTTGCTCATCAGGGGCTGGCGGCATCAATTAACGTGCCGGTTACCCCGTTTGCGCATCGGGCAGTTCCATAAAAACTTTGTAACCAACTGATGTTTATCAGTTTTATTTATATCACCGATGAGTCACCGGTTACTTGCTCGTTCAATCAGGCCAGATGCCAGGCAAGTTGTCCGAACAGTCAGGACTCAATCTGGTGCATACCACTTTTTTTCAACGTCGCGCATCAACCATAGACCATCCTCAAGCGGCTGATTTCACATAAGAAATCTCGTCTATTTTTGGAACCTGTCAAGTGCGTCAAAATGGTGAGAGGCCTCACCATTTTGGTGATTTGAAGTTTTAAATGTTAATTATCAATAACTTAAAACAAATATAAGCATATAAAAAATATTCTTGCTCAATCCTCAAACTCAGACTAGCGTTTATTCCTGACAGCGCTGACAGGAATACACCTGTTTGCGTCAGCTTCATATAAAACATTTAGAACCGGCACAAGTCGGTCATTGCCTGCGAGGAACTCGGAATGTCTCTGTTGATCCGTGGCGCCACCGTTATTACCCATGATGAAAGTTATCGCGCCGACGTCTATTGCGCCGACGGCGTGATCAAAGCCATCGGCGAAAATCTTGATGTTCCGGCGGGTGCCGAAGTGCTCGACGGCAGCGGCCAATACCTGATGCCCGGCGGCATCGATCCGCACACGCACATGCAACTGCCCTTCATGGGCACGGTGGCCAGTGAAGACTTCTTCAGCGGTACTGCGGCGGGACTTGCCGGTGGCACGACGTCGATCATCGACTTTGTGATCCCCAATCCGCAGCAATCCTTGATGGAAGCCTTTCATCAGTGGCGCGGCTGGGCCGAGAAGTCGGCGTCGGATTACGGTTTCCATGTCGCGATCACCTGGTGGAGCGAACAGGTCCGCGAGGAAATGGCCGATCTGGTCAGCCACCACGGGGTCAACAGCTTCAAGCACTTCATGGCCTACAAGAACGCAATCATGGCCGCCGACGATACGCTGGTGGCGAGTTTCGAGCGCTGCCTGGAGTTGGGCGCAGTGCCGACCGTGCATGCGGAAAACGGTGAGCTGGTCTATCACCTGCAACGCAAGCTGATGGCGCAGGGCATGACCGGCCCGGAAGCGCATCCGCTGTCGCGCCCTTCGCAGGTGGAAGGTGAAGCGGCCAGTCGGGCGATCCGCATCGCCGAAACCCTGGGCACGCCGCTGTACCTGGTGCATGTCTCGACCAAGGAAGCCCTCGACGAAATCACCTACGCCCGCAGCAAGGGCCAACAAGTCTACGGCGAGGTCCTGGCCGGGCATCTGCTGCTGGACGACAGCGTCTACCAACACCCAGACTGGCAGACCGCCGCCGGTTACGTGATGAGCCCGCCCTTCCGTCCTCGCGGCCATCAAGAGGCGCTTTGGCACGGTCTGCAATCAGGCAACCTGCACACCACCGCCACCGACCACTGCTGTTTCTGCGCCGAGCAAAAAGCGGCGGGACGTGACGATTTCAGCAAGATCCCCAATGGCACGGCCGGTATCGAAGACCGCATGGCGGTGCTCTGGGATGAAGGGGTGAACACCGGGCGTTTGTCGATGCAGCACTTCGTGGCGCTCACCTCCACCAATACCGCCAAGATCTTCAACCTTTACCCGCGCAAAGGCGCGATTCGCGTCGGTGCGGACGCGGATCTGGTGCTGTGGGATCCGCAAGGTACGCGGACGATTTCGGCGAAGACTCACCACCAGCAGGTGGACTTCAACATCTTCGAAGGCAAGACCGTGCGCGGTGTGCCGAGCCACACCGTCAGCCAGGGCCGGGTGGTATGGGCCGATGGTGATTTGCGAGCAGAGCGTGGTGCCGGGCGGTATGTCGAACGCCCGGCGTATCCGGCGGTGTTTGATTTGCTGAGCAAGCGGGCTGAGATGAACAGGCCGACAGCTGTGAAACGCTGAAAGCGGCCTTCGGCCTATCGCGAGCAAGCTCGCTCCCACAGGTTTTGTGGACGCCCGAGATACCTGTGGGAGCGAGCTTGCTCGCGATGGGGCCGGCCCAGACAACAAAAAAACCAATGCCCATCAGAGGCATCACCTCAAATAACCGTGAGGCCAACACCGTGATCAAGACTCTGAACCACCTCCCGCATCCGCACGAGAATGCGGCCGCCCTCGCTGGCCATTTCACCGATCTGGCACCACCACTCAACGACCGCCAGGCCCATCTGGAAGCCTCGCGTTGCCTGTACTGCTACGACGCGCCCTGCGTGAATGCCTGCCCGAGCGAGATCGACATTCCGTCGTTCATCCGCAATATCCATCAGGAAAACGTTCAGGGCGCCGCGCAGAAAATCCTCTCGGCGAACATCCTCGGCGGCAGTTGCGCCCGGGTCTGCCCGACGGAAGTGCTTTGCCAGCAAGCCTGCGTGCGCAACAACGACCATGAATGCGCACCGGTGCTGATCGGCCTGTTGCAGCGTTACGCCGTCGACAACGCACACTTCAGCGAACACCCCTTCACACGTGCTGCATCAACTGGCAAGCGCATCGCGGTGGTTGGCGCCGGTCCGGCCGGTTTGTCCTGCGCTCACCGCAGTGCCATGCACGGTCATGACGTGGTGATTTTCGAGGCACGGGAAAAGGCTGGCGGCCTCAACGAATACGGGATCGCCAAGTACAAACTGGTGGATGACTACGCGCAGAAGGAGCTTGAATTCCTACTGGAGATCGGCGGGATCGAAATCCGCCACGGGCAGAAACTCGGCGAAAACCTCACCCTTGGCGAACTGCATCAGCAGTTCGACGCGGTGTTCCTCGGCCTCGGTCTGGCCGCCAGCAAGCAGCTGGGGCTTGCTCATGAAGACGCACCCGGTCTGCTGGCCGCCACCGATTACATCCGCGAACTGCGTCAGGCCGATGACCTGACCCAACTCCCCCTCGCTGACCGTTGTATCGTTTTGGGCGCCGGCAACACCGCCATCGACATGGCCGTGCAAATGGCTCGCCTCGGGGCTCGCGACGTCAACCTGGTGTACCGCCGCGGTGTTGAGGAAATGGGCGCCACCGACCACGAACAGGACATCGCCAAAGCCAATCAAGTGCGTTTGCTGACGTGGGCACAACCCGAAGAAGTCCTGCTGGATGCTCAAGGCCAAGTACGCGGCATGCGCTTCGCTCGGACCTGGTTAGTCGAAGGTCGCCTGCAAACCACTGGCGAAACCTTCGAACTGGCCGCCGACGCCATCTTCAAAGCCATCGGCCAGGCCTTCGACGCCAGTGCCCTCGCCGATCCGCTGGCCTGTGAACTCAAGCGCCAGGGTGAGCGGATTCAAGTGGATGAAAACCTGCGCACCAGCATCCCCGGCGTATACGCCGGCGGCGACTGCACCAGTCTCGATCAGGACCTCACCGTGCAGGCGGTGCAGCACGGCAAACGGGCCGCCGAGGCCATCAACGCCCAACTCATGCTCAACGTGGAGGCTGCGTAAATGGCCGATCTCTCGATTGTCTTCGCCGGCATCAAAGCCCCCAACCCGTTCTGGCTGGCCTCCGCGCCACCGACCGACAAGGCCTACAACGTGGTTCGCGCCTTCGAGGCGGGTTGGGGTGGCGTGGTCTGGAAAACACTGGGTGAAGACCCGGCGGCGGTCAACGTGTCGTCCCGTTACTCGGCTCATTTCGGTGCCAACCGTGAAGTGGTGGGCTTCAACAACATCGAGCTGATCACCGATCGTTCGCTGGAGATCAACCTGCGGGAAATCACTCAGGTCAAAAAGGACTGGCCGGACCGTGCACTGATTGTGTCGCTGATGGTGCCCTGCGTCGAAGAGTCCTGGAAATTCATCCTGCCACTGGTGGAAGCCACCGGCGCCGATGGCATCGAACTGAACTTCGGTTGCCCGCACGGGATGCCGGAGCGCGGCATGGGCGCGGCGGTCGGGCAGGTGCCGGAGTACGTCGAACAGGTCACCCGTTGGTGCAAGACGTATTGCTCGCTGCCGGTGATCGTCAAGCTCACGCCGAACATCACCGACATTCGCGTCGCCGCCCGCGCAGCCCATCGTGGTGGTGCGGACGCGGTGTCGCTGATCAACACGATCAACTCGATCACCAGCGTCAACCTGGAGCGCATGGTCGCCAATCCCTCCGTGGGCAGCCAAAGCACCCACGGCGGTTATTGCGGTTCGGCGGTGAAGCCGATCGCGCTGAACATGGTCGCCGAAATCGCCCGCGATCCACAGACGCAAGGCCTGCCAATCTCCGGCATTGGCGGCATTGGCAGCTGGCGTGACGCGGCGGAGTTTATTGCGCTGGGCAGCGGCTCGGTGCAGGTGTGCACGGCGGCGATGCTGCATGGCTTCCGGATTGTCGAGGAGATGAAAGACGGTTTATCGCGCTGGATGGACAGGCAGGGCTACGCCAGCGTGTCAGAGTTTTCCGGGCGTGCGGTGGGCAACACCACGGACTGGAAGTATCTGGACATTAACTATCAAGTGATCGCCAGGATTGACCAGGAGGCGTGCATTGGTTGCGGTCGTTGCCACATTGCTTGCGAAGACACTTCGCACCAGGCGATTACGAGCCTTAAGCAGGCGGACGGGACGCATAAATATGAAGTGATTGATGATGAGTGCGTGGGGTGCAATCTGTGTCAAATCACGTGCCCGGTGCAGGACTGTATCGAGATGGTGCCGATGGAGAACGGGAAGCCGTTTCTGGATTGGAATCATGACCCGAGGAACCCGTACCACGTCGCTGTTTGATCGTTGAAGATCAAGGGATCGCAGCCTCGTTTCACTCGACAGCTCCTACAAGGGATTGCGTAACCCTGTAGGAGCTGTCGAGTGAAACGAGGCTGCGATCTTTTGATTCACGGCTCCAAGCCGATCCCCCGCAAGATCACACTCGTCACCGTCTGCACCGCCCGCTCGAACTGCATGTCCGACAACGGCTGATGGTCATTCAGAATATTCACCTGATGATCAAAGTCGGCATAGTGCTGGGTCGACGCCCAGATCATGTACAGCAGGCTTGAAGGCTCCACCGGCAGGATGCGTTTGTCGTCCACCCACTGGCGAATTTTCGCCTCTTTCATTTTGGCCCAGTCGTACAGACTGACGTCCAGCTTCTCACCCAGGGTCGGCGCGCCGTGGATGATTTCGTTGGCCCAGACTTTGGAGCCGTAAGGCCTGCTGCGGGAGTGGTTCATCTTGGCGCGGATGTAGCTGCTGAGCACCACGCGCGGATCGTCGAACATCTCGAAGCACAGGGCATCCTGTTTCCACACTTCCAGCAAACCCAACAGCACGGCGCTGTACAGATCACTCTTGGTGCTGAAGTAGTAATGCAGGTTGGAGCGCGGCAGTTGCACTTCGGCAGCGATGTCGGCCATGGCGGTGCCGCCGAAACCTTTTTCGGCGAACACCTTTTCGGCCCCCAACAGAATTTTCTCGACGTTACTGCGACGAATCTCGATCTTGTGATTGCCCATGAGGGCTCCCTGACAACAGCGTTGCCCAAGACTAGCATCCGCTCTATCTCGCGGCGACAAGGGAAAACGAAACTTCGTACACGCAGCTTCTCGCAGGTAAACTGACCGCCTTTTCGAACTCGCCTCAGAGGTATTCCACGATGCTGCTCAAGAAAACCCTGACCACCGTCGCCCTGCTCGGCTCGTTGTTCGCCGCTTCATCGGTATTTGCCCACGCCCATCTGAAAGACCAGACCCCGGCCGCCGACAGCACAGTGACCGCGCCGTCGGAACTGCGCCTGGTGTTTTCCGAAGGCGTTGAAGCGACCTTTTCCAAGGTCACGATCAGCAAGGACGGCAGCAACGTGCCGGTGAAGAGCCTCGCCACCGAAGGCAGCGACAAGAAAACCCTGATCGTCACCCCGGCCGCACCGTTGGCAGCGGGTGCCTACAAAGTCGAATGGCACGCGGTGTCGGTCGATACCCACAAAAGCGAAGGCGCTTATAGCTTCAAGGTTGGCCAGTAATTCATGACGAGCGCGATGGTGCTGTGCCGCTTTCTGCATTTCACTGTTGTGCTGATGCTATTCGGGGCCTGGGTGTTCAGGCCTCTGCTGCTCAATGGCGACGCTGGAAATCTGGATCAGCGACTGGCCAGAACGAGCCACTGGCTGGCGGCGGTGGCCCTGGTCACTGGCGTTAGCTGGATGCTGCTGATCACCGCCAGCATGGCCGGTTCACGGGACGCGGCATTCGATCCTCCGACCCTGCAACTGATGCTGGGCAAAACGTTTTTCGGCCAGGTCTGGCGCTGGCACTTGCTGCTCAATGCGTTGTTGGTCGCGCTGCTGATGACGCCCTTGCGTTCAAACCTGCCCCTGCGAATCGGCCTCGCCAGCCTGCTGCTGGCCTCCCTCGCCCCGGTCGGCCACGGTGCCATGCTCGACGGCCTCAACGGCCAATTGCTGATCCTCAATCAAATCATTCACCTGACCTGCGTCGGCGCCTGGCTCGGAGGCTTGATGTTATTGGTGATGATCCTGCGGCAACCGGCAGAGCACTCAATCAAAGCGACATTGCAACGCTTCAGCGGCGTTGGTTACGTCTTGGTGGCGGGGTTGGTGATGACCGGTTTGATCAACGTTCGTGTACTGACCGGGCAATTCTGGCCGACGCCGTTGCTGTCCGGGTTTGCGCTGATCCTGTTGATCAAGGTTGTGTTGGTCGCCTCAATGCTGGGGCTGGCGCTGTTCAATCGGCTGCGGATCAACGACTGCGACCAGCGTCCGACTGCTCTGAAAAGCAGCGTCATCTTCGAATGGTTGTTGGGGATAGGAGCGGTGGCAGCGGTTTCCCTTCTGGGCACCATGCCCCCGATGATCGTGAGCTAAACACAATCCAATGTGGGAGCGGCGGTGCGGCGGTCCGACTTGCTCGCGAAGGCGGCGTCACATTCGACACATTGGCTGACTGACACACCGCTTTCGCGAGCAAGCCCGCTCCCACAGGGTTCTGCGACATGCTACAAAATCACGCCAAGTCATCGTACAACTTCTGATTGACATTCCCCGTAACACTTGCAAATAATCCGCCCCAATGTTGTACGACGACGTATAACAAAAATACAAACAACAAGAAACACGGGAGCGTCACTGTGAGCAAGCTCGTCCGCAATTCCTCCGTCTGCACCCTTCGCCCAACCTTCACATGCCGTCACACCCTGAGCCTGATCGGTTGCAGCAGCCTGGCCCTCGCCTTGCCCATGACCAGTCATGCCGAAGGTTTCGTCGATGACGCCAAAGCCACGCTGAACCTGCGCAACTTCTACATCAACCGCAACTTCACGAACCCGGCTTACCCGCAGGGCAAGGCTGAAGAGTGGACCCAAAGCTTCATCCTCGATGCCAAATCCGGATTCACCCAAGGCCCCGTCGGTTTCGGCATGGATGTGCTGGGCCTGTACTCGGAAAAACTCGACGGCGGCAAAGGCACGGGCGGCACCTCGTTGCTGCCGATTCATGACGACGGCCGCCCGGCCGACAATTTCGGGCGCCTGGGTGTGGCGCTGAAAGGTAAAGTCTCGAAAACCGAATTGAAGGTCGGCGAATGGATGCCGGTGTTGCCGATCCTGCGCTCCGACGATGGCCGCTCGCTGCCGCAAACCTTCCGCGGTGGTCAGGTGACGTCCACCGAGATCAGCGGCCTGACGCTCTACGGCGGCCAGTTCCGCGCCAACAGCCCGCGCAACGATGCGAGCATGGAAGACATGTTCATGAACGGAAAATCCGCGGCCTTCACCTCGGACCGTTTCAACTTTGGCGGTGGTGAATATGCGTTCAATGAGAAGCGCACCCAGGTCGGTGTCTGGTACGCGCAACTCAGCGACATCTATCAGCAGCAGTATTTCAACCTGAGCCACAGCCAGCCCATCGGCGACTGGACCCTCGGTGCCAACCTTGGCTACTTCATCGGCAAGGAAGACGGCAGCGCCCTGGCCGGCGACCTCGACAACAAAACCGCGTTCGCCATGCTCTCGGCAAAATACGGCGGCAACACCTTCTTTGTCGGCTTGCAAAAACTCACCGGCGACGATGTCTGGATGCGGGTCAACGGCACCAGCGGCGGCACCCTGGCCAATGACAGCTACAACTCCAGCTACGACAACGCCAAGGAAAGATCCTGGCAACTGCGCCACGACTACAATTTTGTGGCGCTCGGCATTCCCGGCCTGACAATGATGAACCGCTACATCAGCGGCGATAACGTGCACACAGGCACCATCACCGACGGCAAGGAATGGGGCCGCGAGTCAGAACTGGCTTACACCGTACAGAGCGGCGCGCTGAAGAATCTCAACGTCAAATGGCGTAACGCGTCGATCTGCAAGGACTTCAGCACTAATGAGTTCGACGAAAACCGCATTATCATCAACTACCCGATCTCGTTGCTGTAAGGCGGGTTTTACGACAAGGTTGAATCCCCGATTTGTGCCACAACTCACTCTTTGCTACATCGATCGCGGGGCAACCAGACCCTTCGTCCATTTCAATTGATGTGTCGTTGACAACCACCAGAAAGGCTAACGATACTTCAGCCTAGTCGTACGACAACCTACAACAAATTCAATAACAACTGACTGCTTGTTCAGGGACTTCCATGACCATCACAACTAACGCCCGCGCTCCTTTCAATCGTCTCCTCCTGACCGGTGCCGCCGGTGGCCTCGGCAAAGTCCTGCGCGAACGCCTGCGGCCCTACGCCAATGTGATTCGCCTGTCGGACATCGCCGACATCGCCCCGGCCATCGATGACCGTGAAGAAGTCTTGCCCTGCGACCTGGCAGACAAGCAAGCAGTCCATCAGCTGGTTGAAGGCGTGGACGCGATCCTGCACTTTGGTGGCGTGTCGACGGAGCACTCGTTCGAAGAGATCCTCGGCGCCAACATCTGCGGCGTGTTCCACATCTACGAAGCCGCTCGCCGCCATGGCGTGAAGCGGGTTATTTTCGCCAGTTCCAACCACGTGATCGGCTTCTATAAGCAGGATGAAGTCATCGACGCCCACTCCCCTCGCCGCCCGGACAGCTACTACGGCTTATCCAAGTCTTACGGCGAAGACATGGCCAGTTTCTACTTCGATCGCTACGGCATCGAGACCGTCAGCATACGCATCGGCTCCTCGTTCGCGGAACCGCTCAACCGCCGAATGATGAGCACCTGGTTGAGCTTCGGCGACCTGACTCAATTGCTCGAATGCGCGCTGTACGCCCCTAATGTCGGCCACACCGTGGTCTATGGCATGTCCGACAACAAGAACGTCTGGTGGGACAACCGTTTCGCCACCTGCCTGGGTTATGAACCTCAGGACAGCTCCGAAGTGTTCCGCGAAAAAGTCGAAACCCAGCCGATGCCTGCCGCTGATGACCCGGCACGGGTCTACCAGGGTGGTGCATTTGTCGCGTCCGGCCCGTTCGGCGACTGAACCCGCGTACATCACTTGATCCCAACAACAAAAACCCGAGGGGATGAGCTGTCATGCAAGCCGAATTGATTGTCGATGCCCGTAACGCAGTCGGTGAATGCCCGGTCTGGGTCCCCGAGGAAAACGCCCTGTATTGGGTTGATATTCCGGCCGGCGGACTTCAGCGCTGGAGCGCCGAAACCGGCCATGTCCACGCCTGGACAGCACCGCAGATGCTCGCCTGCATTGCACGTCACAGCAACGGCGGCTGGGTTGCCGGGATGGAAAGCGGGTTCTTTCATCTGCACCCGCATAACGATGGCAGCCTCGACAGCAACCTCCTGGCTCCGGTCGAACACGCCCGCACAGATATGCGCCTGAACGATGGTCGCTGCGATCGTCAGGGGCGCTTCTGGGCCGGCAGCATGGTGCTGAACATGGGCGCCAACGCTGCCGACGGCACGCTTTATCGCTACAGCGCCGGGCAACGCGGGCCACTCGAGGCGCAACTCAACGGGTTTATCGTGCCCAACGGCCTGGGTTTCAGCCCGGACGGGCGAACGATGTACCTGTCTGACTCTCATCCTCTGGTCCAGCAAATCTGGGCCTTTGATTACGACATCGACAGTGGCATGCCGTCCAACCGGCGGCTGTTTGTCGACATGCATCAATTCCCTGGTCGTCCCGACGGGGCGGCAGTCGATGCCGAAGGCGGCTACTGGATTTGCGCCAATGACGCCGGGCTGATTCACCGTTTCACGCCCGATGGCCGACTGGACCGTTCCCTCGCCGTACCGGTAAAAAAACCGAGCATGTGCGCCTTCGGCGGCGGTCGCCTGGACACATTGTTCGTGACCTCGATCCGTCCCGGCGACGACCATGACGAACAGTCACTGGCCGGCGGTGTGTTCGCCCTCAATCCCGGGGTGAAAGGTTTGCCGGAGCCGTTGTTCAAGGATTTTTGATCGCCTTCGCATCAGGTGTTGTGCCCCTCTTAAAAGATCGCAGCCTCGTTTCACTCGACAGCTCCTACAGGGGTAAGCATTTCAATGTAGGAGCTGTCGAGTGAAACGAGGCTGCGATCTTTTCAACCATTCAACGCAAGACGAAAATCCATGACACTCCTCGAGCTCGAAGACGAATTCACCCACCTCACCCTCGCCCCGCAACTCGGTGGCAGCATCGTCAACTGGAGCGTGCGCGGCACGGGTCTGCCGCTGTTGCGCCACAGTGACGCTCACGCGCTGAACACCGGCCTGCCCGGCAAGCTCGGCTGCTTTCCCTTGGTGCCGTGGTCGAACCGAATTTCCGAAGGAGGTTTCGACTGCCCCGAGGGCTGGCTGGCCCTGACACCCAACAGCCTCACCGATCCCCTGCCGATTCACGGCAGCGCCTGGCAACAGCCGTGGCAGGTGGTTTCGCAGACGCGCGATGAAGTCATCCTGCAACTCGACAGCACCACGCCCTTCGCTTACCGCGCCTGGCAACGATTCCATCTGATCGAAGGCAAGCTGAGCATTGATATTAAGGTCACCCATCTGGCCGAAAGCCCTGCCTGGCATGGGCTCGGTTTGCATCCCTACTTTCCGCGTACCACAGGCACCCGGTTGCGGGCGCAAGCCCGGCTCGTCTGGTTGTGTGACGGGACCAAAATGCCGACGCACCTCAGTGCGTTGCCGGCCGAATGGGATTTCCAGTCACTCAAGACGTTGCCCGACACATTGGTCGACAACGGTTTCTGCGAATGGGATGGTCACTGCCTGATCCGCCAGCCAGCATTGAGCTATGAGCTGGAATGCCGCGCCACGGGCAGCGATTACTTCCTGCTCTACTGCCCGGTGGGCCTGGATTTTTTCTGTATCGAACCGGTGAGCCACCCGGTCAACGCGCATCACCTGCCCGGTCGACCGGGGTTGCGATTGCTGGCGCAAGGCGAGTCAGCCGAGCTCGGCTTCAGCCTGCAATTTCGCTACCCCAGCAACTGACTCAGCACCGCGCGCAACTTGCCGGGTTTCACCGGTTTGTTCAGCAGCGGTGCGTCGAGTCGCTGCAATGAGCGCCGACACTGATCCGTGCGGTCTGCGGTGATGATGACCGCCGGAATCACCTGGTGGTAATGCTCACGCAAATGCCTGACCACATCACAACCCACCACGCCGTGATCGAGGTGGTAGTCCGCCAGAATCAGTTCCGGCGGTCGCCCCTGCAAGGCGGCCAGTGCGGAGAATTCATCGGTGGCCGTCACCACTTCGCAGCCCCATTGCCCGAGCAGTGCGCTCATGCTTTCGAGGATGCTCACTTCGTTGTCCAGCACCAGCAAACGCCGGCCCGGCAATGGATTGCCGGTGCCGGGTTGTGGTGCCGCCAGGCTGATCGGCAGCGGAATCTCATGGGAAATTGGCACGTCGATGCTGAACATCGAACCCCGCCCCGGCAGCGAATGAACCCCGACTTTATAGCCGAGGATCTTGGCGATGCGCTCAACGATGGCCAGCCCCAGGCCCACACCCTTGCGGTCGGCGGCGCGTCCAACGTCCAGTTGGTTGAACTCGAGGAAGATCGAATCCAGTCGGTCCGCCGCGATCCCGCGCCCGGTGTCCCAGACTTCCAGGCGCAGCATTTCACCCCGGCGTCTGGCCCCTAGCAGGATGCTGCCCTCGTCGGTGTAGCGGCAGGCGTTGCTGAGGAAGTTGCGCAGAATCCGCGTCATCAGGCGCAGGTCAGTGCTGATGGCGTAATCGCCCATGTGCACCCGCAGGTTCAACCCTTCAGCCAGGGCCACTGACTGGAACTCCGACACCAGCGGCGCGAGCAATTCATCGAGGCGGTACAGCGCAATGTCCGGTTTGACCGCCGCCTGATCGAGCCGGGAAATATCCAGCAAATCGGTGAGCAAATCTTCCGCGCCTTCCAGCGCCTGGTGAGTCCGCTCCACCAGCACCTGTTCGACGTCGGGCAGCTTGCGCTCGCGCAGGGTCGAGATCAGCAAACGCGCGGCATTGAGCGGTTGCAGCAGGTCATGACTGGCGGCGGCGAGGTATTTGTCCTTGCTGCGATTGGCGGCCTCGGCGGCGTCCCGGGCATCGCGCAAGGCCTGGGCGATCTGTTTACGCTGGGTGATTTGCTGTTGCAGGTTGCGGTTGGCTTCCAGCAACTCGTCGGTGCGCGCGGTGACGCGCTGCTCCAGTTCGTCGTTGAGTTGCTGCAGGCGCTGCTGGGCGAGTTTGCGTTCGGTGATGTCGGCGACAAAACCCTCCACCAACCCTTCCTGATCGGGCTTGAGCAACAGGTTCATCAGCACGTCGAGGCTGCTGCCATCCTTGCGCCGCAATTGGGTTTCATAGCCATGCAGGCTGCCCTGGTGCCTGAGGATTTCGCCGATATTTTCCAGTTCCTGTGCACCACCGACAAACAGGTTGCTCGCCAGATCCGCCAGGGAAAACAGCACTTCCTGAGGGTCCTGATAACCGAGCATCCGCGCCAGTGCCGGATTGGCGGCGCGCATGCCTTCCAGGAGGCTGGCCTGAAAGATCCCGTGGACGGCGTTCTCGAACAGCCATTTGTAGCGATTGCGTTCGGCTTCCAGCTCGTCCAGGCGCGCGGCCAGTTCCGGGTAATGACTCTTGCGCGCCGAGTGGCTGCCTAATCCCAGTAACCCCGCCAGCGCCCGTTGCTGCTCGTCAGAGGGCTTCGCCATAGACGACCTCGACATCACGCTGACTGGACTCGCGCGGGTTGGTCAGGATGCACGGGTCGTGCATGGCGTGTTGCGACAGGAACGGAATGTCTGCAGTGCTGACCCCGTGCAATCCGAGGGTTTCGTGGAAGCCGATCGCATGTTTCAGAGCGATCAGATGTTCCACCAGACGCCCGCAAATCTGCCGGTGATTCAAGCCACGGCAATCGATGCCAAAGGTCTCGGCGATCACCTTGAAGCGCTCCGGTGCGGAGCTGTAGTTGAACGCCACCACGTGTTCCACCAGCACCGCGTTGCACAGCCCATGAGGCAAGTCGAGAAATCCACCGAGGCTGTGAGACATGGCATGCACCGCGCCGAGGATCGCGTTGGAGAACGCCAGCCCGGCCTGCATGCTACCGAGCATGATTTTCTCGCGCAGGGCAATGTCGTTCGGGTTGGCGATCATCTGCACCAGGTTGCCGTTGATCAGGCGCATCGCCTCCAGCGCATGGGGATCGGTCAACGGCCCGTGACCGGTGGAAACAAACGCTTCGATGGCATGCACCAACGCATCGATGCCGGTACAGGCCGACAGGAACGGGTCCATGCTCAGGGTGGTTTCCGGGTCGATCAACGACACGTCCGGCACCACCGCCTTACTGACGATGGAGAACTTCATGCGTTCTTGCTGGTTGGAGATGATCACGAATTGCGAGACATCGGCCGAGGTCCCGGCGGTGGTTGGAATCAGGATCAGCGGCGGGCTGGGGACACGGATGGTGTCCACGCCTTCGAATTCGAGGATGCTGCGCCCATGGGCGACAACAATGCCGATGCCTTTGCCGCAATCCATCGGGCTGCCGCCACCGACGGCCACGATCACATCGCAATGATTTTCCCGGTACAGATCGGCGCCGAGCATCACTTCTTCGACCCGCGGGTTGGGCGAGACTGCGCTGTACAGGAAATACTCAATGCCCTGGGCTTGCAGGCTGGCCTCGACATCGGCGACCCAACCGGCAGCAATCACACCGGGATCGCTGACCAGCAGCACCTTGCGGGCGCCAAAGGTTTTGGCGCAATTGCCGACGTTGTGCCGGCAGCCGGCACCAAAGATGATTTCAGGCGAAACGAATTTACGCAGCTGGCTGAGACTCTGGCTCATTGGAAAGCCTGTTTTTATTGTTTTGGAAGGTAACGTCCACACTAAAGCATCCGGTAGTGAATGCAATCAGACCAATGGGTAGCAGGCTGGGGTGTACCCAAATCTCGCATCCAACGCGAATCCCTGTGGGAGCGGGCTTGCTCGCGAAGGCGGCATTACATTCAACGTTGATGTCGACTGACCCACCGCTTTCGCGAGCAAGCCCGCTCCCACAGGGGATTTGTGTTGTTTGATTTATCCGCGGTAGATCAGTCGCGAAGCCTTCTCGTTACGCAACGTCAGGTGTTCCATGCCCAGCCCCGGGGCCTCGGCTTCCTCGCGGGCCTTGAGAATCATGCCGTGGTGCGGGGATTTGCTGCACACCGGGTCAGCGTTGGCGGCGTCGCCGGTCAGCATGAATGCCTGGCAGCGGCAGCCGCCCAGGTCCTTGTGCTTTTCATCGCAGGAGCGGCACGGTTCTTTCATCCAGTCATCGCCACGAAAGCGATTGAAACCGAAAGAATCAGTCCAGATGTGCTCGATACTGTGCTCACGCACATTGGGAAACTGCACCGGCAACTGTCGGGCGCTGTGGCAAGGCAACGCCGTGCCGTCGGGGGTGATGTCGAGAAACAGATTGGCCCAGCCGTTCATGCAGGTCTTGGGGCGTTCCTCGTAGTAATCCGGGGTGACGAAGATCAGCTTGCACGGGTGGCCCTGCGCTTCAAGACGCTCGCGATATGAGTGGGTGATGCGCTCGGCGCGCTGCAATTGTTCGCGCGTGGGTAACAGGCCGACGCGGTTGAGCTCGGCCCAGCCGTAGAACTGACACGTCGCCAATTCGACGAAATCTGCCTCCAGCTCCAGGCACAACTCGATGATCTGCGCGATCTGGTCGATGTTGTGCCGATGGGTGACGAAGTTCAGCACCATCGGGTAGCCCTGGGCTTTCACCGCCCGGGCCATCGCGAGTTTCTGGGCGAAGGCCTTGCGCGAGCCGGCGAGCATGTTGTTCACCGCTTCGTCGGCGGCCTGGAAGCTGATCTGGATGTGGTCCAGCCCCGCGACCTTGAAATCGCGCACCTTCTGCTCGGTCAGGCCGATGCCCGAGGTGATCAGGTTGGTGTAGTAACCCATGTCCCGGGCGGCCTTGATCAGCTCGGCCAGGTCTTGGCGAACCAACGGCTCGCCGCCGGAAAAACCCAGTTGCGCGGCACCCATCTCTCGGGCCTCGCGGAACACCCGGATCCATTCTTCGGTGCTCAACTCTTCGCCTGATTGGGCAAAGTCCAGCGGGTTGGAGCAATACGGGCATTGCAGCGGGCAACGGTAGGTCAGCTCCGCCAACAGCCACAGCGGCGGGCCCGGACGCGAGTCACTCAATCCAGAATTGAGCATGGGCCACCTCCAGAAACGCCAGCACATCTTCGTCGATCCCCGGTACGCCAGGGAAATTTGCAGACAGTCGATCAATAATCGCCTCAACGCTGCGCTGGCCGTCCACCAGATCGAGGATCTGCCCGGCACTGGTGTTGAGTTTGATCATGCCTTCGGGGTACAGCAGCACGTGACAGTCCTGACGAGGTTCCCATTGCAGGCGAAAACCCTGCCGCAGCGACGGTGATTGCTCGCGGTTAATCAGGCTCACAGGGCAATCCCCCGGTGCCAGACCTGCTCCGTGGTGACGGTGTGATACGGCGGGCGCTCCAGCTCGTAGGCCATGCTCATGGCGTCGAGCATGCTCCACAGCACGTCGAGCTTGAATTGCAGGATTTCCAGCATGCGTTGCTGGCCTTCGACCGTGACGTAGTGCGCCAGGGTGATGCGCAAACCATGTTCTACGTCACGCCGCGCCTGACTCAGGCGAGTGCGGAAATAGTCGTAACCGCCGACGTCGATCCACGGGTAATGGGTTGGCCAGGCATCGAGCCGCGATTGATGGATCTGTGGCGCAAACAGCTCGGTCAGCGAACTGCTGGCGGCTTCCTGCCAACAGGCGCGACGGGCGAAATTGACGTAGGCGTCCACGGCGAAACGGACACCGGGCAGCACCAATTCCTGTGAGAGGATTTGCTCGCGATCCAGCCCCACCGCTTCGCCCAGCCGCAGCCAGGCTTCGATCCCGCCTTCGCTACCGGGCACGCCGTCGTGATCGAGGATTCGTTGCAGCCATTCCCGGCGCACGTTGCGGTCCGGGCAGTTGGCGAGAATCGCGGCGTCCTTCAGGGGGATGTTCACCTGGTAGTAGAAGCGATTGGCGACCCAGCCTTGAATCTGCTCACGGGTTGATCGGCCGGCGTACATGGCTTGGTGGAATGGATGGTGGATGTGGTAGTAGGCGCCTTTGGCGCGCAGGGCCGCTTCGAATTCGGTGGGGGTCATTGGGGTGTCAGTCATTGCGGTTCTCCGGGGAATAACCGTTCGATTCTGCGGTGTCTAGTCTGCCCCCTTCGCGAGCAGGCTCGCTCCCATAGTTGATCGGTGTGAACACAGATTTTGTGTACACCACAATCCCAATGTGGGAGCGAGCCTGCTCGCGAAGGGGCCATCCGCTACAGCTCAATACTCATGCCGTCATAGGCCACTTCGATCCCGCGCCGCTCCAGCAACGCTCGCTCGGCCGAGTCTTCATCAAGGATCGGGTTGGTGTTGTTGATGTGGATCAGCACCTTGCGCTGGCGGGTGAAGCCTTCAAGGATGTCGAGCATGCCGCCAGGGCCGCTTTGCGACAGGTGACCCATTTCACGGCCCAGGTTCTGGCCGACTTCGCAGACTCGCATCTCGTCGTCGCGCCACAAGGTGCCGTCCAGCAACAGGCAATCGGCGCGTTGCATCCAGCTCAGAACCTCGTCGTCGACTTGTCCCAGGCCCGGCGCATAGAACAGCGAAGCACCGCTGCGTCGGTCTTCGATAAACAAGCCGATGGTGTCGCCCAGCTGCGGATTGCCGCGATTGGGCGAGTACGGCGGTGCGTTGCTGACCAAGGGGATCGCGCGAAATCGCAGGTGTGCGCAAGCCGGGATGCTGAAGGGTTCGCGGTCGAGCCCGACCGGTTGCCACTGCAACCCGCCGTTCCAGTGCTTGAGCATGGTGAACAAGGGGAAGCCGCTGCTCAGGTCTTCATGGACGCGTTCGGTGCACCAGACCTGATGCGGGCAACCTTCGCGCAGACTCAACAGGCCGGTGCAATGGTCGATCTGGCTGTCCATCAGGACGACGCCGACGATCGCGGTATCACGCACCCGGCGCGCCGGTTGCAGCGGCGCGAAACTCTCGAGTTGCGCACGAATGTCCGGTGAAGCATTGCACAGCACCCAATCCACACCGTTGTCGCTCAGGGCAATCGAGGACTGTGTGCGCCGTTGGGCCCGCAGGCTGCCATTGCGCATCGAGGCGCACTGGCGGCAGTTGCAATTCCATTGCGGAAAACCACCGCCAGCGGCGGATCCGAGAACGCGAATGTGCATGGGCAATGCTCCAGAAGGCAGGCCCGGCCAACGCAACAGCTGGCCGGGTGAACAGTCAGCGGTTGGCGAAATACATCGTCACTTCGAAGCCAATGCGCAGATCGGTAAACGCGGGTTTAGTCCACATGGGTCAATCCTCTTCTTGTGCCGGACGATTCCGGTAAAGCCATTAATGCACGGGGCGCCTGCCACCCGAATGCTACTTTCGAACGAGTTGGCGGCGTGCATTGGTAGGGGGTGTCGCCAGATTTTCAGCACACCCAAAACCAATGTGGGAGCGAGCCTGCTCGCGAAGGCGGCCTGACAATCAACATCAATGTTGAATGTGCTGGCCTCTTCGCGAGCAGGCTCGCTCCCACAAGGGGTAGTGCGGCGCTTGCTAGATCAGAAGAACCCCATCGGATTGATGTCGTAGCTCACCAGCAGGTTTTTGGTCTGCTGATAGTGGTCGAGCATCATCTTGTGGTTTTCACGGCCGACACCGGATTTCTTGTAGCCACCAAACGCGGCGTGGGCCGGGTACAGGTGGTAGCAGTTGGTCCAGACACGCCCGGCCTTGATCGCCCGACCCATGCGGTAGGCGCGGTTGATGTCGCGGGTCCACAGGCCGGCGCCGAGGCCGAACTCGCTGTCGTTGGCAATCGCCAGGGCTTCGGCTTCGTCCTTGAAGGTGGTGATACCCACCACCGGGCCGAAGATTTCTTCCTGGAACACGCGCATTTTGTTGTGGCCCTTGAGCAGGGTCGGCTGGATGTAATAACCCGTCGACAAGTCACCCTCAAGACGCTCGGCCGCGCCGCCGGTGAGCAGCTCGGCGCCCTCTTCCTGGGCGATCTTCAGGTACGAGAGGATCTTGTCGTATTGCTGCTCGGACGCCTGGGCGCCGACCATAGTTTCGGTGTCCAGCGGGTTGCCGCGCTTGATTTTGACGATCTTCTTCATCACCACTTTCATGAAGTCGTCGTAGATCGACTCCTGCACCAGCGCTCGCGATGGACAGGTGCAGACTTCGCCTTGGTTGAAGAACGCCAGCACCAAACCTTCGGCGGCCTTCTCGATGAACTGCGGCTCGGCTTGCATGATGTCTTCGAAGAAGATATTTGGCGACTTGCCGCCCAATTCGACAGTGCTCGGAATGATGTTCTCGGCCGCGCATTTCATGATGTGCGCGCCAATCGGGGTGGAACCGGTGAAGGCGATCTTGGCGATGCGCTTGCTGGTGGCCAGCGCCTCACCCGCTTCGCGACCAAAACCCTGGACGATGTTCAGCACACCGGCCGGCAGCAAATCGGCGATCAGTTCGGCGAAGACCATGATAGACAGCGGCGTCTGCTCGGCGGGCTTGAGTACCACGCAGTTGCCGGCGGCCAGGGCCGGGGCGAGTTTCCAGGCGGCCATCAGCAGCGGGAAGTTCCACGGAATGATCTGCCCGACCACGCCCAATGGCTCGTGGAAGTGATAGGCCGTCGTCAACTCGTTGATCTCGGCGGCGCCGCCCTCTTGAGCGCGGATGCACCCGGCGAAGTAACGGAAATGGTCGGCGGCCAGCGGCACGTCAGCGTTGAGGGTTTCGCGCACGGCTTTGCCGTTGTCCCAGGTTTCGCTGACGGCGAGGATTTCGAGGTTTTGCTCGATGCGGTCGGCAATTTTCAGCAGCACCAGGGAGCGGTCTTGCGCGGAGGTCTTGCCCCAGGCATCGGCGGCGGCATGGGCGGCATCGAGGGCTTTTTCAATGTCGGCAGCGCTGGACCGAGGGAACTCGGCGATCACTTCACCGTTGACCGGCGAAGAATTAGTGAAGTACTCACCATTGACCGGGGCGACGAACTCGCCGCCGATGAAATTGCCGTAGCGCGGTTTAAACGTAACGACGGCGCCAGGTGTACCAGGTTGTGCGTAGATCATGGTGGGCCTCTGTCTGGGTCGATGCCTGTCGGGCAAACAGGCGATGAACCGATAGTAGAGAGCCCCGCGCGTCAGACGAATGCGCCGTTGGCAGGAGGACTCTCGTTATTTGGTAGTAGATTTGCCCACATCTACCTGTGGCAAATCTCCCTGTGGGAGCGAGCCTGCTCGCGAAGGGGCCAGCACATTCACTAGAGATGTTGGCTGACAGATCGCTTTCGCGAGCAGGCTCACTCCCACAGGGTTATGCGGTGGATTTTGAGTTAATGCTTGGCGACCAGGTCTTTCGGCAGCTTGAAGGTCCAGAGCATGCCGCCCTGGTTGAAGTCCTTGATGCGCTTGGCCACTTCGCCGCCCCACAGCGGAACAGCACCACCCCAACCGGACAGCACCGAGACGTACTGTTCGCCGTCCATTTCCCAGGTCACAGGCGAGCCGAGTACGCCGGAGCCGGTCTGGAATTCCCAGACTTTCTCGCCGGTCTTGGCATTGAACGCCTGCAGGAAACCTTCCGGCGTACCGGTGAACACCAGGTTGCCCTTGGTGGTCAGCACTCCGCCCCACAGCGGCGCGAAGTTCTTGTGGCGCCAGACTTCCTTGCCGGTTTTCGGGTCGATGGCGCGCAGCACGCCGATGTAGTCTTCATTCAATGGTTTGATGGTGAAACCGGCACCGAGGAACGCCGCGCCTTTCTTGTAGGCGATGCCTTCGTTCCAGATGTCCATGCCCCATTCGTTGGACGGTACGTAGAACAGCCCGGTGTCCTTGTTGTAGGCCATCGGCATCCAGTTTTTCGCGCCGAGGAATGCCGGAGCTACGAATACCGAACTGCCTTTGGCTTCGGTGCCTGGTGCGCCTGGGCGGCTGGCTTCGTTGTAGATCGGCCGGCCCTCTTTATCCAGGCCGGTGGCCCAGGTGATTTTGTCCACGAACGGGAAGCCGCGAATGAATTTGCCGTTGGTGCGGTCCAGCACGTAGAAGAAACCGTTACGGTCAGCGGTCGCGGCGGCTTTGATCTCTTTGCCGCCTTCGGTGTAGTTGAACGAGACCAACTCGTTTACGCCGTCATAGTCCCAGCCATCGTGAGGCGTGCTCTGGAAGTGCCATTTGATGGTGCCGTCGTCCGGATTGAGCGCCAGACGCGACGACGAGTAGAGGTTGTCGCCAGGACGCAGATGCGAGTTCCACGGCGCCGGGTTGCCGGTGCCGAACAGCAGCAGATTGGTTTCAGGGTCGTAGTAACCGCCTAGCCAAGGGGCGGCGCCGCCGGTTTTCCAGAGATCGCCGGGCCAGGTCTTGCCGGCTTCACCGCCGGAGATGCCGTTCTCTACCGCTTTGCCGTCCTTGTAGGTGTAGCCCATGTGGCCCTCGACGGTTGGACGGGTCCACAGCACGCTGCCGTTTTTCGGGTCGTAGGCTTCGATTTTGCCAACCACCCCGAACTCGCCGCCGGCGACACCGGTGATCAGTTTGCCGTTGATCACCAACGGCGCGGCGCTGATCGAATAGCCTTCCTTGTGGTCGGCGACTTTCTTGCTCCAGACGACTTTGCCGGTGTCTTTGTTCAGGGCCACGAGTTTGGCGTCGAGGGTGCCGAAGATCACCAGGTCGCCGTACAGCGCGACACCACGGTTGATCACGTCGCAGCAAGGGCGGATGTCATCGGGCAGGCGCGCATCGTATTGCCAGAGTTTCTTGCCGGTGCGCGCATCCACCGCAAACACCCGCGAGTAGGAACCGGTCATGTACATCACGCCGTCCTTGATCATCGGCTGTGCTTGCTGACCGCGTTGTTTTTCACCGCCGAAGGAGAACGCCCAGACCGGCCGCAAATCCTTCACGTTGTTGACGTTGAGCGTGTCCAGCGGACTGTAGCGTTGACCCTGGACGCCCAGACCGTTGGTGACGATCTGCTCCGGGTTCTTGGGGTCCTGGAGAATGTCTTGATCGGTGACGCCGGCCAATGCCGAGCCAGACAACAGCATGGCACTGAGCAGCACACTCAAGACGAAGGGTTGGCGACGTGCGGGTTGGGTCATGACGGCTACCTCTGCGGTTTTTTTATACCCGGGAAATTTTCCCGGTCTGGTGCAGATTCTTGGGCGCCGCCGCCCTTGGAACAATTGCCCGCAGTGTGGAGATTGCTAGTTCCTTAGTACCGGGTCGGATGAGATGGACACCGAAATTCGTGATCGACACTGACCTAATGTGGGAGCAACTGTCTTGATGATCGTTATTTTGAAGGCATATTGATAGACAGCTGAATTCCCACAGCTTTACGCCATGCGATGCCCTCAGGCCGCGCCGCCGATCCAGGTGCTGCGCTTTGAACATGATCAACATGGCGAAGCCCTCGAAAAGCTGCTCGCGCTGACCAACAACATCACCCCGCCGCCCGATGCCTGTAACACCTGGCGGGCCCTTTATCGTGGGCTGCTGGAGTTTCGTGATGACCTGATGCAACACATCCATCTGGAAAACAACGTGTTGTTCATTAACGCCCTGAACCCTCGCCATTGATTGATTGCCGGTCAGACCCAACCCGCGCCAGCCAACCGGTTGACGCGGGTTTTGTCTGTTTGGGACGGCGTGCGATCACCCGTGCCAATAGAACATGGCCTTGGCCAGGATCACGATCAACACCATGTGCCCGAGGATGCTGCGGCGAATCCATCTGGCACGGGTCGCGGTCAGTCGTGCGCTTTTCAGCCAATACGCCAGCAGGAAGTAATGGCCGATGATGCTCAGGGCCAGGACGATCTTCAGGCTCAGTAACGTGCCAAAGCTGCTGGCCAGCGGCTGACTCAATACGCCACGGTGTTGCCACGCCAGGCTGATGCCGGCGCCATACAACAGCAACACCACGCCATGTAGCACCTTGCGCGAACGCACCGCGATCGCTTGATCTGCGGTCGTTTGCGCGGTACCCGCCAACTGCTGGCGGGCGCGGTGCCAGATCACCACTTCAAAAAACAGCGTGCCGATAAAGGCAATCGCCGCCAGCAAGTGGGTGACCAGCAAAAAGGGATATAGCACCGGCAGCCTCCATCAGTTCACTTGCTTAGCCCGGATGACCGTCCACCCGGGCCCGCAGCAGCATCGGCCCATAGCGCCAGGCGTACAGCGCAAACGCCAGCGCCCAACACACACCGGCCAGCCACAACGCAGGCAGGGGAAAGAACAGGATCAACACGACCCGGCTCAGACACGCCAGGTTGAGCAAAATGAACGCCAGGGTCATGCCCGATGGCGGCTCCAGCGCGCGGCCGGTATGCCCCAGGCTGACCCGCGCGATCATCGCCAACACCAGGCCGCCCATCGCGCCGATCGTCAGGCAATGCACCGCCAGACTCGGGTTAATCGGCACACCGAAATGCCACAGCGCCATTCCGAGACACGCCACCGCCAACCAGGCATAAGCCAGGTACAGCGACCACAGCAATGGCACGCGCCAGAGGGCGCGATCATGCCAGCGGACCAGGCGTACCAGATGCCCGGCGGCCAACACGGCGAACAACAGACCCACCCAAAGATTGGGGTCAAGCGCAGGTCCGGCGGCATACAACAACGCCACCAGCGGTGAGCCAATCAGCAGCAGCCAATCGAGCCACGGACAAGGGGTAACGCCTTCGACCTTGCCGAGACCGCGCTGGATAAAGAACGGAATGACGCGCCCGCCGATCAAGCCCATCATCGCCGCCACCAGCCAGAGGCCGGTCAGCACGCCTTGACGCTGCCAGCCTTCATGACCTTCGACCAGGCCGTACAGGGACAACCCGTCGGCCGCCGCTAACAACAGCAGCACCACCGCAATCGGGTAGTTACGTTTCTGCCGCACCTTCCACAAGGTGAACCCCATGAGCGCGGCCACCGCCAGCGGGAACGCCAATTCCAGCACCGCGAGCACCGGCCACGGCGCATTGACCAGCCAGGCCACGCGCGCCAACAACCACAGCAACGCCAGCGCGGCCAGTGGTCGCCCGCTGAGGCCGGGGCGACCGGTCCAGGTTTGCACGGCCGTCAGCAGAAAACCCGCGATGATCGCCAAGCCGAACCCGAACAGCAATTCGTGTCGATGCCAGCCCAGCCAGCCACCCGCCGGCTGCCAGGCGGAAAGCGCACCACTGAAGGCAGCGAGCCAGAGCGGA
Organism: Pseudomonas svalbardensis; assembly: GCF_030053115.1. Classification (NCBI taxonomy): domain Bacteria; kingdom Pseudomonadati; phylum Pseudomonadota; class Gammaproteobacteria; order Pseudomonadales; family Pseudomonadaceae; genus Pseudomonas; species Pseudomonas svalbardensis. The sequence continues at coordinate 2,869,589 of NZ_CP125619.1, read as the reverse complement.
ATGGCCAGCACCGCCAACAGGCAGCCGGCGAGGAAAAACGGCCGAAAGGCCAAACGTAACAGCGGCGCGATGGCCATCGCTTTACGGCGGTCAAGCACTTGCATAAAGCCACTCCTTTACCTTTCTGCTGACCTGACGCTAACCCACACGCGTCGAAGTAAGTCCGGGGGCAATAATCGGGTATTGGCGATCAGTTGCCTTTGTCGCAGATCAAGTTTGCAAGGGGCGTGCCCCGATGCCGATCTGCGCCGGTAGCAAGCCTCGCGTGCCGCCAATGAAATCCATTCAGGGTACAAATGACCCTACAAGGGTTATTTAAACCCTAAACCTCGTGGTCATTTCTACCCTATTGTCTGACAACCCCAATAAACAAGGGCCTCCAGGCATGGCCCGCGTTTTGCTCAAGCCTCTAGCATTCAAGAAACCTTTGATCCCTCTCGATCCCCAGGAGCCGTCATGAAAAAAGTCATCCAGCCACTCGCCTGGTTTGTGGTGTTGACCTCGGTTCTGGCGTTGGCCAGCGGCGTCTCTCTAGGCCTCGTTTGACTTAATCGCCATCCCCTCTTCAATCCTCAGGATGAATTCTTATGGTGCTTCATCGCGTCCATCACCAGATTCTGCGCAGTCATCACTTGTTCGAGCCGTTGAACGAAGAACAGCTGGATGAATTGATGAGTACCAGCCACTTGTTGAGCATCGACAAAGGCGAACCGTTGTTCCGCCAGGGCGAGCCGGCAGACTCGTTCTATTTCGTGATTGCCGGCGCGGTGAAAATCTACCGCCTGACACCGGATGGGCAGGAGAAAGTGTTTGAGGTGATCAGCGATCGGCAAACCTTCGCCGAGGCGATGATGCTGATGGACACCCCGAACTATGTGGCTTCGGCCGAAGCGATCTGCCCGACTCAGCTCTATCGGTTATCCAACAACACCTACATGCGCTTGCTGCAGAGCAATAGCCGGCTGACCTTTGCGCTGCTCGGCAAGCTCTGCGTTCGCCTGCACCAACGGGTCAACGAAATCGAAACCCTGTCCCTGAAAAACGCCACCCACCGGGTCGTGCGCTATCTGCTGACGCAACTGGTGCGCCAGCAAACCGTTGACAGCCAATTCGAGCTGCCGATGGCCAAGCAATTGATTGCCGGGCATCTGTCGATCCAGCCGGAAACCTTTTCGCGGATCATCCGTCGCCTGATCGATGAAAACATCATCACCCAGGACGGCCGCCAGATCGCCATTCTCGATCGTCTGCGTCTGGAACAGTTCGAGTGAGTGCCGTGCCCGTCTGTTTGTATTGCCAACACGTAAACCCCGCACGAGCAACCGAGTGCCGTCAATGCGGCATGCCCCTGCCGGCATTCGCCGCACAGGCGGGGGAACGCCGGCTGCGCCGATTCATGTGGTTCTGCATCGGCCTGACGATCTTCTGCGTGACAATGTTTTTCTGGCTGCCACGCAGCATCTCTTGAAGAGCACACATACCCCTTGTAGCAGCTGTCGAGCCTGCGAGGCTGCGTTCGGCTGCGAAGCAGTCGTAAAACCATACAGCGCGGTGTTTCAGAAAAACCGTGGGTTCAGGATTTACGACTGCTGCGCAGCCGAACGCAGCCTCGCGGGCTCGGCAGCTGCTACAGGGGCGCAGGCGACAAGGGACCGTGTCGATCACGGCTGCGTCAACTGGCGATACAATTGCGGCAAGCGCAGGGGTAATTGCTCGGGCTGGCGGATCAAGGTGTAGCCATTGGCACCGAACATGTAAGGCAGGTAATCCCCGGCCTCGCGATCAATCGTGATACAGAACGGCGTCAACCCCTGACGCCGCGCCTGCAGCACCGCTTCGCGGGTGTCTTCAACACCGTAACGCCCCTCATACAGGTCCAGATCATTCGGTTTGCCATCCGTCAGCAGCAGCAACAGTTTGCTGCGTCGTTTGCTCTTGCCCAGCAGTTGGGTGGCGTGGCGGATGGCGGCGCCCATGCGGGTGTAATAACCCGGTTTGAGCCCTTGAATGCGACCGCGGGTGTTGTCGTCATAGCGCTGGGTGAAGGACTTGAGTTCCTGCATCCGCACTTGATGACGACGCAGCGAGGAAAACCCGTACAGGGCGAAATCATCACCGAGCACCGACAGGGTTTCGCCGAACAGCAGCAAGCTGTCGCGGATTACATCGATCACCCGATGCTCATCATTCAAATGTGCGTCGGTGGACATCGACACATCGGCCAGCAACAGGCACGCCAGGTCGCGGCGCGTCTGGCGTTGTTCCATGAACAGACCTCGTTCCGCACATTGGCCATGCTCGCGTTCAACGTGAAAATCCAGCCAGGCCTGCATGTCCAGTTCAGACCCTTGAGGTTGCTGGCGTAACCATTGACGGTCATTGCGCAGGTGTTCGAACTGACGGCGCAGGCGGTGCGCCGAGGCCTTCAGCCGTGGCGGCAGTGGCTGCGACTCGCAGTCGCGGGGCACCATCATTTGCAGATTGACGAAGGCGTCCTGCATTTGCTGTTTGCGATAGTCCCACTCCGGCAACTTGATGCCTTCGCCCAACGGAATATCGTCGACATCGGCGGGCGGCAAATCCAGGTGCAGCTTGAGGCCGCCGCCCTTGCGCAGACGGGTGCGCGACAGGCTCAACTCGTCGAGGTCCTCGGCGACTCTGGCCGCGTCAGGGTTTTCGCTGTCGTCTGACCAGCGATCCAGGTCGACGTGTTCGGTCCAGCTAAACAGGTTCTCCAGGCGCACGATTAACAACCCGCCGTCGCGGCTGCCTTCATCGATCCGCTTGGCGCGTTTGCTTGCGCCTTTCTGCTCACCGGGCGGGGTCGTCAGCGATTCTTCCGACTCGTCACCGAGGTCGGCCGCCTGCGGGCTCGCGAGGTTTTGCGGCGGGTACAACCACAGCGGCAGCGGCCATGCGGCCCGTTCGCTGCGGGGAAAGTGTTCGACACTGCCGGGCTCGCGCAACGCCTGGCATAACGCCCGTTCCAGGGCCGCTTCGCCGGGGTTCAATGTTGCCGGATCCGGGCGCAATTGCAGATGGGCATCGACCAAACGTTTATACCGGGCACGCAACGCGGGATAGCGCCGCAACAGCTGTTGCGTCCAGCGTTGATTGTCCCGACCCCAGTGCCGCATCTGCCCGGCCTGGGCCGCCAGCAATGCGAGCCAACGATAGAGTTCCTCGTTCAGTGCGACTTCAGGGAACACCGCCAGGCTCGACGGCAGACGAAGGTTCGTCTCGTCGCACCACGCCAAGGGCACTTGCTTGCAGGTGCCGGCGATCTGCTGCAGCACGTTGCGTCGCAACAACAGATCGCGGTCGCTGGCGGCTTCCACGCCGACGCCATTGGCGCCACCCATGGCGCGAAACAACAACGCCAGCGGTCGCTGCTGGTGGATCAGTTCGACCCGGGCCTCGGGAAAGTCCGGGCTGGCCCGACGGGTGATAAAGCGATGCCAGACACTACCGACCCACTCTTCCAGTTCGACGGTAAAGGCCATGGTTTTTTTCCTCTGAAAACCAATGTGAAACGGCCCGCTTTACCAGCCGGGCCGTCCTCCTTCAGGTGGTTACTGACTCACGAACGAACAGCGGATGCGGCAGTCGCAGTGATCCCCACTGGCACCCGCCGCTTGAAGCTGGACAGGTAGCAGAGCAGCCCTGCGAAGAAACCGAGACCGGCGCCCAGACGAGCCCAGAACAGCACTTGCAGGTGATCGACAGTGGCCATGAACGGTAACGCGACGCCATCCACCGGCCAGCGTTGCAGGTAGATCTGCACGACACCGGCAGCGGTGAGCAGCAGCGTGATCATTACCATCGACAGGGTCATCAACCAAAAGCCCCAGATCTCGAGTTGCTGCGAACGCTCGTCCGCTGCTTCGCCGAGCCCGCGCAGTTTCGGCATGGCATAGCTGATCAAGGTCATCACGATCATCGCGTAAGCACCGTAGAAGGCCAGGTGACCGTGAGCCGCCGTTAACTGCGAACCATGGGTGTAGAAGTTGACCGGTGCCAGGGTATGCAGGAAACCCCAGACGCCAGCGCCGAAGAACGCGGTGACCGTGGTGCCCTTGGCCCACAGCGTGGCCGCGCGGTTGGGGTGGTCCCGCCGACGGTTCTTGACCATGCTGAAGGCGAATATCACCATCGCCAGGAAGGGTAGCGGCTCGAGTGCCGAGAAGATTGAACCGACCCACAACCAGACCTCAGGTGCACCGATCCAGAAGAAGTGGTGACCGGTACCGATGATCCCCGTTATTAGCGCCATGGCGATGATCACATAAAGCCATTTCTCCACGACCTCCCGGTCCACACCGGTGATCTTGATCAGGACGAAGGCAAGCATCGAACCCATGATCAGTTCCCACACGCCTTCCACCCAAAGATGCACCACCCACCACCAGTAGAACTTGTCGCGGGCCAGGTTGCCGGGGTTATAGAAGGAGAACAGGAAGAACACCGCGAGCCCGATCAGCCCGGTCATCATGACCATGCTGACGGTGGTCTTGCGCCCTTTGAGCAAGGTCATGCCGATGTTGTAGAGAAAGCCCAGGCAGACCACCACAATGCCCATCTTGGAGATGGTCGGCTGCTCCAGGAACTCCCGACCCATGGTCGGCAGCAGCTCGTTGTGGGTCAGCTTGGCCAGGCCGGCATAAGGCACCAGCAGGTAACCGAGGATCGTCAGCACGCCAGCGGCGGCGAATACCCAGAACAGGATGATCGCCAGCTTCGGACTGTGCAGTTCGCGGTCGGCCTCTTCCGGAATCAGGTAGTAGGCAGCCCCCATGAAGCCGAACAATATCCAGACGATCAGCAGGTTGGTGTGCACCATCCGCGCTACATTGAAGGGGATGATCGGAAAGAGAAAGTCCCCTACCACGTATTGCAGGCCCATGATCAAACCGAACAGTATCTGACCGAGAAACAGCATCAGAGCAAACACGAAGTACGGTTTGGCCACGGATTGCGAGGCGAATTTCAGATGCGGATTTGCAATGCTCATCGCTTAGCCCTCCTTGTTTGGCGGCCAGCCATTGGTGTTGATTTTCGAGCTCCATTTGAGGAACTCGGCGATGTCATCCACCTCCTGGTCACTCAACTTGAACTGAGGCATCGCGCGACGGCCCGGTACGCCCAGTGGCTGCATCTTCATCCAGGCATGCAGGAAGGGTTTGAAACCCGCCTCTCCGCCGCGACGCTGGAACACGTTGCCCAGCTCAGGCGCGAAGTAGGCGCCCTCGCCCAACAGCGTGTGGCAGCCGATGCAGTTGTTTTGCTCCCAGACCGTCTTGCCGCGAATCACTGATTCGGTTAACTGCGCTTCATTGCTGCGCTCTGGAAAGGTCTGTTCCGTGTGATAGGTCAAGGCCAGGAATATCAGGAAGAAGAAGATGCTTCCCCCAAAGTAAATGTTCCTGGCCATGCCTTTGGTGAAGGTGTCTGACATGGTCGTTTCCTCTTTGCTAGGCCCGTCCATGATAGGAAGCGAAGGGTTGAAACCTGCTTGATGGCGATCAAGAAAGTCAGATGGTTTCGGTCGGGTATAGATCGTATGGCTGACGAAGATCCAATGTGGGAGCGAGCCTGCTCGCGAAGGCAGAGTGTCAGTCAACAGGGATGTTGAATGTGACGGCCCCTTCGCGAGCAGGCTCGCTCCCACATTGGAGTTGCGGTGTTTTACAGACTGTATTCCTTCAGCGGAACGACACCAGCGTCAGCCCCGCCGCCAACACCAGCGCCCAGCTCAACATCAAGCGCCGCCACAGTCGCGGCGCGTGGCGCATCTCCATGAAGCCATCAGTGATCAGCCACGCCTTGCCAACCGCCACCAGCAAAATGGCAATCGACAGCAACCACGTCGCACCGGCCTGGGCCAGCACCACGGTGCAGACGCTTAACGTGGCGAGCGCCGCCCAACAGACGAGCAAAACCCTGGAAACAGTCATGAGAACCTCGTCAACTCAGCACGTAGACCAGCGGAAAAAGCATGACCCAGATCAGATCGACCATGTGCCAATACAGCACGCCGGATTCAAACCCGCTGCGCGTGTTGGCGTCGTACAAGCCACGGCGACAGCGCTCGGCCAGCCATCCGAGAATGACCATGCCAAGCACTACGTGGAGAAAATGAAAACCGGTGAGAATCCAGTACAACGTGAAAAACGTGTTGTGCTCCATGCCCAGCCCCGAGGCCAGCAAGTTCCGGTATTCCGTGAGTTTCAGCACCACGTAGACACTGGCGGCGAGCAATGCCATCAGCAGGAAGACGGCGCCGTGACGGGATCGTGAGCGCCTGACGTGCTCCTGCGCCAGCGCGGCGAACAGCCCCGCGGTGAGCAGGCTCAGGGTCATCGCCAGCCCGGTGGAGGTGTTCAGCAATAGACGGCTTTCGCTGAACATCTGCGGTTTGAGCGCCTGGGTCACGGCGAACGTCAGGATCAGGATGGCAAACACCGATAGCTCGGCCAGAATGAAAAACCACATCGCCAGATCGCCCGGCAAGTGGCGTTGCGAAACGCCCGTTGACTCAGCCGAAGTGGACATCAACCACGTCCATCAGCGCGGCAACGGTCAGCGGATCATCGCTCAGCGGCTCGGCCAGGCAGGCCATGCACGCCTCACGCGGGCTCATGCCGGAGCGGATCATGCGCGCGGTAAAAATCAGCAGCCGCGTTGAGGCGACCTCTTCCAGATCATGTTGATCGAGCCGGCGCAGTGCCTGCCCCAGCCGCACCACTTGCGCCGCCAGCGCGTTGTCCACCTGAGCCTCGCGGGCAACGATGCGTTCCTCATCGACCACCGGCGGATAGCCGAAACGCATCGCCACGAAGCGTTGGCGGGTGCTGGGTTTCATGCCTTTGAGCAGATTCTGGTAGCCGGGGTTGTAAGACACCACGAGCATGAAGGACGGCGGCGCCTTCAGCACTTCGCCGGTGCGTTCCAGGAACAACTCCCGACGATCATCGGCCAGCGGATGCAGTACGACCACTGTGTCCTGACGTGCCTCGACCACTTCGTCGAGGTAACAGATGCCGCCTTCGCGCACCGCGCGGGTCAGCGGTCCGTCCTGCCACCAGGTGCCCTGGGCACCGATCAGATGGCGACCGATCAGGTCGGCCGCGCTCAAATCATCGTGGCAAGCCACGGTGTACAGCGGCAGTTTCAGTCGATGGGCCATGTGCTGGACAAAACGGGTTTTGCCGCACCCCGTCGGGCCTTTGATCAGCACTGGCATGCCGTGTCGCCAGGCTTGTTCGAACAGCGCCTCCTCATTGTTCAGCGGTTGGTAGAAGGGTTCGATCGGGTGTTCGCAAGACTGGATGCGGTCCATGGGCTGCCTGTTCCAAAAGCGGATTCAAGGAACACGCTACGGGCCCCTGCGACAACCTGGCAAGTGAGATGGCCGGCAAACTTGATCGTCGTCAAGCGAACATTGGCCTGCTCGGGCATAGCCTTGCACGGCACTAAGAACCTGCGTTCTGCGCTGCCGTTTCAGCACATCGCAAAGGTCTTGCCTGAGGAGAAATGGAATGCTGATCAGCAATAGAAAAACGTTTGCCCTGACCCTGACCACGCTGTGTTCGGCACTGGCCCTGGCGGTGAGTCATGCCGCCAGCGCTGAAGAGCCCGCCGCCGCGGCCAACCCGCCCATGGTCAAAACCGCCGGCGCTCCCGACATGAGCCAGGCCGAGTTCGACTCATCCAAGGAAATCTACTTCCAGCGCTGCGCAGGCTGCCACGGCGTTTTGCGCAAAGGGGCCACGGGCAAACCGCTGACACCGGACATTACCCAGAACCGCGGGCAACCGTTTCTGGAAGCCTTGATTACCTACGGCTCACCGGCGGGCATGCCGAACTGGGGGACGTCCAATGCGCTGACCAAGGATCAAATCACGGTCATGGCCAAGTTCATTCAGCACACGCCGCCGACGCCGCCGGAATGGGGCATGGCCGAGACGCTGAAAACCTGGAAAGTGCTGGTCAAACCCGAGGACCGTCCGAAGAAGCAGCTGAGCAAACTCAACTTGCCGAACCTGTTTTCGGTGACGTTGCGCGATGACGGCAAGATCGCCCTGATCGACGGTGACAGCAAAAAGATCGTCAAGCTGATCGAGACCGGCTACGCGGTGCACATCTCGCGCATATCAGCTTCGGGTCGCTACCTGCTGGTGATTGGTCGAGACGCGCGGATCGACATGATCGACCTGTGGCCGGTCGAGCCGACCAAGGTCGCCGAAGTCAAAGTGGGCATCGAGGCGCGCTCGGTCGAGACCTCCAAGTTCAAGGGCTACGAAGACAAATACACCATCGCCGGCTCTTATTGGCCGCCGCAATTCACCATCATGGATGGCGAAACCCTGGAGCCGAAACAGATCGTTTCGACCCGCGGCATGACCGTCGACAAGCAGGAATATCACCCGGAACCCCGGGTCGCGGCGATCATCGCCTCCCACGAATGGCCGGAGTTCATCGTCAACGTCAAGGAAACCGGCAAGGTCATGCTGGTCAATTACCAGGACATCAAAAACCTCACCGTCACCTACATCGACGCCGCGCCCTTCCTGCATGACGGCGGTTGGGACAGCACGCACCGCTACTTCATGACCGCCGCCAACAACTCCAACAAGGTCGCCGTGATCGACTCCAAAGAGCGCAAGTTGACCGCACTGGTGGACGTCGGCAAAACCCCTCACCCGGGTCGCGGTGCCAACTTCAACCACCCGACTTACGGGCCGGTTTGGGCCACCAGCCACCTGGGTGATGACGGCATCTCGTTGATCGGCACCGACCCGACCAAACACCCGCAATACGCCTGGAAGCAGGTCGCCTCACTCAAGGGCCAGGGCGGCGGATCACTGTTTATCAAAACCCATCCCAACTCTCGCCACCTGTACGTCGACACCACCCTCAACCCTGACACCAAGCTGAGTCAGTCGGTGGCGGTGTTCAACCTCGACAAGCTCGACGCCGGCTACACCGTGCTGCCCATCGCTGAATACGCCGGCATCAAGCAAGGCGCCATGCGTGTCGTGCAACCGGAATACAACAAGGCCGGTGATGAAGTCTGGTTCTCCGTGTGGAGCGGCCAGGCAGACGAGTCGGCGCTGGTGGTGATCGACGACAAAACACTGAAGCTCAAGTCAGTCATCAAGGACAAACGACTGATCACACCCACCGGGAAGTTCAACGTCTACAACACCCAACACGACATCTATTGAGCTCCATCAATGCAAGGAACCACCATGAAAAATACTCTGTTTTCACTGTTCGCCCTGACCGCTGCGCTGAGCGTGCAGCCGGCCATGGCCGAGGACGGGCTGGAGCTGTTCAAGAGCAAACCCTGCGCAGCCTGTCATTCCATCGACACCAAGATTGTCGGCCCGGCGCTCAAGGATGTAGCGGCCAAGAACGCTGGCGTACCCGGGGCCGTGGACACCCTGGCCGGTCGCATCAAGAACGGCACACAAGGCAATTGGGGCCCGATGCCAATGCCGGCCAACCCGGTAACGGATGAAGAAGCAAAAATTCTCGCGACCTGGGTACTGACACTCAAATAACCGCCTGGAGGGCGTCATGATGGTTTATCGACACGCTGTGATTCTGGCGGCCCTCCTCCTCATTTGCGCAACCGCGGTTGCGTCGCCGGACGCCGAGCGTCAGGCGCAACTCGAACACCTGCTGACCCAGGACTGCGGCGCCTGCCATGGGCTGCACCTCACCGGTGGGCTAGGCCCCGAACTGACGCGCGCAGCGCTGGCTGGCAAGTCACGGGACAGCCTGATTGCCACCGTCACCCAAGGCCGGCCAGGCACTGCGATGCCCGGTTGGGCTCCGTTGCTCAGCCCCGGCGACATCCGGTGGCTGGTCGATCTTCTTCTCCAGGGATATCCCGCACCATGATCCGTTCAATCCTGCTGTCAGCGGCGACCGGGCTGTTGTTGTCCGCTTGCGTTCAGCCACCGTTGCGTGGCACCGGCGATCTGGGCGTGGTCGTGGAGCGCGCCACCGGCAGCGTGCAAATCATCGAGAGTGACACCCATACGGCGCTGGCCCGACTCATGGGTTTGGGCGATCTGTCCCATGCCTCCGTGGTGTTCTCACGCGACCAGCGCTATGCCTACGTGTTCGGCCGCGACGGCGGGTTGAGCAAAATCGATTTGCTGACCCGGCGTATCGATCATCGCGTCATCCAGGGCGGCAATAGCATTGGCGGCGCCATCAGTCAGGACGGCAAGTTGATCGCGGTGTCCAACTACGTGCCCGGCGGGGTCAAGGTGTTCGATGCCGACACCCTGCAACAGGTGGCCGATATTCCGGCCACGCCCCTGGCCGATGGCACCAAGCGCTCCCGGGTGGTCGGCCTGGTCGATGCGCCGGGGCAACGTTTTGTGTTCAGTCTGTTCGATACCGGCGAGATCTGGACCGCCGATTTTAGTCAGGGCAGCACACCGCAGATCAGCCGTTTCACCGGCATCGGCCAGCAACCCTACGACGCCCTGATTACCCCCGATGGGCGCTATTACATGGCCGGTCTGTTCGGTGAAGACGGCATGGCCCAACTCGATCTCTGGCATCCAGAGCGCGGTGTGCAGCGGGTACTCGGCGACTACGGACGCGGCCAGGCGAAACTCCCGGTCTACAAGATGCCGCACCTGGAAGGCTGGGCCGTTGCCGACAACCAGGCCTTCGTGCCCGCCGTTGGCCGTCATCAGGTATTGGTGATGGATTCACGCACCTGGCAGCAGACCGCTGTGATCCCGGTCGCTGGTCAACCGGTGTTCGTCACGTCGCGCCCGGACGGTCGGCAGCTGTGGGTCAATTTCGCCTACCCGGACAATGATCGGGTTCAGGTCATCGACACCGAAACCCATGCCGTGGTCGCGGATCTGAAGCCGGGGCCGGCGGTGCTGCACATGGAATTCACCGCACGCGGCGATCAGTTGTGGCTGTCGTTACGCGACGGCAATCAGGTTCAAATCTGGGATCCGTACCGCCTGAAGCTGCTGAGCACCCTGCCAGCCTCCGCGCCGAGCGGCATCTTCTTCAGCAGTCGCGCGCAGAAAATGGGGTATTGAAATGAACCTTGAGCTGCTCAGTCGCCAACTCATCGACCGCTTCCAGCACGGCATGCCGCTGTGCCCGTCACCGTACAAGGAGATGGCGCGGATTCTCGGTTGCCGCGAATCCCAGGTGATGACCTGCCTGGAAGAAATGGATCAGGCCGGCACCCTCTCACGGATCGGCCCGGTGTTCGAACACAGCCGCGCCGGGGCCAGCACCCTCGCCGCCCTCGCCGTGCCCGCCGAACGCCTGCAACAGGTGGCCGATCGCGTCAGTCAGTACCCCGAGGTCAATCACAACTACGCACGGGAGCATTTCTACAACCTGTGGTTTGTGCTGACCGCCCCTGATCGCCAACACATCGACCGTGTGCTCAAGGAACTGGAGAACGACACCGGCCTCATGCCGCTGGACCTGCCGATGTTGACCGCCTACCGCATCGACCTCGGTTTTGCCCTGGGAGAAAAATCATGAAGCCCGGATTGAGCCCCAAACAAGCGCTGGCGCTGCGTCGGCACCTCGAAGGCGGATTGCCGCTGGTAGCGCGCCCCTATCAGGAACTCGCCGAACGGATAAACACCGACGAAAACCAGGTGCTCGAGCAAATGCGCCAATGGAGCGAGCAAGGGCTGTTTCGCCGTATCGGCCTGGTGCTGCACCATCGCGCGCTGGGCTTTACCGCCAACGCCATGCTGGTGCTGGATATTCCCGACGCGCTGATCGACGAAGTCGGCCAGCGCCTGGGGCGAGCGCCCGGCATTAACCTTTGCTATCAGCGGCCCCGGCGCTTGCCGCAGTGGCGGTACAACCTGTTTTGCATGGTGCACGGGCGTCAACGTGACCGGGTGGAGGCGCAGATACAGGCGTTGCTGGAGGAGCATCTGCTGAGCGACCTGCCCCATCAATTGCTGTTCAGCACCCAGGTCTTCAAACAGTGCGGCGGCCGCTTTGCGCCCTCGCGAACAGGAGCACCGAGCCATGGATGACCTCGACCGTCGCCTGATCAACCGCTTGCAACTGGGCCTGCCGCTGGTGCGCCACCCCTGGCGGGTATTGGCGGCCGAACTGGAGAGCAGCAGCACTGAACTGCTCGACCGACTGCATGCCCTGCTCGATGACGGCGTGCTCACACGCTTCGGCCCGATGTTCGACATCGAACGGCTGGGCGGCGCCTTCACCCTCGCGGCGCTGGCGGTCCCGGAAGAACGTTTCGACGAGGTCGCCGAGCAACTGCTGGGCCTGCCTGAAGTGGCGCACAACTACCGACGCGAGCACGCCTGGAACATGTGGTTCGTGCTCGGCTGCGCGACCGAACACGCCATCACCGAGACGCTGCAGCGCATCGAAACCCTGACCGGCCTGCCGCCGCTCAACCTGCCCAAAGAGGAGACCTACCATGTCGGTCTGTATTTCCCGGCCTGAAGACACCCTCGTCCAGCGTCTGATCGTGTTGACCCAAGCCGGTCTGCCGCTGCTGGACGACCCGTGGGCGTGGCTCGCCGAACAGCTGGGGCTCAACATCGAAGCCACCCTGGATCTGCTCAAGCGCTTGCAGGCCGAGGGCGCGATTCGGCGGATCGCTGCCGTGCCCAATCACTACCGACTGGGCTATCGCCACAACGGCATGACGGTCTGGGATGTGCGCGACACCGACATGCCGCGCCTCGGTGCGCTGATCGGCGCGCAACCCTTCGTCAGCCACTGCTATCGCCGTCCGCGCCGAACCGACTGGCGTTACAACCTGTTCGCCATGGTGCATGGCCGCAGCAGCGATGAAATCAACAGCTACCGCGAGCACCTGCGCTATTTGCTGGGCGACGCCTGTGGGGCCGACGAGATGCTGGTGAGCAGCCGCATCCTGAAAAAAACCGGCTTGCGCCTGCCGCCCGCTTCGCGCTGAACACACCCTGACTCAAGGAGAGTGGCATGTTGAGGATCAGCCAATACCTGCGTGCACTGGCCGGCCAGGCCCCTGCGCCCAGAACCAGTCCGCCGGGCAGCAATCGGGCGCCGGTGGTGATATGGAACCTGCTCAGGCGCTGCAACCTGACCTGCAAACATTGCTACGCCACCTCGGCCGACAGTGTCTTTCGCGACGAACTGGATACGGCCGCTGCGCTGACCGTGATTGACGATCTGCACGATGCCGGCGTCAAGGTGTTGATTCTTTCCGGTGGCGAACCGCTGTTGCGCGAGGATCTGTTTGTGCTCAGTGCCTACGCCCGGACCAAGGGTTTCTTTGTGGCCTTGTCCACCAACGGCACGCTGATCGATGAGCAGAACATCACGCAGATCAGCGCGGCGAACTTCGACTACGTCGGGATCAGCATCGATGGCCTGGAAGCCACCCATGACGCCTTCCGCCAACTCAAGGGCAGCTTCGCCCGTTCCATGCAGGCAATCCGGCTCTGTCGCGAACAGGGCATTCGCGTTGGCCTGCGTACCACCCTGACCCAGGAGAACCACCCTCAGCTGCCCCAACTGCTGGCGCTGATGCGCGAGTACGACGTGCAAAAGTTTTACCTGTCGCACCTCAACTACAGCGGTCGCGGCAAACGCAGTCGCAAACTCGACGCACACCAGCAGATGAGCCGCGAGGCCATGACGCTGATCTTCGAGCGCGCCTGGGAAGACATCCAACAGGGCCGCGACAGCGATTTTGTCAGCGGCAACAACGATGCCGACGCCATTCTCCTGCTGCAATGGGCAGCCGTGCGTCTTCCCGAGCATTACCCACGCCTGGAAAAAATGCTCCGCGCCTGGGGCGGCAACGCGTCGGGCAGCGGCATTGCCAACATCGACAACACCGGCGAAGTGCACCCGGACACCTACTGGTGGCAGCACTCGGTGGGTAATGTCCGCCGCACGCCGTTCCGCACGTTGTGGCTGGATCAGCCGGATGCCCTGCTGTTGCGCCTGCGTGAGCATCCCCGCGCCGTCGGCGGTCGTTGCGCAGAATGCCGCTGGTTGCCCATCTGCAACGGCAACACCCGCACACGCGCCTGGGCCGAGGGTGATTTGTGGGGCCAGGACCCCGGCTGCCACCTCAGCGATGACGAAATCGGTGTGCCGCCATTACCCACCATCCCTTGCATCACCCACTGAATAGCCCGTCCGGCCAACCACCTGACAAAGGCTGGGGCCGGTCAACCTGATGAAGCACCAAGGACGTCCCATGCCTCCATCGATTGCTATACCGGCCACACTTGAGTCCCCGTTCCGGCCGGGCGAAGTTGCCCTGGTCGGCGCCGGCCCCGGCGATCCACGCCTGCTGACCCTGCGCGCCTGGAGCCTGTTGATGCAGGCCGACGCCGTGGTCTATGACCGGCTAATCAGCCCCGAGCTGCTGACATTGATCCCACTGACCTGCGCCCGGCATTACGTCGGCAAGGCCAGTGGCTGCCACAGCCTGCCCCAGGAGCAGATCAACGAACTGCTCGCCGACCTTGCCGATCAAGGGCAGCGCGTGGTCCGGCTCAAGGGCGGCGACCCGTTCATTTTTGGTCGCGGTGCCGAAGAGCTGGAGTACCTGCTGCAACGCGGCATCGACTGCCAAGTGGTGCCGGGCATTACCGCCGCTTCCGGCTGCAGCGCTTATGCGGGCATACCGTTGACCCACCGCGACCTGGTCAATTCCTGCCGGTTCATCACCGGTCATTTGCAACGCGATGGCGAGTTGTCGCTGCCCTGGAGCAGCCTTGCCGACAGTAGCCAAACCTTGGTGTTTTACATGGGCTTGTCGAACCTGGGGATCATCGCTCAGCGTTTGATCGAAGCCGGGCTGTCGGCCGATACACCCGCGGCGCTGATCAGCAACGGCACGCGTCCCGACCAGCACGTCGCCCGTGGCAAATTGCACCAATTGCCGACCCTGGCGCTGGATTGTCCACCGGGCATACCGACACTGACGGTGATCGGCACCGTGGTCGATTTGTTTGGTGCAGAACAGCTGGAGTACCCGGCGCGGCTTTACCCGGCTCAAGCGCTGCAACGCCACGCCAAGGTGGCGATATGAGGCGCATGCTCCTTGCGCACATGTTATGGGTCAGCGCGGCCCAGGCCGGCGCAGCGGTTCCTGCACTTGAACACGCCGCGGAAAACTATCAGCAGCATTGCCAGCGCTGTCACGGCATTAACCGTCTCGGCGCTGCGGGGCCGGCGTTGTTGCCGGAGAGTCTCAGCCGGATCAAACCTGATGAAATCCGCAGCGTGATCCAGAACGGTCGCCCCGCGAGCCAAATGGCCGGGTATGCCACTGTGTTCAGCCCCGCGCAGATCGACGCGCTGGTGGACTACCTTCAGCAACCGCCCGCCACCCCGCCCACCTGGAGCAATGACGACATTCTCGGCAGTCACTCGATGCTCGCGGACCTCAGCAAGCTGCCCACCACGCCCCAGCACGGCGCCGACCCGCTGAACCTGTTCGTGGTGGTGGAAGCCGGCGACCATCACATCGACATCCTCGACGGTGACCGCTTTGAGGTGCTGGCGCGGTTTGCTTCGCACTTTGCCGTGCATGGCGGGCCGAAGTTCTCACCCGACGGGCGCTTCGTCTACTTCGCCTCCCGTGACGGCTGGATCAGCCTGTATGACTTGCACAACCTGAAACTGATCGCCGAGGTTCGCGCCGGCCTCAATACCCGCAACCTGGCGGTGAGCAAGGATGGACGCTGGGTGCTGGTGGGCAACTATTTGCCCGGCAACCTGGTGGTGCTCGATGCTCGCGATCTGTCGCTGGTCAAAACCATTCCCACGATCGGTCAGGACGGCACCGCGTCACGGGTCAGCGCGGTCTACTCCGCCCCGCCGCGGGACAGCTTCATCGTCGCGCTCAAGGACGTGAAGGAAGTCTGGGAACTGTCCTGGGCCGGCACCCCGGATTTCGAACCACGGCGGATCCCTGCCGGGGATGTTCTCGACGATTTCTCCTTTTCACCGGACTACAAACAGCTGCTGGCGACGTCGCGCAAGGCCCAGGGCGGTCAGGTGATCGACCTCGACAGCGGCAAGGTAGTCACCGACATACCGCTGCCGGGCATGCCGCATTTGGGGTCGGGGACCTACTGGAAACGCAACGGCGAGTGGGTGTTCGCCACGCCGAATATCAGCAAGGGGCTGATCTCGGTCATCGACTTCAAGACCTGGAAACTGATCAAGGAAATCCCGACCCTGGGGCCCGGGTTTTTCATGCGCAGTCACGTCAATTCGCGGTATGCCTGGACCGACGTGTTCTTCGGGCCCGACAACGATGCGATCCACCTGATCGACAAACAGACTCTGGAAATCGCCCACACCTTGCGCCCGATGCCCGGTAAAACTGCCGCTCATGTTGAGTTCACCCGTGACGGCCGTTACCTGCTGCTGAGCATCTGGGCCACCGACGGTGCGCTGATTGTTTACGACAGCAGCACCCTGAAGGAGATCAAACGCATTCCGATGAACAAGCCTTCGGGCAAGTACAACGTGGGGAACAAGATTGAGTTTGCCGAGGGGACTTCGCACTAGGCCTTGGGTGTATATCCGTTTCTTCGGTAACGGCGGCTTAGGGTTCCGCCCTGACGGCGGGTCACTTGGAAAATCCCCAAGTAACCAAGGGCTTTTGCCCCTTTCGTTCGGTGGCTCGCCCAGGCTCGCCATGCCCTCGCTCCGGTCCTGCTCCGTGGGCCTCTCGAGGGGGCGTGTACCGCAAAAGCAAAAGCGAGGCGGCCTACCGGCCGACCTGTCTCTTCAAAGCGTACGCATTTCCCCTGTGGGAGCGAGCCTGCTCGCGATGAGGCCCTGTCAGTCGACATCAATGTTGAATGTAAGTCCGCCTTCGCGAGCAGGCTCGCTCCCACAGTTGGATTTTTGGCGGGCATGACATAGGTGTCCACCGCCAATGACCTTGGCAGACATCAGGTCGGCTATCAGGCCGCCTCGCTTTGGCTTTTGATCTTGATCTTGATCTTGATCTGCCCCGTCGGAAGGCCGAGCGCAGGTTCTGCGCAGTGGGCACCGCGGCAAGGATGCCGCGGTAGCCGCCCCCGGCCATGGATGGCCGATGGCGGCGGGCCCACGGAGCAGGACCGGAGCGAGGGTATGCCGAGCCTAGGCGAGGCACCGTACGTCAGGGGCAAGAGCGTTTGGTTACTTGACGCTTCTCCAAGTGACCCGCCGTCAGGGCGGAACCCTAAGCCGCCGTTACCGCAACAACGGATATGTACTCCGAGCGTAAATATTTACCCTTCAGCCCAAGGTGTAACCGTTATCGACCTTCCAGTCCTGACCGTAAACACCCCGAGCCCCCTGCGACAGCTGAAAGACAATCACATTAGCCACCGATGCCGCATCTAGAAAATGACCCGGTAACAGACGTTTGCCAAGCGTGTCGGCAACATCGCCAAGCTCCCCATCGCTCAACCCCAAGTGATCCCACATCGAGGTAGCCGTCGGTCCCGGCGAGACCAGATTAATGCGCACATCAAAACTCGCAAACTCCACCGCCAGCGTCCGCGCCTGAGCCGCCAGCGCAGCCTTGCTGGCAATGCAGGCGGCCAGCCCGGGGAAGCTCGAACCGGTCAGGAAGCTCCCGACAAACACCACCGACGCCGGGTTCGCCAACTCACCCCGCAACGCCGCCAGCGTATTCAACGCCCCGGCACCGTTGACCGCCCACTGACGCTGGAAGGCCTGCATATCCAGACTGTCAGCCATTTCAGCGATCCCCGCGTTGGGCACCAGATAGTCCACGGGGCCAATCGCCGCCGCGCGCTCGGCCAGTTCGCGCAGGTCTTGCAGATTCGTGACGTCCCCGGCAAACCACTGCAACCGCTCGCCGTAGATCTGCTGCAAGGCCGGCAGTTCACCCAGGGTCCGTGACATCG
Organism: Pseudomonas svalbardensis; assembly: GCF_030053115.1. Classification (NCBI taxonomy): domain Bacteria; kingdom Pseudomonadati; phylum Pseudomonadota; class Gammaproteobacteria; order Pseudomonadales; family Pseudomonadaceae; genus Pseudomonas; species Pseudomonas svalbardensis. The sequence goes on along the minus strand of NZ_CP125619.1, from coordinate 2,851,656 downwards.
CCAGCACCTTGACGCCGCGCGGTAACAGCGCGGCGCACAGTGCCAGGCCAATCCCGGAGCTGGCACCCGTGACCACCGCCAAACGGTCCTGAAACTCGGTTTTCATCATTTACTCCTGGGCATCACGGATGCCAGCACTGGGGGACATAGCCAGCCCCTATCTTTGAGCAGGTGAAGAAATACCGACTTGACGGCGATCAGATTTTCTCGACGACGCTAGTGTTGCTGCAGCAGCGCCGGAGTGATCTCGCTGAACCGCAGCAAGCGACCGCCCTGTTCAGCGGCAAGCTTTTCAGCGGCCTCGCGGCTGGAGAAGGACGCCAGCACCACGCCCATGGCGCCTTTGAGTTGGGTGCCGAACACGTAGAACGCATCTCTGGCATCGATCAGGTGGGCATCATCCGGCGCGTTCCATGGGCTGCGCCCCATGTCGTGGACATACAGTTTTGCATCGCCATGATGATTTTCCGGCTGCAACCACCAACCAATCATTTCCGCCGTGGAGCAGAACTTCTTGACCCCGGCCCGCTCGACCACTTCGCCCTTGGGCCCGGGGAATCCGTTGATGATCATCCCGCAGACATGGCATTCATCACTGGGATGAAAGGCAGTGGCCGCGTTGCTGTAAGTGGCTTGCGCCGGATTGTCACAGGCCGTCAGCAACAGGCACATCATCAGGCCCGCCACTACGCGCATCGTCGTCAGATAAAACGTACTCATCGTCAACTCCTCCAAAACTATCAAAGTGGAAACTCATGTCGCCCGGCGACGAAACAACAGCCAGGCCGAGCCCAATGGCACCGCCACCCACAGCGACAGGCACAGCCAGAGCATCAAGCCGGGCATCGGCAAATCGCTGCCCAGCGTCAGCACACCCGCGGTACTGGTGCCGGGTTCAAAACCGGAGAGGTTGATCAGGCGATAGATGTCAGCGGGGTTGAGCAGCAGCAACCAGGGCAGCACTTTCGGGTTGAACTGCCCTTCGCTGAGCACCAACAGCGCCAGCAGTGCCAGGTCGAACACCAGCACGAAGAAGAACCAGACACCCAACGCCAGCCCGGCCGCCGTGGACTTCTCGGCCGACACACTGCTCAGCACATAGGCCAGCCCCAGAAAACCCCAGCCCAGCAATGTCGACGACGCCATGAACCGGCCAAAAGCCCAGAGCAGCAGGCTCAGTTCGACATCGTCCACCAGCACGGCGATGGCCAGCATGGCGCAGCCGAAACCGATCAGTGTCGCCAGCGCCAGGATCAACCCGTGGCCGACAAACTTGCCCAGCAGAATCTGCCCGCGACCCAAGGGGTACGTCAGCAACAGCAGCAACGTGCCGCTTTCGTCTTCGCCGACGATGGCGTCATAGGCCAACAGCAACGCAATCAACGGCATCAAAAACGTCGCCAGACTGGCCAGGCTGGCGATGGTGGCCGGGACCGACGTGAAGCCCAATTGCCCGGAGGCCGCGGCGCCCAGCCAGGCGATGCCGATGGCCAGCACCGCGAACAACACACTGATCGCCAACAACCAGCGATTGCGCAAACCGTCGCTGAATTCCTTGCGGGCCATGTTCCAGACAGCGTTCATACGGCCTCCCCGATCGGCGCCGTACCGGTCCGGCTCATGTAGTAGCGGTAAATATCTTCCAGAGACGGCTGATGGATTTCCACGTCGGCCGGCTCGTCTTCATTGAGCAGTTGGCGCAACAGCCCGAGCTTGCTGCCATTGAGCGCGGCCACTTCAAGCCCTTCGACGCCCCAGCGTTCGGTGACGTGTCCGGCGTTGTTCCAGCGTTGCTGCAAGGGCCCGGCGTGCTTGAGGCCGTTGGCGCGAATCAGCGTCGGCAACCCGGCTTCCTCGCGCAAACTGTGGAGACTGCCGAGGGCCAGCAGGCGACCCTGGGTCAGAATCGCTGCGCGGTTGATGTGCGCCTCGACGCCCGGCAAGACGTGGGAGCAGAGAATGATGCTGGTGCCCTGGCTGCGCAGGCGATCGAGCAACCGATAAAGATCCTGGGTCGCGATGGGATCGAGGCCGACGGTCGGCTCGTCGAGCAGCAACAAACGTGGCTCGCCGAGCAGCGCTTGCGCCAGCCCCAGCCGTTGACGCATGCCTTTGGAGTAAGTCTTGACCCGCCGATGCGCCGCGCCCGCCAGGCCGACTTCCTCCAGCAGCACGTCGACCTGAGCGAACGCAGCACCTTTGAGTCGCGCGAAATGACGCAAGGTCTCAAGACCGCTCAGCTGCGGGTAAAACGTCACGTTTTCCGGCAGATAACCGAGCAGGCGCCGCACGTGGGGATCGCTGGGTAAACGGCCGAACACCCTGACCTGCCCTTCGCTGGGCTGGAGCAGGCCAAGCACCAGTTTCATGCTGGTGGTCTTGCCCGCGCCGTTGTGCCCGAACAACCCCAGCACTTCACCTTCCGCCAGGCTGAGGTTGAGCTGATGCAACACGGTGGCGTGCCCATAGCGCTGGCTGACGCCTTCAATGTCGATGACGTTCATGAGGTGGGCTCCTGGGTCAGGGTTTGAGTGGATGACTTCATCAGCGGATGGCTGTCCAGCACCCCCGGCGATTTCATCACCGGAAAGGCCCGCTGCACCCAGCGCAGCAACTCGATACCGGGGCTGTTCATTAACAGTCGCACCTGCGGGTACAGCCACAGCAGACGGTCGACGTTGTCATTGGGTTCGTAGGCGATATCGCCGAGGCCATCGTTGTTGCGGTCCCAGCCCAGGTAATCGCTCCAGTAATTGCCCCGGCCATCCGCCGACCATTCCTGCAAGCGGGTGGCGACGTACTTGACCTGTCGTTGATTACCGACAAAAGCGTTGTCAGCGATGCGGTTATCTTCCGAGCCGGCGGTGAGGTGGATGCCCACGGCGCTGTGCTCGAAGTGGTTGTGTTCGATGCTGTTGAACAGCGAGTTGTAGATGAACAACGCCTTGCCCTCGGCACCGCTGATCATGCTGTCGCCGGTCGAGCCGTCGCGCACATCAGTGACGAAGTTGTCACGCAAGGTTGAATAGGTGATGTAGTTCATCAGGATCCCGTAGTTCTGATCCTGTTCGGAGCGATTGCCGATCACCGTGAGCTTGCGGCTTTGCATCAGGGCGTAGCCGGTGCGGGTGCGGCGGGTGGTGTTGCCGATCAGCTGGTTATCGTTGGCGAACATGTAATGCACGCCGTAGCGTAGGTCTTCCAGGGTATTGCCTTGCAGCAGGTTGCCGTTGGAGGTGTCGATGTAGATGCCATCGCGGGTGTCTCGCACCTGGTTGCCAATGACCTTGGCACCATGCACGGCATACAGATGAATGCCGTTGCCGCGATCTTGCGAGCGCATCGCCGGATCACCCTGAATGAGGTTGTCGATCAGGCGCACATCCTGCGTACCGTCGACCCAGATACCGAACCCCTGGCCTTGCAGACGATTGCCTTTGATCACCGCGCCATGGGCTTTGGGCTGGATAAACACCGCCGCATTCATGGCTGTGAGGTCGTGCCCCCAGTCCAGAAAGGTGCAGCCCTCGATGCCGACATCCGGCGCACTGATGATCAAGCCGTTGCCCTGCCCCTCGCCCTGAAATACCGCGCCCGGCTCGCAGACAATCTGCATCGGTTGATCGACGCTGAACGAGCCACGGTATTCCCCTGCCGGCAGGTGCCAGCGTTGCTCGGCGTCCACCGTCAACGGCAACGTGGTGATGGGTTGCACCGCCAGCGCGCTGCCAGGCATCAGCAGAAGCGCAAGCGCAATGACCTTCACCGGGTTTCCCTTGCTATCAGTCATTGCTTGGCTCCTGTCGATGGGCAACGGTCAGGCCTTCTCGACCTTCATGCGGCCGACCATTTCCATGTGCAGTGCATGGCAAAACCAGCTGCAGTAGTACCAGTGCAGGCCGGCCTTGTCGGCGATGAAGGTGATCGATGAGGTCTGCTGCGGGCTGATCTCCATGCTGACGCCATGGTTGGTCATCACGAAGCCGTGGGTCACGTCTTCAATCTGGTCGATGTTGGTGATGGTCACCGTGACCTCGTTGCCCTGTTTGACGGTGAACTCCGGCAGGCCGTAGGCCGGGGCCATCGAGGTCATGTAGACGCGGACTTTGTTACCGTCGCGGATGACCTTGTTGTCGGTCTCCAGCTTGATCCCGTCTTTGGCGGCGATGACCACGGTTTCGGCAAAAAACGGGTCGTTGCGGTCCCAGATTTTCTTGGTCTTGATCTGGTCGCGGCGGGCCATCACGCAGTCGTGGGGTTCGGCGAAGGCCGGACCGTCGTGCACCAGTTTCATTTCCTCGCCGGAAATATCGATCAACTGATCGTTTTCCGGGTGCAGCGGGCCGGTCGGCAGGAAGCGGTCCTTGGAAAACTTGCTGAGGACCATCAGCCATTGACCGTCGGCCTCGCTGGTTTCGGTGAGCGAGGCATGGTTGTGACCCGGCTGATACTGCACATCGAGTTTCTGCTTGATGTAGTTGACCTTCTCGCCGGTGTACGCGCGAATCGCCTCCTCGACGTTCCACTTCACCACCTGGCTGTCGATAAACAGCGTGGTATAGGCATTGCCGCGGCCGTCGTAGGTGGTGTGAAGCGGGCCCAGACCCAGTTCCGGCTCGCCGACCACCACGTCACGCGGGTCCTTGAATTTGTCGTCGAACAGATCGTCGAGCTTGGCGATGGCAATGATGGTGCAGGTCGGCGAGAGCTTGCCGTTGGCAATGAAGTATTTGCCATCGGGCGAGGTATTGAGGCCGTGGGGGTTCTTCGGCACCGGGATGTAACGGGTGAACGCGCTGTCCTTGCCTTCGGTTTTACGACCGTCGACCACCGGCACTTTCGAGCCGTCGAGGGTGATGAACTTGCCGGCCTTGATTGCCGCTTCGATGCGCGGGATGTTGAACACCACCACCCAGTCGCGCTCGTTGCGCATCATGCCGCCCAGGTCGTAGGCCTTCTCCGAGTTGTAGCAGGTAGAAGCGGCATACTTGCCGGTGTAGTCGGCATCGGTGTTATCCAGGTTACCGTCGACGATGACCTGGAATGACATCTCCATTTTCTCGGCATCGATGGCGTTGAACATGGTGTAGCTGTTCTTGTCTTGCAGGTCGAAGGTGCTGCCGTCATTGGGGTGTGGAATCACGAATTCGGCGTTGGCGAACACGTACTTGGTGTGCGGCACTTTTTGCAGGCGCAGCCCGTGAACCGCCTGCACATTGGGCACGGTGAGCATCTTGTCGCACTTCATGATGTCCAGCCGGATACGCGCCACGCGGCTGTTGGCCTTGTCATTGATGAACAGGTATTTACCGTCGTACTTGCCGTCGGTCATCGACAAATGCGGGTGGTGGCAGTCTCCATTCTGGAAATGCGCGCTGTCGCCCATGATCCGTTTGCTTTCGTTGGTCAGGCCCCAACCGGTGGCGGAGTCGACGTTGAACACCGGAACACGCAGCAACTCACGCATCGACGGAATGCCCATGATCCGCACTTCCCCCTGATGGCCGCCACTCCAGAAACCGTAGTACTGGTCCAGTTCGCCCGGCCCGACGTGGGTTTTCAGTTGCGCGTCCTTGGCCGCTGCCGCCCATGTCTCACGGGTGAACACCGCGCCGCCAATGGCCGTGGCACCGGCCAGTACCGCGCCGGTCACCGCACTGGTGCCCAGGAAGCCGCGACGACTGAGGCCGGTCGATTCCGGCACTTCAGTGGTTTTTTTGGATTCTGTGTCGTTCATCAGGTGTTTTCCTTGAAGGGATAAAAACGGTCACTGCGGACAGGCGCTCGCGGGGTTCATTCCAGAGCGGTCACTTCCACGACAGGTATCAGTTGCACAGGAGCGGGTGCCGGTTTGCCGCGCTTCTTGCGCTTGTTGATCAGCGGCGGGCATTTGTTGTCGTTCTGGTAAGTCATCTGGCAATCGAGGCAGTAGTGGCACTCGTTGGCATTGATTCGGCCATCGGGATGAATCGCCTGGATCTCGCATTCCTTGGCGCACAGTTGGCAGGGCGTGCCGCAGTCCTTGCGGCGCTTGAGCCAGTCGAACAGGCGAAATTTGCTCGGAATCGCCAGCGCCGCACCCAGCGGGCAGATGTACCGGCAATAGACTTTGCGCGTGAAAATATTGATGACCAGCAGCGCCACCGCGTAGAGCACGAACCACCACTGGCGGTCGAACCGGAGGGTGATGGCGGTCTTGAACGGTTCCACCTCGGCGAACAGTTCGGCGGCGGACATCGACTCCAGGGAGATGCCGAACAGCAGCAGCAAAATGATGTATTTGATCGCCCACAAGCGCTCATGCACCGCGAACGGCAGTTCGTATTGAGGGATTTTCAGCTTGCGCGCGGCCTCGTTGATCAACTCTTGCAAGGCGCCAAACGGACACAGCCAGCCGCAGAACACTCCGCGGCCCCACAGCAGAATGCTCGCGGCGGCGAAGACCCAGAGCATGAAGATCAGCGGATCGGTGAGAAACAGCTCCCAGCGAAAGTGCTCGAACAGCGCATGCACAAAGGTCAGGACGTTGACCACCGACAGCTGCCCCAGGGCATACCAGCCGAGAAACACCACGGTAAAGACCAGGTAACCCCGACGCAGCCAGTGCAGAAAATGCGGCCGGCGGGTGAATGTGTCCTGCAGGAACAGGATCGCCGTCAGCAGCAGCAACGCGGTCCCGAGTACGGCGACTTGGAAGTGTTTCTGGTACCAGATGGTCAACCACATCGGCCGACTGGCTTCCTCGAGGGCGGCCAATTCTTCGGCGCTGGGCAGCGGCCGTTCAAGGTACGGCTCGGGCAATTGATAAGGCAGTTCGAAACTGCTGAACGTGCCACTGACCGGGCCGGTCTGGCGACGTACCAATAACTCCAGAGACCAGGGCGATCCCGGATCGAACTTCGCCGGTTCGCGCACAATGAAAATCGACATTTCATTGAACTCGGGCATGCCCTTGGCAAACACATCCGAGAGCCGCTGGTGGTCCATGTCGCGAAAACTGATGACATTGCCGAACTGGCGCAATTGCACCCGATCGAAGATCCCGCCGCGCACGTACCCCGAGCCCTTATAGGAAAACAGCCCACGACCCAGCACCGCGATGGCCTGCTCGCCAGGCTTGAGGTCTTGCATGAGGAAGCGATATTGATTGTCGCCCAACAGCGCACGGCCGATGGTCGGCGGATTCAGGTCGGCGGTGTACAGCTCGATAAAGGTCTCATCAACCTGATCGGCGCTGGCGTTGTCGACGCCTTCGGCATCGGTGCCCTTGAAGGCGGCGTCGACCTGGCCACGGGTCAGGTTCAAGCGGCGGATGGCGCCGTTGCCGGTCAGTTGTTCCCAGGTGGCGGGCTCGAAAAAGTCCTGGCGCACGGTGGCGGGCTTGCGCGCCACACCGCCCGTGTCTTCGATCAGCTTGAGCGATACGGCCACATCGTGGGCCGCGCGCATGATGACCTCGTTGACCACCATGGCCGTGACCGTTGCGCCGGCGATGGCATCGACGGTGACCGCATTCGGATCACTGGAATGGCCGACGACGACCCGCTGATTGACCTTGATGCCCTTGTACTTGGCACTGAAACCGTGAAGTTTTGCCTCAGGGATACCAATCAGCAGAATCGGCTCGTGGTGCTCCAGCACATAGGCATCCTGAATCATGCCGGTCGTGTCGAGAATCACTTGGGTGTTGATCGGTTTGCCCGAGTAGGCCGGAATATCCACCACGTCCAGGCTCTGGAACACATAACCGATGACCTGGCCGGCGGCGGACAGTGTGCGCACCTTGAACGGGCCTTCGGGGGCGGAAACGGAATCGGTCTGAGGGAAGGTTTTCTCGATGCGCTGCTGCTCGATGTCACGGTATTCCTTGGCCTGGACTCCCTCGAAGGTGGCGAGCATCAGCATCAGCATGACCACCAGCCCGACGCCCCAGGCGCGCAGGTTGCCGTGTATCGAAGGCTGATGGATTGTCATGGGTTCGCTGATTTCAAAAGGGCTTTCGGTCATGTTAGGGAGCGTTGCGCCCCCTGCCCTTGATTGAAATCAACTTAAGAAAGTAGCCCCCGGAAGACAGGCTCCGGGGTCTCAAACCGTGCGTGAAAACTGCCCTTTTTGCTCACCACCCAGATAGGCGTCAAACGCCATCGCGGCACTGCGCATCATCAAATGCCCTTGTGGCAGCAGCACCAATTCGTCGCGGTGAATCTGCAGCAACCCATCGCGCACATGCTCGCCCAGCTGCGCCAGCGCCTCGGCAAAGTACTCGGTGAAGCGAATGCCATGCCGCGCCTCATACTTGTCGAACGCGATACGGCCATGGCACATCAGGTCGCTGATCACCTCGCGGCGCAGCAGGTCGTCGGCGTTCAAGCGGTAACCGCGGTGCACCGGCAACATCCCTTGATCGATACGGCTGTAGTACTGAGAAAGCTCCTTGACGCTCTGGCTATAGCTGTCGCCGACCTTGCCGATCGACGACACCCCAAGACCGATCAAATCGCAGTCGGCATGGGTGGAGTAGCCCTGAAAGTTACGCTGCAGGGTGCCATTGGCCCGGGCCAGCGCCAGCTCGTCATCCGGCAAGGCGAAATGATCCATGCCGATATAGACGTAACCGGCCTCGGTCAGACGACGGATGGTCAGCTCAAGCAGTTCCAGCTTGCGCTCCGGTGGCGGCATGTCGGCGGGGCGAATCAGCCGTTGCGCGCGGACCATCTCCGGCAGGTGCGCGTAGCTGTAGGCGGCAATCCGGTCCGGACGCAGAGCGATGATCTTGCTGAGGGTGACGTCGAAACTCTGCACGGTTTGCAGTGGCAGGCCGTAGATCAGGTCGACGCTGATCGACTTGAACTGCGCCTCGCGCGCCGCCGCGACCAGCGCATAAATCTGCTCTTCACTTTGCTGGCGATTGACCGCCGCCTGCACGTCGGGGTCGAAATCCTGAACGCCGAAGCTCAGGCGATTGAAGCCCAACTGGCGCAGCGACTGAATCTGCTCGGTGCTGATGGTCCGCGGGTCCACCTCGATGGAAAACTCATGGTCATCGCTGTCATCCATGTTGAATGCCTGGTGCAGGCAGTCCATCAGGTCCGCCAGCTGTTCGCTGGTCAAATAGGTCGGCGTGCCGCCCCCCAGGTGCAACTGAGTGAGTTTGCGGGTGCTGTCGAACAAGGCCGCCTGCATCGTGATTTCACGCTTGAGGTACTTCAGGTACTCGACGGCGCGATGGGTTTTCTGGGTAATGATTTTGTTGCAGGCGCAGTAGTAACAAAGGCTTTTGCAGAACGGGATGTGGATGTACACCGACAACGGTTTCGGCGCGGCCACCTGATTGCTGTCACGGGCGGCACGCTGATAGTCATCAACGGCAAACGCCTGATGAAACTGCGGCGCCGTGGGGTAAGAGGTATAACGCGGCCCCGGGCGGTCATACTTTTCGACCAGGGCGCGATTGAAATCAAATGTCGTGTTCATGATCGATCAACTCGCAATGGGCCCGCCCAAATCCTTTTCAAACAGGTTGCAGATGGCATCCACTTCCGGCCGACCGGCGGGAAGAATGCTGATGAAACGGTCTGACAACTCAATCAATCCATCACGACTCAATTGCTCCAGCCAAGGCCAGACAGCGCAGAAGTACTTTGAAAAAACCAGCCCATATCGCTTCTCGATGGCGCGGATATCCAACTCCTGATCACAGGCCAGACGTTCCATGACCATTTGCCGGATCTGATCCCCCGCCTCGAAGCGCCAGCCGCGACACGTCGGCAGTTGCCGCATGTCCAGTTGCTGCTGATAACGTTCAATCTCGTCGGTGTTTTGCGTGTACAAATCGTCGATCTGGCTGATGGCACCCAAACCGAATCCGACATGATCGCAATAGCCGTGACGGGAGAAACCCTCACAGGTACGGCGTAACCGGCCTCGCTCCTGGGCGATCGCCAGATCATCATCAGGCCGGACAAACTGCCCCAGACCGATGTAGTGATAACCCGCGCAAAGCAGTTGCTCGAAACAGATCTGGCGCATCGCACCTTTATCGTCTTGGCTGCACAACTCTCTGATTTTGTCACCGAGCACCGGCCGATAGCGCCGTGGTGGCCGGGCATAATCGAACACCATCAGCCGGTCCGGCTCCAGCTCGATAATGCTCGCCAGCTTCAGCGCAAAACTGTCCGGCGTCTGCCAGGCATGGCCAAAACCCAGATCGACGTTGATGGATCGAAACCCAAAGGTGCGCGCGGCATCCATGAGCGATTGGATCGGCGCCGGGTTCTGGTAGCAGGCCACCGACCTGTCACAGTCGGCGTCGATATCCGGAACGCCGATGCTGACGTGGTTGAACCCCTGGTCGCGCAGCAACCTCATAGTCGACCAGTCGGTATGGTGAAGGTCTACCTCGACGCTGTAGTCACCCCCTTCATGTTCGAGAAAATTGAACCGGCCACGCAGATGACTCATCAGTCGCTCCAGATGGGCAGGCGCGGGTGTTCCGCCTCCCAGATGAAACTGCTCGACCCGTTGCTCCGCACCCAGGTGACAACCGACGAGATCGATTTCACGCTCCAGATGCTGAAGGTGCTGCTCGACTCCGTTGTGCTCGTCGGCGATATCGCGCGGGGCACAGGAAGACGGCTTGAGGCTGGAAGGCAGTTGCACGTTCAGGGACAGCGGACGGCACTTCTGGCGGCTTACGCGCAGTGCACGAAGCAGATCGAGAGAGCCAATACCGTCATGAAATTTTTGCGTGTCGGCATGACAGTTTGGGTCAAGCACGCCTTGATCGCACCGAGCGATCAACTCGCCGGGGTTGTGAAATAAATCGAGCATGACGGTCTCCGAGACTGGCTGCGGACTTTCAGTCTCCGGGTTTCACCATCAATGCTCCTTGATTTGCGTCAAGCGCAAGCGAAGTGTCCGCACAACGGACCACCGGTCAAACCCGATTACCACGTCAGGTAAAACATGCCCTTGGCCAGCAGCACGATAACGACCATATGGCAGAACAGGCTGCCATGGATGAAGTGCAGGTAGCGCGGGCTCATTCGGCCGCTTTTGAACAAAAACATGGCGCCCAGGAAGTGCAGCAGCACACTCACGGCCACCGCGATTTTCAACGCCAGTAATGTGCCAAACGATGAGGCCAGTGGTGAGGCAAGGGCTGGCAAGTAGCGCAACCAGACCATGCCCAGCCCCGCACCGAACAACACCAGCAGAACCCACGGCATCAGCGAGCGGGCCCGGCGACCGATGCCCTGCTCCACCAGCAGCATCACCCTGGCGGGTAACTGTTTGCGGATGCTTTCCAGGAACAGGACTTCGAAGAACACCGTGCCGATGAAGATCAGGGCGGCAAACAGGTGCAAGGTCAGAATCAGCGGATAGATCATGGAGTTTTCGCCTTGGGTCAAGGCAACCCGCGCTACGGCGAACATTGGGCTGAGCGCACTGGCTGTCGGTCTCTGGAGATTACAGAGCCCGTCGGGCCATGCGGTTGATACCGATCAAGAAAGCCACAAAACCGTGTGCATATCCGTTTCTGCGGTCACGGCTGCTTAGGGTTCCGCCCTTACGGCGGGTCACTTTCGAAAAGCGCGAAAGTAACCAAAGCGCTTTTGCCCCTTTCGTTCGGTGGCTCGCCTAGGCTCGCCATGCCCTCGCTCCGGTCCTGCTCCGTGGGGGCGGTGCATCAAGATCAAAAGCTGCAGGCGAGCTAACGCTCGGCCTGTTGAGTGGTGAGAAGCGTGCGTTCACCCCCTCCCCCCTGTAGGAGCTGTCGAGTGAAACGAGGCTGCGATCTTTTGATCTGCTGTGGCTGTGGCTGTGGCTTTTGATTTTGATCTACTGCCCCTTTCCCAGAGGCCGAACGCAGGTATTGCGCAGTGGGCACCGCGGCAAGGATGCCGCGGTAGCCGCCCCCGGCCATGGATGGCCGATGGCGGCGGGCCCACGGAGCAGGACCGGAGCGAGGGCATGCCGAGCCTAGGCGAGGCACCGTACGTCAGGGGCGAAAGCGTTTGGTTACTTTGCGCTTTTCAAAGTGACCCGCCGTAAGGGCGGAACCCTAAGTCGCCATCACCGCAGAAACGGATATGTCCCCTCAACTTTAAGTGAACAGCGTAGCGCCAACCCATTCAGTGCCCGCGAATGTAATGCTCCAGTTGCCGAATCAAATCCGCCTGTTCAACGATAGCTTCCTTGACCAAATCCCCAATCGATAACAGCCCCATCAGTTCGCCACCCTCCATCACCGGAAGATGACGCAGATGGCTGTCAGTCATAACCGCCATGCAACGCTCAATACTCTGCTGACTGTCAGCGGTCACCACAGGCGCACTCATGATGTCGCGCACCGGCGTACCGACCGAAGAGCGCCCCTGCAGAACGACCTTGCGCGCATAGTCGCGCTCGCTGATCACGCCGACCACCTGCCCAGCCTCGATCACCGGAAGCGCGCCTACGTTCTTTTCAGCCATGATCCTCAGCGCTTCAAGCACCATCTCATCGGGCGCGATGCTATGCACCTGGCGGTTTTGCACGACCTTGAGTTTCAGCAATTGTGCAGCTGTTTTCATAAATACCTCCGATGCGGATACGCGATGCTGTTGAACAGGCTCAAGCCACCCCGACTTGCACCGCGCCGGCGTTCAAGCGAACAGGCCAGACACGCAGACGCTGTTGCGGGTACTCCAGGCAACTGCCGTCCTCAAGGCGGAAATGCTGTTTGTAGATCGGCGATGCAACCACCAGATCACCCTTGATGCTGCCGACCAACCCGCGACCGATCACATTTGCCCCGGATTGCGGGTCATGGTTGTCGATGGCGTAGAGGGTCCGACCCTCGGCACCCGGCAGGTAGAACAGCGCCACTTGCGCGCCGTCGAGCCAGACGACGACGCCGGAGTTGCTGACCAGGTCCTGTTGCTCGCACACCGTTTGCCAGGCCTCGGTGTTTTCCAGGGAATCGATGCGTTGGGTATTGGACTGGCTCATCAGGCAATCTCCTCGATAACAGGGATAAGGTTGAGTTCGGCGGCCATGATCGGGCGCCGCTGGCCGCGTTCCTGGACAAAGTGGATGTCCGGGTCTGGGCGTTTATCGTTGACGAAGGTACGGAAGCGCTTGAGTTTTTCCGGGTCTTTAAGGGCGTTGGCCCATTCGCATTCATAGCGGTTGACCACCAGTTGCATCTGCGATTCGAGCTCTTCACCCAGTCCCAGGCTGTCGTTGATGATCACATCCTTGAGGTAATCGAGGCCGCCTTCCAGGCTTTCGCGCCACACCGAGGTACGCTGCAATTTGTCGGCAGTGCGGATGTAGAACATCAGGAAGCGGTCGATGTAGCGGATCAGGGTCGCATCGTCGAGGTCGGTGGCGAACAGCTCGGCGTGACGTGGGCGCATGCCACCGTTGCCGGCGATGTAAAGGTTCCAGCCTTTCTCGGTGGCGATCACGCCAACGTCTTTGCTCTGGGCCTCGGCGCATTCCCGAGTGCAACCGGACACCGCGAATTTGAGCTTGTGCGGCGAGCGCAGCCCCTTGTAACGGTCCTCGATGGTCAGGGCCATTTGCACGCTGTCCTGCACGCCGTAACGGCACCAGGTGCTGCCGACACAGGACTTCACCGTCCGGGTCGATTTGCCGTAGGCATGCCCGGTTTCGAAACCGGCTTCAATCAGTTCGGCCCAGATGTCCGGCAATTCATGCAACTGCGCGCCAAACAGGTCGATACGCTGGCCGCCGGTGATTTTGGTGTAGAGGTCGTATTTCTTCGCCACCACACCGATCGCGATCAGTTTGTCGGCGGTGATCTCGCCACCGGGGATGCGTGGCACCACCGAATAGGTGCCGTTTTTCTGCATGTTGGCCATGAAGGTGTCGTTGGTGTCCTGCAACGGCACCAGTGAGGCGTCCATGATCGGCTGGTTCCAGCACGACGCGAGGATCGATCCCACCGCCGGTTTGCACACGTCGCAACCGGTGTGACCACGGCCATGCTTGGCCAGCAGTTCTTCGAAGGTGATCACCCCTTCTACCCGCACCAGCGCATACAGCTCCTGACGGGTATAGGCAAAGTGTTCGCACAGGCTTTTGTCGACGCTGACGCCACGGGCAATCAACTCATGTTCGAACACCTGCTTGAGCAACCCGGCACAACCACCGCAACCGGTGCAGGCCTTGGTCTGCGATTTGAGCAGGCCGAAGTCGGTGCAGCCACCGTCGATGGCCGAGCAAATGGAACCCTTGGTGACGTTGTGGCACGAGCACACCGTGGCCGCTTCGGGCAACGCGCCCGGGCCCAGGGTCGGTGCGCCTTCGGACGACGGCAGAATCAGGCTGGCGGGTTCCGCCGGCAGCGCAATCGCGTTCTGCATGTATTGCAGCAGCGTGTCGTAGTAGCTGTTGTCACCGACCAGCACCGCACCGAGTACATGCTTGCCCGTCGCGTCCACCACCAGGCGTCGATAGCTGGCCGTGGTCTCGTCGATAAACTGATAACTGCGCGCGCCCGGCGTGCTGCCATGCGCGTCGCCGATGGAACCGACATCGACGCCCAGCAGTTTGAGCTTGGTCGACATGTCCGCGCCCATGAACGGCTCGGCGGTTTCGTTGCACAGCAGTGCGGCAACACCGCGCGCCATTTGGTAGCCCGGGGCGACCAGGCCAAAAATGCTGCCCTTCCACGCGGCACACTCGCCGATGGCGTAGATGTTTGGATCGCTGCTCTGGCATTGGTCGTCAATCACCACACCGCCGCGCGGGCCGACTTCCAGCGAGCATTGACGAGCCAGTGCGTCTTGCGCACGGATACCGGCGGAAAACACGATCAGGTCGGTTTCAAGAAATTCGTCATTGGCGAAGTTCATCCGATAGCGGTATTCCTCGCCTGCGCTTATCGACTGAGTCCCGCGCGACAGGTGCACACCGACGCCGAGGCGTTCGATCTGCGCCTTGAGCGCCAGACCACCGTACTCGTCCAACTGCACCGGCATCAGACGCGGGGCGAATTCCACCACATGAGCTTCCAGCCCCAGGGTTGTCAGGGCGTTGGCGGCTTCCAGGCCGAGCAAGCCACCGCCGACGACCACACCGCGTCGGGCGTTGCTTGCCGCGGCACGAATGGCGTCGAGGTCTTCAAGGGTGCGATACACCAGGCGCGAATCGCCCTCGGCGCCTTCGATTAGCGGCACAAACGGATAGGACCCGGTGGCCAGCACCAATTTGTCGTAGGAAACGCAGCCTTGCGCGGTGATCACCTGGCGGCGGACGCGGTCGATTTCCAGGACCGGCACCCCCAGATGCAGCGTGACGCCCGGGGTCTGATACAGCGAGGCTTCACCGAGGGCCAGCGACTCGGCATCACGGCCGGAGAAATACTCGGAAAGGTGCACGCGGTCGTAGGCACGCATCGGCTCCTCGCTGAAGACGTGCAGCCGATACTGATCAAGGGCACCGCGTTCGATCAGCTGTTCGACACAATGATGTCCGACCATGCCATTGCCGATCACGATCAGCGTTTGCAGCTTGTTCAAAGTGGCCACATTGGAATTCATAAGAGACACCCGTCGATAGCTGTTCAAAAAGCAAAAAAAAACGCCTGAAACCTTGCGGTTCCAGGCGTCTTTGCCTGTTCGTTTACGGTGCTAAGTCAGGCATCTATGCCGGATCCACCGATGTTGCCCGCGACCTGTTCGGTCAATCGATCGTCGTTGACCGAGGGGGCTGCCCACTCGACTGCGTTCACAGTGGGCCTGAACAGTGTCTTGCAGACTTTGTGCCAGTCGACCATTGGCAGTCCTTGCGCCAGTAAACGTTGACCACGGGTGCCCATGAACGCCCGATATTTGCCTTCGCATAGTGCAGCGCGAGGTGGCGCAGCCTTATAAAAGTGCACAAAGGCTGTTCCGTTCCAGTTCAGAACCTGCCACCTGACGGGGTCCGGCATACAGTCACGTCAGAGGTATTTGAGGATCGCGATATCGCGGCGGCGCTGTTTGAGGTTGGCGAACCAGCGCGTAGGGAAGAACAGCAACACCCCGAGGATCACACTCCACAGCCACACCGTGGGCAGGTTGTCGAAGCCATAGTACGCCCCCTGATTGGCGCCCCAGATCGCGACCGCCACCAGATACATGGCCTTGAGTACGTACAAGTGCAGCAAATAGAAGAACATCGGCGCCCCGCCGTAAATCGCCAGGGTCGCGGTGGACCAGCGATCCTGCAGCTTCTCGAACAGCGCCAGCAAGATCAGCGAAAGGCCAATCGTCGGCATCAGGAACATCAGCGAGGGCGGGTACTTCTTGGCGCTCATGAAACTCATGAAGGTGCGCAACGAGTCACCAGTCTGCACCCAGGGTTTCTCGCCATAGACGTTCAGGTAGCGAATGAACACGAACGCCACCAGCAGGCCGGCGCCCAGTCTGAGCAGACGGGAAATCCGCTCGGCCGGGTCCATTTCCTTGCCGAACCACGGCCCGATCCCCCACCCCAGCAGGATCACGCCAATCCAGGGCAATACCGGGTAAGTGGTGCGGGCCCGGGTGAATTCAGTGATGTCGATGAACACCCGCTGATGCAGGATCGACCACGGCACGAAGAACGGCGACTCCGGCCCCACGGTCACGCCATCGAGCAGGTTGTGCCCGGCGACAATGGCCACGCCGAGTACGATCAGCCAAGCGCGTTTGAAGTGCAGCAACCCGGCGAGCACAATCATGCAGATGCCGATGCACCAGATCACCTGCAGCCATAGCGTCTTGGGCGGGAACTCGGCGTTCCAGGCAAAGCACACGAAGGTGACTTCGAGAAACACCAGGAACAACCCACGCTTGAGCAGGAACACCGAGGTTTCTTTCGCCGTGTGTTTCTGGCTGTAGAGCCAGGCCGACAAACCGGTGAGGAAGATGAATGCCGGCGCGCAGATCTCGCTGAGCATGCGGGTGAAGTACAGGTCCGGCGTGACGCTCAACGCATCGATCGGGTCGGTGACCTGACGGTGCAGCAGAAAGGTTTCCCGCACATGGTCGATCAGCATCAACAGCATGACGAAGCCGCGCAGGGCGTCGATCGCCAGCATTCGGGTGTTGGCCTTGACGGCAGTGGTTGCAAGCGCAGGGGAAGCGGTTGTCGCCTGCCCTGCCAATCCTGAAGATGGGGTCATATCAGTCACTCATGTAATGGTCGAGGGGTCAGGCCTGTTTCTTGAGCCTGGCGACTTCCGATGCCGGCAGCTGCGACGGCGCTCGCGGCAACGGCGTCTGGCCCTGTGATCGATAGAACGACAATGTCGAACTGAAGCTCTTTATATCGAACGGTTCCGCTTTGCCTTGAGGACTGATGCGCTCGCCGGGCGTGCGGTCCTTGTATTCCACGGCTACCACGTAAGTGCCCTGCCACGGCAGCTCGAAGCTGACTTTGCCCGAGGCGTCGGTGCGCTGGGTGAACACTTCACCGGAGCCGGTTTCCAGCACCACGTCCTGGTCGGCCAACGGTTTGGACGCATAGACTACCTGGAACTGCGCCTTGCCTGCATCGGCGACGCCGGTCGGCACGATGTCCAGGGTCAGTTCCGGGGTGCGTGCGCGCAAGTCGCCAACCCAACGGGTCGCCGGCGTCCAGTGCGTCTTTAGCGCCTTGTCCGCCTCATGAAGGTCGAAGATCGGATAGTGCGGGTCCTGGGCCAGCAACGAGTCATCTGCCCGGGTTTGATGCGCCACCGCAAACGCTTGGCGCTGCAAGGTCAGCGTTAATGGCTGGGACCGGTCGCTGATCGACCAGCCCTTGAGTTGCTGGAACCGATCCATCCCGCCCGGTGTGACTTCCAGCATGTTCTTGTCATATTCCCCGTAGTACAACGCCAGGGGTTGCCCGGGTGGTTGTTCCTACCAGATCTGATGCGCCTCGCTGCTGCTCGCCAGCAGTAAAACGCCGTAACCCAATAGTGCTTTTGCGTTGCTCATTCGCATTTTTTTTCGCTCCGATTGGTGTTATTCAGCGGGTCGTGGCAGCCGCATCGTTTTATCGAAACCAGCCGGACAACAAACCGCTCCCCTCTCTCTAAACGCATTACACCGCAGAGACTTTTGCGCGTTGTTTCGAAATCATCGGTCAGAGCGCATCTGACGACTGTTTTGCAGGCTGCAAACAGCTGTTTATGCGGCCTGCGCCAGCATGAAGCATGTTGAGGGGATCTAACGAACTCATGTCCAAACGCGGTGCAGACGGCGCTGCAAGACACAAGCGGGCTTGCTCGCGAAAGCGGTTTGTCAGTTGATATTTCTATCGACTGACACGGCCTCTTCGCGAGCAAGCCCGCTCCCACAGGGGATTCGTGTTGGTATTGAGAATGGAGTCTGTCAGTGGCGCAGCAACTTACGCAGCGGCACGCCGTCCTTGAGCACCGGAGATTTGATGACGATGTAACTGAAGTACTTGGAGATGCCGATGTTCTTGTCCAGCAGGCTTTCGATCACTTCCTGATAATGCTGGATGCTGCGGGTCATGAAGCGCACCAGATAATCGTAGCCACCGCTGATCAAATGGCATTCGAGCACTTCGTCCACCAGACGGATATTGGACTCGAACTTGGCGAAGTCTTCGCGCTTGTGGTCGCTCAAGGTGATCTCGGTAAACACCGTCACCGAATCGGTGATCTTGGCCAGGTTCAGGTGCGCCTTGTAGCTGGAAATATACCCGGCCGACTCAAGCCGTTTGACCCGTTGCAGGCAGGGACTGGCCGACAACCCCACCGCATCGGCCAGGCTGACGTTGGTCATGCGCCCGTCCTTTTGCAGCTCCACCAGGATGCTGATGTCGATTCGGTCCAGTTTGACTAACCCTTCCATTGCGTACCTCTTGACTGCCGTCTGTAAGACAATCTTCTAGCAAAATCAGCGCCGTAAAGACAGCTGATGCTGAGCCACCAGATCCGCCATGCTGTTAATACAGTAATCCGCCGCGCAAGGCGTGGGGCGTTTTGACCGGCCGCGACAGATCAGGCACACGTCTTTGGCCGCCTGTCGATCGGCCGAAGGTCGGGTCACGTGCAGGATGTTGCCGGCTTCAAAATCGTTGGCCTTTAACCACTGCGGATCGAGTAAAGGGTCGCTGGCCAGTGAAATGAAATCGTCGGGCAGGATCCCCAACCGCTCACACAGCAGCCCTCGATCCTCGACGCCCCGGTCGCCGTGCACCAGCAAGCGGTAGAACTTGCGCAGGTACAACATCGCCCCGGGCGCGTCCTCGAACAGCGACCAGCCGGCCACCGAACGGGCAAAGCTCATGCCCTCCTCCCAGCTGGCTTTCAGGCCCCAGCGCTCGGCCAACTGGCGATGGGCGAAACACAGCACGCCACTAAAGCCCAGTTCAGCGAAACGCGGATACAGCGCTCGCACCACCTCGCTGTATTCGGCCAGCACCTGTTCCTTGTCCGAATGACCGCCTCGGCTGTCCAGCAGCGGTTGCAGTGCCGTCCAGACACCCGAGTCCCGATCGACCAGGACCTCATCGCAATCGATGAGCAGTGCTCGATAATCAGTCAGCCCCATGGTGCGCAAAGCCTCCGATGATGCATTCCATCAATCCATGCTCCATAAACGCTCACGGACGATGCCTTGTGGCACCGCCCAGAGCGGCCATGGGCTCAGTTCAAGACGCGTGCCAATGCCGCTTCAAGAATCTGCAGCGCTTCATCGACCTGTGCTTCGGTGGTCACCAGCGGTGCGAGGAAGCGCAGGACGTTGCGGTACACACCGCATTTGATCACCAGTAAACCGCCGGCCCGGGCTTCATCGATCAGTCGCTGATTCAGGTCAGCGTCCGGCGTGCGGGCCGCGTCATCCTTGATCAATTCGATTGCCAGCATGAACCCGGTGCCGCGCACGTCGCCGATTTGCCCGTAACGGGCCTGCAAACGCAGCAGCCCCTGACGCAAACGCTCGCCCAGTGCTTCGGCGCGGGCCAGCAGTTGTTCTTCCTCGAAGGCATCGATCACCGCCAGCGCGGCGGCGCAGGACAAGGCGTTGCCACCGTACGTGCCGCCCAGGCCGCCGGGCAGCGGCGCGTCCATGATCTCGACCTTGCCGACCACCCCGGACAACGGCAAGCCACCGGCCAGACTTTTGGCGACGGTCACCAGGTCGGGCTGAATGCCGGCGTGCTGGAAACCGAACCACTTGCCGGTACGGCCGAAACCGGTCTGGATTTCATCGAGAATCAGCACAATGCCGTGCTTTTCAGTCAGCCCGCGCAAGGCCTGGAGAAACTCCGCCGGTGCCGACAGGAAACCACCGTCGCCCTGCACCGGTTCGATGATGATCGCGGCGACACGCTCAGGGGCAACCTGGGTGGCCAGCAACTCGTCGAGGGCCTTGAGCGCCATCTCACTGGTGACACCGCGATACGCATTCGGATACGGGGTGTGGAACACCTCCGGGGCGAACGGCCCGAAGTTCTGCTTGTACGGCTGGCTCATGCCGGTCAGCGTGGTGCCGAGCAAGGTACGGCCGTGGAAGCCGCCGCGGAAGGCGATCACGGCCGAGCGGTTAGTGTGAGCGCGGGCGATCTTCACCGCGTTTTCCACCGCCTCGGCACCGGAAGTAAAGAACGCCGCTTTATACGCTTCTTTGCCACCGATCATTTCGCACAGGCGCTGGGCCAGGTCCAGATAAGGCTTATAGGCCACCACCTGGAAACAGGCGTGAGAGACCTTTTGCAATTGCGCCAGCACCGCAGCGACCACCTTCGGGTGGTTGTGACCGATGTTCAGCACACCGATGCCGCCGACAAAATCCAGGTAGCGCTTGCCGTCCACGTCCCACAACTCGGTACCTTGGGCGCGATCGATCACCAACGGGTGAGCGGTAACCAGGCCACGCGGCACGAATTGATCGCGCTGACGGAGCAAATGAAGGGTTTCGTCGACTTTGCTATTCATGGCATTTCCCATCGTGAGTCCGGCAACCGGGAGGTGGTTGCGATGGTGTTCAGGTTAAGCCTTGCGCGAAACGATCTACGCCGAACTTGGCCCCTGAGAAATTCGGATCGACTGTTTTCACCCCGCCAAACGGCAGATTCCTTTCGCCCGTCGAATCTGCCGGGCCGTCGCCGATCGAGCATCGCGAAACCCGTTTAACCCTGCCCTTTCGACAGATCCTGCGCCGACGTTGCGCGATGATGGACAACACCTTCATCCCTCAGGACATGCCCATGGCCCTGCTCTATAAAGCTGACCCTGTGCGCGGCGAACAGTGGAAAGCGCTGTTTGCCGAACACGCCCCGGATATCGAATGGCGCGCCTGGCCGGACATCGGTGATCCCGCGGACATCAAGTACCTCGCCGCCTGGCAGGCACCTGACGATCTAGAGGCTTTGCTGCCGAATCTGAAAGTGTTGTTCGCGTTGTCCGCTGGGGTTGATCAACTGGACCTCAGTCGCTTGCCCGCGAGCTTGCCGGTGGTGCGCCTGCTGGACCCCGGCATCACCCGAGGCATGTGCGAATACGCCAGTTTTGCGGTGCTGAGCCTGCACCGGGACATGCTGCGTTATCGCCAGCAGCAAATGGCGCGGTGCTGGCAGGCGCACTTGCTGCAACCGGCGGCCACGCGGCGGATCGGGATCATGGGCCTTGGCACCCAGGCTCAGCAGATTCTGGCGACGTTGCAGCCGTTGGGTTTTGCCTTGTCGGGTTGGGCGCGCAGTGCGCATCAGGTCGCTGGTGTGGAGTGCTATGCCGGGCGCGAGCAACTGCCGGCGTTTCTCAGCCAGTGCGACATTCTGCTGTGCGTGCTGCCACTGACTGAGCAGACTCAGGGCATTCTTGATCGTGAGTTGTTCCGGCAAATGCCCCATGGCGCTGCGTTGATCAATATGGGTCGTGGCGGGCATCTGGTGGAAAATGACTTGCTTGAGGCGCTGGACAGCGGGCAGCTCAGTGGCGCGGTGCTCGATGTGCTGCAAGAAGAACCGGCGCCGGCGGATCACCCGTTTTGGGATCATCCGCAGATTCTGCTGACACCGCATATTGCCGCGATGACGCAGCCGGAGAGTGCGTTTGGGGTGTTGCTGGAGAATATCCGACGGCATCAAAGAGGCGCGCCGATGGTGGGCCAGATCGATCGAAAACAAGGTTACTGAAATAGTTAGCTCTGGTATTTGTGGTGCCTGCTAAAGCCACCCCTCACCCCAGCCCTCTCCCCAATGGGAAGAGGGGAAAGGGAGCCGATCTTCATGCCGTTCAAAACCTGAGTTCAACTCGGAGTCTCAGGTCGCAATTTTTCTCAATAACACATCGGTCAGTCCCCTCGCCCCTCTGGGGAGATGAGGGGGCGATTTCAGATCCTCCACACACTCAAAGTCGATCGGCAATCGCCTTCCCGACCTCCTGAGTCGACCCCTTCCCCCCCAGATCCGGCGTAATCGGCCCATCCGCAATCACCCGCTCAATCGCCTGCAGAATCCCGTCATGCGCCGCGCGATAGCGCTCATCTCCATTACCGAGAAAATTCAGCATCAACGCCCCAGACCAGATCATCGCAATCGGGTTGGCAATGTTCTGCCCATAGATGTCCGGCGCCGAGCCATGCACCGGCTCGAACAGCGACGGAAAGCGACGTTCAGGATCAAGGTTGGCCGACGGCGCGATGCCGATGGTCCCGGCGCACGCCGGCCCCAGGTCGGACAGAATGTCCGCCGAACAGGTTCGACGCCACCACCACATCAAACCGTTCCGGTTGCAGCACGAAACGCGCGCACAGAATGTCGATGTGCTGCTTGTCCCAGGTGATCTCCGGGTACTGCGCCGCCATCAATGCCGTGCGCTCGTCCCAGTACGGCATGCTGATGGAAATTCCGTTGGACTTGGTCGCCGCCGTCAGCCGTTTGCGCGGCCGGGTCTGGGCCAGGTCGAAGGCGAACTTGAGAATCCGGTCGACGCCACGGCGGGTGAACACTGACTCTTGCAGCACGAATTCATGCTCGGTGCCTTCGAACATCTTGCCGCCGACCGAGGAGTATTCACCCTCGGTGTTTTCGCGGATCACCACGAAATCGATGTCCCCCGGCTTGCGTCCGGCCAATGGGCACGGCACACCGGGAAACAGCCGCACGGGGCGGATGTTCACGTACTGATCGAAGTCGCGACGGAACTTCAGCAGCGAGCCCCACAGGGAAATGTGGTCCGGCACCTTGTCCGGCCAGCCCACGGCGCCGAAGTAGATCGCGTCGAAGCCCTTGAGCTGTTCGAACCAGTCGTCGGGCATCATTTGCCCGTGTTCCAGGTAGTAATCGCAATGCGCCCAGTCGAGCACTTCGATGCTCAGATCAAGCTGCCATTTCTTCGCGGCCTGCTCCAGTACTCGCAGCCCTTCCGGCAACACTTCCTTGCCGATGCCATCGCCGGCAATCGCGGCGATTTTGAATGTCTTGCTCATCAATCTGCCTCCCCGTGTCTGTGAATTACAGCCCACCGATGTGGAAGGCTTTGACTTCAAGGTATTCATCCAGACCGTACTTGCTGCCTTCGCGGCCCAGGCCCGACTGTTTGATGCCGCCGAACGGGGCGACTTCCATGGAAATGATCCCGGTGTTGAGGCCGACCATGCCGAACTCCAGCGCCTCGCCGAAACGCCATGAACGACGCAAGTCCTGGGTGAAATAGTAGGCACCCAAACCGTAAGGCGTGGCATTGGCCAGCGCGAGGGCTTCCGCTTCGTCAGTGAAACGCATCAGCGGCGCCACCGGACCGAAGGTTTCTTCGTTGGCCAGTAGCATGCCCGCATGTGCTTCGCCGAGGACCGTAGGCTGCACGAATTGGCTGTCGCCCTCGGGAATGCCGCCGCAGAGCAAACGCGCGCCCTGGCTCAGGGCATCGTCGATGTGCCGGGCGACTTTGCTCACCGCCGCCGGATTGATCAGCGGACCGATGGTGACGTCGGCGTCCAGGCCGATACCGACCTTGAGCTTGCCCACCTCCTCCACCAGACGCTGGGCGAAACGTTCGTAGATGCCGTCCTGCACCAGAATGCGATTGGCACAGACGCAGGTTTGCCCGGCGTTGCGAAACTTGCTGAGCATGATGCCGGCGACGGCCTGCTCAAGGTCAGCGTCGTCGAACACAATGAACGGCGCGTTGCCGCCCAGCTCCAGGCTCAAGCGCTTGATGTGTTCGGCGCTCTGGCGCATCAGCAAGCGGCCGACGGCGGTCGAGCCGGTGAAGGAAATCTTGCGCACGCTTGGGTTACCGGTCAGCTCTTCGCCGATGCCGGCGGGCATGCCGGTCAACACGTTGAACACCCCGGCCGGGATGCCGACCCGTTCGGCCAACACCGCCAACGCCAACGCAGACAACGGCGTCAGGTCCGAGGGTTTGACGATGATCGGGCACCCGGCCGCCAGGGCTGGCGCGCATTTGCGGGTGATCATCGCGTTGGGGAAATTCCATGGGGTGATCGCGGCGCAAACACCCACCGGTTGCTTGAGGGTCAGCAGTCGGCGGTCGCCGCTGGGGGCCGGCATGGTTTCGCCGTAGACCCGTCGGGCCTCCTCGGCGAACCATTTGACGAAACCGGCGCCGTAGCGAATTTCGCCTTTGGCTTCGTTCAACGGTTTGCCCTGTTCGCAGGTCATGATCAGCGCCAGGTCGTCGAGGTTATCGATCATGGCCTGATACCAGCGCTCAAGCAGCGCCGCACGTTCCGCCGCCGGGCGAGCGCGCCAGGCCGGCCAGGCTTTTCCGGCGGCTTCAATGGCGCGACGGGTTTCCGCGCCTTGCATCGCCGGTACGCGGCCAATTAGCTGGCCGTTGGCCGGGTCGATGACGTCCAGAGTCGCGGCGTTGTCGGCGCCGATCCACTGCCCGTCGACATAGGCGAGTTCTGCTAAAAGGCTGGGGTCTTTCAAACGATTCTTGAGCATGGTCGAGTCCTGATCCGAGACACGCTCCAGTCTAGGGAGGTGCTGCGGATGAGGATGCTGAAAGCGATTTGAGGACAGTGTCGGATGCTGAAATTTGGCGGTGGAACGGCAGATTCGTGATCCGTCAGACAAACACAAAACCCTGTGGGAGCGGGCTTGCTCGCGAAAGCGGCGGGTCAGTCGATATCAATGTTGTTGACACACCGCCTTCGCGAGCAAGCCCGCTTGTGTCTTGCGCAGGAATTTTTCATTGCCTGTCAGCAGAGGAAAAAGTCATAGCTGCACACGAGTCTCTGGCCTACGGAATTGCTCATGAGATGAAGCAGATGGTGTTCGCCAATGATGTCAAACACTGGAAAGTCAGTGGCAGTTAAGCGAGCGTGGAATCCAGCGAAAACTGCAATCGATCAGGCAGATTGAACCTAGCCTGAGCCCAAGCCTCGGATATTAAAACCCCCAGTGGTGAACCCATGGCAATCGAGGAAACGTTACTGCGCCAGCGCAAAGTGCTTGCCAAGTTTGGCGAGCTAGCCTTGGCATCAGATGACCTTGAGCACATCCTTGATGAGGCGTGTCGGTTAGTCGGTGACGCGCTCGAAACCAATCTGGCCAAATTCATGCAGCTGCAGGAAGACGGCATCACGTTCTTCGTGCGAAACGGTGTGGGTTGGACGCCCGATGTTGTCGGGAAGGTTCGGGTGCAAGCACGCGAAGGAAGCCCAGAACTGTATTCACTTAACACGAACGCCCCAGTCATATCGACGGACATTTCAACAGAAACACGATTCCGCTATCACGACTTTCATATGAAAAACGGGGTAAAAGCCTTCGTCAACGTTTTAGTCCACGGCGCCAATGGCGAACGTCCTTTCGGGATCTTTGAGGTTGATAGTCGAAGTCCTCGCCAGTTCACAGAAAGCGATATCGATTTCCTTCGGGGGTACAGCAACCTACTCGGCGCAGTTTTGAAGCGTTCCAAAACTTCGGAAGCCATGCGTTTAACGGAAAAAAAATTGCGCGAAAGCGAGCGGCATTACCGCATCGCAGCTGAGCTCAATCCACTTTGGCCTTGGACTGCTGATAAAGTCGGCAACCTTATCTCCATCGATCAGCGCTGGTATGAATATACCGGTCTGTCACCTGCGCAGACATTGGAACGGCAGTGGGCTAATGCCGCTTACCCCGCAGACCAGGTATCAATAGCTAATTTGTGGGATCAATCACTGGCCACACTGCAACCTTTCGACTTACAAATCCGTTTACGAAAACATACAGGCGACTACCGTTGGTTTAGAGTCCTTGCGTTGTGTAGTCTTAACACCGCCGGACAATGCGAGCAGTGGTACGGCACAATCGAAGATGTAGACGATCGGGTACAGTTAGAGAGCGCACTACGGGACTGGAACGACTTGCTGGAGGATCGTATCGCTCAACGTACTCAGCAACTTGAGGAGGAACAGCATGAGCGCGCCGTGACGGAGTCCAAGCTACGGCAGAGTCAAAAAATGGAAGCTGTCGGCCAGCTTACTGGGGGAATAGCCCATGACTTCAATAATCTGCTAGCCGGCATAATTGGTAGCCTGGAGCTGATGCAGCGGCGCATCGATGCTGGCCGCTACAATGAGCTAGCCCGATATAACTTTGTTGCCATGACCTCAGCATCTCGGGCGGCCGCATTAACGCAGCGTCTACTGGCATTTTCGAGACAACAATCACTCAAACCGGAACTCCTCGAACCTCGCAAAGTGGTGGCAGGACTGGAAGAAATGATTCGCCGTACGGTCGGGCCAAACATCATTGTGGAGTGCTCATTCAGGGCAACCGATCGCATTAGATGCGACCTCAACCAACTGGAAAATGCGTTGCTTAATCTTGCGATCAACGCACGGGACGCAATGCCCAATGGGGGTAGGCTCGACCTACAGGTCGAGCGATACGTCATCGATGAAGCGTCCTCCTCCGAAAAAGTAATGCCGCCTGGAACGTATGTGAGCATAGCTGTCACAGATTCAGGCACTGGAATCAGTCCGGACATCTTGTCGCGCATATTTGACCCATTTTTCACGACCAAGAAGATTGGGGAAGGTACCGGATTAGGCCTTTCGATGATTTATGGCTTCACCCAGCAATCCGGTGGCCAAGTTAGAGTTCACAGTAGCCTTGGTGTTGGCACCACAGTGACCATGTATTTTCCAGTTAATGATTCGCGGCCTGACGACCCAAAAGGAGACCTGGGCGAATCCCATCAGCCAGAACCATTCGGCAACAATGAAACTATTTTGCTGGTGGACGACGAAGCGGCTATCAGACAGATGGGGGCGGAGCTTTTGTCAGAAACTGGCTATCGCGTCATTGAAGCAGTGGATAGTGATTCCGCAATGAAGCAAGCGGAGAAGCTGGAACACCTAGATTTACTGCTCACCGATATAGGCTTACCCGGATTGATGAACGGGATCAGCTTGGCTGCGGAACTCAAGAAGAAATATCCGCAACTCAAAGTGCTTTTTATCACCGGGTTCGCTGGCGGTGCGAGATTGGTCACGGTCGATGCGACTACTCGGATTCTAACCAAGCCCTTTAGTCTGAACGAACTCAGTTCGCGAGTGAACTCGTTGATAAACACTCTCTCAAATAGCAATTAGCCCAGTTCCCTCTCCTCCTCGGATCTTCGTTGATCCCATTACGGCCAAGGCATCGCATATTTACTGGAAGAAGAATTTGCACCGCATATTGAGGATGGCCGCTTGATACGAGTGCTAGAGGACTGGTGCCCTCTGTTCTCGGGTTATCACCTGCACTACCGAGCCGTCGCTTGCCAACACCGGCTTTTTCGCTTGTTCTGAATGCTCTTCGAGGCGATGTTTTCTCTTAAGGCAGTGCGTGAGATGGGGGATTGTTTTGGCAAGACGAACCGGAAGCATCTGATGTTTACTATGAGTCGTCTTAGGCCGCACGCAACAGGCGGGAAATCGCTCGCTGAAATCCAGCCGGTCAAATAAAATCGACCTACGCTTTCAAAAAATCACCTTCCCCACCTCCCGCATGGAAATCTCGACGGTCTTGGGGCCAATCCCGTCGAACTCAGATAGGCGTTTTTCGAACTCCTGGCGATTGGCGCTAGCCCCCACGATGTCCATCACCTTTCCAGCGTATTCGTCGTTGAGTTTGTTAGCCAACGCCAGTAAACGGGACACCGTGGTTTCGTCGTAACGCACGTAGTGAGCCTGACCGAGCATCGCTACCCGCTCTCGATGCGTGCCGTGGGCGAGCTTTCGGGGCGAATCGCGCTGATGTTGATCGACGATCACTTGGTACGCCCTTGCGGCTATCCCGCCCTGGATTCTTTTACCCATCAGATAACTGGCGACCAGCCATTTGAACAGGCCCGCTTCGTTCGCATCATCGAGGACTATCTGCAAGTCCCGTGCGCTAATGACCTTGTGCATTAAGCAATCCCCTATGCCAATGTTTCCGGCAGGAATATAGCTCCCAGGACGTCAGCGAGGCTTCGGAGCGAAGCAAGCCGCAGCAAAAGGAACCCCTTAGCCCAGCCTATGCGTAACAGTTGAGTTTAAATAATCTGGAAGTAATCGAATGCATATGTCTGAGGCGTACCAAGTCATGGAAGCTCTGTCGACGAACGACGCGAACCTTAAGATCCACGAGGGCTGGACGCTGATTTCCGTGGTAGTGACGACACATCCTAACGGCCATCTCCACCCTTGCTACATACTTGGTAAATCGAAAACTGTGCACGATGAACACCTCTTAGATTGACCCTGTTCAGCATCAGCCTATTTGCACAGAGCGCTGAAGTAGAGCAAACCTACGGGAACGCCGGGCAATAGATTCAGCAGCGTTATCTTCTCAGCGGACAACTGGCAGTCAGTCACACAAGTGGTAAACGGCGCGCCCTTGTTCAACGTGACTTTTTGACAAACCGCGAGAGTGAATTCGGTTCGCGATCACCGGCTGACTTCTGCCGATTGGGTAAACACCACTTACTCGCGCGTTTGTCGATAATTTGAAGGATCCCGCCATGCCAAAGCTCGAACTCGGCGTCCCCTCCGAAGCCGGCGACCTACACAAGGTCATGGTTTGCTCCCCCGGTCTGGCCCACCAGCGGCTGACTCCGGGCAACTGCAACGAATTGCTGTTTGACGACGTCCTATGGGTCGAGCAGGCCAAGCGCGATCATTTCGACTTTGTGACCAAAATGCGCGAACGCAACATCTCGACTGGATGTTGCAGCGCAAAATCACCGCTAACTCAGTTGGCTTTGGCTTGGTCAATGAAGTGGATTCCTGGTTGCGCGGCCTAGAGCCGCGCAAGATCGCTGAATTCCTGATTGGTGGCGTATCCGCCGATGATCTGCTGGGCAGTTTCGGTCGCAAAACTATCGAGATGTTCCGCGATTTTCTCGGTCACTCAAGCTTCATTTTGCCGCCACTGCCCAACACCCAGTTCACCCGCGACACCACCTGCTGGATCCACGGTGGTGTGACGCTCAACCCGATGTACTGGCCGGCACGTCGCCAGGAAACCCAACTGGTAAGCGCCATCTACAAATTCCACCCTGAATTCACTAACGCCGACTTTCAGATCTGGTACGGCGACCCCCGACCAGGAACACGGCAACGCAAGGCTGGAGGGCGGCGATGTGATGACAATCGGTAACGGTGTAGTGTTGATCGGCGTGGGAGAACGCTCGTCCAGCCATGCCATCGTTCAACTTGCGTTGAATCTGTTCAAGCACAACGTCGTGGAGCGGGTGATCGTTGCCGGCCTGCAGCCATTTCCCGCGCAACTTCACAACTGGTCAAGTTGAAGGTTTCGATAGTGTGAGCACGTACCCTCAACAGCCGTTGTTTGGCCTCAGGGGAACAGACCACATAACCGCTTTCGATCAGTTCTCCACTGCCTTCAAGCTCGGACAGAAGCGTGACAACTTTTCCAGCCGTGCACGACTCCGCTGTGGTCAACAACAGGGAATGCTCGCGCAGATAATTAACCGTAAGGGCGGGAATAGACATAGGACTGTTCCGCGAACGTGATGGTCGGTTGACCGTCTAGGCAATCAATCATTCCAACTGAATTGATCGTGATCGCGGTCGCACTTCTGACTCAAAAAATCCTCACTACGAGTGTCGGTCATTTGGCGTTCGCAAACAGGTGGGGGCTCGCTCCCACAGGGTTCTACGTTGATTTTCGAGGGAGGATATAGCGCTCGATTGCCTGCGCCGCGCCGTCCTCGGTATTGGTTCCAGTGACAACATAGGCCTGGCGCTTCACTGCCTCTTCCGACTGCCCCATGGCGATCGACAAGCCTGCGCGGTGAAACATCGCCGGGTCGTTGCCGCCATCGCCCAGCGCCGCGGTCTGCTCCAGCGGCACACCGAGAAATTCGGCCAGTGTCGCCAGCGCTGCACCCTTGTTGGCTTGCATCGCGGTCACGTCCAGATAAATCGGCTGTGAACGGGAGACCTGTGCCTGACCTTCCACTTTGGGCAGCAGGAGCGCTTCCAGCTCAATCAACAACTGCGTGTTGTTGCTGGTGGCGACGATCTTGTCGATGCGTTCCAGGTACGGCTCAAAACTCTCGACCACCACTGGCGGATAACCCAGGCCGTGCTGTTCACGAGGCACCATTGGGCCGTTCGGATCTTTCAGCAACCAGTCGCCACCACTGAACACCCAGATTTCGATGTCCGGCCGGTCGGCAAACAGCGCCAATGCCGTCAGCGCCGCCGTTGCCGGCAAGTAATGCGCGACCAGCAAACTGCCGTCCGGATTGACGATGGTGCCGCCATTGAACGCTGCCGTTGGAAGGTCGACGCCCAAGGCTTCAATCTGCTGCAACATGGCTTTGGGTGGACGACCGGTGGCCAGGCTGAACAGCACGCCCGCCTCGCGCAAGGAGCGGACCGCTGAGAGGGTGCGTTGGCTGAGGCTGTGATCGGGCAGCAACAAGGTGCCGTCCATGTCACTGAGTAAAAAACGGATGGGAGGCTGCGGTGCGTCGATCATCCGAGGCCGTGCCAGACGCGACCGTCGCGGGTCAAGAGATCTTCTGCAGCCTGCGGGCCGTCTTCGCCAGCGGCATAGCTTTGCACGCTCGCGTCCTGCTGCCAGGCATCAAGGAAAGGCTGCACGGCGCGCCAGCCGTTCTCGATGTTGTCGGCGCGCTGGAACAGTGTCTGATCGCCGGTCAGGCAATCGTAGATCAGGGTTTCATAGCCGGTGGACGGCTGCATTTCAAAGAAATCCTTGTAGGCAAAGCCCAGTTCGATATTGGCCATTTTCAAGGCCGGGCCGGGCCGTTTGGCCAGCAGGTCGAACCACATGCCTTCGTTGGGTTGAATCTGGATTCGCAGATAGGTCGGCTGCAACTCATCGACCTCGGTGTCGCGGAACTGCGCATACGGCGCCGGTTTGAAGCAGATGACGATCTCGGTGTCGCGCACGCTCATGCGCTTGCCGGTGCGCAGGTAGAACGGCACACCGACCCAGCGCCAGTTGTCGATCATGACTTTCAGCGCGACGTAGGTTTCGGTGTTGCTGTCGGGCGCCACGTTGTTTTCCTGGCGATAACCCGGCAACTCTTTGCCGTCGACTTCACCCGCCGTGTATTGGCCACGCACCGAGTTGGCCAGCGCTTCCTCGACCGACCAGGGCCGAATCGCACCGACCACCTTGGCTTTCTCGCCGCGTACCGCATCAGCGCCGAAGGCGGCCGGCGGTTCCATCGCCACCATCGCCAGCAATTGGAACAGGTGATTGGGCACCATGTCCCGCAAGGCGCCGGTGTGTTCATAAAAACTGCCACGGGTTTCCACACCGACGGTTTCGGCGGCGGTGATTTGTACGTGGTCGATGTAGTGATTGTTCCAGAACGCTTCAAACAGGCTGTTGGAAAACCGACTGATCAAAATGTTCTGCACGGTTTCCTTGCCCAGATAGTGATCGATCCGGTAGATCTGGTTTTCCGTCATCACCTTGAGCAAGCAAGCGTTCAAAGCTTCGGCAGTATGCAGATCGGAACCGAAGGGTTTTTCGATTACTACCCTTCTGAACGCTTCTGGCGACTCTTGCAGCAAGTCAGCGGCGCCGAGACGACGCACCACTTCACTGAAGAAACGTGGCGCGGTGGCCAGGTAGAAGACGGCGTTGCCGGTGCCGCTGGCGGCGATTTTCGCCGCCAGCGCTTGATAGGTGCTGTCGTCCAGGAAGTCGCCCTGTACGTAGCTGATGCCTTTGGCCAGCTTGGCCCACAAGTCCGGGTCAAGGGCTTGATCGCCCTTGCCGACCTTGGCGGCCACTTCGGCTCGAATGAAGTCCTCGAGTTTTTTCGCAAAGGCTTCGTCGGTGATGGCGTTGTGGTCAACGCCGATGATCCGCAGCCCATCCCCAAGCAGACCGTCACGACTCAGGTTGTACAGCGCCGGCATCAGCAGACGCTTGACCAGGTCACCATGGGCACCGAACAGGAACAGCGTGGTCGGTGGTGCGGGTTCTGCCTTGGATTTATTGCGGATCAAGCGGGTCATTTTTTCGCAGTCTCCACATGGCCGCCGAAGCCGAAGCGTTGGGCCGAGAGAATCTTGTCGCCAAAGGTGCCTTGCCCTCGCGAACGGTAGCGGGAGAACAGCGAGTTCGACAGCACCGGTACAGGCACCGATTGCTCCATGGCGGCTTCGATGGTCCAGCGACCTTCACCACTGTCAGCCACCGATCCGGAGTAACCGTCGAGTTTCGGATCGCTGGCCAGCGCATCGGCGGTCAGGTCGAGCAACCAGGACGACACGACGCTGCCACGACGCCAGACTTCGGCGATGTCGCCTACGTTCAGGTCGAAACGCTGATCTTCCGGCAGGTTGGTGCTGGCCTTGGTCTTGAGGATGTCGAAGCCTTCGGCAAAGGCCTGCATCATTCCGTATTCGATGCCGTTGTGGATCATTTTCACGAAATGGCCCGAACCGGCCGGGCCTGCGTGGATGTAACCGCGCTCGGCACGATCGTCTTCGGACTTGCGGTCCTTGGTGCGAGGGATGTCGCCCAGGCCCGGTGCAAGGCTCTCGAACAGCGGATCAAGGCGTTTAACCACCTCGGCTTCGCCACCGATCATCATGCAGTAGCCCCGCTCCAGGCCCCAGACGCCGCCGGAGGTGCCGACGTCGACGTAGTGCAGGCCTTTCTCCGACAGGGTTTTCGCCCGGCGGATGTCGTCCTTATAGAAGGTGTTGCCGCCGTCGATGATGGTATCGCCAGCTTCGAGCAAGGTGCTCAGGGTGTCGATGGTGTCTTCGGTCGGTGCGCCGGCCGGCAGCATGACCCACACCGCACGTGGCTTGGCCAGGCCAGCGACCAGCGCCGTCAAGTCGATGACGCCAGAGGCGCCTTCTGCGGCCAGGGTGTCGACAAAGGCGGTATTGCGGTCGTAAACAACGGTGGTATGACCGTTGAGCATCAGGCGCCGCGCAATATTGCCGCCCATGCGGCCCAGTCCAATAATCCCGAGTTGCATGTTCTGATGCTCCCTACTACAAATAATGTGTGTCAAAGGTTATAGCCCAACGCGACTATTGAGGGTTAGTCCAGAGCGCTGGCACATAGTTTCCGGGCATTGTGCCCGATCCAGATTGATAACGTCGGTAATCGCGCCGAAGACACAGCGACCATGAAAAATAAAAAAGTTCCCTTCCGGGGCAAAAGAAATCAAAATCAGCGCCGATAGTAAGTCAGCACCCGATGTCGGGGCAGGTTTACAGTTGAGACAGCCATTTGCGAGGTGAGCAATGGGCACAGTACACGCAGCACTGCCAGCACAAACCCTTTACGTCACGATCCGTCGCGATGAATTGCGCCAGTTGAAAGACGAGCGCGACCAGTTGAAGCAGGAGCTCGCGCAATTGCGCTTGTTGACACAAAGCAATCAGGCCCAGCCTTTGCCCGTCACTCACCGTGTGCCTCACGCCTGATCCCCTCGCTTGATTCGGAAGCAGCCCCCGCTGTTTCCGACCTGCCATCCCCCCTTTTGACAAACCCTGCACTCACGAAGTTTTCACATCCGCTTGTTGATACTCCGGCGCCTTATGGCCGTTCGGTATCCGCGCGGCGCCCGTTCGTCGGTGACAAAGATGTCCCGGCGGGGAAGTGATTATTGGCTGGAGCGCTGAATGGCTTTGTTTAAACGCAGCAATACGTCTGCGAAAGGTTTCGACTGGACAGGATTTCTCTGGCTGTTCCTGTTCTTCTGGTATTTTTCCGGCATTACCCAACTACTGATCCAACTGACAGGCACCTCCGGTTTCACCGGGTTCCGCCAGGCCTTTGTGATGAGCGCCATCTGGCTTGCGCCGATGCTGCTGTTCCCCAAACAAACACGTGTCATGGCTGCGCTGATCGGTGTGGTGCTGTGGGCCTGCTCAATGGCCAGCCTGGGTTACTTCTTCATCTATCAGCAGGAGTTTTCCCAAAGCGTCATCTTCATTATGTTCGAGTCGAACATCTCTGAAGCCGGCGAGTACATGACTCAGTACTTTGCCTGGTGGATGGTGGCAGCGTTCCTCGCTCACAGCGCTTTCGCTTACTTCCTCTGGACTCGCTTGCGCCCGGTGTACATGCCTCGCGGTCGGGCGCTGGTGGCTGCAACGGCGATTGTGATCGCCGTCGTCGGTTACCCGCTGATCAAGCAAACCGCGCGTACCGGCAGTTTTGCCGGCGGTTTCGAGAAGTTCGAAACCCGCATCGAGCCCGCGGTGCCTTGGCAAATGGCCGTGGCCTATCACCGCTACCTCGATACCCTGGCCGGCATGCAAGACATGCTCAATAGCGCCAGCAAGATCCCTCCCCTGCACAATCTCAAAGATTCGGCGGCCAATCAGCCGGCGACCCTGGTGCTGGTGATCGGTGAGTCCACCAACCGTCAGCGCATGAGCCTCTACGGCTACCCTCGGGAAACCACCCCGGAGCTGGACAAGCTCAAGGATCAACTGGCGGTCTTCGATAACGTCATCACCCCGCGCCCCTACACCATCGAGGCGTTGCAGCAGGTTCTGACCTTCGCCGACGAAGAAAACCCGGACCTGTACCTGTCGACCCCGTCGCTGGTCAGCATGATGAAACAGGCAGGCTACAAGACCTTCTGGATCACCAACCAGCAGACCATGACCAAGCGCAACACCATGCTGACGACCTTCTCCGAGCAGGCCGACGAGCAGGTGTACCTGAACAACAACCGCAACCAGAATGCCGCCCAGTACGATGGCGACGTGATCGAGCCGTTCAATAAGGCCTTGGCCGACGCTGCGCCGCGCAAGCTGATCGTCGTGCATTTGCTTGGCACGCACATGAGCTATCAATACCGTTATCCGTCGTCCTTCGATAAGTTCAAGGACCGCAAAGGGGTTCCGGACGGTGTGCACGACGATCAGGTGCCGACGTATAACAGCTATGACAACGCGGTGCTGTACAACGACTTCGTGGTTTCGAGCCTGATCAAGGACTACGCCAAGTCTGATCCCAACGGGTTCCTGCTGTACCTCTCCGACCATGGTGAAGATGTTTTCGACTCGCCTGGCCACAGCACCCTTGGGCGCAACGAAAGCAAACCGACGGCACCGATGTACACCATTCCGTTCATGGCCTGGGCCTCGCCGAAATGGCGCGAAAACCATGACTGGAGCTTTACCGGTGATCTGGGGCGGCCTTACAGCAGCTCGCACCTGATCCATACCTGGGCTGATCTGGCGGGCCTGAGCTTCGATGAACTGGATCGCAGCAAGAGCCTGGTCAGCGACAGTTTTAAGCCACGACCATTGATGATCGGCAATCCTTATGAGCGCGAGCAAAAGGCATTGATCGACTTCAGCCTGATGAAACCCAAGGCGGTGGCAGTCATTCAGAATTAGTCCTTTCAGGGGCCGGTTCCGGCCCCTTTTGCACTGCGCCAATGGCGCGATTGCGTTGTCCGAAACATTTACAAATAACAATAATTCTTATTAATCGCTAAATCCCTCCTTCCCTCTTCGTCTTTGAACAAACGGAATTTTTTCCTCGAAGACAAGGAGTCGGCTGCGATGTTCGCGCCTATCACCCGTTCCATGACCTTTACCCTGGGCCTGTGCAGTGCCGCCCTGTGCCCCGATCTGCTGGCCGAAACCAGCCCTGATCAAGAACCCGGCCGCACCCTCGAACTGGGCGCCACCAATGTGACCGCCCAAGGTTTGGGCAGCACCACCGAAAACACCGAGTCGTACACCACCGGTGCCATGAGCACTGCGACGCGCTTGAACCTGTCGATCAAGGAAACGCCGCAATCGGTGTCCGTGGTCACGCGCCAGCAAATGGACGACTTCAAACTCGGCACGCTGTCCGAAGCCATGAGCCAGACCACCGGCGTGGTGGTTCAACACAACGATTCGGATCGGGTCAGTTACTCGTCCCGGGGTTACTCGATCACCAATTTCCAGATCGATGGCATGCTGAACACCTTCAGCTACATGAAGTCTGATTCCGATACCATCATCTACGACCGCATCGAAGTGGTTCGCGGTGCGACCGGCCTGACCACCGGCGCGGGCGACCCGTCGGCCACCATCAACATGGTGCGTAAACGGCCGACGGCGCAGTGGCAAGTCCAGACCGGTGTCAGCGGCGGCAGTTATGACGACTACTACAGTTATCTGGATGTCGGCGGCCCGCTGGCGTTCGACGGCCGCTTGCGCGGACGCAGCGTGCTGGCCTATCGCGACAGCGATTCGTTCCGCGACAAGTACCAGCAACAACGTGAAGTCGGCTACGGGATTCTGGAAGCCGACCTGACCGATGACACTGTGTTGGCCGTGGGTTACGACTATCAGAACAAACACGTCCAGGGCACGTCCTGGGGCACGGTGCCGTACTGGAACGCTGACGGTGGCAAGGCCAACCTCGGACGCTCCACCAACATGGCCACGTCGTGGAGTTCCTGGCCGCTCAAGGACAAAACCGCGTTCGCCACGCTGGAACACCAATTGGGTGCCGGCTGGCACGCCAAGGCCGCCTACACCCATCGCGAGAGCGACACCGACGGCAAGATCTACTACGGCGGCGGGGGGTTCCCTGAGGCAGATCGCAGTGGCATGAGCGCCAACGTCAGCCACATGCTCAGTACGCAAAAAATGAAGGCTTATGACTTCAACGTGGCCGGCCCTTACTCGCTGTTCGGACGGGAACACGAAATGATGATCGGCTATGGCGAGGCCGAGCGCCGGGAAGATTCCCCCTACATGGTGGACGGCCCCAGGGCGGCGGATTACGAAAGCATCCGCGACTGGAAATACATGGGCGACATCGCCAAGTTTCCCGACGCCGTCACCAACCTTTCAGGTTCAAAAGACAGTACCCGCCAGAAGGCCGGTTACCTGGCCACTCGCCTGAGTCTGACGGATGACCTGCACGCCGTATTCGGTAGTCGTTATGGCAGCTGGAAAGTGTCGAGCAAGACCAACAAGTACGACAACAACCTGCAACTGAGCAGCGTCGATGCGACAAGCCAGGAACACAACGACATGTGGACGCCCTACGCCGGGCTGCTCTACGACCTCACCCCCGAATACACGGCATACGTCAGCTACACCGACATTTTCAACCCGCAAGACAACCGCGACAGCAATCGCAAATACCTCGACCCGGTGGTGGGCAGCAACTATGAACTGGGGCTCAAGGGCAGCCTGCTTGAAGAACGTCTGAACCTCGCCACCGCGCTGTTCTGGAGCAAGCAGGACAACGTAGCCGAACTCGACGATTCGGTGCCACCAGACCCGGCGACCGGTGAGGAGTTCTTCAAGTCAGGCGGCAAAGGCAACAAGATTCAGGGTTTCGAAGCCGAGGTCTCGGGCGAGGTCATGGCCGGCTGGAACATGACGGCCGGCTACACCTACACCCACTCGGCCAATGGCGAGAAGAAACGCGCCAATACCAACCAGCCACTGAATATGTTCCGGCTCTCCACGGGCTATCGCCTGCCCGGCGACTGGCAGGCACTGACCGTGGGTGGCGCGGTGAACTGGCAGAGCGACGTGTTCCGGGCCGCCAGCCGCCCGGTGGGACGTAGTGCTGACGGTGCGGTGATCACCGAAAGGACGAACATCCAGCAGGCGGCCTACACCGTGGTCAAACTGATGTCGCGTTATGAGTTCGACAAGCACCTGTCCGCCTCGCTGAACGTCGATAACCTGTTCGACAAGAAGTATTACGACAACGTCGGGTTCTATAACGGTGTGTTTTGGGGTGACCCGCGCACGGTGACCCTTAGCCTGGACTGGACGCTCTAGGCGCAGGTCATTCCCATTTAACGGAATCGGCGGATAATGTCCCTTCGACATTGCTTCATGGACGAAAGGACCCGACAACTCGTAGTGGGGCACACCATGAAACGTACAACCATGATCCTCGCCGGCCTGATGATGTTCAGTTCAACCGCTGCATTTGCCGAAGGTGGTGCTGAACGCATGCGGTATTACTTTGAGAGCCTGCGGCTCAGCCAAGAGGCGAATCAAAGTAACGCCAGCAACACCGCTGAAATCAGGGTTCCGGATGATCAAACTGCGCAAGTGACAGAGCACTACAAACCTTAACGACAAAGGGCGTCCTGATGGACGCCCTTTTTCTTTGCTCGTATTACCTTAAAGCGCCTTGGTCCAGAACAGCATCCGACCGTGCGCCGGGTCGAACATGCCTGCGGCAAAACCGAACTTGCCATAGGACGCCTGAGCGACTGCATTACCTTCCAGCACCTCCAGTGTGATTTTGCAGCAACCGCGCTGGCGAGCGATGTCCTCGACCTTTTGCAGCATTTTCTGGCTCAACCCCAAGCCGCGAAACTTTTTCACCACCGCCACATCGTGCACATTGACCAACGGCCGACAGGCGAAAGTCGAGAAACCTTCAAAGCAATTGACCAGCCCGGCCGGCTCGCCACCGACGAAGGCCAGAACGCTGAACGCGTGGGGACGTTTGGCCAGTTCCGCCGGCAGTTGCTTCAGCAAGTCGGCGGGCAAGGAGTGGCCGCCACCCATTGGGTCTTCGGCGTAAGCATTTAGCACCAGCCCAATAGCCTCGGCATGCAGCGGATTGGTGTAACTGGCCTGAAGCACAAGAATTTCTGCGGATTCCATTTCCACCCTCGTTTGCACATTAAGTTGCCCCAGCGCATCTCGCACTGAAGGGCCGACCGACAATATCGCGGGCACAGCCGTGTCGACAACCCGATCCTGCTGTAATTTTTCGCTCAAGCGCCCCAGATCAGCGCCTCGGTCCATCCCAGCTCGGCAAAATCCTCAGCCCTCAAGCCTGACTCACCGGCACAGAAAAACTCATCCAGTTGCGGTGGTTTGACCGAGGTGCCGCTGAGCATGGCGTGAACCTGCCCGCGATGATGAATCTGGTGCTCGAACAGATGGGACAGCAGGCGCAAGCGGCTGTCATGTTGCGGCGTGTCCCGGGCGATGGTCACGATCTTCCCCAGGTCTGCATCGCGCATTTGTTCGCAATAGGCGATCAGTCGAAGGTCCACCAGCGCTTGTTCGCGCTTGAGGTCTACTGCGTGCGTAAACGGCTCGTCCTGGTTGAAAAACACATAGCATTCGGGATGCGGGTCATCGCCGCGCAACTCCCGCTCCAGCGCATCCACGTAAAACCAGTCGCAGGTCAGGATGTGATTGAGGGTCGCGCGCAGGCTGGGAAAGAAGCTGACCCGCGGCGCCGAGAGGTCGGCGGGGCTCAACTGGCTCCAGGTCTTGGCGAGGCGATGATTGGCCCAGGCGTTCTGATAGGCCATGGTCAGCAAATGGTGCGACAGAGGCTGATTCATGTTCGCGGCTCCTTGTTCAAGCTTCGGCGAAACGTTGCAGCTGCATTTCCTGTAAACGGCTGAGGGTGCGGCGGAACGGGAATTCCAGATAGCCTTCGGTGTACAACGATTCCATGGGCACCTGCGCTTCGAGGCACAGCGGCACCTTACGGTCGTAGCACTCGTCCACCAAGGCGATGAAACGCCGTACGCCGTCGTCATGCACCGACAATTGCGGCAACTCGCGATCGCCCGCTACCACCCGCTCGACGCCGTCTTCAGTGCCTCGGGCGATGCGCCCTTCGCGCTTTTGCGCGCTGAGGTTGGGCACGTCACTCAACAGAATAGCGCTGAAGGTGTCGCACAGGGCGATGAAATCCATGGCGGCAAAAGGCTGTTCACAGAGGTCGGCGTAACGAGTCCAGAGCACGGTTTGACTGGCCTGCACGACATTGAGTGAGCGGTAGCCCACCTTGATCGGGTCACTGGACACCGACTGGCCGACGGTCAATGCCTTGAACACTTCACCCAGAGCGCTGGGTTGCCCCGGTGCCGCCACCCAGTAACGTTGCAAAACTTTGCCTGGGTGCAGGCGATGATCTTCGCCGCCATCCACCGCAATTACCTGCATATGTTTCTTGATGGCTTCGATGGCGGGCACGAACCGGTCGCGATTAAAGCCCTCGGCGTACAGCTGGTCCGGTGGCTGATTGGAGGTGCAGACCACCACCACGCCCTGCTCGAACATCACCTGAAACAAACGCCCGAGAATGATGGCGTCGC
This sequence comes from Pseudomonas svalbardensis, assembly GCF_030053115.1. NCBI lineage: Bacteria > Pseudomonadati > Pseudomonadota > Gammaproteobacteria > Pseudomonadales > Pseudomonadaceae > Pseudomonas > Pseudomonas svalbardensis. The sequence goes on along the minus strand of NZ_CP125619.1, from coordinate 2,811,128 downwards.
CGATGTCGTTGACGAACAATTCGTCAAAGCACAGGACCCGCACTTCCTCGCTCAGTTCGCGAGCCAGCGCCTTCAACGGGTCGGCGGTGCCGGTCAGCTGAAACGAACGCTGATGCACCCACCCCATAAAGTGGTGAAAGTGTTGGCGACGGGCCGGGACCTTCAGGCTTTGGTAAAACTGGTCCATCAACCAGGTCTTGCCGCGCCCGACCGGCCCCCAGAGGTACACGCCAGTGATCGGCATACGCCCTTCATGCAGCGCCTCGTAGCATTTCTGCAGCGCCCACACGGCATGTTCCTGGGCTTCGTCCTGGACGAAGCCCTTCTGTTCGATGGCGTGTTGCCAGGCGCTTAAGGGGGAGTCGATATTCATGCGCGGCAGTATGCCACGCGGCCTGGTTAGAGAGAGATGTCTAGCCGGGCGATCTTGCCCTGTTCATTCAGGCGAAACATGTAGCGCAATTCCAGAGGGCTGCCCGGAAACGTTCCGGAGATCAGGTTATGCACCAGCACTTTGCCGGTGCGTAGTTGGACGTCGAGTACTTCGACCCGTGGCTGGTAACGCTGGGCGGTGTCTTGCATCCATTGCGCGATGGCGTGAGTGCCGACCTGGTGCTGGCCTTCATCGAACACATTGGCATCCTCAGCGAAAAAACTGGCGACCCGCGAGGTGTCGCGGGCATTGGCCGCAGCAATGTAGGCGGCGATGGCGGGTGCCAGTGAAGAGGCGGGATTGGACATGGTTACGGCTCCTTGTTTGTTGATTCTGGAGCCATGCTAAAACAAGCCTGTGTCAGTTCTTGTCAGGAGTGAAGCGCCCTGCTTCGTCCAGTTGCATCTGCTTGCGCCAGGTGCGCAACAGGTCGCTGCGCCGCCCCGGATAACGCTCGCCCTGCTCGTTCGCTGCCGAGATCCGGTCGGTACGAAAGGTGCGGTAGGCGCTACGCAACTCGCACCAGGCGACGATGATTCGCACCTCGTTCAGAAACCCCAGAGCCAGCGGCCAAATCAGCCGCTGACTCGGCACCTGGTTGGCATCCGCGTAATCGATGTGCAGCTTGGCCTGATCGCGAATGGCCTGGCGAAACACATTCAGTGGCACCGCGTTGGGCGCAAAGCCATAGCCGGGCGGCCCCGGTAACACCGTCGGGTTGCGTAACGCGTCCAGCGCTTCAGGCGCCAATACCGCTGCAATCTTGGCCAGCGCATCCGCCGCCGCCTTACTCAACACCTCATCCCCGCGCTGATCCACATAGCGCAACCCCAGCACAATGGCTTCGGTTTCATCGGCGTTGAGCATCAGCGGCGGCAGAAACAAACCGCTGCGCAGCACATAGCCGATCCCCGCTTCGCCATAGATTGGCGCGCCAAGGGCGGTGAGTTCGGCGATGTCGCGGTACAGCGTGCGTTCAGAAATCTCCAATTCGCCGGCAAGCGTCGCCGCGGTCACCGGACGACTTTTGCCGCGCAGCAATTGCAACAAGGTCAGTAAACGAGTGGTACGCGACACGATCGGCAGGCTCTGTCCGTGAAAGTTGTCGGAGCTTAGCAGAGGACCCTGTCAGAAAGTGGCAGTAGCATCTTTGATGGCTACCTGGAGGCCGGCGGCAATTTCATCGACACCGCCAACGGCTATCAGGCGGGCCAGTCGGAAGCCATGCTCGGCGAGTTCATCGCAGCGGAACGGGATCGCCTGGTCATCGCCACCAAATACACCCTGGGGACCACGCCGGCTGCGGGCATTTCCCACACCGGCAACAACCGCAAGAACATGGTTCGCGCCGTGGAAGAAAGCCTGAAACGACTCAACACCGACCACATCGACCTGTTCTGGGCCCACATGAGCGATGGCGTGACGCCGATGGAAGAAATTCTGCGCGGTTTCGACGATCTGGTGCGCGCTGGCAAAATTCACTACGCCGGGCTGTCAAACTTCCCGGCGTGGCGCATTGCTCGGGCCGATTTGCTGGCCGAGATTCGCGGGTTCTCACCGCTTGCTGCGATTCAGGTGGAATACAGCCTCGCTGAACGCACGGCCGAACGTGAACAACTGCCGATGGCCGAAGCCTTGGGCCTGGCCGCTACGTTATGGTCACCATTGGGTGGCGGGTTCCTCACTGGCAAGTACCGCACCAACGATGGCGACAACCGCGCCGCCAAACTCGGCATGCTGATCCACGCCGAGAAAAGCGCCCGTGAAACCGCCCTGCTCGACACCTTGCTGGCCGTCGCTGAAGAATTGGGCGCCAGCCCGACGCACGTCGCCATAGCCTGGCTGCGGGAAAAAGCCAAGCGTTCGACCACGGCGCTGATTCCGATTCTCGGCTCGCGCACCCGTGAACAACTGGATGCGACCTTGGGTGCTTTGGATGTGCAATTGAGTGCCGATCAACTGTTGCGGCTTGATGGGGCCAGTGGTGTGGAGATGGCCGTGCCCCATGAATCCATTGCCGGGTCGATGGCGCGATTTACCGGGGCTGAAACCCTGGATCTGCCAATCATCCCCGTCGCCTGACACAGATCGAAATGTGGGATCGCCGCACCGCCGCTCCCACATTTTTCTTGTGTGTTACCGGTCGACCTTATGCTTCGCTGCATAGAGGCACAGCATTTCCATCGCCAACGTCGCCGCCGCCAGTGAGGTAATGTCCGCACTGTCGTAGGCCGGCGCCACTTCCACGACGTCCATTCCCACCAGATTGATCCCGCGCAAACCACCGAGAATTTCCAGCGCCTGCACCGTACTCAAGCCACCGCACACCGGCGTTCCGGTGCCTGGAGCGAAGGCCGGATCAAGGCAATCAATGTCGAACGTCAGGTACACCGGGTTATCACCGACCCGCGCCCGAATGGCCTCGACAATCTCATCAACACCACGTCGATGCACTTGTCGCGCATCCAGCACCTGAAAGCCCTGGTGATCGTCATTGGTGGTGCGCAACCCGATCTGCACCGAACGCGACGGATCCACCAACCCTTCCTTGGCCGCGTGCCAGAACATCGTGCCGTGATCGACGCGCTTGCCGTCTTCGTCCGGCCAGGTGTCGCTGTGGGCGTCGAAGTGGATCAACGACAGCGGACCATGTTTGCGCGCATGGGCCTTGAGCAGCGGATACGTGATGAAGTGATCCCCGCCGAACGTCAGCATCGCGCTACCGGCGTTGAGAATGCGTTCGGCATGGGCTTCAATGCTTTCCGGCACCGACTGCGGTGTGCCGTAATCGAAGTCGCAATCGCCGTAGTCGATGACCGCCAGATGCTCGAACGGGTCGAAGGCCCATGGCCAGTGGCGTTCCCAGGCAATCCCGGTGGACGCGGCACGAATGCCACGTGGTCCGAAACGCGCACCGGGACGGTTGCTGGTGGCGGTGTCGAACGGGACACCGCTGACCGCAACGTCGACGCCGCGCAAGTCGCGACTGTAGCGACGACGCATGAAACTGGTGATACCGGCGTAGGTACTTTCGGCGGCAGTGCCGTAGAGGCTGTCGCGGGTCATGGCCTGATCGTTTTGCATCGGGACGTCCATCTCAGGTTCCTTATTATTGGCGGCTACGGAAAGTGGTCCACAAGCGAGTGCGTTGACGCAGGTCCTTCAGGCTCATGCTGCGGTCGGCGTACAGCCGGTCACGCACGTCAGCCAGTGGGTAGATGTCCGGATCGGTGCGCACGGCCTCATCCACCAGCGGTGTTGCCGCCTGGTTGGCTGTCGCGAAGAAAAGTGTGTTGGTCAGTGCTGCGACGGATTCCGGGCGCAACATGAACTCTATAAAGGCGCGGGCGGCTTCGGGGTGTGGGGCGTCCTTGGGGATCGCCAGGTTGTCCTGCCAGACCAGCGTGCCCTCTTTCGGAATCCGGTACGCCACTTCAAATGGCTTGTTGGCCTTGCGCGCCTGATCAGCGGCCATGCTGGCGTCACCGTTGTAGGTCAACGCCAGGCATACGCTGCCATTGGCCAGATCGCTGATCTGCCGACCGGTCGCGACGTACAGCACATTGGGTTGCAGCTGATGCAACAGCGCCTCGGCGGCTGACAGATCAGCCTTGTCAGTGCTGTAAGGATTTTTACCCAGGTAATGCAGCGCCAGGCCGATCACTTCCTGAGGCGAATCGAGAATGGCAATGCCGCAATCTTTCAGTTTGCCGGCGTACTCAGGCTTGAACAGCAGGTCCAGGCTGTTGAGCGGCACGTCCGGCAAACGCTGCTTCACGGCTTCGACATTCATCCCCAAACCCAGTGTGCCCCACGTATAGGGCACGCCATAACGGTTGCCGGGGTCGACGGCGGCGAGTTTTTCCAGCAAATCCGGATCGAGGTTGGCGTAACCCTTGAGGCCTTCGTGGGGAATCTCTTTCAACGCACCGGCTGCCAGTCCACGGGCCAGCACACTGGAAGACGGCACGACCACGTCATAACCGCTGCCACCAGTGAGCAACTTGGTTTCGAGCACCTCCGAGGAATCGAACGTGTCGTAGCGCACGTGGATACCGGTTTCCTGCTCGAAACGCTGCAAGGTTTCAGGCGCTACGTAATCGGACCAACTGTAGAGATTCAGGACTTTTTCCTCGGCCTGGGCCGATACGGCCATGGCGAGGAACAGCGTGGGGAAACACAGCTTGAACATGGGAGCCATGACGGAACACCTGACCAGATGAAGTGGATGGAGAATGCGCCGTCGGATACATTGGAAAAATACCCAGTTAGTTATCCTGACTTTATCCGGGAGTAATGTTTGATGCTCAGCCAACTCCACGATCTCGATCTGCAACTGCTGCGCCTGTTCGTCAACGTGGTGGAGTGCGGCGGCTTCAGCGCGGCTCAGGGGGAGTTGGGCTTGAGCCAGTCGAGCATCAGCCAGCAAATGGCCAAACTGGAAACCCGACTCGGCTATCGCCTGTGCAGTCGCGGCAAAGGTGGTTTCAAGATCACGCCCAAGGGCGAACAACTGCTCAGCGCGACTCGCAGCCTGTTCGAGTCCATCGAAGCCTTCCGCCATCAATCCAATGGTGTGGCCGGGCGCTTGATCGGCGAGGTTCGTTTGGGGCTGTCCGAAGCGCTCGATCAATCCGTGTTGCAACGAGTAGCCGATGCGATCCGACGCTTTCGTGAACGGGACGAATCGGTACGCATCGAGTTGATCAGCGCCATGCCCGGCGAAATGGAACGGTTGCTGCTGCAACAACGACTGGACCTGGCGATCGGCTATTTCTCACAAGTGCAAAGCGCTTTTGACTACCGCGAACTGTTTACCGAAACCCAGCACCTGTATTGCGCCGCAGGACATCCGCTATTCACTAATGACGCACCTGACGATCTAGCGCTCCAGGCTTGCGATCGGGTCGATCACCCTTATCGCTTCCTGCGCAGCGACGAGCCCTTCCAGGGGAAGATGTGTTCGGCGCGCTCGGAGCAAGTCGAAGGCACACTCGCCTTCATTCTTTCCGGCAAGCACGTCGGTTATTTGCCCAGCCACTTTGCCCGCAGCTGGGAAGACAAAGGATTGCTGCGCGCCGTGCGCCGTGCCGATATGAGTTTCGACGTGGCGTTTCATCTGGCCCGCCATCGCGCCCAAGTGCCCGGGGATGCGCAGAAAGCCTTTGAAGAGGATCTACTCGCGGCGTTCGCTTGATGAGCATTCCCACGCGGGAGCGTGGGAACGATCAGTACGTTGTGCGTTGCCCTCGATGCCCGCTGCTGGCATCCTGCGCCTCCATTTTCTGACCCGGCCCGCCTTCTGGCACGCACACCACCATGACCGCCTCTGAAAAAGCCCCTGCCCCGCGCAATAACGACCTGATTTACGGCCTCGACGACCGTCCGCATCTGACCGCCACCGTCTTCGCTGCGCTGCAACATGTACTCGCCAGTTTCGTCGGCATCATCACTCCGACCCTGATCATGGGGGGCGCCCTCGGTCTGCAAAGCGAAGTGCCGTACCTGATCAGCATGGCGCTGTTCGTCTCGGGACTGGGCACGTTTGTTCAGGCACGACGTTTCGGCCCGATCGGTTCCGGCCTGCTGTGTTTGCAAGGCACCAGCTTCTCATTCATCAGCGTGATTCTCAGTGCCGGTTTCATGGTCAAGGCCCGGGGTGGCGGCACCGATGAGATCCTGTCGACGATCTTCGGTGTGTGCTTTTTCGCCGCCTTCATCGAAGTGGTGTTGAGCCAGTTCATCGGCAAATTGCGGATGCTGATCACCCCGGTGGTGACCGGCACGATCATCACGCTGATGGGCCTGTCGCTGATCAAAGTCGCCATGACCGACATCGCCGGCGGCTTCGGTGCGGCAGACCTCGGCGCGGCCAGTCATCTGGCCCTGGCGGCCTTGGTACTCGGAACGATTGTGCTGTTGAACCGGGTCGATGTGCCGTTCCTGCGCCTCGGTGCAATCGTCATCGGCCTGACCCTCGGCTATGTCGTGGCCTGGCTGATGGGTGACGTCAACTTCGCCAGTCTGCCCGACGTACCGCTGATGAGCGTACCGGTGCCGTTCAAGTACGGCTTTAACTTCGATTGGGTGGCGTTTGTACCAGTGGCAGTGATTTTCCTGGTGTCGCCGCTGGAAGCCGCTGGTGACTTGACCGCCAATTCGATGATTTCCCGGCAGCCGGTCAAAGGCCCGATCTACCTCCGCCGGATCAAGTCCGGTCTGCTCGCCGACGGCCTGAACTCAGCCATGGCCGCCGTGTTCAACAGCATGCCGATGGTGACCTTCGCCCAGAACAACGGCGTGATTCAGCTCACCGGCGTGGCCAGCCGCTACGTGGCGTTCTTCATTGCCGGTTTGTTGGTGCTGCTGGGGTTGTTCCCGATGATCGGTGCAGTGCTGCAACTGATGCCGAAACCGGTACTCGGTGGCGCTGAACTGGTGATGTTCGGCACCGTCGCCGTCGCCGGGATCAAGATCCTCGCCGAAGCCGGCCTGCACCGGCGCAACATGCTGATCGTGTCGATTTCGCTCGGCATGGGCCTGGGTGTCGCGGCGGTTCCGGAAGTGCTGCGCGAGTTGCCGAAGGCGCTGCACAACATCTTCGAATCGCCGATCACCGTCGGCGCGTTGTGCGCTATCGTGCTGAATATCTTCCTGCCCGAAGAGTTCATTGAGCTGGAAGAGGACGATTTCGATCCGGAAGCCTCGATCCTGCGGGTCATGGAAAACCCGGATATCCCGGCCAAGGGTGAACCCGTCTCGCCGGCAACTGTCGCACCCTTGAACCGCTAGAAAATGCTCGAGGCCGAGCCACTGGCGGTTCGGCCTTTTCTTCAAGAGAGCACATTCATGCGCAGTGTCCAAGCCGTTATCCTTTCCCTGCTTTTGCTCTCCCTGAGCGCCTGTGCCCTGCTGCCCAATCGCGACCCGCTGAACATCAATGTCGTCGGCTTCGAGCCGTTGCAAAGCCAGGACATGGAAGTACGCTTTGCCGTGAAAATACGCGTACAAAACCCCAACGAAACCGCCATCAATTACAACGGCGTGGCCCTGGACCTGGAGGTTAATGGCCAGCCACTCGCCTCTGGCGTCAGCGATCAATCGGGCTCGATTGCACGCTTTTCCGAAACCGTGCTGACCGTTCCGGTAAGTGTTTCGGCGTTCTCCGTGCTGCGCCAGACACTGGGACTGAGCAAAACCCAAACCCTCGACAACCTGCCCTACGTCCTGCGCGGCAAACTCGCGGGCGGCTTATTCGGCACGATGCGTTTCGTGGACAGTGGCAAACTCAGCCTGCCAACGTCGACGACCGGCACCTGGTAAGTCACGACTCAAGGAACGACAAAGAACATGGAAGCCACACCCACGATCTACACCGAACGTTTAATCCTGCGCCCGCTGGAACTGGCCGACGCCGAAGCCATCCAGCAACAGTTCCCGCACTGGGAAGTGGTGCGTTATCTGAACGCCTTGGTTCCTTGGCCGTACCCTGCTGATGGCGCACTGACCTATCTGCGTGACATCGCTTTGCCGGCGATTGCCGTCGGCAAAGAGTGGCACTGGTCGATTCGTTTGAAGTCGGCGCCGGAGCGACTGATCGGCAATATCAGCCTGATGGAAGAGCAGGACAACAACCGCGGCTTCTGGCTCGGGCCAAAATGGCAAGGCCAGGGCTTGATGACCGAAGCCAGTGCGGCGGTCACCGAGTACTGGTTCAAAACCCTCGGCCGATCCGTGATGCGGGTACCGAAAGCAGCGCCCAACCTCGGCTCGCGCAAACTCTCGGAACGCACCGGTATGCGCTTGATCCGCAGCGATGAGGGCGACTTCGTCAGCGGGCGATTCCCCAAAGACCTCTGGGAAATCACCCGTGAAGAGTGGCGTGCTCTCAGATAAATCGAACACCCGGCTTGGCCCGCTCATCCACCGTCAACTCAAACACGTCCGGGCGCGCGTAGTGGCCGACCACGTCGTAGTCGTAACGGGCGCGGACCAAGTCATCGGTGTCGATTTCTGCGCTGAGCAAGCCGGCGCTGTCACGCAGAGGTCCTGCCAGAATATTGCCCATCGGCCCGACGATCACGCTGCCCCCGGCAATCAATGCCCGATCCGCCGGCCAGTTGGCGATCTCCACGCCCAAGGCGTGCGGCGAATCCTGAACCTGACAGGCGCTGACCACAAAGCAGCGTCCTTCATGGGCGATATGGCGCATGCTGATCTGCCACATTTCCCGCTCGTCCACCGTTGGCGCGCACCAGACCTCCACGCCTTTGGCGTACATCGCGGTGCGCAGCAGCGGCATCATGTTTTCCCAGCAAATCACTGCGCCGATCCGCCCGACCTGACTGTCGATCACCGGCAACGTCGAGCCATCGCCTTTGCCCCAGATCAACCGCTCGGTGCCGGTGGGCATCAGTTTGCGGTGCTTGGCGACCAGCCCGGTCTGCGGATCGAAATACAACGCGGTGCAGTACAACGTGCTACCGGCGCGCTCGATGACACCGATCACCAGGTTGGCGCCGGTGCGCGCTGACAGCCCGGCCAACGCTTCGGTTTCCGCGCCGGGCACATCGATCGCATTGGCGAAATACCGGGCAAAGGCTTCACGACCTTCCGGCAGTCGATAACCCAGTTGGGTACCGAAGCCTTCGCCTTTGGGGTAACCGCCGAGCAACGCTTCGGGCATGACGACCAGCGCAGCCCCGGTCTCAATAATCGCGCTTTCCCAGGCTAGGATCTGTTCCAGGGTCTCGGCTTTGCCACCGGGTAAAGAGCCGATTTGCAGTGCAGCAACAATTGACTTGGGCATCGTAGTAACTCCGAAAGCAATGAGGTGTTGCTCATTCTCCGGCGCCACGGGATCATCAATAAAGCCCCACTCACTGCTGAATGATATGAACCAGATGAATATCGCCACCGTTGATCTCAACCTGCTGAAAGTCTTCGAAGCGCTGCATGAAGAGTCCAGCGCCAGCCGGGCCGCGTTGCGTCTGGGCGTGACGCAATCAGCAGTCAGCGCTGCACTGCGAAGGCTTCGCGAGGTGTATAGCGATCAGTTGTTCGTGCGCACCGGCCGCGGACTCGCACCCACGCTCAAGGCTAACCAGTTGAAACCGGTGGTCAGCGATGCCTTGAATAAATGCCGGCAGAGCCTGGCAATGGTCGATCCGGCCGCCCACCATTACGAGGGGCGCTCGGTGACCGTGGGTATGTCCGATGATTTCGAAATCGCTTATGGGCGCCGGCTGATCGAGGAAATCGCCCGCGTCGCGCCGAAGCTGCGGCTGATCTTTCGTCAGACCCACAGCCAGATCGTCGCCCAGGCGTTGATGGAACGCAGCATTGATCTGGCGATCACCGCAGGTGGGTTTGCCGAGCGCTTGCTCAGCCGTCAGGTGCTGGGAGAAGGCGGTTATCTGTGCCTGGTGGACCCGATGAGCCTGGCCGAGGGACAGCAGACCCTCAGCCTTGATGAGTTCGTCTCCCGCGAGCACATTCTGGTGTCGTCGGGCGGCTTTATCGGGATCACCGATGAGGGGTTGGCGGCGCTGGGGTTGAGTCGGCGGGTATGCGCTTCGACCACACACTTTGCCGCATTACCGCACTTGCTCAAGGGCAGTCAGGCCGTGGCGACCATTCCGGCCCATGCGGCCCAAAGCATTGCGGCGCTCAGCGGACTGGCACTGCTGCCCTGCCCTCTGGCGTTGCCGCGTTACCCGATCGAACTGGGCTGGCGCACCAGTACGCAGCTCGATCCGGTGGCGCTGAAAGTGCGGGAAGCGATTGTTGCGAGTTTTACGAGCGCTACTTGGCAGTCATCAGGCGATTGACTTCACTGCGCACCATGTTCGCGAATTCCGGGGGCGACATGCCGTCAAGTTCGGCACGGACCCACTCCGCCCATTTGCCTTTGCGCTTGGCGCGTTCACCGAACAATCGTGCGGCCTCGCCCTTGGACTTGCCCAGGTTGCTTTGCCATAGATCGAACAGACGGGATTTCTCATCTTCAAGCGCAGCGCGCTCGGCAAGGGGTTTGTCGGCCAGATTGAAGCTCATGGGAGTTACCTGCTGCGTAAAATAGGCGACATCTTACACTGTAGGAAGAAATGTCCGACTCAGGATTTTTCGTCAGGGTCGGGTCAACGCGAAAATCCACTGCAACTTTTTCGCTGACGACAGACTCCACTGTTCACTGTCCATTTATCTGCAAGGAGTACCTCAATGGCCCGGAAAACCGCCGCACAAGTCGCCGAAGACCAGATCAAGGATCAAGCCTTCAGCGAACTTCAGGCTCTGATCGAAGAGTCGGAAAAGCTGCTCAAAAGCAGTGCCTCGCTCGTCGGAGAGGAAGCAGACACACTTCGTGGGCAGATCGCCCAGAAACTTCAGCAGGCTCGGGACTCCGTCACCAGCGTTCGTGACCGGACCAAACCTGCGGTCGAAGCCACTGAAACCTACATCGGTGGTCATCCGTGGCAAACCGTGGCGATCTCTGCCGGTTTCGGCCTGGTAGTCGGGTTGTTGCTGGGTCGGCGTTAAGCGACCCCGTTTTAATCAGTACCCAGCAAAAAGGCGAGCACGCAGCTCGCCTTTTTCATGCCCGGCTTTTAAGCAGACTGAGAGTATGCAGGACTCAGAGCCCGGCCAATTCCCGCAAACTCGCCAACGTTTGAGCATCGAGCCGGATGCCTTCGGTGCTGGACTTGGCTCGTTGTTGGTGACGTCGATCCCCCGGCAAACGCTTGAGCCCCACACCGTGCATCTGCCGGACCAGTTCCTGACTGCGCTCGGCAAAGTTCTGCCCGGCCGCCTTGCTCGGATCGATCACGATCAACAGTTGGCCCGTCCACGGCGTCTTGGCGCCCGGATGGTTCGACCAATCGAACTCGAAGGAAAAATTGCCGCCGGTCAACGCCGCCGCCAACAGCTCGACCATCATCGACAGCGCCGAACCTTTATGGCCGCCAAACGGCAGCAACGCGCCGCCCTCAAGAATCGCTTTCGGGTCCTGGGTCGGCTGGCCGAGACCATCCACCCCCATGCCTGGCGGCAAACGCTCGCCCTTGCGTGCGGCGATCTGCACATCGCCATGGGCAATGGCGCTGGTTGCCAGGTCGAAGACAATCGGATCACCGTCAGCCCGAGGGGCGGCGAAAGCAATCGGGTTGGTCCCGAACAGCGGACGATCGGCGCCGTGTGGCACCACGCAGGTCATGCTGTTGACCACGCTCAGCGCCACCAGGCCTTCATAGGCGAAGGGCTCGACATCCGGCCACAAGGCGGCGAAATGGTGGGAGTTACGAATCGCCAGCACCGCAATGCCGGCACTGCGGGCCTTTTCCACCAGCAAGGCGCGTGCTGCTGCGAGGGCCGGCTGGGCGAAACCATTACCGGCGTCGACCCGGACAAAGCCCGAAGCCACGTCCTCGACCACCGGCACGGCCTGGCCATTGACCCAGCCGCTCTGGAGCGTCGACACATAACCGGGAATGCGGAATACGCCATGACTATGGGCGCCATCGCGTTCGGCGCCGGCGCAGTTGAGGGCCAGTGTTCTGGCCACCTCGGCGGAGGTGCCATGGCGCTGAAAAATCTGCTCAAGCAAAAGAACGAGCGCGTCGAAATCGAGCATTTGAGTGTTCGAACTGACGGCCACTTCGGGCGTTGCGGTCATCTGAAGCTCCAGTTTTATTATTGAGTACGGGCAACAGGGTGAAGCGAGGTTGCAGGGCAACCCAAAACAATTGTCGATTAAGCGCTGTTTTACCGGCGTCCTGTCAAGTCTCGACAGCCTGTTCGGATCAAGCAATATGTACCGCACCCGAGCCTTCCACTGACCGTACTGTTTTTCCTCAATCCAACAGCCTGCGATTACCCGCCGATCGCAGCACATCGAGGAAAAACCATGACTGCTCCCCCACTGCCGTATTTTTTCGACGAGGCAGAACTCGCATCCAACGCCAAACAGCCCGGTGATCGCGAGAAAGCGCTGTACTTCACGCTTGATGACCTGAAGTGGTTGAAGGTTGTTTATCTGGCGACGCATGAAGTCCGTATCGCCAGTAACAAGCCCATGCACGTCGATCAGCTGTTTTTAAGCGTGCCTGATGAAACCGATATCCCCCTGGCCGGCGCTTTTGCCATGAGCCGGCCCAACGATGGAGAAGTGACGCTCTACACACCGTGGAAAGGCCTGATCAAATTCGCGGACATGGAGGACGTCAAAAGCAGACTCAAGGAATGGTTGGCACAGCCCACTGGGAAGCGTGAGTTATTGCGCTTTCTCTCCATCGAACAACGCAGCGCTTTACCCGCCGCCACTGCGCCAGACATTGTCACGCAAATAATCGAAGGTGCGGTATTCCAGGACCAGGAGCTCACCCTCGAGCGCAATCAGGCTCAGAACATCAAGACGATGATGGGTGAGCTGGTCAAGCTGCCAACACTGCAATCGATGCTGGACGGGACCCTCAAGAACGCGTTGCACAAACCGTTTCCCAAACTGGACCAGCGCCTTACTCGACTGAAGAGCTTTGTCAGGACGATTTCAACCTTCGACGACAGCGATTACCAGCACACGCTTTCCTCGCATTCACTGAGCGATGCTCTGCTGCATTACTACCTGATCAACGAGTGGCCGACTGGCGATTCCAGAGTCTTTTCCAATCCCCAACACAGTGTGAGCAGCGACGCCGATAACCAGGCTTGGGAAAGCGCAGTCAAAGAGATCGCGCAAAGTTTTACCCCTCACTTGCAAGGCCTGCTCAAGACGTTCTGGAACACACCGATGAGCAACGGGCAGTCACGCCGGGAGTTATTTGCCGAGGGTTTGCGCGATACCTTTCACGTGAAGCTTTTGCTTCAGCGTCAGCAAGGTGTTCTAACGACGCAGGAATACCTGCGACTGATGAATGTCAGTCTCGAACCTGAAACCGTCGATCCTCTTCGCATCGAAAAAGTGCGTATCACCGCCCCCTTCAAGCATTACGCGCAGCTGGCCTCGACCTTAATGATCGGCAGCCGCGAAACCCTGGGCTTTCTGTACACCCAGTCCAGAGGCATCGAGGCGACGAGCGACCTGCCCGCTGTCAGGAAAATCGTCCTGGAGATGATGAAAAGCGAAGGCCACGAAGACACGCTGCTCAACTTCATGTCTTTGGACGAACGCGGCACGTTTCTTTCATTGGAGCCAGATGAGCGCGTCATTGTCGGTGAACCGATCATCAGCCCGGTGTTTGAACAATTGATGGACGACATCCTTGGCAAACAACGGGAGAACCTGTCCCACGCGCTGAGCCGTTACCGTGAAAGCGAAGGCACACAGGATCCCCATGCCATGATCGACAAGGCACTGGATGTCCGGGGACTGATCGACGATCGGCTGCTGACGGCCGATGCCGCAGGACGCTGGAGTACACACGCAGACCAGCGCTGGAGCGCACAACCGGCCACCGTTCGTGCCGAGTCGGCCAAAGAGCAACTGGCCCGACTCTCCTCCGTTAAGCAGGCGCTCGACCAACTCCTCGACAACCATCCGGTCATTCCCACAACAACCCGCACGATTACCGAGGCGCAGCGCATCGTCGATTCGTCGCTCGGGAGCTTGCAATCGAGTTTCACTCATACCCTGTCAACGGCATTGCGCAGTGAATTGAAGCTGCACACCGTCATGCGCACCCTGGGTGCGACGGAACAGGCGATCATCAAATCCGTGCTTGATACCCCGGTACGCTTGCAGCGAGCGGCATTGAACGGTTTTTTGCCGGACGTGTTTTCCTTGGCGCTGAAGGCAGGCGACGCTGCGGACCCGTTGAAACTGGCCAGTTGTTTTGTGCTGACCGAACGAGGTGGCCTAGACCCGTTGCATTCGGGCAAGGCGATTCTATGGACGCCTGCGTCGGGATTTGAAGCCTACAACGCGTTGGCACCGCTGCTGACCGAGCTGGGGCGACGCCTCAAAGACCACGATGATCGCACCACACTTCTGGAGAACCTTGGACTCAGCGAGCGATTGCCTGGCAAGCACTACACCCTCGCCCCACTACAGCGAATAGATCAGCATTTTCTCGATCACGTGCAAAAGCCCTATGTCCAGCTGGACCAGGCGTGCGTCACCCGTGCGCTGGCCACGAAGCTCCCCGCGACGACTCTGGCCAGCCTTCTGAAGCTGGTGGCGTTACGTCAACCGATGACCGGGTTAGACCGCGCGACGGACATTGCCCAATCCCTGACCACTCAGCAAAAACTGCCGGCATGGCTGGCCAAGGCGTCCATCAAAGATCAGATATTGCATGGGGAGTTGCTTCAGCAATACCTCAACAACGTCACCGACGACCAGGACTACCTCACCGGCATACGCTCCCTGGCGCGCACGGCTCACCATGCACTTGAAAAACAACTCAAGGCCGATACGTTCGACATCGATCCGGATAAGGTCCAGATCCTGATCAGCGCACGGCCGAGGTCTGCGGCCAGCACCCAAACCTTGACCGACTTTGCATTGACCCACTTCAAGAATCTGGACATAACCCATTTCACACTGGTGTCGCTGGATAGCACCGTGATTCCCGAGGAGATGGACCAAAGCTACATCAGAGACCTGATACGAAACTTGAAGCTGGGCGAACATCATCAGAAAACACTGAACGAAGCCTTTGCAGACACCCAGGCGAATGCAACGAACCGCAGGAAGCGGTTTTACACGCAATTACCCTGGCAGCTGATGCATTACGCCCACACGGAAAAACTGCAGGAGCGTCTGAGCGAGACGGGGTTTGATCTGATACGCCAAGTCATGGACATGCCTGACGCTATCGCCCGCGCGGCAGTCGACGGTGCCCACGCGATCATCCGCCCACTTGAGCTACTGGGCATCAAGAGTGAACAGGCGGTCAAAGTGCCAGGCGTCTATCTGATTGGCTCATCGGTCGATAGCACCGCGCCACAGGTCCTTGTCGCGCCTCATAGCCCTCGGCACGGAGTGAAAGAATATAAGAATGAAACACAACTGCTGACAGAACTGAAGACTCGCGGCGGTCTGCTCGACTGGGTACTCATGAACCTCCCGCAGCCTGATCGGATACTGCTTGAGTACAGGATGGCGACCTCCGGTAACCGCCTCCCCGAAGTGATGCTGGCGTCCAATCCGATCAAGGGGAATCTGTTCAGACACTTGTTCAACGACAATGCCGAGTTACTGGCACGATTGCTCGGTTGTCAGTCCGATGACAAAAAGCAGGGCGAATGGGCAACCATCAAGCATGTGCTGGGTGAAGATTTGCATGCGGCATTTACGTTTCTGATGGGCAAGCTTGTCTACCCGATTACGGTGTGGCGCAGCTATCGCGACATCAAGCAATCCGCCGAAGACCTTCAGATGCACAAATGGGGGTCCGCGATAAAAGAGTTCATCAGCGGCATTGCACAACTCGCCACGTTGCGACAATCGCTGGAAGCGCAAGCGAAGCCATCTTCTACGCCAAGTGCACCTGCGCCAGAAACGCCCGATACCCGGTTTAAATGGCAGAACGTTGCCATTACAGCCCCCGAACGTACGCAGTTGAAGCGTCATGAAAGCATCGACGTCGATCTGAATTCGCTCACATTAAACTCAAGTCTTGGGCTCTATACCCATCCGACGACAAAAAAAACCTACGCACCGGTTGAAGGAAAGGTATATCCGGTCGCAAAGCTCGGCACGCGCTGGCGCATCGCCGACACAAACATTCGCGGTCCTCGGCTGAGTCAGAACGTGTCGAAACAATGGGTTCTGGATAGGGAAACGCCAGCGCCCCGTTTCAACATCGGCAATCGGTTGCGCACCGCATTGTCGGTTTGGGAGGGCATGAACGTCGATGCCAATGGAATGCCCGAAATCCGACGACTGTTTCCGCAAAAGGCTCGTCAGATTGACGAAGCGCTGGACCTGGCAACCACCTATGCCTGGAACTGCTTTCGAAACCTGCAATTGCTGAAGTCTTCCGACCACACGGTTACCCCCGTGCATCAACTCATCATGGATTTTCTTGATGTGCCGCAAGTGCAGTCCACGCATGTGGAGCAGCTTGAAAAAGTCTTGGGCGACATTTTTGCGGCCTTGTTGGACCCCTCACTCAGAAAGCCGAAGACCAGTCGTTTTGTAATCGGCAGGCTGGTCGGTGGCGCGCAAACAGCATTCGGTTTCACCGTTCCTACGGATGCAAAGCGGAAAATTTATCTGGTAGAAAAATTCTTCGACACCGGTTTCGACAATTACCGCCCACATCTTACCGACCCTGCCTTCCCTATCGACCCGCATGCCCGAGCAGTAACCCTTATTCATGAGCTTTCCCACCTCATCTGCAACACCGAAGACATTGCTTACCTCGATTCCAGCAGACCATTCTCCCATCTGATCAATACGACCAGCACAACCGGCTATGACCTCAAGGATGCGTTGACCACCCTTCAGGACACCGCACTCTCGATCAAAACCCCCCTTACTCAGTTGTTCATGACCGAAGATCCTGATACCGGTGTGTGGGAGGATCCGGGCAGTACTTCCTATGAAAATACTGATCGGGTAAAAGTGCATATATTGACCTTGACCGGCGGAGAAAACCTGAGCGGCGCCCGCAAAATTTTCAAGAGAGATCCCCTGGTCAGACTCAAGGTGCAACTCGGCAACGCCGACAGCGTTGCATGGCTCATCAGCCATATGGGGCGTCAACTTCACACCAGCACCCCATGAATCAGAAAAATAAACTCCCATTTGATTGGTAATTGCCATGACGGTTGTTCTCGCAGACTTCCTCACAAGGTTAGAATGCAGGAAATCAGGATGAGTCAATGACCGACAACCCTCTCTCGCAAGCCGAATACGACGCTGTCACCGATGCCGCTGCGCATTGGTGCATGCGTCTGCACGCCAACGATTGCACTGCTGAAGAGCGGCTGGCGTTCGAGCAATGGCATAACGCTCATCCGCTTCACGCGTTCGAGTACGAGGCCATGCTGGAGATCTGGGATGTCGCGGGGGACCTGCCACGTCCAGAAACCGTGGTCCCGATGGTCCGCGCCAAACCTGCTACGCCTTGGCGCACCTTCGGTATCGCCGCCGCGGTTTGCGCCATGGCGTTGCCACTGGCGGCCTATAGCGGCTGGAACCTGGGCTGGCTACCCAATTCCTATCAACATTTCGAGGCGAACGACAATGTCCGCCAGGTCAGCCTGAGCGATGGCAGTCAGGTAGAACTGAACCTGGGCAGTGAGCTGACGTTCAGCAACTACAAGGATCAACGTCGGATCACGCTGAAAAAAGGCGAAGCCTTCTTCAGCGTCAGTCACGACACTCGACACCCCTTCATTGTCAAAGCAGCCGAAGGCAGGATTCGGGTAACCGGAACCAAATTCAACGTCTGGATGTATGAAGATCAGGTACGCGTGAACCTGATCGAAGGTTCGGTGCTGGTCAGCAGCAATGATGCCCTGGCGGGTGACGGTTTGCGCCTCGAGCCAGCGATGCAGGCGAGCTATAGACGCGGCGACTTCACTCCCCGGATCAGTCAGACCTACGACAATGACAACTCACTGGCGTGGCGCAGCGGAAAACTGGTGCTCGATGACCTGGCGCTGACTGACGCTCTGCCATTGATCAATCGCTACTTGAACAAACCGGTGATGGTGGCCGACAACAGCACCGGCTCGATTCGTATCGGCGGCATCTACAACATCAAAGAGCTCAACAACCTGGTGGCTTCCCTGCCCAAGGTATTGCCGGTCTACCTGACCCGCAACAAGGACGGCAATCCGGTCCTCAATTCCATTCCGCGACAAGCCCCAAAAAGCTGAAGGCTGCGACCCTTGCGGGTGCGGCCTTCATTCCTGGTTCAAGCGCCATCAGCGTTACTGTGCAGCCACCTTCCCGGCTTTTTCGTCTTGCTCGTGGATTGTCTGAACCTGATACTGCGGATCGGACAGGATCTGCTGCTCGGTGAACGGCAACACACTCAACTGCTTCCTGGAAAATGCCACGGTCTGATCTCTGGAGTACTTGGAGGCCGGGTCACTGGATAGCGAGAATGCCAGCAGCCCCTGGGCCTGCGGTCCCTTGTCATCGAAGGTCACCACCTGCAAATAGCTGGTGCCGCTGACGACTTCGAGTTTACCGTCGGTTCTCGGCACGCTCTGAATGGCGTTATAAACCCCCAGAGTGCCAGGTCCACCGTGAATCGGCGTCTGCTGGCCGCCACTGCTGACCACCTGGATATCACCCCAGCGGCTATCAGCCTTGAGCCCCATCTTGTTGATCTGCGCCACCGACGCCAGCATCGCCTCGCGAACCGCCTCTGCGACGTCCGGGCGATCGACCGCCAGGCCACTCGGGGTGTGTTGCGGGTCTTTCGGATCGAACGCCACACGCCAGAGATCAGGCGTTTGCTGTAGCGACTCCATGACATTCTGGAAATGCACAAACCCGAGACCACTGTCCAGATTCGCACTGCGATCCCAGGCCTTGAGGCTGGCACACAGCGGCGTGAGCGCGGGCGCATCGGAACCCAGGGCCGCCGCACAGAACTGCAGCAGGTCCGGCATCACTTGAGCCGCCTGATACACCTGGTCGTCCATCACCATGTGTTGCAGATCCGTCGCTGCTATCGGGCCGGCCTTGTTCAACGTGTTCAGGCGATCCAGCGCAAAACGCGAGCGCAGCCCCAATGGCTGGCCATCCTGGCTGATCAGGGGCGAAAAACCAGTGAGCGGTTGCGCCGGGTTGGCCATCCAGGCCGAATCGTTGGAGTGCTGCACAAAATCCTTGCGCAACAGCTGCGGCAACTTGTCTGCCGCAAAAATGCCTTTTTGTGCAGCTGTCGGGTCGATGTCCCAGGCACACGCACTGTTGGAACCGTCGAGGACGATCATCTGCAACCCGGCCCGCGGATCACTGCATTTGGCCAGTTTGTCGGCACTGACGTTCGGCACGACCGAGAGGTTCATGTACAGCGTCTGCCCCTGATCATCCGTCGCCAGGGTGTTGACCCACGGGATCCCCTGGATCTTGTGCACCGAGGCCTGCAACTCTTTGAGGCTGAACGCGCGGTTCATTGCATACCACTGCTGCAAGACCCGGTCGTTATCCAGATTGGCGTCGCGCAGGCTGTAGGCGAACTGGTTGTCCCAGTCGAGTTTTCCGGGCCATTGCACGATCGGGCCGAACTGCGAACTGTAGACCACATGAGAAACCGGTCTGGTCTGGCCATCCGGTTGTTTCACGCTCACGGTCAGGGGCTGTTTCTTCATCGGCAATGACTTGCCGTCGAGCAGATAACGGGTTGAATCCTTGGGATCGAGTTGCAGGCGATACAAGGTGAAATGTTTGGACGAGTCCACGGTGTGGGTCCACGCCAGGTGCTGGTTGAAACCGATGTTGATCATCGGCAACCCCGGCAGCGCCGCACCCATGACGTCCAGTTGGCCGGGAATGGTCAGGTGCATTTGATAGAAACGCATCCCGCCGACCCAAGGGAAATGCGGATTGGCCAGCAACATTCCGCGGCCATTGAACGAACGTTCACTGCCGACCGCCACGGCGTTGCTGCCGCGGTCCAGGGCAAACCGCTGCATGCGCGAGGCGGCCACCTGGAACGTCGCCGGTTCACTCGCCACATGAGCAACGGCTTTGGGTGGCGTCGCGCCGGCCAAGGCTTCGGCAAACTGCCCTACTCCGCCCTCGACCAGCAGACGCCGCGTCAACTTGACCAGATCCTGGGCGGTAATCTCGCGCACCCAGTCGCCCTGACACTGCTGCGGCAAACCCTGAACCCGACGCTCGGCCAGCGAGCGGTTATAGCCCGCCACATACCCTTCGATGAGATCGCGCACTTGCGGGGTTTGCGCCTGCCAGAAACCCTCGACGGCCTGTGGCGTGTTCAGCCAATTGAAAAACAGATCGCTGACCAGGTTTTCGCGCTCTTCGACCGTGAACTGATCCGGGCCGAAATAGCGTGAACGTTCGCCGTTCACGGTGGTGATCTCATTGGCCAGCAGGCACAGGTTGTCCTGAGCGTAGGCGTAACCAATGCCATAACCGAGCCCGCGCTCGTTGTCGGCCCGGATATGCGGCACACCGAAACTGGTCCGGCGAATGTCGGCGCTCGCCTGCTCCGGCTGACTGCGTGCGTTTGCGGCAAGACTCAAGCCCACCAATACGCCTGCAAGGCTCAACCGGGTTAACTGCCTGGAAATAATCACGCTCGCTCCTGATCGAAAAGACAAACACCCTGCGTCATACACGCACTGCGCCTTTCCCTAGGAACGAAATAAATGACAAAAATTTAGGCCCTGAAAGGCGCTTTTCACGGGCATCTCACAGGCCGCTGACGTGACGGCGACAAAATTTCTACATTTGGGGCTTCATTATTTGCCCTGCTCATACGTCTTATTGATTGAGAGCACCCATCACATTTCCTGGCCGGCTCGGAAAAGGAGTTTTTGCATGTACAACTCGCAACTGCCAACGGACGGTAGCAATGCGCCAAAGGGCTCTGCCATGGGCTCCGGTGTTTTCAGTCAACGGGGCGAGCGCAATGGCAACGAGCGGATCAGGCTGCTGCTCAAGAGCTTTGGTCTGCGAACCAGTCTGATCCGCCTCAAAGTCATCGACGCCTTGCTGACCGCCGCCGAAAGCGACCGTAGCCTTGGCGTGCGCGGCGTGCACAGCCACTTGGTGGACCTGGATATTCCCCTGTCCTTTCTCAGTGTGCGGGAAGTGTTGAAACGCTTGTGCAGCGAAGGCGTGATCACGCTCAATCCGGACAAAAGCTACAGCCTGCATCCGCACGCTGCAGCCATGCTCCAACGCGAGTGATCCGCTGAAGGTGCGTCGTTCAGGGTTTGACCTTGCGACGCATCACGCCATTGACCACCACCACGATCACCGCCACGCCGATGGCGATGTACTGAAACAGCTTCTCGCTGATGACGCCTGCGTTTTGCAGATACGAAAGGCCAAACATGATCCCCAACACCACGAGGGAGATCAGAATCGAGTATTTCAAACGTTGCGACTGAGTCATTGCGAGTTCCTGTACCTGAAAATGTATCCGATTTGTATCAGAACGCATGCCAAGCCCCTACCTTTCTCCGGGGATGGGACGCTACAAACGGGGTCTCATGTTACAGCCGATGAAGAGTTTTGGCTTCATAGTGGCGATAACCATGAGGATTTTGAAATGCTCCGTCGAATCACACTGCTGATTCCCCTGCTCGCTCTCCTGACACTGAGCGGCTGCATCGTTTTCCCCCACGGCGGATGGCACGGCGGTCACCATTACGACCGTGGCGGGCCGAGTTATTACCAGCATCGATAATGGTTGGTTGTGTCATAAAGCGTGAATAATTGAACATTCACTCGTAAGGCAAATACCCCACCCAATAACTACTGAACAAATGCCCGCCCTGTCGCGGGCATTTTTCGTACATGGGTATTCACTTCTTTTTTCAATCCCTGCGCACATCGAAACATAGCGATAACCATTGAAGCTTTCGGTCTTAATCGTCCATTTGAGCTATTCATATTCGATGATTACTCTCGGTGCATCGCAATAAACCCGCTATTAAACTTTGAGCAAAGAATAGGGATGCCATGCACAAGCCTTTAATCAATATCAGCCCCCACCATTTGTTTGGCTTTTGCCTTGCAATAACTTTTTTCGAACTGCTGACCTATATGGCCAGTGACATGATTATGCCGGCCATGTTGACCGTCACCCGACAACTGGATGCCAGCCCCGACCATGTCCCCTACGCCTTCAATCTTTATCTGGCTGGCGGCATTCTTCTGCAATGGCTGATTGGCCCGCTGTCCGATCATTTTGGCCGCCGCCGGATGTTACTCATCGGTTGCGCGGTATTCGCCCTGGCCTGTGCCGCCGCGTTCAACGTGCAAAGCATTTATGCGTTCAATGGCTTGCGACTGATTCAGGGCATGGGGTTGGGGTTTGTCATCGCGGTCAGCTACCCGGCCCTGCAAGAAGTTTTCTGCGAAGCTGACGCGGTCAAAATCATGGCGTTGCTGGGGAACGTTGCGCTGCTCTCCCCGCTTCTGGGGCCGTTACTCGGCAGTCTGCTGCTGGAATGGTTGTCCTGGCGGGAGCTGTTTTTACTGCTGAGTCTCGGCGGCGTGATGGTCTGGCTCGGGCTTTACCTGTTCATGCCGGAAACCGTGGGCACCCTGCGCCACGACGGTCAGCGACTGGAAGCAGTACGCTTTGAATGGCACGGCACCGTGCGCCGCTATGTCGCGTTGCTGACTAACCCGCAATTCCTTTGCGCCGCAGTCGCGCTGGGCGTGATGAGCCTGCCCTTGATTGCCTGGATCGGGTTGGCGCCGCTCTTGCTGATCCACAACCAGGGGCTTTCAACGCTGCACTATGGCCTGTGGCAAATCCCGGTGTTTGCGGCCGTCATTCTCGGCAATCTGATCCTCAACCGACTGATTGCCAACGCTGAACTGTCACAACTGATTCGATACGCGCTTTGGCCGTTTTGCGGCGGGCTCATCGCGTTAGTCGCCGTCAGCGTCTACGGCGCTTCGACAGTCGTGCTGATCAGCTGCCTGGCGCTTTACGCCGTTGGGCTTGGCATGAGCAATGCCGCGCTGTACCGGCTTGCGCTGTTCACCAGCGACGACAGCAAAGGTCTGGTCTCGGCCATGATCGGCATGATCTCGATCGCCGTCATGGGCGGCGGCGGCTCGATTATCGCTGCAGCCGGCGCCGGTAATAGCCACGAATCCTTTGCCCTGATGGCTGGTATTGCAGGGCTTCTTTGCCTGCTTCCTCTGCGGCTGTTTCTGCGGCGTTCTCACATCGCGCTTGCCGTCTGAACACCACAACGTAGGTCTTTTGATGATCCATTTACCCCACACCGATGCGCTCTGTGCGTTAACGCAACCCTATTGCCTGGATTCAGTGCCCGACGGCCTATTCGACCAGGCGATGGGGGAAATCAGCCTGTTTCATTGTCAACACACGCCTGGCTACGAACGCTGGCTAAACGCCAACGGGCTCGATGCAAAGGACCTGGAGACACTGGATGACTGGTCCAGGTTGCCACCGATTTTCGCCAACTATTTCAAACGTCACTTGTTGTTCGGCCCCACCGGCGAAGGTGCGCTGGAGCTGACATCGTCTGGCACCAGCGGCCAGAAGAGTCGCATGCGCTATGACCCTCGCAGCATGGCAGCGGCCCAAGGCATGGTGAGCCACATTTTCCGGCACTACGGCTGGGATACTCCGCAAAGCCCCTGCAATTATTTGCTCCTGAGCTACGAGACCGAAGCTGCCATCACCTTGGGCACGGCTTACACCGACCAGTTTCTCTGCAGCTACGCACCCATCAATCGGGTCGTCTACGGATTGCGCCTTACCGGTAAAGGTCACGAGTTCGACCTGTTTGGCGTGATTCGCGCCTTGCAGGAGTTTGCCGACGAGGGATTGCCCGTGCGGATACTCGGATTTCCTGCGTTCCTTTCCCATGCGCTACAGCACATGGAAACCACCTGTGCACCGAATCTCAAGCTGCCCGCCCAGTCATTGGTGTTTTTGGGGGGTGGCTGGAAAACCCAGGCAGCACAAGAGATTCCCCTGCTTGAGTTGTATGCCCGAATCAATCGGCAATTGGGTATCGACCTGTCCCGATGCCGGGATGGTTACGGTGCCGTCGAGCATGCCGTGCCCTATATCCAATGTGCCCGCCATCATTTTCATGCCCCCATTTACTCGAAGGTTTTCGTGCGCAATCCATCCGATTTCACGGTCCAGCCATACGGCCAGCGCGGCTTGCTGGAATTTGTCTCCCCGTACATTTCGTCAAGCCCTGCTCACGCTGTGGTCATGGGCGATCTGGCGACATTACACCCCGGCGCACATTGCGGATGCGGCCTGACGACCGATTGGTTCGAGCTGCACGGACGCGCTGGCACCACCGCCAGTCGCAGTTGCGCCATGGCGGCTTCCGAATTGCTGGGAGGGGCTTGATATGTACCTCATCAATGGCCAACTGCGTGACGACGCTACCCCGGAAAGCGCCCTCGACCGCCTTCGAAAACAATTACCCAGGTTGCTTTCTGCACCGATCGACAGCGAGACCGTCATCGAAACCGCGGCTCGTTTCGCCACACAACTACAGACTCGCAGCCTGAACCTGCCTCTGGACGACGATCAATGTCAGGGGCTGATCGAGTTCTGCCAGCGCAGCAACCTGAGCACGAAGCTTGAGCGAGAACTGGGTGCGCAACCCCGTTCGCTGAGGCGTATCGACTACCGGCAGCCACACTTTGAAAGCTGGCACCCGTTGGGGCTGGTGGTGCATGTGACGCCGGGCAATGCGCCGATGCTCGCGTTCTGCGCGGTGCTCGAAAGCCTGCTGGCCGGTAACATTAACTGGTTACGCCCCAGCGCCAGCGATGCGGGTTTGACTGCGCAATTGCTGGCTGCCTTTGTGAAGTGCGACACCAGTGGCAGGCTTGCCGAGTTCGTCGCGGTGCTGCCCGTGGGCACTTCCCGGATAGCCGAACTCTGCGCTCAGGCCGATGGCGTGTCAGCCTGGGGCGGTGAAAAGGCATTCAAAGCGATTCGTCAGCAGATCCCCGCCGGATGTCGCTGGATCGATTGGGGGCACAGGATCAGTTTCGCTTATCTGTCGCCTGACGCAGCCAGCCTTTCGGCGCTGGATGCGTTGGTGGATGAGGTGTGCAGTCTGGATCAACAAGCGTGTTCAAGCCCGCAATGGGTGCTGGTGGACAGCAATGATCCGGCCATCCTGCAGGACCTGGGCGAGCGTTTGAGCGATGCCTTCAAACGTCGCGCGTCGCACTGGCCGGCGCTGGTGCCCACGGACCAGGAAGCGTGCGAGATCACCACCCGCACGGCCATGGCGCAACTGGATTACTGTTTTGCGAACCAGAGCGGCCAGGTCTGGACCGGCCATGGATGGCGAATCATCTGGGAACACCATCAGACGCTCGCGCCGTCGCCGCTGTTTCGTACGGTGCTGCTCAAGCCCGTACCGCAACACTTGATCGCCGAGACGCTGTTGCCCTGGCGCACCGTCCTGCAAAGTTGCGCGCTGATTTGCTCTTCGACAGAAACGCCAGGACTTGTGCGAACGCTGGTCAGCGCTGGGATCACCCGTATTGCGCCTTGCGCGGGGATTCATGACGGCTACGCCGGTGAGCCCCACGATGGCGTCTACGCGTTGACACGTCTGAGTCGCCGCCTCTCGGTGAGTCTGGCACCTGATGTGCTAACGGGCCGTGCAACGCTCGACCCGGTCCCGCCCGCCCTTGACACCGCCCATGCGCCGATCATGGACAAAAACACCTTCACGACCCAGCCGATGGGCGCGGCGGCGCAATTGTTTTTCCGCTCTGGAGGAAGCAGCGGCGCTCCGGCCCTCGCCGGTTTCAGCTATCGCGACTTTCAACGGCAGATGCGCGCAGCGGCCGACGGCCTGTTCGCCTCCGGGCTCGATCCTTCACAGGACCGGGTCATGAACCTGTTTTACGGCGGCAGCCTGTACGGAGGGTTTCTCAGTTTTACCAAAATACTGGAACAGATGGGCGTCACACATTTCCCCATGGGCGCGCCCCAGGACGATGACTTCAGCGAAATCGCCCAACTGATCGTCGACCAGCGTGTCACCGTGCTGATTGGCATGCCGAGCACCTTGCATCGTCTGTTTTTCAACGAGCAGACCCGGCTCCGCGCGTACGCAGGTATCGGCAAAGTGTTCCTTGGCGGCGAACATCCGGGCCAAACCAGCTTGAGCCTCATGGAAAGCTGCGGGGTCTCGACGATCCGCTCGGCGATCTATGGTTCCGTCGATGCTGGCCCCTTGGGGCATGCGTGCGCAGCCACCGCGTACGGGGTGTTTCACTTGATGTGCGATACCCAGCATCTGGAAATTGTGCAGATCGAACGGGATGAACCGGTTCAGGCCAATAAGATCGGGCGCCTGTTGTTTACTTCACGAGCACGGCAAGGCCAAACCGTGCGCCGATATGACGTTGGAGACACCGGTCGCTGGATACCCGGCACCTGTCCGTGCGGGCTGGACTCACCCCGATTCGAACTGCTCCAGCGCCACGGCAAACTGGTGCGAATGGGCACGGAGTTCATTTCGCCGTCGGCTCTGCAGGATAGCGTCGGCGCGCCCATTCAGATTGTTCTGGACCACACCTCTGATGGCGTCGAGCGACTCAACGTTCTAACGGATGCAGACATCAACCAGGTTCGCAACGCATTGCTGAGCCATGAAGCGCTGGCCAATGCCGTAAACGCCAAACTGTTAACTGTCGAAGTTGCAGTGTGCATGGAGCAAGCGTTCACTCGAAACAAACACAGCGGCAAAACACCGTTGGTTATTGATAAAAGAAAATAAAAACACCGCCAGCTACTCACAACTTGTTTTTTAACCGTCTAGGCGCCTGATAAAAAAGAGAGAACCCAGTGAAATCAACTTATTCGCTCGAACAACTGCTGCCTTATATACGGCAACATTCAAACTTCTACCGCCAGCAACTGGAACACTTACCGTCGCAGGGCATTACGTTACAAGATCTACCACTGACCAATGCGGCGGACTATTGGGTCGGCAGCAATGACCTGAGTCATTGGCCGGTCCTGACCGGAAAGGTCGACGATGCGCTGGTGTTTAAAACCGGCGGATCGACCAGCCAAGGCAAACTGACGGTATACACCTATAACGAATGGCAAGAACTGGTCAGTACGTTTGGAGAAAGTTTCTCCTCTCAGCTGAACGACGGCGACCGTGTCGCCAATCTGTTTTTTTCCGGTGATCTTTACGCCAGTTTTCTGTTCATCCACGACTCACTGGCGCACGTCAGGCGATCGATCTGCGAGTTTCCATTTACCGGGCAAGTCGAGCTGGATGTATTGGCCGATGCGATTGATCAGCATCGGATCAACGTGCTGGTCGGAGTACCGGCACAGCTGCTGCGACTCGCTGCCTACCTGAACCAGTATCGGCGAGTACTGTGCGGGGTTGATACGTTGTTGTATGGCGGCGAAAGCCTGTTTTCCCCGCAGGTGGCAATCCTCACCGACGTGTTTCCCAACGTGCGCATTGCTTCCATTGGCTATGCCAGCGTAGACGCCGGCCTTATCGGGGCCAGCGGCCGCGACTGCGCGTTGGGAGAACATCGGGTGTTTGAACCACACACCGTGCTGGAGATCGTCGATGAACTCACCGGTGAAGTCATCGAAGAATGCGATCGCACCGGATTATTGGTGGTGACCAATCTGACTCGCCGGCTGATGCCACTGCTGCGTTATCCGGTGGGCGACCGCGCGTGTTGGCGCGAACCCGGCGCAACCCCAAGGCGTAAATTTGCCCTCAAGGGACGTAGCGCACACAGCCAGCGCGTGCGAGTCGGGGTGCTGTCGCTGCTGATCGATGACATCCAGCAGATCGTCCAACGCATTGCCCACAACGACCAATGGCAATTGCTGATCGAACATGACGGATACAAAGATATTTTGAGTGTGAAGTGGGTTCCCTCAGCGCTATCAATGGCCACCGTACCGGTGTGCCGAGCGTTGTACGAGGCGCTGGTTGAACACTATCCCGCCATCGAGGAACTGAGCCGCGAGGGTCTGTTGGAGTTGCGAGTGCTGTCCTGCGATGTCACAGCCCTGAAGCTTCACCCACGCTCCGGCAAACAACTGCGGGTCCTGGACTTGCGCGTGTATGACGCGCCGTCGCCGGAGCCCGCATGATGCCGCATTTGATTTTTCGACCCTATCGGCCATCCGACGCACGTGCCGTGAGCCAGTTGTTTCGTGAGGTCTATGGCGATCATTACGTTCAGCCGGATGTTTACTTGCCGAACATGATCAATCAGCACAATGCCAAGGGGCGCTGGAAGTCGATGCTGGCGGTGGACGGCATACGCCTTCTGGGGCATGCAGCGTTGTGCCATGACACGCCTTCGGATACCACGGAACTGGCCCTGAGCGTGGTGCATCCCGCCGCGCAGGGCCAGAGTATCGCGACCCGTCTGGGCCGGGAGTTGCTGTCGCGGTCAGGTTCCATGGGGTTCAAGAGCGTCTCGATCAAACAAGTGACACACCACCCCTACACGCAACGCATGGCAGCAAACATCGGCTTCCACAGCACGGGTTTGCTTCCTGACTACGTCCCTTCGCCCTTCGCTGAGCCGCTGCCGGAAACCATCGTGATGGGTTGTTACGTCGTCGAAGGACATACGCGTCCACTCCCCGACATCCCATGGCCTGACAGCTGCCGGGGGTTTATGCAGCACGTGTGTTCCGTGTTCGGGACTTATCCGGACACAACGCCGTTGTCTTCTCTGCCCTTGCAACTCACTCAACACCATCAAAGATTCGACATGGTCATTCAGCGTTTGACCAAACGTCTGCTTGACCAGATCCGGCAATTGCCCAGGCACTGGCTGATCTCGGCCAAACTTCAGATGTCACGGCACTTTTCCGGGGACTTGCGCAATTTGGCGGCCCTTGGCTTCGCCTTTACCGGGCTGATGCCTACATCAAACACCAATGGGTGGTTCGCACTGTTTCATCGAGGGGCGCAGTCTCGACACCTCAACCTGCACTGCCCGCACATGCAACGCTTGCATGACGATTTACAGCAAAACGCCAACACGCAGAGTAGCGCCGAAGCGCTGAACAGCGCCCGCTCAGCCGCGTGAGTCTTTTCGATAAAAGTCATTGCCCGGCTGCGCGCATAGCTCCACCAACCAATCGACAAACACCCTCACCCGCCGGGACAACTGGCGGTGTGGCGGGTAGAGCGCCGTCAGCGGCATCCCCGGTGTCGGCACCGTCCTGAGGACTTCACACAAACGGCCTTCGCTTAGCTGGCGGGCTACGTGGTAATACGGGGTCTGGACCAGACCATACCCCGCCTCACAAGCGGCCAGATAACCATCGGCGCTGTTGACCGAGACTTGCTTGGGTAGATTAATGACCTGAACCTGATCATTGACCATGAATTCCAGCCCATAACGCTTGCCATTGCTGCTGGAGAAGTACTCCACCATCTGATGGCCTTCAAGGTCAGCCAGACACTGAGGCGTTCCGAATCGCTTCAAGTACTCGGGGCTGGCACACGTGATCTGGTCCAACATAGCCAACGGCCGCGCCACCAGTGAATCGTCCAGTGACGCGCCGCCCCGCAGTACGCAATCGACGCCTTCGCGAATCAGGTCGACGGGCCGGTCATTCACGCCGATTTCCAGCTCGATCAAGGGATACCGGGCAGTAAATTGCGGCAATGCCGGGATCACCATCAAGCGTCCAACGCCCGCCGGCATGTCCACGCGCAACAGCCCCTTGGGGTTGTTGCGCGCAGCGCTGAACACCGCTTCGGTTTCCTCCAGGTCCGCCAGCAACCGTACGCAACGAGGGTAATAGGCCGCGCCGTCGAGCGTCAGGCTGATCTGCCGCGTCGTGCGTTGCAGCAGCTGCACACCGAGATGCGCCTCCAGCTGCTTGATCAGAATGGTCACTGAGGCCCGGGGCAATTGCAGGCTGTCCGCCGCCTTGGCAAAGCCGCCCAGTTCGACGATTCGGGTGAACACGCGCATGGCGTTAAAACGGTCCATTGCTTTTGCTTACCGGCTGATTATTTAGAAATTACGAACAGTGATAGCAGTTTTAGCCGGTTTATCTTGTTTCTGTCGAGGTCAACAATGGACTCCACATTCATAGGGAGCTGATTTCATGCAAACACGTCAACTGGGCAAAAATGGTCCACTAGTGAGCACGATGGGTCTGGGCTGCATGGGCATGACCGATTTCTACACGACTGGCGTGGACATCCGCGAAGCCACGGCCACTCTGCACCGCGCGCTGGAGTTGGGGATCAACCTGCTCGACACCGCTGACATGTATGGTCCGCACACCAACGAAGAACTGATCGGCAGAGCCATCGTCGGCAAGCGCGACCAGGTGTTTCTGGCCAGCAAATTCGGCATCGTCCGCGACCCGGGCAATCCGGTTGCGCGGGGCGTCAACGGCCGACCGGATTACATTCACGCCGCTATCGACGGCACCCTCAAGCGCCTCGGTGTCGAGACCCTGGATTTGTACTACCAGCACCGCATCGATCCGCAGGTGGCCATCGAGGAAACCGTCGGCGCCATGGCCGACCTGGTGAAAGCCGGCAAGGTTCGGTACTTGGGTTTGAGCGAGGCCTCGGTCGCAACGCTTGAGCGGGCACACAAAGTTCATCCGATCAGTGCGCTGCAGAGCGAGTATTCGTTATGGAGCCGTGACCAGGAGGAAAACGGTTGTCTGGCTGCGTGTCAGCGCCTGGGGATCGCCTTCGTCCCCTACAGCCCTTTGGGCCGTGGCTTTCTCACGGGAGCGCTGAAAAGTCCTGATGATTTCGCGGCAGACGACTACCGGCGCTTCAGCCCGCGTTTTCAAGGAGAGAATTTCTCCAAAAATCTGTTGCTGGTGCAGCAAGTGCAGGACCTGGCCGCAGAAAAAGGCGTGACCACCGGCCAACTGGCGCTCGCGTGGGTATTGGCTCAGGGCGATTACGTGATCCCGATTCCGGGAACCAAACAGCGTAAATACCTGGAAGAGAATGTGGCCGCGCTGGATGTGAAGCTCAGCGGCGACGACTTGCAAGCGCTGGAAGCGATATTCCCGGCCAATGCCACGGCCGGTTTACGTTACCCGGAGGAAGTCATGAAGTTGCTTGACCGGTAACCGACGCCTGGCCCATTCGACGATTTGAGTGGGCCAGGACAACCCGTCACGCCTTCGAGCTGACGCCCTTGTCGGTCGGCACTGATGTGCCATTACCCTTGCCGTAAGCTTGTAAATTCTGCAGTACGTAGATCGCCTTCTTGTATTCCGGGATCAGGCCCGTGGCGTACTTGTCACCCTTGATACTGTTGTTCTGGATGGTGTCCAGCTGGGTGGCGAAATACTCCAGTGCGTTGAATTTCGCCTCCGGGTCTTTCTGTACGCCGAACCGGTCAAACTTGTCACCGGCGTTGATTAGCGTCATCGACGTAATATCAGAAATCAGGCCTTCGGCTTTCAAGAAGGCACTGAGATTACCCAGTTGTTTGGGGGTGACGTTTTCCGGGTCGAAGCCTCTGATGTTTCTGTGCAGTTTCTGCTCATCCATCAACTTCGTGTTGAGCGCGCTGGGATCGCTTCCCACCAATGCCAGCATTTGCTTGACCCTGGCGCTGTGCGTCACAGGCTTTCCGGTGCCTGTGTCCTTGACCAGCAAACCTGCCTTGGAAGTCCAGGCCCCGGTATAGCCGATAGTCATGACCGAACTTCCGACTGTGCTACCTGATGCAGACGTCCGTGTCAGGCGACCATAAAAAGTTCCTTGTTTAATCTGGTTTAGAGCGGGCGAGTATCAGCCTGGCCACTAGCCACACCAACAATTATTTCCGACTTTTTACAATTCTCGTACATTTACGATACAACCTGGCAAGTGCCCTGTTTCATTGACCTATACATCAAATTGGAAAGTGGTATGGGCAACTAAACAAATACTACGTAAGCGTTGGTTAGTCAGTTTATATCCACTACGACACCTTTCATTGCGCACCGTCCGTCACCTCACGGCGTTCTTGCACGATCGTACTTAAAGATCGGCGTCCCCATGCCGATAGCCCTTGGAAGCGCCGATTGCATACCGATAATCACAACAAGAACGCTGCTCTAAGGACCGGTCCCATGCCCGCATTCCGTACCATTCAGGCTCGTTACACGCTGTTTCTGGTCCTGTTCATCCTGCTATTGTCCGTGCTGACAGTGGTCGGCATCAGCCAATTGGTCGCACCGAAGCTGCGTCACACCGAAGAACAAGTGGCCCTCAACCGCATCGCCGAAGTCGCCGAGCAAATCCAGGGCGAACTGAACAAGGTTCAGGCGCAACAGCGAAGCATCACCCAGACCATTCCCCTGCTCGACAGCGCCGCCATCGACACCGTCCTGCCGGGCCTGGTCGACCAGTACGGCGAGCTGAAAATCTTCGGCGGCGGGATCTGGCCGCTGCCCGGTCAGCGCGAAGCCGGGCGCAACAAGTTCAGCACGTTCTGGCACCGGGATGCCTCGGGCAAACTGGCGGTCAACACCTTCTGGAACAGCGGTGCCGCGCCCAACTACTACGACCAGACCTGGTACAAGGGCGGCATGCATACCCCGAGCGGCCAATGCGCGTGGGCGGCAGCCTATAAAGATGACGCCAGCGCCGAGCCACGCACCAACTGCGCCATGGCCATCCAGAAGAATGGCGCGGCCTACGGCGTGTCGACCATCGACGTGACCCTGGGCTTTTTCAATGACCTGGTGGCAAGCAAGGAGAAAGACCTCGGCGCTGAAATGCTGATCGTCGAAGCCGACGGCAAGATCATCAGCAACAGCTCGCGCATCAGCGGGCCGATCGTACTGAAGAACATCAGTGAGCTGGCCGGCAACTCGCCGTTCGCCACCCAGGTGAAGGCAGGCTTGCAAAACCGTGACCAGTCGCAGCGGGTCGAGTTCGACAACAAAGGCGAAGCCAGCACCTTCTTCATGCGCCCGATCGAAGGCACACCTTGGTTCCTCGCCACCGCCCTGCCGACCAAGCTGATCACCGCCCAGCGCGACGACGTGCTCAGCACCCTGAGCCTGCTGCAAATCCCGATGGTGATCCTGCTGGTGTTGCTACAGATCTATGCGATTCGCCAACTGATCCAGCGCATGAAAGCCCTGAGGGCCAACATCGACGCGCTGTCGGCCGGTGATGCCGACCTGACCAAACGTATTACCATTCGCGCCGAAGATGAGCTGGGCGCCATCGGCCACTCGGTCAACGCCTTCATCGCCTACTTGCAGAACATGATCGGCGAAGTCACCCAGGCCACCGGCGCCATGGCTTCCAGCCTGGATAACCTGCAACGCACCTCGGCCCACACCAGCCAGATTCTGGTGCGTCACGCCTCGGAAACCGATCAGACCGTCACCGCCATCACCGAGATGAGTTCGACCGCCGAAAGTGTCGCGCAAAACGCCGCCGAAACCGCTGCCTTCACCCAACGCGCCAACGAAAACGCTGACCGTTCGCGGGTCGTGGTGGGCGAAGCGTCCAGCAGCGTGATTGCGTTGATCGACGAAGTGGCCAGCGCCACCCATAAAGTCGAAAGCATGCAACAGGACGCCCAACGCATCACCGAGATCTTGGGGGTGATCGGCGCCATTGCCGGGCAAACCAACCTGTTGGCCCTCAACGCCGCCATCGAAGCCGCCCGCGCCGGCGAGCAGGGCCGCGGTTTTGCGGTGGTCGCCGATGAAGTCCGCGCCCTCGCCGCCCGTACTCAGGCCAGTACGTCGCAAATCAACGAAATGCTCACCCGTCTGACGCAGGGTGTGAGTTCGTCGGTAACCGCCATGGAAAACACCCAGACCAGTTGCCAGTCGGCCGCAGATGCCACGGCACGGGTCAACACCGGTCTGGATGAAATGGCCGGTAACGTCAGCCACATCAACAGCCTTAGCACCCAGATCGCCACGGCCGCCGAGCAGCAAAGCGCGGTGACTGAAGAGATCAACCGCAGCATGGTGCAAATCCGCCACATGGTCGACGAACTGGTGAAAAGCGGTCAGGCCAGCGAGCTCAACACCCAACAACTGCTGGAAGCCAACAGTCGCGTGAGCGCGATCATGGGACGGTTCAAGGTTCGTTAACTTTTTTGAGCTCAGACTTGTAGCAGCTGGCGAAGCCCGCGTCCGGCTGCGTAGCAGTCGTAAATCCGGCTTACACGGTCTGGCTGATGCACCGTGAGTTCTGATTTTTCGACTGCTTCGCAGCCGGACGCAGCCTTCGGCAGCTGCTACAAAGAATGCGTGGCTGCTGAAACTCGTATTACTTCGAAACAATCTCCTGCCTCGATGCTGGCTAAAATGGTCAGAATGCATTTTTTTGGCCGCAATTCGAAACGAGATTCCCCATGCGAACCCACCTGCGTCTGGTCGCCCTGAGCGCCCTGTTCATTTCCTCCCTGGCCCAGGCCGCCGACCTGATCCCGATCGAGGTTCACCGCGATGCCAATTGCGGTTGCTGCAAAAAATGGATCAGCCATCTGGAAGCCAACGGCTTCAAAGTCGACGATCGCGTCGAAGCCAACATGAGCGAATTCAAGCAACAGCACGGCGTACCTCCGCGTCTGGCGTCGTGCCATACCGGCTTGATCAACGGCAAATTCGTTGAAGGTCATGTTCCTGCCGATCAGGTGCTGGCCTTGAGCAAGCGCGACGATCTGTTGGGCGTTGCCGCCCCCGGCATGCCCATGGGTTCACCCGGCATGGAAATGGACGGCATGAGCGATGCGTATCAAGTGATCGGTCTGAAAAAAGACGGCACTGACGTGGTGGTGGCGGACTACCCTGCCCATTGATGTTCGGTGCGTACATCGGGCTGTTCTTCGCCGCATTCGGTGCGGCAACCTTGCTGCCCTTGCAGTCCGAAGCGGTGTTGGTGGGGCTGTTGCTCAGTGGCAAGTATTGGCTCTGGTCGCTGCTCGCCGTGGCGACGTTGGGCAATGTTCTGGGGGCGCTGGTGAACTGGTGGCTGGGGCGCGGAATCGAGCGGTTTGGTGATCGGCGCTGGTTTCCGGTCAGCCCGCGCCATCTGGAAAAAGCCCGAGTCCATTATCAGCGTTACGGTCATTGGTCGTTGCTGCTGAGCTGGGTGCCTGTGATCGGTGATCCGCTGACCTTGGTGGCCGGCGTGATGCGCGAGCCGCTGGGGCGATTCCTGCTGATCGTGACCCTTGCCAAAAGCGCCCGTTATGGCGTGTTAGCTCTGGCCACATTGGGCTGGATGGGTTGAACGATCATCCACGACGATTGCCTGTGTTTAATGTCGCCCTAATCGTGCCGATCCAGCATCGGCCGATTTCCAATGGAGTTCACCCATGTCCCACACCCACTCCCGCTGGCTGCCCGGCCTGCTGCTGACCGCTGCATTGCCTGTCATCGCACACGCCGAAGGCCCGGAATATGGCCCGGAACTTCAGGGCTTCGAGTACCCCTACACGGTCAAGCATTTCGCCTTTGAGTCCCAGGGCAAATCCCTGCAAATGGGTTACATGGACGTCGCGGCTCATGGCAAGGCCAATGGACGCAGCGTGGTGCTGATGCACGGCAAGAATTTCTGCGGCGCAACCTGGGACACTTCGATCAAGGCCCTGAGTGAGGCCGGTTACCGGGTCATCGCCCCGGATCAGATCGGTTTCTGCACCTCCAGTAAACCGGACAACTATCAGTACAGCTTCCAGCAACTGGCGACCAATACTCAGCAACTGCTCAAGGCACTGGGCATTCAGAAGGCCAGTATTCTCGGGCATTCCACCGGCGGCATGCTCGCTACCCGCTATGCGCTGCAATACCCCGATCAAGTCGAACAACTCGCACTGGTCAACCCCATCGGCCTGGAAGACTGGAAAGCCCTCGGCGTTCCCTATCGCACGGTTGATCAATGGTACGAACGCGAGCTGAAACTCACGGCCGACGGCATCCGCACCTATGAACGCAACACCTATTACGGCGGCCGCTGGAAACCGGAATTCGATCGTTGGGTAGACATGCTCGCCGGGCTGAACAAAGGACCGGGGCATACACAGGTGGCGTGGAATTCGGCGCTGATCTACGACATGATCTTCACCCAACCGGTGTACTACGAGTTCAAGGACCTGAAAGTGCCGACCCTGCTGCTGATCGGTACGTCCGACACCACGGCCATCGGTAGCGACATCGCACCTCCCGAGGTCAAGGCGAAACTCGGTCACTACGACGTCCTCGGCAAGCAGGTGGCGAAACTGATTCCCCGGTCGACGCTGGTCGAATTCCACGGCATGGGCCACGCGCCGCAAATGGAAGAACCGGCGCAATTCCACAAGGCCCTGCTCGCCTGGCTGAACAAACCCAACCCCGTTCATTGATGAGGTAAGGCTGATGGCAGTGCAGATTGCGGTGATTGATGACTGGCAGGACGTGGCCCGTGACGTGATGGACTGGTCGGTGCTGGAGCACATCGGCCAGGTAAGCTTCATCCATGACTACCCTGCCGACAACGACACCCTGGCGGCACGGTTGGGCGAGTTCGAGGTGATCTGCGTGATGCGCGAACGCACCCGGTTCGATGAGGACCTGCTGCGGCGCTTACCGAAACTCAAGCTGCTGGCCACTGGCAGCATGCGCAACGCCGCCCTGGACCTGAAAGCCGCCGCTGCGCTGGGTATCCATGTCTGTGGCACCGACAGTTACAAGCACGCCGCGCCGGAACTGACCTGGGCGCTGATCATGGCGGCGACCCGCAACCTGGTGGTCGAAGCCAACGCCCTGCGCGCCGGTTTATGGCAGCAAAGCCTGGGTGGCGACCTGCACGGCAAGACCCTGGCGATCCTGGGTCTGGGCAGCATTGGCACTCGCGTTGCCCGGTTCGGTCAGGTGTTCGGCATGCGGGTGATTGCCTGGAGCGAGAACCTGACCGCCGAACGCGCAGCCGAAGTCGGCGTGACCTACGTCAGCAAACAGGAACTGTTCGAACAGGCCGATGTGCTGTCGGTCCATCTGGTGCTCAGCGATCGTAGCCGTGGCTTGGTGGACGCCCAGGCGCTGGACTGGATGAAACCCTCGGCGCTGCTGGTCAACACTGCCCGTGGTCCGATTGTCGATGAGGCCGCGTTGATCAAGGCGTTGCAGAAACGGCGACTGGCAGGCGCTGCGCTGGACGTCTTCGAGCAGGAACCCTTGTCGCCTCATCATCCGTTCAGAACCCTGGAGAATGTGCTGGCCACGCCCCACGTCGGATATGTCAGCCAGCAGAACTATCACCAGTTCTTTTCGCAGATGATTGAGGACATTCAGGCCTGGTCTGCGGGAGAACCAATCCGTCTACTGAGCTGATACCGAGTCATCGTTCTTCGTCGGAACGCCGCCCGGAGCAAGTCGAATGGCCTCACCATCGATCTAACTGCCCTTCACCGCCACAAACGCTGCCGTCACATAAGGTACCGTCAGCACGTCTCTGCCACGGAGTTCGGGCTCGGCGGCAATCAGCGCCCTGATCTGCTCATCAACCTTCGCCCGTTCCACCGCCGGTAATGCCGCCTCATGGCAGTGCTCCAGATCGACAACGAATGCTGTCGAGCATAGCGCCTCGATTTGAGCTTTCCTTGCTCCGACAGCCAGAAAGAAATGAATAATTGTTCACCCTGTGGTGTTCACCTTTCATCGCCTCTGAAAATTGCCCATGAACAACCCAAAATTCTGGCCGGGCTGCATGCGGTGATGGCGCTGGTTCGCCATTTCGGTCTGCGGGATAACACCTTGCGCCGCATGTTGCCGGGGCGTGGTTCGAACTGAAACGAATTAACCTGTGGAGCATCGCACATGACTATCCGTTTTGCTGTTTTCACCGCCCCGCTGTTGCTCGCCGTCGCGTTCTCCAGCTCGCTTGCGTTGGCTAACGGCGACGACGAAGAAGAGCCCGCCAAACCCAATTGCCCCAAAGGCCAGGTCTGGGACAGCAAGCAGCAAAAATGCCTCAAGCAAACCAGCAGCCTGGTACCGGACGCCGACCGCACCGATTACGCCTATCGCCTGGCCAAGGACGGTCGTTATGAGGAAGCGCTGGCCCTGCTCGACACCCTCAAACAGCCAAACACCGCCAAGGCCTTGAACTATCGCGGCTACGCTACGCGTAAACTGGGGCGCACCGACGAAGGCATCGGTTATTACCTGCAATCGGTCAAACTTGACCCGCACTACGCGCAAGTTCGCGAATACCTCGGCGAAGCGTATGTGATCAAAGGTCGGCTGGACCTCGCTCAGGAACAGTTGCAGCAGATCAAAACCATCTGCGGCAGCACCACCTGCGAGGAATACCAGGACCTGGCCGAAGCCATCAACGACTCATCGAAAACCTGACACACCGAGCAGACGGAGGTCGCCATCGCCAGCGATCAGGCAATACGGGCAGAACTGGGCCAGCACCTGGCGCGTTTATGGCGCTACGGCCTGCTGTTGTCCCGGCAACGGCATGTCGCCGAAGACCTGGTGCAGGCGACCTGCGTGCGGGCGCTCGAGCGTGCCGGGCAGTTTGTCCCGGGCACCCGCATGGACCGCTGGCTGCTGAGTATTCTGCATTCGATCTGGCTCAACGAAGTGCGTGCCCGAAGGGTGCGTCATGGACAGGGGCTGGTGGATGCCGACAACGCCTTGTCGTTCGACGGTGAATACGCGGCGCAAACCCATGTTCTCGCGGCTCAGGTGATCAGGCGTGTGGATGCCTTGCCCGAAACCCAGCGGGAAACGGTGTTTCTCGCCTATGTCGAAGGTTTGTCCTACCGCGAAGTGGCCGACGTGCTGGACGTGCCCATCGGCACTGTCATGAGTCGCCTGGCCGCTGCACGCGCGAAACTGGCCGAATACCCGCCATTGCACACCGTGCCGAACCCTTCCACTGGAGAACGTCGATGAACGATCACGCACGCCCGACGATACCCTCGGATGAGCAACTGGTGGCCTACCTCGACAACCAGCTCGACAGCGAACAGCGCACCCGCATCGACGCGGCCATCCTTGAAGACCCAACGCTCAACCTGCGCCTGCAATGGCTGGCCCGCAGCAGCCTGCCGTTCAAGGAGGCCTACGACGAGTTGGGCCGACAGGCGCCCGTGGACCGCTTGCAATCGATGCTCGACATCTTACCTGCGCCTGAACGCCCGGCCATGAATCGGCGCTGGTTTCTCGCGGCGGCCGCCGGGTTGGTGGTGAGTGGTGTGGTGGCGGATCGGCTGTTCCTCGGTTGGCAGTTGAGCCAGAAAAAGGAAAACTGGCGCGGGCTCGTGGCCGAGTACATGTCGCTTTACGTGCCGCAAACCCTGGACCACTTGCCCACTGACGAAGCCGCTCAGCGAGCGCAACTGCGGACCCTCGATGCACGTCTGGGCCTGAATCTTGTGCCCGCACAACTGGCCCTGCCACGCTCCGAGTTCAAGCGCGCGCAAATCCTCGAGTACGACGGTGTCGCCATTGCCCAAATCACCTACCTGGACCCGGCGCACGGCCCCATGGCGCTGTGCGTCACCCGCTCCAACAGCGGCAGCCGGCATTTCGCCCGCGAGCGTCGGCATGGGATGAACATTGTCTATTGGGCTGACATGCAACATGCCTGGATGTTGATCGGGCATAACCCGGTGGCGGATCTGGAGGACATGGCGAAATTGTTGAGAGGCCGGCTTAACGCGTGAACTCGTTTGTCACTATGCTGGGCGTCTCATCTCCAAGGAGGAACCCACCCATGCCGATTGCTTCACGCACAGCCTTGCTGGTCATCGACGTACAGAACGACTTCATCCCCGGCGGCCAGCTACCGGTGTCGGAGGGAGACCGGATCGTCCCGCTGATCAACCGCCTCGGCGCCCGGTTCACCCAAGTCATCATCGCCCAGGACTGGCACCCGGCCGGACATGCGTCCTTCGCCTCCAGCCACCCGGGCCGCGCACCTTATGACGTGATTCAACTGCCTTATGGCGATCAGACGCTCTGGCCAGACCATTGCGTGCGGGCCACGCCCGGTGCCGAGTTGCACAAGGATCTGGACTTGCCCCATGCCCAATTGATCATCCGCAAGGGCTGCAACCCGGACATCGACAGTTACTCGGCGTTTCTGGAGGCGGACCGAATGACCACCACAGGCTTGGCCGGGTACTTGAAGGAACGCGGTATCGACACGGTTTATCTGGCTGGGCTGGCACTCGATTTCTGCGTGATGTTTTCCGCGCTAGATGCGCGGGCGGCAGGGTTTAACGCGTTTGTGGTGATGGATGCGTGTCGGGCGATTGATCTGGACGGCTCACTGGCCGCAGCGATCGAGCGGATGCAGGTCGCTGGGGTTGGTTTGATTCCATCAACCGAAGTGCCAAGTTAACCCCCTGTAGCAGCTGTCGAGCCTGCGAGGCTGCGTTCGAGGACGCAGTCCTCGCAAGTCCGGCGGACGCAGTTTTCCTGAAAGAACCGGTTGCCTGGTTTTACGAGTGCTGCGCACTCGAACGCAGCCTCGCAGGCTCGGCAGCGGCTACAAAGAATGCGTCAGGCGGAGGTGGGCAGCCACAAACGGAACCGTGCGCCGCCCAATGGCGACGCTTCAACGGTGAGCGTACCGCCCTGAGCCTCCAGCGCCCGCCGACTGATCGCCAGCCCCAGACCAAACCCGCCAGTGGCTCGATCCCGGCTTCGATCCAGCCGATAAAACGGTTCGAAAATCCGCTCCCGCTCCTCATCCGGAATACCGATCCCGTCATCGTCCACCCAGATTTCAGCCCCCTTGGCACACACCCGCACACCAATCTGAATGCGTTTTTCGCAGTAGCGCATCGCATTGCGCAGCAGGTTCTGAATAGCGCGGGCAGTCAGCCTTGGGTCGAGCGCGAAGCGTTCAAGTTGTCCGTGCAGGAGCACATCGATAACGATGTCCGGGGATTCCAGTTCTTCGTCGACGCTGCCAAGGATGCTGTCGATAAACTCATCCAGCGACACCTCGACCCGCTCCGGCAGCCGCGCCGGGTTTTGCAGGCGGCTGTAGGACAACAGTTCCAACACCAGCTCATCGAGTTCGCGAATGTGCGCGACCAGACCTTGCAGACGCTCGCGGCTGGCGGCGGGCAAATCGTCGGACAACGCCAGCGCCAGACCGAAATCCAGTCGTGTCAGGGGCGTGCGCAATTCGTGAGAGACGGCATTGAGCAGGTCCCGCTGCTGGTTGAGCAGGTTCTCGATATCGCCAGCCATGGTGTCGAAGACGTTGGCCAGGCTACCGATGTTGGAGCTTTTGGAAATCTGTGTGCGCTCGCTCAAGTGGCCCTTGCCGAAACGTTCAGCAGTACCTTTGAGGCGTTCCAGGTCACGCCAGTGCGGGCGCAACCACAGCAGCAGGCAGGCGAGCATGGTCGCGCCGATCAGCACGTTGATGCTCCAGTACAACAGGCTGACGTCCATCGGGTCCGGCGGTACGACCATCTCCACCACCGTCCGCTCGTTCAGCGGCGCCACCGCCAGGGTGCGCCAGCCCCAGTCGCCAATGCGCACGACGTTCTCGCCACGCTGCAAACGCTTGCGCTCATCAGGGGTGAAATCGGCATCGTCGTTACCGGTCAGGACGATGTGCAGCGGTTGGAATTCCTTGTCCATCTCCGCGGCCAATGCCGGCCATTGCGCCGGGGGCACGGCATGAAACTGTTTGACGATGAGGGTTTGCAACCCGCGCGAATAATCGAGGTTGTAGGTGACAAAGCGCTCCTGGAAGACCTTGATCACCACGTCAGGCACCAGATAGATCGCCGCGCTGTACGAAACGATGGTCACCAGGTACAGGCGAAACAGGATTCTGAACATCGACTCAGCATTCCCACTCTGAACGGCTGAACAGGTAACCCTTGCCCCACACGGTCTTGATCTTGCGCGCCTCGCCGGCGTGGTCGTCGAACTTGCGCCGCAGCTTGGAAATCGCCACGTCCACTGAGCGGTCGGTACCGTTGAACTCGATGCCGCGCAGGCGTTGCAGAATCTGATCGCGACTGAGTACTTCGCCGGCATGCCGAGCGAGTACCACCAGCAGGTTGTATTCACCGCTGGACAGTTCGACCAATTGCTCGCGCCAGGTCACGGTGCGCTCGGACAGGTCGATGCACAGATTGCCCATCAGAATGCGGTCGTTGGCCGTCTGCGGTTCGGTGAGGCTGCTGCGCCGCAACAAAGTCCGCACCCGGGCCAGCAACACCCGCGGTTCGCAGGGTTTGGTGACGTAGTCGTCGGCGCCCATTTCCAGGCCCAGCACCTGATCGTGACTGTCGTCGCGGGCGGTGAGCATCAGGATCGGCAACGTGGCCGAATCGGCGCGCAACAAGCGGCAGACTTGCAGGCCATCGAGCCCCGGCAGCATCAGATCGAGGATCACCAGGTCCGGCGGATTGACCCGCGCACGCTCGCGCACATGGTCACCACGGCTGATCACGCTGACGCTATA
Organism: Pseudomonas svalbardensis; assembly: GCF_030053115.1. Classification (NCBI taxonomy): domain Bacteria; kingdom Pseudomonadati; phylum Pseudomonadota; class Gammaproteobacteria; order Pseudomonadales; family Pseudomonadaceae; genus Pseudomonas; species Pseudomonas svalbardensis. Next base: position 2,768,605 of record NZ_CP125619.1, on the reverse strand, counting down.
GCCATTGCGTTCCAGGTAACTGGCAATCAATTCGGAGAGCGCGGTGTCGTCTTCGACCAGGAGGATGTTGGGCATGGGTGTTTCCAGAAGGTGCAGTGGCGTTTGACAGACCGCTTTCGCGAGCAGGCTCGCTCCCACAGGGGACCGCATTTCAACTGTAGGAGCGAGCCTGCTCGCGAAAGCAATCTAACAGTCGCAATAGAAATCGAGGCGTGAAGGATATACGCCCTCGCCCGTGCCTGAGTAAAACCCTTACACAATTTCACACAGCGCCTACAAAGCTTCACCGCTACCCTCGTCGCCTCCCCGTAGGATGCCGGGGGTCATTATTGGGGTATTACATGTCAAAGAATCTGCTTGCCAGGCTCAGCCTGATTGCACTGGCGGTGACGCTGAGCGCTTGTGACAAGGCCTCGACGGCCGAAGAACAAGCGCCTCTGGCCACGGTTCGGATCGAAACCATCCAAGCCAGCCCCCTGTCGATCACCAGTGAACTGAGCGGGCGGATTGCTGCGCCACGGATTGCCGAAGTCCGCGCACGGGTTGCCGGCGTGGTGTTGCAACGGGCCTTCCGCGAAGGCAGCGATGTGAAAAAAGGCGAAGTGTTGTTCCGTATCGACCCGGCGCCGTTCAAGGCAGACCTGGACAGCGCCGAAGCGGCGTTGCGCAAGGCTGAAGCCAACGCGTTCCAGGCGCGCCTGCAAGAGCAGCGTTACGCGCAGTTGATCGAAGGCAATGCCATCAGCGGCCAGGATTATGACAACGCCCGGGCCAGTGCCCGGCAAACCGCTGCCGACGTCGCCGCGAACAAAGCCGCCGTGGAGCGGGCGAAACTCAACCTGGGTTACGCCACGGTCACGGCGCCGATCTCCGGGCGCATCGGCCGCGCGTTGGTGACTGAAGGCGCACTGGTCGGGCAGAACGAAACCACACCGCTGGCATTGATTCAGCAACTGAACCCGATCCACGCCGACCTCACCCAATCGACCCGCGAACTCAACGACCTGCGCCGGGCGTTCCGTTCCGGCCAGTTGCAGCAGGTCGGTCAGGACCAGGCCAAAGCCACGCTGATCCAGGACGACGGCAGTCTCTATCCGTTGCCCGGCAAGTTGCTGTTCGCCGACATCACCGTCGACCCCGGCACCGGTCAGATCATTCTGCGCAGCGAATTCCCCAACCCGGACCTCGACTTGCTGCCGGGCAGCTTCGTGCGCGTGCGTCTGGAGCAAGCGGTCAATCAACAAGGCATCAGCGTGCCGCAACGGGCCATCCAGCGTGACAGCGCCGGCATCGCCCAAGTGCTGGTGCTCGACGCCGAACAACGGGTTGGCCAGCAACCGGTCGAACTGGGCGCCGTGCAGAACGATCGCTGGATCGTCACCAGCGGCCTAAAGCCAGGCGACCGCATCGTCACCGAAGGCCTGCAACACGCCCGTCCCGGCGAACAGGTGCAGATCGACGACACCCCTCTTCCACTTGCCCAGGCTTCTGGTCAGTAAGCAGGACGCTTCTTTATGCCGCAGTTCTTTATCGATCGCCCGGTGTTCGCCTGGGTGGTTGCCCTGTTCATCCTGTTGGCCGGCGCCTTGGCCATTCCACAGTTGCCGGTGGCGCAGTACCCCAACGTCGCGCCGCCGAAAGTCGAAATCTACGCCGTGTACCCCGGTGCTTCGGCACAGACCGTGGACGAAAGCGTGGTCAGCCTGATCGAGGAAGAACTCAACGGCGCAGACCATTTGCTGTATTTCGAATCCCAGAGCAGCCTCGGCAGTGCCACCATCACCGCGACGTTCCAGCCGGGCACTGATCCGGAAATGGCTCAGGTCGATGTGCAAAACCGTCTGAAAGTAGTCGAGTCGCGCCTGCCTCAAGCGGTGACGCAACAGGGTTTGCAGGTGGAGAAAGTCTCCGCCGGTTTCCTGCTGCTGATCACCCTCACCTCCAGTGACGGCAAGCTCGACGACGTGGCGCTCAGCGATTACCTGGCGCGCAACGTGATGAACGAGATCAAGCGCCTGGACGGCGTCGGCAAGGCGCAGTTGTACGGTGCCGAACGGGCCATGCGGATCTGGATCGACCCGCAGAAGCTGATCGGTTTCAACCTGACCCCGGCCGACGTCAACGCCGCCATCGTCGCGCAGAACGCGCAAGTGTCGGCGGGCAGTATCGGCGATTTGCCGACCCGCACCACCCAGGAAATCACCGCGACCATTCTGGTCAAAGGCCAGTTGTCGACACCGGAAGAATTCGCCGACATCGTCCTGAAAGCCAATCCCGACGGCTCAACTGTGCGCATCAAAGACGTGGCGCGCGTCGAGATCGGCAGTCAGGAATATCAGTTCTCCACGCGCCTCAACGGCAAACCGTCGACCGCCGTCAGCGTGCAATTGGCGCCAGGTGCTAATGCCCTGAGCACTGCCACGTTGGTGCGGGCGAAGATGGATGAACTGGCGCGCTACTTCCCGGCGGGCGTGGAATACAAGATCCCGTACGACACTTCGCCCTTCGTCAAAGTCTCGATCACCAAGGTGGTTTACACCCTTGTCGAGGCAATGTTGCTGGTGTTCGCGGTGATGTTCCTGTTCCTGCAAAACATCCGCTACACGCTGATCCCGACCCTGGTAGTGCCGGTGGCGCTGATGGGCACTTTTGCGACCATGCTGGCGCTGGGGTTCTCGATCAACGTGCTGACCATGTTCGGCATGGTGCTGGCCATCGGCATCCTGGTGGATGACGCGATTGTGGTGGTGGAGAACGTCGAGCGAATCATGGCCACCGAAGGCCTGTCGCCCAAAGAGGCAACGCGCAAGGCAATGAAGCAGATCACCGGCGCAATCATCGGCATCACGCTGGTGCTGGTCGCGGTGTTCATTCCGATGGCGTTCATGCAGGGGTCGGTCGGAGTGATTTACCGGCAGTTCTCCTTGTCGATGGCGACGTCGATTCTGTTCTCGGCGTTCCTCGCCCTGACCTTGACCCCGGCGTTGTGCGCGACGCTGCTCAAGCCGATTGCCAAGGGCGAACATCACGAGAAGCGCGGGTTCTTCGGCTGGTTCAACCGGCGTTTCGAGCAACTGACCGAGCGTTATCAGGGCTGGGTCGCCTATGCGCTGAAACGCACGGGACGTTACCTGTTGATCTACGGCGTGCTGCTGATCGGATTAGGCGTGTGCTTCAGTCGCCTGCCCTCCTCGTTCCTGCCGGTGGAAGATCAGGGTTACACCATCACCGATATTCAACTGCCGCCGGGTGCAAGCAAGAACCGAACAGTGCAGGTGGTCGAGCAGATCGAAGCCCACAACGCCACTGAACCCGGCGTCGGCGACAGCACGGTGATTCTCGGTTTCAGTTTTTCCGGTAGCGGGCAGAACGCCGCGCTGGCATTTACCACGCTCAAAGACTGGTCTGATCGGGGTAGCGACGACTCGGCCAGTTCGATTGCCGATCGCGCCAACATTGCGTTGAGCCAGATCAAGGACGCCGTAGCGTTTTCGGTACTGCCACCGCCGGTGGATGGCCTTGGCACCTCCAGCGGTTTCGAGTTCCGCCTGCAGGACCGTGGCGGCCTCGGCCATGCCACGTTGATGCAGGCGCGGAGTGAATTACTCGCTGCCGCCGAGAAAAGTCCGATCCTGATGAACGTGCGCGAAAGCGCCCTGGCCGAAGCACCGCAGGTACAACTGGAAGTCGACCGCAAACAGGCCAACGCGCTGGGCGTGTCCTTTGCCGACATTGGCAATGTGCTGTCCACCGCCGTCGGTTCGGCCTACATCAACGACTTCCCCAATCAGGGGCGGATGCAACGGGTGGTGGTGCAGGCTGAAGGCGATCAGCGCAGTCAGGTCGCCGATCTGCTGAAGATTCACGTGCGCAACAACGCCGGGAAAATGGTGCCTTTGTCGGCCTTCGTCCAGGCCAAATGGACTCAGGGTCCGGCGCAAATGACGCGCTACAACGGCTACCCGGCGATCAGCATTTCCGGCGAACCGTCGCCCGGTCACAGCACCGGCGAAGCCATGGCGGAAATCGAACGACTGGTTGCACTTGGCCCGGCGGGATTGGGCCAGGAATGGACCGGGTTGTCATTGCAGGAACGGTTATCCGGCAGTCAGGCGCCGATCCTGCTCGGTTTGTCGTTGCTGATCGTGTTCCTTTGTCTGGCCGCGTTGTATGAGAGCTGGTCGATTCCGACCTCGGTGCTGCTGGTGGTGCCGCTCGGCGTACTTGGCGCGGTACTGGCCGTGACTTTTCGCGGGATGCCCAACGACGTGTTCTTCAAGGTCGGGCTGATCACCATCATCGGGCTGTCGGCGAAGAACGCGATCCTGATCATCGAGTTCGCCAAGAGCCTGTACGACGAAGGCCACGACCTGATCGACGCTACCCTGCAAGCCGCGCGCCTGCGACTGCGGCCGATTGTGATGACGTCGCTGGCGTTCATCCTCGGCGTGGTGCCGTTGGCGATTGCCACCGGGGCCAGTTCGGCGAGCCAGCAAGCGATCGGCACCGGGATGATTGGCGGGATGATCACGGCGACGCTGGCGGTGGTGTTTGTGCCGGTGTTTTTTGTGGTGGTGATGAAGTTGGTGCGAAAGAGAAATAAAAGTAACTGAGCAAACACAAATCAATTGTGGGAGCGAGCCTGCTCGCGAAAGCGGCGTAACAGTCAACGGATAGGTTGAATGTGATGGCATCTTCGCGAGCAGGCTCGCTCCCACAAGGGTTTTCATCGATCTCAGGGTTATGGTCACAACCGAGTGCGCTGGGCTAAGGTGTTTGCAAAGCCCTGACGCATCGAGTTCACATGCCCTTCCTCGCCCGCACCCACCCTCGCCTGTCCGCCGCTGCCACCCTCGGCGTCGCGGTGGGCATTCTGGCGCCGGCCGACTCGATCATCAGCAAAATCCTCTTCGGCTGGAATGCCGGCGTCTGGGCTTACCTGGTCCTGATGTTCTGGCTCACCGCGCGCGCCAAAGCGCCGGATGTGAAACGCATTGCCGAGGTCGAAGACGAAAACGCCGGGCTGGTGCTGTTTGTTGTATGCATCGCCGCGGTGGCGAGCCTGGCGACCATCGCCTTTGAACTGGCCGGCAGCAGAGACCTGGAAACCACGCGCAAGCTGTTGCACTACGGCTTTACCGCGTTGACGGTGATCGGTTCCTGGCTGCTGATCGGGGTGATTTTCAGCGTGCACTACGCCCGTCTGTTCTACACCTGGGGCGGCAAAGACCCCGCACTGCGTTTTGCTGAAGGTCTGACAACGCCCAATTACTGGGACTTCCTGTACTTCTCGTTCACCATCAGCGCGGCGGTCCAGACGTCCGATGTTGGCGTGGCGACTCGGGATTTGCGCAAGATTGTCCTGGCGCAGTCGCTGATCGGCTTTCTGTTCAATACGGCCATTCTCGGGTTCTCGATCAACATCGCGGCGGGACTGTTCAACTGATCCCTGCACAAACGTTCTAGTCATCGCCCTCGGCGCGGGCGTTAAATAAGTCGGCTATCCGTCTCACAGGTGCAGCATGACGACTCACAATTGGATCGACCTGGCCCAGGACGCCGACACCGGCATCGAGACCCTGCGCGCGCATTTCGAAGGCCATGCCTACGACCCGCACTGGCATGACAGCTATCTGGTGGGCGTCACCGAACAAGGGGTTCAGCAGTTTCACTGTCGGCGAGCAAAGCACCAAAGCACACCGGGCAAGGTGTTTCTGCTCGAGCCGGGGGACATCCACGACGGTGAAGCGCCGACCGAAGACGGTTTCACCTACCGCATGCTGTACCTCGACCCGCAGTGGCTGAAACGTGAACTCAGTGCAGTCTTCGAAAATGCCCCCGACTACAGTCAATTGAGTTTCGCCAACACCCTGGCCAGCGACTCGCGACTGGCCCACGCCACCAGCCTGGCGTTTCAAACCCTGCATCATGGTGAACTGAAAATCGTCCGCCAGACCGCCCTCGACGGTTTGCTCGAACGCCTGACCAGTCACCTGCACTGGCGCGCCCACTATGGCGAGGATCCGCGCCTGCCGCTGGTGGCGCAGAAGGCACGGGAGTACCTGCACGCCAACGCTCAATACGACATCGGCCTCGACCAACTGGCCGCCGTCACCGGAGTTGATCGCTTCCGCCTGACCCGCGCCTTCAAGGCTGCTTATGGCATGGCACCCCACGCCTACCTCGTGCAATTGCGCCTGGCGACCGCCCGGCGAATGCTGGCCCGTGGCGAGCAGCCGGCGACGGTGGCGATGGAACTGGGGTTTGCCGATCAGAGTCACCTGGGCCGCTGGTTTGTTCGGGCTTATGGTTTGACGCCGGCGCTGTATCGCAAGCGCTGCTCAAATCTTCCAGACGTGTGAATCAGGCTTTGTGAGGATTGGCTCCTGAGTTAATCCACGGAGCCTGCTGCCATGTTGTCCACCTTTCCGACCTTGCTACCTTTTATGTTGTTTGCGTTCGTCGCCTCCATCACGCCGGGGCCGACCAATATTCTGGTGCTGAGCAACAGTGCTCGACATGGCTTCAAGGCTACATTGCCTATCCTCTTTGGTGCCTGCGCCAGTGCTGCAATCATCGTCCTGCTGGTCGGTTATGGTTTGGGTGAATCCCTGAAACAGATTCCCTTGCTGCAAAACGCCATGCAGTGGCTAGGCGTTACCTGGTTGAGCTACCTGGCCTGGCACATTTACCATTCTGCGACCGATACCTTCGATCCCGATGTATCCGGCAATCAAAAACGTCCGGGCCTTTTGACCGCCGCAGGCCTGCAATGGATAAACCCAAAAACCTGGATGATGGCCATGGCGGTCATCGGCGTGTTTGCCAGCAACGGCTCCGATCGCTTGCATCACGTCTTGTTGTTGAGTTTTGTTTTTTTTGCGATAGCTCTGCCTTGCATGGCTGCCTGGGCGCTGCTGGGATCAAGTATCAATAAAAGGCTCCGTTCAACCAAAGCCTCCAAATACTTCAATCGCTCCATGGGTTTATTGCTGGCAGGTTCGACGTGGCTAAGTGTCTGGATCGGACAGTAAAAATTTGTCCCACCCCACCGGACAAAAAAATCACATTTAGAAGGCCTTGTAAACTGTCAGGTTTGACAGTTTACAAGTTGGCTTTTCAGCGCTCTGATATGTCATCCCGGACATTCTATTGCCAGGATATTTCGAGTCATAATCGCGGAGACAATTTAAATGAACAGGATCAACAACATCACCCGATCCGGTAGCTGCAGTGGAACAATTGGCGGCGGGATCACGTTTAATGCGCACTTGGTAGAGTTGACATCACAGACGTTCCCTCCACCGCACGGTGAGTCTCATGTCATGTTCGCCAGGCAACGTGCGCCAGGTCCAGATTTCACCACAAAGGAAGTGTACGTGTCAGCCAGGAAAGACTTGGCAGATGGCCCTTATACTGTCAGCCCTGACTCCAGTGAGGTGCGGGTAACCTTTGTGGACAATAGCGTATCGGCAGAACCCGTCATCTACATGCAGCACAGCGGAACGATTCACATCAAGTTCGATAACTCTGGTGTTTTCTCCGGAGAACTCAAAGACGTCCTTCTGGAAAACCATGATAACGACGACGATAAAACGTTAACTCTCAATCTCGAATTCAATGCAAAAAGCGATATCTCCAGCACTCGTAAAAACAAAAGCACCAGACAGGCTGCCTAACAAAGTCATGAAAGAAACGTTCAATAAAAAAGGAAGCCTACGCTTCCTTTTTTATTAGATCACCTCCATTTATTTTCTTAAAAACCGTAACGAACGCCAATATTCAAGCCGATCGGCCGCTCTATGTTTTTCCCTTTGCTGTAATCCGCATCAATGTGCACTTGCAGGCGATCCGTCATGGCGACAGCCAAACCTGCGGCAATCTCACCTCGAGATCCTGAGAGATCATTGTTGAACACATTATCGTTAACCTTGACCTCATTATTTTTGGCGAACTCGTGACCCAGCGCGACCCGTACATAGGGCTGAACTTGTAGATCGCGTTCCAGTGCAAAAGTGCGTCCAGCTGTCATGCCTGCTTCGCCCACCAATGACCGTGTGCGGTCTCCATTAGCTTGCATATCGTTGTCCAGAGTGAAACTCCTGCCCTGAATGACCACGCCGGACCACTTTGTGTAGGGCTCGATGAAATAGCCACCAGCCAGTTTGATATTCCGCCCAAGCTCGATGGAACCACCCAGTCCGGTATTATCGTAATCACCTTTGGCCCTGTGTCCATCGCTCAAACCAACCTTGGCCTCGTTGCGGAAGCGGTTTAATTTAAGAACTCCGTCCAGGTAGTAACCACTACCGGCATCAATCCAGGTGAGGTAGGTTCCCAGATAGTTGCTGGTGACGGTACCGGAAGTACCGCCATCAAGGTTCAGGTCGGACTTGCTATGCCCCGCCATCACGCCTATCAACCATTGTCCGTCGCCGAATGGCAGCGGAGCATCGGCACCCAACGTAAAACCTCGTTGGGTTTGCTGATATCCAACACCTGAACCATCGGCCACGTTGTATTTGTTGCCATAGGTGCGGCCCCAGGCGCCGCCCTCACCACCATTGAAACGCAACTCCCCCATGCGCGAACGCAGAGACGTAGCTTCTGCTGACCACACTGTCGATGCCGTATTGAATAAAGCCAGCACCGAACGCGCGCCAGGGCTTACTGTCCTTGTCGCGGGATCGAGAATCCAGTCGTTGCCGTTTTTCGCCAAGCTATAAGAAAAGGCTCCGAGGTCTACCTCCCGATCCATAAAGAATTGCGCATCGCCGCCACCTGTTTGCACCACCCGAACCGGTTGACCGGCGGCGGGGTCCACACCAGAACTACTGATTATCAGTTCATGACGACCGCTCGCCGTCCCGGTCACATTCAGCAGATCTGTCTGGCCCGTAGAGAAGTCAGTTCCCAACTCGAAGCGACCATTACCCGCGAGCTGCCCCACATTCAATTGATAAAAAGCATTGTCGGCGCCGAAGCGAACGGTGCCGCCGTTCAGAGTCAAATTGTCTATCTGGCCATCACCCACCAGTACCCATCGAGAAGAGTCATTGATGGTTGCGCGAGATACATTTTCCAGGTTGCCTGTCAGAACCGAATTGTTCTGTAAAACCAGGTCAGCAGTGCTGCCTGCTTCATTGACGATATTGCCGCTTAACGTACTGTTATTGACAGTAAACGAAGCAGTAGCCCCTCCTCGTACATCCAGCAAGGTATCGTTGCCTGCCACCAGCCGGGAGTTGTTCAGCGTGATCGTCGCAGTCGAAGACCCCGCACTGGCGAAATCAACCTGAATGGCCGAACCGGTAACGCCCTCGACAGTTGTATTGTTGAGGTTCAGCGTCGCGGGCTGGATAGAATTCGCGTCAAGCCCGATCGTCACACCGTTTTGTCCCCCTATGATCGTGCTGTCAGTGGCCGTGGCCTGACCGCTGGCCAACCTCAATCCGTAACTGCTGGCACCTGTTCCCTGAATCGTCGAATCAGTGACATCCAAGCGACTGAATGCACTCACCAGGGCTCCGCCCGTCACACCGGTTATGTTGCTTTTGCCGCTAACGGTGGCGGTAGACCCCGTCAAAGTATTCGCGTTGCGTACAACCTGAAGCCCGACACGATTGCCAGTGATCGTGCTGTTGTCGATATTGGCCTGACTATTGACGAGTGCCACCGCAGCCAGACCGCCAAAGCCCGAGACGGTTGCTCCGCTCAGGTTAACTTGAGAGCCGTTACGGGCTGCGATCTGTTGAGTGATACCTGCATTGACGTTGAGTGTCGAACTGTCAGTGTTTATGAACAGCGTCTGAGCTCCATTGACGTTCAATGTGGCATTTGAGCTAAGCGACCATTGCTCGGGAACACCTCCGGTAATAGTTGTGTTCCCTCCAACCAGGTTTCCTGCCATGGTCAATGATGAGAATGGCAACAGCATGGAAGTAAATATTAAACTCCGGCCGATACCGAAAGTAGGCGCCGCAGTTAACTTTTTTTGCATAGTAGACACCTGTCATCTAAAAAACGGAATCACTACCACTTACGTAGGAGGCCATGAAAACGAGGGTCGCTAGGCTAGCGTGAAGCTACGCCCATCTCTGTAGGACGTATCTGTTTTTCAGCATCGAAAAATCCGACATCGGATTTTTCTGACAGGTCTCGAATCAACTTAAGACAATGCGACTAAGACTATCTAGTCGCATTGTCTGTGGCGAACGTCATGGAACAGGATTTACCTCTTCGCAGTACTGCCCCTCGCTATTAGTAAACAGCATGAAATGTTTAGCCTCCGCTGACGGTGGAGTGGGCGTAGTACCCGCCCGGGTAATGGTGTATGTAAGCACAGCATTTGCCCGGTTCGCCGGTTTGAAGTGAGTGACATACTCACCGATATCGACTGGAACCCCCGCAGGTGGATACGGGTCAGGCACCGGCAAATCTACAGTGGTTTCCGTCCCATCAACAAGAACCGGTGGAGAGGCATCGGTATATGCAGCAAAACTTAAAGTGATCGTCTCCCCCGCGACCGTGTAACCACTTTTCGGGATGATAACTCTCAGATTACGCCGGGCAGTGCCATCACCAGGAGGGACGAAGTTCAATGTTGAACAACCGATTCTCCGCATCGGGCCTGCAAGATTCTGCACCTCGGGTGCGGGAGTCTGGATAGGAAAAGCGGCTACAGGAATATCCTTGGGTATACATTTAGTCGGGTTAGGATTCAACGCGGTATGAAGTACCCAATGTAATGGTTTGTCTCCGGGACCTTGAGCAAATATTGTATCCCAAGGAAGCGGTTGCGTAAGTGTAGTATTTTCCTGACCCGGGGTTAAGGCGATGGTCTCGCCCACTTTCACTCCATCATAATAAATCGTAGCCAACCATCCTTCTTCTGTAGGCGGAACGGCGAACAATGTAACTGAAATGGTTGCATCCTTTCCGAAATCCGATTCTTCCACCTGATCCGTACTGCCCCCTGTAACCGTCAGTACAGGTTGGTTCAAAGAAGGGTTCACGGGATTCGGCTCATCCGGATTAACAGGTCCGACATAGTGAATATTGACCACTGTCTTGTCATCTCTCCCGCCAAGACGACGGATACCTCGAAACATGGAATAACTGAACTCGGTTTCTTCATCGCCATCTGTATTGCCGTATACAGTCTTGATGGTGGAATATGGAACATCCCAAACTAATTTGCCATCAACGGCAGTATTCACAAGCTTTTCACCCAGTTCCATTGTGCCCCAGTAACCCATGAGCGTGTCCGTTGGAGCATTCGGGGCGGGCACCTTCGCCTCAAGTTTGACCCCCAGATGACAGTCAGCCAGATCAATCAAATCGTCGTCGGCCAATGGCACCTTTGGCGGTTCAAATACAGTAGGATCGGCAATGCGCTTTACTTCACGCGAAGCGGGATTCGATACTTTGCTCAAGTGACCTACAAGATCCCTCACTCTATAGATGACTGTGTTAGCACCCTCTTCAGCATTTACGAATACATCGATGGGGATGGTAAATTCGCGTGAGGAGGGTAAAGAAATTTCAAGCACCGGCTGGTCACGCACAGGATCCGGGGCTTTGCCCAACCAGGCCAGCAACACGTCAGTGGAGTGATAGTTCTGATAGGTCGCGGCAGTCAATGTGATTCCGCTCGGATTGTTACCTATGTAGGCTTCATCGATAGCAGCGGTCGGCGGCAAATTGGCTGGAAAGTTGGCTGCTCTCGGAGACAGGTTCGAAGGTGGTCGCTTTTCTCTATAGGGTGCAGTTCGGTCAATGCCGTATGTAACGATGTCCGAATTCCCCTCGTTCACCGAGCCATACCAGTAAACGTATTTAATTTCATACTCAGTAGGAAATTCAGATGTGTTTTTCTCGACCATCCACGGGGTCATTGGGATTGTCTTGGGCAAAGGCCATGTCCTGCCAGCAATAGGCCCCAACTCTTGCATGTCCTCTATATCCGTCCAGGCTAACGTACCTTTCTCACGGATTTTAAACTCAATCATATCATCCGGATCCTCAGGCTCTGTAGGCTTCGGAATGGTGTAATTGAGCGGCGAGGACAGCGCCGCCAGCGGGATGCGCAAGTCACCCCCGGGAAGTGTTTGAGCTGTAATTGTGACGCCGATGGGGTTTGCAAGTACGCCTCCCGCACCGTAACTTTTCTGAAGCACAGCGCTTCGGGACAGTATGGCTTTATCAACTCTGCTGTTCATCTTGAAAATCTCCTGTCATCACAATTGAAGTGAAATTTGTCGGGACCAAAGAATACGATTTACAACGTCCTGCGCAGCGCACGTTACTCAACATTGTTCAAGGCCCACATGGGAGCTCTTGACCACTGATGATTCTGTCGATTTTGACCAATGCTGTTTTTGACACACCTACAAGCCTGGCTCCACGATATATTCGATAAATGAGGGTGGCGGAAGAGTTTTTCACCATCGGCTTTATATGTATGTCGTAGGGTTCAACTACGAGTGGATATCCTTCCCGAATATCTTTATCGCTCAAATTTTGGCGCACATTGATCCAGCGTGCGGGAACGATCTCAGGGCCGCTACCATTCAGCGTGGAATACCCTCTCCATGTGACTTCGCATCTATCGCCAACTTTAAATAATGTTAGCGGCGGAATAACAACATGTATGCCAAACCATATTGGTGGCTCAGTGCCGCAATTATAATAACCCCAAAGGCTCTCGTATAAAAAATCAGCTTCTTCAAGTTCAATCGGTAACGGAGTGTGATCTATTGTCAGTTTACGACGATATGAAAAAGATGGATTATCGGCCGTATCAAGCAATTCATACCACAACTCGCCGACGCCATTATTTAGCAAATACTGCGGACCGATATGAATAATAAACTCAGGCTTCATCTCCCCCGGAGTATAAGTATTTTCTATTTTTACAGGTGTTTGTCCGGGTTGCACAAAGTGAACCGTCAAAATGTCCCTTTCCCCCGGCTTCGTCGCCGGCTCGGGCCATAAAGGGACGATCACATCAATACCTTCGGGTAACAATGGAAGTGGGATATGACCCTCCGGATCAACATCGGGATCGGCTACGCCTCTAACTTTTGGCGCATCGAATGTCAGTGGTTTATTGGGCGCCATATCATCGCAAGTCCTTTGATGGTCACAGAGTTACTTTTTGGTGCTGAAAGAAATTAAGCGCCGAGTTCAGTGGTTTGGCTACTGTCACATATGACAGGTAACGCTACCGTTGGTCGGTTTATTCCTATGCATTGGGATGTCGCTGGCTTGACGTCTTCTGGCTAATGGTGTCTTCTGAAACCGGTTTCATAGCCGACCTGCACAAACACCAATAACAAGGTTAAAAACCGTGAACGACTTCTCCGCCGCCCAGCGTAGCCGCGTCACCATGCTCGACGTCGCCGAACACGCCAAGGTCTCCAAGGCCAGCGTCTCGCGCTTCATCGGCGATGACCGTGCCCTGCTCTCCGATGCCACTGCCTTGCGCATCGAGCAGGCGATTGCCGAACTGGGCTATCGCCCGAACCAGATGGCCCGCGGTCTGAAGCGCGGTCGAACCCGCCTGATCGGCATGCTGGTGGCCGATATCCGTAACCCTTATTCGATTGCCGTGATGCACGGGGTGGAAACCGCCTGCCGTCAGCACGGCTACAGCCTGGTGGTGTGCAACACCGATCGCGATGACGAGCAGGAACGCCAGCACCTGGCCCTGCTGCGCTCCTACAACATCGAAGGCTTGATCGTGAACACCCTCGGTCATCATCGCGACGAATTACGTGAACTGCATCGGGAAATGCCGCTGGTGCTGGTGGATCGCAAGGTCGAGCAGCTCGACAGCGATCTGGTCGGGCTGGACAATCCTGCCGCCATTGAAATGGCCCTCACCCATTTGCAAGAACGCGGCTATCGCGACGTGCTGCTGGTCACTGAACCCTATGACGGCACCAGTTCGCGGATCGAGCGGGTCAGCAGCTTCAAGGCGCAGATCGAACAACGCCCGGCCCTGCGCGGCACCCTGATCGAAACCGGCAGCGAACTCACCGCGCAGCTGAAAACCTTCCTTGAAACGCCCGGTCCCGGCCCGAAAACGCTGTTCTGCGCCAACGGAATCGCCGCGCTGGCCAGCACCCATTCGTTGCGAGAACTGAAGTGCAATCTGTTCGAGGACGTCGGCCTGATCGCCCTCGATGACCTGGATTGGTATCCGCTGGTCGGCAGCGGCATCACCGCCCTCGCCCAGCCGACGGCCGAGATTGGCGCCAGTGCGTTCGAGTGTTTGCTCAAGCGTTTGCGCGGTGATGACGGGCCGGTGCGGACCCTGGATTTTTCGGCGCGGTTGATTGTGCGTGGGTCGACTCTAGGAAATTTGCAGTGAATGTCAGGACCTCTTCGCGAGCAGGCTCGCTCCCACAAGGGACCTACGGCGCTCACACCCCCCCTGTGGGAGCGAGCCTGCTCGCGAAGAGGCCATAAAGGTCACCAATTTTTTTTGAACAAAAATGAAACCGGTTTCAGAGGTATACAACAATGAATAAACCACCTGTCTCCATCAGCCTGTCGAGCTACGGCGCCGACCTTGTTCGCCAACGCGGTCAGGGATCGTTTATCGACGTGTTGGCCGCCGCGGGCGCCACGCGCATCGAATGGCGCGAAGAACTGCTGACCGTCGAAGATCCTGCGCAACTGGCTGACGCCACCCAGGCCCAAGGCCTCGAAAGCGTGTATTCCTCACCGATGGAATTGTGGTTGGCTGGCCAGTCCAAACCCAATCCCGAACTGATCAGCGCACTGCAGCGTGCCCAGGCATTCGGTGCCAAATGGCTGAAAGTGTCCCTGGGCTATTTCACCGACAACAGCGATCTCCAGACCTTGTCCCGCGTGCTGGGCAAAAGCGCCGTGCAGTTGCTGGTGGAAAACGATCAAACCCTGCACGGAGGCCGTATCGAGCCGTTCCAACGGTTTTTCAATGAAGTCGAGCAACACAACCTGCCGGTCAAAATGACCTTCGACATCGGCAACTGGCATTGGCAAGACCAGTCCGCTGCCAGCGCCGCGCGGTTGCTCGGTCGTCACGTCGGCTATGTGCACTGCAAAGCCGTGACGCGCCGGGCCGATGGCAAACTGGTCGCCATACCGCCGACCGCCAGTGACCTGCATCTGTGGGAACAACTGCTGCGGCACATGGCCCAAGGCGTCATGCGGGCGGCGGAATACCCGCTGCAAGGCGACGACCTGGTGCAGTTGACCACCGAGCATGTCGCCGCCCTCGTCCGCCTCGGTCAAACCCGGTTGGAGAGCGCTCATGCCTGAGATCGATATTCTCTCGTTCGGCGAAACCATGGCGATGTTCGTCGCCGAGCAGAACGGTGATCTGGCCGATGTCGACCACTTCCACAAACGCATTGCCGGGGCCGACAGCAATGTCGCCATTGGCTTGTCGCGGTTGGGTTTTAACGTGGCCTGGCTGAGCCGAGTGGGCGCTGATTCGCTGGGACGGTTCGTGATCGACACCCTGGAAAAAGAAGGTCTGGATTGCAGCAACGTTGCCATCGACACCGCACACCCCACCGGTTTTCAGCTCAAGTCGCGCACTGACGATGGCAGCGATCCGGTGGTCGAGTATTTCCGTCGTGGGTCGGCGGCGAGTCATCTGTCGCGGCAGTCAATCGCCCCTGAGTTGCTGAGCGCCCGACACTTGCACGCCACCGGCATTCCGCCGGCGCTGTCCGAAACGGCGCGGGAAATGTCTTTCGAGTTGATGACCCGCATGCGCGATGCAGGGCGCAGCGTGTCCTTCGACCCGAACCTGCGCCCGAGTCTGTGGGCCAGCGAGCAACAGATGATTAGCGAGATCAACCGCCTCGCATCCCTCGCCCATTGGGTGCTGCCGGGGTTGAGCGAAGGCCGGTTGCTGACCGGTTTCGAAGACCCAGCCGACATCGCGGCGTTCTACCTCGATCAAGGCGCCGAAGCCGTGGCGATCAAACTGGGCCCGCACGGTGCGTATTACCGCACCCACCTGGACCAGGGTTTCGTCGCGGGCGTGCCCGTGGAAACGGTGGTCGACACCGTCGGTGCCGGCGATGGTTTTGCCGTTGGCATGATCAGCGCCTTGCTGGAAAACCACAGCTTTGCCGATGCGGTGAAGCGCGCCAACTGGATTGGCAGCCGCGCGGTGCAGAGCCGTGGGGATATGGAGGGGTTGCCCAATCGATCCGAAATGATCGCCGAATTTGAGGCCGCCATCGCGAGCAGGCTCGCTCCCACATTGGATCGCATTCCAACGTAACCCTGTGGGAGCGAGCCTGCTCGCGAAGAGGCCGTAACAATCACTGAAGATTTAACCCGTTACCTGCTGCGACAAAAACAACAAGCTCAGGAGCACCACTATGAAAACCGCAACACTCGCCGCCCGCCGCTGGTGGTACATCATGCCGATCGTGTTCATCACCTACAGCCTGGCGTACCTGGACCGCGCCAACTACGGGTTCGCCGCCGCCTCCGGGATGGCCGCCGACCTGATGATCACGCCGGGCCTGTCGTCGATGCTTGGCGCACTGTTCTTCCTTGGCTACTTCTTCTTCCAGGTGCCGGGCGCGATCTACGCCCAGAAGCACAGCGTCAAGAAGCTGATTTTCGTCAGCCTGATTCTCTGGGGTGGCCTGGCCACGTTGACCGGGATCGTCTCCAACGCCTACTGGCTGATCGTGATTCGCTTCATGCTCGGCGTGGTCGAAGCCGCGGTGATGCCGGCGATGCTGGTGTACCTGTGCCACTGGTTCACCCGTGCCGAACGCTCGCGGGCCAACACGTTCCTGATCCTCGGCAATCCGGTGACCATGCTCTGGATGTCGGTGGTCTCGGGGTATCTGGTGCAGCACTACAGTTGGCGCTGGATGTTCATCATCGAAGGTTTGCCGGCGGTGCTCTGGGCGTTTATCTGGTGGCGTCTGGCCGATGACCGTCCCGCCCAGGCCAAGTGGCTGAGCGACCAGGAAAAGCACGATCTGGAAAGCGCTCTGGCCGCCGAACAGGTGGGCATCAAAGCGGTGAAGAACTACGCCGAAGCCTTCCGTTCGCCCAAGGTAATCATCCTGGCCTTGCAGTTTTTCTGCTGGAGCATCGGCGTCTATGGCTTCGTGCTGTGGCTGCCGTCGATCCTCAAGGCCGGTGCGCAAATGGACATGATTGAAGCCGGCTGGCTCTCCTCGCTGCCGTATCTGGCCGCGGTGATTGGCATGCTGCTGGTGTCCTGGGGCTCGGACAAAATGCAGAAGCGCAAACGCTTTGTCTGGCCACCGCTGCTGATCGCCTCGATTGCTTTCTATGGCTCCTACGCCTTGGGCGCTGAACACTTCTGGTGGTCCTACACCCTGCTGGTGATCGCTGGCGCCTGCATGTACGCGCCTTACGGTCCGTTCTTCGCGATCATTCCGGAAATCCTCCCGGCCAACGTCGCGGGGGGCGCCATGGCGTTGATCAACAGCATGGGCGCGCTCGGTTCGTTTGGCGGTTCGTATCTGGTGGGCTACTTGAACAGCTCCACTGGCTCGCCGGGTGCTTCTTATCTGTTGATGAGCGGCGCGTTGATGCTCTCAGTGGTGCTGACGATTTTCCTCAAGCCCGGCGCCAGCGACCGGGTCGTGGCCAAGGCCGTTGTGCAACGGTCGACGGCCGCTCATTCCTGAATTGAAGTTGAGATGATGACGATGAAAAAGCAGGTTGTGCTGTACAAGAAACTCTCGCCGCTGCTGATGGCTCGCCTGCACGAGCAGACCGAGGTGACGCTGATCGACAACCTCAATGCCGACGGCCTGGCAACACTGCGCGAGGCTCTGCCCCGCGCCCACGGGTTACTCGGTGCGAGTCTGAAACTGGATGCCGGATTATTGGATCTGGCACCTGACCTGGAAGCCATTGCCAGCGTGTCCGTGGGGGTCGACAACTACGACATCGACTACCTGACCGAACGGCGGATCCTGCTCAGCAACACCCCGGACGTACTCACCGAAACCACGGCCGACACCGGTTTCGCGCTGATCCTGGCGACCGCCCGACGCGTGGTGGAACTGGCGAACATGGTTCGCGCCGGTCAGTGGAACCGCAACATCGGCCCGGCGCAGTTCGGTACCGATGTACACGGTAAAACCCTGGGCATCATTGGCATGGGGCGGATCGGTGAGGCGCTGGCCCAGCGTGGGCATTTCGGTTTTGGCATGCCGGTTATCTATCACAGCCACTCACCGAAACCGGCGGTGGAACAACGATTCAACGCGCAATACCGCAGCCTGCCGGCGCTGTTGCAGCAGGCTGATTTCGTATGCCTGACATTGCCGCTGACGGCTGAAACCGAAGGGCTGATCGGGGCCGAGCAGTTTGCCCTGATGCGCCCCGAAACCATCTTCATCAACATTTCACGGGGCAAGGTGGTGGACGAGGCGGCGCTGATTCAGGCCTTGCGTGAGGGGCAGATTCGCGCTGCGGGGCTGGATGTGTTCGAACGCGAGCCGCTGAATACGGACTCGCCGCTGTTGCAGCTGAGCAACGTGGTGGCAACGCCGCACATTGGCTCGGCGACGCATGAAACGCGGGAGGCGATGGCTACGTGTGCGGTGGACAATCTGTTGGCGGCGCTGGCGGGTTTGCGGCCGGCGAATCTGGTGAATGCCGGGGCGTGGAAAGGCTGAGTAACTCGGCGCCTGTCAGATAGCTTTCGCGAGCAGGCTCGCTCCCACACGGGATCTGTGTACGACGCAGATTAAATGTGGGAGCGAGCCTGCTCGCGAAGGGGCCATTAAAGCCAGCACAAATCCTTCAGGCCCGGCGCGCCTCCAGAAGGTCCGCCGCACACAACGCTATCCGCTGGCACGCATCCGCCAGCTTCAGCTGATCCACCACCAACCCCAATCGAATATGCCCCGCCGCACTCGGCCCGAACGCTTCACCCGCCAGCACTGACACGCCATAACCCTCCAGCAATCGCTCGGCAAAACTCTGGGCGCCAAGCCCGGTCTGGCGTACATCGATCATCACGAACATCCCGCCATCAGGCCGGATCGGGCGGAGGCCCGGGCAATCACTCAGACTCGTGCACACCAGGTCGCGACGCTGGCGATACTCCTCGCGCATAAACGCCACTTCCGGCAGATCCTCATCCAGCGCCATTTGCGCGGCGTTCTGAATGAAATCCGGAATACCAAACAGCATGCATAACGAAAGGTGCACCAAGTGTTCGGCCAAAGGTTTCGGACCGATCACCCAACCCACACGCCAACCGCTCATGGCGTGGGACTTGGACAGGCTATTGATGGTCGCGGTGCGTTCAGCCATGCCCGGCAGACTGGCCGGGCTGATGTGCTTGCCTTCGTACAACAGATCGCTGTAGACCTCGTCGCTGATCAGCCACAAGTCGTGACGAACACACAGCGATGCCAGTTCCTGCCAGACCATCAACGGCAAACTGGCGCCGGAAGGATTGTTCGGACTGTTGAGCAAAATGGCGCGGGTCTTGGGTGTGATCAGCGCCGCGACATCCGCCGGATCGACCCGAAAACCGTTCTCGGGGCGCACCGCCACCGGCACCACTTTGGCCGCGCAGGCGCCGAACACGCCTTCATAGGTCACGTACATCGGCTCGGCGACGATCACTTCATCGCCCGGGTCGAGCAGGCATTGCACGACCGAATACACCGCACATTGCGCACCCGGCAGCACGATCACATGATCGGCATCCACCGCTTGACCACTGCGACGTCGATGACGGTTGGCAATGCTATCGCGCAACCCCCGACTGCCACGTACTGACGGGTAGTGGGTGTCACCGGCCAACAAACTATCGATGCACGCCTGAACGATGGGCTGCGGCGTATCGAAGTCGGGATCGCCGATCGATAGCAACAGCACATCAACGCCCTGCTCAATTAATTCCAGTGCTCGGTCATGAATCTGCCAGGCCGCAGCGCCGTCACCGGCAATTCGTTTGGTCAAGGCTGAATAGCGCATGTAATTCTCCAGTCGCGCGGGTTCCAAGTCTCAACCCTATCTCAAATCACGAAACGCGCCACCATGGCATTTAAATCCACGGCCAGGCGCGACAGTTCGTGAGTGGCGGCGCTGGTCTGGTTGGCACCGGCGGCGGACTGGGTGGCCAGGTCGCGGATGTTCACCAGGTTGCGGTCAACTTCGCGGGACACCTGGGCCTGTTCTTCGGAAGCGCTGGCGATCACCAGGTTGCGCTCGTTGATCAATTGGATCGACTGAGTGATCTGCTCCAGCGCAACGCCGGCGGCGCGGGCCATTTCCAGGGTGCTTTGGGTGCGTTGATTGCTTTGCTGCATCGACGCGACCGCGTGGCCGGTGCCGTTCTGGATGCCGGCGACCATTTTTTCGATTTCCTGGGTCGATTGCGCGGTGCGATGGGCCAGCGCCCGGACCTCGTCCGCCACCACCGCAAAACCACGCCCGGCTTCACCGGCACGGGCGGCTTCGATTGCAGCGTTCAGCGCCAGCAGGTTGGTTTGCTCGGCGATGGCGCGGATCACGTCCAGCACCTTGCCGATGTCGCGCCCCTGAGCGGCCAGGCCTTCGATCATCACCGAGGTGTTTTGCACATCGTGGGTCATGGTCTGGATCGCGCCGACGGTTTCCACCACTCGGTCGCGACCTTCACGGGCCGCCTGGGTAGACTGGTTCGAGGCTTCAGACGTCGACACCGCGTTGCGTGCCACTTCTTCCACGGCGGCGGTCATTTCGTTGACGGCAGTGGCGGCCTGATCGATTTCGTTGTTCTGCTGTTGCAGACCGCGGGAGGCTTCTTGGGTGACCGTGCTGAGTTCTTCAGCGGCGGCACCCAGTTGGGTGGCGGAGCCGGCGATCTGTTCGATGGTTTTGCGCAGGTTGGTTTGCATCGTGGACAAGGCACCGAGCAAACGGGCCGGTTCATCCTTGCCGTCGATGTCGATGGTTTTAGTCAGGTTGCCGCCCGCAATGGTTTCGGCCGCCTGGAGCGCACGGTTGAGCGGCGTGACGATGCTGCGGGTCAGCAGCCAGGCCAGCAGCACGGTCATCAGCGCCGCAATCACCGCCACTGCGATGATGCCGGTCACGGCGTTGCTGTAGTGCTCGCCCGCTTCGGCCGAGGCGGTTTTCGCATATGTGTTGTTGAACGCTACCAGTTTGTTCAGCTGCTCGCCCATCTGGTCCGTACCGTCCTTGATCCGGGTGTTGATCAGCGTGCGCATCTCATCGAGTCTGTTCTGCCGCGACAGCTCCAGCATCTGGTTCTGGGCTTGCATATAGCTGTCCAGTGTTGTCGTGAACGTCTCGTACAGCGCGGCTTCTTCCGGGGTGGCCGGCAACGCTGCATAACTGGCTTGTGCGCTGCGAACCTTGTCGACCAGCACGCCGGTACGTGTCTGGGCTTCCTGCAACGCGTTCGGATCACGGTTGACCAACACCCTGAAAGAAAGAATGCGCAGGCGCAGGATGTTTTCTGTCAGGTTGCCGAGAAACACGATGCTGGGCAGCTGCGTGGTTGCCATGTCGATGGAGGCTTGGCGGATGGTCGACATGCGGTTGACGGCAAACACACCCAGCACGATGACGAGCAAGGCAATGAAGGCAAAACCCAGGAAAGCTCGAGGCGCGATATTCAGATTACGCAGTGACATAGGATGATTCTCGGGTGATGGGGCTACGAGCATCCTTGCGTGATCGCTGAATGGCGGGCGGCGGCGCTCGCGCTTTCAGTTTGGCGCCACTGTTGGAATAGGTTTGTGTGGGCCTATTGGCTGTATCGGCTGGGGATGAGGTTTCCTGCGGGGATTGGAGAAAAATATTTCAAGGGATTACAAGCGTTTCACCCATGAAACACTCTAGCTCTATGTAGCAGCTGCCGAGCCTGCGAGGCTGCGTTCGGCGACGAAGTCGTCGTAAACCCTGCGAACGCAGTTTTCCTGGCACACCGCAGCGCCTGATTTCACGACGACTCCGTCGCCGAACGCAGCCTCGCAGTCTCGGCAGCTGCTATGTATGGACTCGCCCCCACTGTCTACCCGCTTTTAAAAAAACTGCCGCCCCGTTGCATCTATGTATTAGGCCTACTCGAGGAAGCCGTCGTCGGCTTCTGGCCAAAATTGGAAGAGCTCGTGGCATGCCGATTACAGTCAGGCCTCGAAGGCCACTAGCAGCTTAGGCATCTATCCACGCCGGTCTTACCAGGGGTCAATGTTTTTTCAGCAACAGGTTGGTCAGTAGGTACCTCGGTGGCAGAACTCGGTGGATCAGTGGCTCATCGTCGCTTGCTGGCCGTCGGCGGGCTGGCGACGATAAGTCTGGTCATTCTGTAAAAGCACCCAGACGATGCGCAGGTTGCGATTGGCCAACCTGACCGCTGCGTCCTTGCGGCCCAATCGGCTCATCCAGCGCAACAAACGGCGGTCGTCGGGCTGTTGGGAATCAGGTCGCAACTGCTGCAATACCGCGTGGGCACCCTGGATCATCAGGCTGCGCAAATAGCTATCGCCTCGCTTGGTCATGTCCCCCAGTTGAATCGTCTTCCCGCTGCTGTGCTGATCAGGGACCATGCCGAAGTACGCGGCGAACATGCGAGCATTGGGAAAACGCTCAGGCTTGGTTTCCTTGGCCACCAGCGCCGTAGCGGTGATTGGGCCGATACCGCGCACAGTCATCAACCGTTTGGCTGTCTTGTCGGCGTTCGCGGCCACTTCCAGGCGTCCCGTCAGGACGTTGATGCGCTCGCCCAAATGGCGCCACTCGGCCAACAGTTCGTCGATCAGTTCGCGCAACATGGCAGGCACCGGCTGAGTGGCATCCTCCAATATCCGCGGGATTCTCTGGCTGATCGCGACGTCGCCCTGTGCCAGCGCAATCCCGTGCTCAAGCAGCAGGCCGCGCATCTGATTACTCACGGCGGTGCGGCGACGCACGTAACCTTGACGAGCGCGATGCAGTGCCTGCATGGCCAGCGCTGCGACACTTTTGACCGGCACTGCGCAGATCTTTTCGTCGCGACCGGCACGCAGGATTGCCAGCGCATCGTTACGATCATTTTTAGGGCCGCTGCGATGCTTGGCCACCAGACCGGCAGGAAGGATCCGCGCCAGGTTGCCTTGATCCTGCAACTGCCGGGCCCAAGCTTGAGCGCCCGGGCCGGTCTCCATCAGGACCACGACATGAGGCGGCAGCTGGCGGAGAAACTCGTAGAACGCCTCGCGCGACTTGATCCGCTGCTCATAATGCACCTTGCCGAGGGCGTCTTCGCCGGCGAGCTGGAAAACATGCTTGGCCAGGTCGACCGCCACGGTAGTGCAGGCCGATAAATCGGCAGAAGACAAAGATTGATCAATCGAAGTATGCTTTTTCATGGACTCGCCCTCGCTGTCGTTGGCTGTTTAGACTGCCACCGTGGCGCATTGACGCCTCGGCGTGGGCGAGTCCATTCAATTACAGGATCGCGGGGTCTTCAGGCTTTGCGAGCGGCCACCCGCCAAACCCGCGCCACATCACTCGCCCGCTCCCGCAACAACCGCGGTGCCTCGGCACACGCCTGCTCCAGCGTCATCGGTCCACTGGCCAAGGCAAACGCGGCATCGATGCCATGTTCGTACAGCGCCTGGTAACCCTCACCCAGTGTTCCGGCGAGGACGATCACCGGCACGCCGTGCTGCCGAGCAATACGCGCCACACCAAACGGCGTCTTGCCACGCAGGGTCTGAGCATCGAAACGACCTTCTCCGGTGATCACCAGGTCCGCGCCCTTGACCGCATCGTCCAGGCCAACCAGCTCGGCGACCACTTCGACGCCAGCCTTGAACTGCGCCCCCAAAAACGCCTTGGCGCCAAATCCCAGGCCGCCTGCCGCACCGCTGCCCGGTTCGTCGCGAACGTCTTTGTTCAGGACTTGCGCGCACCGTTCGGCAAAGTGCCCGAGCGCGCGATCCAGTTGTTGGACTTGCTCGGGTGATGCCCCTTTTTGCGGACCGAAAATCGCTGAGGCACCGTGAGGGCCGCACAGTGGATTGTTGACGTCAGCGGCGATGTCGAAGCGTACCTGGGCCAGACGCGAGTCGATTTCACTCATGTCGATTCGCGCCAATTGCGCGAGGGCCAGACCACCCGGTGTCAGGGCCTGGCCCTGTGCGTCCAGCAGTTTGACGCCCAAAGCTTGCATCGCACCCGCCCCGCCGTCGTTGGTGGCGCTGCCGCCAATCGCCAGAATGACCCGTTGCGCCCCGGCATCGAGCGCCGCGCGGATCAGCTCGCCGGTGCCGAATGTGCTGCTGATGCAGGCGTCACGCTTGCCCGGCGGAACCCGTTGCAGGCCACTGGCCTCGGCCATTTCGATAATCGCGGTGTGGCTCTGGGGCAGCCAGCCCCAAGCGGCCTCAACCGTTGCGCCGAGCGGCCCGCGGACTGGGGTGCGGCGCAGTTCGCCCTCGCACGCCGCCAGAATCGACTCGACGGTCCCCTCCCCGCCGTCAGCCATCGGGCATTTGACCAGGAGCGCATCGGGCCAAACCTGCGCCAACCCCAGAGCAATGGCATCAGCCACACCCTGGGCACTCAGGCTGTCCTTGAACGAATCGGGGGCGATGACGATTTTCATGCGAATTCTCCAGTTCCAATGCGTTCCATGCTGCCAGCAGGCAAGAACAATAACGCCGGTCCGCTGCACAAGCCGGTGTGGCGTTTATTGTTCATTTCCACAAAACCTCCCTCCACACCGCTCGTTGTAGCAGCTGCCGAGCAGCGCGAGGCTGCGTTCGAGGACGAAGTCCTCGCAAATCCGGTGTACGCGATTTGCCTGATATACCGCGTTGCTTAAATGACGACGGCTTCGCCGCCGAACGCAGCCTCGCGCTGCTCGGCAGCTGCTACGGATTGGTGTTCGGTGCGTCGGTTTGTGGGAGTAGCTGGACGCCCAGATAAAGCGCGAGCATCCCGTCCAGTCTTAGCGGGTCAACACCGCTGAGCTCGGCAATCCGCTCCATTCGATAGCGCAAACTGTTGCGATGGATGCCCAGCGCATCGGCACACGCCTGGCTCTGACCATCGTGATCGCACCAGCTGCGCAGGGTCGCCAGCAGATGGCCGTTGCCATCCTTGGCGATGACTTTGCGCAGCGGTTTGAGCAACTCTTCCAGCGCGTCGTCGTTGCGGTGTCGCCAGAGCATCACCGGCAACCGATAACGGTTGAGCGTCAGCAAGCGGGAGTGCGGCAACACCTCTCGCCCATAGGCCAGCAAGTCGCCGACGCGTCGATAGCAACGACGCAGCCCGGACAATCCATCCGCCTGCCCGCCTACGGCAATGCGCAGAATGTTCCAGCCGAGGCCGTCGAGTTTTTCCAGCAACCGATCGTTCTCGATCGCCTGGCTGGCCGGTCGGCACCAGAGCAACGATGACTTGGCCGAACTCACGCACCAACTGTCCGGGTAGCGCGAGGTCAGCCAGGCGCTGAGCGCCTCGACGGTTTGCCCCGGACTGTGTTCCATCCCCAACTCGAACAGATACGGCACCCGCGTCATCTGCGGCTTGAGCCCAAGCTGTTGCGCTTCGTCGATCAGCCGCGGCGAATCCCCGGCCTCACTGAGCAGCAACGCCAGCAGATCATCGCAACGCTGGCGCCGCCATTGCTGTTCGGCCTGCTGATTGCGCTGGCCGACCAGCATCTCGGCGGTCATCCGCACCAGTTCGGCGTAGGTGCGTAATTGCTCGGGGTCACCGGTGATGCCCAGCACGCCAATCAAACGCTGATCGAGCAACAGCGGCAGGTTGATGCCCGGCTGCACGCCTTTCAAATGAATCGCCGTTTGAGCGTCGATCTCCACCACCCGACCGTTGGCCAGCACCAGTTGCGCGCCTTCATGACGGGTGTTGACGCGCTCCGGTTCGCCGCTGCCAAGAATCAGGCCCTGGCTGTCCATGACGTTGACGTTGTACGGCAGGATGGCCATCGCCCGGTCGACGATGTCCTGGGCCAGGTCGTGATCGAGTTCGAACATAGCGGGGATCCTTGAAAGCGTGATGGAGCGGATTGTTCACCCGCACAGGCCTTGGTTGCAAACCCTGTGCTCAGGCACAAAGACAATGACCCAAGCGGTGGCCGAGACTCACTGGGCGATCAACGTTACCCTTTGCATCGCAAAAAATCATAATAAAGAGAGAGCCCGCCATGTCACAGAGCGCCGCCGCTACCCAGGCCATCGTTGACGAGAAAAACGCCGTCTACAAACGCATTACCCTGCGTTTGATCCCCTTCATCTTCATCTGCTACCTGTTCAACTACCTTGACCGGGTGAACGTTGGATTTGCCAAGCTGCAGATGCTCGACGCGCTGAAATTCAGCGAAACCGTGTACGGCCTCGGGGCTGGGATCTTCTTTATCGGCTACGTGCTGTGCGGCGTCCCCAGCAATCTGGCCCTGACCAAATTCGGCCCGCGCCGCTGGATCGCACTGATGATGATCGTCTGGGGCTCGCTCTCGACCTGCCTGCTGTTCGTCACCACACCGACCGAGTTCTACACCTTGCGCCTGTTCACCGGCGCGGCCGAAGCCGGGTTCTTCCCAGGCGTGGTGCTCTACCTTTCGCAGTGGTTCCCGACCTTCCGCCGTGGCCGCATCATGGCGTTGTTCATGTCGGCGATCCCGGTGTCCGGCCTGCTCGGCAGCCCGTTTTCCGGCTGGATTCTCAATCACTTTGGCGCAGGCCAGGCGGGTTTGGCCGGCTGGCAGTGGATGTTCCTGCTGCAAGGTATCCCAACCGTGATCCTCGGCGCCCTCGCCTACTTCCTATTGAGCGACAGTTACGCCAACGCCAAATGGCTCACGCCGTTCGAGCGCTCGGTGCTGGAAGCCGACCACGCTGAAGACCTGGCCAACAAACCGAAAACCACCACCGACTCGCTGCTGGCGGTGTTCAAGAACCCGGCGATCTGGGCCTTCGGCCTGATCTATTTCTGCATCCAGAGCGGCGTCTACGCGATCAACTTCTGGCTGCCGTCGATTATCAAAAACCTGGGCTTCAGCGATAACCTGGTGATTGGCTGGCTCAGTGCGATTCCGTACCTGCTGGCGGCGCTGTTCATGTTGATGGTCGGCCGCTCGGCGGACCTGCGTAAAGAACGCCGCTGGCATTTGGTGGTGCCGATGCTTATGGGTGCGGTCGGTTTGCTGATCGCTGTGAACTTTGCGACTACACCGGCCATCGCCATCCTCGGCCTGACCATCGCCACCATGGGCGCCCTCACCGGTTTGCCGATGTTCTGGCCGGTGCCTACCGCGCTGCTCAGCGCGGGCGCTGCGGCGGGTGGTTTGGCGTTGATCAACTCCATGGGGCAGATGGCCGGGTTCCTGAGTCCGTATCTGGTGGGTTGGGTCAAGGACAGCACCGGGTCGACCGATGCCGCGCTTTACCTGCTGGCGGGCGTGATTGTTTGCGGGAGTTTGCTGGCGTTGCGCATGACGCGGACGTTGCGGGTTTAAGCTTCAGTAGACATGAGAAACGGCCCTTTTCGGGCCGTTTTTTTTGCCGAGGTGTTCGGCTTGAGTTTTGTGGTATTGCTTAAATCTATCCCCCTCACCCCAGCCCTCTCCCCCCAAGGGGCGAGGGGGAAAGGGGGCCGATCTTCATGCATTTCAAAGCCTGAGTTCGACTCAGAATTGCAGGTCGGTGTAGCTCTAAAAAACAACTCGGTCAGTCCCCTCTCCCTACGGGCGGTCCGACGTTTCGGGAGGGTTAGGGTGAGGGCTGCTTTTGCGTTTAACCCGGTGGATCGATGTTATCCAACGCCCGATTCACCGCCAGTTCGCCCAGCATGATGATCTGCGCGATGCCCAACAGCGAATTGCGACTCGACCCCTCCATTTGATCCGCCAGATCCATGGTCATGACATTGGCGGAGGCCAGCGACTCGCAAGCGTGGGCCAGCAGGGTTTCGGTATCGAGCTCCGGGTTGACGATGAACATGGTGCCGGGTGTGCGTGGGGTGTCTTTGATGTGGGCAGCCATGTTGAGGTAGTGATCGAGGTCGCGGTCAGCGGCTTCGTTGAGTTTTTTGAAATCGAGGCTTTCGTACGGGGATGCCGGATCGGTGTCCGGCGGATTGGGCGTTACTTTAAACATAGATGAAACTCCTAATTGAAATAAAGGAGCCTTCACCCTCGCTACCAAACGAAGGGTGGCGGCCATACGAAGGTTGGTAGACCGGCAATTAGGACCCGGCGCCCCCGAAGGAGCCCTGCGCATGGCCACCATAAAACCGAGACCTGAAAGGCCTACAAACGGTGGCGCTATGCGCCTAATTGCCGGGCTACCAAACCCGATCGCTTTTATTCAGCGACGGGGAAACGATAGAGCCCAGGCCCAAGGCGCACAAGCCGGCGGATTCTGGCGCAGTCGTAGGCAGCGGCGCAAGGATATGTAGCCCGAATCAGTATCTGGAGATGTCGATTAAACAACCCAGTCATTGCTCACTTTTCAATCGATAGGAGAGACGGATAAATATGTATGTCCCTCTTTCGTGGTCACTGCCAACGCCGCGCCATAACCGGATAAATAGATCTGTCCCCATATCTCGCTATCGGGTTTGGCGAGGGAAACACCCTGCAGTTCAGAACTGCAGGGTAAGCGGACATTTAGCCTTGACTCGAGACCGGCTAATGGGTGTCCCTGATTAGACCCCAATCACCGAGACCGTGTGGCTATCAGTGTTGCTGACATAAGCGCGGGCACCGTCCGGGCTGAGGGCGATCCCCATCGGAGAGATCCCGACCGGGATGTTCGTCAGGACTCGATCCGTCGCCGTATCAATCACCGAGACCGTGTGGCTAGCAAAGTTGCTGACATAAGCGCGGCTACCGTCCGGGCTGATGGCAACCCCGTACGGTTGGTTCCCGACCGGGATATTCGTCAGGACTCGATTCGTCGCCGTATCAATCACTGAGACCGTGTGGCTAAAAAAGTTGCTGACATAAGCGCGGCTACCATCCGGGCTGACGGCAACCCCCCCCGGATTGTTCCCGACCGGGGTGTTCGTCAGGACTCGATCCGTCGCCGTATCAATCACCGAGACCGTGTGGCTAGTCCAGTTGCAGACATAAGTGCGGGTACCGTCCGGGCTGACGGCAACCCCCCTCGGATAGGTCCCGACCGGGATGTTCGTCAGGACTCGATCCGTCGCCGTATCAATCACCGAGACCGTGTTGCTATCCAGGTTGCTGACATAAGCGCGGGTACCGTCCGGGCTGACGGCAACCCCCGACGGATTGTTCCCGACCGGGATGGTCGTCAGGACTCGATCCGTCGTCGTATCAATCACCGAGACCGTGTGGCCAGACTCGTTGTTGACATAGGCGCGGGTACCGTCCGGGCTGACGGCAACCCCCGTCGGACGGTTCCCGACCGGGATGGTCGTCAGGACTCGATTCGTCGCCGTATCAATCACCGAGACCGTATGGCTAGCCTGGTTGC
This sequence comes from Pseudomonas svalbardensis, assembly GCF_030053115.1. Lineage (NCBI taxonomy): Bacteria > Pseudomonadati > Pseudomonadota > Gammaproteobacteria > Pseudomonadales > Pseudomonadaceae > Pseudomonas > Pseudomonas svalbardensis. Next base: position 2,739,110 of record NZ_CP125619.1, on the reverse strand, counting down.
AGACATAAGCGCGGGTACCGTCCGGGCTGACAGCGATCCCGAACGGACCGTTCCCGACCGGGATGCTACCGATTGGCCCCAGCCCCGTAACGGTTACGGTTGCGTTGGCGACCTGAGCACCACTGGTGGCGCTCAGACTGTAAGAGCCGGGGATGAGAGCGCCTTTGACGCGACTGACGCTGAGCCTGCCGGCAGCGTCGGTGATGAAGTCGCGCTGGCCGCTGCCGCCATCGGCGTACATGAAGTTGGTCGGGAGAGTCAGACTGAGCTTGCCCCCGGGGATGGGGGTGTTACTGCGGGTGCTGAGGAGCAACTCAACGTTCTTCAGCCGGCCAGCCGGGGCGATGGTGTAGGGCTCGTTGGTGAAGGTCGGCACGTCATGCTCCGCGCTAACCTGCGCCGTAGCCGTTTTGGACGTGGCCATGACCACGCTACCTCTGACCTGCTCATAGATCACCCTCACCACGCTGTCGGCAATGACCTTGGCATTGGGCACCATCAATTTATAGGTGAACGGGAGCCGCGAAACGGTGGCTTCAACGGAATGCGGCACCGCCGGGCCGCCAGACGGCGTTGACGTGTATTTCACGCGAATGATGTCATTGGGTTGCCACAGCGGTGCAAAGGCATGCACCAACACGGTCAGATCCTTGCTACCGAGTTTGCTGAGGTCGATGGTTTTCGGGTCATCGCTGGGGTCATCCGGGTCTTCGGCCAGGTCGGGGGCCACCAGCCGATTGCTCTTGAGATACACATCCACCAACAACGAAACCGACCACGGTGAATCCGTGTCAGGTCCGTTTCCCACCTGGTCGGTCACGGTGTACGAAAACACGAACCGGGGATGATCACCGGCGCGTTCGAAAACGGCTTTGTCGACGGTGACGCAAATCCTTGTCGGCTCGGCGGAAGGAGTGGCCGGTGCTTCGGCAGGCGTGACGTCGCGGTAGACGTCCTGGCCGTTGCAGTTCAACCAGATTCTGTCGTAGGCCCGGCAGTAAGGGTAAGAGAAACACACCTGCACACCCTGCGCCGCGCGGTCGGCGTCAATGCCGTTTTCGAGTACGTCCTCGGGCAGAATTAGTTCCAGCTCGGAGTGGCCATCGTCGCCATGAATGCGGTCTTCGATACCGGGGCGGATGGCGTTGTACAAGATCTCCAGCGGTGGCGTGGAGGTGCCCATGTTCTGACTGCCACGGGTCACCGTATAGGTGAGACGGTTGACGAACTCGGGCCTCAGCAGATTTTTGGGAATGTACAGGAAGACAGAATCATCCGTGGAGGCTGTCTGCGTACTGGCGATGTTTGGTTGGCCATTCAGGTTCAGCGCAACGGTATCGTTCGGTGCCTGCCCCTGGTACGCATCCACCTTGACCCTGGCGCCCATGGGGGACAGGTCATAAATCCGTATAGAGACACCGCAATGTCCCCCCACCACTGGCTTGGTGCTGCCAAGTACATCCGGCGCATACAGAACCAGAACGGTGATATCGGACGAAGTCTCAGCCAGTGTGTCGGGGGATTCGGTGGTCATGAAAACGCTCCTTCGTGGAACGACCGGGAGGGTCCGGCGGTTGGAGCTATCACACAGGGATCAGGGGCGGACTGGCTACTGTCAAATCTGACAGTGGCGACGAGTGGTTGCCCCGACCTTCATTCGAGGTGTTGAAGCGCCCGACCGTTTCTGGGCAAAAGTGCTGCCAGGCGCTTCGTCGATAAATCAGATTGCCCCGCCCCACCGTTCTGGTATTTGATTGAGCCTTTCCCACCGGTAAAAGGATTTCGGCATGAGCTACCGCACACTGGGTCATTCGGGTTTACAAGTGTCGACCCTGACCCTGGGCACCATGATGTTCGGCGAACAGACCCGCACCGAAGATTCCCTGCGGATCATCGACAAGGCCTGGGACCAGGGCATCAATTTCATCGACACCGCGGACGTTTACACCAACGGCCGCTCCGAAGAGATCGTCGGCGAGGCGATTGCCGGTAACCGCCACGAATGGGTGCTGGCGACCAAGGTCGGTTTCGGCCCGGTAGACGGCGTGCCGAACCGCAGCGGTCTGAGCCGCAAGCACCTGTTCAATGGCATCGACGCCAGCCTGACGCGTTTGGGCACCGATTATCTCGACATCTATTACCTGCACCGCGAAGACCACAACACGCCGCTGGAAGTCACGGTGTCGGCCATCGGCGATTTGATCCGCCAGGGCAAGATTCGCTATTGGGGTTTGTCGAACTACCGTGGCTGGCGCATCGCCGAGGTGATTCGTATCGCTGATCAACTGGGCGTCGACCGCCCAGTGATCAGTCAGCCGCTGTACAACATCGTCAACCGTCAGGCGGAAACCGAGCAGATCACCGCTGCGCAAAACTATGGCCTGGGCGTGGTGCCTTACAGCCCGCTGGCGCGTGGCGTGCTCAGCGGTAAGTACGCGCCGGACGCGAAGCCGGACGCCAACAGCCGAGCCGGGCGCGCCGATAAACGCATTCTGGAAACCGAATGGCGCGTCGAATCCCTGCGCATTGCTCAGCAGATCCAGCAGTACACCCAGGGTCGCGGCGTGGGCATCGTCGAATTCGCCATTGCCTGGGTGCTGAACAACAGCGCCGTGACTTCGGCCATCGTTGGACCGCGTACCGAAGAACAATGGAATGCCTACACAAAGGCGCAGGCGGTGAAGATTACGGCTGAGGATGAAGCGTTTATTGATTCGCTGGTTGTGCCTGGGCATGCGTCGACGCCGGGGTTTAATGATGTGAGCCACTTTGTGTCAGGGCGTAAACCGCGTCTGGCTTGAGATTTATCGCGAGCAGGCTCGCTCCCACATTAGGTTTGTGTTGATCAATCGGACAATATTCAACTCGAAAACCACGTATCCTCCGCACCCGTTTCACGTTCAACTTCGCGAGGACAGTTTGTCTAAAGGTATCGCTTTATCGGTTTCAGCCTCGGTGCTGTTTGCCGTCATGTATTACTACACTTCGTTGCTCACGCCTTTGAGCGGCGTGGAAATCTTCGGTTGGCGAATGCTGCTGACCCTGCCCTGCATGACCGTGTTCATGGTGGTCTCCGGTGAATGGAAACGCGTGGCCGCCCTTTTTCGGCGGCTGGTTGGCCAACCAAAACTGCTCGCCGGCCTGATCGTTTCCGCGACGCTGCTTGGCCTGCAACTCTGGCTATTCATGTGGGCACCGCTCAACGGCTATAGCCTCGACGTGTCTCTGGGCTACTTCCTGCTGCCGCTGTCCATGGTGCTGACCGGGCGGTTCGCCTATGGCGAGCGACTGTCTTACCTGCAAAAGGTTGCCGTGTTTTTTGCGTCCCTCGGCGTGCTCAACGAGCTGTATCAGGTTGGCGGTTTTTCCTGGGCGACCTCGCTGGTCGTCATCGGTTATCCGCTCTACTTCATCCTGCGCAAACGACTGGCGACCGACAACCTCGGCGGTTTGTGGATGGACATGGCCTTGATGTTGCCCGTGGCGTTCTGGTTCGTTCAGGGCGGTGATCAGGGTTTCGCCGTGTTCGATCAACACCCGTGGCTGTCGCTGCTGATCCCCTTACTCGGGGTGATCAGTGCTTCGGCGCTGGTGGTTTACATCATCGCCAGTCGGCTGTTGCCGTTCAGCCTGTTCGGGTTGTTGAGTTACGTCGAGCCGGTGCTGTTGCTCGGCGTTGCGTTGCTGCTGGGGGAAAGCATCAAGGCCGGTGAGTGGCTGACCTACATCCCGATTTGGTTGGCGGTGGTGGTGCTGGTGTTCGAAGGGTTCAAACATCTGGTCCGGCATCGACGGAAATCGATGTAGGACCGGCACGAAAAAGCCCGCTCAGCATTGCTGCTGACCGGGCTTTTTTTACATCTGAAACGGCTTAGTCGGTGGAAAGCACACCACGACGAACCTGGTCGCGTTCGATAGATTCGAACAGCGCCTTGAAGTTGCCTTCGCCGAAACCATCGTCGCCTTTACGCTGGATGAATTCGAAGAACACCGGGCCCATCAGGGTTTCCGAGAAGATCTGCAGCAGCAGACGCTTGTCGCCTGACTCGGACGAACCGTCCAGCAGAATGCCGCGCGATTGCAGTTGATCAACCGGCTCACCGTGGTTCGGCAAACGACCTTCGAGCATTTCGTAATAGGTCTCCGGCGGCGCGGTCATGAAGCGCATGCCGATGCTTTTCAGGTGATCCCAAGTCTTGATCAGGTCATCGGACAGGAAGGCAACGTGCTGGATGCCCTCGCCGTTGAACTGCATCAGGAACTCTTCGATCTGCCCGGCGCCTTTGGACGATTCTTCGTTCAGCGGGATGCGGATCATGCCGTCCGGCGCAGTCATGGCCTTGGAGGTCAGACCAGTGTATTCGCCCTTGATGTCGAAGTAACGGATCTCGCGGAAGTTGAACAGCTTCTCGTAGAAGTTGGCCCAGTAGGCCATGCGACCGCGATACACGTTGTGGGTCAGGTGGTCGATGATCTTCAGGCCAGCCCCGACCGGGTTGCGGTCAACGCCTTCGATGAACACGAAGTCGATGTCGTAGATCGAACTGCCTTCGCCGAAACGGTCGATCAGGTACAGCGGCGCGCCGCCGATGCCCTTGATCGCGGGCAGGTTCAGTTCCATCGGGCCGGTTTCGATGTGAATCGGCTGGGCGCCCAGTTCCAGGGCCCGGGCAAACGCCTGCTGGGCATTCTTGACGCGGAACGCCATGCCGCACACCGACGGACCGTGCTCGGCCGCGAAGTACGAAGCAACGCTGTGAGGTTCATTGTTGAGGATCAGGTTGATCTGGCCCTGGCGATACAGGTGCACGTCTTTGGAACGGTGGGTCGCGACCTTGGTGAAGCCCATGATCTCGAAGATCGGTTCCAGGGTGTTCGGGGTCGGCGATGCGAATTCGATGAATTCAAAGCCCATCAGGCCCATTGGGTTTTCGTATAAATCTGCCATGGTTGGCGCCTCATCATTTTCTTGTCAATTAACGGATCGTTAGTTGCTAGCAATGCTGAGACCGGCGGGTGGCGCACAGGAGATGCCCCGCACGCTGCGGGCGAGGAAGTCACCGTAGATCAATTGAAACCCGAAACTCTTCATTGTCGACCCAAGGCTCTTGCGGGCGAGGCTTCTGCTGCCAGAAGACGATTATTCTTGTATGCGTAACCCGATTCTACACAGCGTAAATAGGTTTGTCCGCCTTCTGTATCAAATCCCCTTTTTCCCTGCTCGCGCAAGGGGTTTGTTGCACAGGAAAATCCCCGCGAAGATCAGCCCTCCTCCCAGGCACATCGCCAGGGTCAACTGCTCGCCTAACAACAGCGCACCGAGGATCACCGCAGTCAGCGGGTTGAGGGCGATAAACACGCCTGAACGCGTCGCGCCGATTTTGCGAATGCCGTCGTAATAGCCGATATAGGCCAGCGCCGAACCCAATACGCCCAGGTACATCAGGCTCATCCATTGCGTTGGCCCGAGGCTGGTGAGTGCATTAATACTCAACTCACCGCGAACAGCACTGGTCACCCACAGCATCAGCGTGCCCAACAGAATCGAGTACGTCACCGTTTGCACCGGGCCTAGCGTCTGGTTCAGATCTTTGGAGAACAGCGAGTAAACGCCCCAGCCGAGCACACAGCCGAAGATCAACAGATCGCCGATCCACGCATCGGGATTGCTGGCCAATAGTTGTGGATTACGGCTGACGATCACCAGGCTCGCCCCGGCAATACAGATCGCAATACCAACTACTTTCGCTCGACTCAAGCGCTCCTTGAACAACAGCCATGACACCAGCCCGATCACGGCCGGGTTCAACGCCACGATCAATGACGCCCGTGAGGCATTGATGTAGTGCAGCCCATAAAAGAAGCACAGGTTGTAGAAAAAAATCCCGAAAAAACCCAGCAGCGCCAATTGCAGCCATTGCCTGGGGCTGGGCCTTGCAAGAGGCACGCGGGCCAGTAGCAGAAACACCAGCAACGCCACGCTGGCCAGCAAGAATCGCAGGCTGGCGGCAAACAAGGGGCTGAGGCTATCGGCCAGAAACCGCCCGGCGACAAAGGTGCCGCCCCAGATCATGGTGACGGCAGCCAGTTTCAGATAAACCGGGACATCCGAAGGGTTGGACAGGCTTTGCTCATAGGTCGTCATAGGTTTCCACAACGAGAAATCGGGAGAGATGAAGTATCATTCGATTAATACCTTCTCATCGTAAAATGAGTAAACACTCATGACCCTTACCCAACTGGAGATATTTTCTCTGGTCGCCGAGCTTCAAGGCTTTACGGCGGCAGCCAATCGATTGGGGATTTCCCAATCCGCGGTCTCTCACGCCCTCAAGTCGCTGGAACAGGAATTGGGCGTCGAACTGCTGCGCCGGCATCAGTCTCGGGTCGAACTCAGCGACATCGGCCAACAGCTTTTGATGCGCGCCCGGGCGATGCTGGGCCTGGCCAATACCTTGCGCCAAGAAGCGGCCGATGCTCGCGGAATGAAACGCGGCACGTTGCGCATCGGCTCGTTCGGCCCGACCTCATCGATCAAACTGCTGCCGCTGATCCTGCAGCACTACCGCGCGGCCCACCCGGGCATCGAGGTCCACATTGACGAAGGCCCGGACCGGCAGGTGATCCAGTGGCTGGAGGAACGGCGTATCGATATCGGCTTCGTGGTGTTACCCGAGGAGCGGTTCGACACCTTTGCGCTGATCGAGGACCAAATGGTCGCGCTGCTGCCCGTCGATCATCCGCTGACCCGTCGCGACAGCCTGACCCTGAGCGATTTGTGTAACGACCCCTTTGTATTGACCGAGGCCGGCTCGTCGGAACTGGTGTCGCGGCTATTCAGTGCCGCGCGGCTGACACCGAACATCCGTTATCGCTGCTCGCAACTCCTGAGTACGCTGGATACCGTTGGCCGAGGCGATGCGCTGACGGTCGTCGCCGAAAGCTCATTGCCCGATGATCGCGACAGTCGTTACGTGAAAAAACCGCTATCGCCAACGGTCACACGCCAAGTTGGTCTGGCGGTGCTCGACCAGCGCCAGTCATCCCCTGCGGCGCTGGCTTTTATCAAACTGGCCGAGCGCCTGAACTACCGTTGAGCGGCACACGGGCCGGGGGCCAACTATCATGGCCTCTACCTGAACTCTTTTTGGAAGGCGTCCCGTCCTGCCAGCATTTGAGAGCCCTACTTAATCATTACAGGTTTCGCAAATGCCACTGAATGTCAAAACCCGCCGCAAACGCGGCACCAGGATGGCTGTCACGCTACTGAGCGGATTACTCCCGGTGTTGTTGGGGTTCGCCATTCTTTATATGCAAGCTGAGCGTACGCTCAAGCAAAGTACTGAACAGACGGCCGAAGAAGCCATTCGCCAATTCGAATTGATGCTCGACAACACCGCCCAAGCCGCTCAGGAACTGCTGCCGCTGGCCGGCCAAAACTGCAACGACATCAAACTGGCCTTGCGCGAACAGGTCACCCGCCGGCCGTTCGTGCGCTCGACCAATCTGGTGTGGGACAACAACATTTACTGCAGCTCATTGTTCGGTGACGTTCAGGAAGCAATCGTTTCCGGCGACTACAGCGAAGGCGCGTTGTTGCTGATGAAAGGCAACCCCGTCACGCCTGATACTGCATTACTTGTGTATCGGCTCAGCAAAGAAAAACAGGGCGCGATGAGCACTCTGGACGGGTATCACCTGAGCAACGTACTGCGAATGATCGGCCGCAAGACGTTGCCGCTATTGCAAGTCGGCCCTCATTGGTTGTCCGCCGATGGCAAATTCCATGAAGGCGCCCTGCCTGCCTTTGCGGTGGCGCAAACCAGACTGACGTCCTCGCGTTACACCTTTTCCGTGGCGGCAGGGTTTCCTGAAGGTGAAACCTGGCGCTACATGAGCAGCGAGTATCCGCCGCTGTTTAGCCTACTGATCTTCTTCGGCGTGATTTCCGGCTTGATCGGGCACTTTGTGCAAAAACGCTCGTCATCGCCGAGCAATGAAATGCGGCGCGCCCTGGAAGCGGCGGAGTTCATTCCATACTTTCAGCCTGTGGTGCATGGCACCAACAAGAAGTGGTCCGGCGCCGAGGTGCTGATGCGCTGGAATCATCCCAAGGAAGGTCTGGTGCGTCCGGACCTGTTCATTCCGTTTGCCGAACACTCCGGGCTGATCGTGCCGATGACCCGCTCGTTGATGCAGCAGACGGCCGAATTGTTGGCGCCTGTTTCATCCTCCTTCGAGGGCGCTTTTCACATCGGCATCAACATTACCGCCAGCCACTGCAAGGACCTGGAACTGGTCGAGGATTGCCGTCAATTCCTCGCGGCCTTCGCACCGGGTGCCGTCAGTCTGGTGCTGGAACTCACCGAGCGCGAACTCATCGAACCCACGGCCATCACCCACCAACTGTTCGAGCAGCTTCACGCGCTGGGCGTGATGATCGCGATCGATGACTTCGGCACCGGTCACTCAAGCCTGGGTTACCTGCGTCAGTTCAACGTGGACTTTCTGAAAATCGACCAGAGTTTTGTCGCCATGATCGGCGTTGATGCCCTCTCACGGCATATCCTGGACACCATCATCGAACTCTCGGCCAAGCTCGATCTGGGCATCGTCGCCGAAGGCGTGGAAACCGTGGAGCAAAGTGATTATCTGACCGCCCACGGCGTGAACTTCTTGCAAGGTTATCTGTTCGGTCGGCCGATGCCCGGCGCGGACTTCATTAACGCATTAAGTCACCATTAACTAGCCGCGCTAAGCGACGAGACAAGAAGATCGCGCACCCATTTGAATCAAAAGACTACTGTTGTTACATGAAGAAAAAGACAGGATTTACTCTTGGCCAATTAACTACTACAATTTTTCATGCCTGCGCAAGATTGGCAGGTGAGCCATTATCACCGAGTCGCTTCAAGGCTCTTGGCTTATAGCTTTGTTTGCGGTTGGTATCAGCCAAACACACTATTGGAGTAAAGATATTGTCCAGACTCGCTGAATTTCGTGCAGCTGAAAAGGCCCTTCAAGAGCAGCTCAAGCAGCTGGAAACCCTGAAGAATGATGCCGGGCTCAAGAAAGAAATCGAATTCGAAGAAAAGCTCCAGGGGCTGATGAAAACCTACGGCAAGAGCCTGCGCGACATCATCGCCATTCTCGATCCGAACCCGGCAAAATCCGGTCTGCAACAGGCAACACCTAAAACCCGCCGCGCTCGCGTGGTCAAGGTTTATCAGAATCCGCACACCGGTGAACTGATTGAAACCAAGGGTGGCAACCACCGCGGCCTGAAAGCCTGGAAGGAACAATACGGTGCAGCTACCGTTGATTCCTGGCTGCGTAGCTAAGCATTCGCGGTGACAAAAAAGCCCTGCCAATGCAGGGCTTTTTTATGGACGCCTTCTAAATGCAACGATTGGCGTCGATCAACTCGCTACTTGTTGAATAACTTTGTGCTTAATCCCTTTGGTATCTAAAAATTTCAGAATGCGCTGAAACCGGCAGCCATTGAAATCTTTAACTAAAGTTTCAAGCTGTTACGGGCTGCCTCTATTTCATCCTGACTTGCCTTATAAACCTCTGCCTGCCCCGCGTAGGAAAGAACATAGGCCTTATCGCCATCCACGGCGGCAACCAATGTTTGAGAGAGCATATGCCTTCCGTTCTGCGTGATCGTGCAGGTAGTTTCCAGCGCTGATAAGCGGCTCAACGTCGTCGGGTGAATCTTGTTGCAGACACTTTGATAACCGCCTTGAAAGAAGTCCTTCTGCACCGACTTGCGCATCTCCAGCAACACGCCTTGCAAATTCACCTGATGACCGCTTTCCACCTGAGTCATGGTCAACTCCATCACCATTACCGGCGTGCCGTACTGATCGTTCTTCACCGCGCGCTGGCGGGAAACGTGGGTATTGGCGTCATCTTGCGGGACAGCTTCGACCTCCCAGCCGTTGGGCCAGGTCATGATTGGCTCATCTGCAAGAGCGCTGTTAACACCTGAAAGCACGCAGATCAGGACGACCATCGATTTACAGAAACGAATCATTGCAATGAACACTCACGGATTGAACCGTAAAGTCTGAGCCTCGCCCGTCTGTCAGGCAATAGCCGACGCTTTGGGTTTGGTGATGTCCGAGCCCTTGCGTATCATTGTCGCCATTCGTTAGCCCCACTTATTTTCCGGAGGGCCCATGAGCCTGCACGAATTGAACACCTTCCCAGGCGTGACTGCCCAACCTGATACCGCCACCCAGAAGTTCGTCTTCAACCACACCATGCTGCGGGTCAAGGACATCACCAAGTCCCTGGATTTCTACACGCGCATTTTGGGTTTCTCGCTGGTGGAAAAACGCGACTTCCCGGAAGCCGAGTTCAGCCTGTACTTCTTGGCGCTGGTCGATAAAAACCAGATCCCGGCCGACGCTGCTGCTCGCACCGAGTGGATGAAGTCGATCCCCGGAATTCTCGAGCTGACCCACAACCACGGCACCGAGAACGACGCGGATTTCGCTTACCACAACGGCAACACCGACCCGCGCGGTTTCGGTCACATCTGCATCTCGGTGCCGGATATCGTCGCTGCGTGCGAGCGCTTCGAAGCGCTGGGCTGCGACTTCCAGAAGCGCCTGAATGACGGCCGTATGAAGAGCCTGGCCTTTATCAAAGACCCGGATGCGTACTGGGTTGAGATCATCCAGCCTGCACCGCTGTAAGCCCCACTGCAGATCCCCTGTGGGAGCGGGCTTGCTCGCGAATGCGGTGTGTCATTCAGCAGTGATGTCGGCTGACAGTCCGCATCCGCGAGCAAGCCCGCTTGTGTCTTGCGCAGGAATTAGACTGAGGGTGAGAGCGGTGAGTGGCAAGCTGAATGCCCGGAGTGCTTAAAGCACGTGTGGGAGCCCATGCTGCCATTCACCTCTCCGCTCTGGTTATTGAGCCCGAACAGTTGAACGAGCCGACCTCGAACATTACAAGCGTGGTGCCCAGCCAGAGCGCTCTCACCTTTGAGTGTAAGAGGGATCGGCTATGTTTTCCTGCGCAGGCATCGATGTTTCCAAAGATACCCTTGAAGTTCGGATTAACCCGCAAGACGTTGGCGCGAGTCACCTCAATACCGCCAGTGATTTCCTTGCGCTGATTGACTGGTTAAAGCGCTATCAGGTCAGCCGCGTATTGCTGGAAGCCACCGGCGGCTATGAGCGAGAGGTCATGAAAGCGCTTCAGGCTGCCGGCTTCGAAGTCTTGCGGATCAACCCTCGCCGAGCCAGGGATTTTGCCAAGGCCATGGGGCAGCGCGCTAAAACCGACCCGATAGATGCGCGGCTGCTCGCGCAGTTTGCCGAAGTCATAAAGTCGCCAAGCAACCGAATCACCAGCCCTGAACAGGACAATTTGCGTGCGCTGGTACAGCAGCGCGAAAATTTTGTTCAGCAGCAAGGCGACGATATACGGCGCCTTAAAACAGCCTCTGCTGACACGGTAAAACCCTGTCTGCGAAGTCATATCGACTATTTATGCCAAGCCATAAAGTCGATAGAAAAGCTGATCCGTCAAACTGCTAAAGACCTGGACAGTGATAAAACGGCCCGTTTGTGCTCGGTCAAGGGTATAGGGCTCGTGACGGCAGCCAGCTTGATGGCCTACTTACCCGAACTGGGCGAGGTTGGACGGCACGAGATTGCAGCGCTGGCAGGCATAGCCCCCTACAACGACGACAGTGGCAAGCATGAAGGCCCCCGCCACATTAGCGGCGGCAGGTTTGCTGCGCGTCGGGCAATGTACATGGCGTGCTGGGTGGTGATTCAGCGACAGCCTGAGTTCAAAGCGCGGTATGACGCACTGCGTCATAAGGGTAAATGCGCAAAAGTAGCGCTCATCGCCTGTATGCGTGTGTTGTTGATACGGCTGAACGCCATGATCCGAGACCGAACTGAGTGGAAACAACCCTTGGCCTAAAACGGGTCGCGGTGTTCCTGTAGGGCATCGCATGGCGTAAAGCTGTGGGAATTCAGCTGTCTATCAATATGCTTTCAAAATAAAGGTCATCAAGACAGTTGCTCCCACATTGGGAATGTATGAAGCACAAAAAAACCCCATGATCGCTCATGGGGTTTTTGTGTTTTCAGCGCCGGGTTTTATGCCGGAGCCGAGGTGCGGATCAAGTGATCGAATGCGCTCAGGGAAGCCTTGGCGCCCTCGCCCACCGCAATCACGATCTGCTTGTACGGCACGGTGGTCACGTCACCGGCAGCGAACACGCCCGGCATCGATGTCTCACCGCGGGCATCGACGATGATCTCACCGCGAGGCGACAACTCGATGGTGCCTTTGAGCCAGTCGGTGTTGGGCAGTAAGCCGATCTGCACGAAAATTCCTTCCAGCTCGACGCTACGCAACTCGTCCGACTGACGATCCTTGTAGCGCAGGCCATTGACCTTCTGATCGTCGCCCAACACTTCAGTGGTTTGCGCACTGGTGATCACGGTGACGTTCGGCAGGCTGTGCATCTTGCGCTGCAAGACCGCATCGGCGCGCAGCTGCACATCGAACTCCAGCAGTGTTACGTGGGACACGATACCCGCCAGGTCGATGGCCGCTTCGACGCCGGAGTTACCGCCGCCAATCACCGCCACACGCTTGCCTTTGAACAGCGGACCGTCGCAGTGCGGGCAGTACGCCACGCCTTTGTTGCGGTATTGCTGCTCACCCGGGACGTTCATTTCACGCCACCGCGCACCGGTCGCCAAAATCACAGTCTTGGCTTTCAAGGTCGCGCCGCTGGCGAAGTGGACTTCGTGCAACTCGCCGTTCTTGCCCGGCACCAACTTGTCGGCGCGTTGCAGGTTCATGATGTCGACGTCGTATTGTTTGACGTGCTCTTCCAGCGCCACAGCCAGTTTCGGCCCTTCGGTTTCCTGCACGGAGATGAAGTTCTCGATAGCCATGGTGTCGAGCACCTGCCCACCAAAACGTTCAGCTGCCACACCGGTACGAATGCCTTTACGGGCAGCGTAGATCGCGGCCGAAGCACCGGCCGGGCCACCACCGACGACCAGTACGTCGAAGGCTTCTTTGGCGCTGATCTTCTCGGCTTGACGCTCGATACCGCTGGTGTCGATCTTGGCGAGGATTTCTTCCAGGCCCATACGGCCCTGGCCAAAGTTCACGCCGTTCAGGTAAACGCTTGGCACGGCCATGATCTGACGGTCATCGACTTCGGCCTGGAACAGAGCGCCGTCAATGGCGACGTGGCGGATGTTCGGGTTAAGCACGGCCATCAGGTTCAGTGCCTGGACCACGTCCGGGCAGTTCTGGCAGGACAGCGAGAAGTAAGTCTCGAAGTTGAAATCGCCTTTGAGCGAACGGATCTGTTCGATCACTTCAACGCTGGCCTTCGAAGGGTGACCGCCGACTTGCAGCAAGGCCAGCACCAGGGATGTGAATTCGTGGCCCATCGGGATGCCGGCGAAACGCAGGCTGATATCGGCACCCGGGCGGTTGATCGAGAACGATGGTTTACGTGCATCATCCCCGTTGTCGAGCAACGTAATCTGGTTGGAAAGACTGGTAACGTCTTTGAGTAATGCGAGCATTTCCTGGGATTTCGCACCGTCGTCGAGGGAGGCGATGATCTCGATCGGCTGGGTGACCCGTTCCAGGTACGATTTCAACTGGGCTTTAAGATTGGCGTCCAACATACGGGCGATTTCCTTTTTTTGCAGTTACATAAAGAGCCGACATAAAAAAACGCCCGAGCGAATCTCGCCCGGGCGTTTTTATTGGGCGTTTGCAGCCTACTTAGGTGCGGAAACCCGCCCTGATGATGCGTTCCACAGACTTAGATCTTGCCGACCAGGTCCAGGGACGGAGCCAGAGTGGCCTCGCCTTCTTTCCACTTGGCTGGGCAAACCTGACCTGGGTGAGCAGCGACGTACTGAGCAGCCTTGATTTTGCGCAGCAGCTCGGAAGCGTCACGGCCAACGCCGCCGTCGTTCAGTTCGACGATTTTGATCTGACCTTCTGGGTTGATCACGAAGGTGCCACGGTCAGCCAGACCAGCGTCTTCGATCAGCACGTCGAAGTTGCGGGAGATGGCGTGAGTCGGGTCGCCGATCATGGTGTACTGGATTTTGCCGATGGCTGGCGAAGTGTTGTGCCAGGCAGCGTGAGCAAAGTGGGTATCGGTGGAAACGCTGTAGATCTCGACGCCCAGCTTCTGGAACGCGTCGTAGTTGTCAGCCAGGTCTTCCAGTTCGGTCGGGCAAACGAAGGTGAAGTCGGCAGGGTAGAAGAACACGACAGACCACTTGCCTTTCAGGTCAGCGTCCGACACTTTTACGAAGTCGCCATTTTTAAAGGCGTCAGCTTTGAACGGTTTAACTTGGCTGTTGATGATAGGCATCGATGACTCTCCGTCAGGGTTGAAAAGTTTGGTTGAGAAGTTGATGGAGTGAATCCTACCGACTCGATTGCCGGATGGCTCATTGGCAAAGCTCATGCTGCTCATTGGTTTTCGCTATTAGCCGAACGTATTAATAGAATAAAACTTACTTAGCAGCGCCAATGGTTTTTTCCGCGAGCGGTGTCATCCCGAGAAACGGGCTGGCTTCAACATAGCGCATGGCGGACTTCATATCCTTCCAGCCCACGTAACTCATCAACGACTTCAAGTCCCACCCGCTCTGATGGGCCCAGGTGGCAAAGCCGCGCCGCAAGGAGTGACTGGTGTAGTGCTCGGCCGGGATCCCGGCGCGCTCCAGCGCCTGGCGTAGTAACGGGATCACGCTGTTGGCGTGCAGCCCCTCCTCGCTCAGGTGGCCCCACCGGTCGATGCCTCGGAATACCGGCCCGCGAACCAACGCGGCTTCGGTGATCCAATCGATGTACGCCTGCACCGGGCACAGGCGCTGCAACGCGGGCGTCTGGTAAGTCTTGCCGAGGTTTTCGTGGTCACTCTTGGTTCGCGGCAAATAGAGCGTGATGCCTGAGTCGGCAGCCGCTTTAACGTGCTCAATCTGTAGCCGGCACAACTCGTCGCTACGAAAACCGCGCCAGAAACCCAACAGAATCAGCGCCGTGTCGCGCCTGGCCCGCAACAGAGCCGGTTGATCGTGTTTAGATTTCGCGGTTTGCGCTTCTAGCTGCAACCAGGCAACCACTTGCTCCAGATGCTGAAGCTGTAACGGCTCGGCCTGTTTTTCTTGAGCCGGGTGTAGCGCGCGAATGCCCTTGAAGACCTTGCGCACCACCGGCGCCTTGGTGGGATCAGGAAAACCCTGACTGTTGTGCCATTGCGCCAGCGCTGACAAACGCAACTTCAAGGTATTGATCGACAGCACACCCGCATAAGCGACGAGGTAGCGCGCCACGCTGTCGCTGGTCGCCGGCAGGAAGCCGCCCCAACTGACTTCGAAATGCTCGACAGCCGCCCGGTAGCTGCGACGGGTGTTGTCGCGGGTGGCGGCTTGCAGGTAACGATCCAGCTCAGTCATGGGCTCAACTCTCTAAAACGTACCGCTTTGGCGGGTGAAAACGCGCCACAGGGCTTATCACACGGGGTAATACCAGTATATCCCGTATGAATACCTATCGTATTCTAAGTTTTTAGTTAGCGTGGTACATTGTGTACTTAAGTGGCATGTACCACAGTACGAAATCGTAGGAGAACTCATGGCTCGTGGCGGTGTAAACAAAGCAGTGGTCCAGGCAGCACGCTTGGCAATTTTGGCTCGCGGCGAAAACCCAAGCATTGATGCGGTACGGATCGAAATGGGCAACACGGGCTCGAAAACCACTATCCACCGCTATTTGAAGGAGTTGGATGGCGGCAGCGAGCGCGTCGAAACGCCTTCTGAGCCCATTGATGATGAGCTGGCAGGCTTGGTCTCACGCTTGGCGCAACGCCTCAAGGAACAGGCGCAAGAATCCATCGATCAGGCCCGCGAGCAGTTCGATCAGCAAAAAAAACAGTTGGATACGCACCTGCATGAAGCCCAGCAGGCCAATACGCAATTGCAGCAGCAATACGAGATTCAAAGCCTGGCCCTGACTCAAGAGTCCGAGGCCCTGCTAGAAACCCGCGCCATGCTGCAGACCGAGCAAACCCGCAACGCCGGACTTAACCAGGCATTGGCCGATTTCGAATTACGCCTGCAAGACAAGGACGAGCAGATTCGCTCCCTAGAAGAGAAACACCTGCATGCTCGCGACGCACTGGAACATTATCGCAACGCTGTCAAAGAACAGCGTGAGCAGGAACAACGTCGCCACGAAGGCCAGGTGCAGCAGATTCAGATGGAGTTGCGTCAGGCGCAGCAAAGCGCATTGGTACGCCAGGATGAGATCACGCAACTGCATCGCGACAACGAGCGTTTGTTGACGGAGAACCGTGGCACCCTGAGAGAGTTAAGCCTGCTACAGGATCAACTCAAGCAAACCAACGCTCGACAGGATCAGTTGCTGGAACAGGTCAACCGTATCGACAGCGAACGCACCCTCCTCCAGGAACGCTTGCGTGCTGCCCTGCTGGAAAGTCATTCGCTGAAGCAGAGCGTCGACGAGCAGTCGCAGATAAATAAAGCGCTGGAAATTGAGTTGCTCAAGACTCAAGCGAGTCTGGATGAGAGCGTGCGCCTGGCGGCCGTCATTGCGACAGCGCCAGACGCATCAGAGCCCCAAAAGGACGATTAACCCGCAACCGGCGTGCGCATGGTGACGAACTCTTCGGCGGCAGTTGGGTGCACGCCGATGGTTTCATCGAAATCGCGCTTGGAGGCACCCGCTTTCAAGGCGATCGCCAAGCCCTGCACAATTTCCCCAGCCTCCGGACCGACCATGTGACAACCCAGAACCTTGTCGGTCTTGGCGTCCACCACCAACTTCATCAAGGTGCGCTCCTGGCATTCGGTCAGGGTCAGTTTCATTGGACGGAAGCGGCTTTCGAAGATCACCACATCGTGACCGGCCTCCCGGGCCTCTTCCTCGGTGAAACCGACCGTGCCGATGTTCGGCAAGCTAAATACCGCAGTCGGGATCATCTTGTAATCGACCGGGCGATACTGCTCAGGCTTGAACAAACGTCGCGCCACAGCCATGCCTTCCGCCAACGCCACCGGCGTCAGCTGAACCCGACCGATCACATCGCCAAGCGCCAGGATCGACGGTTCAGCCGTCTGATACTGCTCGTCGACCTCGACGAAACCTTTCTTGTCGAGTTTGACCCCGGTGTTTTCCAGCCCAAGATTGTCGAGCATCGGACGGCGACCGGTGGCGTAGAACACACAATCCGCCTCCAGCTCACGGCCGTCCTTGAGGGTCACCTTCAGACTGCCATCGGACTGCTTGTCGATACGCTCGATGTCGGCGTTGAATTGCAGGTCCAGACCGCGCTTGGTCAGCTCTTCCTGCAGGTGTTTGCGCACGGCACCGTCGAAGCCGCGCAGAAACAGCTCACCGCGATAAAGCAACGTGGTCTCGGCGCCCAGACCGTGGAAGATCCCGGCGAATTCGACGGCGATGTAACCACCGCCTACCACCAGAACGCGCTTGGGCAGCTCTTTGAGGAAGAACGCCTGGTTGGAACTGATTGCATGCTCATGCCCCGAAATTTCTGGAATCTGTGGCCATCCACCGGTAGCAATCAGGATGTTTTTGGCGGTGTAGCGCTCGCCATTGATCTCGACCTGGTGCGGATCAACGATTTTGGCGTGGCCTTCATGCAAGGTCACACCACTGTTAACCAGCAGATTGCGATAGATACCGTTCAGGCGATTGATCTCGCGATCCTTGTTGGCGATCAGCGTCGCCCAATCGAACTTCGCTTCGCCCGGCGTCCAGCCAAAACCTTGCGACTGCTCGAAGTCTTCGGCGAAATGCGCGCCGTAGACCAGCAGCTTCTTCGGCACACAGCCGACATTCACACAGGTGCCACCCAGGTAGCGGCTCTCCGCCACTGCTACTTTCGCGCCAAAACCGGCAGCAAAACGCGCAGCCCGCACGCCGCCGGAACCGGCACCAATCACATAAAGGTCAAAATCGTAGGCCAT
This sequence comes from Pseudomonas svalbardensis, assembly GCF_030053115.1. Taxonomy (NCBI): domain Bacteria; kingdom Pseudomonadati; phylum Pseudomonadota; class Gammaproteobacteria; order Pseudomonadales; family Pseudomonadaceae; genus Pseudomonas; species Pseudomonas svalbardensis. The sequence continues at coordinate 2,721,072 of NZ_CP125619.1, read as the reverse complement.
TTTCAATCTCCTCGGCAGTCCACAAGCATACCCGCAGACGTCCGCTGGGCAAGCGCTTCAATCGATATGGGGACGGAAAATGAAAAAGCCACCCGAAGGTGGCTTTTCAATACAATTGGGTCAGAGGCTATCAGTAAGCCTTGCCAGTCTTGTAGAAGTTCTCGAAGCAGAAGTTGGTGGCCTCGATGTAGCCTTCAGCGCCACCGCAGTCAAAACGCTGGCCCTTGAACTTGTAGGCAATCACGCAACCGTTTTTCGCCTGCTTCATCAGGGCGTCGGTGATTTGAATCTCGCCACCTTTGCCTGGCTCGGTTTGTTTGATCAGCTCGAAAATATCCGGCGTCAGGATGTAACGACCGATGATCGCCAGGTTCGACGGTGCGTCTTCCGGGGCTGGTTTTTCGACCATGTTGCGAACGCGGTACAAATCATCAGCGATCAGCTCGCCGGAGATCACGCCGTACTTGTTGGTTTCCTGCGGATCCACTTCCTGGATCGCAACGATGGTGCATCGATACTGCTCGTACAGCTTGACCATCTGGGTCAGGACGCCGTCGCCTTCGAGGTTGACGCACAAGTCGTCCGCCAGCACTACCGCGAACGGTTCGTCGCCGATCAACGGGCGGCCAGTCAGAATGGCGTGGCCCAGGCCTTTCATTTCGGTCTGGCGAGTGTAGGAGAACGAGCACTCGTCCAACAGTTTGCGGATGCCGACCAGGTATTTTTCCTTGTCGGTACCTTTGATCTGGTTTTCCAGCTCGTAGCTGATGTCGAAGTGGTCTTCCAGAGCGCGTTTGCCGCGACCGGTAACGATGGAAATTTCGGTCAACCCAGCGTCAAGTGCTTCTTCGACGCCGTACTGGATCAGTGGCTTGTTTACCACCGGCAGCATTTCTTTGGGCATGGCTTTAGTCGCTGGCAGGAAGCGAGTACCGTAACCGGCTGCTGGGAACAAGCATTTCTTGATCATAAAAGTCCTTGATAGGGCTGTGTGTACGAGTTTCGGCGCAGTCTAATCAGGCGGCACGCACCTTACAATGCCCCGCACTGGCTAACCGATGCCATCATAGAGAAATATTCTCGCGGATAGTTCCCGAGATAGCTCCGCAGCCTTTATAGATAGCACAGACCATCAGATCTGCACGGCCGCGAATCGCACAACCCTACACCATCAGCACCCGTTGAGTGCATTTGGCGCTATCATTGCGCGATTGAACCAGCCAACGAGGCAGATAGATGTCGGTAGCAAAAAGTGTCAACGGGTTCCTGATCAATCAGGCGAAAGACGGCCAGTGGTGGATATTCAACTTCGGCGGCGGCGAGGAGATCGCCGGTCCTTTCCCGACCGAAGCGAAGGCGATTGAAGTGGCATCCGTATTGGAGCTCGAACACCCAGAACCGAAGCGTCGCGGCAAGGACAAGTCCTGATAAGCACCGGACGCGACCCAAGCCCTGCCTCGCGCAGGGTTTTTTTGTGATTGCCTGCAACCAAGTGGCCATTCGCTATAACCTTTTGATGCCTGCGCTGTCACAGGCTCAGCCCCTTCATCCTGACGACGACAACGACATGAATAAATTTTTGCCCCTGATCGCGGCACTGGCCCTGAGCGGCTGCGCCACTTCGGAAACGACTTACCTGAACAACGGCGAGCAAGGCCTGGCCATCGACTGTTCCGGGGAAGCCAATTCCTGGGCGACCTGCTACGAAAAAGCCGATGCCTCTTGCGCCGGCACCGGCTATCGAATCGTCGGTACCGACGGAACACCTTCGACCAAGGAAAGCGACAAGACCCTGGGTGTCGACGTCGGCAACTACAAGAACCGCAGCGTCGTGGTGGCCTGCAAGTAAGACCCCTGCCCTACATGTGAATTTCGGCGAACTTGATCCCGAGACCGCGCACCGTCTCGATCAAATCATCGAGGCTACTGAAGGATTCGACTTCATCGTTTTCATCCACCAGAAAATAACTACGCCCGGCGCTTTTCTTGAAAAACACGATCCATTCGCCCGAATTCGCCGGATTCTGAATCACGTGGGTGGCAGAGATGTGACCCTCTGCATGGCACTCCCGTACCTGCTCTCGCTTCATGCTCGACTCCAGAAATGACAACGCCGCCAAAGCGCTGCTTTGGCGGCATCGGTACTGACGGGCGACAGTCTATCAGCCGGAAATGCACGCCGTAGCGGCATTGCGTACATCCATGGGGCGCAACGGCACATTGGAAATGCGCTCATGCAGCTTGATGCTGCTGCCAGTGGAGCGGTCTTCGATATCAAATACCGCGGCCGGCCCCGAGGAGAACTTTTGCGGCACGATGACTCGCATTCCGTCCTTGTGTGGCTCGACTTGCAGGGCTCCCCGGCTGCTGGCCAGCTTTTCGGTCAGGCATTGCGCGTATTCATGAGGCTTCTTGCCTGAAATCACGCTCATGGTCGGCAGAGACTCATTGATCTCCGAGACACTCGCACAACCACTCATCGCTATCGCCATAGGCAGGAACATCACCCCCCACTTCATACAACACCTCCGATAAAGACACTCCGACAGTACAAATGCTGTTTTTCTCCGAGGCTTGCTGCGTTTATCGCTCATAGAATTCCGTATAACTGTTTTTAATTGTCAAAGCAGACCTCGACGACCGGATAATAACCCGTTCGGGCTGATAAACTGCGCCAATCGCACATGCTATCGTTTTGATTTTGTAGAAAAAGCCCTTCTGGAGGCGCCTCATGAAATTTATCCACCAGCGCGAGCACCTCAACGAAGACGACATCGTCGTCATTCAATGCTCCCAAACATGCAATATCCGCTTGATGAACGACGCCAATTTCCGCAGCTTCAAGAATGGCGGCCGCCACACTTACCATGGTGGAGCCTTCGACACTTTCCCAGCCCGGATTACTGCACCGAGCACCGGTTTCTGGAATATCACCATCGACACGGTCAACCGCCGGCCGATCAGCGTGACTCGCAATCCGACCCTGACTCACACCATCAAGATCATCCGCCGCTCCAGCACGAAACTGAGCTGAGTGACACCCAAACACCAAGACAAGCAGGTATGACAGTGGCCCAAACGACCAAGTACGTCATCAAATACAAACTTAATGGTGAGCGTCGCTTCGAATTTGCCCAGCTTGAAAACGGCACCGAAGAAGAAGCCAAGGCCGCGCTGGACGTCATTCATGGCCAGGGCGACGACGTCATCAGCGAGATAAGCGTCAGCAAAGCGTTGTAACGGGATCCGGAGCGACAACATGGACGTCTGCTCCTGCCTCTGGAATTCAACCGCAAGCGCCGGAGTGTTAACGAAGTCCCCGCTCCCTAGACTGGCCACCTCAACCTTCGGTTAAGGAGTCAGAACATGTCTACTTCCTCGATTCGCTTCATCAGCGGCACTTCCAGCCTTGGCGTCTTGCTACTCGCGTTCAGCGCCGAGGGATTGTGTGCGTTGCTGCTCGGCGATGACCTGGCCACGCTGGAAGGCGATCTTGCGCAGCGTTTCCCCGGAAAACAAACACCGCAGCGCGATGAGGGCTTGATGCCTGCGCTGGAGCAAACCCTGCGCTACCTCGAAGACCCGCGCTCCGCCCTGGATTTGCCGCTGGATCTGACAGGCAGCGTGTTTCAACGGCGAGTCTGGAATGCCCTGCGGCAAATACCGCTGGGTGAAACCGCCAGCTACCAGGACATCGCGCGACAACTGGGGCAACCCACGGCTTTTCGGGCGGTGGCCAATGCCTGCGGAGCGAACCCGTTGGCGGTTATCGTGCCGTGTCATCGAGTGCTGCGTCAGGATGGCAGCCTCGGCGGCTACCGTTGGGGGCTGGAGCGTAAACGGCAACTGCTGGATCGTGAGGCGCAACGATGAGCGAGCGCTCTCTCGATGGGCTGGACTGGGAAGCGCTGGAACAGCAACTCGATCAGGATGGCTGCGCGATCATCAGGTCGCTTTTAAGCCACGAGACGTGCGATGAAATCAGCGCTCTGTATGCCCGCCCCGAACCGTTTCGCTCGCAAGTGGTCATGGCTCGTCACGGCTTTGGCCGTGGCGAGTACAAATACTTCAAATACCCGTTGCCAGATGTCGTCACCCGTTTGCGCAGTACGCTCTATCCTCGATTGGTGCCGATAGCCAATCGCTGGTACGAGCGCATGGACCTGCCGACCCGTTTCCCTGAAACGCACGAAGCGTTCCTCGAACGCTGCCATGCCGCCGGTCAGGAACGCCCGACGCCGTTGTTGCTGCAATATGGACCGCAGGACTACAACTGCTTGCATCAAGACCTGTACGGCGAACACGTCTTCCCGCTGCAAGTGGCGATTCTGCTGTCAGAGCCGGACGACGACTTCACCGGCGGCGAGTTCGTGCTGACGGAACAGCGCCCACGGATGCAGTCGCGCCCCCAGGTCATTGGCCTGAAGAAAGGTGACGCGCTGATCTTTGCCGTCAACCAACGGCCGGTCAAAGGCGTTCGTGGCTATTACCGAGTCACCCTGCGCCACGGAGTGAGTCGCCTGCACAGCGGAAAACGGCATACCCTTGGAATCATCTTTCACGATGCGTTATGACCCCATGAACCCGATCACCTTCGACTTGTTTGCCGACGCGGAACCCGAGCAGCAACCCAGGCTCGATCGTATCGGCGAACAGTCCTGCGTCCTCAGAGGCTTTGCCCTGCCCTGGCTGGATCAGTTGCTGCCCGCACTGGACGCAGTTCTGGCGGTGGCACCGTTTCGGCAGATGATCACGCCCGGGGGCTTTACCATGTCTGTCGCCTTGAGCAGTTGCGGCGTGCTGGGCTGGACCACCGACCGCAGCGGTTACCGTTATACCCGCAATGATCCGCTGACCGGGAAACCCTGGCCGAAAATGCCCGAGGTGTTTCTCGAATTGGCACAAGCGGCGGCGCGGGAAGCAGGGTTCGCGGATTTCGTGCCTGATTCCTGCCTGATCAACCGTTACGTTCCCGGGGCCAAGATGTCGTTGCACCAGGACAAAGACGAAGTTTCCTACGCGGCGCCCATCGTTTCAGTGTCCCTGGGATTACCGGCGATGTTCCTGTTCGGCGGCTTCGAACGCAGCGATAAAAGCCAGCGGGTGCCGCTGCTCCATGGCGACATCGTGGTCTGGGGTGGCGTGGATCGTTTGCGTTATCACGGGGTCTTGCCGATCAAGGACGGCCAACACCCGCGACTGGGCGAACAACGGATCAACTTCACCTTTCGTACCGCCGGATGAAGCCTTCGAATTCGACCGCAAGACCCGGGGTGCAGCGACCCCGTCGGCTGGTTAATCTGCATGAAACGGATCAACGGACATGAAGCCATGACAAGCCATTCGACAAAGATTGCCACCGAGAACGATCCGCGCTGGGCCGCCGTCGTCGCGCGTGATCCCCGGGCAGACGGACAGTTTGTGTATGCGGTGAAAACCACCGGCATTTACTGCCGCCCCAGCAGCCTGGCGCGTTTGCCGAAACCGCAGAACGTCGAGTTCTTCGACACGGCCGTGCAGGCCCAGGCAGCGGGTTATCGCCCAAGCAAACGAGCCGCGAAGGATCAAAGCGACGTCGCCGCGCAACATGCCGCGACGGTGGCCGCCGCTTGCCGCCAGATCGAAACCGCGGAGAATCTGCCTGTCCTGAGCGAACTGGCTGTTGCTGCGGGTCTCAGTAGCTTTCACTTCCATCGGGTGTTCAAAGCGGTGACCGGTCTGACGCCCAAGGGTTACGCTGCGGCCCATCGTTCACGCAGGGTCCGTGAGCGCCTCGCGGACGGAGACTCGGTGACCGACGCGCTGTATGACGCCGGTTTCAACTCCAACAGCCGTTTCTATGAAGCCGCCGATCAGCTATTGGGCATGAAGCCCGGTGAATACCGCGCCGCTGGTCAGAACAACGACATTCGTTTTGCCGTCGGCCAGTGTTCCCTGGGGGCGATTCTGGTGGCGCAGAGTGAACGGGGTGTTTGCGCGATCCTGTTGGGCGATGACCCGCACCAACTGGTCTGCGATCTGCAGGACAAGTTTCGACGGGCGAATCTGATTGGCGCCGATCACACGTTCGAGCAACTGATCGCCAAGGTTGTTGGTTTTATCGAAGCGCCGGCCCTGGGCCTGGACTTGCCGCTGGATGTTCGCGGCACCGCTTTTCAAGAACGGGTGTGGCAAGCCCTGCGGGAGATTCCCGCCGGTTGCACCGCCAGCTACGCCGATATCGCTCAACGAATCGGCGCGCCAAAAGCGATGCGCGCCGTGGCTCAAGCCTGCGGCGCGAACAACCTGGCGGTGGCGATTCCGTGCCACCGCGTGGTGCGCAGCGACGGCAACCTGTCGGGCTATCGCTGGGGTGTGGAGCGCAAGAGTCAGTTGCTTGAGCGCGAAAACCCGTCTGAGTCCTGAATGCCGATATAGACCGACACTGAATCCGGGCTGGTATAGACCTCGAAGTCTGTGGCGAACGTGCGGCAAATCTGCGGGTTGTCCTTAAAGTAGGCCCAGATCAGGCCCCACGTCTGAATGACGCTGTCTGGCATCGCCCCTTTGGCGCTGAACACCAGGTATTCGCCTCCCTCCACCTGAACCTGCGGAAAGTCCTCGGAGGGCGCGGTGACCGCCACCCCCGCGATCACATCGAAGTGGCCCGAAGCGTCGGACTCGTAGTTGGAATAGACGCCATACACAAAAGAATCCGGTTGCTTGTGGGCGATCTTGTCGAAGATTTCCTCAACGAAGAATTGTTCCCACATAGGGCCGATGCGCGCAGTGTCTGCTTGCTGCTCTGCGGCATTGCAGGTGCGCACTTGCAGGCCCGAGACGCTAAAGGGCCGCACTTCACGCTGTTTTACATCCATGGTTGATAGTCCTTGTCTCTGTCGTTTGTCTGTTTGATTGGCGGTGAGACAGTCAACGATTGACGTCGACCACTACCCGCCCACGCAATTGACCGGCGAGCAATCGCGATGCAGCCTCGATCACTTCGCTCAAGCCGATTTCGTGGCTGATCAGCGGCAACAAGGTGAAATCCAGATCCTTGGCCAGCCGACTCCAGGCCAGTATCCGCTTGGCTTTGGGCTGAGTCACGCTGTTGATCCCGGCCAGGGTCACGCCGCGCAAAATGAACGGTGCGACTGAAGCCGGGAAATCCATGCCTTGCGCCAGGCCACACGCGGCGACAGTGCCGTTGGCCTTCGTGCTGGCACAGGCATTGGCCAACGTGTGGCTGCCGACCGAGTCGATGACCGCAGCCCAACGCTCCTTGGCCAAGGGTTTGCCCGGCTCGGATAGCGTGGCGCGGTCGATGATTTCGCTGGCGCCGAGTTGCTTGAGGTAATCGTGTTCGGAGGTGCGACCGGTAGACACGACCACCCGATAGCCGAGCTTGCTCAACAGTGCGATGGCGAAACTGCCTACACCGCCATTGGCGCCGGTGACCAACACTTCGCCCTGCTCGGGCGTCACACCATTATGTTCCAGCGCCAGGATGCTCAGCATCGCCGTGTAACCCGCCGTACCGATGGCCATCGCTTGCGCCGTGGTGAATACCTTGGGTAGCGGAATCAACCAGTCGCCATTCAAGCGAGCCTTCTGCGCCAGTCCGCCCCAATGCCCTTCGCCAACACCCCAGCCATTGAGTACGACCTGATCACCGACTTTGTAGTCTGGATGCCCACTGACTGCGACAGTACCTGCCAGATCGATCCCCGGCACCATCGGGAATTTTCGCACCACCGGGCTGCTGCCGGTGATCGCCAGGCCATCCTTGAAGTTCAGCGTGCTGTACGCCACACGCACCGTCACATCGCCCTCGGGCAGTTGATCGTCATTGATCTCTTGCAGTGTGGCCCGGTAACCGCTGTCGTCTTTGTCGATCAAAATGCCTTGGAACATTGCTGCCTCCAGATGAAATCACTCAGTTGTCGTGCAGTTGAAATAACGCACAGCAACATTTCACCGTACTCGACTTTAAGCCAAGAGTGACAGACGAAACGAAAACTCGGCTGGCCTTATGTCAGTCATAGCTGATACAAAAACGGTCCTACCGTCCCTTCCCTGCCCTGTTATGACGTCGGAGAACCCTTCAAATGAGCAAATGGCCAGACACCCGCATTCTTGACCTGCTTGGCATTGAGCTGCCGATCATCCAGGCGCCCATGGCCGGCGCGAACGGTTCGGCCATGGTTATCGCAGCCAGCAACGTCGGCGGCCTGGGCTCGATGCCGGCCGCCATGTTGAGCATCGATCAGTTGCGCGAGGAGCTGAAAACGATTCGCCAACACACTCAGCGCCCGATTAACGTCAACTACTTCTGCCATCAGTCACCCGTCGCCGATGAGCAACGCGCTCGAGACTGGAAGAATCTGCTGGAACCCTACTACCGGGAACTTGGCGTGGACTTCGACGCGCCGACGCAGGTGTCCAATCGAGCGCCGTTCGATAGCGCGGCCTGCGAAGTGATTGAAGAATTTCGTCCCGAAGTCGTGAGCTTCCACTTCGGCCTGCCGGAAAAATCTCTGCTGGATCGCGTGAAAGCCACTGGGGCGAAAGTGATTTCCTCGGCCACCACCGTCGAAGAGGCGATCTGGCTCGAACAACAGGGTTGTGACGCGATCATCGCCATGGGGTACGAAGCCGGTGGCCATCGAGGCATGTTTCTCAGTGATGATTTGAGCAGCCAAGTGGGCCTCTTTGCACTGGTGCCGCAGATCGTCGATGCGGTGAAAGTGCCGGTGATCGCTGCCGGGGGGATTGCCGATGCACGAGGCGTCGCGGCGGCTTTCCTGTTGGGGGCTTCAGCGGTGCAAGTGGGCACGGCGTACTTGTTCACGCCAGAGGCCAAGGTCAGCGCTTCTCATCACAAGGCGTTGCGCACGGCCAAGGAAAGTGAAACTGCCGTCACTAACATTTTCACCGGCCGTCCGGCGCGCGGCATTCTCAATCGGGTGATGCGCGAACTCGGGCCAATGAGCGCCAAAGCACCGGCCTTCCCGCTGGCGGGTGGTGCGCTGATGCCGTTGCGGGCCAAGGGAGAAGCGGATTTCAGCAATCTCTGGGCGGGTCAGGCATTCACGCTGGGCGTTGAAATGACCACGGGTGAACTGACCCGACGCCTGGCTGAGGAAGGATTGGCCAAGTTGGTTCGTCGGTAACGCACATCCGTGTAGCAGCTGGCGCAGCCTGCGTTCGGCAGCTGCAGGTTCATTCGTGGTCTCAACAACGCGCATCCAACACGTTCCGTTTGCAGGCATTTCGCTATATATTCCGCTATATAGCGTTTAACCCCCCTCGCTGCACTTGCCTACAACGGAGCCGTTTCATGACCAATCGTGCCTCACGTTTTGCCCCCACCTGCCTGGCAACCCTGCTTGCAGTGTTCGCTTTCGGGTCCGCCCAGGCGGACGAAGTCCAGGTTGCAGTCGCCGCCAACTTCACTGCACCGATTCAGGCGATCGCCGCCGATTTCGAAAAAGACACCGGGCATAAACTGATTACCTCCTTTGGTGCCACCGGCCAGTTCTACACCCAGATCAAGAACGGCGCACCGTTCGAAGTGTTCCTCTCTGCGGACGACACCACCCCGCAAAAACTCGAAACCGAAGGCGACACGGTGAAGGGCTCGCGCTTCACCTACGCCGTCGGCACCCTGGCGCTGTGGTCGGCGAAAGAAGGTTACGTCGATGCCAAGGGCAAAGTGCTGAGCGACAACCAGTATCAGCATCTGTCCATCGCCAACCCGAAAGCGGCGCCTTATGGTCTGGCCGCTACTCAGGTACTGGCCAAGCTGGGCCTGACCGACAAGGTCAAAGCCAAGATCGTTGAAGGCCAGAACATCACCCAGGCCTACCAGTTCGTCTCCACCGGCAACGCCGAACTTGGTTTTGTGGCCTTGTCGCAGATCTACAAAGACGGCAAAGTCACCGGCGGCTCGGCCTGGATCGTTCCGGCCGACATGCACGACCCGATCAAACAAGATGCGGTGATCCTCAACAAAGGCAAGGACAACCCGGCCGCCAAGGCGCTGGTTGACTACCTCAAAGGCCCAAAAGCCGCCGCAGTCATCAAATCCTACGGTTACCAACTCTAAATGACGCTATCGAGTGCCGACTTTTCCGCCATCTGGCTGACCCTGAAACTGGCGTCGCTGACGACGGTTATCCTGCTGGTCATCGGCACTCCGATTGCGTTATGGCTGTCGCGCACTCGCTCGTGGTTGCGCGGCCCGGTCGGGGCGATCGTCGCCTTGCCCCTGGTGCTGCCGCCGACAGTGATTGGCTTCTATCTGTTGCTGGCGCTCGGCCCTAACGGGTTTATCGGCCACTTCACCCAATCACTGGGGCTCGGCACCCTCACTTTCAGTTTTGCAGGGCTGGTGATCGGCTCAGTGCTTTACTCGATGCCGTTCGTGGTCCAGCCACTGCAAAATGCTTTTTCCGCCATTGGCACTCGCCCATTGGAGGTGGCCGCGACCTTACGCGCCAATCCCTGGGACACGTTTTTCAGCGTGATCCTGCCGCTGGCCCGCCCCGGTTTCATCACCGCTGCCATTCTCGGTTTCGCCCACACCGTGGGTGAATTCGGCGTGGTACTGATGATCGGTGGCAATATTCCCGACAAGACCCGCGTGGTCTCGGTGCAGATCTACGATCACGTCGAAGCCATGGAATACGCCCAGGCCCATTGGCTGGCCGGGGCGATGCTGGTGTTCTCCTTTGTTGTGTTGCTGGCGCTCTACTCCAGCCGTAAAACCAAAGCGGGCTGGAGCTGATCGATGATTCATACGCGTCTGAAACTGAGGTATTCAGGGTTCGCCCTGGAGGTGGATCTGCAATTGCCCGGCCGCGGCGTCACTGCACTTTACGGTCATTCCGGTTCGGGCAAGACCACCTGCCTGCGTTGCATCGCCGGCCTGGAGAAGGCCGAGCAGGGTTTCATCCAGGTCAACGATGAAGTCTGGCAGGACAGCGACAAGAAGATTTTCGTACCGCCACACAAACGTGCGCTGGGTTACGTCTTCCAGGAAGCCAGCCTGTTTCCCCATCTGTCGGTGCTGGCCAACCTGGAGTTCGGCCTCAAGCGCATTCCTCGTCAACAGCGCCGGGTTGACATGGCTCACGCGACCGAACTGCTCGGGATCGGCCATCTGCTGGATCGTCATCCGCAGCACCTTTCCGGCGGAGAACGCCAACGAGTCGGCATCGCCCGCGCCTTGCTTACCAGCCCGAAACTGCTGCTGATGGACGAGCCGCTGGCGGCATTGGATAGTCAGCGCAAAAACGAAATTCTGCCTTACCTGCAACGACTGCACGATGAGCTGGACATCCCGGTGCTGTATGTCAGCCACTCACAGGATGAAGTCGCGCGACTGGCCGATCACATCGTCTTGCTGAGTGCAGGCAAGGCGCTGGCCAGCGGCGCTATTGGCGAAACGCTGGCCCGTCTCGACCTGCCCTTGGCGCTGGGCGACGACGCCGGCGTGGTAATCGAGGGGCACGTCAGTGCCTATGACCCCGACTATCAGTTGCTGACCCTGCAACTGCCGAACACGACCCTGAACATTCGGGTGGCTCACTCACCGATGACCCTGGGCCAGGCGCTGCGCTGCAAGGTTCAGGCGCGGGATGTCAGCCTGAGCCTGCAAAGCGTCGAGCACAGCAGCATCCTCAATCGCCTGCCGGTCACCGTGATCAGTGAAATGGGCGCGGACAACGCCGCCCACGTGCTGATCCGTCTGGACGCTGGCGGCACACCGCTGCTGGCGCGGATCACCCGCTACTCCCGGGACCAATTGGGCGTGCACCCCGGCCAACAACTCTGGGCACAGATCAAGGCGGTGGCGGTGCTGGCATAAATCCGCTGGCACGACTGCAACAGCGTGCGGTCAATGGCTGTAACGGCCCCTGATCCGTCGCCAAGGACTACCGCCATGCCCGATATCGCGCTGCCCGATGCGCTGCCATCCGACCTGCATTACGTCGATGACACCCAGCCCGGCATCACCCGCAAGAAACTGCGCGACAAGTTCTGCTACTTCGACCCTGCGGGTCAGCGCATCACCGATCAAGATGAGATCAAACGCATCAACGCCCTCACCGTACCCCCGGCCTACACCGATGTGTGGATCTGCGCAGACCCGCGCGGCCATCTGCAAGCTACCGGTCGTGATGCCAGAGGTCGAAAGCAATACCGTTATCACCCACGCTGGCGAGAAGTGCGCGATGCCGACAAGTACTCACGCTTGCGGGACTTTGGGCTGGCGCTGCCGAAACTGCGCAAACAGCTTGAAGCACTGCTGGCGGCTCCCGGCTTCAGTCGCGACAAGGTCATGGCCACGGTCATCACCTTGCTCGATGCGACGCTGATCCGGGTCGGCAACACCCAGTACGCTCGGGACAACCGTTCCTACGGCCTGACCACCCTGCGCAACCGTCACGTCGAGGTCAACGGCAATGCGATCCTGTTCCAGTTCCGCGGCAAGAGCGGCGTCGAGCATCAAATCACCGTGAAAGACCGGCGCTTGGCGCGGATTATCAAACGCTGCCTGGAAATTCCCGGACAAAACCTGTTTCAGTACCTGGATGAAAACGGTGAGCGACATACCGTCAGTTCCTCCGACGTCAACGCCTACCTGCAAACACTCACCGGTGCCGACTTCACTGCCAAGGACTACCGCACCTGGGCCGGCAGCGCGTTGGCGTTGGCGGTTTTGCGGGACCTGCAGTGGGAGCCTGAGTCGGATGCAAAGCGGCATGTGGTGGAGATGGTCAAGAACGTCGCCAAACAACTGGGCAACACCCCGGCCGTCTGCCGCAAGTGCTACATCCACCCGGCGGTGCTCGATGGTTTTCTTTTGGGTGCGCTGGCTGAGCTGCCCAGACCGCGAGCTCGCAAAGGGCTCAGGGCAGAGGAAGTCGGGCTGGCGATGTTTTTGGAGATGAGGGTAACAATGGCTGAGGCGACGAACTGACCTGTCTATTTTTTGCACGATCGCAAATGGCTTCTATAGTTGTTGTGAACCTGAATTAGCTGCGGTGACGCCATGGAAGACATTTTCGTTGTGAAGCGTTGCAACAAGATCATCATCTATGGCCGCCGAGCCGGAGATACCAACCATCCACCACCCGATGCCGCCGTCTGGTATCGCATCGCCGATACTCGAACCCGTGGCTTCATCGGTGACGGTTTCGACCATGAAGAAGACGCCCGGCGTGAATGCCGGCAGCTGAATGCCAGGTCGCAAGTGACGGTCCGAGAAGGCTGATGCTACCTGCCTTTCACGGGTCTATACTGAAAAAAGCTGAAGGATTAGCGACCCCATCGGCAGACAGCTCGCTCCCCGCGGGCTTTTTGCTGCCAGTTACAGGTTTCTTGAACGGAGGTGTTTGCCATGTCCGAAAAAGAGTCCATCACCACTCTGCTCACCCTGCTCGACTCCCGTCAGGCTCGCCTGGCAGCGGCATGCAAGGAAATCGCCGACTGGGTCGATCATCAAGGCGGGCACCCGACGGCCCTCAGAATCCGTGATCGTCTGAACGACATCGAGAAGGACACGCCACTGATTCGCAATACGCTGTCGTCGCTCAAACCTGTCGACCCACCCCTGCCGCGGTTCAGATGATTCGATCTGGACATCCTCAAGGACACGGCCTGATTCAGGACGCATGAACGGCGACCTTATCGTCACCGGGTGCGTCCTTGCCTGAGCGCTTCCTGCTACATCCCCAACCCAGCCTGGCGCTGGGCTTTTTTATTACTGCGCAGTCTATTTCACACTGTGTTCACAACTCACGCCCTACAGTGACCGGACTCCTTTGAAGAATCCCCCTGGCCCGCCCGCATGCGGGCCTTTTTTTGCCCATTACGCAGGCGAACGTCACCGTACTCTGGAGGTCAAACGATTACACGTCACGAAGGAGGCGTCTGATGGTTACTCACTTCAAAGTCGGCGGGCATCTGGCCTGCGGTCACAAAGGCAGCAAGCTCGTTTCAACCAGCGAACTTACCCGGGTGAAATGCAGAAGCTGCCGCAACACCGACGCGTTCAAGGATGCGCGCAAAGACCAGCGCAACGCTGCACGCCGCGCCGCACGCAAAGCCAAAGTTACGCATACAGCCAATGACTGGCGCGCGGCTTGGGTCGAACGGCTCACCGCCATGGAAGGACTGCAACGATTGCCTCGTGGTTTCACCGGTCAGCCTTTCGTTTAGCTGACAGCATCAGCGGCAGAATCGAATTCACTCGATCCGGCCGCTGGCGCCATGATTTCCAGCAACGACATGCGCTTGAAGGCTTGGACCAGACCACTCCCCTCCTCGGGTGCACATGAGATGGCCAGCCGCATGGTCGCCTCCCCCAGATGCCAGATCAGAAACGCAGATTCCCGAACCCGCAACGCATCGCTGTCGGGGAATACCCGAAGCATCGCGTCGGCCAACAACCCGCCCGCAATACGACTCTCCTGTAGTTCCAACTCCATGAGCTGTTTGTCTGCCTGCATCCCGGACCAGATATCACGCATCGCCGGTGTAGCAAAAACGATCTCGTAATACTGATCGAGCAGCGCCGAATAGGCTGCTTGCAAGCCTTGCGCGTCCTCGACTGCACCCAACGCCTCTTCGATACAGCGACGGCTTTCTGCGTTATAGCGCTCGGCCAGCATCCGAATCACCGAACTCTTGTCGGGAAAGTATTGATAAAGCGATCCGATCGATATCTCTGAACGCTCGGCAATTTCACTCATTTTTAATTGATCGCTGCCCTTGGTCGCGATCAATTGAATCGCCACGGCCAGAATTCGCTCCTGACGCTCTCGACTGCGTTTTTGCGTGGGGTTGCGCCGAGTCGGCTCTGAAACAAGCGGCTCGAGCACCTCAGGAATTTTCTTGGGCATGGGTGCACTTCCCGTTCAATAAACATGACATAGGCTCACCTTAGCACCGCTCAACAGGTATCTTCCATACGTCGGTTTCCAGGGTTCTGTCGGTTGACGGCATAAGGTGAGGGTTTATCATCTTTTAAACATGAGTATCACTCACATTAACCAGATGGAGATGAACGCGATGAAAACCACTCAAGAAAACATCCTGATTCTCGGCGCGACTGGT
This sequence comes from Pseudomonas svalbardensis, assembly GCF_030053115.1. Taxonomy (NCBI): domain Bacteria; kingdom Pseudomonadati; phylum Pseudomonadota; class Gammaproteobacteria; order Pseudomonadales; family Pseudomonadaceae; genus Pseudomonas; species Pseudomonas svalbardensis. The sequence continues at coordinate 2,705,967 of NZ_CP125619.1, read as the reverse complement.
AAAACCGGTCGGCGAATTGCCCAACGAATGGAAACTGCCGGCCTGCCTGTCCGCCTGGGTTCCCGTATGGCGACCCCACCCTTCGACTGGGAAGATCGAGCTACCTGGGAAGCTTCGCTTGATGGCATTCACGCGGTCTACCTCTCCTTTCAACCAGACCTCGCCGTCCCCGGCGCGCTCGAAACGGTTCAGGCATTCACCGATCAGGCAGTCAAAAGCGGTGTCAGCAAACTGGTGCTGCTATCGGGGCGCGGCGAGGTCGAAGCAGAACAGGCCGAACGCGTCATCCAGAACAGTGGAGTCGACTGGACAATCCTGCGGGCCAGCTGGTTCTTTCAGAATTTCAGCGATGCGCACTTCCTGGGACCTATCCTTCAAGGGGAACTGGCCCTCCCCGTTGGTCATATCGCAGAGCCCTTCATCGATGCGGAAGACATCGCCGAGATCGCGGTCGAGGCGCTGACCAAACCAGGGCACTCAGGTCAACTCTATGAACTGACGGGCCCACGAGCACTGACATTTGCCGAAGCCGTCGATGAAATCGCCCGTGCGACAAAACGCGAAATCCGTTTCGCCGCAGTGCCGCCCGAGGCTTATCGTCAGGCGTTGGAACAGGAAGAACTTCCCGCACAACTGATCGACCTGGTGCTGTATCTCTTCACTACCGTGCTTGATGGCCGCAATACACCAGTTGCCAATGGCGTGCAGCGTGCGCTGGGTCGGCCGGCGCGGGACTTTTCCGACTATGTTCGGCGCACGGCTGCTTCTGGCGTCTGGGCAAATGAGGGATGAAATCGAAGCAGCGTGCGCTTTCGATTGGGGTAACGGGTGTGTGTTAGTTAGAAGCCCCTGGCACCCTGCCATTTTTTGGCGGCAAACAGATTTCTCGACTAGGGTTCTATCGAATCGAAATGGCGCCGGCTGCGTTGGCGGGCCTTGATCAAGGAGGAGACAGATGACACCTATTCGTATTGCTGAGAAAACCTATCGCACCTGGTCCAGCCCAATCTTGCTTGAACTCAAGGAGAGAGAGGACCAGCTAGACGCTGCAGCCCGCCAGGCCCTTCAAAATGTCTTGGTCGAGAGAAGGCTTGTCAATACCGGCAACCCTTCTGGCGAAGATCGACGCAGCGCCAATCCAGGGGCTAGCGGCCGGGATCAATAACTGCCGCGGGCTAAAAAACAGCAAGTCAGAAACAAAAAGGGTTTGCATCAGCTTTCGCTCGCAAACCCTTGGTTTCAGATGGCACCACAACGACAAACACCGGATCAATTCTTGGGGGAGGACTTGGACGAGCGATAAAAGAACCATAAACGATTGACCAGGATGAAGAGCACTACCGGGCCAGCCATAACCGCCAATCCTTCAAAAAAGCCTTCAACGATCCCGGAATTCTCAAGCCTTGTCCCGACCATGATGGACAAGAAGGTCACAACAACCAGCCAAATCGCAGCTTTACCCCGGATGACGAAAGAGTCTTTCATAGCGTTATCTCAAATCCTTTTGAATCACCAGAAACAAACAAGGGTTTGCATTAGCTTTCGCCCGCAAACCCTTGATTTTAAATGGTGCCCGAAGCCGGAATCGAACCGGCACGCCCTTACGAGCGGGGGATTTTAAGTCCCAAGGGAAAATCAATCAGGCTGCGCCTTTCAATAGGTTTTCTGGGCCGCAATCAGGCAAAAAAGGATGCCATGCAGTCCAATGTTTCTGCATACCTCTAAATGATTGCGGCCCGGAAAAACCCATGTTCAAAGCGAAAAAATGGTCGCTCAGCACGAGTCGAAATCAACCCGCATTATGCCAATTATGCATACTACCACGCGCTCTACCGGTATCGCCTCGCCCCCTAGCACCCCATGCTTGCAGGGGCGCTGAAAAGCTTTACGGAACAGTCCTTTGGAACGGCGCCCACTGCAATCGATGCCGTACCGTGACTAACCGTGTTTTACGAATCCCCGCAAAAGTCCCTACAGGCTTTCGACGAGAAAGTCCCTGTCTCCCGGCGTCCTGCCGATCGCACACCACCCAAAATCCAACAGTTCGTCGCCTCACCCTCGCCCGATCATGTCCGCCTCGATTACTGTATATCCGAACAGTACCAATAAGGCATGACCGTGGAACCCTATGACATCGAAGACACCAGCGACTGGCTTGGATGCCCGACCGAACTGGAAACCATCACCCATTACAAACTGATGCTGGAAAACGAAGTCCAGGAATTGAATCTACAACTGCGTACCGCTCGGGAGAACATCTTCGGCCTGGTGCAAATGTACGACGAAGCCTCAGCGCAACGTGACGTAGCAATGAGCAATCTTCGGGAGCGATCCGGGCAGCTCGCAAGTGTCCGCAAGGAACTGTACGACCTCGACATAGCAGCGAGAGGCTACAAGCGGGAAGCTGACCGGTTGCGCGGAATACTGGATGGCCTTACCCCTGGCTCAAAAACCATCATCTAAGCTCAGTATTCAGCCGGAGGGTTCAACCATGTGCGGACGACTTTCCCAGTACCGAGGCATTCACGACTTTGTCGCGGCGCTCAGCATTCCCAACGCATTGATCAACTATGCCGGCGACCAGCCTTTCGAGCGCTATAACGCCGCACCAACCACTCAGCTTGCCCTCTTTCACCAAGAAGGTCAGTTTCTGCGCGCTGACATGGTTCGGTGGGGCTGGCGCCCGCACTGGGCGAAAGACCGCGCCGCGCCGATCAATGCTCGAGTCGAGAAAGTAGCCCATGGACCGTTCTTCAAAGCCATCTGGCCTCATCGGGCGATCATCGCCATCGACAACTGGTTTGAATGGGTTTTTGAAGGCGGACCGAAGAAACAGCCCTACCTGATTCGCCACCGCGACCGGACGCCAATCCTTTGTGCCGCAATCGGTCAATATCCGATCGCCGAGCATGAACCGGGCGAGCATGACGGCTTCGTTATCATCACCGCCGACAGCGCCGGCGGTATGGTGGACATTCATGATCGCCGCCCGGTGGCGTTATCGCCGGAACTGGCCCGGGAATGGCTGGACCCGGCAACACCCAAGGAGCGCGCCGAGCAAATTGTATTGCTCCAAGGGGAGCCGACCGAGGCCTTCGAGTGGTTCAAGGTGGACCGCGCCATTGGCAATGTGCGTAATCAGGGACCTGAACTGATAGAGCCAAAAAGCGAGGTTACCGGCGGGGACTACAAGGGCAATGGTTAAGACGACGTTTTGCACGCCGTGAATCGATTCTTGGCGTCGGGGCACTATTGGCGACAACTCACTGAGTATGCTATTAAAACTGTCGCAATTTTGAGTTATCTGTAGAAACCCAAGCGATGGATCATCCCATCAATGCCGCCTTTACCATCTAGGAGCTGTGACAAGCTCAAGGACGAGAGATTGTGAGAATTGTTCCGCTGGCTTTTGCCTTATGCTGCCTGTGTGCCCAAGCTCAAGAGATTGAAATTGATGGCCCTCGCTTTGATGAAGGAAAGTATGTAATCGCGAATGTTGATAGAGATGGCACTCAAAGAACGGTAACCATTAAGCGAACCGGCCCCTATTTCACGACCTACATCAAGGAACGATACGATTGTTCGAATTCAACCTATCGACTGCTAGGGACAGGAACGACAAATGACAACATAATCGATGCTGGCTTAGACGAACCATGGTTTGGAGTATCTGCAGAAGACTGGCGTGTTGGATTGAAAAATTACGTTTGTTTGTCCACCTCTCAAACCACAGCATCAATGTGACAGAAAAACGGTGCCCGCTAGCGGAGCAACTTATGCACCTACTTAATACGCAGGCGGTGCGATCAATCCTCGATCGCACGTGTCAGTAATTCCCATAATTCGTTGATCATGCGCTGGGCACGCGGAGAGAAAATAAAGCCTCCCTGCACCACCACGACTGCGCATACAGGCAGCCGTCGATTTCTTCCAGGCCGCTAAGCGTGAAAGCGTTGGTCGCCATCCCTGACAATCGAGCATCCAGCAACGGTAGAAGCGGGACCGGATCGAGCGGCATGCTTGCCGGACGGATCTCGGCAATGTCGCTCGTCCGGTTGAGCTGCTCGCACATCTGGTTTCTGATGTTGATGTCACCGCGAATGCCAACCGTTTGCCGGATTTCCTTCCACTCTCGGGCGACCCCCTTCTCTCTCATGCGCGTAATAAGAAAGTACATGACCAACTCGATGCTGGATAAATAAACAGTATCGCAATGACGTATTCCAGCTTCAACGGCTCGCTGACGGACGACAGTCCTTCAGGGCACATCCTTGAAGAAGATGTGATGGCCGAGCTTCAGCGTCTGTCTCGCTCCCACAGCCCAGGCGGGCGCTTTCGGCATCGTGGTCGCGTAGTAGTGGGTCGCACCCCCAGTAGAATCAGGCTCTGCGCCAGACATCACCATGCCGGCTGCCTTTTGTGCCCTGACGAACTCAGCGGCAGGGATCGGCTTGCTCCCACAGAGGTACGGGTAATTCGGGTCGTTCTTGTTCCAGCAGCTGAACTGGTACGGCTTTTGGCACACGCCGGCGTAACCCTCACCCCACCACGACTTGGCTTTTCCATCGTTCACGCGGTTGCGAATGGTCCAGGCCACTGCGATCTGGCCACCGAGACTTTCCCCTCTGGCTTCCCCCCACAGCGTGCGCGCGAGGATGTCGCGGTCTTTCTCGGTAATAGTCATCACTTTTCTCCAGGCAAAAAAAATCCCGCTCGATGGCGGGTGCGTTGTGCTGCGTGGCGCGCTTACATCTGGTCGGCGGCCCGGGCGTCAGGGTCCGCAACGATCACGGGTATGGCTGGCTCGACCGGCCATACCGGCGCCTCGTACCAGGTCGGCTGGACAGTGACTTTGCCCAAGGCAAACTTGTAGGTCTTCCAGGCTTTCAGGTTCACCAGCAGCGCCGCCTGCTCAACCTCATCCTCTTCGGTCGCTTCGCCGGCATCAATGCCGTAACCAAGAGTCTCGGTACGATCTTGGATGCGGACGATCTGCCCCGCCGCCTTGAGGTTCTTGGTGGCCAGCTCGGCTTTGGCCTGGGTCAGTTGCGCCTCCTTGACGATGGCTTCCTTCATGGCTCTGGTGATCAGTTGGGTCCAGTCGATGTTCATGCGCGCTCCTCGGTGGTGTCTTCGGTCACGATGACGGGGGAAGGCGCCGGAAAGAGTACTGGTCCGTCCGGGACGTTCAATAGGGGCTGAGGGAATGCCTGGGCCTGGCTGAAGTTTGCCGGCAAAGGCAGAAACAAGGCCAGCTCCAGTTCTCCGTTGTTTTTATCAATCTGGCCGCTGAACCATTCAGACATAACCGCCGTTGCTGGCAGCGAGTCACCGTCGGCCATTGGTGAGAAGTCGAACACCTCACCATTGATCGTCAGGACATCGCCGTTTTTCGTCACTCCAAGCACATCATCACGGCGTTGCGGGGAAAGTTTAATAATCATCAGAACCACCTCCCAATAGCCAAATAGCGACAGTTGATGATGGATTGGGCGGCTGCCCCATTCCGAAACACTCGAGTGCCACTGTGAACAGCTTTTGCATTTACACCGGTGAACCCATAGATGTCGTTGCTGGCATTCGGCGCACCGGCGCACTCGAAGTAATAACTGGTGTTGATGAATAGCGCCGGAAACGTTGCAGTCGACGAGACGGTGGCCACCGCGCCGGCGGCAACGGCAAAGTCCGGCATCGGCCCCTGGCATATCAGCGTCCCGTCGGCGAACTTCGTGTAGGTGCCATTGGCATTGGTCGCCGTCTCAATAATTGCGCCTGTCGGGTTCCCGCCGGATTGGCTCACAGTCCCCAGCAAATCGAATACAGCGGCGGTTTTTAACGCGAGTGCGGCCCTCGCTGCGGCTGGGTTGTTGGCACCAGTGCCACCTTGCGCAACGCTTATCGGAGTGGTCAATCCGGACAACGAGGTAATGTCATTGTTTGCGCCAAGCACAGTATTCAACGACAACTTGAACCATCCTGACCACGTAGATGGACCTGTGCGCTTCTTCATAAACAGTGTTGGGTTTACCACACCTTCCTGTACTGCAATAAGAGTTGCCTCATTATCGTAACGTAATGGAATGATCGAGCACGGAAAACCCGTTACGACACTGTTCGTGTATGGCGCGACCAGCCTATATGTAACTCCAAGTGTTAACGCTAAGTGCGCATCACTTATATCAATAGGTGTCGCAAGACCCAATTCTGTCCTGGCAGCCGAGGCAGTGGTGCTACCGGTACCACCCTTGATGACCGGCAGCACTTCATAGTTGCCTGTCGTGCCCAGCATCGCCAGCTTGGTGCCGTAGGTGTTGACCAGGGCCCGCAATGCGTCTGCCGAATCCTTGACATAACCCTGCATGGGAGCCAGTGCGTAGACGCCAGCTGCATTGGTCGCGCCCTGATAGTTCGGCGAGATCGACAACGCGGTATCGCTAGCGATGTTGGTCACTTCATACCAGCCACCGTCCGGGCCACGGAAGGCATCGCCTACTCGGCTGTTGGCAATGAATGCGGTACCCGCGCCAATCACGGCGTTGGAATTTTGGGTGACAGAGGCCGTTCCTGATTTGTACCAGGGCATTGAGTATCTCCAGATGAATAGGTGCGCAGCGAAAGAAGTCAGGCCAGTAATTTGGCGCAGAGGAATGGACGATGGCCTTGGTCAGTCCAGGCAGTTGTGGCGAGGCTGTACATCATGATCCGGCCATTGGCGTAATCGACGCCAAGTGCGCATCCGCCACCCGAAGCGTTGTTGTGGCAGTTCATGGCGAAAGGGTTCAGGGAGACATACTCGCCTGCGCCGAGCATCTTGTTGATTCCCCAGAAGTACCGGTGACCCACGGTCAGCTGCTCGTCTCCGAGGTACGTCCAGTTGCCAGCGGCGAAGGTCACGACCACCGCCGGCGCGCCACTGTCGTAAACAAGCGCCGCGTTCTGATCCCATAACCGCAGCCCATAGGCTGCTGTGCCCATGGACGACCAGGCCGCCACGAAATACTGGCCGCTTAACGTTGCGTTGACGTTGGATGCCTTCATGGTGAACCCGGTCCAGTTTCCCGGCCCACCGGTGAACCACACCGATATCGGAACCTGGATCGCTCCCTGGTCCGGGCGAATGAACACTAGCGGCGGATCCTGGCTCGTGATTGCTCTGGCAAACACACCCGATGCATTGGTAGTCCCTGAATACGACCCTTTGGTAAGCATGCAAAGCCTGGGAGCCTCGGCGTCGATCTGAACAAACGCATTGTCGTTGATGCTCTGAAATCCAAAACTCATGTCGAGTACCTTATCGCGTAGGCCTTGGCGGCAACCGTTGAGCCGATAGTGGAGGCACTTGAAGATGGATTTTTTCTCCTGACAACCACCTGGCCCACCGCCGTCGTGACGAACGGATAGGACTTTTGGTTCCCGCTCCCGTCGGTCTCGGATGACTGCACATCCTGGGCCCTTGTCGGAATGATCATGAACACGCAGTTGGCCGGGTTGAAGCCCGGAATGCTCAGCGTGTAGTCGGGCGCGACTCCACTGAAATCGATCACCCCTTGCCAGATCACCTGATAGGTGAAGCTGTTGGTGTCCATGGATAGGCCACCGCTTTCATCAAAAACACGCAGGCCAAATGAAGCCATAGTTCACCCCAGATAGCCGAGCCGGACACGCAGCACGTTGTTGGCGTCGTAAACCGAGACGTTCAACGAGCTGATCACCAGCCGCCCCTGACCGGGGACGATGCCGTTGATTTCAAGCGTTCCATCTTTATTGAGAATCCAGCCTTGCTGGCCGGCGATGTAGTTGGTCGAGCTGATGTAGCTGCCGATCTTGGCGTTGGTGATGGTGCCGTCCGCGATAAACGCCGAGTTCATGAACACCTGACCACCCTGCACCGCAAACGGTACCGAGATGGCGCCGCCGGCGATGGTGTTGACGATCGCAAACCTGTCGGCACTCACCAGGAACTGGCTTTGCAGTCCTGCCCCAGTGTTCTCAATGCCCAAGCCGATTCCGGCTGCTACGTACTGCCCCCCTGCGGTGATCTGCATCTTCACCGACCACATGGTCGACAACTTGCCGCTGGTGTCCGCGTAAGCAGTGGCTGTTTGCTGGATGGCCGCGGTGTTCTGCTGAATATCTGTGCCGTTTTGCCCAACGGTGACGCTCAGCTGATCGATCTTCGTGGCCGTTGCTGACTGGTTCGTGACCACGACCTTCTCGAGCGTTGTGATGTTGGCTGCGTTCTCGCCGACCTTTGCATCGACGGTGGTGATGCGCTGGGCCGTGGCTTCGTTTTCCGAGGCCCTGACCTTTTCCTCTGTCGCGATTGCGGCTGTGCTGGTCCAGCCCTTCAGCGCATCCGCCAAATCCCCTTCGCCATTGTCGTCGCGGGATGACGCGCGCAAGGCTTGGAAGGCCGTCGCTTGAGCAGTGACCGCGCCGTCGAGTTCGATGATCTCGGCAGTATTGGTCGCGACCTGTTGCGCCAGTCCATTGGCCGTCTCGACGGTCTGGCCAACGTCGAGCCAGAAGTCCTCATTTGGCGGCGGAGTGTCGAGCGGCACAGCGCCAGTCGCCTGATAGATACGCTTGCCAACCACAACCAGATCGTATTCAACATAGGTGGCTTCAGGGTCGTAGCCCTTGAGTCCGTCCAGTGCATCGATCTGCGCCTGAAGGCCGGGAATCTTCTCGATCTCGTCCAGCAGGTCCTGGCCGAGCTCCGTCTCGGTGATCTGGCCGGCGATCATTGCCAGGATCGGGGACGCGTTAGAGCTCGACTGGCCCTGCACACCGATACCGATTGGGTACCACGGGCCGATGTTGCCGATCCGGTCCACCAGGCGCGCCCAGAAGTAAAAGGTCACGCCAGCGGCTAGGCCGAGCATCGAGAAATCTCTTTGCGGGTAGGACAGGTCCGTCAGCTTGGTGGCAGCCGGCAGGCTGGTAGTCGGCCCGTACCAGATTTCAGTACGCTGGGTGTCCTCGGCGCCAGCCGGGAAGCCCCATTTCAGGTAGATGCCGAACAGCAGCGGCGTAGCCGTCAGGTAGCTGAGCGCCGGCGGCAGCCCCTCCTTGCCCTTCAGGTTGGTCAGGATCGAGTTGCGCCAGATCGACGAGATGTCGAAAGCACTCACCGCGCGGACGCGGGCCACGTAAGCGCCGGCGTAGATGCCAACCACGTCAACACTAGTCATGCCGGTGCGCTGCAGCTTGATCCAGTTGCCGCTGTCCTTGCGCCACTCCACGTCATAGCCAACCGCACCGTTCACCGCCGGCCAGGTGATGGTCATGGTGGCGACGGCGATGCCCTGGGAGACGACCGAGTTCGACGTGACGGTAACACTCGCCGGCGCCGGAACGACGGTGATCGGAATCACGCTGATCGGCCGCTCTTCCAGTCGTGCGCCGGTGTCGATATGAGCGAACTTGCTCGGGTCGTACTGGACGGCCGAGATCTCGAACACGCCAGCCTCTGGTCGAGATACAGAGGTCACGCGATACAACGGCACGGCCAGGTCGTCGGCATCGAGCGCCCAGACAAGCTCTGCCTCAGGCGCAACCGAATAGGACGTGGTTACTGTCACCGCACGACCGGCCACTGACTGCACGGTGCGACCTTCGCAGTTACCGTTAGGCAGGTTCAAGATTAGCCTGTCGCCTGCCTTGGCCTGGGTGTCACGGTCAAGCGTGATGACCCGGCCGGCTGCCGCCGAGATTCGCCCACCGATTGCGCGCCCAGCGAGCAGCTCATCCGCAACAGGGATGACGTAGCCCGGTAAAGGAATGCGCCCGTCCAGGCCAACCTTGAAGCTGATCCCGCGATCCTTGGAGTTGGTCAGTAGCGCCCACTTGCCACGGCGCTGCGCTTCAGACTCACGGGTGCAGCCGATCGCGCTGATCTCCAGCGGATTGTCGCCGTAGCGCCGCTGAAGCTTGGCATCCGTCACCGCAGTGACATCCGTGTCGTAGTTGTTGGCTGGGTTGTCGTAGCTGATCAGGGCTCGACTGTAGCGAGTGCGTTCCGATGCGCTCGAGTAAGTGAACTTGCCGTCGATGACATTCGCCCGGGTGTAGGCGAAGTCGAAGTCGGTGGCGCGCGGCATGTCGGACAGCGTGAAGACTTGGCCCTGAGCCCAGTAGGTCATGCCACGATAGATAGCCGAAATATCGCGCAGCAGTGACCAGGCGTCGGCCTTGCCCTGAAGGTTTAGATTACAGATGAAGCGCGGCTCTTGGCCGCCTTTACCATCCGGCACCAACTGATCGCAGTACTGAGCGATCCGGTACAGCTCCCACTTGTCGACCTGCCATGGCTTGATCCGGCGACCCAAGCCGAAGCGATCATTAACGGTGATGCCGTAGGTGGCCCACGCCGGGTTATCGGTCCAGGCCTCCTTGAAAGTACCGTCCCAGATCCCGGTATAGCTTCGAGTTTCCGGATTATAGTTGCTCGGCACCTGCCACTTGCGCGCAGGGCAGTCGACCGTCACGGCCGGAATACTGCGGAACTGCTCGGCCGAAAATTCGATGTAGAGCAGCGCAGTGTTCGGGTAGCGCAGCTTGGCGTCGATCACCTCAGTCAAGCCGGCGATCTGCATGGTGTCGGCGATTTTGTTGTTGTTCTGGTTCGGGGTTATACGGGTGACGCGCAACAACCACCCGCTTGTCGCCGCCGGCAGATCAATCCGCCGAGTGCGTTCGTAGGTGGTAGTGGTTTTGCCGTCCACAGCTTCGCTCAGCACCTGCTGATAGGCGCCGCCGTCGGTTGCGACTTCGACCTTGTACTCAATTCTGTAGCCGTTGATGTTGTTTTCAGCATCTACAGACTGAAGAGCTGCCCACGCAAATCGCAGGCGCACCGCTGACAGTTCGGTATTGCTGATTGCGCGCACCCAAGGCGTGCCGCTGCGCAGCTCGATCCCTAAGGTGGTTTCGTTCGCTACAGATGGGATGCCCTGGATGTAGCCTTGCTCGACCGACCCGTTGCGAAACTCCCACTTCACGTTTGGGAAGTTCATATTGCCCTGGGGATCTTGCAGCGGCGTATTGTCGAGATAGATGTCCTGAGCGGTCGGATTCCCTGCGAACTCCCCCTCGCCGATAGCAATCAGAATCTTGGCCATGGCCACCGAGCGCAGACTGTCGGGTGCCTCGGTTGGGGTTTTCGGCTTGTCCGATCCGCCCTTGGCGCCGTAAATATCAAGCTGCTGTGCTGCGCCCATGCTTTTCTCCAGGCAATAAAAAACCGCCTCACGGGCGGCTGCGTTGTTTGGCAGTTTGGCTACATCTGGTCTTCGGCATAAATCTCGGCGCTGACAATCGCGCCACCCCACCGGCGCCTGCCGATGCAGAGCGGCACTGGATTGCCGGATGCCGTGGTGTTCTTGGCGCTTCCGAAGGCATAGCCGGGAGTGTTCTCGGCGGCTGCGCTGGTTTTAAGACCGCCTGGTTGTGGGCTGAGCATTTGAATGACCCCTCCGGCGATCAAGGAGGCCCCCATCATGATCAGAGCCGAGCCAAACGGCGCTCCTGCACCAAACGTACCGCCGGTAATAACCAGGCCCACTACGATGAGCACCGCGCCGATGATTGTCTGAAGTGCTCCTGCCTTTTTGTTGCCGGTAATGATGGGCGCGATGCGGATATCGCCATCTCCTGCGTATCCCAATTCCCCCTCCCCAATATTCGTCTTCCCGCGAAAAACCGCGAATTCAACGCCCTTGGATTTCGCATTGGAAAGAAATCGCTCGAAGCCAGGGATCTGTACGTGCTGACCGCCAGAGTCTGCTTGCGCAGGCGGCCTTCTTCGTTGGTGGCGATGATCGACAGTTCGCTGTCACTCTCCTGCTGCGCCTTGACCATGGCGCTGCGAGCATCGGCGATCTTCTGATCGATCTGGATGACCTGCGCCGCAGTCGTGCCCTTTTTGGCCTTGGCCGCTTCGAGCGCATCGATTTCCGACTGGTAACTCTGCGCAACCTCTTCCGTCTGTTGCTTCAGTAGGCTGACACGCTGCTCGGTGTAGCTGGCCTGAGAGATCACCCCGGCACGTTGCGAGGCTTCGAGCTCCTTGTCCGCGTTTTTGTAGTAGGCCACGGTCGCGCTGACCTGCCGCGCCATTTCGCCCAGCTGCTCGGAGCTCAGGCCAGCGGAGTTGCCAGTGAGGACCAGCCCCTTGTTGTACGCATCCTGCTCTTCGCTGCCCTTGTAATAGGCAACAGCCAGAGCGCCGACAGCGGCAGTGGCCAGGGCGATCGGGGCAAGGATGGCAAGCAAGCCAGCAGCCGAAGCGCCAGCACCTGCGCCCAACTGAGCCACGGCACGAACGCCGCTACCCCAGTCCCCGGACGACAACGCGTTGCCGAGCTGAACGACGTTTTCCTGCGCCTGGCGAGTACCAAGCTTTAGCTTGTCGAATCCGGTGGCAGTCTTCTCCAGCGCCGCATAGTTGCCGTCGATCTTGCCCAGCGCTGCGTTGTACTGGTCCTGGCTGATCCGCCCTGCGTCGAGGTGCTTACCCAGCTGCTCAACCTGGCTGTCCAGTTTGCCCATGGCCGCGCGGGCCGGGTCAAGTGCACCCAGCAGGCTGTTCAGGGCCTTCTGTTCATCCAGCGTCGACTTGGCCAGGGCCACTTGCTGCTTATCGAGCTGCGCAGTGATCTTGGTGAATTCGGCCTCGCCATAAGCGCCGGTCTTGGTGAGTTTCGCCAGACTCTCGCGCTGCTTGGCCAGTTCCTGCGTGGTGGTCGCGCCTTTCGACAGCGACTTCTCCAGCGCCTCCATCTCTTTCATCAGGCCGACGGCAGACTGCTCTGCCCGCTCGCCGGACTTGGTCAGCTTGTCGAGATCGGTCGCAGCCTGGGCAGCATCAGCGGAGTCGACCTTGATGCCGAGTTCTGCAATGTTCATCGACTCACCTTGAATAAGTGCCCGTCTTCACGGGCTGTTGTCGCGGGCTTCCGCTTTGGCCTTCCAGGAATCGAACAGTTCAGCCAGTGCCGTACGGTCGCGGTACTTGAAGGTGAACGGCACCATTGCCGGCTTTTCGCCGACCTGGGGGATGGCCACGTCGACAGTGAACGTCGGCTTTGGCGCGATGGAAAACTTTGCCATGGAAACCCCTTAGGCGTTGTAGCGAGTTGGGCGGGAGGCGAACGACAGAGTGATGGTCCGGGTCATGATGTTGTTGCGACTCAGCGTCGGGGTCGCGGTGATCGACACGTACGCGTAGTAATAGATGGTTGCGCCGCCAGGGAGGTTTGCACGCACCAGACGCGGCTCTTTGTCTTCGTCGGCAGTCTCGACCAGAGCCACATAGGCTTGAGCCGGATCATCAGCAACCGGCAGCGTCATGCTGCTGGCCGACTTGGTGGTGGGCAGTTGACGGTCATCATCGTCTTCGAGGAAGCCGTACGTGAGGAACTGCTGTTCGCCGCCGTTGGCAGCGGGCTCAGTGATCTGCGCGATCTGCGTCCAGCCAGAAGCGGCACGGACAGTGCCCGCACCAGAACCGGCCGGGTAGTTCTTCACGCTGGTGGTATCCACGCCTTCAGCCGCGAAGGTGCCGATTTCGGAGTCGACGACGCGAGCCGGTCGACCGTTCAGCTTCGCCCAAGCGGAATCAATTACGATCACGTCGCCATCGGCCAGGCCGTGGGCGGCAGCGGTCAGCACTGCCGGTTTGGCGTTACTGATAGCAGTGAACGCTTTGGCAGTGCTCAGGGTGGCCGCGATCTCGAACGTAGTGCCGTTGGGAATCTTGACGCTCATGGGTTTTCCTCTTTGCAGAAATGACAAAACCCGCTCAATGGCGGGTTCTGGGTTTGCCCAACGGGCTAATTCAGTTGGTGTCGGCTCGGTACAAGAACGAAACCGGCACTGTATAGGTCGTGTCGTCTGGAATGCCGGGGCCTGGATCAACCGGTGTCATCGTCACAACGGTCAGCGCACCCTTGGTGTTCCGCTCGTACAGCGGGAACAACACGGCGATCTGGTCGGCCAGTGCACCAGCCGCGCCACGGTACTTGCCCGATGGCGTCACGATGCTGACCTGAAACACGCCGGTGTACAGCTTGTGATCGCCGCCGAGCGTGTTGCTCGCGGTGTCCGCTGGCAGCGTGAACGCTTTGAGGAAGGTCGCGCCGTTCACAGGTGTATAGGCCTCGTTCTCGACGACGACCTTTAGCGGTACCGGCAAGGCTTTCGCCCAGTTGATCAGCTTGGCCTCATAGATCGAGGCGATGATGTTGTGGCTCATATCTGGTTGTTCCTGATGGCCTCCTGCACGATCTGCTGGAAGCGGGCCACGGTGATGCGGACCATGCCGCCCGGCGCCTGGTTCGAATGTCCGAACTCGAGCGGGATGGCGTACGGCAGGTTGTTGATGAGGTAGGCAGTCTGGCCGGCGGTGAAGTCGCTGACTGCCGAGACCAGTGCGGCAATCGTCTCCTGGCCGCTCGGGTCGACCTCGTCAAACGTTACGTTCTCGACGACATCAATGGAGAGGTGCCAGTTCGCCCGGAACCTTCCGCCGACGTAATCCTTGCCGGCGACCAGACCGTTCACGTTGAAGTTCTGGTCCCGCTCGGTTTTGGTCAGCGGCTTGGCGTACTTTACGTTGCGCTTCAGCTTGCCAGCCTTGGTGAAATTGCTCGGAGTCAGTGCGGTGATGACGTTGCGGACCTCAACATGATCATCATACGCGTCAGCCAAGGCCTTGTTGCCGGCCCGGTGAGCGACGTTCGCCGCCCAGATCTCAGGGTTTCCCACTGGAGACATGCGGATGACGCTACTACCGACCTCAATGATGATCTCACGCAGACTGGCGTCGATGGCTTCAGTGGCCTTCGCTGCGAATTCAGCAAGGCTCAGAGCGAAGCTACCGGACTGGCCGGCGCCCGCACGACTCACGATCGAACCTGCAGTTCGTACAGAATCGGTGTGCCTGCCGGATTGATCTCTTTCAGCGGAGGAACAATTGACCAGGTGCGGCCTTGAACGACGACCTTGTTTAGCAGGTCAGGCACCCATGCCAGTCCCTGCGCGGCGATCTTGAGCTTCTTGTCGCCCTGCTTTATGAGGCTGTTGTTCTGGAATTCTTGGCCGGTGAAGTCGAGCAGGATGCCCTGAGCGGTCTGTTCGGTGATGGTGTCAGGCGGCGCGCTACCGGTGTCGGGGTCGTACTCGCCGACGGTGATTGCCCGGATGATCACGGGCTGGCCGAACTCTGTGATCATCTCCAGAGCCATCACGGCCATTTCGTCGTAGAAGGCCATGGAGGCTCCGTTTCAGCTATGCGCGGACGGCGAACAGGCCCCGCTTCTGTAGATAGTCGGCAAACTGCGTGGCGCTTGGCCGGTCCGGCGCCGCCGGCAACAGTCTGCCGCTGGTGTTGGAAATCGTCGCGTACTCGCGATCAACTGCGCCCTCGACGCGCTCACGGGTGATTGCACCCTTTCGCTTGTCGATCGGGTCGATGTCGTCGGTGTGAATCTCGGCAGCCAAGGCCATCTGGCCGTACTGGATGCGAGCCGGTAGGTAGTTGTCGGGCTTGATCTGGCAGTCCAGTTCAACCCCTCGGCGCGGCCAGGCCAGAGCCTGATCACTGTCCATCTTGCGACCCTTCCAGGTCATGCCATCCATCGCCAAGGCGGACCGGCGAAGCAGTGCTTCTTGCGCTGGCTCGTCCGCAGGGATGGTCACGCCGAACTTGCCGGCATACATGACCAGGTCCGCGGCGCTCGCGTAGCTTTCGGCGTCTGGCTTGCCGGTGCCGTCCTCGATGATGAGCATGGGTCAGTCCTTGGGTTTGTTCAGGTCAGCGCCTGCCTTCGCAGGTGCGGCGCGGTACTCAGCCTTCAGCGTAGCCTTCGGCGGCTTCTCAACTTCGCCGCCACGGTCTTCCGTGACATTGGCATCGATGATGATCAAGCCTTCCTTCTTGGCAATTGCCTTCACGTCATCTTCGTAGCGGTGGAACGGGCCCGGCAGATACCAGATGTTATCAGTCATCACTGTCACTCCGCTGCGCCAGGGCATTATGCCCCGGGGCAGTCATCAGGTGGTTACTTGGAGGCGTCGCCGATCAGAGCAACACCGGCGGTGTCCTTGATACTGGCTGCGGTTTTGTCCCAGTTGGTGCCGGTGGCGAGCGCGGCGCTGGATGGCGACTTGCCGCCGTTCGCGACATCCCAGGTGTAACCCTTGATACCGAGGCCGAAGGTGTAGTCCACCTGGATGGTCGTGGTGATGCGCTCGTTACCGTTGTTGGTCTGCACGTTCGAGATGATGTCTCGGTTGTCGTGCACCAGCGCCGCACCAGCTGCCAGACCCAGGATGATTTCCTTGTTTGGCGTGCCGGTTTGAGCGAGAGCCGGCGCATCGGTGACGATCGAGGTCTTGCCGAGGATGTCGACGACGCGAACGTTGCCGGCCTGGAACAGGTTGTTCGGGTTCGCGAGGCCTTGGCCGACCAGCTTGTGCCAGGTGGTGCCCTGCATGACTTGAGCAACAAGGTTCTGGCTGGCATCGCCGAACTTCGCATGCGCGCTGTTCAGGCCGGACTGGGAGATGCCAAGAGTGGCCGACACGTCGTTCACCGCAGCTGCTTGCGCAGTGATGGCCGCCAACAGGCTTCCCGTCGCGCTGTTCGACGCTCAGACGGCGCTCGATGTGCGGCAACAGGGCTTTGGCGCTGCCTGGGATTGCCAGGGCAGACGCGATATCAGTAGCGGTACGGCCGACAGTCAGATCCCGGATCTGAGTGCTCAGCGTTCCACGCTCCTGTTCCAGCATGCCGTTCAGCTCAGCTTCGCGGCGGGTGAATTTTTCAGTCCAAGAGCGTTCGAGCTCTTCGACGTTGCCGGACTTCCGGGCATTCTCTTCGCGCTCCAGGCGGGCCTGATCTTCGGCATCCTTGCGCGCCTTGTCGGCGGCTTTCTTCTCGTCCAGCAGCTCCTGGACCTTGGATTTCAGGCCAGAGACATCCTCAGGCTGCGGCAGACCTTCGATGCCGAGTACGAACTTGCCGTCCTTCTCGGTGTAAAGAGCGCGCACGGCTTCGTCGACACCATCCAGGCTGTCCAGTTGGAATTTCAGCATTTGTTGTCTCCCAGAGACGTTGGTGCAGGCCCTGCCTGCGAGAAAAACGCCATCAAGACGTTTGAATTACGGCCAATCGAGTGTTTAATGCGGGCCTTTTTTTAGGAAGGAATCGAGCATGAGAAACGGATCGCCCGTACCTCAAACATCCATCGGCCAGAATGGTGGTCCCACAAACTGGGGTCCTGTATTGATTTGTTTGATTACGGCCACTTTCACGCTAGGAGGTACAGTCGTGCCATCCTTCATGGATGGGCGCAAAGAAGCCGGCAAGCTGACCCAAGAAAAAGAAGCTGCTTGCATCAAAAGAATCGATGACCAAGAAGCTAACTTTAGAGCTTTGGCGAAGGACTTTTCCGTTTCTATGGGGCGCTTTGATGTCGAACTCCATGATGGAACTCGGGGAATGAGAGTTCTCATTCCTCAAGCCGCAGAGCTTTCGGATAACGGTCGTAAAATTGCCGTTTACTCCAATCGAGCGATGAACGAAACCACGGTAGACCTAGTTACTGCTATCGCCGAAGCGGTCTATGGTTCAGTAGAGACCGTTAAAGAAACCTCAGAAAAACTTGATCGATTGATTCCTCAGTGGACTGAACGGTACTTCCAAGAACTAGACGCCATTGCATCTAAAAGAGCCGAATGCACATCAAAGACCAGCGCGGACAAACGCTAGAGGCTCCAATGCCTTCATCTCGGCGAGAGTCAGCGGCGAGAAATTGCGATCAAGCTGCAGCTCGGAAAATCGTTCGATGCTCAGGCCACCTTCGCGGAACAGCTTTGCCCGAACCGGACCGATTGCTCGGTCTTGAAACGCCGCCGGCTGCTGCTTGAGCCAATCGTAATAGCTGAGGTCTGCCCTCACCTGCTGGGCACCGCCGTCGCCGATGGATGCGCGCGTGGCGTCCTTGGCGAACAGAGCGCTGAAGCGAGTGACAGCCACCACCGTAGAGCGACAGTTGATGTGGATTGGCGGCCTCGGCCCCTCAGTCAGCTTGAACCGTTGCTTGTCGAGCGTCCGGCACTGACTGGTCGTCTTCGTGTCCAGGGTGCTGACCCACTCCACCGCCTGCACGACGTCGGAGTTCTCTTTCAGTGTCTCCATGCGCGCTTGGGTGGCGACATGCTGGACCGCCGTCCGCACCACAGCGCCGGCATTCCGGTTTGTCGTGGCCAGGATGCCGTCGTTGTACTGGAGCGCTTTGGTGCCCCGGATGTTCTTGATGATCTGGAAATTCGTCTGGCCTTCGAAGAAGCCCTGCCGGATCGCGCCAGTGAGGCGTTGTCGCTCGGTGGCGGTGAAGCCATCAATGAAAGACTTGAGCAGCTTGCCGCCATCAGCACCGCGCACGCTGAGCGGGTTGCCGAGGATTGCCGTCCTGATTGCAGCAGCACCTGGCACCGCCGCGTCAAACGAGACGCCCACCGGCGCCGCCCGGGTCAGGCTGGTCGCTTCGAACTCGGCCTCGTAGTTCGCAATGTCGATCAGGTCGAGGTTCAGCTTGTTGCTGTAGCGGTTGAAGATGCCCAGCAGCAGGCTATCGACTTCGCTCAGCAATCGCTCCAGCCTGACGATGGTGTAATCCGTCAGATCGGTCCGGGTCAGCCGCTCGCGGATCGAGCGATCGATCTCCTTGAGGAAAGGCCCGAACTTGGCGACCTCCCCCGACTTCAACTGCTCGAGGAAAACGGCGTGCCGAATGGTGGCATCAAGGATTGCTTGGTTTGCCGCCATTCGGAATTACCTCAGTGTCGTCCAGAGCAGGCCCAGGGCTTTCTGTTTCCAGTTCGTCGCGGATCTGGTCGTCGGTCTTTTCAGGATCGATAACCCCGCGATCTCGCAGGTACTGCCAGAAGTCGCCCGCCGGCAGCTTGCCGCCCTGCACTGCGTTGAACAGCGCGGTGAGGATCGTTGCGTCCAGGCTGATTTGGCTGAAATCCTGATTGAGTTTGTAGACGACCTCACCGGGTGCATTCACGAACTCAGCCATCCAGACCAGGCACTGGCTGTAGGCCTCGCTGACGTTGCTGACCACCAGCGACAGCACGCTGTGTTCCGCGGCGCTGTCGTTGTCGGCTTGGGTCGCGGTCTTCACCGCGCTACCCCGCTCGATCAGTCGGGCGCCGAGCGAAACCATGTCCTCTTTCTTGCCGTCCATTGCCTCTTTGGCAACGGTGTTGGGCTGAGCCTGCCAGACGCCGCAGGTGCCACTGACCGGAAGCAGCCAAGGCGCACGGGAGCCGAGGAAGATGCCGCCCTTCTCCATGTGATCGCGCCACTGCTCATCAAGGCCGGCCATCCATGGCTGAGGCTGGCCCACCAGGTAGGCCGCCTCTTCGTAGTCAGCACTGTTGCGGTAATGGCCGATGTTGACTTCAGCCATGTCGTACAGCGGCGAATCGTCGATGCTGGTGTCGTTGTTCTCGCTGCCCAGAAACTGGAACGGGATCACTCGCCACGGCTGACCGAGACCATTCAGTGGGGTGAAGGGCGCGATGGTCATTGCTGTTTCGCTGGGGCCCTCTTCCCACACCTCCTGCGTGTAGACGCCGGCCGCATCCAGGCGCAGCACTCGAAACTGAACAACCTGTTCGCTGCCAAACCCGTCATCGGTGTCGACATCGACCGTCTCACGCAGCACGACCAGACTCAGCAGATGCTGGCCACCGACTTGGCGAGTCTTCCAGTTGATGATCGACTCAGCCGAATAGCTGGCAACGCTTGCCCGGGCCCGGCCTGCCTGTTCGTCTGCCTTGCTCACCGAGCCGGCCACCACAGCCGCGTAATCCACCAACAGCCCGTGACGACCGACTTCGAGCAGATGGCCGATCTTGAAGCCGACAATCGTCTGCGGCTTCTCCATCGACCGGCAAATCACAGTGCCGCGATACTGCCGGCCGCTGTAGATGTGAACCTCATGGTTCGCCTGGTTGATCTTGGTCTTCAGTCCCCAGTCGTAGGCCACCTCTTCCACTGTCGGATAGAAGATGTCCCGGATCTGCGGGTAAGTCGGTGCGAAGTAGCCAGCGTTGACGCCAGGCCACTCCATGAAGTGCTTGCACAGCGCTGAGCATCCCACCCAGGTCTTACCTGAGCCGAACCCTGCAACGAATGCGCGGAATTTGTGGGGTAGCGTGAGGAAGTGAGCCTGCGGAACGTTAAGGCTCGGCATTCGGCTTCCTCGCATCCACTACGTCGACCTGGATGCGGGTCGGGATAGCAGGCTCGTCGTCAGGCTCATCCTTGCGGTTGCGGTTGACGTACATATCGCCGGTTTCTTTCGCGGCCTGCTCCAGAATCTGCATGGCGAGGCCGATGTTCTTCATCGTCTCGGCCTTCTCCACGAAGCGGTTCATAGCGCGGAGCCGGAAAGCACGATTGGCGATCGGAATCTCAGCCGTCTCTTCGCGAAAACGCTTTCTGGTGTCGTGGAACAGGGTTTGCCACTTCAACGCCAGCCCCTTGCCGGACGTCTTGGTTGGGTCATGTGTTTCCACCTGTTGGCGGCTCAACACAACGCCGAATTCGTTCTTGACGGATTCAACCACCTGAGAAGGTGTGTCAAAGCACGCCAGAGCCTGAACGATGAAGCTCTTCACCTCATTTTTCAGGACTGCCATAAGTTCTCATCCGTCCAGTGCCTGTCCAGAATCAGGCCGACTTGAGCAGACAGGTTCCGCAGGCCCTCGATATGTTCAATTTCCCTACCTCAGCAGGTTTGTTTGCTGCATCCACCAACGCCTGAACGTCAGGGCTCGCACCATAGCGGCGAACCACACCGACGAACTCTTCGACGTCGTGTCCGCGCATCTCGATCTTGGGTGCGCCCTCCTTGGTGAAGGCTGGCTGACCGTATTTGTCTTTGGCGTGGGCCAGGTGATACAGCTCATGCTCAACCAGGGCGCAAAAGTCAGCGTCGCTGCACTGAGAGCAGTAGTCAGCAGCCAAGGTGATGATGAAGGCCGGCACATCGCCGAACCAGTCACGCATCTGCTGTTCCATCCGGGCTTTCTGCCAACCACCAGCGCGGAACGCCACTTGCTCGACCTGGCCAAGCACTCGGCGACCCTTCTTCTCGAAACTGCTCGATGCCCACATGATCCGGATATCAGCATCCCGTAGATGGGCGTGGTCTTCGTTGTGGATGCAGCCGGTGTCGGCAAGGATCTCGGCTTGGAGCCAATCCCACACTTCAGGGGCTGGAGTCAGGCGGATGCCGAAGTCGGATAGCTCGGACAGCTCAAGCAGTGACGATGGAGGGTACGGCCTATCCATGGGTCACCTTGCACTTGAAATGGTGGTGCGTTGCAGGTAAGGCAGGAGTTGACTCGATGCAGGAGGCAGAGCTATGCCAAGAGTTTATGTAGTTCAGCGCAAGCTATGCATGATTGCCGATTCATCCGGCCTGCCATGCGGCGCCATAATCCAAGTGCCCTCATGAAAGGCCGACCCTCTTAGCTTTCACCATCATGCACAGTGACCCTAACTCCCGTAGCGACAATCTCGTACTCGGTTTCGGAAATCTTATTCACGGCACCACCAAATTGCATTTCGAAATGCTTCAGGCCTTCATGTCGAACCATGCCGCTTGGCGAGCGCTCAATGGTCTCGTCCTGATATATGTTAATCACGTAGTCCAAGTTATCCGTGCCAACTCCAACTATTTTTCCAACATATTTATCTGCCATGTCCGAACTCCTTGCATGAAATTTCAAAGTAGCTGGTACTGACAGATGAATCCACAGCATTGAACAGTTCACTTCACCATGATGTTGGTCTGCATCTGGGCGTGCCCGTGCAAGAGAGACACGACCAGTCCTTGAGGGAGGCCCGCAGCCTTCGCAGCGTCAATCGCTTTGGCGATGGCGCTATCCAGCTCAGTAATAGCCTGGTTAATGGCTGGGCTCAGCGGTAATGCGTGATGCAGGCGGGTGACGTTGGTCATGCCCTTCTCCAATGTCGCGACACAATTTTCTGATTCGCGAAACGTGTCGCGGATTACCTATTCTTCTGCGCAGCCGAGTAGGCTGCCTCACACGCAAAGCCCGCTATTCGGCTTCGGTCAAGCGCTGCTGCCAGGCTTCCCGCTGTTTCGTCAGCGCTTCTACGCAGGTCGGCAAGCAGAACGGTAAGCCCTGCTCTTGCCTTGCTTCCGCTGGCAACCTCGGCAGAGCAGTGCTCTCCTCGATCGAGTAGTTCGGTGATTTGCTGCTGCAAGCTGCGAGCCCGGCCATCAGCAATAGCAACGGCAGCCGTAACGTGTTCAGTCTTGGCTTTCGCATCGTCGGAGACTCGGTTGATGTCATCAGTGATTTGGCGTTGCAGGCGCAGCGTGTTGCCGAGCGACGTCACCCTGGCATTGGCCGTGTCCCGCTCAGTTGCTACGAGCTGACGATCAGCCTTCACGCTTTCCAATCGCCACGAGAGGTAGCCAATGGATGCGAGCGCAGCCAGGACAACCCACATCCACATCGGGACGATCCGAAGAAGAGTCACGGCGTCTTTCTCTCTGCTGCCTTGCCGACCTTGTCGCAGGTCATGCAGTGCTCGCAGTTCAGCGTCCGGCAGAGCCATGCCTTCACCGGCTGCCAGTACGTGACCATGAAGATATGGCGGACGCCGGCCAGGGCCAGAGACATATGCAGCGTCAATCCAGCCGTGGTCGGACCGAAGAAGATGTTCTGGCTTCGAACCATCACCACGAAACCGCTGATGGCGATCGTCGAGTAGATCAGCTTCCCAAGGATGCCGTCCCTCACCTTCCCGCTTAGTACGCACCAGGTGGCCCACAGCGAAATCAGGCCTACCGCGATGGAGTTGATCAGTTCGTAATTCATGGTGGATTGCCTCCCCCGAACCGCTGGCGAATGAATGCCCAGAGGTCAGCGGCTTTAATGGCCCGGGTGATTGCCGCGATCAGCGATCCGCCGAAGGTGCCGAGCAAGAAGCCGATACCGGCAACGCTGCGAGGCTCGACAACGCCGAGGTAGGTGCTGACCAAACCCGTCAAGTAGTGGGCACAAGCAGCGCCCGAGAAGATGAAGATCACCCAGGCCTTTCGGTCGACCAGGTCATCCTTGTGCCAGAAGCTGGCGACCACGGCTCCAAGCAATCCGGCTGCAAACCATGTATCCAACCTGTCGAGCAGGCGGTAGAGAAGCTCCATGCGCTCGACTCCGTGGGCATGAGTTAAATGGCCTTGAGCCATGTAGAATTCCCCTGCCAACAAACCAAGGACAAGGGTATGAACATAAAAGTAGCGGCAGGATTCCTCACTTCCATTGGACTCATCACCAGCGCACACGCCGACACCTTTACAAGCGTCGAAATCTGCAAGGCAGCTATTTCCGTGGAGATGGGCCGACCAACAAAAACGATGAAAACCAAGCAGGCCGAGGAAAACCCCGAAATTTCTTATCGACGCCCCGATGGAGACCCATTTCGATATCGATGCCAAGTGAGCAAAGACCGCGTGATCTGGTCTGCATTCATGGAGGATGAAAACGAATGGGGCCGATGGAGAAATCGCTACTCAGAAGGCGATGCGTCGACGACGTACTCGGTGTCGAACGGCGTGCTGAAAATTAGCAACGATCAGTCGGGCGACAAAACCTTCAAGAAGAAAGATTTCTGAAACCTGAAATAGGTGCGCAGTCTTTCCCGCTGTCTGCCGAAGACCTTCTCCGCGTCGACGCCCTATTGCATCGATCTCGCAGATTCAGTCTCGCGCCACCCTGTAAGCGTTGATGGTCAGGATGCGCGGGCTGCCGGAGTTGATTCCGTCCGTCGCACTGTCCGGCTATCGACGTCCAGGCCTTCCCGAGGGCTGCCCTGGCTACAGGTGAATTCGAGGTGTAAAAAAGCCCGCGCTGTGCGGGCTATTGGCATGATTCGAACTTGTTCAGGCTCCTGATTCAGGGTCGCTCGCAGGCATGCCACGAGGCTCCTTATCATCTTCGCCCTGATCGTTCATCTGTGGGTCGGCGTCCGGATCATCGACGCGACCGCTTTTTCCAGCTTCTGGATGCTCACTCGACACTGAGTTGTTGGCATCCACGTCTGTCATATCTTCATCGACAGGCGCTTCGTCGTCCGGAGGCAGCGGAACCTCAGGTTCTTTCCCCTTAGGATCATGGCCTGCTTCGTTATCAGTTCCGCCCGTTACGCCCTGCTGAGATTTGTTTCCAGGCGCATTCTCGTCAATATCCATGCTGGCTCTCCGTACTTACGCGCGGGAAGTCCGTGCTTGTACATGAGAGAGGACAAAGCATTTGCAAGTGCCAATCAGTGGACGAACGGCGAGAACAAAAAACCCGGCTCGATGGCCGGGTTCAGATATTCGTGTGCGTGTTGCGTGAATTGCGCACTATGGGAAAAGTACGCGCAATTCCCCGTCATGTCAATATGATTATGCCGCCTCCTCTTCTTTTTCCGCGTGAATGACCTGCCATACCGGTTGTTGCGCTTGAATATCCACTTCTTTGATGACTTCTTTCAGAGATTCCCAGAGGTCGAGCCAGTCGCGCGTCCAGTTCTTCGGATCGATCGTCACGCCGAAGAAGGCCTTTATCTCGGCGGCGACCCGAGCCGGCCCCCATTCTGCGGCCCCAACCACCTCCCCCTTGTACGATTGCAGCGCCAGGGTCACCAGGTACTGCGCCTTCACGCGCTTGGCCGATGTCAGGTCGGGCAACTTGGCATGGGCGGTTATCAGCAGCACGGCGTTCATGACGTGACGCATAGTCATCGCCGGGTGGTAGAGGTAGTGGCCGAACTGCTGCACCTGGAACGGCAGCGTGTCGATGGCGCGCAAGACCTTGCCGATGGTAGCCAGGTGCGCAGCGCGGGCGGTGGATCGGCCAATCGGTGTGCGGCGCGTCTCGCTGATGGTGATCTTCTGCCGAACGATCTGAATGCGCTCTTCCTTATCATCGCCCAGGGCGGCAAACACCGCCTCATGGCGGCGCATGCGACTGCCCTTCTGCACCGGTGGCATATTCGAACCAGAAAAAACCGCATGGAAATCACGCAAGGCAAGCTGAAATGGGAAGACGACCTAGTAAACCCGGCTCTATAGCCCGGCTGCGAGAGCGCAAGAAAGCCAGCGGCCGGGTTTTCTACTACTACGACACTGGCGGAAAGGACCGCAAAGAGATTCCACTGGGCAGCGATTACGGACTGGCGATCATGGAGTACGCGAAGCTCGAACGGGATCGTACGGCGACCGACCTGGTCGCCAAGGTGATCACCTTTCGCTACGTCGCTGAAAAGTACATGGTCGATATCGTGCCCACAAAAGGCGCCGCGACTCAGCTCGACAATAAGCGCGAACTGAAGAACCTGATCGCTTTCTTCGATGACCCGCCAGCACCACTGGAAACGATCGAGCCGCTACATGTTCGCCAGTATCTCACCTGGCGTAAGGCGGCGCCGGTCCGAGCAAATCGAGAAAAGGCGCTGCTCAGCGCAATATGGAACTACGCCAGAGATAAGGGCTACACATCTCTAGCCAACCCATGCGCTGGCATCAAGGGCAATAAAGAGACGGGCCGGGACACGTACGTTGAGGATGAGCTGTTCAAGCGCGTTCACGACAAAGCCGATACCGGCCTTCAAGACGCCATGGACCTTGCCTATTTGACCGGCCAGCGAGTGACCGACACTCGACTGATGGACGAACGGGATGTCCGCGACGGCCAAATTTGGGTGCTTCAGGGAAAAACAAAGGCCAAGCGGCGAATCGAGGTTACCGGCGAACTCAAGGTTTTGATTGATCGAATCATGTCCCGAAAGTCCGGGCATAAGGTCCGCTCAACGCGGCTGATCGTGTCAGAAGATGGCGCACCTATGACGATGGCGATGTTGCGCAGGCGTTTTGACATGGCCAGGGAGGCCGCAGGAGTATCCAAGCCGGAGTTCCAATTGCGCGATTTGCGCGCAAAGGCCGGTACGGACAAAGCAGAGTCCAGTGGCGACATCATGCAGGCCAAGGATCAACTTGGGCATACCACCGTTGTTATGACGGAGCAGTACATCCGCAACCGCAAGGGCAAGAAAGTCTCACCAACTAAGTGAATTGCGGACCAACTCTAAAATAGCGGACCAGAAACAAACAAGGGTTTGCATCAGCTTTCGCTCGCAAACCCTTGATTTAAGATGGTGCCCGAAGCCGGAATCGAACCGGCACGCCCTTACGAGCGGGGGATTTTAAGTCCCATGCGTCTACCAATTTCGCCATTCGGGCGGTAGCGCGGTGGAGCCGTCTGAAGACTGTCAAATAACGATCTGGCAGTTCTGACGCCTGTGCAGCAGAGGGGGAAATATATACATCCCGCTCCGGTGAAGCAAGTTCGCGACTGCCCTTTTCAAGACTAAATCTTGCAGGACAGTGAAAATAAAAAAGCTCCGTAAATCATAGATCTACGGAGCTCGTTTAAAGTGGAGGCCGAGGTCGGAATCGAACCGGCGTAGGTGGATTTGCAATCCACTGCATAACCATTTTGCTACTCGGCCTCAAACATCTGATGTCATGTAGCACAACATCAAACGCGTACAAACTTGGAGTAAGATTCGTGATCTAACTCCTTGAAAACATTGAGCTTTTTCAGCGGTCAGTGCTTTCGATGGCGTGAATTATGTACTGATTTCCCGAGGCTGGCAACCCCTTGATTTCAAAAAAAATTCCGTCAGGTGGTTTCTATGTTTAAAGGAGTTGCTCAGCCCTTCACGCCGGGATCGTCCGTCACGTCCTCTACCGCGATCAACGGTTCAATGCCCCAGTCGCCATGCAGATACCAATCGTCTCCGATCATTTCGGCTGGATGCATTGTCCTGTCGGAGCCATTGCCGCACGCCAGGGAATTGGCTGGACAGTATCTGTCGCAGCCCCAGCAAATGCGCTCGGGATGTTTGGGGCTGATGGGAAAATTCTTGGCCATGTCGATCCCCGGTTCGCCTCTAGGATGTACCTCCAACCTACATCGCTCGGGCAAAAATGCCCTTGATACGGATCAAGGACTGAAATCAAAAGCGCTCCCTCAATGGCAGTCTTGCGGCTAAGCTTTGTCCTGCCGGGAAATCGGCTACGTCATAGCGTTTTCCGGTCCTTGGGCAGCCACCTAAAAACACCTGGAGAAGCTTCTTATGCCTGGTAAAAAACCATCTACCGGAGACCAAAGCCCTGTCCGATTGTCGACTTGGGATGATGAAGGCGCGCAAAACTCACTCGATGCAGAAGCATTTTCCTCTCCCCCCGAATTGACCAATGCAGAACTGGTCCACCTTCGTGTCCGGGTGATTGCCCTGGAAAACCTGGTCATCGCGTTACTGACACAAGGCTCGGATCATCAGTTAGCCGTCGCTCGCGAAATGGCCGCCTACATTTCACCCAGACCCGGCTTCACCCAGCATCCTCTGACGATTCACGCGGCTGCGCAGATGAGCGACAGCGTCGACCGCGCCGAGCGGTTTCGAAAGCGTTCCCAGTCATAGGCTTAATCGCTGCAAACTTGATAACAATCATTATTACTCGCAAGAAAGCTTCCTACACTCGGGCTCCTACTCGTTAGTGCCCAGGAAGACATCATGCGTACGACCTTTTCGCTGTCCCTCGCCCTGCTCTTGCTCACACCGTTGGCTCAGGCCAAGGAATACCCGATCGGGGAACCTCAACTGTGTCCGGGGCTGGAAGTCGGGGCGGTGTATTTGCAGCCGATCGAGATGGCACCTGCCGGCATGATGCGGGCCACTGCAGATTCCGATGTGCATCTGGAAGCCGACATTCGTGCCACGGCGGACAATCGACAGGGCTTTCAGGAAGGCAGTTTCGTGCCTTACCTCAATGTCTCGTTCAACCTGAAAAAACAGGGCAACGAGAACGAACTCAAAGGCGATTTTCACGCCATGGTCGCCAATGACGGCCCGCACTATGGCGACAATGTAAAGCTGCTCGGTCCAGGCAAATATCAGCTGACCTTCACCGTCCTGCCGCCCGGCGGTCATGGGTCCCTTGGCCGCCATACCGATAAGGAAACCGGTGTGGCTCCCTGGTTTGAACGCTGCGAATTGCACTACGAATTCATCTACGCCGGCATCGGTAAAAAAGGCGGCTATTGAATGAAGCGCCTGCAGATTGCCTGGCTGATGCTTGCCGGAGCAGTTGCGCCGTTCACGGCCTATGCCGAATTACCGAGCTATGAACTCAACCTGCGCGATGGTCACTTCACTCCGGCCCTGCTGGAGGTGCCGGCCGGACAGCGCTTCAAGATCATCCTGAAAAATATCGGTCAAGGGCCAGCAGAGTTCGAGAGCACACCGTTGCGGGTTGAAAAAGTACTGTCGCCGGGCGTGACGACTTTCGTAGTGATTCATCCCCTAAGGCCCGGTCACTACCCCTTCTTCGACGAGTTCAATCCGCAATTGCCCGAGGGCGGCATCCTCGCGAAATAACCCGTTCAAACACGGAGTTTTCATGAATCAATCAATGTTCATTGTCTGGCGCGAAAGCGTCGAGGCGCTGCTGGTGATCGGCATTCTCCAAGCCTGGGTCAGCCAGCAGCATCAGGGCGAGCGACTGGCGAAATACTTGTGGGCAGGCGTCGTGCTGGGGTTGATGCTTTCGGGCCTGCTGGCAGTGTTGATTCTGTTTGCCGGTGAGGCTATGAGCGGCTCCGCCAGTGAATGGTTCCAGGCCGCACTCGCGCTGGTGGCCAGCCTGCTGATCGTGCAAATGGTCGGCTGGATGCACCGCCACGGGCGCACGCTCAAGCACGATTTGCAACGACACGCCGATAGCCACCTGGCCCGGCAAGGTGGCGCAGGTCTGTTACTGCTGGCCATGCTCGCCGTCAGCCGCGAAGGCAGTGAAACGGTGGTCTTTCTCTATGGCGCCGGTGCTCAGTTGCGAGGTCCGCAGCTCGGTTTGTTTGCCATCGGCGGCGCAATGGGACTGGTGCTGTCGGCGCTGACCATTGCCCTGCTGCACAGCAGTCGCCGGTTCATTTCGTGGCAGCGATTCTTTGCCATCAGTGAAGCTGTTTTGCTGGTACTCGGCGCGGCATTGCTGGTCAGCGGCACCGAGCGAATCGGCGGCCAATTACTCGCGATGGATTTACCGGAGGTGATGTACAGCCTCGTTGGTGATGCGCTTTGGGACAGCAGTTCCGTGCTCAGCGACAGCCATGGACCGGGCGGTTTTCTCGCGGGTTTTGCCGGTTATCGCGCGACACCCAGCGGCATGACGTTACTGGTGCTAGCCGGATATTGGCTGGCCGTCGGCGGTTGGCTGCGTCAACGGGCTGCGGAAAAAGTCCCATGCCTGAGCTGAGTCGCCACAATCGATGGCTGCAGCGCTTGGGCGACGGCATGCGTCGTCACGCGCCTGTCATTCGTGCCGTGCAATGGGCCGCTGTACTGTTCTATGCATTGCTGTTGGTGGTACCGGCAGCGTTGCCGCTGCCGGACAGCCAGGTACGGATGCTCGATAACCTGACCCTGTTGGCGCAGTTTTTGTTCTGGGGCATTTGGTGGCCGTTCGTGCTGCTGTCGATCGCGCTGTTCGGCCGACTCTGGTGTGGCGTTCTCTGTCCGGAAGGTTCACTCAGCGAATGGGCCAGCCATTACGGCAAAGGTTTGGGTGTACCGCGCTGGTTGCGCTGGGGCGGCTGGCCAACCCTGGCGTTCTGCCTGACGACCCTCTACGGCCAGTTGATCAGCGTCTACGACTACGCCCAGGCGGCACTGTTGATTCTGGGCGGCTCGACCGTCGCCGCGGTCGGCGTCGGGTTGCTGTTCGCCCGGGGCAAGCGCGTCTGGTGCCGTTACCTGTGCCCGGTCAGCGGCGTCTTCTCCCTGCTCGCCCGTCTCGCGCCCGTGCATTTCCAGGTAAACGAACAACGCTGGATGGAAAATGCCGCGCCGCGCCTGCCGCCGCCCAACTGCGCGCCCTTGCTCGATATCCGCCGTATGAAAGGCGCCAGTGACTGCCACGCCTGCGGACGCTGCAGCGGCCAACGCGGCGCTGTTCAGCTGATCGCCCGCTCCAGCAACCAAGAGATTCTTCACGCGACAGCGCAGACGCTTTCACCATGGGACGCGCGTCTGTTGCTGTTCGGGGTGATCGGCCTGGCCATGGGCGCCTTCCAGTGGACGGTCAGCCCTTGGTTCGTCGTCCTCAAACAAACCCTCGCCCAATGGCTGGTCGAGCACGACCAACTCTGGGCCCTGCAGGACAACGCCCCTTGGTGGCTGCTCACCCATTACCCGCAGCTCAACGACAGCTTCAGCTGGCTCGACGGTTTCAGCATCGTCGTTTATCTGAGTTTGAGCTCGATGGTGTTGGGCACGGCGTTGATGATCCTTCTGCGCCTGACGGCTCGACTGGCGCAAGATCCTGCACTGTATTGGCCCCTGGCGCTGACACTCACGCCCCTGGGTGGTGCCGGATTGTTTCTCGGGCTGTCGGCCACAACGGTGAAACTGCTGCGCTACGAAGGTCTGCTGCTGGAGTGGGTACAACCGGCCAGGGCCTGTCTGTTATTGGCCGCGATGGGTTGGAGTTTGCTGCTGGGTTGGAAACGTCTGAACCGCGAAGGTCTTTCCCTTGCGCGGCGCGTGTCTGGCCGCGCGTGCCTTTTGCTGGCAATCGGGTGGGTGGGGTTTGGCTGGTGGTTGCAATTCTGGGGCTGGGCTTGAGCACCGATACAACCACCAACCCCGAGAAACCTAGACCTTAAAACGTGCCACTGTCTGGTGCAGTGCCCCGGCCATCTGCGCCAAATCGTGACCTGCGGTGTGAGTATGTTGGGCCCCCAGCAAAACCTGCTCGGACAAGTTGCGAATCCCCATCAGATTGCGATCCACCTCTCGCGCCACCAATGCCTGTTCCTCCGTGGCGCTGGCGATCATCATGTTGCGCTCGTTGATCTGTGAGATCGACCGGGTGATCTCATCCAATGCATCGCCCGACCGTTGCGCCACTTCCAGGGTGGCCCGAACCAGATTGCTGCTGCTTTGCATGGCCGTCACCGCATGCCCGGTATCGAGGCGAATGTTGCCAATCATCTGCTCAATTTCCTGGGTGGACTCCTGAGTGCGATGCGCCAAGGCGCGCACTTCATCGGCGACCACGGCAAAACCGCGTCCGGCATCGCCGGCACGCGCCGCTTCAATGGCCGCGTTGAGGGCCAGCAAATTGGTCTGCTCGGCGATGCTGCGAATCACGTCCAGCACCTTGCTGATGTCCTGCACCCGGCCCGCCAGTTGCTCGATGCGCTGTGAGGTGTCGGTGACGCCATCGGCCAGTGCGCCGATTGAAACCACGGTTTCCTGAACCTGTTCACGCCCGCGCTGCGCGGTTTGCTCGGACTGCCGCGAGGCCTCGGAGGTGCTCACCGCATTGCGCGCCACTTCATCGACCGCCGCGGTCATCTGGTTCACAGCGGTGGCCGCCTGCTCGATCTCCAACCCCTGCAATTGAAGGTTACTGCTGGTCTGGCTGCTGACCGCACTCAGTTCTTCGGAGGAACTGGCCACCTGGTCCACCGAAGTCGCGATGTGCTTGACCATGGCATTCAGACTTTGCTGCATCTGATGCATGTTCATCATCACGCTGCCGCCGACACTTGAGTTCACGGGCACCTGAATCGTCAGGTCGCCTTGAGCGATCTGACTCAAAAACCGTGCGGCATCATCCGGCTCGCCGCCCAATGGACGGGTCACACTGCGCGTGACGATCACCGCCGCGGCAATGACCAGCGCCACGCAGAACACAAACAACCCGAGCATATTGCGCCGGGCATCGCTGTACAGTTCCTGCGCCGCCTGTTCTCGATCGGCGAATATTTTGCCTTGCAGCACCATCAACTGATCCAGGCTGCTATAAACCTCGCGTTCGGCCGGCACGACCTTTTGTTTCAGCTGTGCCATGGCGTCGTCGAAGGCACCTTGCCGGATCAACACCTGCACTTGAGTGAACGCCGCCACGTAGGCTTCGCGATTCTTCTTCAGCGCGGCATAAGCGGTTTTTCCCTCTGGCAAATAGAACAACGGCTCAAGCGTTTCGAGTGCCTGAGTGATCCGTTTCTTGGTGGCGTCGATTGACTGCTGCACCTGCTGATTGTCTTTATCGATCAGTAAATCCCGGGTGTTCCTGGCGTTATCACGCACGCCGGTGGCGATGACCATGATCGGATCGATCTTCGGCCAGTCCTGCTTGACGATTACTACCGCCTGCTCCTTGAGCGTTGCCAAATCGTGCAACGCGTAAAACGCCATGCCCATCAATGCCAGCGGCGCGATTGCAAAACCGATGACGATACGTTGTGCCGTACTTAATTTGGCCATATCAAATGCTCCCCGTTTGATAGCTGCCGATTGGCAGCGCATTTGAAAACCTAATGGTGGATCTCGCCGTTAAACCTCAGCCTCGGTTACCCCCGTAACACGAAGGCTGGAAACAACTCGCGCATGGCCTCCCACAGCTCAGGTAGCAAGGCTTGTGCCGAAACACTTGGCAACAGCGGATCGAACATCCGCTCGGTGCGAACCATCTGCACGGCGAAGCGTTTGACGCCGAGTTCGCTCAAGCGCTTGGCGAGGATCAGCAGACGCACCGGCTCGAACAGATGCCAATGCACAGTGGTGCGACACTCGTAGTCGACACCGCTGGCCAGCAGATGCTCAAGGCTGCGCCAGTTAGCGGTTCCGCTGCCCTCGACCCGGGTGATCGCCTGGCAATCTTCGGGTAACGCCTTGACATCGAAACCGACCCAATCGGCCCCGGTCAGAGCCTTGGCGAACGCGGCGGGTTTGATGCCGGCGCTGTGCAAACCGATGCGAAATCCCATCGCCCGCACCTCATCCATGGCGCCGAGCAAACCGTCTTGCAAGGTGGGCTCGCCGCCACTGAACACCACGGCATCGAGCAGGTCCTGACGCCGTTGCAGAAACGCCAACACCCGGCGCCAATCCACTTCGTCTGTGCCACGAGGCGGGATCAACTGCGGGTTATGGCAGTAACGACAACGCCAGGCGCAACCCTGGCAAAACAACACGCAGGCGAGCTGTCCCGGATAGTCGATAGTGGTCAGGGGCACCATGCCCCCGACCCGAAGCGTTCGACTCATTGGCGCCCGGCCAGCGCCGCGCTTTCAGTGAAGTGCACCCGCTCGCGGTGCTCCGACTGTTTGCCCGGATTGAACGCCGACACAGGGCGGTGATAGCCCATTACCCGAGTCCAGACTTCGCAGCGTTGACGTTGAGCCTGGGGCAATGTTTGCGATGCAGTCATGGTGAAGCTCCTTGCAGTAGAGTGGATCGAAATCAATGAACGGTGCCGAGCTTCTGCTCTTGCAGCAGCAGTGCTTCGTCGCACTTGGGGCAGAATTCATGCTCGCCATCAAGGTAGCCGTGCACCGGGCAGATGGAGAATGTCGGGGTCACGGTCAGGTACGGCAGGCGGAAGCGGCCAAGGGCTTTGCGCACCAGTTGCTTGCAGGCCTCGGTCGAAGAAATCCGCTCGGCCATGTACAGGTGCAAGACCGTGCCGCCGGTGTATTTGCATTGCAGCTCGTCTTGAAGTTCCAGGGCCTCGAAGGGGTCTTCGGTGTAGCCCACGGGCAGTTGCGAGGAGTTGGTGTAATACGGCGCTTGCGCGCTGCCGGCCTGGAGAATATCGGGGTAGCGCTTGAGGTCTTCCTTGGCGAAGCGGTAGGTCGTGCCCTCGGCGGGCGTCGCTTCCAGGTTGTACATGTGGCCGGTTTCTTCCTGGAAACGCAGCAACGTGGCACGCACATGATCGAGCATCTTCAGGGCAAACTGACGGCCGTGCTCGGTGTGCATGCCCTCCTCGTTACCGGTGAAATTGCGCAGCATTTCATGCATGCCGTTGAGGCCGATGGTGGAAAAATGGTTGCGCAGGGTTCCGAGGTATCGCTTGGTGTATGGGTACAAACCGGCATCCATGTGGTGCTGAATCACCTTGCGTTTGACCTCCAGGCTTTCCATCGCCAGTTCCATCAGCGTGTCCAGACGCTGCAGCAAACCGCTGGTATCACCCTTGAACACATAGCCCAACCGCGCGCAGTTGATGGTGACGACGCCGAGCGATCCGGTCTGCTCCGCCGAGCCGAACAAGCCGCCGCCACGTTTGAGCAACTCGCGAACATCCAGCTGCAAACGGCAGCACATCGAGCGCACCTGATTGGGTTGCAGGTCCGAATTGAGAAAGTTCTGGAAGTACGGCAAGCCGTAACGCGCGGTCATCTCGAACAGGCGGTCGGCGTTTTCACTGTCCCACGGAAAGTCGTGGGTGATGTTGTAGGTCGGGATCGGAAAGGTGAACACCCGCCCTTTCGCATCGCCGGCCTGCATCACCTCGATGTAAGCGCGGTTGAGCAGCTCCATTTCGACTTGCAGGTCGCCATAGGCAAATGGCATTTCCTCACCGCCGATGACGGGTATCTGCTCCCGCAAATCCTGCGGGCACACCCAGTCGAAGGTCAGGTTGGTGAACGGCGTCTGGGTGCCCCAGCGCGAGGGCACATTGAGGTTGTAGATGAACTCCTGAATCGCTTGGCGCACCTCCTGAAAGTTCAATTGATCCTTGCGCACATAGGGCGCCAGGTAGGTGTCGAACGAGCTGAACGCCTGGGCGCCGGCCCATTCGTTTTGCAGGGTGCCGAGGAAATTCACCATCTGCCCCAGGGCACTGCTCAAGTGCTTCGGCGGACCGGCTTCGACACGCCCCGGCACACCGTTGAGCCCTTCGTGCAACAGGGTGCGCAGCGACCAGCCAGCGCAGTAACCGGCCAGCATGTCGAGGTCGTGCACATGCAAATCCGCCTCGCGGTGAGCTTGGCCGATGGCCTCGCTGTACACCTCGTCCAGCCAGTAGTTGGCGGTCACCTTGCCCGACACGTTCAACACCAGACCGCCCAGGGAGTAACCCTGATTGGCGTTGGCCTGGACCCGCCAGTCTTCACGATTCAGGTATTCGTTCATTGAGGTCGCGACTTCGACCAGGGTCCGCCGGTCGCGGCGCAAGCGCCCGTGCTGTTCGCGGTAGACGATGTAGGCCCGCATGGCGAGGAAAAAACCGGCGTCCATCAACACCCGCTCAACACGGTCCTGGATTTGCTCGACGTGGAGTCTTGGCAATCCTTCGAGCCTGGCCAACACCGCCTGAAGCAAGCCTTCAACCTCAACCTCGCCGTACTCCCCCGTCGCCTTGCCGGCAGCGATCAATGCCTGACGGATTTTGTCGGCATCGAAGGCGACCTGACTGCCATCGCGTTTGTGCAAGCGGTTACATCCTACTGCGATCAGCGTGCTCTGCATTTGGCCTCCAGACACTACATATAGATGTTTAATTAATAATAAACACAACATGCGGTAAGGCTACGGACAAAGTGCTGATCTGCAATTGATCGATATCAAGATTTTCCGGCAAAAAAAAACGCCCGAAGACGGCAAAGGAAAACTGTTGGTAAGCCGGGGGGAAACACTCTGATCTGAAATCCACCCCTCACCCTAACCCTCCCGAAACGTCGGACCGCCCCAGAGGGGCGAGGGGACTGACCGAGTTGGTTTTAGAGTTACATCGACCTGAGAGCCCGAGTCGAACTCAGGCTCGAAAAGCATGAAGATCGGCCCCCTTTCCCCCTCTCCCCTATGGGGAGAGGGCTGGGGTGAGGGGTGGATTTCGGAACAAGCACAGACCACCCGAATCAACCGCCACTCATGTTCATGAATCGCACAATCTGTACCTCTCCGTCGGGGCTGAAATCGTGGCGCAGCGGCTTACCGCGCAAGGCCTTCTGAACCGCGCTGATCACGGGTTGATCATCCAGCGGATAACGCCGCAGCAATCCTCTTAAATCCAGGGCATCGTCCTGCCCCAGACACAGCAACAGCTTCCCTTCAACAGTCATCCGCACCCGATTACAGCTGCCACAAAAGTTGTGGCTGTTGGGCGAAATGAAACCAATGCGTGTCTCGGGATGGCGTTCCAGACGCACATAGCGCGCCGGTCCACCGCTGTTTTCGGTACTGTCGAGCAACCGATGCTGGCTGGCGATCAGCGCCCGTACTTCCTCGCTGGAACAAAACGACTCGCCCCGGGAACGACCGACGTCGCCCAAAGGCATTTCCTCGATAAAACTGATATCGATGCGCTGATCGATGGCGTATTGCACCAAGCCCAGGACTTCATCGAAGTTGCGCCCTTTCATCACCACACAGTTGAGTTTGACCCGCTCGAAGCCCGCATCCCGCGCGGCTTCGATGCCGTTGAGCACCTGATCGAGGTCGCCGTTACGGGTGATCGCCCGAAACTTCTGCCCATCCAGGCTATCGAGGCTGATGTTCATCCGATTGACCCCAGCGTCGACCAACGGCCGGGCCAGACGGCCCAGTTGCGAGCCGTTGCTGGTCATCACCAGTTCGCGCAAACCGGGCAACGTGGCGATGTTACGGCACAGTCCGACAATGCCGGGACGGATCAGCGGCTCGCCGCCGGTCAGACGGATTTTGCGTACACCCAGGCCAACGAACAGCGTCGCCAGGCGCTGCAATTCCTCCAGCGTGAGCACCTGCTGACGTGACAGGAACGTCATGTTTTTTGCCATGCAATACACACAGCGAAAATCACAGCGGTCCGTCACCGACATCCGCAGATAATCTATCTGCCGCCCAAAACCATCCTGCATCACAGCGTTCATCACTTCTCCCGGTTTGCCTCGATGCTCACTGCACCAGCGGTGAGTCGGTGCCCTGCAAGTGAATGCCGCGAATATCCGCCGCACCGATCAGGGTTTGCAGGTATTGCACCAGCGCTTTCTGCCAGACGCCTTGCTGCAACTGCGTGCGGATCGCCGTCGACACCACTTCATAGGGTAATGGCATGCCTTCGATCCGCTGATCGACACTGACCACATGCCAGCCGTATCTACTTTCCAGCGGTTTGCTGGCCAGGCCCGGAGCCAGGGTGAACAGCTGACGCTCCAGTTCGGGCACGGTTTGGCCCTTGCTGATCTGCCCCAAAGAACCACCTTGAGCTTTCGACGGGCAGGCCGAAAATTTCACGGCCAGCTCGGCGAAACTGCCGGGGAATTCTTCCAGGCGCTGCAACAGGATTTCCGCCTGAACACGCGCCAGCTCGCGGGCCTCGACATCGTCCGGTGCGCATTCGAGCAGGATGTGCCGCACCGCCAGCAACGGCGCGCTGTGGAAGCGCCCGCGATTGTTTTCGTAGTAACGAAGGCTGGTTTCCTCGTCGCACTGCGGCACTTTCACCTCACGTTCGAGCAGCAAGCGCGTGGCCGCTTCTTCTTCGTTCTCACCGGCGCCGATCTCCAGCGACACACCGAGTTCGTTGATGCGCTGCTGCAACAACTCGCGGATCACCAGTGCCCGGGCCGCCAGATAGACCGCCTCCTCACGGCTTTCAGCCGGGTGATATTGCAGCTCCTGGGCCATCGCCTCCGGGGTGATCGACACCTCGTTGACGCTGATGATCGGCCACTCCTGTTCACTGCTGGCGATCAACTGCGCCGGGGCGTCATCGGCCACCGCAGGCTCAACCGGCAGCGCTTCAAACTGCGCCGCTGCGACTGGCGCGATGTCGAGAACAGCCTCCGCTTTTTTGGAAGAACCGCAGCCACCGCTGCCCCCGTTACCACCACATCCACATCCACCTGACATGATTGTCTCCTCAGTACTTCTGACGAACGATTTGATAACGACGCCCCAGGTACCAGATCGGTGCGCTGATCATGTGTACGAGACGGGTGAAGGGGAACAGCACAAACAGGGTCAAACCGAGAAACACATGCAACTTGTAGATCAGCCCGACCGGCGCGATGGCCGCCGCGGCTTCCACCGGACGCAACAGCACGGTGTTCTGTGCCCAATCGGCAAGCATCACCATGACCGAGCCGTCCATGTGGCCGGTGGACGCGACGATGGTCAGCAGACCGAGCAGCAATTGCGCCAGCAGCACCAGCAGAATCAGGATGTCCGAAGGGCTGGAAGTCGCGCGAACCCGAGGGTCGCTGAGCCGCCGGTTAACCAGCATCAGCAGGCCAATCAGGCATAGCAGGCCGAAGAACCCGCCCGAGACCATTGCCAGCAACTGCTTGTTCTCAGTGCTGATCACGTGGTGATAAATCGACGCTGGGGTCAGCAAGCCGACAAAGTGTCCGGCCAGCACGAACAGCACACCGACATGGAACAAATTGCTCGCCACGCGCATGCCGCGTTGGTTGAGCATCTGGCTCGAACCTGCCTTCCAGCTGTATTGCGACAGGTCGAAGCGTGCCCAACTGCCGATCAGGCAAATGGCCAAAGCGACGTAGGGATAGACCCCGAACAACAACAGGTTCCATTTAGACATTGCCTACCTCCTTGGCTGGCACGGCGGCCAACCCTTCATGCTGAAAATCCACCCAATGCAACGGCACCGCGCTTTCCTCACGGGCCTTGCCCGGTGCGCTTGGCAGTGAGCTGCAACGGTCCTGCTGTTCGGCCTGGAGAAAGTCCACGGCCTCCTCTTCCCAGATCTTGTCGAGGGCTTCGAGGGAGTCGTCGCGAGGTTCGGCCGCGACCTGCGCCCGCAGGTCGGCGACCGCCTGATGCGGCTCGGCCCCGGCAATTTGCAGCAGCGCCCGGAAGCAGCTGGCATAGGCGCTTTCACGCTCTTCCAGACGCGCCGCGAGCAAGGCCAGCAAGTGCGAAACATCCGCCAGGCCCTCGCGGGCCTCAATGTCTTCGCGGGTAGACAGGAACTCCAGGTACAGCGGGATGTAATCGGGCAGCTCTTTGACGCCGATGGCAAAACCGGCTTCTTCGTATTGCGCCATCATGTCGACCATCGCCTGGCCACGGTCGCGGGATTCACCGTGCACATGCTCGAACAACAGCAGCGACAACGAGCGCCCCCGACCGAACAGCGCACCGTAGTGCTCCTGCCCGTCCATCAAGTCATTGGCGCAGATCAGCTCGAGCAATTCGAACAACGCACCACGCTGCGTCGGGCTGATTTCCCGTGACTGGATGATCGCTTGCTCCAGTTCGTCGCGACCGCTAATGAGCGTCTCGGTCGGGTAATCGAGCAGCAGCGAAATCACTTTGAGAATTTGCATGCTCATTCCTCCCACAACTGGACGGTTTTCAGGATGTCGCGGCGGTTGGCTTTCTTGGCGCCGAACATGTTGGTGTCGGAACTGCCGCTGCAACCGCTGCCGAAACTGAAGCCGCACCCGGAACGCTCGGCGAAGGCATCGCTCATGGCGTCTTCACGGTGGGCACTCGGCACCACGAAACGGTCTTCGTAGTTGGCGATCGCCAGGTAGCGATACATCTCCTCGACCTGGGCCACGCTCAGGCCGACATCCGCCAGCACTTGCAGGTCCTGAACGCCGTCGACTTGCTCGGAACGTTTGTAGGCGCGCATCGCCAGCAAGCGTTTAAGCGCACGCTTGACCGGTTTTTCATCGCCCGCCGTCAGCAGGTTGGCCAGGTACTTCAGTGGAATGCGCAGGCTGTCGACATCCGGGATCACCCCGTTCATACCCACGGTGCCGGCAGTGGCGGCGTTCTGGATCGGCGACAGCGGCGGTACGTACCAAACCATCGGCAAGGTGCGGTATTCCGGGTGCAGCGGCAGTGCGAGTTTCCAGTCCACGGCCATTTTGTAGACCGGTGAACGTTGGGCTGAATCGATCACCGACTGCGGTACCCCGTCTTCCAGTGCCTGACGAATCACCGCCGGATCATTCGGATCGAGGAAGATCTCCAGTTGTTTCTCGTACAGGTCCTGCTCATTGGCGGTGCTCGCCACTTCGCTGATCCGGTCGGCGTCATACAGCAGCACACCGAGGTAGCGGATGCGCCCGACGCAGGTTTCCGCGCAAACAGTCGGCATCCCGGCTTCGATACGCGGGTAGCAGAAGATGCATTTCTCGGACTTGCCGCTCTTCCAGTTGAAATAGATCTTCTTGTACGGGCAGCCGCTGATGCACATGCGCCAGCCACGGCATTTCTCCTGGTCAATCAGGACGATGCCGTCTTCCTCACGCTTGTAGATCGCCCCGCTCGGGCAAGCCGCTGCGCACGTCGGGTTGAGGCAGTGCTCGCACAGACGCGGCAAATACATCATGAAGGTGTTTTCGTACTCGCCGTAAATGTCCGCCTGGATCTTGTCGAAGTTCTTGTCCTTGCGGCGCTTGGCGAATTCGGTGCCGAGGATTTCCTCCCAGTTCGGGCCCCACTCGATTTTCTCCATGCGCTTGCCGGAGATCAGCGAACGCGGGCGCGCGGTGGGTTGATGCTCGCCCAGCGGCGCGGTGTGCAGGTGCTGGTAATCGAAGTCGAACGGTTCGTAGTAGTCGTCGAGGCTCGGCAGGTCCGGGTTGGCGAAAATGTTCGCCAACACGCGGAATTTACCGCCGATGCGCGGGTTGATCGTGCCGTTGGCATTGCGGATCCAGCCGCCCTTCCACTTGTCCTGGTTTTCCCATTCTTTCGGGTAGCCGATCCCGGGTTTCGATTCGACGTTGTTGAACCAGGCGTATTCCATGCCTTCGCGGCTGGTCCAGACGTTTTTGCAGGTGATCGAACAGGTGTGGCAACCGATGCATTTGTCCAGGTTCAGAACCATGCCGATTTGTGAGCGAATCTTCATCTCAGTTCTCCTCAATATCGGTCGGCAGGGGACGCGGCAGATCATCGCCACTTGAACCATCGAGCCAGTCGACTTTGGACATTTTGCGCACCACGACAAACTCATCGCGGTTGCAACCGACGGTGCCGTAATAGTTGAAACCGTACGCCTGCTGGGCATAGCCGCCGATCATGTGGGTCGGTTTGAGCACGACGCGGGTGACCGAGTTGTGGTGGCCGCCACGGGTCTTGGTGGTTTCCGAACCGGGCACGTTCACGATCCGTTCCTGGGCGTGGTACATCATCACCATGCCGTCCTTGACCCGTTGGCTGACCACCGCTCGGGCGGTCAGTGCACCGTTGATGTTGAAGCACTCGATCCAGTCGTTGTCCTCGATACCGGCGCTTTTCGCGTCGTTCTCCGAGAGCCAGACAATCGGCCCGCCACGGCTGAGGGTGAGCATCAGCAGGTTGTCGCTGTAGGTGCTGTGGATGCCCCACTTCTGGTGCGGGGTGATCCAGTTCAGGACGATTTCCTTGTGGCCGTTACTGCGCTTGCCTTTCACCCCTTCGATGGTGCGGGTGTTGACCGGCGGCCGATAACTCATCAGTTGCTCGCCGAACGCCTGCATCCACGGGTGATCCTGATAGAACTGCTGGCGACCGGTGATGGTGCGCCATGGGATTCCTTCGTGAACGTTGGTGTAGCCGGCGTTGTAGCTGACGTGATCGTCTTCGAGACCCGACCAGGTCGGGCTGGAAATGATCTTGCGCGGCTGTGCCTGAATGTCGCGGAAACGGATGGCCTCGTGGGCTTTGGACAGCGCCAGGTGGCTGTGGTCGATGCCGGTGAATTCCGACAGCGCGGCCCAGGCCTTGACGGCGACCTGGCCGTTGGTTTCCGGTGCCAGCGACAGAATCACTTCAGCGGCATCGATCGCCGTGTCGATTTTCGGCCGACCCTGGCTGATACCGGCATCGCCTTCTTTGTGATTGAGTTCACCGAGGAATTTCACTTCGTCTTCGGTGTTCCAGTTGATGCCTTTGCCGCCGTTGCCGTGTTTCTCCAGCAATGGCCCGAGGGACGAGAACTGCTTGTAGATGTTCGGGTAGTCACGCTCCACCACATGCAGGTTCGGTGCGTTCTTGCCCGGTTCCGGGGCCACACCGGCGCTTTTCCAGTCGGTGCCGCCAAACGGTTGGGCCAGCTCGCCGACGCTGTCGTGCATTAGCGGGATGGTCACCAGGTCCTTTTCAACGCCCAAATGCCCTTCGGACATGCTGGAAAACGCCTTGGCGATGCCTTTGTAGATTTCCCAGTCGGAACGCGATTCCCACGCCGGGTCGATGGCGGCCGACAACGGGTGAATGAACGGGTGCATGTCCGAGGTGTTCATGTCGTCTTTTTCGTACCAGGTTGCCGTCGGCAACACGATGTCGGAATAGACGCAGGTCGAGGACATGCGGAAGTCCAGCGTGGTGACCAGGTCGAGCTTGCCGATGGCGCCCTCGTCCACCCATTCGGCTTCTTCAGGTTTGCAATCGCCGACCTGGCCGATGTCTTCGTTCATCACTCCGTTTTTGGTGCCCAGCAGGTACTTGAGCATGTACTCGTGGCCCTTGCCCGAGGAGCCCAGCAGGTTGGAACGCCAGATGAACATGTTGCGCGGGAAGTTGACCGGACTGTCCGGCTGTTCGCAGGAGAAGCGCAGCGAACCGTCCTGCAGCGACTTGACCACGTAGTCTTTCGGGTCCATGCCGGCCGCAGCCGCGTCGCGGCAAATGTGCAGCGGGTTAGTGTTGAGCTGCGGTGCGCTGGGCAACCAGCCGGCACGTTCGGCGCGGATGTTGTAGTCCAGGGCATGCTCAGGGAATTGCGATTTATCGGCCAGCGGCGAGAGCACATCGTGCATGCTCATCTTCTCGTGGCGCCACTGCGAACTGTGAGCGTAGAAGAAGCTGGTGCCGTTCATTTGGCGAGGCGGACGGTTCCAGTCCAGGCCGAACGCCAGGGGCAGCCAGCCGCATTGCGGGCGGAGTTTTTCCTGACCGACATAATGTGCCCAACCGCCACCGGTCTGACCGACACACCCGCAGAGCATGAGCATGTTGATCAGCCCGCGGTAG
This sequence comes from Pseudomonas svalbardensis, assembly GCF_030053115.1. Taxonomy (NCBI): domain Bacteria; kingdom Pseudomonadati; phylum Pseudomonadota; class Gammaproteobacteria; order Pseudomonadales; family Pseudomonadaceae; genus Pseudomonas; species Pseudomonas svalbardensis. The sequence goes on along the minus strand of NZ_CP125619.1, from coordinate 2,663,081 downwards.
TTCATGTCCATGTGGTACCAGTGGTTCATCGCCGCGCCGACGATGATCATCGAGCGGCCCTTGGTCTTGTCGGCGTTGTCGGCGAACTCACGGGCAATCTGGATGGCTTTCTCGCGGCTGACGCCGGTGATCTGCTCCTGCCACGCCGGGGTGCCGGGCACCGAGGCGTCGTCGTAATCCTTGGCGACGTTTTCGCCACCGAGGCCGCGATCAATGGCCAGGTTGGCGGCCGACAGGTCGAACACAGTGGCGACTTTGGCCACGCTGCCGTCCGCCAGCACCACGTTATGCACTGGCACGCGGCGGTATTGCACGGCATCGCCGGCCACGTGCTGGAAGTGCTCGTGGGACTCGCCGGCAAAATACGGGAACGCCACTTCGGCGACGTCATCGCCGATCAGGCTCAGTTTCAGATCGATCTCACGGCCTTCGCCGCCTTCACGAGGCAGGATGTTCCACTTGCCCTTCTCGCCCCAGCGATAACCGATGGAACCCTGAGGGGACACCAGTTCGCCGCTGACATCGAGGGCGATGGTTTTCCATTCCGGGTTGTTTTCCTGGCCGAGGTTGTCGGTCAGGTCGCTGGCGCGCAGGAAGCGGTCCGGCTGGTAACCGGCGCCTGGTGCCTTGTCGACCATTTGCTTGAGCAGCACCAGCACCGGCAAATCGGTGAAGCGCTTGGCGTAGTCGGTGAAATAGGCGCTCGGTTTGTCCAGGTGGAATTCTTTGAAGATCACATGGTTGAACGCCTGGGCCAGCGCCGCATCGGTGCCTTGTTTAGGGTTCAGCCACAGGTCGGTGAGTTTGGCGACTTCCGAGTAGTCCGGGGTGATCGCGACTGTCTTGGTGCCCTTGTAACGGACTTCGGTAAAGAAGTGCGCGTCGGGGGTACGGGTCTGCGGGACGTTGGAGCCCCAGGCGATGATGTAGTTGGAGTTGTACCAGTCGGCCGATTCTGGCACGTCGGTTTGCTCGCCCCAGACCATCGGCGAGGCCGGTGGCAAGTCGCAGTACCAGTCGTAGAAACTCAGGCAGGCGCCGCCGATCAGCGACAGGTAACGCGAGCCTGCGGCATAGCTGACCATCGACATGGCTGGAATCGGCGAGAAACCGACGATCCGGTCAGGGCCGTACTGTTTGATCGTATAGACGTTGGCGGCAGCGATGATCTCGTTGACTTCCTCCCAGTTGGAGCGAATGAAGCCACCCATGCCGCGCTTGCTTTTATAGGAGTCGGCCTTGGCTTTGTCCTCGACGATGCTGGCCCAGGCTTCGACCGGCGCCATGGTTTGCCGCGCATCGCGCCAGAGCTTGAGCAACGGCTTGCGGATTTTCGGGTACTTGAGCCGGTTGGCGCTGTAGATGTACCAGCTGTAACTGGCACCACGCGGGCAGCCACGGGGCTCATGGTTCGGCAGATCGTTACGGGTACGCGGGTAGTCGGTCTGCTGGGTTTCCCAGGTGATCAGGCCGTTCTTGACGTAAATTTTCCACGAGCACGAACCGGTGCAGTTCACCCCGTGGGTGGAACGCACGATCTTGTCGTACTGCCAGCGCGAACGGTAGACGTTCTCCCAGTCGCGAGACTCTTTGCGGGTCTCGCCATGACCGTCGGAAAACTCGTTTTGCTTGCGATTGAAAAACTTCAGTTGATCCAGTAAATGACTCACGGTGTAGTCCTCTCAGGCTTTGTCGCGGAGTCTGTGCCCCGCCCACGCAATGGTTGGATTCGGGCTCGACTCAGCAGGGTGTCGCGGCGCCTTTGCGCGCGTACCACCACCAGGTCACCACGATGCAGCTCAGGTAAAAGCCGACGAACATGTAGAAGGCCATCTCCGGGCCGCCGGTCTGGGCCATCGAAGTGCCGAAGGATTTGGGAATGAAGAACGCACCGAAGGCGCCCATGGCCGAACTGAAGCCCAGGACGGCGGCTGACTCTTTGCCGGCATTCTTCAGCGCTTGTTCGCGCACGGCGGGTGGTTTTCCGGCCGAGGCCTTTTCGTGCTGGGTGCGGAAGATCACCGGGATCATGCGGAAGGTGGAGCCGTTGCCGATGCCCGTGGTAATGAACAGCAGCATGAACATGCCGAGATAGCCGTAGAAGTTGCCGGGCTCACCGTCCTGCGGCAGGAAGTGCATGACGCCGAAGACCATCACGATCATCGCCACGAAGTTCCACAAGGTCACCTTCGCGCCGCCGAGCTTGTCCGCCAGCCAGCCGCCCAATGGGCGTACCAGCGCACCGACCAACGGGCCGAGGAAGGCGAATTTCAACGCGATGACATCAGGAAAAGAGGTTTTGATCAGCAGCGGAAACGCAGCGGAGAAACCGATGAACGAACCGAAGGTCGCCAGGTACAACCAGCACATCAGCCAGTTGTGTTTGCGTTTGAAGATGACCGCTTGCTCGCTGAAGGAAGCACGGGCACTGGACAGGTCATTCATGCCGAACCAGGCCAGCACCGTCACCAAGACAATGAACGGCACCCAGATGAAGCCGGCGTTTTGCAACCACAACTGACCGCCGTCCGGCAATGCTTGCGGCGAGCCGCCCATGAAACCGAACACGCCGAAGGTAATCACCAGCGGTACACAGAACTGCATCACCGAGACGCCCAGGTTACCCAGCCCGGCGTTGAGGCCAAGGGCTGTGCCCTGTTGCGACTTGGGATAGAAGAAACTGATGTTGGACATGCTCGAGGCAAAGTTGCCGCCACCAAAACCGCAGAGCAAGGCAATCAACACGAACACGCTGTAGGAGGTGCTCGGGTCCTGCACGGCGAAGCCCATCCAGATCGAGGGCAACAACAGTGACGCGGTGCTCAGGGCGGTCCAGCGACGGCCACCGAAGATCGGCACCATAAAGGAATAGAAGACGCGCAAGGTCGCCCCGGACAGCCCCGGCAATGCCGCCAGCCAGAACAACTGGTCAGTGGTGAAGGTGAAACCGATGGCGTTCAGACGCACGATCACCGTGCTCCAGACCATCCACACCGCAAAGGCCAGCAGCAGCGCAGGAATGGAAATCCACAAGTTGCGCGTGGCGGTCTGTTTGCCGCTACGTCCCCAGAATGCTGGGTCCTCGGGGCGCCAGTCATGAATGACCGGGCCTTTGTCAGGCTTTTGCAGAACGGACATGTTCTTCTCCTAGGGCAATGCTGGAAATCGGGGACGGGGTCAGCAGCGGCGCTTTACCCAGCACCGCGCTTTTGCGTATTTCGCTGAAGTACATCCAGGTGAGGGAGACCCAGACCACGCCGTACATCAACATGAAGCAGGAAGAGCGCACGCCGGTGAGGTCCACCAGGGCGCCGAACAAGATCGGCAGCACGAAACCGCCCAGGCCACCGGCGAGGCCGACGATGCCGGACACCGCGCCCATGTTTTTCGGGTAGTCGTTGGCGATGTATTTGAAGACCGAGGCCTTGCCGAAAGCGAAGGCGATGCCCATGACGAACAGCAGCACGGTGAACAGCGCGGGATTGAGGCCGATGTGGAAATCCACCGGACCGTTGACCGTTTGCACTTGCAGTTGGGTCTGGGGATACGAGAGCAGGAACAGGCAGACCCAGCTGACCCACAACACCCACCAGGTCACGCTTTGCGCACCCCAGCGATCCGACATCCAGCCGCCGACCGCACGCAGCACGCCACCGGGCAGGGAAAAACAGGCCGCCAACAGCGCCGCGCTTTGCAGGCTGAAACCGTATTCCTGCACGTAGTACTTGGTCATCCACAGCGCGAGGGCGACATAACCTCCGAAGACGATCGAGTAGTACTGGCAGTAGCGCCACACCGCCGGGTCCTTCAGCGAGCTCAATTGCTCACGCAAGGTGGCGCCGGTGGCACTGCGGTGGTCCTTGTTTTCGGCGCTGAAGAACCAGAACAACAGCGCCGTAATAAAGAGGATCGCGCTGAAGACTTTCGGCACCAACTGCCAGCTGCCGGCAGCGATCAGCGCCGGGGCGAGAAATTTGGTCACCGCAGCCCCGGCGTTACCGGCGCCGAAGATGCCCATCGCAAAGCCCTGATTCTCCTTGTCGAACCATTTGGCGACGTAGGCAATCCCGACCGAGAACGAACCACCGGCCAGCCCAACGAACAAGCCCAGCACCAGGAACTGCCAGTAGGCGGTGGCGTGACTGATCAGGTACAGCGGCGCCACGCAGGCCAGCATCAACAGGAAGAACACGCTGCGCCCGCCAAAGCGGTCGGTCAGCAGACCCAGCGGCAACCGCACCAGCGAGCCGGTCAGCACCGGGGTCGCCGCCAGCAGGCCGAATTGGGTTTCGTTGAGCTGGAGAAGGTCCTTGATCGGCACCCCGAGCACGGCAAACATCATCCAGACCATGAAACAGACAGTGAAGGCCAGTGTGCTCATGCCCAGCACCAAGCCTTGTCGTACATGCGGTTGGTTCACAATGCTCTCCAGTCAGTTAGCCATGGCGGCAGACTAGAGAGGCCAACCCCGCAAAAACTTGATCCATGTCAACGAAGCCCTAGGGGGCATAGGCCTATGCTTGTGCGGTCTACCTCTAAGGAGGTAGTACAGGAAAACCCTAAAACCGGCGGTTTATCAGCGTCTTAAGGTTTTCTTCCAAGGTTTTTGCTGACAAGGATCAGTCGACAACTCTTTAGAGGTAGCGCGCCCGGGATCGGCGGCAAAACCCCATCCTGGAACTGCACATGCTCTGTTTTCCTGATTTTTTCCCGGACCTGCGCTGATGGTGCGCTGGTTGCGCAGTTCCCTGCCCGCTCGCGCCGGGCTGGCGGTGATCCTGATCGCCGTGCTCGCCCTCGCCAGTTCGTTAAGCGCCGGACTGATCGCCTGGTTCAGCCAGGGTGATGCCGCTGCCATCAACACCGCAGGCTCGGTGCGCATGGAGACTTACCACCTGAGCTGGAAACTGGCCGCGGGTGCAACCGGCGAAGAAATCATCGCCATCAGCGACAGCCTGCAAACCCGCCTCAACAGCCAGTCACTCAAGGCAGTGCTGGAAGATGGCCCGACCGCCGCCCTGCAAATCAGCTACGGGCAAATCCAGCAACACTGGAACGAGGATTTGCGCCCGGCACTGGAGCGCGGCGATGCCGCCTATTTTCAGGTCCAGGCCCTGCCCTTCGTTGAACAACTGAACCAGTTCGTCAACCTGTTGCAGCGCCAAAGCGAACAAAAGCAAGGCTGGCAACAGGTGATCCAGGGCCTGGCCTTGTTCACCACCCTGTTCGTCCTGCTGATTGGGCTCTACGAATTGCAGTACGGGGTCGTCATGCCCTTGAAAGAGTTGGTGGATGCGACCCAGCGCTTTCGTCGCGGCGATTTCAAGGTGCGGGTCAACCATCAATCCCAGGACGAACTGGGCCAGTTGGCCATGAGTTTCAACGCCATGGCCGAGACGATCGAAGACTCGCATCGCACCCTTGAGAGTCAGGTCCAGCAAAAAACCCTGAACCTGCAACAAGCCAATGCCGCCCTCGAGTTGCTGTACCAAAGCAGTCGAAGCCTGGCCACACGCCTGGCCAATGCCGAAGGCCTGGATGAGTTGATCCGGCGTTTCCAGCAACGCTTGCCCGGCTTACGCCTGTCGCTGTGCCTGCAAGGACAAATGCAGGCACCGGCCCAGCAGTTGCTCGCCCTCCACGGCGCGAACATCCGGGAAGTCTGCGCCAGCAGCGACTGCGCCACGTGCCAGAAGCACCATAAAGCCAGTCCACAAACGTTCAGCATCAGCAATCAGGGCAGTGAACTGGGCGAACTCAAGGCGCATTTTGTCGACGGACATCCGACCCAAGCCTGGGAAACCCAACTGATCCAGGCCCTGGCCAACCTGATCGGCACCTCGCTGTCGCTCAAGCGTCAACGGGAACAGGATCATCGCCTGCTGTTGCTCGACGAACGCACGATCATTGCTCGCGAGTTGCATGACTCACTGGCCCAGGCCCTGTCCTACATGAAGCTGCAAGTCAGCCGCCTGCAAACCCTGATGCGTCGTGGCGAAACGGTCGAAACCCTGGAAAACGTCACCGCCGAACTGCGCGAAGGGCTGAACAATGCCTACCGCCAGTTACGCGAGTTGCTGACCACCTTTCGCTTGCAGATTCACGATGCGGGACTGGTGCAGGAACTCAAGGACACCGCCGAGGAGTTCTCCCGTCGCGGGGAATTTCAGGTGCACCTGCACGTCGACGCGCTGGCCTTTCAGTTATCGGCCAGCGAGCAAATCCACATCTTGCAGATCACTCGCGAGGCGCTCTCCAATTGTTTGCGCCACGCCCATGCGCAGAACGCCTGGCTGCAACTGCGTCAGGACGGTGAAACCGTCAGGCTCATCGTCGAAGACGACGGGCGTGGCTTCAGCGGCAACGTCGACCAACGCGAACACCACGGCCTGAAAATCATGGATGAGCGGGCCCGCAGCTTGCGCGGTCAACTCGAAATAGTCTCTAGGGAGCCGCAAGGCACCCGCGTCCAACTGGAATTCCAACCGGAGTTTCTCGGGCAGCAAACAGAAGGTAGCGTCACATGAACCCGTCCCTGCAACACACCATCCTGCTGGTTGACGACCATCCGATGATGCGTCACGGCATCCGCCAGATGCTCGAACTCGAAGATGATTTCCTGATCGTCGGTGAAGCCAACAACGGCGAAGAAGCACTCAGTCTGATCGAGCCGCTGCAACCGGACCTGGTGTTGCTCGATAACAACATGCCGCAGATGAATGGCATTGAAACCCTGCGCCAATTACGGGCGATGCACTACACCGGCAAGGTGCTGCTGTTCACGGTCTCGGATGCCGAAGACGATATTCGCGACGCATTGCGTCTGGATGCCGACGGCTATCTGCTCAAGGACATGGAACCCGAACTGCTGATTCAGTACATCCGCAATGCCTTGAACGGCGAATTGGTGATCAGCCCGGGGCTGACCCAAGTCATGGCCCAGGCGCTGCGCTCACCGCAGCGCCAGACCGTGGTGGAACTGACCGAGCGTGAACGTCAGGTGCTGAAAACCATCGCCAGCGGCTTCAGCAACAAAGTCATCGGGCACAAGCTGGGCATCACCGAAGGCACGGTCAAGGTTCATGTGAAAAACCTGCTGCACAAACTCGGTTTGCGCTCACGGGTCGAGGCGGCGGTGTGGGCCATGGAGCATCTGCGCAATGCGGGCTGAGGGGCATGCCTCCTTGGAGGTAGGCCGGCAGAGGCATAGGTCATCCGGCCGGCGCTCTCTACTATGAGCGTCAGCGGAGGTACGCCATGCTGACCCACCCTTCCATCGTTTTAACGTTGCGTCGTCATCATCTGTTCAGCCAACTGCCGGAGAAAATCTTCGAGGAAGTCTGCGGCCTGGCGATGCTCAAGCGCCTGAGTTGCCACAGCACGCTCATGCACCAAGGCGATCCGGCCAAGCGTTTTTTCCTGCTGGTCAGCGGCCAGATCAAGTTGTACCGGCTTACCGGCGAAGGTCAGGAAAACCTGGTGGAGATCATTCAGCCCGGCCAGACGTTTGCCGAAGCCTTGCTGTTCAGCCAGGCCCGTCTTTACCCGGTGAGCGCCACGGCGCTGAAGGACAGCGTGCTGGTGAGTATCGAGGGCACCCATTACCGCAATGCACTCGAGGACCAGCCGAAGGTTTGCCTGGCCATTCTGGCGAGCATGAGCGTGCACTTGCACCTGCGTCTGCGCGACATCGACACCTTGACCATGGCCAGTGCGAGCCGGCGGGTGATCAATTTCCTGTTCCAGGAACGCAACCCGGTCAGCGGTTTGATTGTCTTGCAGGTGTCCAAACGCCTGGTGGCCTCGAAGCTGGGCATCCAGCCGGAAACCTTTTCGCGGATCTTGCACCGCCTGGTGGACAGCGGCCTGATCGCGATGGAACGCCGCAGTATCAGTATCCTCGCCGAAGAGGATCTCGCGGCGTTCCAATAGACGGAATTGACCGCAGTCAATGCGCAACGCCACCGGCCTTGCACACTGAAGAAGTCCATCCACGGAGAACGCTCATGTCCCGTTCAACCTTGCCCCTTATTTACGCCTGCTCAGGCTGCTCCAACGTCGCCCAACTGGCCAACGCCCTGGCCGTGCGGCTTGATCGCAGCGGATCGGCTGAAATGTCCTGCATCGTCGGGGTCGGCGGGCATGTGGCGGCGCTGGTCAACAAGGCACGCTCGGGACGGCGGATTTTTGCGCTGGACGGTTGCCCGTTGCAATGCGTTGAAAACTGCCTGAAGCAGCATGGTCTGCACGCGGATGTGCATTTGATTCTTAGCCATTACGGGTTGCGCAAGCGCTATGGTGAGGACCGCACGGAGGCGCAGGGGGATGAGTTATTTGAAGGGATCAAGCAGTTGATTGCCAGTGATGCTCGGCAGAATCACGCCTCTGAACTGATGGTTTGAGGGCAACGCAGATCAAATGTGGGAGCGAGCCTGCTCGCGATGGCGTCTTTTGGCTCAGTACATATCCATTTCTGCGGTAACGGCGGCTTAGGGTTCCGCCCTTACGGCGGGTCACTTTCGAAAAGCGCGAAAGTAACCAAAGCGCTCATGCCCCTGTCGTTCGGTGGCTCGCCTAGGCTCGCCATGCCCTCGCTCCGGTCCTGCTCCGTGGGCCCGCCGCCATCGGCCATCCATGGCCGGGGGCGGCTAACCCGGCATCCATGCCGGGTTGCCCACTACGCAGAACCTCCACTCGGCCTCTCGAGGGGGCGTGCACCGCAAAAGCGAGGCGGCCTACCGGCCGGCCTGTCTCTTCAAGCGTACGCATTCCCCTGTGGGAGCGAGCCTGCTCGCGATGAGGCCCTGTCAGTCGACATCAATGTTGAATGTAAGTCCGCCTTCGCGAGCAGGCTCGCTCCCACAGTTGGATTTTTGGCGGGCATGACATAGGTGTCCACCGCCGATGACCTTGACAGACATCAGGTCGGCTATCAGGCCGCCCCACTTTGGCTTTTGATCGTGATCTTGATCCTGATCTGCCCCGTCGGAAGGCCGAGCGCAGGTTCTGCGCAGTGGGCACCGCGGCAAGGATGCCGCGGTAGCCGCCCCCGGCCATGGATGGCCGATGGCGGCGGGCCCACGGAGCAGGACCGGAGCGAGGGCATGCCGAGCCTAGGCGAGGCACCGTACGTCAGGGGCAAGAGCGCTTGGTTACTTGGCGCTTTTCCAAGTGGCCCGCCGTCAGGGCGGAACCCTAAGCAGCCGTTACCGCAGAAATGGAAATGTACTCCAACCAAAAATACAGCTCGGCTAACCGGCCGCCAACCCCTTCCCCGCCCGCTCCAGATTGCGCCACAACCACACCGGCAACACATCAGGATCCAGACTGTCGATCAGGTTCTTCAACGCCAACCCCAACTCCGTATCACCCTCAATCACCAAACGCCTGCGAAAGAACAACGTATCCGGATCCTCCTGACGACTCGCCAGCAATAAAAACTCTCGCCAGTTACCGCTAATGGTCACATGCGCCGTGGCGTGTTCAGCAATTCGCAACCCTTCACGGGTCAGCGTCAGGAACCAGGACAAACCCAGGTCCGGGATCCGCAGACACAACCAACGCCCACGCAATACTTCAAATTCGCCATCGCGCAACGGCTCGGCGAGGCAGCGATTGAGCGCCTGCTGCAACGCCAGGCGCTGCACCGCAAAAGGCACCCGGCGCACCAGCGGCAATAACCGGTCGGCGCCTTTCAACAACCACTTTTTACGGTTCAACACAGGCCGACCCCCTCGACGCGCAACATGCCGGCCTGGCCATGCCAGTAGCCGTTACAACCGTCGACGAACAGCGGCGGTGTCTCGCCCAGCCGAACCCGTTGATAGGCGGCAATGACCTCGGCCATGCCCTGAGCGCGAGGGCTCAGACGCAACAAGTCGGCGCCACAGGCCACCAGCCCGGTGTAATCCGCCAGCAGATTGGTCACCTCGGCCGACATCGTTTGTATACCGTTAATGGTGAACAGCGCCTGCCCCTCCTGACTGGTCAGCGGCAGACCGTCGGGGTAGTTGATGCAGCAAAACTGGCAGTCGTCCTTGGGCTTGTTTTCCGCCCGAGCGGTGAAGCAGCGCGCGGAATAGGCCAACGGCAAATGTCCGTAGGCAAAGATCTCGACTTCCGGCACCTCACGGCCCAGTTCGCGCACTTGATCGAGCACATCGCCAATCAGCGCCGCCGAGCATTCCACCGGCGGCACCCAACGGGTCATCCCGCAGTCCAGCAGTTGCGCCAGCGTATGACCGTTGTACAGGTTGAGCGCCGGGCCGCCCACGAACGGCAACTTGCGCTCGGCCAGAAACTGCACCGCGCCCATGTCGTTGGCCTCAACCAGCAATTGGCCGTTGTCGCAGAGCCGCCGCAGGCTGGAGAGCTCGGAGGCCGCTTCGATCAGCGTCAGGCTGGAGATCACCAGTTGTGCCTGGCTGCATTCCTGCAACTCGCGCCCCAGACCCAGCCATTGATCCAGTGAAAAGGCCCGGCGTTTCGAACACACGGTTTCCCCCAGATAAATCACATCCAGGGGCAAGGCCGACATCTCGGCGTAAAAGTTGCTGAGTTGCTCTTTGTCCCAATAAAACAGGACCGGTCCAAGGCTGAGCTTCATGTCGCCTCCCTCATTGCCATGATCGATGATATGCACCCAGGGTGGTCTGGCTGCCTTCGGACAAACCGGCCAGCACCCGGCGCCATTCTTCCTTGACCCGAAAACTGCCCGGTGAGCCGCGATGGGCATCCAGTGCCGCGCGCCAGACGCGGGTGACTTGTTCGACATAGGCCGGGCTGCGTTGCCGGCCCTCGATTTTGACCGCCTCGACGCCGATGGCCGTCAATTCCGGCAGCAAATCCAGGGTGTCGAGGCTGGTGGGTTCTTCCAGCGCATGAAAACGCTTGCCGCCGACCAGGAAACGGCCTTTGCACAGGGTTGGGTAACCGGCCGGTTCGTCAGGGGTGTAACGGTCGATCAGCACTTCACTGAGCCGTGCGCTCAAACCTTCCGCGTCGTCGCTCCAGCGCACCGCTTTGGCTGGCGAACAGACACCGCAGAGGTTGGGCGACTCGCCGGTGATGTAGGAAGACAGATGGCAACGCCCTTCGGCCATGATGCACAAGCTGCCGAAGCCAAAGACTTCGATGGGCACCGGGCTGCTCGCGGCGACCTGGCGCACCTGCGCCAACGACAACACCCGCGGCAGCACCGCGCGACGAATCCCGTAGCGCTGCGCATAAAACTCCAGCGCCGCGGCATGGGTTGCCGAGCCCTGGACCGACAGGTGTAACGCCAATTGCGGATGCCGCTGGCTGGCGTAGTTGAGCACGCCGGGGTCGGCGGCGATCAGCGCATCCACGCCGAAATCGGCGGCACGATCAACCGCTCGCTGCCAGCGTTCCCAGCCCTTGGGTTGCGGGTAGGTGTTGACCGCGACGTAGAGTTTGCGTTGATGCTGGCGGATGTGAGCGACCGCTGCGTCGAACTGTTTATCGTCCATGTTCAGCCCCGCGAAATGCCGGGCATTGGTGTCATCGCGAAAACCGACATAGACGGCATCGGCGCCTTGGCGCACTGCCGCTTTTAGCGCAGGCAGGTTCCCTGCCGGGCAGACCAGTTGCATGGGTAATCCTCATGGAAAAACGCGTCTCGATCCTCCATCGATGCCTGTGGCGCAGCGATCGAAAAAGGCGCTGCCAGTCTAGCGAGACCGGCAGACAGAGCCTTGACGGCAATCAATTGCCATCAATGCATCAGGTCGGCGAAGGACAGGAACATCACGTTGTCGTGCTTGAGCACTTGCTGCTCGCACTCGATCACCGCCAACCCGTCGGCCCAACACGCGGCAGTCAACATCGCCGAGCTTTGCTGAGGGTGCAGTTCCACACTCAACTGGCCGTTAGCGTCGGGAGTGAGTCTTGCCCGCAGGTACTGCCGACGCTTGTTGCGCTGCAACCAGTCGAACCCGGCGGGCACGGCCATTGGCACCGGCAACACGTCTTTCACGCCCTGGGCCCTGAGCAGGAACGGACGCACCACCACCAACGCGGTAATCAGCGCTGCCGAAGGATTGCCCGGCATGCCGATCCAGGGTTTGCCGGCCACTTCGCCAAACGCCAGCGGTTTACCCGGCTGAATGGCCAGCCGCCAGAAATCCAGGCTACCGAGTTCCTCGATGGCCTGTTTAAGGTGATCTTCCTCGCCCACCGAGACGCCACCGGAACTCAACAGCAGGTCGCATTCCGAGGACGCCAGGCTCAAGGCATGCCGGCTGGCCGCCAACTCATCGGCCATGACGCCATAGTCGTGCACCTCGACGCCCCAGCCACTCAACAACGCCGCGAGGCAGTAACGATTGCTGTTGTAAATCTGCCCCGGCGCCAATGGATCGCCCGGCTCACGCAGTTCATTGCCGCTGCTGAGCAAGCACACCTGCAACGGTCGATAAACCTCGACCCGCGCGATGCCAGCGCCGGCCAGCAACCCCACTTCTTGCGCACGCAGGCGTTTACCGGCCTGGAGCAACAGGTCTCCCCGGCGAACCTCCTCGCCTTCCTTGCGCACGTGATCGCCAGCGCTTACGGGCGGAAACCAGACACGCTCGCCATCGATCCGGCAGCGCTCCTGCGGCACCACCGTGTCGGCACCCGGCGGCAATGGCGCGCCGGTAAAAATCTGTACCGCCTGCTGCGCGAGCAAGGGGGAACACGCCGGATCACCCGCCGCAATTCGTCCACCAATCGACAAACAGCCGCCGTCCGGTGGCAGGTCAGCGGCCCTGAGGGCGTAACCGTCCATGGCACTGTTGTCCCAGGCCGGCAGGTTGACAGGGGAATGAATGTCCGCCGCCAGAACCCGCCCCAAGGCTTGATCCAGTCCGATCTTTTGCGCCAGGGGCGGCGGCGGTGCCTGATCCAGCAGACGGCTGATGGCCTCGTCCACCGGCATCAGATGGCCGAGGTCGCACACCCGGCCAGTCATGAGCGGGTCTCGCAGGCGTCGGTGACCCGTTGCCCTTGCGGTTTCAAATGCGGGGCGAAATTGCACGGGCCGGTGCGGCTGTCCAATTGTTCGAGCAGGATCTGGTTCCAGGCGGTTCGACACGCGCCCGGCGAACCCGGAACGCAGCACACCAGCACGCCGTTGCTCATCCCGGCCAACGCCCGGGATTGCAGACTGGACATGCCGATTTCCACTAGGGACACCTGACGGAACAGTTCACCGAAGCCTTCCACGTGTTTGTCCAGCAATGGCAAAACCGCTTGCGGAGTGTTGTCGCGCGCGGTGAAGCCGGTGCCGCCGGTCATCAGTATCACTTGAACCTGAGGATCGGCGATCCAGTGGGAAACCTTGGCGCGGATCTGATAAATGTCGTCCTTGACCAGATCACGATCGATCAATACATGCCCGGCCGTTTGCAGTAAATCCGTCAGAGTCTGCCCCGAGGTGTCGGTGTCAAAGGTGCGCGTATCGCTGATGGTCAGCACGGCAATGTTCAAGGGTTCAAAGGTGCGTTGCGCCAGATGGGCCATATCCAAGCCTTCCCGTAGATGAGGTATGGCCCAAAGCCTGAACCGGAATGGCAAGCGAGCCTATTCCTCCAAGGAGGTACCTCCACAGAATCAAAGAGCGTTCAAGGCGCCAAGCGGTTGCGTTGCCATACGCCATCGCGCAAACGGTAATCGAGACGGTCATGCAAGCGGTCGGCACGGCCTTGCCAGAATTCCAGACGCTCAGGGTGCAAGCAGTAGCCGCCCCAATGTTCGGGCCGCGGCACGGTCTTGCCGGCAAAACGTTGGGTGGTTTGTAGCAACAGCGATTCAAGCTCGGCCCGATTGACCAACGGCCGGCTTTGCGGTGAAGCCCAGGCGCCCAGGCGACTGTCCTGTGGGCGGGAATCGAAGTACGCATCCGACAGCGTCGGGTCGAGCCTGGTGACCTGGCCTTCGATACGCACCTGACGCTCCAGTCCCGGCCAGAAAAAGGTCATGGCGGCATGCGGGTTGGCGGCCAGTTGCTGGCCTTTATCACTCTGGTAATTGCCGAAAAAAGTAAAGCCTTCATCGCTCAAACCCTTGAGCAGCAGGACCCGGCAGTGCGGGCGCCCTTCACTGTCGACCGTTGCCAACACCATGCTGTTGGCTTCGACAGGCGCGCGCTCGGTGTCGCGGGCCAGCTGCATCCATTGCCGGAACATCGCCATCGGGTCGTCCAGCGCCGACTCGTCTTGCAGGCCAAAAAGGGTGTAGTTGCGGCGCATCTGTGCCAGGGAAAGGGGCATGACGGTGATCTCCAAAAAGGTTCTGCCCAGTGTGCTATGCACTGCGCAACAGCACCTTGACCACCATCAACACTGAGCATGCCCAGCCTTATTTGAGGCGCAGACGCCGAGCCAGTTTGTGCAGGTTGCTGGGATCGACTTCCAGAATCCGCGCAGCGCTGGCCCAGTTTTCCCCGGACAGGCTCAAGGCCTGGAGAATTTTCTTGCGCTGGTAATCGTCGACCGCTTCACCCAGGGGCAGGAATGGCTCATCAGCCGTCACGTCCAGGGGACTTTCGACGACCGCGCCCTGCCCGTCCATGGCACTGTCGAGGTCCAGAATCTCGGGTTCCAGCGTCATGATCAGGGCACGACTTGTGCCGCGACTGAGCTGCTTCAACGCGGCTCGGCTGATCACATGCTCCAGCTCGCGCACGTTGCCCGGCCAGCTGTAAGTCAGCAGCGCTCGCTCGGCCGCCGGCGACAGACGCAAACCGCGCAGACCGAGCCGCGCCCGATTGAGTTCAAGGAAATGCCCGGCCAGCATCAATACATCATTACCTCGCTCGCGCAGCGGCGGAATCGGCACCGGGTACACCGAGAGCCGGTGATACAGATCGGCCCGAAACAAGCCGTCGCGGATGCTGTCCGGCAGGTGCCGGTTGGTCGCGGCGATGATTCGCACATCGACATGCAACGGCTTGTCGGCGCCGAGGCGCTGGATCTCGCCGTTCTGCAGGGTGCGCAGCAACTTCGCTTGCACGGCCAATGGCAATTCACCGACTTCGTCGAGAAACAGCGTGCCACCGTTGGCCGCATCGAAACGTCCGGCACGGTCACTGGTGGCGCCGGAAAATGCGCCTTTGACATGGCCGAACAATTCACTCTCTGCCAGCGACTCCGGCAAGGCAGCGCAGTTGACCTGCACCAGCGGCTTATGACTGCGGCGCGACAGACGATGCAAGCGCCGGGCGAACAGCTCCTTGCCGACGCCGGTCTCGCCCAGCAGCAACACCGGCAACTCGGAATCGGCCAGTACGTCCAGTTCATTGAGCAACTGATGCAGCACCTCACTCTGCCCGAGGATTTCGCCTTCATCAGCCGGCCTGCGCACGTCTTGAATATCGCTGCGGGACAAGCGCAGGCTGCGGTTTTCCTGCTCAAGCCGGGTGACTCGCACGGCGGCTTCGATCTGCAAGGTACAGCGTTTGAGTTCTTCCCGCGCACGGCTGTCGAAGGTCCCGGCGTGCAGCGCATCGAGAGTGATCGCGCCCCAGATCCGCCCCTCCACATACAGGCTCACGCCCATGCAGTCGTGCACCGGCAGCGGTTCGCCGACGTGGTCGTCGAGCAAGCCGTCATAGGGATCCGGCAGGCGACTGTCGGGCTCGAACCAGGTGGTTTCGCGCGACGCCATGATCGCCGCCAGCCGCGGATGCTGGGCGATGACAAACCGGCGGCCCAACGCTTCATGCACCAGCCCCACCGTCGCGACCGGCCTCAGGCTGTCATCATCCAGACGCAGCAATCCCACGGCGCCACTGTTGAAGTACTCGCGCAGGGTCTGGACCAGTCGTTGCAACCGCACGGCATTGGGCAACTCGACAATCAGGTCGGCCGCCAGGCTTTCACGCAGCATGGTAGTTTTTACCCTCTATGGTTGGATTCACCCTAAAGCGTCTGGGTGCATATCACCACCACTAAAAATTAAGCCATATTTTTCAATACGTTAAATATGGCATGCCGCCATGAGCCTGGGGAACCGTTGAAATCCAAACAAGGAACCCCTGATGAGCCTGACTCTATTGGAACAAAGCCTCGGCCAACTGGCCTGCGACATTCCCGGCGCCACCCGCATTTTCCACACCTTTAAACTGGACTTCTGTTGTGGCGGGCATAAAAGCCTGCGTGAAGCGGCCGCTGGCAAAGACCTCGATCCGGTCCTGATTGCCGATGCGCTGCACCGGCTGCAAGACACCGGCGAAACCCAACACGACTGGCGCAACGAACCGTCTGAGCTGTTGATCGCCCACCTTCTGGCGCGCTACCACGCCCGCCATCGCGAGCAAGCCCGCTCCCACAGGGGATTTGTGTTGCTCACTTATCCGCGGCGGAATCGACTCGGGTCATCTGCCCGCGCTCGTAACGCGGATACAGATGGCTGACGCTGCGGATCAGCTCGTAGCGGCTCAGAGTGATCCCGGTAAACCGTTCAGGAATGAGACTGCGGATCATCTCGGCCATATCACTGCCATTGGCGGCGCCATCGCGCATGAGCTGATCGAGCCAGGTCAGGTAGTCACGCATTTGCTCGAAGGGCTGTTGATCGCTGCCCACGGGGCCGTGACCGGGGACGATCAGCGTCCACGGCAGGCCTTGAAGGGTGGCGATGTCCGCCAGCCACACCGCCGGCCCCGGACTGTTGGGCGTGGTCAGCGCCCGTTGGTAAAACACCAGATCCCCGGCAAACAGCACGCCGGTTTTCTGGTCGAGAATAGCCAGATCCGCGCCCGTGTGCCCACCCAGGCCCAGCAGACGCAGATCGTGATCCCCAAAACTTCGCACACCGGGTGTCAGCGTCCGGGTCGGCAACACCACCTCGGTGCCGCGCATCCAGTCGCCCACCAGTCGGTACAGGTTCTCGGCCATGGCATCGCCCTGCTGATGCAACAGCTCGGTGGTGCCGGCCAGCGCACCGATCGGCACGTCAGTGAAGGCCTGGTTGCCGAGCACATGATCAGGATGATGATGAGTCAGCAGCACCTCAATCACCGGTTTGTCGGTGATCGAGGCAATCGCCTTGCGCATCGCTTCGCCGTAGCGTTTCGACGGCCCGGTGTCGATCACCACCACACCCAGCTCGGTGACGATGAACGAAGTGTTGACGATGTTGCCGCCGTTGGCCTTGGCAAAATTGTCGGTGCTGCCTTCCAGCAGCCAGGTGTCTTCGGCGATCTGCCGGGGCTTGAGTGAGTAGTCCAGATCGGCTAGGGCCGGCAGGCTCAGGCTCATAAACAACAGCAGCATCCAGCGCATCACGCGCTCCTTTGGGTCAGGGTATGACCGCATCGAATTGATTGCCGCTGTTGTCGCGCAGCAACAGGCGCGTCTGCCCTGCCCCTTCGATATCGAAGGCCAGGTTGGGGTTTTCGCTGACAGCGGGAAACAACTCAAGACGGGCCAACAGCTGATCGTTCTGATCCCGCAGTTCGGCATGGTTGATGAAAAATTCCGGAATGCCACTGACCATGCCGTTGTCCATCGGGTGCGCCACTTGCAAGCGCACACGGCTGAACTCGCCACGGGGATAACGACCGCCCAGCACTTCACCGATGTGGTCCTCCCAGCCCGGCTGAGTGCGCACCACACTCGGCGCCGTGCAACCGCCGCCCGCCGCATCGATCAGCGTCGAGCCGACATGCCACAACCCATCACGGGTCAGCACTGCCGCGCGCAACGGCGTGGCCTGTTCGATACGGATGCGGATCGACAGCCACGGCAGCACGCGGTCCAGCGGCTGGAAATCGACAATTTTCGGCAAGGGGTTGAGTTCGGCCCAAGCGAGGATTTTCACCACTTCACCCTTGAACGCTCGCGCGTCGATTTCCAGTGGCACTTGCCGGGCATCTTCGGCGAACGGTGGCGCCAGCAGCTTGACCCGCTCGTCGAACACGAACGGCGCATCGCCGAGCATTTGCTTGTGATAGAAGGCCCACATCACCGAGGGCACCGGGTCCTTGCCCGGGTCGATGTCCACGGCGTGCGCGGCGATGGGTAGCCAACAGGCCAACAGACAACTCGCTCGCCAGTTCACTATTGATACATCTCAGGCACGTCATAGCGCAGGCCGTAATGGCCATAAATGGTTTTGACAGCGCCCTCGCGGATCAAGGCTTCCAGCGCCTCTTCCACGGCATAGGCCAGTTGACGGTTGCTTTCGTGCACCGCCATGCCGATCTCCCAAAGCTGCTTGCCCATGTTCGGGTAGGCGTTTTCTGCCAGCACCACTTGCGGGTCCGCCGCTTCATGCACTTGCCAGTCGATCTCACCGCGCATGGCCATGACTGCGTCGACTTCACCGGCCTTCATGGCGGCAAATGCCTGGGGTACGCCGGGATAGTGATGCGTTTTGCCGGCGAGCATGCCGTTGAACACCGAGGTCAGGTAGAACGACGGCACGCTGTCGACTTCGACGCCGATCGGGTGATGCTCGAACACGGCGACGCTACCGACCTTGTCCAGCCGACGGCGGTCATAGGCCACCTGCCATTGTTCGTTCTGGTACGGCCCGAACATCACCACATGGCCGTTTTCCAGCTCACCCAGTTCATTGCGTTTCTGCGCGTAATCGCGGTCGTACGGCACGCGCATCATCAGGTCAGCCAATTGCAGGTCGTGCAACTGACTGGCACGCCAGATGTAATCGCGCAGGTCGTCATCGAGCTTCTCGCCGGCCGGCGCCCAAATCAACGTCAGGCGCACGCCGAGGGCCTTGGCCAACGCTTCGGCGAGTTCGACATCAACGCCACGGGCCTGGCCGGCGTCTTCAAAACTGTACGGGGCGAAGTCCTTGTAGACCGCCACTTTCAGCTCCCCGGCGGCGATCATTTCGTCATAGGTGCGGACCTGCGCCTGCACGGCCTGGCAGCACAGCAACACAGCGCTGATCAACACAGCGAGCAGGCGCATGGGTTACTCCTCGACGCGAACGGTGTCCAGGTAAGTGCGTACCGCCCACAAGGCTTCCTGGCTCAGGTAGTCGGCCATCTTCGGCATGTAGACCCGGCCGTCACGCACAGCGCCATGGCGCACGCGTTCGACGAACCATTCATCACCCGCCTCGCCGACATCCAGCATGCGCAAATCCGGAGCAATGCCGCCGGATTTGGCTTCCAGGCCATGGCAGGCCGCGCAGTTCTGGTTGTAGGCCGAAGAGCCGATTTCCACGGCCTTATCGTGTTCCGGGGTAGCGCGATAAGGGTTCACCGATGCCCAACCATCGGCATCGACCGGTACGCCAGCGTCCTTGATCGGGGTCAGGCCCGGGGTGGCGACAGCCTGGGGGACCACGTTGCCGTGGGCCCAGACGGAACCTGCGCTGATAAAGCCGGCTAGCAGTCCGGCAACGAGTAAGGCGTTGCGTTTTGTTGTCATTGTTATGCCCTCTTGATTGCACGCAAAACCTCTTTGAAGAGGCTATGGCACCCATCTTAGGAACGGCTTCGCGCAAGCCCCATGCTGCTTTGGTGGCCGCCATCTAGTTCCTTGGTAGTAGGGCTTGTGGCGCACATCCAAATACAGCCGCGGATCGCTAAAACCGCGCCGCCCCGGGCGAGTTACTACCTTGGTACTGGCTCACTGGTACTTTCTGCATATTTCATTCTGCATCGCAGGCTTCCTATGCTGGCGCTACCAGTAATGGAGTGCCCTATGCGCCAGCTTGCCCCTTACGCCCTGATCTACCTGTTGGCGATTGCCTCCGCCGCCGGGGTGGCGACCCAGAGCCAGGCCGCCGACGCACCGTTGCAGGTGCAGATCGGCTACCTGGGCTATCGCCCCGACCCGGGCCCGTTGCTGTCGAACGTCATTCCCGAGCCGGTCGATGCCGGGTTGCGTGGCGCCGAACTGGCGATCACTGACAGCAACAGCACCGGGCGTTTCCTCAACCAGAGCTACAA
Source organism: Pseudomonas svalbardensis (assembly GCF_030053115.1). Classification (NCBI taxonomy): domain Bacteria; kingdom Pseudomonadati; phylum Pseudomonadota; class Gammaproteobacteria; order Pseudomonadales; family Pseudomonadaceae; genus Pseudomonas; species Pseudomonas svalbardensis. Next base: position 2,643,154 of record NZ_CP125619.1, on the reverse strand, counting down.
CCTGGTCAGCGCCAACGTCGACAATCCGGATGCCTTGGTCGAAGCGGCCAAGGCTCAACATGAACAAGGTCTGCGCCTATTTGTGGTGAATGCACCGGCGGAGAGCCTGCGCCGGCTCAGCGCGGTGTTACCCGACAGCTTGCTGTTCAATGCCGGCAGTCCCGATGACAGCCTGCGCAGCACCGATTGCCTGCCGAACGTGCTGCACAGCCTGCCGAGTCGGGCGATGCTCGCCGATGCGCTGGCGCAATTTCTGGTGGTGCGCAAATGGCAACGGGCGCTGCTGATCGTCGGCCCGACCCCGGACGATCAAGCCTATGCCGCCGCCCTGCGCCGCGCCGCCAAACGTTTTGGCCTGAAACTGGTCGCGGAAAAAGCCTGGAGTTTCGACAACGATCAGCGCCGCAGCGCCCAGGCCGACATGCCGCTGTTCACCCAGACCGCCGAGTACGACGTGGTGCTGGTGGCGGATGAACGCGGTGATTTCGGCGAATACGTGCCCTACCAGACCTGGTACCCACGGCCGGTCGCCGGCACGCAGGGGCTGACCCCGGTGGGCTGGCACAAAACCGTGGAAACCTACGGCGCCGCCCAGTTGCAGAAACGCTTCGAAGCCCTGACCGGGCGCTGGATGAATGACCGGGATTTCGCGGCCTGGATCGCCGTGCGCAGCATCGCCAGTGCCGTGAGCAAACTGCGTCAGGTCGATCCGGTGACGATCCGTACGCTTGAGATCAGCGATCAATTGCCGCTGGACGGTTTCAAGGGTTGCAAGCTCAGTTATCGGCCGTGGAACGGCCAGTTGCGCCAACCCATTCCCATCGTGCAGCCCCGGGCGTTGGTCAGCACGTCGCCGCAAGACGGCTTCCTGCACCCTTTCAACGAAATGGACAGCCTCGGTTACGACAAACCCGAGGTCAGCTGCCGCTTTCCCTGATCCGACTTTCCACAAGAACTACAACAAAAAGGAATCCACCATGCGTCGCACCCTGCTCTGCCGCTCCCTGCTTTTCTGGGCCCTGCTGCTCGCCGCCGGGCATGCCGCGGCCAGCACCGCCTGGGTCTCCAACGAAAAGGACAATAGCCTGAGCCTGATCGACCTGCAGACCCTGCAAGTCACCGACACCCTGCCCGTTGGCCAGCGCCCGCGCGGCCTGCTGTTGTCCCACGACAATAAGCTGCTGTACATCTGCGCCAGCGACTCGGACCGGGTCCAGGTGATGGACGTCGCCACGCGCAAGATCATCAAGGAACTGCCGTCGGGAAAAGATCCTGAACAGTTCGCCCTGCACCCCAACAATCGTTGGCTGTACGTTTCCAACGAAGACGATGCGCTGGTGACGGTGATCGACACCGAAACCTCCAAGGTGCTGAGTCAGATCAACGTCGGCGTCGAACCCGAAGGCATGGCCGTCAGCCCCGACGGCAAGTGGGCGGTGAACACCAGCGAAACCACCAACATGCTGCACTGGATCGACACCAGCACCCAGACCCTGGCCGACAGCACGCTGGTGGATCAGCGGCCGCGCTTCGTCGAGTTCACGCCGGATGGCTCGAAGCTCTGGGCCTCGGCGGAAATCGGCGGCACGGTGACCATTCTCGACGTCGCGACCCGCCAGATCCTCAAGACCCTGACCTTCCAGATCAAGGGCGTGCACCCGGACAAAGTCCAGCCGGTGGGGATCAAGCTCAGCGCCGACGGCAAATATGGTTTCGTCGCCCTCGGCCCGGCCAATCATGTGGCGGTGATCGACGCCAAGACCTTCGAGATTCTTGATTATCTGTTGGTCGGGCGACGGGTCTGGCAGATGTCGTTTACCCCGGATCAAAAGCAATTGCTGGCCACCAACGGCGTCAGCGGCGACGTGTCGGTGATCGATGTCGACAGCCTCAAGGTGACCAAGTCGATCAAGGTCGGGCGTTATCCGTGGGGCGTGGTGGTGACCCCATGAACGCACTGGAAGTCAGCGAGCTGAGTTTCGCTTATGGTGTGAAAGAGGCGTTGCGTCAGGTGAGTTTCAGCCTGGCACCCGGCCGTTTCGCGGCGCTGCTGGGGCCAAACGGCGCGGGCAAATCGACGCTGATTGCCTTGCTCACTCGACTCTACGATGTGCAGCGCGGGGACATCCGCGTCGGTGGCTGTTCGTTGCGCAACGCGGCGCGTCCGGCGCTCAAGCAATTGGGTGTGGTGTTCCAGCAAAGCACGCTGGACCTGGACCTTAGCGTCGAGCAAAACCTGCGCTATCACGCCGCGCTGCATGGGATGTCGCGGCGTCAGACCGGCCTGCGTGTCGACGCCGAACTGGCTCGTCAGGCCTTGACTGAACGCCGTCGCGAGCGGGTCCGCGAACTCAATGGCGGCCATCGTCGTCGGGTGGAAATCGCCCGCGCCTTGCTGCATGAACCGCGCCTGCTGCTGCTCGACGAGGCCAGCGTCGGCCTCGACCCCGCCAGCCGCCTGGCACTCAATCAACACATTCGCAGTTTGTGCCGCGAGCAAGGCATCAGCGTACTTTGGACCACTCACTTACTCGATGAAGTACAGCCGAGCGACGACCTGTTGATCCTTCATCAGGGCCGGTTGGTCGCCAGCGGGCAAGCCGACGTCCTGAGCCTGGAGCACGGTGGTGACCTGGGTTCGGCCTTCACTCGACTGACGACTTCGGGAGCCGCCCAATGAATGCCTACTGGCAATGTTTCAACGGCATCGTGCTGCGTGAATGGCTGCGTTTTGTGTTGCAGCGCACGCGGTTTCTCAGTGCGCTGGTGCGGCCGTTGCTGTGGCTGCTGGTGTTCGCCGCCGGTTTTCGTGCGGCACTCGGGATCGCGATCATCGAGCCCTATGACACCTACATTCCGTATGAGGTCTACATCATCCCTGGCCTTGCCTGCATGATCCTGCTGTTCAACGGCATGCAAGGTTCGCTGTCGATGGTCTACGACCGGGAAATGGGCAGCATGCGCGTGCTGCTGACCAGCCCCCTGCCCCGAACCTTCCTGCTGTGCAGCAAACTGTTGGCCACCTCGTTGATCTCGCTGTTGCAGGTCTACGCCTTTCTGGCGATTGCCTGGGGGTACGGCGTACAACCACCGGCCATGGGCTTGTTGATTGCGTTGCCGGCGTTGCTGCTGGTGGCATTGATGCTCAGCGCGTTGGGCCTGTTACTGTCCAACGCCATCCGTCAGCTGGAGAACTTTGCCGGGGTGATGAATTTCGTGATCTTCCCGCTGTTTTTCCTGTCGTCGGCGCTGTATCCGCTATGGAAGATGCGCGAGTCCAGCGAGTGGCTGTACTGGTTGTGCGCATTGAGCCCGTTCACCCATGCGGTGGAACTGGTGCGGTTTGCCCTGTATGAACGCTTCAATCCGTTGGCGCTGGCGGTGTGCGTGGGGCTGACGCTGATATTCGCGCTACTCGCCGTACTCACCTTCAACCCGCAACACGCCGCCCTGCGCAAATCCAGCTAACAACACAATTCCAATGTGGGAGCGGCGGTGCGACGATTCCACATTAGATTTCAGTAGATTCGGGGGTGAGTTGTGCCAGGTAGGGCCAGGGGTAGATCCCGCGCTCATGGCCGTCGCTGAAAATCAGTTGAAGGCCATAACCCTGGGAATTGAGTTCGACGACACGGATGCGCTCATCGACTTTCACCCTCAACCCTTGCAGGCGAAACGCCCGGCACTGCGAACACGGACACTGACGGCGCAACTCAGCGTGGTCCAGCAACTGTTCGCGACCATCCGGCCAGTTCACCCGCAGCTGCTGTTTACCTTGGGAATTGCCAATCGCCACCGGGTTCATTGCAGCTGACTCAAGGCGATGCGCACGGCTTTGCGCACTTCCGGGTCGCCGTCATCCTGCGCAGCCTGTAAAGGTGCGATGGCGCCCCGATCGTTCAGTTCTCCGAGCGCCAGGGCAGCTTCCTTACGCAGGTTGCTGATACGGTGGCCGAGGGTTTCGATCAGCGCTTCAAGGGCCGGGACGTAACGCAAACGACCGAGGCTGCGGGTGGCGCGTAGACGGACTTGCCAGTAATCGTCACTCAAGGCTTCGACCAGGGCTGAACCGGCGTCGACATGGCCGACCTTGCCCAGCGTGGAGGCGGCTTCTTCGCGCACTTGCCAGGCTGCGTCCTGCAAGGCGTGACGCAGCGCCGGCAGCACGTGGGCGTCGGAGGCCAGGCCAAGAGCACCGGTGGCGGCGCGGCGGACTTCGGTGTCCGGGTCGTCACTGGCCAATCGAGCAAGCGCCGGCAAGGCATCGAGCTGCTTGAGCCAGCCGAGTACGCCGACGGCTTCGCGGCGGACACTGGCGTCTTCGTCGGTCAATGCCCCTAAAGCGGCAGCGGCGGCAGCGGGGAAGCGCAACTCACGCAATGCCCGGAAAGCGGCGATGCGCACACTGATGTCGGCATGCGCGGTCCACGGCAGAATCACCCTGCCCGCCGCCTCGGTCTTGAGCAGGCTAAGGCTTTGCGCGGCGGCCGCTTGCACGGCTTGGGAAGGATCGGTCAGGGCCTGACACAGCGCTTCCACCACCGGTTCGTCCTCCCAGGCTTCGAGCAATCGCGCGGCTTCGGCGCGAACCTCTTCGGTCGGGTCTTCAGCCAGTCGATTGACCAACCAAAGCAAACCGTCCGGCTCTTCAAGGTCGGCCAGTTCGATCAGGGCAATTCTGCGCACGCCCGGATCGTCATCCGTCAGGCGCGGTTGCAGGGCGAGAATGTCGTCGTTATCGGTTACATCGAATAGAGAGGTCATAGGGCAAATCGCGGCAGTTTGTTTTCAAGGGGAAGTCCGAGAGGGTTCAGGCGCGGTAACTGCCGACCGTCTTCGTGACGCAGCAACTCGAGGCAATGACGCTTCAAGCGGGAAAATTCGTGGCTGGTGGCCCGTTCGGTGGTGCGTGGCCGTGGGAAATCGAGGCGCAGGTCTTCGATGATCCGCCCCGGGCGTGAACTCATGACCAGCAGCCGATCGGCGAGGAACAGCGCTTCATCGATGTCATGGGTGACGAACACCACGGTGGTGCGAATTCGCGTCCAGATGTCCAGCAGCAGCTCCTGCATGTTCAACCGGGTCAGCGCGTCGAGGGCGCCGAAGGGTTCATCCATCAGTAACAGGCGCGGGCGGTTGATCAGCACCCGGGCGATTTCTACCCGTTGCTGCATGCCGCCCGAGAGTTGGTCAGGCCAGCGCTCGGCAAACCCTTCGAGGCCCACCAGGGCAAGGATTTCGTCGGCAGCCTGGTGGCGTTCGGCTTTGCCGATGCCGCGCATTTTCAGGCCGAAAGCAACGTTGTCGCGCACCGTGCGCCAAGGGAACAGCGTGTGGTGCTGGAACACCATGCCGCGCTGTGGGGACGGGCCCGAGACTGGCGCACCGTCGACTTTCAGGGTGCCGGTTCGCGGTTGCAGGTGACCGGCCAGCGCACCGAGCAGGGTCGATTTGCCGCAACCGGACGGCCCGAGGATGCACACGAATTGCCCCGGCTCGATCTGGCAATCCAGACCTTGCACGGCTTCGAAGGCTTGCTTGTCTTCGCCGAGGACGATGGACAATTGTCGGATGTCGATCCGCCCTTCAGGGGTTTGCATCACGCTCATCAGGCTTTTCCTCGTGGTCGGTGCCAGGGAGTGAACAACCCGCCCAGACGTTTGATCAGCAGGCTGCTGCCCATCCCCAGTACGCCAATCAGCAACATGCCAACCACGATGTCGGCGTAGTTCTGGATGGTGTAGGACTCCCAGGTGTAATAGCCGATGCCGTATTGGCCGGAGATCATTTCGGCGGTCACCAGGCAGAACCATGAGGTGCCCATGCCGATAGCAAGGCCGGTGATGATGCTTGGCGCAGCGCCGGGAAGAATCACCTCCAACAGAATCGCCCTACGTCCTGCCCCAAGGCTTTTCGCCGAGGCGATCAGCCGTGGGTCGACGCCTTCGACGCCGTGCACGGTGTTGAGCAGAATCGGGAACAGCGCGCCGGTGAAGGTGATGAAGACCATCGACAGCTCTGATGAGGGAAACATCAGGATCGCCAGAGGAATCCAGGCGACGGCGGGGATCGGACGCAGGACTTCCAGCGGTGGTAGCAGCAGGTCTTCAGCCCATTTCGAGCGACCGATGGCCAGGCCCAAAGCGATGCCGATGATCAGTGCGGTGAGATAACCGGCGAAGACTCGGCTGAGGCTGCTACCGAGGTGCTGCGCAAGCTTGCCGGAGTCGCCGAGGCCGAGGGCGGCTTCGATGACCGCCAGCGGCGTCGGGACGTTGGCGAAGGTGACCAGGCCGAGGTTCCAGTGGTGGCTGGCGGCGAGTTGCCAGAATACAAGGCAGAGCAGCAGTGAAGCGGCTCGGGGGATCCAGCGGGTTGGCGATTTTGGCATGTCGGGTTCCAGTTGTAGATGGTGCAGGACGGGAGAACCACCCCTTGGTCTAACCCTCCCGAAACGTCGGACCGCCCCAGAGGGGCGAGGGGACTGACCGAGTTGTTCTTTCGAGTTACATCGACCTGAAATATCGAGTCGAACTCAGATTTTGGAAATCATGGAGATCGGCTCCCTTTCCCCCTCTCCCCTATGGGGAGAGGGTTGGGGTGAGGGGTGGCTTTTGACTCCCCCCCACAACTCAGCGAGTGGCGACGGCTTGAGTCGTAGCGTCGGTAAAGTCGAACACCTTCCCACCCTGTGCCGTAGCAAATTGCTGAGCCTGACCTCTGAGCAGAAACGCACTCAGGCGCCCTTTCGCATCACTGGCAAACCACGCCTGATCCGCCAGTAACTTGATCCCGCTGTCACTCGCCTGGGCATACACCGCGCGGATGTTTTTGCCTTCCTGCTTCAGGCTGGCCAACGCGGTGAACGCCGACTCTGCCGAGGCGTACTGCCGAACCTTCGGCTCGCCACGCACCCAGATCTCCGCCACATGGCTGAAATCAGTGATGGCTTTGCCGCTAGACGCATCCACAGCCTTGAGCGGTGTCTGCCCGTAGTTGGCCAGTTGCGCGGTGTAGTCCAGGTTCGAGGCCTTGAACGCGGCGCGGATGTATTGGTCGTCGATGAAGGTATTGAGGTCCAACCCGCGATCAGCCTTCTTCAACAGCTTGAGCGTGTCGATGGCAGTCCCGACGGCCTGACGGTATTCCGGCTTCCAGCTCAGGTCGCGCGTTTGCACGCCCAGCGGACCGTGGAACAGGTAATTGACCTCGGCATCGACGCCGGTGACCTTGGCGATCAACTCGCTGTATTTCTCCGGCTCAGCTGCGAGCAACTGGTTGGCTTCAATGCTCGCCCGCAGGTAAGCCACGACGATTTCCGGGTACTTCTTCGCATAGGCCTGATCCACCAGCGCACCGTGGAAGGTCGGCGCATTGGCTTGGGCGCCGTCGTAAATCTTGCGAGCGAAACCACGGCTGGGGAACAGTTCGGCGAACGGCACGAAGTCGGCGTGGGCGTCGATCTTCCCGGCCTGCAGCGCAGAGCCGGCGACTTCCGGCGGCTGGGCGATGATGTTCACGTCTTTCAGCGGGTCCCAGCCTTGGGCCGCGACCGCCCGTAGCAACATGCCGTGCGCCGTCGAGGCAAACGGCACGGAAATGGTCTTGCCCTTGAGCTCCGCCAGCGACTGTACGTTCGAGGCACTCGGCACCACGATGCCGTTGCCGCTGCCCTTGATGCTGCCCGACAGCACGCTGATAAACAGGCTGTGCTTGCCCGCGGTTTCGAACGCCACACCGTTGAACGACCCGGGGAAATCGGCCATGGCGCCGAAGTCGAGTTTGCCGGCGACCATCTCGTTGGTCAGGGGCGCGCCGCTGGTGAAGTTCTTCCACTCCACCTCGTACTTGGCGTCTTTGTAGGGACCGTCGTGGGGCAAGTATTTGTCCAGCAAGCCCAGCTCGCGAATCAACAGACCGCCGGCGGCGCAGTTGATCGTGGTGTCCTGGGTGCCGATGGCAATGCGGATGGTTTCGGCCGACGCCGACAAGGTGAATGAAGCCAGTACCAGACCGGCGAACGCTGCACGCAGCAATATTGACAAAGACATAGGTAAATCCCCTCGAATCATTTTTAGGATGTTCGTCTCCGCCACGATCAGGGCGCGGTGGGAAACGAGGGGTGTTTTGAATCAGGCGTCCGGTGTTGCCGGATAGCTTTTACGGTGTTTGGGCTGGCCTCTTCACGAGCAAGTCGAATCGTCGCACCGCCGCTTCCACATTGGAACTGGGTTTCAGCGCAACAGGTATGGGATCTCGACCTTCACCGCCCCGGTCGGGCAGTCCTTTTCACACGGCATGCAGTACCAGCATTCGTCGAACGCCATGTAGGCTTTTTGCGTGGCCGGGTTGATCGCCAGCAGGTCCATCGGGCACACGTCGACGCACACGGTGCAGCCTTTGTGGGCAATGCAAAGGTCCTCATCGACCGTGACGGGCGCGTTGGAGCGGAAGAAGATTTCCTGGGGTTGATAGGCCATTTTGCGGTCTCTCTTGTTGTGTTGCTCAGGCAGCAAAGGCACCGACTCGCAGCCGGTCGTAGGCCTGCATTTCATCGGCATCCAGCGGGATGATGTAAGGCTCGACGGCTTTTTTGAAACTGGTCATCTGACCGTCGTCGCCCTTTTTCAGGTGGCAATGGCAGAACCAGTCGCTGTCGTTGCGTTGCGGGTGGTCGACCCGATAGTGGTAAAGCCCCCAGCGACTTTCGGCGCGGAACAGCGAAGCGCGGGCGGCCATTTCGGCACAGTCACGGATCATGCTGACTTCCATGGCGCGCATCAGTTCGTGGGCGTTGTGCGCCTTGATCTGATCGAGATCGCGCTGGACATCGCTGAAGCGTTGCAGGCCGATTTGCATCTTCTTGGTCACTTTCGGCGGTTGCAGGTAGTCGTTGACGAAGCGCCGCAGCTTGTACTCGACCTGGGCTGGCGGCAGACCGTGTTCGCGGTCCAGCGGCGCGTAGACCCGAGCTTTTTCCGTTTCGATCTGCTGGGCATCGACCGCTGTAAACTCGCGACCGGCGACAAAGTCCGCCGCGTTGGTGCCGGCAAACCAGCCGTAGGTGAACGCGCCGAGCATGTAGTTATGTGGCACCGCGGCCATGTCACCCGCCGAGTACAAACCCTTGACCGAGGTTTCGGCCTTCTCGTTGACCCACACGCCGGAGGCCGAGTGACCGCTGCAAAAACCGATTTCCGAGATGTGCATTTCGACCATTTGCGTGCGGTAGTCGGTGCCGCGATTGGAGTGGAACTGGCCGCGACTCGGGCGTTCGTTGCTGTGCAGGATCTCTTCGATGTTCTGGATGGTTTCCTCGGCCAGGTGATCGAGTTTGAGGAACACCGGGCCGTTGCCACTTTCGAGTTCCTGATGAAACTCCCACATCATCTGGCCGCTCCAGTAATCGCACTCGATGAAGCGTTCGCCCTTGTTGTTCGCGGTGTAGCCACCCAACGGACCGGTGACGTAGGCGCAGGCCGGGCCGTTGTAATCCTTGATCAGCGGGTTGATCTGGAAGCATTCCAGATTCGCCAGTTCTGCCCCGGCGTGATAGGCCATGGCGTAACCGTCGCCGGCGTTGGTCGGGTTTTCGTAGGTGCCCATCAGGTAACCCGAGGACGGCAAACCCAGACGCCCGGCGGCGCCGCAGCAGAGGATCACGGCTTTGGCCTTGATCGCGTGGAAGTCGGCGGTGCGGCAGTCGAACCCCATCACACCGTTGACTGCGCCCTCTTCGCCCGTCAGCAATCGTGTGCAGACCAGCCGGTTGGTGATGCTCACCCGCGCCCGTTTCAACTGGCGGTACAGGACTTTTTTGATGTCATGCCCTTCCGGCATCGGCAGCACGTAGGCGCCCATGTGGTGGACCTTTTTCACCGCGTAGTCGCCAGTCTCGTCCTTCTCGAACTTCACGCCCCAGCGGTCCAGTTGTGAGAGGGTTTCGAAGCTGTGGGTCGCGTAGGCATACACCGCCGCCTGATTGACGATGCCGTCGTTGGCGATGGTGATTTCCTTGGTGTACTGCTCCGGCGTCGAGTGACCGGGAATGATCGCGTTGTTCAGGCCGTCCATGCCCATGCTGATCGCGCCACTGCGTTTGACGTTGGCCTTGTCGATCAGCAGCACGCGCAAATCGCGGTTGCGCTCCTTGGCCTTGATCGCCGCCATCGGTCCAGCGGTGCCGCCGCCGATCACGACGATGTCGTATTCCTGTTCGAGCGTCTTTCTAGTCATTGAGCCGTGTGTCATGCCTGCGCCCCTTTTTGCCGGTCGATCCGCAGGCGGTACTGGAAGGCATCGCCGCGGTAGTAAAGGTGTTCGAAGTCCACGGGAACGCCTGCGGCGTCGTGGGTCAGGCGCTCGATGCGCATGATCGGCGAGCCGGGTTCGACGTTCAGCGCCTGGGTCAAGTCGCTGTCGGCCAGCACCGCGTCGATGGCCAGATCCGCGTGACCGAGGGCCAGGCCGCAGTCGTTTTCCAGGATCAGGAAAATGTCGCGAGTGACCAGATCGGCCTTCTCCAGACGCTCGCCGATGGCCTTGGGCAGGTAGGTGATCTCCAGGGAAATCGGCTCGCGGTTGATCAGCCGCACGCGTTTGATCTGCGCCACCGTCTCGCCTTCGGCGACGTGCAAGCGCTCGGCAACGAGTTTGTCGGCGGCAATGAATTTGAAGCTGCGCAGGCGGTTGATCACCTCGTAGCCGCGACCGGTCATGGACTCGGCAAGGCCTTGCAGGGTGCTGACGTTCTGGAAGGTTTTTGGCTTGGCGACGAAGGTGCCTTTGCCGTGGATCTTGAAGATCAGCCCTTCTTTCTGTAGATCCCCTAAGGCCTGGCGCACGGTGATGCGGCTGACTTTAAACAGCGCACCGAGTTCGCTTTCGGAAGGCATCTGGCTGTCTTGCGGGTATTCGCCGTCGAGGATGCGGGCGCGAAGCACATCCCGCAGTTGGGTGTGTAGCGGAACGCTACTGAGGGAGAGAACGTTATCGGTCATGGAAGATCACTTGTTATAACGAGTTATGACGTGATCTTAAAGTTCCAATGACAGGCTTGAGAAATACTGTTTGAGCATAAGGTTAGATTCGCCGCACGAGCACGATCCTTTGTAGCAGCTGCCGAGCAGCGCGAGGCTGCGTTCGGCTGCGAAGCAGTCGTGAAATCAGGTAGCGCGGTGTGTCAGGGTAATCTTGCATGCAGGGTTTACGACTGCTCCGCAGCCGAACGCAGCCTCGCGGTGCTCGGCAGCTGCTACATCGGCGGGGCATTCAGTGAGCGTTAGCGGCGCTTGAGGATCTGGTCCATCACCCAATCGGTCTTCAACGCTTGTTCGGCTACCGCCGGGTGCTGCGCTTCGCCACGGATGTGTGCGTTCATGCCGAGCACGTGATGCCACTGGATGTGGTCGTGGTTCTCGATGTGCAGGCTGAGTTTTTCATCGGCTTCAAGCTGAACCGGATGTTCATCGAATACGGAAAAGCTGATCCGGCCTTTGCTGCCGATCAGTGCGACCCGATCATCGCGGCGATCCGCGACGAAATTCCAGCAGCCCATACCCAGGGCGCCAGAAGCGAACCGCCAACTGGCGCTGACGGCATCCTCGGCGGCATACAAACCGGCCTGGTGCGCGGTAAACCCGGCGACTTCGACGATGTCACCGAGCAGGTACTGGAACAGGTCGAACCCATGACTGGCCAGGTCGGCGAAATAACCACCGCCAGCAATGGTCGGGTCGGTGCGCCAGTTATCTGTACCGCCAAGATCGGTCGGAGATGGCGCTTTGGTCAGGGTCCAGGTCAGGTGCCGGACCTCGCCGATCCGCCCTTCCTCCAGCCATTGCCGCACTTGCTGGAAGCGTGGAAGCGAACGTCGGTAGTAGGAAACAAACAGGTGCAGCCCGGCATCGTCAAAGACCTTCTGCATCTCACGGCTTTGCCCGGCATTCAACGACATCGGTTTTTCGACGCAGCAATGTTTGCCAGCGGCAGCCACCCTCAAGACGTAAGTGTGATGACTGTCAGGCGGCGTGGCGATGTACACCGCGTCCACCTCGGAATCATTGATCAGCGCTTCGACGTCAGTGTAGACCCGAGCGATGCCGTGGCGCGCGGCGTAATCCGTCACCGCCTCCAGACGCCGGCCCATCACCGCCACCAGCGCCGAGCCGGGTGCCTTGTAGAAGGCCGGCCCGCTCTTGCGTTCAGCGACGCTGCCACACCCGATCATGCCCCAGCGCACCACGTTCATACTCACTCCTTGATGTTTAGCCGATGCGCAGCGCGCGCAGGTCCAGATGACCGTCCTTGAGCGGCGGGCACCAATAGTAGCCGCCGGTGATCGGCCGGCTGATGCGGTACAAACCGTCGGTGATGCCGTCTTCCAGTCCGCTCATGCGGCGTAGTTGAGCTTCGAAGGCGTCGAGGGAGAAACCGAAGGCCAGGAACATCAGGCCGGCGCGATCGCCTTCGATCCAGGGCATGGAACGGCGCACCACGAAGGCCTCGGGGGCGAAGCTTTCCTGGGCGGTGCGTTTCACGTGAGCAGAGATCGGCGCGTCGTCAATCTCTTCGTTGTCGCTCAAACGACGGCCCATGATGTTGTCCTTCTCATGGGACGGCATCGCGTGGAAGCCCTTCAGGTCGTGCTGCCACTGCTGAATCGCAGCGAAACTGCCGCCGACCATTCCGTCAGCGCCGTCACTCACCAGCGCAGCGGCGACGGCGGCTTCGTCGTGAGGGTTTTCGGTGCCGTCTTCATAACCGGTCAGGTCGTGGCCGGTAAGGTGGCGGAAGGTTTCGTTCATCTGCACCAGGCGCAGGGCCGGGGCCAGCGCCGCTTCGATGGCGTTGCTGCGGTTGAGCAATTCGCCACGGTCGACACCGTGCAACCAGCACCAGAGCGCGTGCTGGGTCGACGGGTTGTCGACGCCGACACCGGTCAACGCTGGAAAGGCGCGCAGGCCTTCGATTTGCCCCTTGAGGGCCTTGACCAGGGATTCACCGAAACCGACCACTGCCGACTTCCCGTCCACCAGTCCCTTAAGATTCTCCAGCGCGGCCGGCAAGGCAGCGGCGGATTCGAGTGCGAAGAACATATGACGGGCTTGAGGCGGAACTGGGGTGGCGAGAATGCCCGGCTGGTAGTAACTCATATGAACTCCTTTAGAAAGAGCGCGAAGTTTAACCGCAGCATCGGCCGTTGTGTGTTCTCAGGTCAAAAGATCGCGGGATCATGAGATCGGCACTTAAAAAGTCGTGCCAATAAGGCGTATAACCTTTGAAGTGAATCTGAACGGCAAGCCGCCAGCGCATGGCTTACATCACATGGAGTAGCGACATGACCACAGCACACATCCTTGGCAACCTGTTTCCCGACTCCAGCGACATTCCGGAAAAATACCGACTCGACGGCCAGACCGAGCAACGTGAATACCTGGTCGACGGCGAGCTGAAAACCTGGTCAGGGCCCCTCGCCGAAGTCCGCAGCCCGGTGTACCTGACCGGCGAAAATGGCGACGAACAAGTGATCCTCGGCAGCACGCCGCTGCTCGATGCCGACACCGCATTGACCGCCCTCGACGCCGCCGTCCGTGCCTATGACCGGGGCCAGGGCCTATGGCCGACGATGCGGGTGGCCGAACGCATCCAGCACGTAGAAGCCTTCCTCGGACGCATGCGTGAACAGCGCGAAGCCGTGGTCAAGTTGCTGATGTGGGAAATCGGCAAGAACCTCAAGGACTCGGAGAAAGAGTTCGACCGCACCTGCGATTACATCGTCGACACCATCAACGCGCTCAAGGAACTCGACCGCCGCTCCAGTCGCTTCGAACTGGAACAGGACACCCTCGGCCAGATCCGCCGCGTACCGCTGGGTGTGGCGTTGTGCATGGGACCTTACAACTACCCGCTGAACGAAACCTTCACCACGCTGATCCCGGCGCTGATCATGGGCAACACCGTGGTGTTCAAACCGGCCAAGCTGGGTGTGCTGCTGATTCGTCCGTTGCTGGAAGCGTTCCGCGACAGCTTCCCGGCCGGGGTGATCAACGTGATCTACGGCAGTGGCCGCGAGACCGTCAGCGCGCTGATGGCCAGCGGCAAGATCGATATCTTTGCGTTTATCGGCACCAACAAAGCTGCCAGCGACCTGAAAAAACTGCATCCAAAGCCGCACCGCTTGCGCGCGGCGTTGGGCCTGGACGCGAAAAACCCCGGCATCGTGCTGCCTGAGGTGGATCTGGACAACGCGGTCAGCGAAGCACTTACCGGCTCGCTGTCGTTCAATGGTCAGCGTTGCACCGCGTTGAAAATCCTCTTCGTCCATGAAGACGTGGTCGACTCGTTCATCGAGAAATTCAACGCCAAACTCGCCAACCTCAGACCCGGCATGCCGTGGGACAGCGGTGTGGCGCTGACGCCGTTGCCCGAAGCGAGCAAAGTCGATTACCTGCACTCGCTGGTGGCGGATGCCGTGAGCAAAGGCGCCGCCGTGGTCAACCCAAATGGTGGTGAAGCCCGCGCTTCGTTCTTCTACCCCGCCGTGCTGTACCCGGTAACGCCGCAAATGCGCGTCTATCAGGAAGAACAGTTCGGCCCGGTCGTGCCGATCGTGCCTTACCGGCATCTGGACACGGTGATCGATTACGTCCTGGAATCGGACTTCGGCCAGCAGCTGAGTATCTTCGGCACCAACCCGGTGGCGGTCGGCCGGCTGGTGGACACCTTCGCCAACCAGGTCGGCCGGATCAACCTCAACGCCCAGTGCCAGCGCGGCCCGGACACCTTCCCGTTCAACGGCCGCAAGAACTCCGCCGAAGGCACGCTGTCGGTGCATGATGCGTTGCGGGTGTTCTCGATCCGGACACTGGTGGCGACCAAGTTCCAGGAAACCAACAAAGAACTCATCAGCGAGATCATCAGCGGACGCAGTTCGAGCTTCCTGAGCACCGATTACATCTTCTGAGGAGACCGAGCCTGAGCACATTCAGAGCCCATCGACTGCCACCGCTAATGCGCCGACTGCTGCGTCCTTTGCTGGACCCGTACCGGCGCTATCGCCACGCCAGAGTGATCCACGCGGTACGTGTGTCGCTGGGGTTGCTGGCAACGATCCTGCTGACCACCGGCATCAATCTGCCCCACGGTGAGTGGGCGTCGGTGACGATGCTGGTGGTGATTGGCGGTTTGCAGCACCACGGCAACATCGGCAAAAAAGCCGCCGAACGCGCCATCGGCACCTTGATCGGAGCCGGCGTCGGCTTGCTGCTGGTGGCGCAACAGGCCTGGCTGGGGATGCCGTGGCTGACCTATTTCGCGATGGCCGTGGTCTGCGGGTTCTTCTCGTACCACGCCATCGGCAAGGGCGGTTACACCGCGTTGCTCTCGGCGATTACCGTGTTTATCGTCGCGGGGCATGGCGACAATCCGATCACCGACGGGTTGTGGCGTGGGGTGGACATCCTGATCGGCATCGCCCTGGCCCTGGCGTTTTCTTTCGCCTTGCCGCTCTACGCGGTTTATTCCTGGCGCTACAACCTGGCCGATGCCTTGCGCGACTGCGCGACGATCTACGGGCGCATCATCAATGGCCAATCGGTCACCGATGACGAACACCATAAACTGGTGGGCCGCCTGAACACGGTGATGGTGCAACTGCGCTCGTTGATGCCGTCGGTGTCCAAGGAAGTACGGATCTCCATGACCGAACTCGATGCCATTCAGCGCCACTTGCGGATGTGCGTCAGCACCCTGGAAATCCTCGGCAACACCCGACCGGATGCCAGTGACCCGGACGCCATGGCCCATCTGCAATCGGCCTTGAAAGCCGAACATCGGTTGATTCGGGTGCAACTGATCGGTATGGCCCGGGCGCTGAAATCCGGTGCGTCCCAGCGGCTCAGTCGGCCCGTCGAACTGCCGTCGGATTCAAGCCTGACCGCGCCGGTTTACAATCAGCTGGACGGCTATCGGTTATTGGTCCGGCAATTAGCCGCCAACATCGACGAGATGCGCCAGCGCCTGGCCAAGACAGCACCGCGCTGGAACATGTGACGTTTCTTTACGGCTTACTGCGTCGTCACCGTCTGACGAAACTTAAGGCTCCAACCTTGTTGCATGCCGGCAGCGGCCAACAGAATCGCGGCAACACCGATCCATTGCAGCGGTTCCAGGCGATGGCCGAAGGCAAACCAGTCAACGAAAATCGCCGCAATCGGGTAGATGAAGGACAACGCACCGGTCAGTGCCGTCGGCAGTTTTTGAATCGCGCCGTAGAGCAGCACGTACATCACGCCGGTGTGGACAATGCCCAGGGTGACCAGACTGGCCCACGCGCTCGGCGCTTGCGGCAGTGCCGAAAAGTGCGCGAATGGCGCGAGTAACAGCACGCCGGTGGTGACCTGGACCAACGCGATCAGATGCGGCGGTGTGCCGGTCAGTCGTTTGATGATCAACGCGGCAATCGCGTAAAGGAATGCCGCCCCCAGCGCCAGAGCGATGCCTATCAGGTAATCATTGCCGCTCTCGCCCTGCCCGCCATGTGCGCTGACAATCGCCAGCATCCCGAGAAACGAAATGCCCAGCCAAAACAGTTTCTGCAGGGTGATTTTCTCGTTGAGGAACAACGCGGCCAACCCCACCAGCATGAACGGTTGAACGTTGTATACCGCGGTGCCGATGGCAATCGAGGCGCGGGAGTAAGAAGCAAACAACAGCACCCAGTTGCCGACAATCGCCACGCCGCTGAGCACGGCCAGCAAGAAGGTGGTGCGGGTCAGAATGCCGGGGCGCAGGAAGCCGAATGCCGCGCAGATCAGCAACAACGTGCCGGCGCCGAACACGCAACGCCAGAACACTACGTCCAGCACCGGTTGCCCGGACACCAGCACGAACCAGCCGATGGTCCCGGAAATCAGCATGGCGGCGGTCATTTCGAATGACCCGTGACGTATTGTTTTGTCCATCATCAGACTCCTGTGTTTGAGCCCAAAGTATGCCAATCCGCCGAGGAGCTTCTCCAGCGCAAAAAGCAGGCTAAACTCGAAATCTGCCTTTTTTATCAAGGCGGTTTGAATTTTTTGCCTAATAGGGGTTTCGCCATGACCGACGATATCGACCAAGTGCTGATCACGGCATTGATGGAAGACTCACGCCGCTCGCTCAAGGCTCTGGCGCAAATCAGCGGCCTGTCTTCGCCCAGCGTCGCCGAGCGTTTGCGCCGCCTCGAAGAGCGTGGTGTGCTCAAGGGTTACACCGTCGAGATCGACCCCAAATGCTTTGGCTATCAACTCCAGGCCATCGTCCGTATTCGTCCGCTGCCAGGCCAGTTGCAGGAAGTGGAACGGCAGATTCAGGCCATCCCGGAGTTCACGGAGTGCGACAAAGTCACCGGCGACGACTGTTTCATCGCCCGCCTGCATGTGCGTTCGATGGAACAACTGGACACCCTGCTCGATCGTCTAAACACCCACGCCGAAACCAACACTGCAATCGTCAAGAAAACCCCGGTCAAGCGCCGCTTGCCACCGATGGCGTGACCCTTAACTCAAATCGCAGGCAAGAAAAAACCCGCCGAAGCGGGTTTTTTCCTCAAGGCTGACGATTAGTCATCGCGGCTCATGATGCCGAACAGCTGCAACAAGCTGACGAACAGGTTGTAGATCGATACATACAGGCTAATGGTCGCCATGATGTAGTTGCGCTCGCCGCCGTGAATGATGGCGCTGGTCTGGAACAGAATGCAGACCGAGGAGAACAGCACGAAACCTGCGCTGATCGCCAGTTGCAGACCGCTGATCTGAAAGAACAGGCTCGCCAGCGTCGCACCCAGCAGCACGAAGAAGCCTGCAGTGATGAAACCACCCAGGAAGCTCATGTCCTTGCGGGTAATCAGCACATAAGCCGACAGACCGCCGAACACCAGCGCAGTCATCGCGAAGGCCGAACTGACCACCTCGGCGCCGCCCTGCATACCCAGGTAACGGTTGAGGATCGGGCCGAGCAGGAAACCCATGAAACCGGTCAGGGCAAATGCCGACACCAGCCCCCAGGCCGAATCACGGAGTTTGTTGGTGAGGAAGAAAAGGCCGTAGAAACCGATCAGCACCACGAAAATATTCGGGTAGCCGACACGCATCTGCTGCGCGACAAACGCCATCACGCCGCTGAATGCGAGGGTGAGAGCGAGTAAGCCGTAAGTGTTGCGCAGGACGCGGCTAACCTCTAGCTGCTCAGCCTGCACGCTGTTATTAACTGCGTAATCCTGTTCGCGCATGGCGATACTCCTGTTGGTTTGAAACGTTCAGTCGCAAAGATCATAACAGACGCTCTGTAACAAGCCATGCAGAGAGTTTGACAGTGTGTTTCATTCAGGTATTATGGCGCCCGCAACGCAAACGGAGGTGTGGCCGAGTGGTTTAAGGCAACGGTCTTGAAAACCGTCGACTGTAACAGGTCCATGAGTTCGAATCCCATCGCCTCCGCCATATTTGTACCGATAAAGCCCTGATTATTCAGGGCTTTGTCGTTTCTGGGGTTTAGTGAGAATCCACCAGCCCATACCTTGACCCGTAGCTTTCGTTGGTTATACGCGGAACACGAAAGAACTGAAGGTTTAGCCAATCTGTTGCATCGACCGGTTGAATCCACAGCCAAAAACGGCCAGTGATGAGGCACCTTAGGCCTTCAACGACCGGAGTGCTGTTCCAGTATTGCGCAGGCTTCGGTGGTAAAGATGTATCTCTTGTCTGGTTGAAAAAGGATTACACCTTCATCACATAGGCGTTTGAGCACTTCACGCACACAAATGAACGACAACTCGGCAGCAAATGATTCCAGGTAGGCATGCACGTCGCGCGCATTGATGGAACGTCCATCTCTGGCGGCGACCAGCAAGGCCTCGATAACTTTCAAGCGGATCAAGCTGGTGCGCAGTCCGTAGTAACGCAGCAACTCACGGATATGTTTATTTGTGCCGCGATCTGACTCGGATGCTCGTTGAGTTGCCGCTCTCTGGAATTGCAATTGCGTAACGGGGGGTGCCGATGCTGAGTGGTTGTACATGCGAATACTCCTTTTCAGAAATGTACGGTTTGCAAAGATTCTTCGAGTCCAAGTCTCCAGATTTAGATGCAAGACTGTTTTGTTTTGGTTTTTTTGACATTTTTTTACCAATCGCTCTCGTAGAGGGGCTTGTCCGGCCATACAGGTAGCTGTCAATGAATCCCCCCAACCCTTGCGAAATGGACGAAGAAATCCTCACTCAAGCTGCGCATTGGTGTATGCGACTGCAAGATGACACCTGTACGACCGAAGAACGCCTGGCGTTTCAGCAGTGGATTCAGACCGATCCGCGTCACGCATTCGAGTACGCCAAAATGCTTGAAATCTGGGACCTCAGCGACCAGTTACCCGACAATCAAAGCACATCGAAAAAACTGCTGACCGACACATCAGCCCGGCATAACGGCGCCCGCAAAATGTAACGTGGGAGCTGAATCCACGTTACCGCGTTCCATCGTCTGCCACGGGCTCGGTGAGGCTGACACGGCGACTACGCAACCGATTTGCCGCGGACAAGACCCAGACAAAGAACACCGGCACCCACAAGACCCCGAGCACTGTCGCCGCCAGCATACCGCCGATCACGCCTGTGCCGATCGCTCGCTGGCTGGCAGCTCCCGCACCAGTTGCAATAGCCAGAGGCACCACGCCGAGAATGAAGGCCAGGGACGTCATGACGATCGGACGAAAACGCAGACGCGCGGCCTGAGCCGCTGCTTGCGCAAGGCTCGCGCCCTGAACGTGAAGTGCCTTGGCAAACTCGACGATGAGGATTGCATTCTTCGCCGCCAGTCCAATGATCGTGATCAGCCCCACCTTGAAATAGACATCATTGGGCAGGCCCATGATCGTCACCGCGGCCACCGAACCGAGCATGCCGACAGGCACGATCAACAGCACGGCAAAGGGAATCGTCCAGCTTTCATACAGCGCCACCAGTACCAGCAGCACCACGATCAACGATAACCCCACCAGCAGCGGCACCTGATCGCTGGCCTGTTGTTCCTGAAGTGACAGCCCGGCCCATTCAAGGCTAAAACCGGCTGGTAACTGACGGGCAATTTTCTGCAGTTCTTCCATGGCTTGACCGGTGCTGTAACCCGGCGCGGCATCACCGGAAAAGCGCAGCGACGCCGACCCGTTGTAGCGCGCGATCTGCAGTGGCCCGACCTGCCACTCAAAACGACTGAAGGCTTCCAGTGGCACCAATCGGTTCTGTCGGTTGGGAACTTGCAGGCGCAGCAGCGCTTCAGGCGTCTGGCGGCTGATGCCGTCCACCTGAACGATCACCCGCTGCATCCGCCCCTGATTGGCAAACTCATTGATTTGTTCCGAACCCAGCGCCGAGGACAACGCTGAACTGATCACATCAAAACTCACGCCGAGGGCTTCGGCTTTTTCGCGGTCGATGCTGACATTGATCTGAGGCGCATCCGCAAGGCCATCCTCCATCAGGTAATCGATCACCGGCGACGCCTTGGCCGCCTCCAGTAATTGGGTTCGGGCCTTCAACAGCGCTTCGTGCCCCTGCCCTGCCAGATCCTGCAACCGTAACTCGAAACCGTTCGAGGTGCCGAGGCCGTCCACCGGCGGCGGCACCACGCTGAACAGCGTGCCGTCAGCGGCGTTCTCAAAAGCCTCATTCGCGCGTCGGGCCACCGCGTCGCTGGCCTGGCCATCGCCGCGAACCGACCAGTCCTTGAGGCTGGTAAACGACAACGCCGCGTTAGCCCCAACCCCGGAAAAACTGAACCCCATGATTGCCAGCACCTGATCCGTGGCGGGTTGCGCCAGGGCATAGTGCTCCCACGCTTGCACCGTCACATCCGTGCGCGAAGCCGAAGCTGCAGGTGGTAGCTGGATATCCGTGATGATATAGCCCTGATCCTCGGACGGCATGAATGAGGATGGCAATCGGTGATAGGCAAAAGCGAGTACCAGCAACAACATAAGGTACAGGCCCATGCTGCGAGTGCTGCGACGGACCCAGCTCGAACTGAACCGCTCGTAGCGCCGGGCCAAGGCATCGAAGCGTCGATTGAAGCCGTTCGCCCAGCGGTTGGGTCGTAGCTCTTTCGCCGGGTCGAAGGGTTTGAGCAAGGTGGCGCACAGGGCCGGCGTCAGGGTCAACGCCAGGAACCCGGAGAATAGAATCGACACCGACAGCGCCATGGAAAACTGCTGGTAGATCACCCCCACCGAACCGCCCATGAACGCCAACGGCAGGAATACCGCCGCCAGCACCAGGGTAATGCCGACAATCGCCCCGCTGATCTGCCGCATCGCTTTGCGGGTCGCGTCTTTGGGCGACAGGCGCTCCTGCGTGATCAAGCGCTCGACGTTCTCTACCACGACAATGGCGTCGTCCACCAGAATGCCAATGGCCAGCACCATGCCAAACAGGGTCATCATGTTGATCGAAAACCCCAGCGGCGCCATCACCGCGAGGGTGCCCAACAGGCAGACCGGCACCACGATGGCCGGAATCAGCGTGTAACGCAGGTTCTGCAAAAACAGCAGCATCACCAGAAACACCAGCACCATGGCTTCGATCAAAGTGTAGATGACTTGCTTGATCGCCACGTCGACAAAGTATGAGGTGTCATAAGGCACGCTCAGCGTCATGTTCGTTGGCAGCGTGCTCGACAGTTGATCCAGCCGGGCCTTGATCGCCGCCGCCGTTTGCAGCGCGTTGGCACCGGGCGCCAATTGCACCGACATGGCCGCCGCAGGTCTGCCGTTCAGGCGAGCGTCGAAGCGGTAGTCCTGACGACCCAGTTCGACTCGGGCCACATCGTGAATCCTGACACTGGAGCCGTCGTCATTAGCCCACAGCACAATGTTGCCGAACGCCTCCACGGATTCGAGCTGACCCTGCACCATGACGGTGGCGGTAATGTGCTGCTCGACAGGCCCCGGACGTTCGCCCATGCTGCCGGCGGGTACTTGCACGTTCTGTCCGGCGATGGCCTTACTTACATCGGCCATCGACAGGTTGTAACCCACAAGCCGGGCAGGATCGACCCAGATGCGCATGGCCCGTTCGGCGGTGTACATCTGCACCCGCCCTACTCCGGCCACGCGGCGAATCTCGTTATTGATGCCCCGCGCGGCGTAATCCGCCAGCCCGATCGAATCCTGCTGCCCATCGGTGTAGGACAAGGCATAGATCATCAGAAAATTGGCACGTACCTGTTCCACTTTCAGGCCTTGCTCGATCACCGCTTGGGGCAAGCGCCCGACTACCCGTTGCAAGCGGTTCTGGACGTCGACCTGCGCCATGTCGGGATCGATGCCCGGCTTGAAGGTGATGGTGGTTTCTGCACTGCCGTTGGCACTGTTGGATTCGTAATACAGCAAATCCTTGAGGCCGTTGAGCTCCTCCTCGATCAGGCTGGTGATGTTCTGATTGATGATCTGCGCCGAGGCACCGGGGTAGCTGGCACTGACACTGATTTGCGGCGGTGCTACGTCCGGGTATTGGCTGACCGGCAAGGTGCCCAGGGTCAGCGCTCCTGCCAGCGCGATGAACAACGCGATGACCCAGGCGAAGTTCGGACGGTTAATGAAAAAATCGGGCATCGGTAAGATCCTGGCTAACAACCGTGGGTAAAAGCGTCACGCCCTCAGTTATGGGCCTGCTGTTCGGCCGAGGTGATTATGTTGACCCTGGTGCCGACACTGAGCTTGTCGGCGCGCTCGACCACCACTTGCTCGCCGGCCACTAGTCCCTGAGTGATCTGCCAGTCGGAACCAAGCATCGCGCCGGTGCTGACCACGCGTTCGCGCACCACCCCCTGGGAGTCCACCAGCATTAACCTGGCCTGGCCGTCGACACCACGCTGCACCGCTTGCTGCGGCACGAACAACGCTTGCGGGTCGATCCCCGCCGGCGCTACGACCCGCACATACATGCCAGGCAGAAGTACGCTGTCCGGATTAGGAAACTCGCCGCGCAAGGTGACTTGCCCGGTGCTTCGATCGACCGAAATATCGGAGAACATCAGCTTGCCTTGTCGGGTTTGTGTCGGGCTGCCAAGTTGTATTGACACCTGCGCTGCGCCCGCTCCAGTCAGGGTCAACCGACCACTGGCGACGGCTTGCTGCAAGGCCACGATCTGATCGACGGACTGGGTAAAGTCGGCGTAAATCGGGTCCAGTTGCTGAATCCGCGCCATTTGCGTGGCTTCGTCCTGGCCTACCAGTGCGCCCTCGCTGACCAGGGCGCGGCCGATACGGCCACTGATCGGCGCTCGCACCTGACAGTAACCGAGGTTGAGTCGGGCGGTCGCCACATCGGCTTGAGCGGCCAGGCGGTTAGCCTTGGCGCTCTTGAGATCAGAGACCGCGTCGTCGAATACCTGAGGGCTGACAGCGTTGATTTCCACCAGTTGTTTGTAGCGCTGTACGTGAGCGTTGGCGCGATAGACATCCGCCTCAGTCTTGGCCAGGGCGCCTTCGACCCGCATCAAGGCGGACTTCAGTGGTGCCGGGTCGATGCTGAAAAGCAGTTGACCAGCCTTGACGTCGCTGCCCTCTTCAAAATGACGGGTCAACACAACACCGGCAATTCGTGCGCGCACCTCGGCGATGCGCACCGGTTCGATTCGGCCAGGCAGGTCTGAGGTCATGGCAAACGGTCGGGGTTGCACGGTGAGCGTCTTGACCTGCGGCGGCGACGTACTGTGTTCAGCGGACTGATCCTGTGCTCCACAGCCGTTCAATGCCAATACGGTCGCCAGCACCCACGTCGGTTTTATCGTCGCTAAAGCCTTACGCATTATCAGTCCCTGTTCAAAACCAAAACGGGCTTGCCGTTCCGTGTCGGCAAACCCTGTGCATCGGCAGATCATTAACGCGTGGAGCGCTCATTGATCGAGCTCGCTGCCTGGAACAGGATTTGTGCGACGAAATCGATTTCCTGTTCGGTGATGATCAGCGGCGGCAAGAAGCGGACGGTCGCACCGTGGCGTCCGCCGAGCTCGACGATCAAACCGTGTTTCAGGCAAGCCTGCTGGAAGGCCTTGGCCCGGACCGCGTCTACCGGCGGGTGACCCTGTACGTCGAGGGCGCCTTGCGGGTCGACGATTTCCATGCCGAGCATTAAACCACGACCGCGAACATCGCCAATCCAGGCGAATTCGCTTTGCAGCATCTGTAACTGCTTACACAGATGCGCGCCAGCGGTTTCGGCGTGTGCCACCAAGCCTTGATCGCGGATGAAACGCAAGGTCGCGGTGCCCGCGGCCATTGCCAGTTGATTGCCACGGAACGTGCCGGCGTGGGCACCCGGCTGCCAGACATCCAGCGAATCGTTGTAGACCATGACCGACAGCGGCAGACCGCCACCGATGGCTTTGGACAAGGTAATGACGTCAGGCGTGATACCCGATTGCTCAAAGCCGAACATCCTGCCGCTGCGGGCGATGCCGCACTGGATCTCGTCGACGATCAACGGAATTCCGTGGGCCTTGGTCAATCGACGAAGCTCCTGAAGCCAGCGGTCCGGCGCGGCAATCACCCCGCCCTCGCCCTGGATCGGCTCCAGAATCATTGCTGCCGGTGCGGTGACACCGCTTTCCGGGTCGTTGAGCAAATGCTCGAGGTAACGCACGTTCAACATCACACCCTGATCACCGGCCACACCGAATGGGCAACGGTAATCGTGGGGGAACGGCAGGCGCTGAACACCTGGCATCAAGGCGCCGAGGGCATTCTTCGGCGACAGGTTACCGCTGATCGCCAGTGTCCCTAGGGTCATACCGTGGTAAGCCCCTTCAAACGCCAGCACCGAATGGCGTCCGGTGGCGGTGCGAGTCAGTTTCAGCGCTGCTTCGACCGCGTCGGCCCCGCTTGGGCCGCAAAACTGGATGCGCGCATTGCGCGCGAATTCTGTAGGCAGACAGCCAAAAATTTCCTGTACGAATGCATCCTTCACCGGCGTCATGAGGTCCAGAGTGTGCATGGGCACACCGGCCGCCATGACCTGAGTGATGGCTTCGATAATCACCGGGTGGTTATGACCCAGCGCCAGGGTGCCGGCACCGGCCAGGCAATCGACGAACACTTGTCCGCGACTGTCCTGCACATAAATACCATGGGCTCGTTCGAGCACAAGCGGAATGCGCCGAGGGTAACTGCGGGCGTTGGATTCCTGCTGTTGCTGGCGCTCCAGCATCGGCGTCGGATCAAGGCAGTAAGGACTCGACAGACCGGTGTGCAACAGGCGTAGCTGTTGCGCGCCACCCGACGTGACATTCGAAAAAGCACTCATGATTTCCTCCAGGGAGGCTGGGTTTGGAAAGGAACAGGGCTGCCTGAAAACGAACGTTTCAGGCAGCGACAGCCGTAAAGCCGGACGCGGGGAATCGGCTTCCCCGCGCCCTTGGGTTTACATGTCGTAACGCAGAACCAGACCCACAGTGCGCGGGGCACCGACATCGATGATGTCGCCGCTGCGGTTGTTGGTGATGTATTCCTTGTCGAAGGCGTTTTTCACGTAACCGGATACGGCGATGTTCTTGGTGATCTTGTACTCGGCGTTGAAGTTGGCCAGCCAGTAAGCGTCGCTCTTGCGCTCATCAGTGACTTGACCCGCGTCATCGAAATCGTACTCCGACGGCGAGGTGCTCTGGTAAATGACGTCGGTGTTCAGGGTCAACCGGTCATTCCAGCGATAGGTACTGCCCAGCGACATCTTGTACTTGGGCGAATAGAGGAAGTCCTCGCCACTCATGTCCCTGCCATCGCCCGTGACGAAGTCCTTGTACTTGCCATCGGTAACGGAGGCACCGGCCGTCAGGGTCAGCTGTTCGGTGAAGTCCTTCTCGAGGGAGACTTCCAGGCCCTTGATGTCACTGCGTCCGGCGTTGAACACGTGAACGAACTCGGTGTTCTGATCCAGCACACTGACCTGCTGGTCTTTCCAGTCGGTGTAGTACAGGTTGGCGCGGGTACGCAGGGTCTGGTCGAAGAACGAGCCTCGGTAGGACAGCTCGTAGTTGGTGGTGTACTCCGGATCGTAAGCTTCGTGACCGGTACCGGTACGAACGTTGACGCCACCGCCGCGATAGCCTTTCTGCACCATAAAGCCTACGTACTGATTGGCAGCCAGTTCATAGTCGATACCCAGCTTCGGCAATACGGCATCGAACGACTTGCTGGTTTTGCCCGAGGAGGAGAAGTCATCCTGTTCGATATCGGTGTCGTTCTTCTCGTGGTCGTAGCGCAGCCCGGTGATCAGTGTCCAGCGCGGGGCGAACGTCCAGTTGATTTCACCGAACACCGCCTTGTTTTCTATCGTCGTATCGCCCTTGACGGTGCCGACCAGTTCGTTGTCAAACAACAACCGGTCGTGGAAGTTGTTGGTGTTGTGGCCGTAGTAGACACCCATGAAGCTCTTCACCGTGTCACCGGTGTAGTTCAGGCGCAGCTCCTGATTGAACAGGTCACCATCCTGCTTGCGCAGAACGACCTCGTTGGCATCGGCTGTCTGGTCGAAGTCCAGGCGGGCGTCGTAGTCCGAACGGGTATTGGCGGTGAGGCTGGTTATGGACCAGTTGTCGTCCAGGCGGTAATCCACCTTGGCGCTGACGGTGTCTTGTTCGAGTTTGTCGAAAGCCTTGGTGTCGGACGACACGTCGTAATAGCGGACCTTGCCGTTTTCGCGCATGACCGAGTTATCGCCCTTGCGGCTTTCACCGTGGGCGTAAGTCAGCAGCACATCCAGATCGTCGTTCGGCAGGATCAGCAGCTTGCCACGGGCATTGTAGGTGCGGGTCGGGTTGGCATCATTATCGAGTGCGATGTTGTCGATGTAACCGTCACCGTCCTGGTAATCCACGGCGATACGACCGGCGATCTTGTCATCGACGATCGCGCCACCACCAGCAAGCGCCCCACCGCTCTCACCGTAGTTGCCCATGTTGCCCTGTAATGAAAGGCTCGGTTCGAAAGTCGGGTTCTTGGTCTGGATGACGACCGCACCGGCCAGCGAGTTGCGGCCCTGGGTAGTGGACTGCGGACCGAGGAACACTTCGACCTGCTCGACGTCCCACAGCGGCATCGGGCTGAGGGTCAGTGCGCGGTTCGGTTGCACGGCGCCGTCGACGAACACCGAAACCGCACCGTTGAGCGTGGCCGGGCCCTGGTCTTCGAAACCGGATACCGGCACGCCTCGAATACCCCAGTTTTCGTTGCCGGACTGGTTGTAGACACCCGGCGTACGGGCGAACACATCAACCAGGTCGTGGTCCTCTTTCTCGCGCAGTTGCTTGCCGGTCACCACAACGACACTCGACTGGGTTTTCTCCAGGGTGCGGTTGATCTTTTCACCCGTCACCGTGATCGGAGCGATCTCCATTGTGTTCGACTGCTCGGCCGCCCATGCGCTGTTAGCCAGGCAGACCGCCGAACCCACAGCCAACGCAATTGTGTTCTTTTTGAAATTCACGCCCCGCTCCCATGCGACAGATATTTTTTGTTTTTCCGGCCGGCCAAATGCTCATTGGGGCCAGCGGGGCGGAGTCTAATCCAAAAAAAAACTTAAATAAATAGTATTGATAATCTATCTCATTAACACCTAATATGCCGCCGTGTATCAGAGCGAATACATTTCAGTCGAACTCTGCAACGGCGGCCTCTGCCCTGTTTTCAAGGCCTGTCCAAGCCGCCCGACTGGCCGAATAAAGATAAAAAAGGATGTGCAAAGGATGACCTCAATCGAACACCTGAGCGGGCGTTCCGAGTCTTTCTCCATTGCTCCAGCGGAAGGCAACGAGCCGTTGTTACCCGTGCTGGTGCAGGCGGCGCCAGGACAGTCAATTCATGATCTCGATGCGTCGGTTCGCAACACGTTGCCCCAGGCACTGACCACCATTGGCGGCGTGCTGTTTCGAGGATTCACCGTCGCCACGCCTATCGACTTCAAGCGCTTCGCCGCCAGTTTCGGCGCACCGCTGGCCAGCTACGAATTCGGTTCCACGCCACGCAGCAAAGTCTTCGCCGGGGTCTATAGCTCTACCGAATACCCGGCCCATCAATTCATTCCTTTGCACAACGAGCAGGCCTACACCCGACCGTGGCCTTCGCGCATCTGGTTCCACTGCATCAAGGCCAGTGAGACCGGTGGCGAAACACCGATTGCCGACAGCCGCCTGATCTACCAGCGCATGCCCGCCGAGATCCGCGAACTGTTTGCCAGTCGCGAGCTGCTTTATGTACGTAACTACAGCGGCGCGCTGGATCTGCCGTGGCAGAAAGTGTTCAACACCGAAGACCGTGCCCAGGTCGAGCGCTATTGCCGGGACAACGACATCGAGTGGGAATGGAAAGCCGATGGCGACCTGCGCACCCGTCAGCGTTGCGCCGCCGTGCTGCAGCATCCCGATACCGGTGAGTGGGTCTGGTTCAATCAGGCGCACTTGTTTCATGTCTCGGCCATCGAGCCGGGCGTGCGCGCCAGCTTGCTGGCCGCGGTGGGGGAAGAGAACCTGCCCCGCCACGTCTACTTCGGCAACGGCTCGGTGATTCCCGATGAGGTGCTCGACACCGTGCGCGAGGTCTATCGCCAGACCGCCATCAGTTTCCCCTGGCAACCCGGCGACGTCCTGATGCTCGACAATCGACTGGTCGCACACGGCCGAAATCCTTACACCGGTGACCGCAAAGTCATCGTTGCCATGGCGTGAATCCCACCATGTTCTCATTCAATCACTGGATCGAAGTGCTGGAGGCCAATGCCCAGCACTTCCCGCAGCGTGCTGCCCTGCACTTCTTGCCGGACGGCGTCGAGATCGGCGAAACCCTGACCTTTGCCCAACTGCACGAGCAGTCCCAATCCCTGGCGGCCGCGCTGCAATCGCGCTATGCGTCAGGCGATCGTGTGCTGTTGATGTTGCCCAGCAGCCTCGACTACGCCCGTGCGTTCTGCGCGTGTTTATATGCCGGCCTGATCGCCGTGCCGTTGTTCCCACCACCGTCGCGCAAACCGCGCCACCTGGATCGCGTGCGCAACGTGGTGGTGGATGCACAGCCGGCACTGATTCTGGCACCGGAGGAACATTGCCAGGGTTTGCTGGAACTGGTGGAAGGCAAGGTCGACGTGTCGACCGTCCAGGACCTCGGTCTGCCGCCGGTCAGTGAATGGATGCGTCCGGATGTCGACGGTGCGACCGTTGCCTTCCTGCAATACACCTCAGGCTCCACCGGCACACCCAAAGGCGTTGAAGTGCGTCAGCGCAACCTGATCGCCAACGTCGAACTGATGCGCCAGGCCTATGGTTTCGATGAGCATGGCGGGATGGTCAACTGGCTGCCGCTGTACCACGACATGGGTTTGATCGGTGGCATGCTGGCCCCGCTTTACAGCGGTATGCCCTGCTACCTGATGGCTTCACAGACTTTCGTCAACGCGCCGTCGACCTGGCTTCAGGCGTTGAGCCGCTACCGCGCCACCGCCAGTTTTGCCCCCAACTTCGCCTATGCCCTGTGCAATCGGGTGGTCAGCGACAACCTGATTGCCCAGCTCGACTTGAGTGCCTGGCAACACGCAATCAACGGCGCCGAGCCGATCCACCCCGGCACCCTTGAAGCCTTTGCCCAGCGCTTTGCCGCTTGCGGCCTCAACCCTTTGGCCATCAGCCCCGGTTATGGCCAGGCCGAAGCCACGCTGTGTGTCAGCGCCACGCCAGCCGACGCGCTGCCGGTGGTGCTTCGCTTGGATAAAGCAGTGCTGGAAACCGGTCGTGTTGCTCTGGCGGTCACCGATGCCGCCGCCGTGGAATTCGTCGCCTGCGGTTACCCGCAGGCCTTGCATGACATTGCCATTGCTGATCCTCAGAGTCACGAGCGCTGCGCCGATGACCGCATTGGCGAAGTCTGGCTGAGGGGCCCGAGCAACGCCGAAGCCTATTGGAAAAAACCAGAAGCCAGTCGCGAAGCCTTTGAAGCACGCATTGTCGGCGAGCCGGGCCATTACCTGCGTTCCGGCGACCTGGGCTTCATGCACGAAGGTCAGGTGGTGATCTGCGGGCGTCTCAAGGACTTGCTGATTCTCAACGGACGCAACCTGTACCCCCACGACATCGAATTCGCCATTACCGATTCCGAGCCGGGCATTCGTACCGGGCGCATCGCCGCGTTTTCGGAAATGGACCCACTGCTGGGCCGCGAGAAACTGGTGATCGTCGCCGAGCCACAACGCAAGTTCGTCGACCCGGCGCATCATCCTGCGCTGTTTGCATCGATGCAAAACGCCGTACGCGAAGCCGCCGACTGCGGCATCGATCAGATTGTGCTGGTAGAAGCCGGCACCATCCCGATGACCACCAGCGGCAAGATCGCCCGTCAAGGCGCGCGCAAACAACTGGCCGCAGGCACGTTGAGCATCATCGCCCAGAGCGGTGGGCAGCTCGCCTCGAGCAACGACACCATCGACCTCATTCAACTAAGGCATCGGGTCGGCAATGCGCCACATCTCGCGCAAACCGCGTGCCGCCAATGGCTGGAGCAAACCCTGCGCGAGGTCAATCCGTACCTCGCGGCAGACTTCGAACTCAGCCTGATCGGACTGGGCCTGGACTCCATCAGCGTGGCCGACTTCGCCGCCCGACTGCACAAGGATCTGGGCTGGAACCTCGATATTCAAAGTCTGTTCGGTGAAAAGACCCTGGCAGAATGGGCGCTGGCCTTGCAGGTATACCTGAGCGATTCGGCCCCGGCGCCCAGCGTCTCGAGCACCCGTGCAAACTTCAGCCGAAGTCGCCAATCCTTCGCCCAAAGCCGCCTGTGGTTCTTGCGTCAACTGAACCCCGACAACACTCGGCATAACCTGGTGTTGCACCTGAGCCTGCAAGGCTCTCTGAATATCGAGACCCTGGCGCTACGGCTGAACACGCTGGTCAACCGTCACAGCGTATTGCGTACGGTGTATCGCGACGGGGTCAATGGCCCGCAGCAACAGGTGTTGCCGGCCAGCGCCGTGCCACTGACCTTGCACGACCTGCGTAACCGGAGCGAGCCGCAGCAACAGCAAGCACTCCACGATTGTCTGGCCAATGAACACGCCACGCCGGTTGAACTGGAAACCGGCCCGCTGCTGCGCGCGCAACTGTTCAGCCGCAACGACGAGAGACACGACCTGCTGCTGACCCTGCATCACATCGCTTTCGACGGCCGCTCGGCGCAAGTGTTGCTGGCGGAACTAGCCGGTGTCACCGACACCGACCAACCAGTGCAGTACCTGGATTTCGCCCACTGGGAAGCCGAACACTGGAGCGCACAACGTATAGCTGCCGAACAGGACTTCTGGCGTGAGCATCTGGCGCATGTGCCTCAAACCCTCGACCTGGGTGGCAGCGGCCAGACTCAAGGCGAGCACAGCCTGAACTTCACCGTGCCTCAGGCCATCTGCGAACACCTCGCAGCCATGGCCCGCGAACACGGCATGACGCTGTTCATGCTGTTGCTGACCAGCTATCAACTGGTGCTCAAGCAATTGAGTGGCCAGGAGCAATTTCTGCTGGGTACCGATGTCAGCGGCCGGCCGTTGGCGGAACACAACGACGTCATCGGTTTCTTCGTCAACCAATTGACCCTGCGCTGCGACCTGCGCGGTGAGCCGACCCTGGCTGGTTTTCTTGAGCGGGTCCGCGATGGCGCGCGGCAGGCCTACGCCCATCAGGGCCTGCCTTTCGATCTGGCGGTGTCGGCACTGGCACCGGAGCGCCGTCCCGGTCACTCGCCGCTGTTCCAGGTCAAGCTCAACTATCAACCGTCGCGTGTAACACCGACCGATATCGCCGGGGCGCACATGGCCGCGCTGGACGTGGCGCAGGCACCGGGCGATTTCCACCTGGTGCTCGATCTGGTGCATGGCGCCGAAGGCATCGACGCAACCCTCAAATACCGCGGCGACTGCTTCGATCAGGATCGCGCCTTGCGCCTGCAACATCTGTGGACGCGTCTGTTGGGCGAAACCCGCAACCTACTGGACGAGCCGCTGCCGGCACTGGTCGAACGCCTCGACGCATGGGATCAAACGTTTCAGCGCGAACGCCAGCAGTCCCAAGCCCTGGCCGGGCGCAGCCAGCTGATGCAAACCAAACGTCGCTCCTTGACCCTTTAACCCAGATCCATTAACCCAGTTGGATGCCTTTATGTCTATCGTGCCCCCACCGTCTCGCGCCCTCGGCGCTGTGCGCCGCAAAGCCATGAACGTCTCGGAACAGCAACTGGTCAGCGAGCGTTTGCTCAGCCCCGACCACGCCTTGCCGCTGGTGATCGAGCCGGCGGTCAGCGGCGTCGATCTGGTTGCCTGGGCAACCCGGGAACGTGAAAGCCTGGAGAAGAAACTGCTGCAATACGGTGCCCTGCTGTTTCGCGGTTTCTCCGTATTGTCCGTGGAGCAATTCGACCAAGTGATCGCCGCCCTCTCCCCCGGCGCGCTGGAATACATGTTCCGCGCCTCGCCGCGCACCCGGGTCGGCGGCAACATCTACACCTCGACCGATTACCCGGCCGACCAGATGATTTTCCCGCACAACGAACATTCCTATTCGCCACGCTTTCCGCTGCGTTTGTTCTTCTATTGCCATATCCCGTCCGAAACCGGTGGCGAAACGCCGATCGGCTCGACTCGTGCCGTGAAGGCGAGCATCAGCCCCGAGATCGAAGCACGTTTCCGTGAAAAAGGTGTGCTGTACGTTCGCAATTACGGCGACGGCTTCGGCCTGCCGTGGCAGACCGTGTTCCAGTCCGAAGACCGCAGCGAAGTGGAAGCCTACTGCGCCAGCGTTGGCATCGAAGTGGAATGGAAAGAAAACAACCGCTTACGCACCCGCCAGCGTGGGCCGGCGTTGGTGCGTCACCCGCGTACCGGCGAAGAAGTCTGGTTCAACCACGCGACCTTCTTCCACATCAGCACCCTGCCCCCGG
The DNA here is from genome assembly GCF_030053115.1 of Pseudomonas svalbardensis. Lineage (NCBI taxonomy): Bacteria > Pseudomonadati > Pseudomonadota > Gammaproteobacteria > Pseudomonadales > Pseudomonadaceae > Pseudomonas > Pseudomonas svalbardensis. The sequence continues at coordinate 2,610,157 of NZ_CP125619.1, read as the reverse complement.
CGATCCGCGATTCGCTGCAAAGCAACTTCAACGACCTCGACCTGCCTACCAACACCTTTTATGGCGACGGCGAACCGATCGAACCGCAAGTACTGGAGTCCCTGCGAGCAGCCTACCTCGACTCGCTGGTGCGGTTCAGTTGGCAGCAGGGCGACGTGTTGTTCATCGACAACATGCTCGCGGTACACGGTCGTGAACCCTTCACCGGCAAGCGCGCAATCATGACGGGCATGGCCGAAGCCCTGCTGCAGAGTGACGTTGCCGTCTGACTTTCAGCGGGTGCACCCGTTGCTCGCCAGAGGCTGCCTGACATCTGTTCGGCGAGCCTCAGCGCCGCTGTCGTGCCCCAGTTTCAAGCCCCATTTTTAGTCGAGTTGAACATGAGCGGACTTCAAGGTTTTCGTATTTCGCCGCAACAGGCATCGGTGTACCCGCACATCAACGACGCGGTCGAACACTCGTTCAGTTGCCATTTGCAGTGGTCGTTATCCCGGCCGGTGGACGCCGACGCGCTGAACAGCCGTCTGCTGGCGCTGATGGCCGACAGTGAAATCCTGCGCACGCGCCTGATGCCGGTGCCGGGCCTGCGCCACCCGGTGCAAGTGATTCACGACAACTGCGCACTGGCGGTGACCGTTCAGGACTTGCGTCAGCGCAGCTGCGCCGAACAGGAAATCGAGTTGACCCGCCTTGCCGCGCAGGCCCGCGACTGGACGAATCCGCTCGCCGTGACGCTGGTGCAACTGTCGAACGAACAATCGGTGCTGGACCTGGCCGCCGCCAGCAGCCACTTCGACCTCGCCAGCCTGAAACTGCTGGCGGGCGTATTGCTGCAAGACACCCAACCCGACCTGTCCGAATCGCTGCAATACGCCGATTACGCCGAGTGGCGCTGGAGCCTGACGGAAGACGAGCCGGACCATCCGGGCGTGAACTTCTGGAAACCTTTGAGCGAAACCGAACAGCCGACCTTGCAGCTGTCGCTTGAAGACACCATCGGCAGCGGATTTGTGCCGGCACATATGGAGATCGCAGTCCCCACCGATCTCGCCCGCCACCCGGCCCTGACCTCAAACCTGATGCTGACTGCCTGGGCCGCAGTACTCGGACGACTCGCCGGCCAGCAGCAGGTCCCGATCACATTGATCCACGAAAGCCGTGGCCCGGAACTGGAAAACGCTTTGGGTTTGTTCGAGCAGTGCCTGCCGGTGCGCATCGATCTGGATGCTCAGACGACCCTACTGGAGCAAAGCAAACATGTCGGCGCCACGGTCGAACGGACTGTTGGCTGGCAGGACTATTACACCCAGAACCTCAATGGTGGTTACGCCTTTGCCTGGCGTTCGGGCGATGCCCAGGAACGTTTTGCCAGCGCTGTAATGAACCCGGTAAAGGCCTGCCTGAATGTACGACAATTGCCCGACAGCCTTCAGGCCCACATCGTTTACGACCGCCACACGCTAAGCGCCGAAGCGGCGGCCTGTCTCGCCGAACAATGGCTGCAACTGCTGCTGGGCGCGTTGGCCGAACCGCAGCAAGCCTGGGCTCATCTGCCACTGAACGGACCGCTTCAGGCACAGATCATCGGTGCCCAACCGAGCTTGCCGTCGATTGAACCGGTGACCCTGGTCGAGCTGATTGCCCGTCAGGTTCAGCAGCAACCGAACGCTATCGCGCTCAGCGACAAGGACGGCGACCTGAGCTACGCCCAGCTCGATGCCTGCGCGACTTATCTGGCCCATCAACTGGCGGCGGCCGGGATCGGTCCGGGCGTGCCCGTCGGCATTCTGTTCGCCCGCAGCAACGCCGCCATCATCGCCATGCTTGCGGTATTGAAGGCCGGTGGCGCTTACGTGCCGGTTGATCCGACCTACCCGGCGGATCGCCGCGCCTACATGCTCGCCGACAGCGCCATTGCACACATCGTGGTCAGCGCCGAGCTGGCCGACAGCGTGCCCGCCAGCCTGCAACGCTTCGTGCTGGATGACCTGACGACCTCCAACACCAACGACCTGCCGCCACTGCCCATGCCCGACGCGGATGACCTGGCGTACCTGATTTACACCTCCGGTTCCACCGGCGCACCGAAAGCCGTGGAAATCAGCCACGGTGCACTGAGTTTCTCCACGCAGGTACGCATGGCCGCTTATGAGGCGCCGGTGCGCGCCTACCTGCTGCTGTCATCGTTTGCCTTCGACAGCTCGGTCGCCGGGATCTTCTGGACCCTGGCCCAGGGCGGGCGTCTGGTGCTGCCAGCGACCGGCGAAGAGCTTGAGATGGCCCGTCTGGCGCAGTTGATTGCCCAGCATCGGGTCAGCCACGGTCTATCGCTGCCGTCGCTGTATCAGGCCTTGCTCGATCAGTTACAGCGTGCCGGGGCTGTCGACAGCCTTGAGTGCTGGATTGTCGCCGGTGAAGCCTGCCCGCCATCGTTGATCGCCCAGCACAGCAAAACCTTGCCGCACGCGCGACTAGTGAATGAATACGGCCCCACCGAAGCCACGGTCTGGGCCACTTATGAAGTGCTGGACCCGAGCCGGGCGTTGACCATTGGCCGGCCGATTGCCGGCATGGACCTGCGCGTACTGAACGAACACGGCGTCACCAGCGGCATCGGCGAACCGGGCGAAATCGTCCTCGCCGGCCCAACCCTGGCGCGGGGTTATCGCAATAAGCCCGAAGAAACCGCCAAGGCCTTCGTCACCCTGGCCGATGGCACCCGCGCCTACAGCACCGGCGACCTGGCCTGCTGGCTGGCTGATGGGCGCCTGGCGTTCCTCGGCCGCAAGGACCATCAGGTCAAGTTGCGCGGCTACCGCATCGAACTCGGGGAAATCGAGCGTCAACTGTGCAGCCATAGCGATGTGCGCGAAGCCGCAGTGATCGTGCAGGAGCACGCCGCCGGCAAGCGTCTGCTGGCCTACATCCTGGCCGCTCATGGCTACGCGCCGGACTCGGAAGCGATCAAGCGCTTTCTCGGTGAACGCCTGCCGTCGTACATGGTGCCGGCCCGGGTGCTGACCCTGGCGACCTTCCCGCGCACGCCCAACGGCAAGCTCGACACTCGCCAGTTACCCGACCCGGACCAGTTCGACGAAGGCGCCCATGTGGAACCGCGCAATGCGATGGAAACCACCCTGCAAACGATCGTCGCCAAGGTCTTGAAGCTGTCGACCGTGAGCGTCACCGAGAATTTCTTTGCCATCGGCGGCGACTCGATCCTGAGCCTGCAAGTAGTGGCCCAGGCCCACGAGCAAGGCATCGCGCTTTCCGCCAAGCATGTATTTGAGCGCCAGACCATCGCTGCCATGGCTGAAGTTGCACAGCCGCTGGCCGCCATTGCCGTGGAGCCGCAACCCGACAGCACCGAGTTCAGCGCCTCGGGTATGTCCGATGACGAAATGCAAGCGCTGATGGCCGAACTGAACGAGGCCGACCTGTGACCGGTTTCCCTCGCCGCCGCGCCATCGCCGTTGCCCCTTTTTTTGCAGGACGCTTTCAATGACCACCGAAAAAACCACCGCCAATCCGATTGAAGACATCTACCCGCTGTCGCCGTTGCAGCAAGGGATGCTGTTCCACTCCCTGCTGCACGAAGATTCCGGCGTGTACCTGATGCAGGATCGCTACCGCATCGGCGGTGCCATTGATGAAGTTGCGTTCCTTGAATCCTGGCGCCAGGTGGTGGCGCTGCACCCTTCCCTGCGCGCCAGTTTCCAGTGGAAAACCCAGAAGCAACCGGTGCAAGTGATCCATCGCGAGGTCAAGGTGCCGCTGGACACCCTTGACCTGCGTGGGCTCGCCCCACACGAACAGGAAGCGCGGATCCGCACGTTGCTGGAAGACGAGCAGAAAGTCGGTTTCAACCTGTCGAAGCCGCCGCTGATTCGCTTCCGTCTGGTGCGACTGGCCGATGAATCCTACGAGTTCATTCGCAGCTTCCACCACATCCTAATGGACGCCTGGTGCATTTCTCTGGTAACCGTGGACTTCCTCAAAGTCTACGAAGCGCTGTGCAACGACCGGACCCCGGAGCTCAAGAGCCCGCGGCCGTTTCGCGATTACATTCAGTGGTTGCAGCGCCAGGATGCGGGCAAGGCCGAGCAGTTCTGGCGCGGCCAGTTGCAAGGCCTCAATGCGCCCACGCCGCTGACCGTGAACAACGGCGTGGCCCGCGACCGCTACACCGATGCGGTGCTGGTGGACGATCAACTGATTCACTTGACCGAGCCGGAAACCCAGGCACTGGCGGCGTTCTGCCGTAGCCGCCGGATCACCCCAAACACGTTTTTCCAGGGGGTCTGGTCGTTGCTGCTGTCGCGCTACAGCGGCCAACGGGACGTGCTGTTCGGCGTCACCGTGGCCGGTCGTCCGGCGGAACTGACCGGCGTGGCGGAGATGATCGGCCTGTTCATCAACACCCTGCCGCTGCGGGTTTCGGTGGACCCGCAGGCGTCGCTCGGCAGTTGGCTGAGTGCGCTGCAAGGGCTGAACGTCGACATGCGCGACTTTGAACACACGCCCTTGACCGACATTCAGGGCTGGAGCGATTTCCCCCGGGGCGAAACCCTGTTCGACAGCATCCTGGTGTTCGAAAACGCCCCGATCGACGAGCAGATTCTGGAAGGCGGTTTCCAGTTCAGCCTCGAAGGCATGGATCACAGCGTGCACACCCACTACGGTTTGACCGTGGTGATCCTGCCCGGCGAGCAACTGGGCATTCGTGTGTCCTTCGACCGCGAACGTTTCGAGGCGCCGACCGTGCAGCGCTTGCTCGGCCACATCGCCAGTCTGGTGCGCGGCATGCTTGCCGCACCGAACGCGTTGTTGGGCAGTTTCGAACTGCTGGCCTTTGATGAGCGTCAGCAACTGTTGGGCGAGTGGGCCGTCAACCCGCACGACTTCCCTCAGGATCAAAGTTACGCCGAGCTGTTTGCCGCGCAGGTCGCCCAACGCGGCGGGCAGATTGCCGCGATCTGCGACGGTGAATCCCTGACCTACGCCGAACTGGATCAGCGATCCACGCGCCTGGCGCACGCCTTGCGCGACGCCGGCGCCGGTGAAGATCAATTGGTCGCGCTGGTTGCTCCCCGTGGCCTGGCGCTGTTGACCATGATGATTGCCGTGTTCAAGGCCGGCGCAGCGATGCTGCCGCTTGAAGTCAATCACCCGCCGGAGCGCCTGCGGGAAATCCTCAGCCTGTCCCGCGCACCGTTGCTGGTGGCCAGCGAAGACTGCGGCGGCCTGCTCGATCAATTGCTCAGCGGCCTCGATCAGGCGCCAGACGCCCTGCTCGCCGAAGCCTGCTGGAAGTCCGGCAACGATTCGCCGCTGCCGCTGCTCGGCGGTCCGGACAGCCTGGCCTACGTACTGTTCACCTCGGGTTCGACCGGTACGCCCAAAGGCGTGATGATCGAACAACGCGGCATGCTCAATAACATCTTCGGCAAAGTGCCGGCCCTGGGGCTGAACGCCGACGACCGGATTCCACAGACCGCTTCGGTGGCGTTCGACATTTCCGTGTGGCAGTTCCTTGCCGCGCCAGTACTGGGCGCCACGGTGCACATCCTGCCGGACGACGTGGCGCATGACCCACAACGCCTGCTGCAAGTGATCGCCAGCGAACGCCTCAGTGTGCTGGAAATCGTCCCGAGCCTGATGCGCACACTGCTTGCGCTTTGCCCGTGCGATCTGCAACTGCCCGACCTGCGCTGGGTGCTGCCTACTGGTGAAGCGCTGCCGCCGACCGTGGCCCGGGACTGGTTTGCACGTTTCCCCGACATCGCACTGATGAACGCCTACGGCCCGGCCGAATGCGCCGATGACGTGGCCTTCCAGCCGATCTTCGAAGCACCGGACGCTAACGTCAGCCATATGCCCATCGGCCAGCCGACCGCCAACAACCGCTTGTACGTGCTGGATGAAGCGTTGCGGCCGGTGCCAATTGGTGTAGCTGGGGAAATCTGTGTAGGGGGCGTCGGCGTCGGCCGCGGCTACCTGCACGATCCGCAGCGCACCGCTGATGCGTTCATCGACCATCCTCAGCTAGAAGGTCGCCTGTACCGCACCGGCGACCTCGGGCGCTGGCGTGCCGATGGCGTGATCGAATACCTCGGCCGCCGCGACCAGCAGGTGAAATTGCGTGGCCACCGGATCGAACTGACCGAAATCGAACACCGTCTGGCCCAGCACCCGAACGTGCGCGAAGCCGCCGTGCTGCTGCGCGAAAACAGCGTTGGCGAAGCCTGGCTGGTGGCCTACTGGTCGGCCCATGACGATACTTTGGGCAACGACGGGCTAACCGAACACCTGCGCGCACAACTGCCGCCTTACATGGTGCCGGCCGCGTTCGTGTGCCTGGAGCGCTTGCCGCTGAACAACAACGGCAAGGTCGATCGCAAGGCACTGGCCGCCCAGGAACTGAGCTGGCAGGCCAACACCCAGGAAAGCATCGCACCGCGAAATGAGCTGGAAGCCGCTGTGGCGAAAATCTGGGCTGAGGTACTGGGTCGCGACACCGTTGGCGTGGAAGACAACTTCTTCACCCTCGGCGGCCACTCGCTGCTGGCCACTCAGATCGTCGCGCGCCTGCGCAGCCATTTCAAACTCGACCTGCCGTTGCGGGTGCTGTTCGAACAACCGACGGTAGCGCTGCTGGCCGTCGCCATCGCCGCGCGCCAGGCAGACGCCGCCGCACCACAAGCCGTCGCAATCAGCGTGCCAAAGGCCCAGGTACGTCCGGCACTACTGCCGTTGTCATTCTCGCAACAGCGCCTGTGGTTCATCGAGCAACTGACGCCGGGCACGACGCTGTTCAACATCCCGTTCGCCCTGCACCTCAAAGGTGAACTCAACGTCGAAGCGCTGCACGCCAGCCTGAATGACTTGCTGGTGCGTCATGAAATCCTGCGTACCGGCATCCGCAGCACCGATGGCGTGCCCAGCCAGCACATCAGCGAATCGCTGAACATTGCATTGCCGTTCGATGATTTGTCGGGCCTGGGCGCGACGGCTCGTGAAGGTGCGCAGTTCAATGCCCTGCAAGAAACCTTTGAGCAACCGTTCGACCTGACTTCACCGCCGTTGCTGCGGGCGCGTCTGCTACGTGTGGCGCCGGGTGAACACGTGCTGGGTATCGCCCTGCATCACCTGGTCTCGGACGCGTGGTCGGCGACCATCGCACTGCGCGAGCTGACCCTGGGTTACGAAGCCCGTTGCAACGGCGCGCCCGCCGAACTGCCGGCCTTGCCGGTGCAATACGCCGACTTCGCCCTGTGGCAACGGGAACACCTGCAAGGTGCCGAGTTCAAGCGCCAGCTCGATTACTGGACCACCACGCTGGATCGACGCAACAGCGAAGGCAGCCCATTGCTGGCACTGCCGACCGACCATCCACGGCCGTCGATGCAAACTTACCGCGCCGGGATCGTACAGCGTGAACTCAGTGCCGAACTCAGTGGCCGGGTGCAAGCCTTCGCCAGTCGCCTGGGCACCACGCCGTTCACCGTGTTGTTCGCCGGCTTCGCGGTGCTGATGCACCGTTTGAGTGGCGACACCACGGTGCTGATCGGCACCCCGGTCACGCACCGCGAACAACCGGGCACCGAAGGCCTGCTCGGCATTTTGCTGAACAACCTGGCGATCCGTGCCGACTTTGAACCACAAGCAGATTTCACCGCGCTGGTGGGTCAGGTGGCCAAGCGCTTGCGCGAAGGCTTGCAGCATCAAGACCTGCCATTCGAGCAATTGGTCGACAGCCTGCAACTGCCACGCAGCCTCAGCCATGCTCCGCTGTATCAAGTGATGGTCGCGCAGCAATTGGCCATGGAGTCGCGGCTGCGTTTCCCGGGACTGGACTTCGAGGCCCTGGACACCCCGCTCAAGCACTCCGAATGCGATCTGGATTTGCACGTGCTGTGCCCGGCCAATGCGCCGATTCAACTGGAGTTGATGTTCGCCCTGGACCTGTTCGCCGCCGACAGCGCCCGCCAGACCCTCGCCCGCCTGGAGCACTTGCTCGAGCAAATGCTCGCCGAGCCGCAACGCCCGGTGGCTGCCCTGCCACTGCTGATGGCCACGGAATGGCAGCGCACCGTGGTCGAGTGGAACCGCACCGAGATGGAGGTGCCACAGCATCTGACCTTCGCCCAGCTGTTTGAACAGCAGGCCGAGCGCACGCCTGAGCGCGATGCGCTGTGTTTCGAAGGTCGCAGCCTGAGCTACGCCGAACTGAACCGCCGGGCCAACCAGGTGGCGCATTACCTGCGCAGTCGCGGTGTGGTCGCCAATCGTCCGGTGGCGCTGTGTGTCGAGCGGTCGCTGGAGTTGTTGATCGGTTTGCTGGGCATTCTCAAAGCGGGTGGTGCCTACGTGCCGCTGGACCCGACCTATCCGGTCGATCGTCTGGCGTACATGCTCGAAGACGCGCAACCGGCGTTGTTCCTCGGCCAGCAAGGCTTGATGGAACAGTTGGGCGCCGAACTGCCGCGTCTGCGGCTGGACAGCGACGCCGCCCTGTTCGCCGATCAACCGGACAGCAACCTCACCCCACTCGCCGGTCCCGATGACCTGGCCTACATCATGTACACCTCCGGCTCGACCGGTAAGCCCAAGGGCACTCTGGTCACCAACGGCTCGGTGGTCAACCTCGCCTGGGCGCGCATCCATGGCTTGTATCGCCGCTATACCGATCAGCCGATGCGCACCAGTTTCAACTACTCGTTTGCCTTCGACAGTTCGGTGGCCGAGCTCATCTTGCTGCTCGACGGCCACAGCCTGTACCTGACTCCGGAAGACGTGCGCTACGACCCTGAGGCCCTGGCGCAGTTTTTCCGCGAAACCCGCCTGGAAGCCTTCGAATGCACCCCGGCGCAGCTCAAGGCTCTGCTCGAAAGTGATGGCGTGCGTCGGGGCGAAGTGTATCTGCCGCGCTTCGTGCTGTTCGGTGGCGACGCGGTGGATGCGCAGCTTTGGCAGCGTCTGCCATCGATTGCCGGCAGCCGCTTCTTCAACACCTACGGTCCGACCGAATGCACGGTTGATGCGACCGGTTGCGCCGTCGACGATTTCCCGCAGCGTCCGATCATCGGGCGGCCAATCGCCAACGTGCGCACGTACGTACTCGATGCCTTCCTCAATCCGATGCCGGTCGGCGTACCGGGGGAACTGCACATCGGCGGTGCCGGCGTGACCCTGGGCTACCTCAATCGCACCGAACAGACCGCGAAGGTGTTCATCGACGACCCGTTCTCGCCGCTGGCGGGTGCGCGGATGTACAAGTCCGGTGACCTGGTGCGCTGGCTCCCTGACGGCCAACTCGAATACCTGGGGCGCATGGACCATCAGGTGAAAATCCGTGGTTTCCGTGTCGAACTGGGTGAAATCGAAGCGCTGATCGGCGCCCAACCGGGCGTCCGTCAGGCGGTGGTATTGGCCCGTGAAGACGTGCCCGGCGACAAGCGCCTGGTGGCGTATGTCACCTGCGATCAGCAGGCCGACATCAACGCCTGGCGCAAAACCATCGGCGCCGCCCTGCCCGACTACATGGTGCCGTCAGCGTTTGTGCTGCTCGATGAGTTGCCGCTGACCGACAACGGCAAACTCAACCGCAAGGCCCTGCCTGCCCCGGACATTCAGGCTGAACCCGACGCCCAGGACCCACCGCGTACTGTCGCCGAACAGCAACTCGCCGCCCTGTGGTCCGAGCTGCTGAACGTGCCGCTGACCCAGATCGGCCGCGACAGTCACTTCTTCTACCTCGGCGGTCATTCGCTGCTGGCAGCGGTGCTGTTTGCCCGATTGCGCCAACAGTTCACCACGGTTCCGCCGCTGCGTGCGGTGTTTGAACACCCAACCCTCGATGCACTGGCCGCCCTGTTGGGTGAGCCGCTGCAAGCGCCAGCGGCGACCTTCGTCCCGGTGGCACGTCCCGCCCGTTTGCCGTTGTCGTTCGAACAGCAACGCTTGTGGTTCCTCGAACAATTGAGTGCTGGCGGTGGCGAATACAACGTGGTCAGCGCCGTGCAGTTCGACGGCGAGCTGAACACCCAGGCCTTGCAATCCGCCTTGAACAGCGTGGTTCAACGCCACGAAATCCTGCGCAGCCGCATCGTGCGTGAGACCGATGGCGAGTTGGGGCTGATCATCGAACCGCAGGTCAACCTCATCTTGCGCGTGGCAGCGCTGGATGCGGCGACTGACGACACCTGGCAACAGCTGACCGATGAGGCCATCCACGCCGAAACCGGGCAGCGTTTCGACCTTGCCACTCAAGTGCCAATCCGCGCCACGCTGATACAACGCAGCGGCCGCACCCAGGCGTTGCTGTTACTGACCGTGCATCACTGCGCCACCGACGATGCCTCCAGCCAGAACCTGCTGAATGAACTGGCACAGCTCTATACCGCGCAATGCCAAAGCTCTGTCGCCGCATTGCCGAATCTGGCGCTGCAATACCCGGATTACGCGCTGTGGCAGCGTGAATCAGGGCAGCAGGCGTTGTTCCGCAGTCAACTCGATTACTGGCGCACGCAACTGGAAGACGGCAATTACCTGTTGGACCTGCCCACCGAACAAGGGCGGCCAAACCAGCTCGACCCGGTTGCCGGCGCGGTACAACTGCAACTGCCGTCAGAACTGGTGGGACGCTTGCGCCAGTTCGCCCAGCAACGCGGCGCCACCCTGTACATGTTGATGCTCAGTGCGGCGCAGTTGTTGTTGGGACGTTACGCCAACCAACGCGACGTGCGGATCGGCAGCCCGGTCGCCCAGCGTCCGCTGGCCGAACTGCAACCGCTGATCGGTTGCTTCGTTAACACTCTGGTGATGCGCGCCGACCTCGACCCAGCGCTGAATTTCGAAGGGTTGTTGAGCCAGGTGCGCAATAACGTGCTGGACGCGCAACAGCATCAGGACGTGCCGTTCGACCAGGTCGTCGAACACCTGTCGCCGGAGCGTAGCCTCGCTCAGACGCCGTTGTTCCAGGTGTTGTTCGTGATGCAGAACACCGACACTTCGGCCAGTCACTGGCCACAATTGCAGGTCCGCGAACGAGCGGTAACCGCTCAGGCGACCAAGTTCGATCTGAACTGGGAAGTGCATGACGGCGAGGTGCTGTCGGTGTTGCTCGAATACCGTGCCGCGCTGTTCAGCGAAACCACGGCCCGACGTTGGTTGGCGCAATGGCAACAATTGCTCGAAACCATGCTCGATGCTCCCCAGGCCCGCCTTGGCGACTGGTCACCGTTGACGGTGCCAGAGCGTCAACGCCAATTGGTCGAGTGGAACGCGACCGAACGTCATTACAGCGGCCCGACCAACCTGCACACGGCCCTGACCCAGCAAGCGGCCCTCAGCCCCAACGCTCCAGCGCTGGTGTTCGAAGGCCAGCGCCTGAGTTACGCCGAACTCGATCAACGCGCGCAAACCGTCGCCAAAGCCTTGCGCGCTGCCGGTATTGGTAGCGGCGCCATCGTTCCGGTGTGCATGGAGCGCTCCGTGGAAATGGTGGTGGCCTTGCTCGGCATCGTGCATGCCGGCGCCGCGTGGTTGCCGCTGGATCCGGAATTGCCGGCTACGCGGTTGGCGTTTCTCATTGAGGACGCTGATGCTCAGGTCACCTTGACCCAAGCGCAGTGGCTGTCGCGCCTGCCGGTCGGGCACAACGCCTGGACGCTGGATACGTTGCCAAAAGCAGAAAGCGGAGAACCGATCAGCGTCAGCCCGAGCGATCTGGCCTACGTGCTCTACACCTCCGGTTCCACCGGTCAACCGAAAGGCGTGATGAACGAACACGGCGCCTTGATGAACCGTCTGCACTGGATGCAGGACGCCTTCCCGATTGGCCCGAACGACCGCGTGTTGCAGAAAACCCCGTACAGCTTCGACGTGTCGGTGTGGGAATTCTTCTGGCCGTTGATCACCGGCGCCACGCTGGTGGTCGCTCGCCCGGACGGCCATCGTGACCCGGCGTACCTCAGCCAATTGATCCAGCAAGAGCAGGTCACCACCCTGCACTTCGTGCCGTCGATGCTGCGAGCCTTTGTCGAAGAACCGAGCCTGGTCAACTGCCACAGCCTGCGTCAGGTGTTCGCCAGCGGCGAAGCGCTGCCGGTGGATCTGGTGCGGCGCTTCATGAGCCAACACCCGGCGGCACTGGTCAACCTCTATGGCCCGACCGAAGCGGCCATCGACGTCTCGGTATGGCACTGTTCGGTGGACGACGTGATCGTGCCGATTGGCAAACCGATCGCCAACCTGCGTTTGTACATCCTCGACGAGGCGCAACAACCTCTGCCAATAGGCAGTATCGGCGAGCTGTACATCGGCGGGGTCGGCGTGGCTCGCGGTTACCTGAAACGTGCGGACCTGACCGAGGAACGTTTCCTCGCCAGCCCGTTCATCGACGGTGATCGCCTGTACCGCACCGGTGACCGTTGCCGTTTCCTCGCCGATGGCAACATCGAGTACCTCGGCCGTCTCGACCATCAGGTGAAGCTGCGTGGCCAACGGATCGAACTGGGGGAAATCGACGCTGAACTGCTGGCACAGTCCGGCGTTCGCGACGCTGCCACACTGTTGCTTGATCAGCGTCTGGTGAGTTTCTGGTGCGGTGACGCCGAAGAAGCATCGCTGCGTACGGCATTGAGCGACAACTTGCCGTCGCACATGCTGCCAAGCCTGTTGGTGCAACTCGACAGCTTGCCGCTCAACAGCAACGGCAAACTCGATCGCAAGGCGCTGGCCGCCCTGCCATTGCCGCAAACCAAAAGCGACCAGCCACGCAGAGCGCCGCGCAACACCACTGAAACCGTGCTGTGCGAGTTGTTCAGCGAAGTGCTGGAATGCCCGTTGGTGGGGATCGACGATCATTTCTTCCACCTCGGCGGCCACTCCTTGCTGGCCACGCGACTGGTCGCCCGGGTTCGTGAACGCCTCGGTGCCAGCCTGCCGCTGGCGCTGGTGTTCGCCCAGCCGACGGTGGCGGCGCTGGCCGGTCATCTGCGCGCGGCGATGCCGGGCGAACTGATCACCGCCCAACCGCGTCCGGCACAGTTGCCGCTGGGCCTGGCGCAGCAGCGGTTCTGGATGCTCAGCCGTCTGGTGCCGGATTCGCGCGAATATCACATGCCGTTCGCCCTGACCTTGCATGGCGAGCTTCAGGTTCAGGCCTTGCGCGAGGCATTCGAGCAAGTCAGCGAGCGCCATCTGGTGCTGCGCAGCCGCATCATCGAAGTTGAAGGCGAGCCGCAGTTGCTGATCGACAATCAGGGCCCGGCGCTCGCGGTCACTTCGGTCACCACACAAGACTGGGCGGCCGCGTGCGCCGATGCTCAGAACGAGCTGATGGCACCGTTCGACCTTGCCACCGCCGCACCTTGGCGTGCACACCTGTTGCAACGTCAAGGCAGCGACGAAAGCCTGTTGCTGGTGTGTCTGCATCACAGCGCCACCGACGGTTGGGCGATGCAGTTGCTGATCGACGAACTGGCCCAGGCCTACAGCGCCGGCCTTAACGGGCAGTCGCCTGCCTGGACCGCGCTGGACGTCGACTATGTTGATTTCGCCCTGTGGCAGCAGCACCCGGACACACAGGTTCGGCGCAATGACAGCCTGGATTACTGGAAAAATCACCTCGGCCAGGACGACTACCAACTCGATCTGCCCCTGGACCATCCACGCGGTGCCGAAGCGGATCGTCGCGCCCAACTGCTGACAGTCAGCCTCGGCGCTCAGCGGGCGGAAGCGATCCGTCAGTTCGCCCGCCAACGCGGCAGCACCACCTATGTCGTTCTGGCCACTGCCTTGAGTGCCTTGCTCGCGCGCTATAGCGGTCAGCGTGAAATTCGCCTCGGCACCCCGGCCGATCAGCGCGATCAGCCGCAAACCCAGGCACTGCTTGCGTGTCTGGTGAATACGTTGGTGATTCGCAGTGAAGTCGATCAACAGGCCCCGGCCGAGCAGTTGCTGGCCAGCCTTGAAGCCGATTTGCGCGCAGCCCAGGCCCATGCCGACCTGCCGTTCGCCACATTGGTCGGCGCCGTGGCCCAGCGTCGCGACCTGAACCGCACACCGCTGTTCCAGGTGATGTTCTCCCTCAACCACGGCCGCATGGACAGCAGCCAATGGCCGGGCCTGAACATCGAAGAGCAGACGCTGCCGGTGATCGACGCCAAGTTCGAACAGAGCTGGGAAGTCCAGGACGATGGCAGCGACATGATCCTCGCGCTGGAATACCAGGCGGCGCTGTTTGACGAATTGACGATGCAGCGCTGGAGCGCGCAATGGTGTGCGCTGCTGGACGCACTGGTGGCGACGCCGGCCCGGACGCTGGTCGAGTTGTTCCCGCAGCAACAAGATCAGCAACAACTGGATCGCTGGAACGCGACCGAACGTCATTACAGCGGCCCGACCAATTTGCACACGGCCCTGACCCAGCAAGCGGCCCTCAGCCCCAACGCCCCGGCGCTGGTGTTCGAAGGCCAGCGCCTGAGTTATGCCGAACTGGATCAACGCGCACAAACCGTCGCCAAAGCCTTGCGTGCGGCCGGTATTGGCAGCGGCGCCATCGTGCCGGTGTGCATGGAGCGCTCCGTGGAAATGGTCGTGGCCTTGCTCGGCATCGTGCATGCTGGCGCGGCGTGGTTGCCGCTGGATCCGGAATTGCCGGCTACGCGGTTGGCGTTTCTCATTGAAGACGCTGACGCTCAAGTTACGTTGACTCAAGCGCAGTGGCTGTCGCGTCTGCCGGTCGGGCACAACGCCTGGACGCTGGATGCTTTACCACAGACCGAAATCGGTGACCCGATCAGCGTCAGCCCGAGCGATCTGGCCTACGTGCTCTACACCTCCGGTTCCACCGGTCAACCGAAAGGCGTGATGAACGAACACGGCGCCTTGATGAACCGTCTGCACTGGATGCAGGACGCCTTCCCGATTGGCCCGAACGACCGCGTGTTGCAGAAAACCCCGTACAGCTTCGACGTGTCGGTGTGGGAATTCTTCTGGCCGTTGATCACCGGCGCCACGCTGGTGGTCGCTCGCCCGGACGGCCATCGTGACCCGGCGTACCTCAGCCAATTGATCCAGCAAGAGCAGGTCACCACCCTGCACTTCGTGCCGTCGATGCTGCGAGCCTTTGTCGAAGAACCGAGCCTGGTCAACTGCCACAGCCTGCGTCAGGTGTTCGCCAGCGGCGAAGCGCTGCCGGTGGATCTGGTGCGGCGCTTCATGAGCCAACACCCGGCGGCACTGGTCAACCTCTATGGCCCGACCGAAGCGGCCATCGACGTCTCGGTATGGCACTGTTCGGTGGACGACGTGATCGTGCCGATTGGCAAACCGATCGCCAACCTGCGTTTGTACATCCTCGACGAGGCGCAACAACCTCTGCCAATAGGCAGTATCGGCGAGCTGTACATCGGCGGGGTCGGCGTGGCTCGCGGTTACCTGAAACGTGCGGACCTGACCGAGGAACGTTTCCTCGCCAGCCCGTTCATCGACGGTGATCGCCTGTACCGCACCGGTGACCGTTGCCGTTTCCTCGCCGATGGCAACATCGAGTACCTCGGCCGTCTCGACCATCAGGTGAAGCTGCGCGGTCAGCGGATCGAACTGGGGGAAATCGATGCAGCGCTGTTGAACCAGCCTGGTATCACCGGAGCCTGCACCCTGGTGATCGACAACCGCTTGGTGGCGTTCTACAGCAGCAGCGCCGCGCAATCGGAGCTGAGCGCGCTGCTCACCGCCCAACTCAAAAACCAGCTGCCGGCGTACATGGTGCCGGCGGTGTGGGTCGAAGTGTCGGCCCTGCCCCTGACCACCAACGGCAAGATCGACCGCAAGGCCTTGGCCAACCGGCCACTGTCGCAGACTCAGGAAGACCACGTCGCACCGCGCAACGAACTGGAAGCCCTGCTCTGCCAGTTGTTCGGTGAACTGCTTGGCGAAGCCTTGACCGGTGGCCGTGAAGTCGGGACTTCGGACAGCTTCTTCGCCCTGGGCGGTGACTCGATTCTCGGTCTGAAACTGATCTCGCGACTGCGTGAACAGGGTTATTCGCTCACGCCAAAAGACCTGTTCCGCTCGCCGACCCCGGCGGCATTGGCTCAAGTGGCCAGTCCGTTGCTGACGCTGGCCGAACAAGGCGATGTGACCGGTGCGATGCCGCTGATGCCGTTGCATCAATGGTTCTTCGACCAACAACAACCGCAGGCCGCGCACTGGAACCAATCGGTGCTGGCCGACAGCGACCGGCGTCTACAGCCGGCCCTGGTGCAAGCAACGCTGGACCGAATGGTCGCCCACCACGACGCCTTGCGCCTGCGCTTCACCGAGGTTGACGGGCAATGGCAGGCGCACATCGCACAGGTATCGCCCGCTCAATTGAGCTGCTGCGAACACCCTGAGCAACTGCAGCAAGTCGCGCAAAGCCTGGATCTGCAACACGGTCCGCTGTTCGCCGCTGCGTTGCTCGAAGGCGAGCCGCAACGTTTGTATCTGGTCGCGCATCACTTGGTCGTCGACGCAGTGTCCTGGACGCCGCTACTGGAAGATTTCCAGCAGCTGTATCAAGGGCTGGAGCGTGGCGATAACCCGAGTCTGCCGGCGAAAACCACGTCCTACCGTCAATGGGCCGAGCATATGCAAGCTCATGGCGGCAAGGTCAGCACCGAACAGCGCTACTGGAGCGCCCAGACCACTGCGAACAGTGCGCCGGTGGCCACGGTTGCCGAGCGGCAGACGCTGTCCGCCCGTTGGGACACCGCACGCACTCATCAATGGCTGACCGAGTCCCACGCCGCCTACCGCACACAGCCGGAAGAACTGCTGATCGCCGCCCTCGCCGCCACCTTGGCGGAAGCCGAAAGCCGCGCCGACATCGTGGTCGATCTGGAGCGTCATGGTCGTGATGCGCCGTTCGAAGGCCTGGATGTCAGCCGCACCGTCGGTTGGTTCACCACCCTGTTCCCGCTGCGAGTGAACGCAAGCGGCCCCCCCGGCGATCGGGTGCGCAACGCCAAGGAAGCCTTGCGCGCCGTGCCGGGTCAGGGCCTCGGCCATGGGTTGCTGCGTCAGCGCGGCGAGTTGCCGTCGGGCCGTGGCGATGTGTTGTTCAACTACCTGGGGCATGAGCAAACGCCACAGGGCTGGTTGCGCGCCAGCACCTTGACCCCACCGCCGGAAGTGGCGTTGGCCAACCGGGTGACCCACGGCCGTGAAGTGGTGGCCTGGCTGGAAGACGGTGTGCTGCGTGTCGAATGGCACAGCGTCACCCCGGTCGCCGACAGCCGCTTGCCCGCTCGCCTGTTGGAACACCTGCAAGCACTGGTCGGGCATTGCCTCGACCCGCAGGCCGGGACGCTGATGCCGTCGGACTTCCCGCTGGCCAAAGGCATGAACCAGGCGACCCTCGACACCCTGCTCAAACGCCTGGGGCCGAAGAAGTGAGCCCCGACCTCGACCTGAATTTGACTTCGGAGTGCGCCGCTCACGGCGCACGTGCCTCTACGATTTTCTGGATTGAACACTGCTGCCATGCATGACCAAATCGAAAACATCTATTCGCTGACGCCGCTGCAAAAAGGCCTGCTGTACCACGAAGCCTATGCACCGGAATCCCGGGTTTATTACCAGCAAATGAACATCGGTCTGGCCGGTGAGCTCGACCTCGACGCATTCCGCCATGCCTGGATTGCGCTGATGCAGCGTCACGCGGTGTTGCGCACGGCGTTTCTCTGGGAAGAGCTGGACGACGCTTATCAGGTCATCCTCAAGGAAGTCGATCTGCCGTTGCGCGAAGTCGACTTGCGCGGCAACCCGCAAGGGCTGGCGGCCCTGGCGGCGGAAGATCACGCACAAGCATTCGAACTCGGGGCCGCGCCGCTGATGCGCTTGACCCTGGCGCGTCTGGACGATGTGAACGGACAAACGCAGTGGTCGCTGGTGTGGACGCACCATCACCTGTTGCTCGACGGCTGGAGCGTCGGTTCGCTGCTGGCGGACTGGCGCGATCTGTATCGCGCGGCCCGTCGCGGACAAAACGCGGCGCTGGAAGCGGTGCGACCGTTCCAGGATTACGTGGCCTACCTCAGCGAACGCCCATCCGCCGATGAGTTCTGGCGTAGTCGCCTGGCGGATTTCGCCAACACCACCCGCGTGCCCGAGTCAGACCCGCGTGGCCTGCTCGCCGACCCCGTGGACGCGCACCTGCCCTGCACCGAACACCAGCGCGTGCTGGATACCGCAACGACTGCGCGCCTGAGTAGCTTCGCCCGTGACAACAACCTGACCGTCAACACCCTGCTGCAAGCGGCATACGCTTATCTGCTGGGGCGCCATAACGGCAGCGACGAAGCCTTGATCGGCGTCACCGTGGCCGGGCGTCCACAGCGCCTGAGCGGTGTCGAGCGCATGGTCGGTTTGTTCATCAACACCTTGCCGTTGCGGGTGCGCTGGGACGAGGCGCCGACCGTTGGCCAATGGCTGGCGGGTATCCAGGACTGGAACGCCGAGATGCGCGAGCATGAACACACGCCGCTCGCCAGTCTGCGGGCCTTGACCGCGCTGCCGCCCGGTGGCGAGTTGTTCGAAGCGATCATGGTGTTCGAAAACTTCCCGTTCCCCCGGGAGCTGAATCAGATCGACGAGGGCCTCGTCGGGCTGCCGGACGCTGAACACACCGCGCCGTTGCGCCACACCGGCGGACGTAACAACTACCCGATGTCACTGATCGCTTCGATGGAAAGCGACAATTTGCACCTGCATTTGGTGCATCAGCGCAAACGCTTGTCCGATGCGGCCGGCACTCGCCTGATAGAGCAGTTGGTAACGCTGCTCGACGAACTGAGCCGCGACGCCAACCGGCCGCTGGCCGAGGTGCCGCTGTGTCCGACGCAGGAACTGAACCTGACTCACACCTGGGGCAATGGCGCGACCCTTGCAGTGCCGGATGCTCCGCTGCATGAACTGATCGCCGCTCAGGCCCGCCGCCATCCCGAGCGTGAAGCCGTGCGCGACACCCATGGCGCATTGAGCTACGGCGAGCTGCTTGAAGCCTCGACCGGACTGGCCAACGCCTTGCGCCAGAGCGGTGTGCAACACGGTGATCGCGTCGCGCTGGCCCTGCCCCGTTGCAACGACGCAGTGATCGCGCTATTGGCGGTAATGCAGGCCGGCGCTTGCTTCCTGCCGCTGGACTTGGGCCAACCGGCCTCGCGCCTGGGTGCGCTGATGGCCAGTGCCGATGTGGATTTCATCATCGGCACGCCGACTTTCGACATCGCCTCTGCGCAGGTGATCGAGGCCTCGGCCCGCGCCACCGGGATCGACCTGCCCGCGGTGGATCAACAGGCCTGCGCCTATGTGATCTACACCTCCGGTTCCACCGGTACACCGAAAGGTGTGCGCCTGTCCCATCGCGCCATCGTCGCTTATGTCAGCGGCATTCTGGCCGAACTGGGTTGTGCCGAGGCTGAACAACCGTGGCGCCATGCGCTGCTATCGACCTTCGCGGCGGACCTCGGTTACACCCAGTTGTTCGGTGCGCTGGTCAGTGGTGGCAGCTTGCTGCTGGTGGACGACGATACCCGCGCTGATCCGAACGCCCTGGCCCAGTGCTTTGCCGACTTCACCCCGGACCTGGTCAAGCTCACGCCCAACCACCTGCACGGTCTGCTCGCCGCGCATCCTGACGTGCGTCTGCTGCCGCGCCGCGCCTTGTTGCTCGGTGGCGAAGCGCTGCACGGCTCGCTGCTGGACACTGTCCGTGCGCTGCGCCCGGAACTCGCGGTCTACAACCACTACGGCCCAACCGAAAGCGCCGTCGGCATTTGCCTGTCGCGCATCGACCAGCCACTGGTCGGCGTACAACCGCTGGGCCATCCGCAACCGAACCGGCTCCTGCGGGTACTCGACAGCCACGGTCACACCGTGCCGGTCGGTGTGCCGGGTGAATTGTGGGTCGGTGGCGAAGGCCTGGCCATCGACTACCTGGGTGATCCGGTGCAAACCGCCGCACGCTTCACCGCCGTTGCCGACCTGCCCCGCGCCTACCGCACCGGCGACCGTGTGCGCTGGCTGGAATCCGGTGAACTGGCGTTCCTCGGGCGCGTCGACAACCAGGTCAAATTGCGCGGTTACCGCATTGAGCTGGGCGAAGTCGAAGCGCAAATCAAACGCCTGTCGAGCAACGTTCAGCAAGTGCTGGTCCGTGTCGTGCAACCGGCCAACGAGACGCCGCGCCTGATTGCCTGGCTGGTGGCCAGCACCTCAATGTCGGCGGACAAACTGCGTTATGACCTGGCCCTGCGCGTACCGGATTACATGGTGCCGGCAGACTTCATCGCCCTCGACGCCATCCCGTTGAACGCTAACGGCAAACCGGACATCGCTCGCCTGCCACTGCCCGATGCCCCTACCAGTCAGGACAATTACGAAGCCCCGCGTGACGCGGTGGAAATCGCCTTCGCCGAGATCTGGCAGGACGTATTGCGGGTCGAGCGCGTGGGGATTCACGACAACTTCTTCGCCTTGGGCGGTGACTCGATTCTCAACCTGCAAATAATTGCCCGCGCCCACCAGCGCGGCATGAAGCTGACGCCCAAGCAGTTGTTCGAAAACCGCACCATCGCTGAAATTTCGGCGGTGATCAGCCAAGGCGCGAACTACAGCCGCGACACCCGTACTGTTGCACTCAATGTTCCGTTGACGGCGGGACAGCACGCTCGTCTTGAAGCCGGCCCGTTAGCGGCAGACTGGCGTTGCGTGGCGCTGAATGCGCCGATCAGCCTCGAAGTGCTGAACCGCGCCGTGCAGGCTCTGCAACAGCAACACCGTGCACTGCAACTGGGCCTGACCCAACAGGCGGACAGAAGCTGGGCGCAAACCCTGCCGAGCACACCGAAACCGGTCAGTGCCAGCCGTCAGCCGTTCGACACTGACAACCTGAGCGCACTGGCCGAAAGCACTCTGGCCACACTGGATCACTCGGCAGGTGAAGGCTGGCACGCGTGCCTGTCGGAACAGGGCGACGCGGTGTTGTTGGTCGCCCATGCACTGCGCCTGGATGCTGCTTCCTGGGCATTGTTGATGACCGACTTGGCGCTGGCCGTGGCTCAAGCGCAATACGATCGTTCGATCGAGTTGCCGCGTCACGGTGGCAATCTGGATGAGTGGGCCGAGCATCAAAACAGCTGCGCCCGTGATGAAGACGAGCTGGAATCGGCCTGGGAATACTGGCTGCAATACGCCGGTGAAACCCTGCCGGCCGTCCCACAACCGGATGGCCTAGCCACTGAAAGCCGCGTACAGATTTCGCCGTCACTCAGCGTTCGTCTGAACCTGTTGCAACGCCGCAGCCACGCGCCTTGGGCATCGCTGGTGGCCACTGCTGTCGCGGCGGAACTGGCGCAGCAAAGTGCCGAACAAAACGTCTGGCTGACCCTGGATCGCGGTCGCTGCGAGCGGGCCCGTTTGCCGCTCAGCAGTGCCCTGAGCCGTACCGACTTCAACCCGGCGACGGTGATCGGTGCGCTGAGCCACGCCGTTCCGCTGCGTCTGAACGTGACACCCGGCGCCAACGCCGCGCAATTGCTTGCACAGGTCGACGCGCAACTGGCTGCCGCCCCGCACACCGGTGACGACTACGGCGTGCTGCGTTACCTGGCCGACAACGACTACTTGCGCGAACCGCTGCTGAGCCTGCCGCAGCCAACCGTGCATATTGTCATGGCCGGCGAATGGCAAGCCCTTGAAGGGCCGTTGGGCGAGGTCATCGCCGCCAGCGCGCCAATCGATGGCGCCGGGCTGACCCTGTCCGTCAGCCTGCAACACGGTCAACTGCAAATCGATTGCCGTGGCCAAGGCGCAGACCACTGGGCCGAGGCGCTGGAGCAGCGTCTGGCCCTGCTGGCTGCCGACGCCGAGCAAGCCATCCCGGGGGCCCACGCGTTCCCGTTGTGCCACGCCGCCGGTCACGACCTCACAGCCCTCGGTGCAAACTTCGACTGGGCCGGCATCGACGACTTGCTGCCCCTGTCGCCGATGCAGGAAGGCATGTTGCTGCACACCCTGCTACGTCCCAACAGCGGCATCTACCTGATGCAGCAACGTTATCGCTGGGACGGCGAACTGGACCGCAGCGCCATCGAATTCGCCTGGGCACAGCAACTGGCCCGGCACCCGATGCTGCGCACCGGTTTCTGGTGGCAGGACGGCAAGGCAGCGCTGCAATGTGTGTACCACGACACCGACCCGGCCTTCGCCTGGTACGACTGGCGGCACCTCGACGAAGCGAGCCGCCAGCGTCAACTGGACGCCGTGCTGGACGCCGAATGTCGGCAGGGTTTCGACATGCGTCGCCCGCCGCTGACCTTCCTTCGGGTATTCCAGGTGGCCGATCAGGAGTTCCTGATCGTGCGCAGCTTCCACCACATCCTGACCGATGCCTGGTGCTTCGGCCTGTTGATGGCCGACCTGTTCGCCCATTACCAGGCTCGCGTACTCGGCCAGCCTGTGGCGCGTCCGTTGCTGCCGTCGTTCAGCAATTACATCCATTGGCTGCAATGCCAGGACACGTCCATCACCGAACAATTCTGGACCCGCGAACTGGCTGGTTTCAACGCACCGACGCCGTTGGTGGTGGATCGTCCGGCCGTGACCGAGCAAGCGGTCGAAGCCGTGGCCAACCTGGACGTCACCCTGTCGATTGCCGACACCCGCGCCTTGACCGCGTTGTGCCAACAGCACCAGCTGACGCCCAACACCTGGATTCAGGGTGCCTGGGCCTTGCTGTTGTCTCGCTATAGCGGCAGCGATGACGTGCTGTTCGGCGTTACGGTGTCGGGACGTCCGACCGATTTGCCGGGCGTGGAAGACATCGTTGGGTTGTTCATTAACAGCCTGCCGCTGCGGGTCAAGGTTGACGACTCGCAAACCGTGGTGCCGTGGCTACAAGCGTTGTTCGCGCACAACTATGAGTTGCGCGCCTACGAACATGCACCGCTGGTGGACATTCAGCGCTGGAGTGAAATCGAGCACGGTCGCTCGCTGTTCGACAGCCTGGTGGTGTTCGAAAACGCGCCGTTCGACGCAGGTCTGTCGGATCGTCAGGTCGACTTCAACGTCGACATCTACGAAGACCGCGTACACACCAACTACCCGATGACCGTGGTGCTCTATCCTGGTGATCGTCTGGGCATTCGCCTGACTTACGACGCCGCGCGTTTCGACACCGACACCGTACAGCGCATGCTCGGCCATTTGCGTCAGTTGCTCACGCAAATGGTTGCCCAGCCTGACGCGCCACTGGCCTCGCTGTCGTTGTTGACGCCGGATGAACGCCAGACCCTGCTGGTGGACTGGAACCGTAGTGAACTGGACTTCCCGCTGGATCAAACCTACGCCGAACTGTTCGCCCGGCAAGTGGCGGAGTATCCGCAGCGCATTGCTGCCGTGTGTGGTGCCAACAGCTTGAGCTACGCCGAGCTGGATCAGCGCTCGAACCGCCTGGCTCGTGCGCTGATCGAAACCGGTGCCGGTCGCGACACGCTGGTGGCGCTGGCCGCTGAACGCGGCCTGCCATTGCTGAGCATGATGATCGCCGTGCTCAAGGCTGGCGCGGCCTACCTGCCGCTGGACATCAAGCATCCGCCTCAGCGCCTGAGCGAAATTCTCGAACTGTCCGGGGCGACGATTCTGTTGACCAGTGACAGTGCCGACTCGGTCATCGACCCGGCACTGGCCGCGAGCACCGCGACCCCGCGCCGCCTGCGCACCGAAGCCCTATGGCTGGCGGGCGATGCAACGCCACTGAACGTCACAGGCAGCCCTGATGATCTGGCCTACGTGATCTTCACCTCAGGCTCCACCGGCACGCCAAAAGGAGCCATGGTCGAGCAACGGGGCATGCTCAACAACATCTTCGGCAAGGTGCCGACCCTGGGTCTGTCGAGCGAAGACCGGATTGCCCAGACCGCCTCCCCGGCGTTCGACATTTCGGTCTGGCAGTTCCTCGCTGCACCGATTCTCGGCGCCACCGTGCACATTCTGCCGGACGTAATCGCCCACGATCCGGAGCGACTGCTGGAAGCGCTGGAGCACCAACAATTGTCAGTGCTCGAAGCCGTGCCGACGATGATCCGTGCCCTGCTCGACCTCGCCAGCACCGACACGCAACTGTCGGCGCTGCGCTGGTTGCTGCCGACCGGCGAAGCCCTGCCTCCAGCGCTGGCCCAGGCCTGGCTGAGCCGCTTTGCCCATGTGCCGCTGATGAACGCCTATGGTCCGGCGGAATGCTCGGACGACGTGGCGTTCCACCCGCTGACCGCTGTGCCTGAAGAAGGCGGCAACGCCATGCCGATTGGCCGGCCGACCGCCAACAATCATCTGTACCTGGTGGATGCCGCGTTGCGGCCAGTGCCAGTGGGTGTACCGGGGGAAATCTGCGTTGGTGGCATCGGCGTCGGTCGTGGTTACCTGAACGATCTGGAGAAAACCCAGGCGGCGTTCGTCGCACATCCATTCGAACCCGGCGCGCGTTTCTACCGCACCGGTGACCTGGGTCGCTGGCGTGCAGACGGAGTGATCGAGTTCCTCGGTCGCCGTGATCAGCAAGTGAAAATCCGCGGTCACCGCATCGAGTTGGGGGAAATCGAAGATCATCTGGGGCGTCATCCCGCCGTGCAAGCCGTGGCCGTGATCGTCAACGCCGACCAGCGTGGCGACTTGCAACTGGTCGCCTACTGGACCGGTGATGACACACCGGTCGCGGTACTGCGCGAATGGCTGAGCCAACGCCTGCCTTCGTACATGGTGCCGGCGCATTGGCAAAAACTGGACGCACTGCCGCAGAACGCCAACGGCAAGGTCGACCGCAAACGGCTGACCGCACGCGCGCTAGACAACAACGACTTGAGCGAGCAACGGCCGCTGCGCAGCGACACCGAACAGCGACTGGGCGCGATATGGGCGCAGATTCTCAACGTGTCGACGATTGGTGCTGACGACAACTTCTTCGCCCTCGGCGGACACTCGTTGCTGGCGACGCTGGTGGTCTCGCGGATTCGCAGCCAACTCGCGGTGGACCTGCCACTGCGTGCAGTCTTCGATCATCCGGTATTGGAAAACCTCGCACGCGCCATCGACAGCGCCCGCTTGCAGGGGGCGCCTTTGGCCCTGCCCGCAATCACTGCGGCAGACCGTTCGCAACCGCTGCCGTTGTCGTTTGCCCAACAGCGGCTGTGGTTCCTTGAGCAACTGAACCCTGGCTCCAGCGGTTTCAACATTCCGTTCGCCTTGACCTTGACCGGGGCACTGAATGTCGAAGCCTTGCGCCTGGCGTTCGAACAATTGATCGCCCGCCATGAAGTATTGCGCACCACCGTGCATAGCGATCACGGTGAACCCTGGCAGCGGATTGAAGCGGCGCAGGTGTTTGCCTTGCCGGTCACCGATCTGCAAGCGGTCTCGGCGCAGGAACAGGAGCCGGCCATCCAGGCGCAATTGGCCGAGGTCTTCGGCCAACCGTTCGACCTGACGCAGGCGCCATTGATTCGCGCGCGGTTGCTGAAACTGGACGCGCAGACTCAAGTGTTGGCCATTGCCATGCATCACATTGCGGTGGACGCCTGGTCCATTGCGCAATTGGTGGACCAACTGGCCAGCGACTACACCGGTTTCGGCACCACGGCTGCCCGAATCGAAACCCCGGCCCTGCAATACGCCGACTTCGCCGTGTGGCAACGCACGCACCTGCCGGGCCCGGTCTGGCAGCAACAGCTGGCCTACTGGCGCCAGCAGTTGCAAGCCAGCCCGGCGCCGCTGTTGTTGCCGGGCGCTCAAACTTGCGATCACGGCAAGTGCGCGCGTCATCGCCGTCGCTTGCCCGCGTCATTGGCTCAGGCCATCGGCGAGTTGGCCACGGCTCGCGAGGCTTCGCCGTTCATGGTGTTGCACAGCGCGCTGAACGTGTTGCTGCATCAGCAGACCGGACGCGAAGACCTGCTGGTCGGCACCGACATCGCCAACCGTCATCAGCAACAAACCGAAGACATGGTCGGCTTCTTCGTCAACCAGTTGGTGCTGCGTTGCCGCGTCGCGCCGCAGCAGACTTTCGATCAATTGCTGAGCGATGCCCGCCGCGTGGCACTGGATGCCTTTGCCCATCAGGATTTGCCGTTCGACGCCTTGGTGGCCGACCTGCTGCCACAGCGGGATGCGCGTTATACGCCGTTCTTCCAGGTCAAACTGGTGGTGCAGAACACCCGCCAGCAGGACCTGCATTTGCCAGGCTTGGCGATCAGCGAACGGGAACTTGAGCCGCAAGCTTCGGATGTCGACTTGCTGATCAACGTCGTGGATGACGGCGAAGGTCTGCTGGTGGTGTACGACTACGACACCGGGCGTTACGCCAGTGCCTACATCGAACTGCTCGACAGCCTGTTTGTCTGCCTGCTGGAGCAACTCGTGCTGAACGCTGACACCAGCATCGCTCAGCTGTTGGTGCCACTCAATCAACTGCAACGGACCCGCCGCGACCAGGCTCAAGCCGCACTGCGTGAAGCTGGCAGCGCGCGTCAGAGCACCCTGGGCCAGGCCCGTCGCCGCAGCGTCGTGAAGGATGCCGAACAATGATGGTCATTGGCCAATCGACGCTCATGTCCCACTTTTTTGCACAGGTCTCAGCATGACTCAGACTCACGAAGACACGCCGTTCGAAGGCTTCGAGCTGTCGCCGCAACAGGCGCACCTGTGGCGCCTGCAACAAACTCATCTGGCTCCGTCAGCGCAGCGGGCCACACTGCGCATTCGCAGCGAACAACCACTGGACAGCGCACGACTGAAAAACAGTTTGCTGGCGTTGATGCAACGCCACGAGATCCTGCGTACCCGTTATCAACAACTGCCGGGGCTGTCGTTGCCGATGCAGGTGATCGACGATTCAACCGCTGATTGGCAGGCGCTGGGAATCGCACTGCACGTGAACACCCAGTCAGCGACCTTGCACCTGCCGGCCTTGCATCTGGACAGCACCAGCCTGGGCTACCTCAGCGAAGAATGGGCGCTGGGTTACTTGGAAGCTGCGCCTCAGGAGCCGCCGCTGCAATACGCCGACTATGCGGCGTGGCGTCTGGAGTCGGTGGACGACCTGGGCCGACAGTTCTGGGATGAGCAGTTCAATGCAATGGTCGCGGATGTGCCTTTGCCTTGGCAGCGGCAGAATCCGGTTACCGGGATTGTCGAAATGGCGCGGATGCAACTGTCGTTCGACGACGCCACCCTGCAACGCCTCGATCAGCAAGCGACAAGCCTCGGCGTCAGCACCGGTACGGTCATGCTCGCCGCCTGGGTCACCTTGTGGCAACGCTACTGCGAAGCCGAACGCCTGACGCTGGCCTACGAAAACCAGACGCGTCCGGACGTGTTGGGTGATGCCCTCGGCCTGTTCTCCGAGCCGTTACCATTGACGCTCGACACCGCGCCCGAGCTGTCGTTTGCCGCGTTGTGCCAGCAACTGACCGAGCGCGTTGGCCTGCTCAACGATGCCCGGGACAGCTACCCGAGCCACTTGAGCAATGTGCCGTCGTTGTCCGGCGTGGGTTATCGCGAACTCGCGGTCTTGCCGCACAGTGCGCTGAACGATGTCGGTTGGCAGATCGAACAGGCTGACAGTGTCAGCGCTGATTGTGCGTTGCTGTTGCAATACCAGCCGCGTTCGGCCAGTGGTTTGTCCCTGCATTTTGATGCCGCGCTCTACTCACCGGCCCATGTCGAGCTCCTCGCCGAGCAGTTGCTGAGCGTGATCGAGCACAGCCTGCGTGAACCGGCCGCCAGCCTGAGCCAACTGACAACTTGCAGCGCCGCCGAGCAACAACGGGTGACCGGCGCATTGGCCACTTCGCCGACTTTGAGCCCGGCGCAAGAACAGCTTTATGCCGCCACTTTTGCCCTGCCGAACCTGGCTGCCTGTTTCGCCCAAGGCTCGGCCTCCAACGCTCAACGCCCGGCGGTCACTGGCTCAAGCGGGACTTTGAGCTATGCCGAGCTGGATCGGCGCGTCACGGCCCTCACCCAGCAATTGCTTGCCCAGGGCCTGGAACCCCGTGCGCGGATCGCGCACTTCCTGCCGCGCGACATCGATGCAGTGGTGGCTCTGGTCGCTATCCTGCGCGCCGGCGCCTGCTACGTACCGATCGACCCGGCCTACCCCACCGAGCGCATCGAGCATATTCTGCGCGACAGCCAGGCACGTCTGGTGCTGACCCATCACGCTCGCGTGCAAGACCTGCCGGCGGACTGGCAACCGAGCGCGATGGCGATTGATCAAGCGATGCCGGCGGTGCCGTTACGGGAGGAGCCGACCGTCTCGCGGGATCAGCCGGCCTACCTGATTTACACCTCTGGCAGTACTGGACAGCCCAAAGGCGTGGTCATCAGCCATGCCAACGCCCTGCATTCGCTGGCGGCGCGGCTGGCGGGGTATCCGCATCCGGTGGAACGATTCCTGCTGCTGTCGTCGTTCGCCTTCGACAGCTCCATCGCCGGACTGTTCTGGAGCCTCGCCCAGGGCGGTTGCCTACACCTGGCCAGCGAAACCGAACAGAAAGATCCGCTGCAACTGGCCCGTCTGATCCGCAGCCACGGCGTGTCGCACCTGCTGGCGCTGCCTTCGCTTTATGCATTACTGCTGGACGAACTAGGCGACAGCCCGAGTCCGTTGAACACCGCGATTGTCGCCGGTGAAAGCTGCCCGCCAGCGTTGGTCGACAGTCACTATCGGCGCCAACCCGACGCGCAGCTGTATAACGAATACGGTCCGACGGAGGCTTCGGTTTGGAGCACCGTCGCCCTCTGCCGGTCCAATCAGCACACGGGTTCCGTACCCATCGGCCGCGCAATTGCCCACACGCAGGTGTACTTGCTCGACAGCGACGGCACCCCCGTGGCCCGAGGGTTCAAAGGTGAAATTCACATTGCCGGACCGGGACTGTCCGAAGGTTATCTGGGCCTGCCGCAGATGACCGCCGAGAAATTCATCCAGGCCCGTCATCCATCCCTCGACGGCCAACGTCTGTATCGCACCGGCGATTTCGCGTGGCAGGACCTGGACGGACAACTACTGTTCCTCGGGCGCACCGACTCACAGATCAAACTGCGCGGTTACCGTATCGAGTTGGGCGAAATCGAAACCGCGCTATGCAACGTCAGCGCCGCCAAACTGGCGGTGGCCTTGTTGGACACCACTCAGACCGAACCGAGCTTGCGTGCGTTCATAGAATCGGCCACTCAACTTCAGGCCAGTGCCGTGCGCGAATCCCTCGGGGCGCTGTTACCGGCGCACATGATTCCCGCCGATATCCAGTGGTTGGCGCAGCTGCCGCGCACTGCCAACGGCAAGGTCGACCATCGTGCCTTGCTGGCCCGTGCGTCAAATCGCAGTCTCGCGGCTTACGCAGCGCCCGAAGGGCATGTCGAGCAAGTGCTCGCAGCGGTGTGGCAAGAGTTACTGGAGGCCGAAGTGATCGGTCGTCACGACGACTTTTTTGCCCTCGGCGGCCATTCGTTGCTGGTGGTGCGCATGACCGCCAGGTTGCGCGCCTCGCTCGGCATTGAGGTGCCGGTCAGTGTGATCTTCCAGCACCCGACGCTGATCGGTCTTGCTGAACAGATTACCCGGCCTCGCGACCATGCGGCGATCATTGCCTTGCAGACCGGCGAAACTGGACAGACACCGTTGTTCTGCCTGCACCAACCATCGGGCGGGGTTCACCATTACATGCCGATGGTCGCCGGGTTGCCGAAGGTGCTGCCGGTGTACGGCGTTCCGCTGCCCGAGTCGCTGCACAGTCAGGACCTCGTTGCATTAGCCCGCGAATACTTGCCGCAGATCCGCCAGATTCAGGCTCAGGGTCCGTATCGCCTGGCCGGTTGGTCGATGGGCGGCTTGCTCGCGCTGGAGTTGACCCGGCAGCTGGAGGCCCAAGGGCAAGCGGTTGAGTGGTTGGGGTTGTTCGACAGCACGTTCCACGCCGAGGATGAAACGCTGACGTGGGATGCGCTGCAGGCCATCGTTCAGCAAGAATTGAGCAGCGACAGCCGCCAGCGACTCACCGCGCAATGTCTGACGGAGCTGCGCACGGCAACTGCCGAACTGGGTCGCGTGGAGCAATTGCGTTTCGCCCTGCTGGAATGGGCCAGCGCCTACGGCCTGGAACTCAATGCGCCGCTGGCCTATGTCGAGCAGACCTTGAATGTGATGGCTGACGCGCGTCGTTGGGTCAGCGGCTATTCGGTGCCCATCGTGCAGGCCACGCTGCAACTCTGGTGGGCCGATCAGACGCTTGTCGAGCACCCGACTCTGCCGGCGCAATGGGACGCGATCAGTCAGCGAACCTGTCATCATCAGGTCGCCGCCGATCACGACACGATCCTCGGGCAGTCCGCCTTCCATGAACAACTCAACAAGTCGCTGGCCATGGCCTCGACGGAAACCGTCGCATGAACCTGATCCTCTATCTTTACCGCCAATCGGCACGCCTGCTGGCACTGGCCTCAATCACTGGCGCACTGGGCGGTCTGGCCAGTGCGGGGCTGGTGATTCTGATCAACCGTGGGTTGGCCAACCCGCAGCAATTGCCGGAACTGGCCCTGGGGTTTTTCGGGCTGTGTATCGGCATGCTGCTGAGCAAACTCTGTTCGGAACTGTCGCTGCTGCACCTGACCCAAAGCGCGATTTTCCAGATGCGTATCGACTTGTCGCGCAAGCTGCTCGCCACCCCGCTCAAACGCCTGCAAGGCATGGGCAAACACCGTTTGCTGGTGATCCTCACCGAAGACGTGCACACGTTTACCGCTGCGTTCGAGTGGGTTCCGTTGCTGTTCGTCAACGCTGTGGTGACCCTGGCATGCTTTGCCTATCTGGCTTGGCTGTCGTGGTCGTTGCTGGCGATTCTGGCCTTGTTTCTGATGGTCGGCCTGGTGGCGTTTCACCTGGCCGAACGTGGGCCGTTGAGCCATCTGGAACGAGTGCGCCAGCAAAAGGATGTGCTGTATCAGCACTTTCGTAGCCTGATCGAAGGCAGCAAGGAATTGCAGCTGAACAACGCCCGCGGTGAAGCCTTTGTCGAACGAGTCATCCGTCCGGGTGCCGACGAGTTTCGCGTGCGTTTCCTGCGCGGTATGGCCGGGTATTCGGTGGTGGCCAACCTCGGCACGTTGTTGTTTTACCTCAACCTCGGCGTGCTGCTGTTCATCGTGCCGTTCTGGCTGCCGCAACCGATTACCGTGCTGACCAGTTTCACCGTGACCTTGTTGTACCTGGTACGGCCGATCTCCGACCTGATGATCGCCCTGCCCTCGCTGCGTCAAGCCAGCATCGCCCTGAACCGCATTCGCCAACTGGACGCGGAGCTGAGCACCGAAGCCCAGATAGCTGCGCCGCTCGGCAATGTGTTCGCCAGTGAAGGCCCGATGCGCCTGTTGCTCAACGGCGTGTGCCACCGCTATCCCGGCGAGCACGAGGATCATCCCTTCATGCTCGGGCCGATAGACCTGACACTGGAACAGGGCGAACTGGTGTTTGTGGTGGGTGGCAATGGCAGTGGCAAGACCACGCTGTCCATGCTGATGCTCGGGCTGTACGCACCGGAAACCGGTTGCGTGGTGCTCAATGGTGTGGAAGTGGACGACGACAACCGCGAGCAATACCGTCAGCACTTTGCAGCGGTGTTCGCTGACTTCCACCTGTTCGAACATTTGTTGGGCGACGACGGACCGGACGCCGAATATCGCACCGCCGAAGCGACGCGTTATGTGAAAGCATTGGGGTTAGGACACAAAGTCAGCATTGTCGACGACCGTTTTTCCACCGTGGAACTGTCCACGGGTCAACGCAAGCGACTGGCGCTGGTGTCGGCGTATCTGGATGACAAACCGTTTTATTTGTTCGATGAATGGGCCGCCGACCAGGATCCGACCTTCAAGCGGGTGTTCTACATGGAGCTGTTGCCGGAACTAAAAGCCCGGGGCAAAACCGTGATCGTGATCACCCACGATGACGCTTACTTCCAGCAGGCCGACCGGGTGCTGAAAGTAGAGAACGGCCGTCTCACCCAGGTGGAAGCGCACGCGGCTTATGCCTGATGAGGTGGTGTGATGTCAGCGCCCGGCACCAGCGGACAGTTGTCGCAGTACGGGCGCGCGTCACCCAGTTGGTGGTGCAGGCAACACACCTTGCGCATCAGCAACGGTGCGCCGCTCGGGCCGGGGGCCAGTTGCAGGAAACCGTACAGCGGATTGCGCGTGCCGTCGGCCCAGTGTCGCTCCCGGAACAGCCGTTCGCGCCATTGCGGCGCGTGCGGCATCTGGAAGTAATCGAGCGCGACATCGATGGCGGCCGCCACGTTGTTCCACAGCAAGCGCTGGGCTACCCGCCCGGCGCTGGCCAGTGCCTGCACCAGCGGCGCCATTTCTTCGGTCAACAGGTGCTGCGCGAAGGCCAGCGGATTGTTCAATGGCAGCACCTCACCGGCAGCAAACACCTGAGCCACGGGCATTCCGTTTTCCAGCGCCACATGGGGATCATGCACGATACAACGCAGATGCTGCGCAGCGGCGGCCAGCGGTAAGGCCAGCGTCACGCAGATCAAGTCCATCGACCATTGCGACACCAGTGCAGCCCGAGGCGCAGCGGGATAATAGTGAGCGTAAAGACTCAACAGGTCAGTGCAGGTTTGCGGATCGCGAAACTCAATCAACCCACGGCCTTCGACGTGGCTGCTCAGTCGGCAGGTGCTGCGCAGAAAGGCGCCATCGAAACGAAACAACTGATCGAGCAGGGTTTCGTCGAGCATTCGGGCGGTGGTTTGAAGAGACGTCATGAGGCTTCGTAACTGAGTTTGAGAACTGTTAACCTACCACGTTTTTTGATTTCCGAAGACTCAACACGGCGGGTCAACCCCCGAGTTTGCCAGGCAGGACGCTCCGATGTTCATCCAAGATATGAAGTTGCTGGCCGCACCTTACTGGTCAGCTCAAGGCCGTCGTCGCGCGTGGCTGACACTCGCCCTGGCCATGCTGGCGGTGGCCGGGATCATTGCGATCCAGGTGCGCTGGAACGAGTGGAGCCTGGGCTTTTACAACTCGTTGCAAAGTCTGGACGCCGCCGCGTTCGGTTATCACGTCGTGGAGTTGCTGGTACTCGACGTCGCCTTCATCGCCTGCACCATGGCCAAGTTCCAAGTGCAGCAACGCTTGCTGATCAGCTGGCGAGAAAAACTCACCCAGGCCTTTCTCGGCAAGTGGCTCGACAGCCAACGCTACTACCGCAGCCGCTTTTACAGCGTGACCTACGACAACCCCGATCAGCGCATTGCCGAGGACTGCAAGATTTTCGTCGAGCAGACCCTGGACCTGGGCTTGAACCTGCTCCAGGCGATCATTCTGGTGGTGCTGTTCAGCATGATCATGTGGCGCATTTCCGGCACGCTGGAATTTGAAGTCGCCGGGCATGCCGTCGCCATCCCCGGCTATATGTTATGGCTCGCCTTGATCTACGCCGTGATCGGCAGCGGCATCGCGCACTGGATCGGTAAACCGCTGATCGGGCTCAATTTCCTGCAACAACGTCGTGAGGCGGATTTTCGTTTCGGCCTGACGCGTCTGCGTGAAGACGCCGAAAACGTCGCCCTTTCCCGTGGTCAGGGCTGGGAAAGCAAGCAGTTACTGGGACAACTGGGACTGCTGCTGAGCAACTACGGCAAGCTGGTTCGCTCGAAAAAACACCTGTTGGGCATTAATGCGGCGTATGAGCGATTTGCCTTTACCTTGCCGCTGCTGCTGGTGTCGCCGCGCTTCTTCTCGCGGGAAATCCAACTGGGGCAACTGACTCAGATCGCTTCGGCTTTCGGCGAAATTCAGGCTTCTCTCTCGTTTCTGATTCGCAGCTACCCGCAAATCGCCGAATGGCGTGCGACCAAGACTCGCTTATGCAGTTTCTGGCGTGAACTTGACGCACTACCTGCACCGGTTGACCCCGTCACCCGTCGTACAGCTGGCCTGCGGTTGCATAACTTTGCACCGCTGAACGAGCACGGTTTACCGCTGTTCGAACCGCTGACGCTGACCTTGGCTCCCGGCGAACGGCTGCTGCTGCGCGGCCCTTCCGGCGTGGGCAAGACCACCCTGCTCCGCTCGCTTGCCGGATTGTGGCCACGGCACCAGGGCAGCGTCGAACTGGACCGCGAGGGTCTACTTATCCTGCCGCAGAGGCCTTATCTGCCCAATGGTTCGTTGCATGAACTGTTGCATCAAACCGGCGAGACCGGTGCTATCGAAATCGATGAAGCACGCCTGGAAGCTGTGCTCAAACTGACAGAGTTGCAGCACTTGCCATTGCACAGCACCGATGACTGGAGCCGGCGATTGAGCCCCGGCGAGCAACAGCGCCTGGCCATGGCCCGCGCCTTGCTGATTCGGCCACCATTGCTGTTCCTCGACGAAGCCACCTCGGGCCTTGACGACAGTGCCGAACGTCGGTTGTACGAAGCGCTGGCGGCAACCGACATTACGCTGGTCAGCATCGGCCATCGCGAAAGCCTCGGTGCGTACCACACCTGCGTGATCGATGTGGTGCCAGTGGCCTTGCCCTCCGCGCCCAAGCCAATCCCCTCCACCACTCTGGAATTTTGAGATTATCGATATCGTTGCCAAAAAAGTGGCTGGCGTTTGCGAGCCTGACTGCATGCCTGCTCTGCGTTCAAC
Source organism: Pseudomonas svalbardensis (assembly GCF_030053115.1). Classification (NCBI taxonomy): domain Bacteria; kingdom Pseudomonadati; phylum Pseudomonadota; class Gammaproteobacteria; order Pseudomonadales; family Pseudomonadaceae; genus Pseudomonas; species Pseudomonas svalbardensis. The sequence continues at coordinate 2,575,399 of NZ_CP125619.1, read as the reverse complement.
ACGCTCAGGCGAACGAGCCGCTGCTGTACACCGTCAAGATAATCAGGCTCAGAATCAATTGAAGGCGCACTGAAGCCTGTCCCCTTTCTTAGCTTCGCTTGTCTTTCAAGGTAAGCGAACGAAAATGAACGTTCTCGCTACAGAACGCCTTGACTGACGTCCTCCTGCATTGCCGATAAACCCCAAGTCGTGAAGATGATCAAGGACCAAGGGCTGACCGTTCCGCAGGTGCCGCGATCTGAATATTGGTGAGACTGCGGTCCGTCGCTGGGTTCAACAGTACGAGACTAAGCAATTGGGCCAGGCCGGGATCGGTAAACCGCTACAGGCTTTTGATCTTGATCTGCCTGCGGCCGAGCACAGGCGTTGCGCAGGGGGCTACCGCGGCAAGGGTGCCGCGGTAGCCGCCCCCGGCCATGGATGGCCGATGGCGGCGGGGCCCCGGAGCAATGCCGGAGTGAGGGCATGCCGAGCCTAAGCAAGACACCGAATGGAGGGGCAAAGCCTTTTGCTTACTTTTCGGCGTTTGGAAAAGTGAGTCGCTGCAAGAGCCAGCCCTTTCAAGGTCTTTGATAAAATCCTCAAAACTCCAGTCAGGACGGCGAGACGATGTGGGCAGAGGTTTTAGCGCGGTTCGAGAAAAAAGCACCGGCCAGTGTCATGGCCAAATTGGTTTTGGAGCAGGCCGTTGCGGCAGAGTGGGTTGATCAGGTGTTCGAAGAACATCGTCAGCGCCAGTACCCGCGCGAGCTTTTGTTTTCGACCATTATTGAGCTGATGTCCCTTGTTTCTCTGGGTTTGCGGCCCTCCCTACACGCCGCCGCGCGGCAGATGGAGGATCTTCCCGTCAGCCTGGCGGCGCTTTATGACAAGGTCAGCCGAATCGAACCTGCGCTGTTGCGCGCGTTGGTAACTGGTAGCGCGCAGCGCCTGGCTCCGACGATTCAAGAATTGGGTTGCTCGGCCATTTTGCCTGGCTGGCAATTACGCGTCGTCGACGGCAACCATCTGCCTTCCAGCGAAAAACGTCTGGGCGCTTTGCGCCGCCAACGAGGTGCTGCCCGCCCTGGTTTTTCGGTCGTGGTTTACGACCCTGATCTCGACCAAGTCGTCGACCTTCAGCCCTGTGAAGATGCCTATGCCAGCGAGCGCGTCAGCGTGCTGCCGTTGCTGGAAAAGGCCACGGCGGGCCAGCTATGGATGGCTGATCGGCTCTACTGCACGCTCCCGGTCATGGAGGCCTGCGAAGATGCCGGCGCTTCATTCATCATTCGCGAACAAAGCAAGCATCCACGCCTGCTTAAAGAAAGCGACTGGCAGGAGCCTGTCCCGGTCGCAACCGCCAGCGTGCGCGAGCAAACCATCGAAGTAAAAGGCGGACGCCAGTGGCGGCGTGTCGAACTGAACCTGCAAAACCCCACCGAATCCGGCGACACCACGCTGTCCTTCTGGAGCAACTTGCCCGACACCATCAGCGCAGAGCAGATCGCCGATTTGTACCGACGTCGCTGGAGTATTGAAGGGATGTTCCAGCGTCTGGAATCGGTGCTGGACAGTGAAATCGAAACCTTGGGCAACCCCAAAGCCGCCCTGCTGGGGTTCGCGTCCGCCGTGTTGGCTTACAACGTTTTGTCCGTGCTTAAACGCAGTGTCGAACAGGCTCATTGCCAGACCCAACCCGAGGGCTGGGAAGCGTCGATCTTTCACCTGACGGTACAGGTTCGCAGCGGTTATGAGGGTATGCAAATAGCCTTGCCGCCAGAGCACTTATCCCTCCCCATCCCCGCAGGAGGGCTGGCTCAGTACCTGCTGACGCTAGGCCGAAACGTCCAGCCCAAAGCGGTCGCCAAAAGCAAACGAGGTCCGAAGGTGCTCAAGTCCAAAGAATGGCTGGAGGGTAAGGCAGTGAATGCCCACGTGTCGACGGATCGGGTGCTCAAAGCCGCGAAAGTCAAAAGACCTTGAAAGGGCTGGCTGCAAGAGCGAAACCGTAATCAGCCATCACCGCAGAAACGGATATGTACCCCAACCTTAAGTGAACAGCATTTCGGCAAGTGGGCCGGGCTTTCTCGTTTCGGGGGTAAGCTCAATGGAGCTGGCGTTGTCTCTGTAGCTCTGTCTTCAGCCAGGTGCTCGTCGGTTGGACGCCTGCTGAGCAACGCACTTCGTAGGCGTTGCCATTCATGCTGCTTTTAGTGGCAGCGAGGTCGATGAAGTCTTCTGCGCTGCTCACCAGGTTCTTGCCTTCGAGATAATTCAGCTTCTTTTCGAGATGTGCCCGAGCCTGGGGTCCAGGGTATTCAGTGCCGTTGCGCACGAACTTACACTCACTGCGCTCCACAAAATCCAGTAAGCCCTTTATCTCCTGGTTTGCCTGTGGCGTAGTTTGGGCCTGTGCACCGCCCGCCACTGCAAAAAGACCAATAGAAGCCGTGATCAACCATTGGCGGAAAATGGGTCGAGTCACTGCTACTTTCAAAATCCCCATGATACTTCCTTGTCCTAAAAGGGGTGACTGTAGCGCGGCATCGCCCAAGCAACCAGCGCTGTTAGCCTTCAAGTTTGGGCCAGTCCGCATGCGCTCCCCTGCGCGCAATACCCAACGGCAACCAGCAGAACGCTGGGCGATGTGGTTCGTTCGAAAGGATCAACCTGCGAAAGGGGAAGGGGATCAATGAGCCCAATGCCTCTGTGCGCGAGCAGTTGGCCAAAGTCGCAGTTACTTATCCCTGTATCGGCATCAGACTCATTGATCGTTGCCCAGCTCAATGTTGGGCGATTTCCATCTAACCGAATGGAGATGCATTGGCGCGTCAATAGCAGCCATGCACTATTTTTTTAACAAAACAACTTCGGCACGTCTAATCACCTTTTTCCCCGGCCTTATAGGCTCAGGAAATATCGGCACCACCATTCGTCGCATCAAAAACGTTGCGCGAATTTTTTGACTATTCCTGGCTTAAGGTTTGCAGAAGACGCTCGTAGCAGCCCCAGAACGACGTAATTCTGACGCGGCAGCATTTTAATTAACGCTTAGGACGCCAGCGATGCGCTTGGTCAGTCACCGGGAGATGTAACGTGTCAACTCTCAACGAAATCGCAGCGAACCACGCGAGAATGGCTAAGGCTCTTGTCGAAGAGTCGACCGGGCTGAGTGAGCGCCACACCCAGATTGTGGATAGTTTCGAAGTTCCATCCATGGATGCGCAACACATTCCTCTGCACCTCATCGCAGGAGTGCAGGACAACCATTTCGCGCAAGCAACGGCCTACTTGCTCTGACGGTGTTTGATCTGGGCAGCCTGTCGGGCAGGCGGTAAAGGTCTGCCTGCCGGCGCGGTAAGGTCGAGTACCACTTCTTGGCCTAAACTGAACTGACTAGCCCGTTGGGGAGCAGCCGGAGTGGCATTCCCATGCTCGAAACTTTAGAGATGTCGCGCGTAAAGCGCTTCGCCACAAACGTTGCCGGCCGAGATTTCGCGGTCGGTGACATTCATGGCCATTTCACTCGGTTGCAGGACGCTTTGGATGCAGCCGGGTTCAACCACTTGGTAGATCGCCTGTTCAGTGTTGGCGATCTGATTGACCGTGGGCCCGAGTGCCATGATGCGCTCGATTGGCTGGACAAGGCATGGTTCCACCCGGTGCGAGGCAACCATGACGACTACGTGGTGTACTTCGATACCTGCGACGTCGACAGCTGGATCGACAACGGCGGCTCATGGTTCGTGGGGCTGTCGCTGTTCGAGAAGCAAGCATTCGCGGCGCAGTTCGCCAAGCTCCCTATCGCAATCGAAGTCGAAACAGCCTACGGCCTGATCGGCATCGTGCACGCCGATTGTCCATTTCCATCATGGCAGCAACTGCGAAAGGAACTGGAGTCGCCGGAAACCAACAGGCGTCTGCAGGAGCTGCAGCACTACTGCATGTGGTCACGAAGGCGAATCGATCAGCAAGAGACGCATGGCGTTGAAGGCCTGCGCGCACTGGTGGTAGGGCATACGCCGCTTTATATGCCCGTCAGCCTTGGCAATGTGATTCACATCGATACGGGTGGCTGGAGGCCGGACCGTGGTTACTTCACCCTGCTGGATCTCGAAACGCTCGAAACCATCCCCGCAAGCTGACTCGCCACGGATCGGCCAATGCCATTCACTCAAAAAAAAACCCGGCCTCATCAGCCGGGTTCTTTATTAGCTATTTAGGTGGCATCACTGCCACCCACCCTCAACAGCACTTCGGCCCAGCCTTGCTTCCGTAACGAGCTTCCTGGCGTTCCCGAAAGAACACCTCATAACTCATCACCGGTTTGTCCGGGTGCTTGGTTTGCATGTGCTCGACGTAGGTGTCGTAGTCGGGCATCCCGACCATCAGGCGCGCAGCCTGACCGAGGTATTTACCGAGGCGACTCAGGTCATTGAACATGCTGCAATCCTCGATCAAGCGTCCGGCAGTGCCTGGAATGGCGCTTCTTTATCCGTACGTTCTTTAGTGCCCCAGGCGGCGATACCAACCTTGAGTGCAAAGAACAGGATGCTGAAGACCACCAGCAAGAACAGCGCGGTCAGCGTTGCGTTGGTGTACGCGTTGTAGATCACGTGCTGCATCTGGTCGATGCTCTTCGCCGGGGCGAGGATCTGACCGTTGGCCAGGGCATCGCTGTACTTCTTGGCCAAGGCCAGGAAACCGATCGCCGGGTTGGCATCGAACAGCTTGATGAAGCCTGCGGTGGTGGTGCAGATCAGCAACCACACGGCGGGCAACATGGTGACCCAGACGTAGCGCTGGCGTTTCATTTTGATCAGCACAACGGTCGCCAACATCAGTGCGATACCGGCCAGCATCTGGTTGGAGATACCGAACAACGGCCACAAGGTGTTGATGCCTCCCAACGGATCGATCACGCCCTGGTACAACAGATACCCCCACATCGCCACACAACCGGCGGTTGCGATCAGGTTGGCGGTCCAGGATTCGGTGCGTTTCAGCGCCGGCACGAAGGAACCGAGCAAGTCTTGCAGCATGAAACGCCCGGCACGGGTACCGGCATCGACGGCCGTCAGGATGAACAGCGCTTCGAACAGGATCGCGAAGTGGTACCAGAACGCCATGGTGTTTTCACCCGGCAGAAGGTTGTGCAGGATCTGCGCGATACCGACTGCCAGGGTCGGTGCACCGCCGGCACGGGCCAGGATGGTGGTTTCACCGATGTCCTTGGCCACCGCTTGCAGTGCTTCCGGGGTAATTGCAAAGCCCCAGCTGCTGACGGTCTGAGCAACCGAAACAGCATCAGAGCCGACAAGCGCCGCCGGGCTGTTCATGGCGAAGTACACGCCTGGTTCGATCACCGACGCAGCCACCATCGCCATGATGGCCACGAAGGATTCCATCAGCATGCCGCCGTAACCGATGTAACGGGCATGGCCTTCACTGGCCAGCAACTTCGGCGTAGTGCCGGAAGCAATCAGCGCGTGGAAACCCGAGACCGCGCCACAGGCGATGGTGATAAACAGGAATGGGAACAGACCGCCCTTCCATACCGGCCCGGTGCCGTCGACGAACTGGGTCAGTGCCGGCATTTTCAGGTCGGGCATGGTGATCAGAATGCCGATCGCCAAGGCCACGATGGTGCCGATTTTCAGGAAGGTCGACAGGTAGTCCCGCGGCGCCAGAATCAGCCACACCGGCAATACCGCTGCGACAAAACCGTAGCCGATCAGCATCCAGGTGATCTGGATCCCGGTAAAGGTAAAGGCCTTGGCCCAGACCGGATCAGCGGCAATCTGCCCGCCCAGCCAGATCGAACCCAGCAGCAACGCCACGCCGATCACCGAGATTTCGCCGATGCGGCCCGGACGGATGTAGCGCATGTAAATGCCCATGAACATCGCGATCGGGATGGTCGCCATCACCGTGAACATACCCCACGGGCTTTCGGCCAGGGCCTTGACCACGATCAGCGCCAACACCGCGAGGATGATGACCATGATCAGGAAGCAGCCGAACAGCGCGATGGTCCCGGGGATGCGGCCCATTTCCTCACGAACCATGTCGCCGAGGGAACGACCGTTGCGGCGGGTGGACATGAACAGGACCATGAAGTCCTGAACGGCACCGGCCAGCACCACGCCGGCAATCAGCCACAGCGTACCGGGCAGGTAGCCCATCTGCGCCGCCAGGACCGGACCGACCAGCGGCCCTGCGCCAGCGATGGCGGCGAAGTGGTGACCGAAAAGTACGTGTTTGTTGGTCGGCACGTAGTCCAGACCGTCATTGTTAACGACAGCGGGCGTGGCACGATTGGGGTCGAGTTGCATCACCTTGGTGGCGATGAACAGGCTGTAGTAACGATAAGCGACGAGGTAGATAGCGACTGCTGCGACTACGATCCAGAGTGCGTTGATCGCTTCGCCGCGGCGCAGGGCCACGACACTTAGCGCAAACGCTCCCAGGACAGCCACGGCAAACCAGGCGAGGTGTTTAGCCAGACGGGGCATAGCGTGTCTCCTGCCGACAGCCAGTGGACTGCGGCGGTAATTTTTATAATTGTGTCCGCTGTGCGGAGCTGGCCCAATATCCCCGCATGCCGTCTACAAATAAATCCGCGTTACTACGTACGTCGAGCCTACGTAGTTCTACGTAGATGACGCCGCTCCCACAGGGGAATGAGTAATTGGTCGGCTGTCAGGCCGCCTTCGCGAGCAAGCTCGCTCCCACAGGGAATCGGTGTTCGCCTTTCGCCCCTCACCACTCAACAGGCCGAGCGTTAGCTCGCCTGCAGCTCTTGATCTTGATCCACCCGCCCCTTCGGGAGGCTGAGTGGAGGTGTTCATCCGGGGAGTGGCGCGCAGCGCCGTTCGACGCAGTCGAACACGCTGCATGTAGGTCGTCGCGAAGCAGACCGGAGGGCAGTGTCCCCGGATGGATACCGGAGCGAAGGAACGCCGAGCCTAGGCGAGGGGCCGGACGCTCGGGGCGAGACCTTTTGGTTCCTTTAGGGGCGTTTGCCAAAAGGGACTCGCCGTAAGGGCGAAACCCTAAGTGGCCGTTACCGCAGAAATGGATATGTACTCAGTCAACAACAGCATGGTCGGCCCTAAGGCCGCCATCGCAGCGATGCAGCGACCCGACAAGCCAGCCACAGGTCATTCCGTCCAGCACCGCTACTGGACGCGCGTATCTTTGGCATATGATGCCGGGCCTTCGCCTTCCCTCGATCCGGACAGGAGCAGAGATGCAGCTCAAACACAAAATCGTCGCGCTCGGGATTCTTCCGCTGGTGTTGGCCATCGCCGTCATCTGCGCGCTGGTGATTTCCATGAACCGCCAACTGGGTGAACAACAGGCGCAACTGATCGAAGACAGCATTCTGGCCAGCAAGCGAGCCGAACTTAAGAACTACGTCGAAATGGCGCAAAGCCTGATCGAGCCACTGTACGACGACGGCCACGGTGACGAACACGCACAGCAAAAAGTGCTGGAAGAACTGCGCAAGCTCAGCTTTGGCATCAATGGCTACTTCTTCGTCTACGACCACGAGGGTCGCAGCCTGATGCACGCGCGCCAGTCCGAGCTGGTGGGCAAATACCTGTGGGACATGAAGGACCCTCACGGTTTGCCGGTGATCCAAGCGTTGCTCAAAAGTGCGCAATCGGGCGAAGGCTTTCAACGCTACGCCTGGAACAAGCCCTCTTCCGGCCAGGTGACCGACAAGCTCGCCTATGTGGTGATGCTGGATCGTTGGGGCTGGATGCTCGGCACCGGCATCTACCTTGAAGACGTTGAGCGCGCCACCCAGCAGGCGCGTGACGAAGTGGCCCAGGGCATTCGTAAAACCATGCTGGCGATTGCCGCGGTGGCCCTCGTGGCGGTGCTGTTTGTCTTCGCCAGCGGCATGACACTAAACGTCAGCGAGCATCGTCTGGCCGACAAAAAACTTCAGCGCCTGACTCAGCGTATCGTCAGCTTGCAAGAGGAAGAGCGCTCACGGGTTTCTCGTGAACTGCACGACGGCATCAGTCAGCTACTGGTCTCCATCAAGTTTCAGTTCGAGCTGGCCAGCCATCTGCTCGATAATGGGCCAGCACACGACAAGGGTTTGAGTACGCTGAGAGACGCCACGGAACGCCTGGGGGAAGCGATTGGCGAGGTTCGCAGCCTCTCCCACGACCTGCGCTCCTCGCTGCTCGACACCCTGGGGCTGCCGGCGGCGATCGGTCAACTCGCCGCAGAATTCGAGCAACGCAGCGGCCTGGTGGTGACTTACAACGACAACGAATTCGACTGCCACTTGGTCGATGGGGCAGCGGTTTCGCTGTTTCGCATCGTGCAAGAAGGCCTGACTAATGTTGAACGACATGCCCAGGCTAAAAACGTCTCCATTACCTTGTACGGGTCCGAAGATTCCGTACGGTTGACAGTGGTCGATGACGGTATCGGTTTCAACGTCGCCCAGGTCGAACGTCGTCATACGGGCATTGGCCTGCGTAATATCCGTGAGCGTGTCGAGCATTTTGGTGGACGATTCGACCTGATCTCGATGCCGGGAAGAAGCGAGCTGGACGTTTGGCTGCCAATGAAAATGCCCGGTACAACACGCTGACTCACCCCCTGACAACAAGAGTGAATACCCGCGATGAACCTGCCCTACCCGATCCGCGTCGCCCTGGTCGACGATCACGCCCTGGTCCGCGACGGGATCAAAGCACTACTGGCGGTCATGGCCCCCCTGGAAGTGGTGGGCGAAGCCGAGAGTGGCGCGGATGCCATTGAAATGGTCGGACGCTGCCAGCCGGACCTGTTGCTGGTCGACATCAGCCTGCGGGACATGAACGGGCTCGAGCTGACCCGGGTGTTGCGCAGCCAGTACCCGTCGCTCAAGGTGCTGGTGCTCAGCATGTACGACAATAATGAATACGTGAGTGAGTCCGTTCGCGCGGGGGCCAGCGGCTATGTGCTGAAGAATTCACCGTCGCGGGAAATCATCGCGGCGATCGAAGCCATCGCCAGTGGCGGCACGTTCTACAGTGCCGAGATCGCCCAGCGGCTCATCGCCGATAAAAATACCGACAACGAGCTGACACCGCGCGAGAGCCAGGTGTTGTACAAGATGGCCCAGGGGTTGAACAACAAGGAGATGGCCCGCGAACTGGACATCAGCGTTCGCACGGTAGAAACCCATCGCTTGAGCATCCGTCGCAAACTCAACATCGACAAACCGGCGGCGCTGGTCAAATACGCGATCGATCACGGGATCATCTCGCGGTAGTGGATATGCATCATTTGCCGCTGTGATTGTGGTCTTGATGCACCGGGTCAGATTGTGCGCACCGGTCCGAATTTCAGGCAAAAAAAATCCCAGGCAGCTGATGGACGCCTGGGACTCAAAATGCATAAACCGTGGTGGTGAACGCGGGGCGAATATTACTTAATATTTCTGCCTGCAACAAGATATTTTGATTCACTATCCGGTTACTAAAACGTCTAACTCATTAAATATCCACACAATTTTTATGGGCGAGCGTCGAAAATTCCCCCTTTACAGGTACCAGCGATACTCCCGCGCACTGATGTCCTGCAGGAACGCCAAATGGTCCTGGCGCTTGTTTTCGCAGTAGACATCTACAAACTCTGCCCCCAAACCCTCGCGCAGCTGCACGTTGTTTTGCATCGAACGCACGGCCTCCAGCATCTCCAGCGGGAAGTCGATTCCGCTGCCACGATCTTCGTTGAGGGATGCAATCGGTTCACGCCCCACTTCCAGCCCTTGCTCCAGCCCGACCAGAATCGCCGCCAACACGAGATAAGGATTGGCATCCGCGCCTGCCAGGCGATGTTCGATGCGCAGATTTTTAGCGTCCGACTCAGGCACCCGCAGGCAGGCGTCACGATCTTCAAAGCCCCAACTGGCGCGCGTCGCGACATTCACCGTGCCGCTCAAGCGACGCATTGCATTGTGATTCGGTGCAAAGATCGGCATGCAATGCGGCAACACTTCAAGGCAACCGGCCACTGCATGGCGCAGCGCCTGCTGATCGTTAGCCGCCAACAGGTTGGTTCCCGCCTCGTCGTAAAGGCTCACATGCACATGCATGCCGCTACCGGGATGCTGCAAGTAGGGTTTGGCCATGAAGCTGGCGCGGTGGTTGTGCTTGAGGGCCACGCCCCGTGTGCTGCGGCAGAACAGGGCCGCCCAGTCGGCCGCACGCAGACCGTCGTCAAGGTGACCGAAATTGATCTCGAACTGGCCCGGGCCCAGCTCCGCAGTGATTACCGTGGCATCAATGCCTTGCGCCCGCGCCGTCTCGACCATGTCATCGAGTACCGGTGAAAATCTCGACAGCCGTTCGATGTGCATATTCGGCTGATCATCGGCATCGTCGGTCAGCTGATCGCGAGGGAACTGTGGCAAGCCGTCACGTAGCTGGCGATCGAACAGATAGAACTCCAATTCGAATGCGACCACGGGGAAAATCCCTTTTCGGCCGAGGCGCTCAAGCACCTGCGCCAACACTTCGCGCGGCTCGAAGACGATTGGCTTTTCAGTACCGTTTGAAGTAATCAGCATCTGCCCCAGTGGTTGCTTTTCCCAGCTCACTGGCTTGAGCGTACCGGGCACCAGGCGGCGTGGAGCATCCGGGTCGCCGTCGTTGAAACAGTAGTCGCCGATTTTGAACAGACCGCCCTGCGTACCCAGCAACACACAGTTTTGCGGCAGCTTGAGCACGCTGCCAGCGGCGACCTTCTCGAGCATGTCTATCGGGTAGCGTTTGCCGTAAAAATGCCCGGGAATGTCCAGGGAAATCAGGTCAACGTAACGCACCTGCGGGAAGCGCTGGCGAAACGCGCGAACCTCAGCAACCAGATCAGAGCAGACAGCATCCATCGTTAGTGTTCCTTGTTGTTTTTATCAGGTGTAAACCCAAAGCACCCGGGCGAGCTGATCCGAGAGGTTGCCGTAGCGACAATGCGTATGACTGGCCAGCTGAAAACTGTCGCCGGTGCGCAATGTCACCGGGTTATCGTCATCCAGCCACAGCGTCAGCTCACCCTCGAGGACATAGCCACCCTGCTCCGAGCTGTCGTTCATGTGCCGATCACCACTGCTGGCGCCGGGCTCCAGTTGGCTTTCAAGCATTGAAAAGGACGCCCTCATCTTCGGAGAGACAAGGATGTCGGTAATCCCGTCGGCGTAATACAGCGTGCGTCGCTCATCCGGACGGGTCACCCAAGGCAATGCCATGGGTTTGGGCAAGCTGTAGAAATAAGTGGTCGGCACGCCGAGGGTTTCGCTGATGGCGGTCAAGTCCGCCACCGTGGGACGTGACAACCCCCGTTCTACTTGCGAGAGAAACCCGACCGAACGACCGATTTTGTCCGCCAGCTCTTTCAGCGTGTATTTTTTGTGTTTGCGCAGGTCCTGGATCAGGATCGCCAGCGCCGAGATTTCTTCTTGCATGTCCATCTAGAGGCTTCCAGAAATTGATGCTTCAAAGGCTGTCGCGCAGCCGATACCAGGCCTTGCCGATGGCTTCCAGCGGTGCTGCCAAATACTTTCCACCGGGAAAACTGCCGTTGATCAAACCCTGGTACAACGCCAGCTCATCCGGCCGGCCAAGTATCGCGTCGGACACGGCACGCGCCCCGGCCAATGTCGGCAGCACGCCATGTCCGGAGTAACCCTGCAGCCAGTAGAGATCGCCACGTCGGCCGATGTCAGGCGTGCGTTTGAGGGTCAGATCGATGTGTCCTCCCCAGGCAAAGTCCAGTTCGACGCCCTTGAGCTGGGGAAACACGCGCTCCAGATAGGGTCGTGTCGCCGCGGCGATGTCCGTCGGCATGCCGCCCAAGTAAGTGCAACCACCACCGAACAGCAGGCGGTTGTCCGGCGTACGGCGGAAATAATCGAGAACAAACTGGTTGTCGGTGACGCACACATTGCTGGGTAGCAGCGCGGTCGCCTGTTGCTCTGAAAGTGGCGCGGTGGCCACCTGATAAGTGCCAACCGGTAACACGCAACTCGACAGCTGCGGATCAAGCCGATCAAGGTAGGCATTGCACGCCAGCACCAGCACGTCAGCGCGAATGCGACCGCGTTCAGTGGTGACCACGTAACGATCACCTTCTTCGCGATAATTCAACGCCTTGCTCTGCTCATGAATGCGTCCACCGGCCTGTTCAATCGCAGCGGCCAGACCGAGCGCCAGTTTCAGCGGATTCAAATGCCCACCTTCAGGATCGAACAGGCCCGCCTGGTAGCGCTCACTGGCGACCCAATCAGGCAACGCCTCGCGCGAAATGAACTGCAAACCATCGTGACCCCACTTGTGGCTGGCCTCGTGTTGCCATTCTGTCAGCAGACTCACCCGACGCAGCATCACCGACGTCCAGAGGTGGCCAGGCCGATAGTCACAATCAAAACCATGGCGCGCGGGCAAATCTCGCAACTCCCGGGCAGCCCAGCGCATGCTGTCCCATAACCGGCGCGCGCGCTCATAACCCAGCGCCGACTCCAACGGCGGCATGTCACACGACCAACCGAGAATGGCCTGACCACCATTGCGACCCGAGGCGGCCCAGGCCACCCGACTGGCTTCCAGCAACGTCACGCGCTTGCCGGTCAGGGCCAGACGCAACGCCGTATGCAACCCACTGAAGCCGGCCCCGATGATCAACACCTCAGTGTCCTGCTCGCCCTCCAACGCGGCTCGATCGAACAGACGATCGGCGCAGGTGTGGGCGTAATAGCTGGCGACGTGCTGGGTAGATTGCTGAAACATGCAGGCCTCGTGAATTTTTATACTTATATTTTCATGAAAAACTACACGTTAAATTTCACGGCCGCAACCGTTCAAGGCACAAAAAAAATCCCGCCCAAGAGAACCCAGGCGGGATTTTTTCTAAGCAGGCAGCGTTATCGAAGCAACGCTGCCGACGTTTCAGGCGACAGGGATCATCGGATCCGCTGAAGCCAGCGCAGTGACACGATCAGCCGCGGGCGGGTAGATCCACATCGTGTTGATCTGGGTCTTCAGCGCTTTGGCTTCCTCCTTGATCAACTTCACCTGGCGGTCCCAACCCTCGGTGTAGACCGCGCCCCAGGCGCCCAGATCCAGACAGGTCACGTATTTGGGCTGGCTGTACGGGGTCGGGTCCACGCCCAGAATCTGTGCGGCCACGTTGTTGCCGGCATGACGACCCAGCGAGATAGCGTGCTGGCAGGTCATCAATGCGAAGTTGCCGAAGTCATCGCTGGCGGCGTAGGCCACGTCGCCGGTGGCGAAGATGTCTTCCTGGCCAATGACTTTCAGGTGCGCGTCGACGTGCAGACGGCCCAGGTGATCGCGTTCGGCCGGAATCTGCTCGGTCAACGAACTGGCGCGCACACCGGTGGTCCAGACCACGGTTTTTGCATCGATACGCTGACCATCGGTCAGGGTCACGCCATTTTCATCGACGGCGACGACCGACGATTTCAAGCGCCATTTCACGCCCGTTTCAATACTGGCTTCAGCGATTGATTCGGCGATTTCGGCGCCCATGGACCCGCCAACTTTCTCGCCACGATCAACGATGATCACTTCTATGTCGGCACGATCACCCAGGATGGCGCGCAGCCGCGCAGGCATTTCAGTCGCAGTTTCAATCCCGGTGAAGCCACCGCCGGCCACCACTACGGTGTTGCGGGCGTTGCTTTCTGGCAGGTTGACCAGGGACTTGAGGTGATTTTCCAGGCGTACGGCCTGTTCGATCTGGTCGACGTCGAAGGCGTGTTCCGCCACACCTGGCGTGTTCGGCAGTGCCAGACGGCTGCCGGTCGCCAGAACAAGTTTGTCGTAGCTGCACACTTGCTGGTTGCCCGACGCATCGAGGTAGCCGACACGTTTTTGCGCAACGTCGATGGTCTCGGCAGACCCCTTGATGAAATTGACGCCGACCGCATCGAACAGTTCGCCGATCGGTGCAACCAGTTGGTGAGCATTGGGCTCGTAGAAGCGCGGACGGACTCGCAGCTCGGCCTGAGGGGCCAAAACGGTCACTTCAACGTCGTTGTGGCCATGAATGTCGAACAGACGCGTGGCGCTCAAAGCCGTCCACATGCCACCGAAACCTGCGCCGATAACCAGGATATGCTGTTTCATTTTTAACTCCGGGGAGAAGACCAAGTGATGAATTCGTTAAAGGTCACGCTCTTCGGTAGCGACTGCTTACCACTGCTGACCGGACAACGGCGACTATATTGATCCTAGTTACTTGGCACAAACGAAATTACTGATGGTTAGTATCGAAAGTTCTGACTTGTCCAAAAAAAGGCTGATTAACAGCCAAACACGCTGCACAACGAGTAGTGAATACGCGATCGGATGCGTTGCCACGCTCGCTTTCCGCTGTTAACATTTACGACAACTTTAGTCGGAGATTGACATGTCTCTTTACAGCGCAGGCGTTGAGTACGGCATTCATTGCCTGATTTTTTTGGTGGGCAATTGCGGCGACACCCGTGAGGCGAGCGTGCGTGACCTTGCCGAGCTGCAAGGCGTACCTCAGGACTATCTGGCAAAAATTTTCACCAAACTGGCCAAGGCAAAACTGGTGGTCGCCACTGAAGGCGTGCGCGGCGGGTTTAAGCTGGCCCGGCCTTCTGACGAAATCAGCATTCTGGATATCGTCAATGCCATCGACGGCCAGAAGCTCATCTTCGATTGCCGGGAGATTCGCGGACGTTGCGCCTTGTTCGAAGGTTCCGCGCCCGCGTGGGCGCTGGCGGATCAGTGCTCGGTGCATGCCGCCATGATGGTCGCGCAGAAACGCATGGAAGACGCCCTCGCCCAGCAGACCATTCTTGATCTCGCCAGGAAGGTCGGACGAAAAGCGCCGGCGCAATTCAATGATCAGGTGGACAACTGGATGAACGATCGTCGGGAAAAGAAAATCAGTGCGAGCACTCAGGCAAGCGACGACCCGATCATCCAGGTAACCGATATCACCGACTAAACCTTACAGACAATCACGCACTGCCTGCCGCAACGCCCCGGATTTCGCCCAAGGCGGCCCCTGATAAAGCGATACGTGGCTGCCATCCTTCGATTTCACGATATCCACAATCTCGTCGGCCGTGATGATGCTCGGTGCCGTGACCCTGTAGCCATTGGAAATCGCCGATTGGGTCGCGTTGGGTATCTCCCGCTGCCACGCCGGCAGCACGCACGCGGCATACTCTTTCGGCGCCTTGTCGCTGTACTTGCTGACATTGGGCTCACCTGGCACCAGGGACGCAGGCAACGAACAGCCCGCCAGCAACGCCAACCCTACTCCCCCAATCAATTTGCGCATGACGCTTCCTTTTCCCGAAAAAGGGGAATGTAGCGTGTCGCTGTCCAGACATCCATCCGTGGCACTGAACTCAGCAAGGGGCGTTGTGATCACCGGGATCCGGATACGACCTCTCGTTCAGATAAGTCATCCATCTTTCATACGCTTCATGCTGCCATTGAGTGACCCGCTCCCATTCCGGGCCGCTCAACTGATGTGCAGAAATCAGTTTCATCATTTCCGTGGTGGCCGCGTCCAGATCAACCATCAGCTCATGGGCATGAAATCTAAAGTCATCGGTAGCCGTCATTTGAAGTTGCCTCGCCCTAGCAAAAGTTCACTACCTCACTACGACATCGGATCTGCGGGTTCGCGTTCATTTTCCCGACAAAAGGCTGCACCAACGGTTCAGACGAACAAAACGCCCTGCCCCGGGAAATGGGACTAAAATTTCGTAGCAGAGATTGGCAGGAGATCATCATGTGGCTTAACGAATCTGAAAACGAACTTCGGCGTGACCTGCAAGGCGTTGCGTCGGATTTGAGATGGTCAGCGGTAGAGCTTTTGCGCATCGCAGAGCAGCTACGCCTGGCCGGCAATGATGTGGATGCGCAAGCAACCCTAAAGCTGTGCGAGTTGTTTCAGGGAGATGAAGACCGACTGAAGGGTTATGCCGAGGAAGTGAAAGCCAAGATTATCACTCGAACGAAAGCTCAATAGCAGGAGCACGGCCATGCACAAGCCTCTATGCGCGCTGGTCGTTGTACTGGCCGCGTCGGGTGGCTGCAGCACCGAATCGCGTGTCTATCGGGATCAGCCGTTGGTCGCAAAGGTCGAGACCGGCATGAGCAAGGATCAAGTCCAGCAGATTGGCGGCCAGCCTTTATCCATAAAAGCTTCATGACCTGCGCGGAATGGAGTCACGCGCAGCAAAAAGCCCGAGACCCTTCCCGCAGCACCGGCGGTGGCGGTTATTAGCCCAGGACCTCCGCGCCCAGCAAAGACAAGCCCCGGCGAACCGGGGCTGCAAGTGCGCTATTTATCTGATTTCTGGCTGCGCGCAGGCCGACTTGCTCTGGCCTTGTAGCCGGGAAGAGCGGCCGCAAAGGCCAATGCTTCCTCTCTACTGCCAAAGGCTCCAAGCCGGTCACCTTTGGTGCACACCCGCCATGGGCCGTTGTTCACGCTGAGTACGTCATAACCGTTCATGTGCATTTTGGTCAGCATCGGAACGCTCATAGTCACCTCCATTTCGGCAGTGATGATCCTGGATTCACTTGAATACCTTACACCCGAGCTTCCATGAAGTGCCGACCAGACGTCGCGCCAGGATTCCGACATCCGGTTGCACTTTGAACATCGTCCATCACTCCAAGCATTGAGACAGACACCCCGGCTCGAATATTGCATTTTTATGACTGATTTATGACAAAAGGCAATCAGGTAACACATGAAAGTACGCGCGACCGTCATTTGCGAGCAGGACCGGCATATTCTCCTGGTGCGCAAGCCAAGGAGTCGCTGGATGCTGCCCGGCGGAAAGGTTGAGCGTGGTGAAGCCATTCCCGACGCCGCCACGCGAGAGCTTCAGGAAGAGACAGGGCTTGGGGTCGACGGGTTGCTGTATCTGATGGAATTGCAAACGGCCAGCACCCGACACCATGTGTACGAGGCTTTTGTGACGAGCCCGGGTGAGGCCCGCCCGCAAAACGAAATTTTCGATTGCATCTGGTATCCGCTGGACGCGGTACAGAACCTGAACACCAGCGACGCCACGCTCAGAATCATCAAAGCGTTTCAGCGTCGCCTGTAAGTCCGTCAGCCCTGGTCGCCGCCACCGACCGGCATGATCATGCCGGTGATATAGGACGCTTCGTCGCTGGCCAGAAACAGAATAGCGCTTGCCTGCTCATCCAGCGTGCCATAGCGCTTCATCAAACTGCTGTCGAGCGTCTGGTCGACAATCTGCTGATACCAGACCTTCTCTTGCGCGCTCTGATCGGCGCTGTTGCGCGGAATGACCCGCGGCGGCGCTTCGGTGCCACCGGGCGCGGTTGCATTGACCCGAATCCCGCGACCGGCGGTTTCGAAGGCCAGGCAAGCGGTCAGCGCGTTGACCCCACCCTTCGCCGCACCGTACGGCGCGCGATTGACACTGCGCGTGGCGATGGACGAAACGTTGACGATGGCGCCACTCCCCTGCTCAAGCATGAACGGCAGCGCGGCATGACAGCACCACAGCGTCGGGAACAGCGAACGGCGCACTTCGGCCTCGATCTGCGACGCTTCGTAATGCTCAAAAGGCTTGGTCCAGATCGTCCCGCCCACATTATTGACCAGCACATCCAGACGCCCGAAACGTTCGACGGCGGTTTGCATCACGCGGCTGCATTCGCTGTATTGCTCAAGATCGGCGGTCAGCGCGAGCACCTGGCTGCCCTGCCCCAATTGCTGCTGAACCTCGAACACCAGCTCGGAGCGATCGACCAGAATCAACCGCGCCCCTTCCGCCGCCATGCGCTCGGCAACACGCCGACCGATGCCTTGGGCAGCGCCGGTAATCAGCGCGACTTTCTCTTTGAATCTGTTCATGTGTACCTCGTGACGACGGATGCCCGGTCAATGAAAACCACCGGACGAAACTTTGTCCTGTGGGAGCGAGCCTGCTCGCGAAAGCAACTTCACAGGCGACATCCAGTGTTGAATGTTCCGACGTCTTCGCGAGCAGGCTCGCTCCCACACTGGATTTATGTCTGGCTCGGTATCAGCGCGGGCTCAGGCCGCGCTGGCGGCAAATTTCTCGTAGTAAAAGTTTGTCGGCGCGATGCCTTTCTCACGGATGAACTGGCTGACGGCCTCGACCATCGGCGGCGGGCCGCACAGGTAGACATCGACGTCACCTTCGTTCAAATGCTGCGGCTCGATGTGCTGGGTCACGTAGCCCTTGAGCGGATGCTGACTGTCCGGGTTGGCGACGCAGGCACTGAAGCTGAAGTTCGGGATTCGCGCGGCGAAGGCTTCGAGTCGATCAAGTTCCACCAGATCGAAATCGTTGGTCACGCCGTAGATCAAATGCAGCGGATGCTCACTGCCCTGTTCGACGATTTTTTCCAGCATCGCCGTGAACGGTGCCAGCCCCGTACCGCCGGCCAGCAGCAACAACGGACGGCGAATGTCGCGCAGATAGAAACTGCCCAACGGCCCGGCCAGGCTCATGCTGTCGCCGGCCTTGGCCATGCCGGTAAGGAAGCTGCTCATCAAGCCGCCGGGCACGTTGCGAATCAGGAAGCTGACCTCGCCGTCACGCTGCAACGAGCTGAACGAATAAGCGCGGGTCTGCTCGCTGCCGGCAATGGCGAGGTTCACGTATTGCCCCGGCAGGAACGCCAGTTTGCTCAGGGCTTCGCCCTTGATTGACAGCGCGATGGTGCTGTCGGACAGCTGGCGCACGGCGCTGATGGTGGCGTCATAGCTGGCCTGACGGGTGCGGCAAACCTGAGAGGAGGTCGGCACGCGAATCACGCAATCGCTCTGGGCGCGCATCTGGCAGGTCAGGACGAAACCTTGCTCGGCTTCTTCCGCGCTGAGGGCGTCTTCGATGTACTCGTCGCCCAAATCATAACGGCCGGCCTCGGCGAAGCATTTGCAGGTACCGCAAGCGCCATCGCGGCAGTCCAGCGGAATATTGATGCCCTGGCGGTACGCGGCATCGGCCACGGTTTCGCCGGCGTTGGCGTCGATGAATCGGGTGACGCCGTCTTCGAAATTGAATGCAATGGAATGAGTCATGACGGCCGCCTCAGAGGTGGTAGACATCGATGACCTGACGAACGTAATCGTTCTTCAGGATCACTTTCTTGGCCTTGATCAGCGGGTTCTCACCGCGCACATCGAGGGTGTAGAAACTGCTGCCGAAATAGCTGTCGACGGTCTTGTAGCGAAAGCTCAGGGTGTGCCAGTTGAAGCGCACCTTGCAGAGCCCGTCGGCCTGCTCGAGCAGCTCGATGTTGCTGATGTTGTGCGAGGTGCGGGTGTCCGGAATGCTCGCACTGGAGCGTTCGGTCTTGATGCGGAAGACGCGGTCTTCCAGACCGGTGCGGTTGCCGTACCAGATCAGCGAGATTTCCCGCTGCGGGTCTTCGGTCAACTCGTCGTTGTCGTCCCAGGACGGCATCCAGAACGTCGCGTCCGGGGCGTACAGCTCCAGCCATTCGTCCCATTGCCGGTCATCGAGGTAGCGCGCTTCGCGGTAGAGAAAATCGCGCAGGTTGTCATAAGTGATGGTCATTGCACGGCCTCCACAGCAATCAGTTCGGACTGCTCGGCGGCCAAGGCCTTGAGCATGGTCTGCTGCCAATACTTGTGTTGCAGCACGAACAGGCCTTCGTCTTCGGTGCGCACGCCGCTGAGCAGCGGATGCAGGTCGATTTCCTTGGCCGCCTCATCGGCGCCTTCGATCCAGTGCTCGGCGCCACGGGACATGTCGTTCCAGGCGGTCACGCTGCCCTGATAACTGGTCTGGCAGGAACGAAACTCTTCCAGATCGTCCGGGGTGGCCATGCCGCTGACGTTGAAGAAGTCTTCGTACTGACGAATCCGGCTCGAACGGGCGTGGTCGCTTTCGCCTTTGGGGGCGATGCAGTAAATGGTGATTTCCGTGCGGTCGACCGAGATCGGTCGGGCGATACGAATCTGCGAGCTGAACTGGTCCATCAGGTACACGTTCGGGTACAGGCACAGGTTGCGCGAGTTCTCGATCATCCAGTCGGCGCGGGCCTTGCCGAAGTCCTGGGCCAGTTCATCGCGACGCTCGTACAGCGGACGGTCCTCGGGGTTGGCCCAACGGGTCCAAAGCAACATGTGGCCCTTGTCGAAGGAATAGAAACCACCGCCCTGCTTGGCCCAGCTGCCGGCGCTCATGGTCGGATTGCAATCGCCGGCCTCGCGCTGCTTGCGCTGGTTCTGGGTGGCGGCGTAGTTCCAATGCACGGAGCTGACGTGATAGCCGTCGGCACCGTTTTCGGCGGTGAGCTTCCAGTTGCCTTCGTAGATGTAGCTGGAGGAACCACGCAGCACTTCCAGGCCATCGGCGGACTGGTCGACGATCATGTCGATGATCTTCGCCGACTCGCCCAGGTGTTCGACCAACGGCACGACATCAGCCTTGAGGCTGCCGAACAGGAAGCCGCGATAAGACTCGAAACGCGCGACTTTGGTCAGGTCGTGGGAGCCTTCGCAGTTGAAGCTGGCCGGGTAGCCCGCCTCGGTCGGATCCTTGACCTTGAGCAGTTTGCCGGAGTTGTTGAAGGTCCAGCCGTGGAACGGGCAGGTGTACGAACTCTTGTTGCCAGACTTGTGCCGGCACAGCGTCGCGCCACGATGGCTGCAGGCGTTGAGGAACGCATTGAGCTCACCGTCCTTGTTGCGCGCGATGAAGATCGACTGGCGCCCCATGGTGGCGGTGTAGAAATCGTTTTTGTTGGGGATCTGGCTTTCATGGGCCAGGTACAGCCAGTTGCCTTCGAAGATGTGCTGCATCTCGAGATCGAACAGCCGCGGGTCGGTGAACATCTCGCGCTTACAGCGATAGATGCCCTGTTCTTTGTCATCTTCGAGCAGGGAGTGAAGGTATTCGGGTCGCAGGGACATGGCCGCCGCCTCCATTGTTTTTATTCAGGCAGGGCCATGCTAGGACGGGGGGATGTGGCGGACTATCCGCTGGGTGCAGACCTGTATCCGTTTACTGCAAACGGCCCACTTCCTGTAGCAGCTGTCGAGCCTGCGAGGCTGCGTTCGAGTGCGAAGCGCTCGCGAGTTAACTCACCCCGTGCTTCAGACAGACCACAGTGTTCCGATTGGCGAGCGCTTCGCACTCGAACGCAGCCTCGCAGGCTCGGCAGCTGCTACAGGTGATTTGCGGTGTTTCAGTGGCGGCGTTTGAGGGTGTCGGACGGCAACTCGCCAAACTGTTTGCGATAACTGTCGGAGAACCGTCCCAGGTGCAGAAAGCCGTAATCCATCGCCACTTCCGTGACGTTGCGCACGTTGCAGGTCGGGTCGCTCAGGCAGGCGTAGATGCGCTCAAGGCGTTTTTGCCGGATGTAGTTTTTCGGCGTGGTGCCGGCGTTGCGTTCAAACAATCCGTACAACGAGCGCAGACTCATCCGCGCCTGGCGCGCCAGTTCTTCGCTGTCGATGTCCTGTTTGAGGTGGCCCGCGATGTAGTCGGCAATCACCTCGAACGTAGCCGTCTGTGAGCCGAGACTGATCCGGCTGACATTGGTCTTCATCAGGCTGAGCATCTTGCTGACGATGATCTGTGCGTAGTGCTCCTGCACTTTGGGAATCTGCTCGATGGCCTCGGCTTCCTGGCAAATCATCGCCAGCAGACCGACAAAGCCTTCCAGCTCATCGAGCTGATAACGGTTCTCCAGAAACCGCACGCCCTGCCCCGGATACCGCCAGCGCTGCTGATCGCACACGGACTCCAATAACGGGGTGGGTACTTTGAGGATGAATTTTTCGCAATCGTCGGAATACGTCAGGTCCACCGGATCATCGGGATTGATCAGCAGCAACTCGCCGGGTGCGAAGTAGTGTTCCTGGCCGTGGCCGCGCCACAGGCAGTTGCCGCGCAGCAGCACTTGCAGGTGATAGATGCTTTCCAGCGCACCGGAAGTGACCCGTACGCTGCCGCCATAACTGATGCGGCACAGGTCGAGGCTGGCAAACTTGCGGTGATTGAGGCTGGCCAGCGGTCGCCCGGCCCGGGGCATCAGAATGCAATGGTTACCGACATGCTGATTGACGTAGCCCGACACCGCGTAAGGGTCGGCGTGGTCGAATACGGTGCTGCGCTGACTCAACAGTTGCGCTTGCATCATCGGGTCACTCTCATTGTTGTTATAGGTTGCGTCGGGCCGTTCCAGAAACGCCGAAGGCCACGAGATAAACGGTCGGTAATCTCGTGGCCCGGTTCCGCTGTTCGAGGATATCAGTCCTCGAGTGCGCGGACCCGCTCGTGGCGTTGCTGCTCGTCGGGTTGTGCGGAGGTCTGCAAGGTGAAATCGAAGTCGATTTCGGCAAAGCGACCGTTCACACCATGGGCCGCCGCACGCTGTTGATCATCACTGAAGGTGACTTTCGCGATCAGCTCATCCCGAGTGGCATAGGCGAAATCGTCGTGCAGGTACTGATCGCCATCGAGGTTGATCTGGGTGGTCAGGTGACGATGATCCGGCGCGGAGATGAAGAAGTGAATGTGCGCCGGCCGTTGCCCATGACGGCCCAGTTGATCGAGCAGTAGCTGGGTCGGACCGTCCGGCGGGCAGCCATAGCCCGACGGCACGATACTGCGAAAGCGATAACGACCGTCGGCATCGGTGACGATACGACGACGCAGGTTGAACTCCGATTGAGTGGTATCGAAGTAGGAGTAAGTGCCACCGGTGTTGGCGTGCCAGACATCCACCACCGCGCCGGCCAACGGTTCGCCGGCGGTGTTCTTGACCTGGCCCTGCATGAACAGCACCACACCCGGATCGACGCCGTCATCCAGTCGCGCTTCGCCTTCCGACAGCGGCGCACCCGCCACGTACAGCGGGCCTTCGATGGTCCGCGGTGTGCCTCCGGCCTTGCCCGCCTGTTCGTCTTCAGCATCCATCAGCAGGTCGAGGTAATGCTCCAGACCGAGCCCGGCCACCACCAACCCGGCCTCTTGACGCGCACCCAGCACGTTGAGGTAGTTGACGGCTTTCCAGAACTCTTCCGGGGTCACGGCCAGGTCTTCGATGATGTTCACCGAATCACGAAGGATGCGGTAGACCAGGGCCTTGACCCGCGGGTCGCCGGCGTCGTTGAGCAGACCGCTGGCCTCTTCGAGAAACTTCTGGACACTGGCAGTGTGGGAAATCTTGACGTTCATTTTGGTGGGTTCCTCATCTTGTAATTATTAGCGTAGCGAACTGAACAGGCTGGGTTCAGCGGTCATCCTCGCGGATGGAAGAAGGATGCCGGCACATCGCGTCGACCTCGATCGTCATGTACGGAAACAGCGGCAATTGCATGAGCAAGTCGTGCAGTTCCTGAACGCTGTCGACGTCGAAAACGCTGTAATTGGCATAGTGACCGGCGATGCGCCACAGGTGACGCCACTTGCCTTGCTCTTGCAGGCACTGGGCCAGGGCTTTTTCGTCAGCCTTCAATTTGGCGGCTGCTTGCGGATTCATGTCGACCGGCAGATTCACGGTCATTTTTACGTGGAACAGCATGTTGCTCTCCTCAGGCTTGATGAATGGCAGTCGACGTTTTGTCACGGCGGAAGAACGCCAGACGTTCTTCATCGAGGCTCAGGCCAAGCCCCGGTGTTTTCGGCACGTGCAGCTCAAAATCGCGATAGACCAGCGCCTCGCTGAGAATGTCTTCAGTCAGCAGCAATGGACCGAACAGCTCGGTATCCCACGCCAGCTTGTTCAGCGTGATAAAGGCATGGGCCGAGGCCAGGGTGCCGATGCCACCTTCGAGCATGGTGCCGCCATACAGGCCGATACCGGCGGCTTCGGCGATGGCAGCGGTTCGCAGCACGGCGCGCGGACCGCCGTTCTTGGCGATTTTCAGGGCGAACACCGACGCCGCGCCGTCCCGCGCCAGGTTGAACGCATCTTCCACGCACTCGATGGATTCATCGGCCATGATCGGCGCCGGGCTCATGGTGTTCAAACGCGCCATGCCGGCGCGGTTGTTGCGCGAGATCGGCTGTTCGATCAGGTCGATGCCGTTGGTTCCCAGGATCCGGCAGGCGCGCAGCGCGACCGCTTCATCCCAGGCCTGATTGACATCCACCCGCACGCTGGCGCGGTCTCCCAACGCTTTTTTGATCGCAATGACGTGGGCCAGGTCGCGGTTGACCTCACCCGCCCCGATTTTCAGTTTGAAGATCCGATGGCGGCGCAGGTCGAGCATTTTTTCCGCCTCGGCGATGTCCTTGTCGGTGTCGCCACTGGCCAGGGTCCATGCCACTGGCAGGGCATCGCGAACGCGGCCGCCCAGCAACTCGCTGACCGGCAGCCCAAGGCGTTTGCCCTGAGCGTCGAGCAACGCGGTTTCGATACCTGATTTAGCGAACGTGTTGCCACGGATACTGCGCTCCAGACGCAACATCGCGGCGTTCACGTTGGCGCTGTCCTGGCCCAGCAGCAGCGGCGCGAAGTGTTTGTCGATGTTGGTCTTGATGCTGTCAGGGCTTTCGTTGCCGTAGGCCAGGCCACCGATGGTGGTGGACTCACCAATACCTTCAATGCCGTCGGCGCAGCGCACGCGAATGATCACCAGGGTCTGGTTCTGCATGGTGTGCATCGCCAGCTTGTGCGGGCGGATGGTCGGCAGATCGACGATGATCGTCTCGATCGATTCAATGGCTGTTGCAAGCATGTCGATACCCGTCAGGTTCTTAAAGTTCTGGAACCGATTCTGGTACGGCTTTTTTCGGGAAGCCAATATAGAATTGGTCTGACTTGATACCTTTAAGGTATGCAAACGACTTGTGCTTGGAGGCCCCATGGAACTGCGTCACCTACGGTATTTTCAGGTGTTGGCTCAAACCCTCAATTTCACCCGCGCCGCCGAGCTTTTGCACATTGCCCAACCGCCGCTGAGCCGGCAGATGCAGCAACTGGAGGATGAACTCGGGGTGTTGTTGCTGGAACGCGGGCGACCGCTGAAGCTGACCGATGCCGGGCGGTTTTTCCATGAGCACTCCACCGCCCTGCTCGAGCAACTGAGCAAGGTGTGCGACAACACGCGACGGATCGGTCTGGGCGAAAAGACCTGGCTGGGTATCGGTTTCGCCCCGTCGACGCTTTACGGCGTGCTGCCGGAACTGATTCGCCGTTTGCGCAGCGGCGAGCCCCTGGAGCTTGAACTGGGGCTCTCGGAAATGACCACGTTGCAACAAGTGCAGGCGCTCAAGGCCGGGCGCATCGACATTGGTTTCGGCCGCATTCGCATCGATGACCCGGCGATCATCCAGACTGTGTTGACCGAAGATCGGCTGGTCGCCGCCCTGCCCGCTGGCCACCCATTACTGGCCGGGCCGATCAGCCTTCGCGAACTGGCGAAAGAACCTTTTGTGCTATACCCCGGCAACCCGCGCCCGAGCTACGCCGACCATGTGATCGCATTATTCGAATCCTATGGCGTGAGCATCCACGTGGCGCAATGGACCAACGAGCTGCAAACAGCTATCGGTCTGGTGGGAGCGGGAATCGGCGTCACCCTGGTGCCAGCCTCGGTGCAATTGCTGCACCGCGACGACATTGGCTTCACCCCGCTGCTGGAAGACAACGCGACCTCGCCGATTATTCTCAGCAGGCGCGTGGGCGACGTATCGCCGGGATTGAATCATTGCTTGCAGATGATTGATGAACTGCAGCCGCGGGCCTAGCCGGCAAACGCCCGACGACCGGCGCGCATCTCGATGCGCAACTCGCCAATCAGATTGGAGATATCACGAACGGTGGTCAGCCGTGCTGGCGA
Organism: Pseudomonas svalbardensis; assembly: GCF_030053115.1. Classification (NCBI taxonomy): domain Bacteria; kingdom Pseudomonadati; phylum Pseudomonadota; class Gammaproteobacteria; order Pseudomonadales; family Pseudomonadaceae; genus Pseudomonas; species Pseudomonas svalbardensis. The sequence continues at coordinate 2,549,554 of NZ_CP125619.1, read as the reverse complement.
TACTCTGGTGATCAACAAAAGAATTCGCCCGGTGGCGGGTTCGTAGACTTTGATCCGTAACGTTCCGTCGGGATTCACCGTGCAGGCACAAGAACGCGGTTGAAAACCGGACTCAACAATGCGGCAAAGCTCAGGAACTGAAACCATGACTGGCGCCTCCGTGGCCATTAATCGGATCCAACTTTCTCAGCATAGATGCGCTTTTCCAATTCTGCGCCCGCCAATGCTGAAAATAAGTGTTAGCTGTTTCTCACTTTGGCGACCTTTCAATGAGAATCCGCACCCCAGATCCAGTTCCAGAGCCCCGGTAATTTAACCGGCTGTGAACTGTCGCGAACGGTACGCGCCATGGCGGCCCGTTGCAGCGCTGCCGTGTCGTCGTAAAACGGCTTCTCTGCCAGCTTCACCCCAGTGGCGCGGGCACTGTCGAGGAGGATTTGCAGATATTCGCGAGCATGCCGGGCGGTGTAGCGATTGAGGTCGTGGAACGTCACCACCACCGGAATCACCCCGTCCACCACCGGTAACTCGCCAAGGGCGATGCGCTCGCGCACTTCGGACATTGTGCGCAAGAAGTGGGCCCGCCGCCGGGGGCTGGCGTTGAAACCCCAGATTTTGCCGTCATTGGCGCTCAGATCGGTGAGCAATACGTGCATGCCGTGCTGCTGATAGGCGGCGAAGACCCGTTTGTCATAGTTCCAGAATGGCGGGCGTACCAGGGTCGGCGGCGCGCCGGTGATCGCGGCGATGTCGGCGCTGCCTTTGCCCAGCGACTGCTCCAGTTCTTCCGGACTCAGGGAGCGATGATTGGTGTGCGAGTGGGTCGCCGTGTGGAAACCCAATATCTGCCCTTCTGCGTGTTCACGGCGCATGACCTCGCGACCGATGTCGCTGTTGCCGGCACGTGGTGCACGGGTCTGCACAAAGAACACCGCTTTGAGGTTCGGCTGCACCGGGTTAGTGGCCAAACTGTCGAGCACCGTCATCGTCGGATTCCAGAAACTCGATGCGCTGGGACCGTCGTCAAAGGTCAGCAGAAAACGGATCGGTGGTTGCGCGCTCAGACGCTGTTCGGTCTGAGGCGTCATTTCGATGGGAGAAGCGATACACCCAACCAGCCCTGTGGCGATGATGAGTGCAGAGAGAACCTTGAACAGCTGTTTCATGTTTTGCCTTGGGCCAGACCGTTACGGTCAACACGTCAAAGGGCAAAAATCCTTCGCCCATTTATCCTTCGTCGGCCCGCAGGTCGCAGCAGGCCGAGGTTGGATAAGGGTACACAGTGTTTGGTTCCAGTGCTGCCCGGCATCGTGGGTTACTGGGCAAACGCTTGCTGAAATGAGCTGTCGATAATCGGCGCAGTCGCCAGCGCAGCCGGCAGCGCTTTTACCTTGAACAGGAAGTCCGCCGTGCTTTGCAGATCCTTGGCTGCCTGCGCATCCACCGGGCCGACGGTCATGTGGGCCTGGCGCAACCAATGGCGTGAAACGTTCTGGTCAAGGTTGGCTTTCTTCGCCCAGAGATCGGCGTACTCGTCGGTGTGGTTGTCGACCCAGGCCCGGGCCTTTTTCAGGCGCACCAGAAAGTCGGCAATGGCTTCGCGTTTGCTGTCGATCGACGGCGTCGAGGCGTCGAGGCGGCGATGGCGCTCAGGCCGGGCATCAAGTTCTTGGCGGTGAGGATCGGCCGGGCGCCGGAGAACAGAATCTGCTGGGAGATGTAAGGTTCCCAGACCGGGAATGCGTCGATGCTGCCCTGAGGCAACGCGGCGGCGGCATCGATCGGCATCAGTTTGATGAAGTCGACGTAGTCTTCCGGCAGGTCGGCTTTTTCCAGGGCGCGCAGGGTCAATTGCTGGCTCCAGGCGCCGGGCCAATACGCGACTTTCTTACCCTTCAGATCGGCGATGGTTTTGACCGGCGAATCCTTGGGCACCAGCAAGGCGATGGTGTCGGGGTTCTGCCGCGACACGCCGATCAGTTTCACCGGCGCCTGCTTGGCGGCGAGGAACAGAAAGCCCGAATCGCCGAGAAAACCCAGATCCAGCGCACCGGTGTTCAGCGCTTCGGCCAGTGGCGCGGCGGCCTGAAAGTGCTTCCAGTCGACGGTATACGGCGCATCTTTCAGTACGCCTGACGCCTCCACCGAAGCGCGAACGTTGTAGTAGTTCTGATCACCGACGTGCAGGACGACGGGCTCGGCGGCGTAAGCCTGTGGTGCGGCGAACAGTGCGCTGGTCAGCAGACTGCGCACGAATCGGGGCAGGTTCATCGAGGGCTCCTTGAGGGTTATTGCGATAGACCATAACGCTCTTACAAGAAGCTTTTAAAATTCGATTAATGCATAAGCTCATGACCACCAGCGAACAGTGTTTGCCCAGCAACAGCGACTAAACAGACTGTTTTCCCTTGAACATCTCTCTGTCGCTGCTTCAGCGCCAAGGCCTTGAAAACACTCATCCCGTAAAACATGGCACAGAGCCTGCAATATTCCTTTTATGCAGGAAGCATTTATAAAAAATGATTTTTGGAAATAAGAACCTCGCCGCCTTGCCTGGAGCTGTCCCATGAAAACCACCTTCCGCTTTCCCCACGTCAGGTCTCTGCTCAGCGCCTGCGCCCTGGCACTGAGCCTGCAACCGCTTGCCCAGGCCGCTGAAGCGCCACCAGCCGAAGTGCATCTGGATTACGCCTACTACTCGCCCGTGAGCCTGGTGCTCAAACACTTCGGCTTTCTGGAAAAAGCCCTGCCACAGACCAAGGTCAGCTGGGTACTGAGCCAGGGCAGCAACCGCTCGCTGGAATACCTCAACAGCGGCGGCGTCGACTTCGCCTCCTCCGCCAGCCTCGCCGCCGTGCTGAGCCGCGCCAATGGCAGCCCGATCAAATCGGTTTACGTCTACAGCCGCGCCGAATGGACGGCGCTGGTGGTGCGCAAGGATTCGCCCTACAAGACCGTGGCCGATCTGAAAGGCAAAAAAATCGCCGCCACCAAAGGCACCGATCCGTACCTGTTTACCCTGCGCAGCCTGCAACAGGCAGGCCTCGGCAAAGACGATGTGGAACTGGTGCATTTGCAGCACCCGGACGGTCGCACCGCGCTGGAAAAAGGTGACGTCGACGCCTGGGCCGGACTCGATCCGCACATGGCCGCGAGCCAGGTTCAGGCCGGTTCGCGCCTGCTCTATCGCAACACCCATTTCAACAGCTACGGCGTGGTTAGCGTCACCGACAGCTATGCCAAAGAACACCCAAAAACCATCGACACCGTACTGAATGCCTACGAGCAAGCTCGCGAGTGGGCGGTAAAAAATCCCGAGGAACTGGCGAAGCTACTCGCTGGCGAATCCGGCCTGCCGCTGGAAGTTGCCAAGCTGCAATTGTCGCGCACCGACCTGAGCAGCCCGCAATTGACCGCCAAGGACGTGATCGCCTCCAAGGCTGCCGCACCGATTCTGGTTTCCGAAGAACTGGTTCGTCGTGGGGTGAATGTCGATCAAGTGATCGATCAGCTGATCGACACCGGCTTCAAAGAAACCGTGGCTCGTGTAGGTGCTGTCGAGTGAAACGAGGCTGCGATCTCTTGATCTTGATTCGTCGTGACCGGAGAACCCAATGACCAGCAAAAGCAAACACCTGTCCGCCCCGCTGGCATTGCCCGCACTCCGACGCCTCAACAACGCCTGGAAACTCCGCCTCAAGGCCCTCGCCCTACCGGTGCTGATCCTCCTCGTGCTGGAATTCGTCGTGCGTATCGGCTGGTTGCCGTCCTACCAAATGCCGGCCCCCAGCGAGATCGCGCTGACCTTGAGAGACCTCGCCGAAGGCGCGCTGTGGAAGCACATCAGCGCCAGTCTGTTGCGGGTGCTGCTGGGGTTCGCCATCGGCGCCGGTCTGGCCTTGGTATTTGCCGCGTGGGTCGGTTTGAGCCGCGAAGCCGAAGCCTGGCTGGAGCCGACGTTCGCCGGCCTGCGCTCGATTCCGAGCCTGGCCTGGGTGCCGCTGTTGCTGCTGTGGCTGGGCATCGACGAGACTTCGAAAATCGTCCTGATCGCCATCGGCGCCTTCTTCCCGGTGTACCTCAATGGCGTCGCGGCGATCCGCGACATCGACCGCAAACTGGTGGAAGTCGGGCAGATGTACGGTTTCAGCCGGCCCCGACTGGTGCGCCGCATTCTGCTGCCCGCCGCCCTGCCCGGTCTGTTCACCGGCTTGCGTAGCGGTATGAGCCTGGCCTGGATGTTTTTGGTGGCCGCCGAACTGATCGCCGCGACTAAAGGCCTGGGGTATCTGCTCAGCGACGGTCGCGAGACTTCACGCCCGGACATCGTGCTGGCGGCAATCATCGTGCTGGCGCTGCTGGGCAAACTCAGCGACGGCATTCTCGCCGGCCTGGAGAAACGTTTCCTCGCCTGGCGCGACACCTTCAACGGCCAAAGCGCAGAGGATTGAGCCATGACCGACCACCTGCTGGACATTCGCGTCGAGCGCAAAACCTTCGCCGCCACCACCGTGCTCAAGAACATTCATTTGCAATTGCAACCCCGGGAAGCCATCAGCCTGCTGGGGCCCAGCGGCTGCGGGAAAAGCACGTTGTTGCGGATCATCGCCGGACTGGAAAAGGACTTTGAGGGCGAAGTGCTCAGCAGCGCCGGGGAAGTCGCTTTTGTGTTCCAGGAGCCGCGACTGATGCCATGGCTGACGGTCGAACAGAACATCGGTTTCAGCGCCGACGACCATTACGACAAAGCCTGGGTCGTGCAACTGATCAACGAAGTCGGCCTCGACGGCTTTGCTCAAGCCCTGCCCAAAGCGCTGTCGGGCGGCATGGCGCAGCGGGTGGCGATCGCTCGCGGCCTCTACTCGCGACCGCACGTGCTGTTGCTCGACGAACCCTTCAGCGCGGTGGACGCCTTTACCCGAATGAAACTGCAGGACCTGCTGCTGCAATTGGCCGAACGTCACGCCATCGCCCTGCTGCTGGTGACCCACGACGTGGACGAAGCGCTGTACCTCAGTGATCGGGTGCTGGTAATGGACAATCGCCCCAGCAGCATTCGTCAGGAGCTGGCGGTGCAACTGGCCCATCCCCGTGACCGGCGGGACCCGCTGCTGGCTCGCCTCAAGGCCTTGTCGTTGACCGAGTTGCAGCGCGCCCATGTGATCTAAGCAACTAAGCTGAAATTTCCAGTCAGCGCTCTTCAATCGGAGCTCTTCAATCAGAGAATCAGCCTATGTGCGGACGCCTGTCGCAGTACCGTGGCATTCACGATTTTGTCGCGGCGCTGAGCATCCCCGACGCGTTGATCAACCACGTCGGGGATGAACTGTTGGCCCGCTACAACGCTGCGCCCACCACGCAACTCGCCCTCCTGCATCTGGAAAGCAACGGCCTGCACGCCGATTTTCAGCGCTGGGGATGGCGGCCGCACTGGGCGAAAGATCGGGCGGCACCGATCAACGCACGGGTCGAAAAAGTCGCCCACGGTCCGTTTTTCCGGGCGATCTGGCCGCACCGCGCAATCGTGCCGATCGACAACTGGTTCGAATGGGTCGACGCCGGGGATTCGACGAGGCAACCGTGGCTCATCCGCCGACGGGACCGGGCACCGATTTTATGCGCCGCAATCGGACAGTTTCCCCGCGCGGGTGATGAGCCGCGGGCCGACGACGGCTTTGTGATCATCACCGCCGACAGCGCGGGCGGCATGCTCGACATTCATGACCGGCGCCCCGTGGTGTTGTCTGCGCCGCTGGCGCGGGAATGGCTTGACCCGGCCACCCCCAAAGAACGCGCTGAGCAGATGGCGCTGTTGCAGGGCGAAGTCAGCGAGGTTTTCGAATGGTACAAGGTGGACAAAGCGGTGGGCAATTCAAGAAATCAAGGCGCGACACTGATTGATGAAACACCCTGAACGAATCAATACAGACATAAATGCAGGCATACGTAACGGATATATATACATATTGAACACTTGATCGTTACACATGTCGTTTCATCCAAGAAACACTTGCCTTTTTTTGGCGATTTAACTATTAACCGCCTGTCTGACACTTCGATACATTTAGAACAACTATGGATAGCATGCGCGCCGCATTCCCTCGGCACCCCGCAATTGACCAAAGAGTCAATAAACCAAGGAAATCCCTACAACAACAAGCCTTGCAGAGAATTAAATTGCGCGACGATTTCACAATTAATCAAGTCGATGGTCTGGCGTGTGTTTATCTTTCGAAGACAGAACACTACCCACTCGACTGTTTTATCGGGCAATACATAAAGACCCGCAACCTGGGTTCAACCCCCACTATCCGCAACCTCCTTCATTCAACCCTCGATCGCTATCCGGGCAAACCTCCGGTCATGGTTAACGAGCTAAACGCCTGGATCGACAAGACCTTGGGTTATAGGGCCTCCCACCCCGATTTTCTGCCGTTGGAAGAGGTTTGAGTTGATGGACCGGGTTCATTCAGCCAACGAACCGAACGAACCCGACATCAAACCACTCGGCTTGCGCCCATGCTTATCCCGACTCCGCTCGTCAAATCGCCGCACACGCCAACCTCGAAACTGCGCGCATCAAAGCGCAGCAATTGGGCATTACGCACATTCGCTGGAATGAAGCGATCTGATTTAATCATCGCCCAATGAAAAGCCCCGCTTTGATAGCGGGGCTTTTTTGTATGTGCAGCGCGGTCAAGGCTTCAGCGGAAGTTCCTGGTCGCGATCTGATAGCTCTTTACCGTCGTCGGGGTGCTTCCAGTCCGGCGTCGAACGCCTCTGCCGCTCAATCTCTTCTTCCGTGGGTTCGTCATCCACATCTTCATCCGGGTACGGACGCTTTGGATCATTAGCCATGTTCACCTCTCTTCCTGTAGGGGTCCCCTTTAAGCGTAGAACAGTTTCGACGGGAACGACTTAGAGCCACCAACGCAGCAAAAAGAAAAACCCCATGCTCAACAACATACTGAGCAAGGTATTGCGGGTGTAAAGCACCAGCCCCACCGCCACCAGCGAACTGATCAGGTACGGGTTATCCCACTGCAGATTCAGCTGCTTGTCCGGCATGAACACGATCGGCCCGCAGATCGCCGTCAGCATGCCCGGTACCGCAAAACCCAGGAACTGCCGCGCATTGCTGCTTAAGCGCACGGGCAGCCGCGGCTCCAGAAACACATAGCGGTTGAGGAACACCAATAGCCCCATGCCGACAATCACCGTCCAGACCATCATGTGCGTCCACCGTAAAATTTGTTGCAGATAAAGCCTGCAGTCATCCCCGCCAGCCCCGACAGCACCAGTGCCGAGCCCCATTGCCAGTAGCTGAACAGCACCGAGCAGAACAACGACACCGCCACACACACCACGGTCGGCACGTTCCGCACCACCGGGGTGATCAGGGCGATAAAGGTCGCCGCGATGGAGAAGTCCAGCCCCAGATGTTCCAGCCCCGGAATGCTGCTGCCCAGCACGATGCCGGCCAGGGTGAAGAGGTTCCAGGCGATGTAAAACGTCAGGCCGACACCCAACGCGTACCAACGGTTGAACTGTTGTTTGTCATGCGCACTGGTCAGGGCGAACAGCTCGTCGGTGAGCAAAAAACCGAGCCCCACACGCCAGCGTCCCGGCAATGGCGAAATCACCGAACGCATGCTCATCCCGTAGAGCAAATGCTGGGAGGTCAGCAGCAGCGTGGTCAGCAGAATCGAAAAGATCCCCGCACCGCCCTTGAGCATACCGATCGCCACCAGTTGCGCCGCCCCGGCAAATACGATGCTCGACAAACCCTGGCCTTGCAGGGGCGTGAGATTGGCCTCGATGGCCATGGAACCGGCCAGCAGCCCCCAGGGCGCGGTGGCCAGGGACAACGGCATGATCGCCACAGCGCCGCGAAGAAAGGCACTGCGCGGCATGAGTGAATTGGACATAACGCTCTACAACCAGGGAAAGACCTCAGACTGTGCCAGCAGTCATGGCCGAAGGCTTGAACAATCTTGCGCACTTGGTCCGCGGCCAAGCACAACGGCAGAATGCGTGCGGAGCTCGCTGATTTTCGCGATTGACAAAAATCGCGCTGGCTTTTAAAACTGAGCGCCTCATTCAGGGTGTAAGCAAGTATGTCCGCAACCTTCAATCTCAACACTGTCGTCCTGGGCTTGAATGCCAAGGCGCAAGGTTGCGTTGCGCACGCCCTCAAATCGAAGAAACAGTCGCTCATGTGACCGGGGCGCGCTGTCCCGTCAGATGAGCTGACAGGACATTGAGCGCGACGGACACCCTCCCCTTGCTTACTGCCTTCTACGCTTCTGACGGTGACGAAATCGGTCAACCTTCAGGAGTAAGTGCATGTCATCGTTTCAAGGTATCTGGGTCCCTCTCGTTACACCGTTTCGCAACGGTGCGATCGATTTCGTCGGCTTGCGCCGGCTGGTCAGTCATCTGCTGGAAAAAGGCGTGGATGGCGTTGTGGTCTGCGGCACCACGGCGGAAGCGGCGGCACTGAGCAAACACGAACAGCTGGCGGTGCTCGATGCGGTGCTGGCGCAGGTGCCGGCGGAACGGGTGGTCATGGGCCTGGCCGGCAACAATATGGCCGAGCTGCTGCAATTTCAGAGCGAAATCCTGAAACGTCCGCTGGCCGGCTTACTGGTACCGCCGCCGTATTACATCCGTCCGTCCCAGGCGGGCCTCGAAGCGTTTTACCAAACCGTCGCCGATGCCTCCAGCGTTCCGCTCATTCTTTACGACATCCCTTACCGCACCGGCGTGGCGTTCGAGCAGGCAACCCTGCTCAACATCGTCGCCCATGAGCGAATCGTCGCGGTCAAGGATTGCGGCGGCAATCAGGCCAACACCCTGGCACTGCTAGGCAGTGGCAAGGTCGACGTGCTGTGCGGCGAAGATAACCAGATCTTCAGCGCTTTGTGTCTGGGCGCCAAAGGCGGCATTGCCGCTTCCGCGCATGTTCATCCGGAGCTGTTCGTGGCGCTGTATCAACAGATCCGCGACAACCGGTTAGCGGCGGGTCGAGCGACATTTTTCCAACTGCTGCCGCTGATTCACAGCCTGTTCATCGAGCCCAATCCCGCCCCGGTGAAAACCGCCCTGGCCCTTGAAGGCTTGATCGACGACGAACTGCGCGCGCCGATGCAACGCAGCAGCGAAACCATGGCGGTGCGTCTGAAGGAAGTGCTGGCGGCGTTGAACAGCAACAATCGATAGAGCGCCAGCAACCAGCCCGAGTACCATGGAGCCATTCGCATAACGCGTCAGGGTGTCGACATGCTTTACCGAATCGCCGCCGACGGGCTGGTCTTGTTCCACCTATTGTTCATTCTGTTCGTGCTGTTCGGCGGGCTGCTGGTGCTCAAATGGCGCCCCCTGATCTGGTGGCACCTGCCTGCGGCTGTGTGGGGCGTGTCGGTGGAAGTCTTCCACCTGATCTGCCCGCTGACCGAGTGGGAAAACCTCATGCGCGACGCGGCCGGGCAAACAGGTTATGGCGGCGGTTTCATCGAACATTACGTGTGGCCGGTCATTTACCCGGCGGGCCTGACACCGGCGATTCAACTGGGACTGGGCAGCGTGGTGCTGGCGATCAACGTGCTGGTCTACTTTAGATTGTTCAGGCTGTGGAAGTTACGTCGGGCAACCTGAACCCGGTTCAAGGATTCCACCCATGTTGTCGATTGAAGATCTCACCTTGCTGGAAGCCATCCGGGAAACCGGCAGCCTGTCCCGGGCTGCGGCCCACTTGGGCAAGGCGCCCTCGACGGTGTCCTACGCGGCGCGGCAACTGGAGGAACGCTTTGACGCCTTGCTGTTCGACCGCCGTCGCTACCGCCTGCAACTGACCCCGGCGGGTGAGTTGCTGGTGAACGAGGCGGCGCGACTGATGCAGGACGTCTCGCGGCTGACTCAACGGGTGCAGCAAGTGGCCAATGGCTGGGAGAGCCGGCTATGGATCGTCACCGATGAGTTGCTCGAATTCGAAGCGTTGATCCCGGTGATTCACGAGTTCGATGCGCTGGCGACCGGCGTGCCGTTGCGCATCACTCAGGAAGTCCTCAAAGGTGTCAGGGCAGTGACCGGTTTGTTTGAATTCAGTTGGCAATGACGCTCATGTTCCGACCGCTGGCCTTGGCCACGTAGAGCGCCTTGTCGGCGGCCCCCACCAGGTCGTTGGGCTGAGCTTGTGACGCCGGGTCGTAAGCGGCGACCCCCAGGCTGACCGTCACCGTGCCGTCAGCCCCTTCACTGTGCTCGATGCCGGCCTGCTGAACCGCGCGACGAATTTTTTCCGCCACCAGAAACGCTCCCACGTAGTCGGTCCCGGGCAGTACCACCGCAAACTCTTCGCCGCCATAGCGGGCAGCCAGGTCGCCGGGACGCTTGATGTTGTCCCTGATGATCGTGCTGATGTTGCGTAAACACCCATCACCGGCCACATGGCCGTAAAGATCATTGAAGCTTTTGAAGTGATCGACATCGATCATCAACAGCGCGAGGTGGGTCTGGTTGCGCCTGGCGCGGCCCATTTCGGCGAGGATGAACAGATCGAACTGACGCCGGTTGGACAGCCCGGTCAGTGCATCCTCCAGCGCCAGCAACTCAAGACTGCGGTTAACCTCGATCAGTTTTTCCTGCGCATCCAGCAATACGCCCTGCACGTGGTTCTGCTGCTTCATGAGGCGAATGAGGCGATAACCGAGGACGCCCAGAAACCCCAGGAACAACGAGACGATCCCGGCACTCAGCAGTACTTCCTTACGCCAGGCGGCCAGGACTTCATCTTTATTCAGCGCCGCATAGATGATCAGCGGATACCCGTCGACCCTGCGAAATCCGACCACCCGCTCGACGCCATCCACATAGGACGGGACCATCGCCGTGCCTGAATTGCCCTTGGGCAACAGTTGCGTAAACAGCGGTCCCTTGGCGACGCTGATGCCGATTTCGGTTTCTTTAAATGGCCGGCGAACGATGATGGTGGCGTCGTCGGCGATCAGGTTGATCACGCCGTTATGACCCATGTCGATGCTGTCGTAGAGCTCGAGGAAATGGCTGAGATAAATCGTTGCCAACGCCACGCCGGCAAAACGGCCATCCGGATGATTGACGCGGCGGGACACCGTCATGATCCATTCACCGCTCGAGCGACTCTTGATCGACGGGCCGATGTGGGGTCCACGGTCGGGATGATTGCGATGGAAGATGAAATATTCACGATCGGCGTTGTTGGCATCAGCCACGACGGCGCCGTTGGAATTGGCAATCCAGCGCCCTTCTTCGTCATAAACAAACAATCCATGGAGCTGGCTCAACTCACTGCGCTGGGCGCTGAGCAAACGCTCCAGCCGGGGTACCCGGGCCTGGTCCATGCCGTCGTTTTCGAGACGATCCACCAGGGTCAACAGCAACGTATCGGCCTGCTTGATCGACGCCTGCGCTTGCGAGGCCAGGGTCTGGGCAAGGTTGGACATCGCCACTTCTTTGTCGTGCAGATGGTACTGGCGCGAGTTCCAGGCCTCCCAAATCACGATAGCCGTCATCGACAGGCACACCGCGACCAGCAGAATCACCGCAGAGCGAACCTTGAGTGTGGCCCCGACCTGCTCGGCTACCAAGGGTATGCCGTGGCGGGCCTGTTCAATTCGATCTTTAACGGACGGATGACCCATGACGCTCCCTGAATATTGATCACAGGGCGAATCTTCCCGTTCGCCCTTTTTATGACCCCTGACGGGTATGAGCCGCCTGGTGGCAGGCGACTATGCCTCATAAAACACCCGATAAGGTGATCTACGCGAGAAGTATTCGCACGGTTAAGCAAGAGCAGTCGCACGACCCGCCGCCTTCCACGACCAAAACGTGGGTGCGGATTTGACCCGCACCATTGTTTTTACTTCGAGGCCTGCTTCACGGCCTCGATCCAGGCCGGATTCAATTGCGTCTGATCAGTCTCGATGCCCAGCGCTTCCATCCGCGCCTTGTGCTGATCCATCTCGCGGGTCAGTTGGCTATGATCACTGGAGTTGCCGTCCAACTCGTGCATCTGGCTCAACCCCAGATGGTAGAAACGCAACAGCTTCATGGCCGTCGGATCCTCCTTCTCCACCGCCGCCGTCACCTGATGCATGACGTTGGTGATGCTCATCAGGCTGCGCTTGAGCTGCCAGCCGTAAACCGCCGGAGCCATCCACGGCTGGGTCCAGAACATGCCACGCATCAGCGCGGCCATCAGCAGCACCGACACAAACACGCCGCCGACGTTGAATCGCAGATTGTCGCCGCCGGGCTCACCGAACAGCGCCACCGCCGTGGTGGACAACACCATCGCCAGGGCCAGGAAAATCAAGGCTATGATTATCGTGCTGCGTCGCGTCTGGCTTCGATAGCGTTCGGGGTTCTGCGGCTGGATTTCGAACATCGCGACGGGGTTCCTTGAGGGCATGGGTAAAAAGGCTGCGGGGCATTATCGCCTCTGCAAGGTATTTAGCTATGCTGAGGCTCCTTTTCATCTTTTCATCGTCAAACGGGGAAATGGCGATACAGCGCAGTTCGTGCCATCTTCTTTCATGGATACATACTATTCGGATGCCATTTGCCTGTATGGATGGCATCGTTTTAAGGATCATTGAATGACCCAACGACAAGTAATCAACGCCTCGGTCAGCCCAAAAGGCAGCCTGGAAACCCTTTCACAACGTGAAGTACAGCAACTGAGCGAAGCCGGATCCGGCAGCACCTACACCTTATTCCGCCAGTGCGCCCTGGCCATCCTCAATACCGGCGCCCATGTCGATAACGCAAAAACCATCCTCGAAGCCTACAAGGACTTCGAAATCCGCATTCACCAGCAGGACCGCGGCGTACGCCTGGAACTGCTGAACGCCCCGGCCGACGCCTTCGTTGATGGCGAAATGATCGCCAGCACCCGCGAAATGCTCTTCAGCGCCCTGCGCGACATCGTCTACACCGAAAACGAACTCGACGCCCAACGCATCGACCTGAGCACCTCCCAGGGCATCAGCGACTACGTGTTCCACCTGCTGCGCAACGCCCGCACCCTGCGCCCCGGCGTCGAGCCGAAGATCGTGGTGTGCTGGGGCGGCCACTCGATCAACACCGAAGAATACAAATACACCAAGAAAGTCGGCCACGAACTGGGCCTGCGCAGCCTCGACATCTGCACCGGTTGCGGTCCTGGCGTGATGAAAGGCCCGATGAAAGGCGCGACCATCGCCCACGCCAAGCAGCGTATCCACGGCGGCCGCTACCTCGGCTTGACCGAGCCGGGCATTATCGCCGCCGAAGCGCCCAACCCGATCGTCAACGAACTGGTGATCCTGCCGGACATCGAAAAACGTCTGGAAGCCTTCGTCCGCGTCGGCCACGGCATCATCATTTTCCCGGGCGGTGCCGGCACGGCCGAAGAGTTCCTGTACCTGCTCGGCATCCTGATGCACCCGGACAACGCAGGCCTGCCCTTCCCCGTGGTCCTCACCGGGCCAAAACATGCCGCGCCGTATCTGGAGCAACTGGATGCATTTGTCGGCGCCACCTTGGGTGAAGCCGCGAAGCAACACTACGAGATCATCATCGACGACCCGGCCGAAGTCGCGCGTCAAATGACCCAAGGCCTCAAGGCGGTCAAACAGTTCCGCCGCGAGCGCAATGACGCGTTCCATTTCAACTGGCTGCTGAAGATCGACGAAGGCTTCCAGCGTCCGTTCGATCCAACCCACGAAAACATGGCCAACCTGAAACTGAGCCGCAACCTGCCGGCCCACGAACTGGCCGCCAACCTGCGCCGCGCGTTCTCCGGCATCGTCGCGGGCAACGTCAAGGACAAAGGCATCCGCCTGATCGAAGAACACGGGCCGTACCAGATTCGTGGCGATGCGGCGGTGATGCAACCGCTGGATCAACTGCTAAAGGCCTTCGTCGCCCAGCACCGGATGAAACTGCCGGGTGGCGCGGCGTATGTGCCGTGTTATCAAGTGGTTGCGTAACAAAGCTAATAAAGATCGTTCCCACGCTTCCGCGTGGGAACGATCAGCAACTTGAGCTGTAACGTCTATGGAAAGAGAGTTTTTGATGCGCCAACGTAACGCTGCACGACTCCTTGTGATCAATCCCGCCCGTCAGGTCTTGCTGTTTCGCTTCCAGCACAAGGGCGATGCTTTGGACGGACGCGACTATTGGGCTACGCCGGGCGGCGGTCTTGAGGAAGGTGAAACCTTTGAAGCCGCCGCCATACGCGAACTGCATGAAGAAACTGGACTGCACGTCGACACAGTGGACTCTAGCGTGGCAGAGCGCAGCTTTTCGATGATGTTGCCCAGCGGCGAAACCGTCTTGTCCGTGGAACGCTACTTCGTCGTCCGCGCCGACGGTGAACGACTGACGCGTGATGGCTGGACTGCCGATGAAGCCCGGGTGATGACTGAACACAAATGGTGGTCAGTCGCCGAGCTGAAAGATACCGCTGAAACAGTCTGGCCAGAAAACCTGATCCAAATGATGGAGCAGGCCTGACCAGTGCCAGATGAATAACAAAAATCTAGTAAAGATCGTTCCCACGCTCCCGCGTGGGAACGATCGGCATGCACACTATTTAGGCACTAATGCTCGAAGGTGATCCGCGTCGATCACTGCCTTGGCAAAGGCCTGTGGATCTTCCTGCGGCAAGTTGTGGCCGATGCCACCGCTGATAAGTCGGTACTCATATTTGCCGGTGAAGCGCTTGGCATAATCCTCGGCAGCCGGATGTGGCGCCCCGTTGGCGTCACCTTCCATGGTGATGGTCGGCACCGTAATGACCGGGGCCTTGGCCAGCCGCTGCTCCAGCGCTTCATATTGAGGTTCGCCCTGAATCATGCCCAACCGCCAGCGATAGTTGAAGATCGTAATAGCCACATGATCGGGGTTGTCCAGGGCCACCGCGCTGCGGTTGCAAGTCGCGTCGTCGAAAGTCCATTTCGGGGAGGCCAGCTCCCAGATCAACTTGGCGAAGTCGTGGCGATTTTTTTCGTAACCGGCCTGGCCGCGTTCGGTAGCGAAGTAGAACTGGTACCACCATTGCAACTCGGCCTTGGGCGGCAACGGATTCTTGCCGGCGGCCTGATTGCCGATGAGGTAGCCGCTCACCGAGACCAGCGCCTCCACCCGCTCCGGCCAGAGCGCCGAAACGATGTTCGCCGAGCGCGCACCCCAGTCGTAACCACCGAGTACCGCCTTCTTGATCTTGAGCGCATCCATAAAGTCGATGACATCACTGGCCAACGCGGCGGGCTGGCCGTTGCGAACAGTCTTGTCGGACAGGAAATGCGTGTCGCCGTAGCCCCGCGCATACGGGATCAGCACCCGGTAACCCTTGGCCGCCAACAAGGGCGCCACTTCGCTATAGCTGTGAATGTCGTAGGGCCAGCCGTGCAGAAGAATCACCACCGGACCATCGGCGGGGCCGACTTCGGCGTAAGCCACATTCAGCAAGCCTGCGTTGACATGCTTCAGCGGGCCGAACGAGTCCGACTTGAGGGCGCCGGCGCCGGCCACCACTGGCTCTGTCGTCGCGGCTTGCGCATTGGCAGAACCAAGGGCACCTAACTGCATCAGCGCGAAAGCGAGGACCGATGGGCCAAAGAAACGACGACGTGAGTCGTTTTTTTTGCTCAACACATTCATCTTCATGGTGATTTCCCTGGAAGCCATTGACCTGGTGTTCTGGACGACGTGAGTCAGCCATCGCGGGATGATGAGCAGACTGCGCGTTCGTCGGTTTCGACAGCGATGAGCGCAGTGGAAGAATTAGCCGCCCTGATTGCCGCAGTCTGCGAATTTGCTGTAATCGAGGACTTTCTGCGTGCCGCTGGAATCGAGGTAGGTCAGGCGGGCATCGACAATGCCGCAATTACCGCCGCCGTTGTCGACGACGGAAACCACTTTCTTGATATCCAGGTGGGTGCCGTGAGAAGTTGTCTGCGACGGAGCTTGAACATCGGCATGGGCCGAAAACGCTGCAACGTTCAGGACCGCAAAGAAGCTGGCGGCAATCAGTTTGTTCCAGTTCATGGTGATTTCCTCAGGGTTGCAATGGGCGGTGGTTGTGAGGCAAGTCGTCTTGTCTCGATGGAGCCCATTTAATCTTCGCGAGGTATCTGCCATGTGTCGTAAACCGGAATTAACAAGGCGTAAGGTGTCTCCGGGGGCGCCAGATACAGGGCGATACAAGTGCCTGGGACAATCCTTGGAATGCGCAACGGGCGAATGACAAGAGGGCTAAGCGATGGACCATGTGAACCACATCCTGATCGTCGACGACGACCGGGAGATTCGCGAGTTGGTCGGCAATTACCTGAAAAAGAACGGCCTGCGCACCACCGTTGTCGCCGATGGCCGGCAGATGCGCAGTTTTCTGGAAACCAATCAGGTAGACCTGATCGTGCTGGACATCATGATGCCCGGCGATGACGGCCTGCTGCTGTGCCGCGAATTGCGCTCAGGCAAACACAAAGCCACGCCGATCCTGATGCTCACCGCACGCAACGACGAAACCGATCGCATCCTCGGCCTGGAAATGGGTGCCGACGATTACCTGACCAAGCCCTTCGCCGCCCGCGAACTGCTGGCGCGCATCAATGCCGTGTTGCGCCGCACCCGGATGCTGCCGCCCAACCTGCTGATCACCGAAAGCGGCCGGCTGCTGGGCTTCGGCCGCTGGCGCCTGGACACCACCGCCCGGCACTTGCTCGACGAAGACGGCACGATGGTGGCCCTCAGTGGCGCCGAATACCGTCTGCTGCGGGTGTTCCTCGATCACCCGCAACGGGTGCTCAGCCGGGACCAGCTGCTTAACCTGACCCAGGGCCGCGACGCCGACCTGTTCGACCGCTCGATTGATTTGCTGGTGAGCCGTCTGCGCCAGCGATTGATGGATGACTCGCGGGACTCGACCTACATCAAAACCGTGCGCAGCGAAGGCTACGTGTTCTCCTACCCGGTGGAATTGCTCGGCGCAGAATCATGAAGCTCCCCCCAGCAGAACCTGAGGAGCGTTTTCATAGGGTTTTGTATCCGTCTGTATAAGAACCCGCGACAGATACGCAGACACCGATTTCGGCTTGTTCGAGCACACATCACCGATACACCCGAGCGTTTAACTGTGATCACCGGATAGCAGCAGCTACCGACCCACTCAAACTAAACGCACGGAGAATCACCATGATCAACTTCTCGAAAGTCTCGTCCCTGGCACTCGGTCTGGTGCTGGTCGGTGGTCTCGGCCTGTCGAACCTGGCGTCGGCCCACACCGGCAGTGCTGCGTCCCCTGGCCAGGTTCAACAACTGCTTGTGGAAGGCGGCTCCGATCGTCTGATCGAGAATCGCGTGACCGAAGGCGGTGCCGACCGTCTGCAAGAGCTGCGCGAACGTGTTGCATCGGTCAGCCCGAGCAATGCGGTACGCGGCGGTGTGGTCGTGGCGGAAAACCGCGCTGAATTCGGTTCGAAATATCAGCGGTATTGATCGCGGTCCACAGCACAACAAAGATCAATTGTGGGAGCGGGCTTGCTCGCGAAAGCGGTATGACAATCAACATCAATGTTGACTGACACGGCCTCTTCGCGAGCAAGCCCGCTTGTGTCTTGGGCAGGAATTAGACTGAGGGTGAGAGCGGTGAGTGGCAAGCTGAATGCCCGGAGTGCTTAAAGCACGTGTGGGAGCCCATGCTGCCATTCACCTCTCCGCTCTGGTTATTGAGCCCGAACAGTTGAACGAGCCGACCTCGAACATTACAAGCGTGGTGCCCAGCCAGAGTGCTCTCACCTTTGAGTGTAAGAGGGATCGGCTATGTTTTCCTGCGCAGGCATCGATGTTTCCAAAGATACCCTTGAAGTTCGGATTAACCCGCAATACGTTGGCGCGAGTCACCTCAATACCGCCAGTGATTTCCTTGCGCTGATTGACTGGTTAAAGCGCTATCAGGTCAGCCGCGTATTGCTGGAAGCCACCGGCGGCTATGAGCGAGAGGTCATGAAAGCGCTTCAGGCTGCCGGCTTCGAAGTCTTGCGGATCAACCCTCGCCGAGCCAGGGATTTTGCCAAGGCCATGGGGCAGCGCGCTAAAACCGACCCGATAGATGCGCGGCTGCTCGCGCAGTTTGCCGAAGTCATAAAGTCGCCAAGCAACCGAATCACCAGCCCTGAACAGGACAATTTGCGTGCGCTGGTACAGCAGCGCGAAAATTTTGTTCAGCAGCAAGGCGACGATATACGGCGCCTTAAAACAGCCTCTGCTGACACGGTAAAACCCTGTCTGCGAAGTCATATCGACTATTTATGCCAAGCCATAAAGTCGATAGAAAAGCTGATCCGTCAAACTGCTAAAGACCTGGACAGTGATAAAACGGCCCGTTTGTGCTCGGTCAAGGGTATAGGGCTCGTGACGGCAGCCAGCTTGATGGCCTACTTACCCGAGCTGGGCGAGGTTGGACGGCACGAGATTGCAGCGCTGGCAGGCATAGCCCCCTACAACGACGACAGTGGCAAGCATGAAGGCCCCCGCCACATTAGCGGCGGCAGGTTTGCTGCGCGTCGGGCAATGTACATGGCGTGCTGGGTGGTGATTCAGCGACAGCCTGAGTTCAAAGCGCGGTATGACGCACTGCGTCATAAGGGTAAATGCGCAAAAGTAGCGCTCATCGCCTGTATGCGTGTGTTGTTGATACGGCTGAACGCCATGATCCGAGACCGAACCGAGTGGAAAGAACCCTTGGCCTAAACGGGTCGCGGTGTTCCTGTAGGGCATCGCATGGCCTAAAGCTGTGGGAGTTCAGCTGTCTATCAATATGCTTTCAAAATAAAGGTCATCAAGACAGTTGCTCCCACATTTAATTGTGTTTCGTCGGTCAGGGCCACAATGGCAGGCCGTACCCATAAGTCCTGAGATCTGACGCAAAAGCCCGGACAATTTCTCGGGACAGTTGCACCTCGCCCGTACTAAGATTTGCGCTTCATTTCATCAAGGACGATTCATGAAGCGCATTGCCGGTTGCCTGTTGTCTTTCCTGACCTTTACGGCGGTCGCGGCTGATCTGAACCTGCTCACCGACAACCATCCGCCCCTGCATTTTCAGCAAGGTAATCAACTGGTGGGGTTTGGCGTGGACATGGTGCAGGCACTGGCCGAACGCACCGGCGACCAGGTGCACTTGCAACAAGTCCCTTTGCTGCGCGCCCTGCATGTCGCCACGACCGAGCCCGCCACCGGGGTGTTTACCGTGTTGCGCACCACCGAACGCGAAGGCTTGTACCAGTGGGTCGGTCCGCTGATGGACGTGGAGACGGCGCTTTATTCCGCTAACACCCAGCAACCGGTGCGCAGTTTGCAGGACGCCAGCACCCAGGGCCGTATCGCCGTCCCGCGAAAATGGCTGGCTTACGATTACTTGCGCAAGCTGGGTCTGAACAATCTGTACGGTGTGGAAACGCCCGAACAAATGATGCGTCTGGCACGTCTGGGGCGCATTGAGTTTGTGGTGGCCGACACCCTCTCCATCGCGACCCTGGCCCGGGAAGAAGGCTTGGCGCCCAGCCTGTTGCACTATCAGATGCCGCTGATGAAGCAAGGCACCTACATCGCGTTTTCCCCGCAAACCGATGCGCGCCAGGTCGCGCGCTGGCAACAGGCGCTCGACGAGATGAACCGCGATGGGCGCCTGGAACAACTCAAGCAGCGCTGGCTCAGCGACAACACACCCCGCTGACAATGGATCAACGCTCTCGATAACAACTATGCGTCAGGGTGTTTTTTCATCGCGATGCTCCAGCACTACAGTGGCCCCATCTTCTCCCCACGCTCTGGAGCGCCCTCATGAAAAGCATCATCGGTCTTGGTTTCGCCCTTTCGGTTCTTGGCGCTACCTCCGCCATCGCCGCCCCACACACCACCTCGCCAGTCGTTGCCGCGGCCAAAGTCAGCCAACCGGCCACACTGAACGTGAACACCGTCGGCGTTGATCACAAAGACAGCCAGGCGAGCAAACTCTACGTCGCTGAAAACCGCCCTGAGTTCGGTTCGAAGTATCAGCGTTATTGATCAACGGCGTTGCGCCGCTTCAAACAAGAAACCCCGGGTAGATCCGATCTACCCGGGGTTTCTTCGTAATAGCAGATCACCGATATCCGTAGCAGCTGCCGAGCCTGCGAGGCTGCTGCTACAGGGGCGGAGTTGTTGTCAGGCGAGCGGCAAGAGCCTTGGCCTGGCTCGCGACGTCGGTCACTGCGGTGCTTTCCCACCACATGCCGCGCAACGGTGGACCCATGGCGAACAGACGGCTGGCGACGTGTTCATCTGCGTCCAGCACCGCGCCATCCAACGCTGCCGCAATCCCCAGCGCCAACGGCCCCGGTCGGACAAGTCCGCGTGCCAGCAGTTGCTGTGGCAGTGGTCGGGCGACCCGCCGCCAGTCGTATTCGATGCCGCTGGAATTGATCAATGCCGCGCCGCTGACAACGGTGGTTTCTGATTCACCACGACGCCGAACACGGATGCTCACTGCGCCGTCCGCTGAAGGCTCCAGCCCTTTGAACGACGCCGCGTGAATCCGCAAGCGCCCTTCCTTGTGCAACCGCTCTACCAGTTCGGCACTCATCGGCGGCGAGCGGTGGTGATGGCATTCCCACCACGGCCGCACATGTCGCACAAACTGTCGACGCTGCACGTCCGTCGCCTGATTCCACAACCGGCCAATATGCGCCCGTACAGTGTCGAGCGGCGCCTGCCAGTCGATGCCTTGAGCGATGGCGTCCCGGCAATGCCGACGCAGTTCGCGCACCAGCTGTCGCGGTGTGCGAATGCTCTGATCCTCGGCGAGAAAATCCACCCAGACCGGAGGTTGCCGACGCACGTGAGGCAGCAAGCCATGCCGGGAAAACACTTCGATCGGCCCGCGATGCCCGGCCTGTTCCAGCGACACCACGGCATCGACCATGGTCAGGCCCGAACCGATGATCAGCACCGTCGACTGCGGATCGAGTTGCTGCATGGCCGCGACGTCCCACGGATCAAGCGCGGCGGCGTTCAAGCCGCTGGACTCGGTCTGTGGCGTACGCGCAGCGGGGAACATCCCCGTGGCCAACACCGCAAAAGCACCCTGCAAGTGTTGCCCGTCACTCAACGTCAGCAACGCAGAATCGTCCCGGGTTTGCAGATCAATCACCTCGGCCCGCACATGCTCGACCGTTGAACCGTTCAACACCCCCACCGCTTGCGCTTCCGCCAGGCGCTGCTGCACGTACAAACCGAAAATTCCCCGTGGCGGGAACAATTCGCTGACCGGCACATGTTGCTTGTCAGACTCCGGCCAGCCGCCGGCCGCGATGTACTCGGTCAACCATTGGGTCAGGTCGTCGGCGTTGTCCGGGTCGACGCTCATCCGCGCCGCATTGCCGTTGAGCGTGTGGCCCAACTCGACCGCGCTGTACGCCTCGCCCCGTCCCAGTTCGGCGCGGGGTTCGATCACCAGCACCTGGCGTTTGCCCGGCAGGCGCAGCAACTGCGCCGCCAGCATTGCGCCGCTGAGGCCGCCGCCGACGATCAGGATGTCCGCGTGGCGGATGGCGTCGGTGGCCTGTCCGCTTTGGGTTTCAGTCATGGCGTTCTCACTGATCAATGTTTCATCTCGAAAATCTCCTGGACGATAATAGGCGCCAAACCCATGGAAGGTTCATCAAGCAGTACCAAAGTAGGACAGAGAAATACCGCTGACTTGCAGTGAGCGTCGGGAACGATCATGAATAGGAACCGACTTTCTTTTCCTGCTGCCGCAACGCCGCCAGGTCTCGATAACCCGCGCCCGGATGAATCTCCGGCAATCGCGGCCCTTCCCCGAACAACTTCTCGCGCAAGGTCCCCGGCGCGTATTCGGTTTTGTAGACCCCACGTTTCTGCAACTCCGGCACCAG
Organism: Pseudomonas svalbardensis; assembly: GCF_030053115.1. NCBI lineage: Bacteria > Pseudomonadati > Pseudomonadota > Gammaproteobacteria > Pseudomonadales > Pseudomonadaceae > Pseudomonas > Pseudomonas svalbardensis. Next base: position 2,527,586 of record NZ_CP125619.1, on the reverse strand, counting down.
CAATTCCACGGCGTCGATGAAGGTTTCGTGAGTCAATGCATAGGCCAGGTTAAAGCCGTCCACATCGGTCTCCTCGACCCACTCCTGCAGCAAGTCGGCGACGGTCTCCGGGCTGCCGACAAACAACGGACCAAAACCGCCGATGCCCACCCAGTCAGCCAGTTCGTTGGGGGTCCAGACCTTGTTCGGGTCCGCCGTGGAGAACGCTTCCACCGCCGATTGAATCGCGTTGGTGTGCACGTGCTTGAGCGGTTCATCCGGTTTGAACTGGCTGAAATCAATCCCGGTCCAGCCAGAGATCAACGCCATCGCGCCTTCATAGCTGACCCAGGTTTTGTATTCCTCGAACTTGGCTTTAGCCTTCGCGTCGGTCTCGCCGAGGATCACGGTTTGCAGGTTGAAAATCAGGATCTTCGACGGATCGCGCCCGGCCTCGGCAGCACGACGCCGGATGTCGGCAACGGTTTTCTTCAGCAGCACTTTCGACGGTGCAGCAACGAACACACACTCAGCATGCTCGGCGGCAAACTGCTTGCCGCGACTCGATGCGCCAGCCTGATACAACACGGGCGTGCGTTGTGGCGAAGGTTCGCAGAGGTGAATGCCCGGCACCTGGAAGTGCTTACCGACGTGCCGGATTTCGTGGATTTTGCTCGGGTCACTGAAGATCCGCCGCTCACGATCGCGCAGGATGGCGCCCTCTTCCCAACTGCCCTCCCAAAGTTTGTAGCAAACCTCCAAATACTCTTCGGCGAAGTCGTAACGGGCGTCGTGTTCGGTCTGGTTTTTCTGGCCGAGGTTCTTCGCACCGCTTTCCAGATAAGAGGTGACGATGTTCCAGCCGGCACGGCCCTTGGTCAGATGGTCGAGCGTCGACAGGCGTCGGGCGAACGGATACGGGTGTTCGAACGACAGCGAAGCGGTCAGGCCGAACCCCAAATGCTCGGTGACCAGCGCCATCGGCGGAATCAATTGCAGCGGATCGTTGACCGGCACCTGCGCCGCCTGACGGATCGCCGCGTCACCATTGCCGTTGTAAACGTCGTAGATGCCCAGCACATCGGCAATGAACAAACCGTCGAACTTGCCGCGTTCGAGGATTTTCGCCAGATCGGTCCAGTACTCCAGATCCTTGTATTGCCAGGAGCGATCCCGCGGATGCGCCCACAAACCGGGCGACTGGTGACCAACGCAGTTCATGTCGAAGGCGTTGAGACGAATTTCGCGGCCCATCAAACAGCACTCCTGAAGCTTGGGGGATGGATGCCGTTGAGGCGGAAGTTGCCGATGAGGTGGAGTTTCCAGCGCAACGGGTCATGCAGTGATCCGGGCAACACGGTGCGTTGGCCGGTGAGTTCGAATTCAGCGTCGCTGACGGCATTTAGCGCGTCGGCGCTGGCCAGGTGCGACTCGGCGATGGCGACGCTGATTTCCGTGTTGTCATCAACGCTGTTCAGAAAATCTTCGGCGCGTTCGAGCAGCGCGGCGGCGACTTCAATGCGGATGTGCAAATCGCCGAAGCGGCTGATGACGTAAGGATCATCCGTGGCTTGGGCCTGCTGGCGGACGAAACGCAACGTTGCATCAAGCAAGCTGCGAGCGTTGTGCAAATCATGCTGACTTTTGGCCAAGGGCTGCCCGGCAACAATCGGTTGGGTCAAAGCGTTCATGGTGGGCTCCTCAGTTCCAGGCGTGGCGCGCAGGCTTCACGCCGTTGAGCAGGTAGTTGCCGATCAGGTGGTATTTCCAGCGTGCCGGATCGTGCAGGGTGTGCGTCCGGGCATTGCGCCAGTGGCGGTCGAGGTTGTATTTGCCGAGCACAGAGCGAGTACCGGCCAGTTCGAAGAGTTTGCTGCTGGCAAGCAAGGCGATCTCGGCGGACAGCACTTTCGCCTGGGCAACCACCACCGAAGCGCGGGCCACCGTTTCTTCGTTGGGGTTGAGCAAGGCATGGTCAATGGCGCGACCGGCCTTTTTGAGGATCGCTTCGGTGCCGTGGACCCGCCATTCGAGGTCGCCGATCGCAGCGATACTGAACGGGTCCTGCCAGCCGTGATCCTGCTGGCTATCGATCCATGGCCGGGCTTCGCGGGCGTAGCGTTTGGTTTCTTCCAGGGCGCCGACGGCAATGCCGGTGTCCACGGCCGCCTGGATGATTTGTGAAATCGGGCCGTCGGCCGTGGGTTCGTCAAAGGCCTTGTGGGCCGGGATCACAGCACTGAGAGGGACCTTCACCGCATTCAGGGTGACACCGCCGCTGGCCGTGGTGCGCTGGCCAAAACCGTCCCAGCTGTCGATGACGGTCAAGCCGGGAGTGTCACGCTCGATGAAGGCGATGAAGGCCTTGTTCTCTTCATTGACCGCCACCGCTGGCACGATGTGCGCGAACAAGGCGCCGGTGCAGTAGAACTTTTCGCCATCGATTTGCGCGGTGTCTTTATCGAAACGGATACGGGTCTCAAAGGCACCGGCATTCTTGCTTTTGGATTCGGAGAAGGCGTTGCCGAAACGGTAGCCCTGCAGGACTTTGCCAAAGTAGTAACGCTTCTGCTCCTCGGTGGCGGTTTGCAGCAGGATGTCGAGCACGCCGAGGTGGTTTTGCGGGATCTGGCCGAGGGACGAGTCGGCGGTGGAAATGATCTTGATCACCTCCGCGACGGTCACGTAGGAAACGCCGGCGCCACCGTATTCCTTGGGAACGGTGATGCCCCAGAGACCGCTGGCGGAAAACTCGTCGAGCTCGGCGACCGGCAGGCGTCGCTCGCGATCCCGCACGCTGGCCTCGATGGCAAAGCGTGCCGCGAGTTTGTGGGCGACGGCGATGGCTTCGGCGTCCGAGCGGATGACGTGGGCGGTGCGAGGGGGTTGGGTTGAGGCTATCATGGGCCGACTCCGGGATCTGGTGAATGCACCAGAGCTTTTGCAGGAGTCGTGCCTGAAACTAAATCACTTTATTTTCAATAGGTTAAAGAATTATCCGAGAAAGGCTCGCAGCTTTAAAACAGCAAAGTGTCTATCCAGTGTTGATCCGCAAACAGTTAGATCACCACATTTCGCACAAACCGCGCCGCCACCGGTCCATCGTTGCGATAGGCGTGGGGCTGGTTGCTGGCGAACATGTAGAACTCGCCGGCAGCGATCTCATGTGGCGTGTTGCCCAGCATCAGGGTCAGGCAGCCTTCAAACACATAAATCTGTTCACTCCAACCCTCAGCATCCGGTTGCGACGGATAAATCTCTCCCGGTTGCAGGCACCATTCCCACTGTTCTACCTCGCGGGTAGCCGTGGCTTTGGACAGTAAAACGGCTTTGCTGCCAGGAATCGTCCCGGCCCAGGCCACTTCGTTGATACGACTCGGATCGCGTGCGTCCGGGGCCTGGATCAGGTCGCTGAATGCGACGTTCAGCGCTTCGGCCACACGGTCGAGGGTGGTCAGGCTGACGTTCTTTTCGCCAGCCTCGATCGCCACCAGCATCCGGCGGCTGACCCCGGATTTTTCCGCCAACGTCGCCTGGCTCATGTCGGCGGCGTGGCGCAAGCGTCGAACGTTCTGGCTGACGTGCTGGAGGACCGAAGCCCGATGCGTGGAATCTTTGTGCACTATATTGCTCACTTGATGGGGTTGGGCAGTATACTGCGCAACATTCGGCGCATTGTGCGTCGCCCTCAGGTAGCGCGCAAGGTCATGACGTCGGTGAATACCCCTCACACTTCCTCCCGTTTCTCGCGGTTCAGCAAGGCCGAGTGCGTGCTGGTGCTGATCACCATGGTCTGGGGCGGGACCTTCTTACTGGTGCAGCATGCGATGACCGTCAGCGGGCCGATGTTCTTCGTCGGTCTGCGCTTTGCCGCGGCGGCGATCATTGTTGCGCTGTTTTCCTGGCGTCATCTGCGGGAGCTGACGCTGTTCGAACTCAAGGCCGGGGCCTTTATCGGCGTGGCGATCATGCTCGGTTATGGGTTGCAGACAGTCGGGTTGCAGAGCATTCCCAGCAGTCAGTCGGCGTTTATTACCGCGTTGTACGTGCCCTTCGTGCCGTTGCTGCAATGGCTGGTGCTGGGGCGGCGTCCGGGGTTGATGCCGAGCATCGGGATCATGTTGGCGTTCACCGGGTTGATGTTGCTGTCGGGACCGGCCGGCGCTTCATTCAATTTCAGCCCTGGTGAAATCGCGACGTTGATCAGCGCTGTGGCGATTGCGGCGGAGATCATTCTGATCAGCACGTATGCCGGCCAGGTCGATGTGCGACGGGTGACGGTGGTGCAATTGGCGGTCACCTCGGCGCTGGCGTTTTTGATGGTGGTGCCGACTCAGGAAAGGATTCCGGACTTCTCCTGGCTGCTGTTATGCAGCGCGTTGGGCTTGGGCGCGGCCAGTGCGGCGATTCAAGTGGCGATGAACTGGGCGCAGAAGAGCGTTTCGCCGACCCGGGCGACGTTGATTTATGCGGGCGAGCCGGTTTGGGCCGGGATTGTCGGAAGGATTGCCGGGGAGCGGTTGCCGGCCATTGCGCTGGTCGGTGCGGGGTTGATTGTGGCGGCGGTGATTGTCAGTGAGTTGAAGACCAAGGGTAAGACAGTGCCCGAGGTCGACCCGGAAGGCGAAACCGAGCATTGATCGTTCCCACACGTGGGAACGATCAATGACGGGATTATTCCGGTAGCGAGCGGATGATGTCGGCCAAGTCATCCCTGGTGATCTCGTTGGATTTTATGGCTGCGGCGACATCCTCCCTGGACAGAGGAAAGCGCTTGAACATGTTCTTTAGCGCATCGGCATCAACATTTGACATCCAAAGAGGAGAAATGAAATTGCCCTTATATTCAGGCTTCATGGGGACTTCTTCGTGCGCTATCGCGCCTTTGTGATTCAAATAAACAACGTAGCGATCATGCCCTTCGGCAAAGCTTTTATCGTGATAGAGAGTGGTGCCGGTCGGTAACACATAAGCCTGTTCATCGCCCTGCGGCCCCTCGATAAGCAAAGGCTCTTGGGTCCTCATCATCGTCCGGTCAGGCACCCACGGTGCGGTGCCGACCACAACCCATCCCAGCACCAACGCATTGATGAATAGTACGCCGGCCAGCAAAAGCGGCGTCTTGTGACGGGTAAACAGTGTATTTGTCATCGGGTGCCCAGGTATTCCATTCCGGCTTGGCCTGCTTCAGAGGCAAAGACTCCATTTGCCGCCTACTGTAAGGTCATTCGCTATTTTTTGTAGGATTCTGCGACAGCTTGGCGTTTGGTGATCCGGGAGCTGGCACGTATGATGCTTCACAAACTTCCGCAGATTAGAAGCCTATGTCCCTGATAGTTCTACTGCTTCTGCCTTTTATCGGCAGCTGTCTGGCAGCCTTGCTGCCGCACAACGCGCGTAACACCGAATCTTTGTTGGCGGGTCTGGTTGCCTTGATAGGCACTGTTCAGGTCGCCCTCTTGTACCCGCAAATCGCCGATGGCGGCATGATCCGCGAAGAGTTTTTCTGGTTGCCCAGCCTGGGCCTGAACTTCGTCCTGCGCATGGACGGTTTCGCCTGGCTGTTCTCGATGCTCGTGCTGGGCATCGGCACCCTGGTTTCGTTGTACGCCCGCTATTACATGTCGCCGGACGATCCGGTGCCGCGGTTCTTCGCGTTTTTCCTGGCGTTCATGGGCGCCATGCTCGGGCTGGTGATCTCCGGCAACCTGATCCAGATCGTGTTTTTCTGGGAGCTGACCAGCCTCTTTTCATTCCTGTTGATCGGCTACTGGCACCACCGCGCTGATGCGCGACGCGGCGCTTATATGGCGCTGATGGTCACCGGCGCAGGCGGTTTGTGCTTGCTGGCGGGGGTCATGCTGCTCGGCCATGTGGTCGGCAGCTATGACCTGGACAAGGTCCTGGCCGCCGGCGATCTGATTCGCGCGCACGCCCTCTACCCTGTTCTGCTCCCCCTGATCCTGATCGGCGCCTTGAGCAAAAGCGCGCAATTCCCCTTCCACTTCTGGCTGCCCCACGCCATGGCGGCGCCGACACCGGTTTCGGCCTATCTGCACTCGGCGACCATGGTCAAGGCCGGGGTGTTTCTCCTCGCACGACTGTGGCCGTCGCTGTCCGGCAGTGAAGAATGGTTCTACATCGTCAGCGGTGCCGGCGCTTGCACCCTGTTGCTCGGTGCGTATTGCGCGATGTTCCAGAACGACCTCAAGGGACTGCTGGCCTATTCGACCATCAGTCACCTGGGCCTGATCACCCTGCTGCTGGGCCTAAACAGTCCGCTGGCCGCCGTGGCCGCGGTGTTTCACATTCTCAACCACGCCACGTTCAAGGCTTCGCTGTTCATGGCCGCCGGGATCATCGACCACGAAAGCGGCACCCGCGACATTCGCAAGCTCAGCGGCTTGATCAAGCTGATCCCGTTCACCGCCACCCTGGCCATGGTCGCCAGCGCCTCGATGGCCGGCGTGCCGTTGCTCAACGGTTTCCTCTCCAAAGAGATGTTCTTCGCCGAAACCGTGTTCATCAATGCCACGGCCTGGATCGAGATGACGCTGCCCATCGTCGCGACCATCGCCGGCACTTTCAGCGTCGCCTACTCGCTGCGCTTTACCGTCGACGTGTTCTTCGGCCCGACCGCCACCGACCTGCCGCACACCCCACACGAGCCGCCACGCTGGATGCGCGCGCCGGTGGAATTGCTGGTATTCGCCTGCCTGGTCGTGGGGATTTTCCCGGCGCAGGTGGTCGGCCCGTTGCTGGCTGCGGCTGCCCAGCCGGTGGTGGGCGGCACCTTGCCCGAATACAGCCTGGCGATCTGGCACGGCTGGAACGCGCCGATGATCATGAGCCTGATCGCCATGTCCTGCGGCATCGTGCTTTATCTGCTGTTGCGCAATCAGCTCAAACACGGGCGTTTCAAGTACCCGCCGATCATTGGCCGATTCAACGGCAAGCGCCTGTTCGAACGCAGCCTGGTGATCATGATGCGCCTGGCCCGTCGTCTCGAGCGGCGGATCAGCACCAAGCGCCTGCAAACCCAATTGTTCCTGGTGGTACTCGCAGCAGTGCTGGCCGGGTTGATCCCGATGCTCCACAGCAGCCTGAGCTGGGGCGACCGCCCGAAGATTCCGGGTTCGATCGTATTCGTGACCCTCTGGCTGCTGGCGATTGCCTGCGCCCTCGGCGCGGCGTGGCAGGCCAAGTATCACCGGCTCGCGGCCCTGACCATGGTCAGCGTCTGTGGCCTGATGACGTGCGTGACCTTCGTCTGGTTCTCGGCGCCGGACCTGGCGCTGACGCAATTGGCAGTGGAAGTGGTGACGACAGTGTTGATCCTCCTCGGTCTGCGCTGGCTACCTCGACGGATCGAAGAGGTGTCGCCGTTGCCGAGCAGCCTGCGCAAGGCACGCATCCGCCGTATTCGCGACTTGCTGTTATCGACCGTGGTCGGCGGCGGCATGGCGTTGCTGGCCTACGCGATGCTGACGCGCCAGACACCGAACCACATTTCATCGTTCTACCTCAGCCGTGCCCTGCCCGAAGGCGGCGGCAGCAATGTGGTCAACGTGATGCTGGTGGACTTCCGCGGCTTCGACACCCTCGGTGAAATTACCGTGCTGGTGGCCGTGGCCCTGACCGTATTCGCCCTGCTGCGACGCTTCCGTCCGCCAAAAGAAAGCCTGCAGTTGCCGGCCCAGCAGCGTCTGCTGGCACCGGACGTGGTGACCGATCTGGTCAATCCGCGTCACGCCAGCGATACCGCGCTCGGTTTCATGATGGTGCCGGCGGTGCTGGTTCGCCTGCTGTTGCCGATCGCCTTTGTGGTGTCGGTCTACCTGTTCATGCGCGGCCACAATCAACCGGGCGGCGGTTTTGTCGCAGGCCTGGTGATGTCCGTAGCGTTCATCCTGCAATACATGGTCGCCGGCACCCAGTGGGTCGAAGCGCAAATGAGCCTGCGACCGCTGCGCTGGATGGGCACCGGCCTGCTGTTCGCCACGGTCACCGGACTCGGGGCGATGGCGGTCGGGTATCCGTTCCTGACCACCCACACCTGGCATTTCGGACTGCCGGTGTTCGGTGACATTCACATCGCCAGTGCGCTGTTCTTCGACATTGGCGTGTACGCCGTGGTGGTCGGTTCGACCCTGTTGATCCTCACCGCCCTCGCTCACCAATCGGTACGGGGTCACAAAACCGCCGCCCTGCCCAGATCCGTCGCCACGCAAGGAACCGTCTGATGGAAGAAGTCATCGCAATCGCCATCGGCGTGCTGGCCGCGTCCGGCGTCTGGCTGATCCTGCGGCCACGGACGTTTCAGGTGGTGATGGGCCTGTGCCTGCTGTCCTACGGCGTCAATCTGTTCATCTTCAGCATGGGCAGCCTGTTTATCGGCAAGGAGCCGATCATCAAGGACGGCGTGCCGCAGGACCTGTTGCACTACACCGACCCGCTGCCGCAAGCGCTGGTGCTGACCGCCATCGTGATCAGCTTCGCCATGACCGCGTTGTTTCTGGTGGTGCTGCTGGCTTCCCGGGGCCTGACCGGTACCGACCATGTGGATGGCCGGGAGCCTAAAGAATGAATCTGATGCCGCACCTGATCGCTGCACCGATTCTGCTGCCGCTGCTGACCGCCGCCGTGATGCTGTTGCTGGGGGAGAAACACCGTCCGCTGAAGGCCAAGATCAACCTGTTTTCCAGCCTGGTGGGGTTGGGCATTGCCGTGCTGTTGCTGCAATGGACCCAGGAGACGGGCGTCCCCGGCTCCATCGGCGTGTACCTGCCGGGCAACTGGCAGGTGCCGTTCGGTATCGTGCTGGTGGTCGATCGACTGTCGGCGCTGATGCTGGTGCTGACCGGGATCATCGGCGTCAGCGCCCTGCTGTTCGCCATGGCCCGTTGGGACGGTGCCGGTTCGAGTTTCCACGCGCTGTTCCAGATTCAGATGATGGGGCTTTACGGCGCGTTCCTGACGGCGGACCTGTTCAACCTGTTTGTGTTTTTTGAAGTGTTGCTGGCGGCCTCTTATGGCCTGATGCTCCACGGTTCGGGTCGGTCGCGGGTGTCGTCGGGGCTGCATTACATCTCGATCAACCTGCTGGCGTCGTCGCTGTTTCTGATCGGCGCGGCGCTGATCTACGGCGTCACCGGCACCCTGAACATGGCCGACCTGGCGCTGAAAATTCCGCTGGTGCCGGAAGCCGATCGCGGCCTGCTGCATGCCGGCGCGGGGATTCTCGCAGTAGCGTTCCTGGCCAAGGCCGGGATGTGGCCGCTGAACTTCTGGTTGGTGCCGGCCTACTCCGCGGCGAGCGCGCCGGTGGCGGCGATGTTCGCGATCATGACCAAGGTCGGCGTCTACACCTTGTTGCGTTTGTGGACCTTGCTCTTCTCTGGCCAGGCCGGCGCCTCGGCGTACTTTGGCGGCGACTGGCTGATCTACGGTGGCATGGCGACCATCGTCTGCGCCGCCGTGGCGATTCTCGCCGCACAACGACTGGAGCGCCTGGCCAGCCTGAGCATTCTGGTGTCGGCCGGGATTCTGCTGTCGGCCATCGGTTTCGCCCAGCCCAACCTGATCGGCGCGGCCCTGTTCTATCTGGTCAGCTCGACCCTGGCATTGAGCGCGTTGTTCCTGTTGGCCGAGTTGATCGAGCGTTCGCGTTCGGCCAATGAAATGCCGTTGTTCGATGACGGCGATCTGCCGCGACCGATGGAATCCTTGCAACCACCCAAAGGCATCAACCTCGATGACGAGCAAAAAGCCGTGGTCGGCCAGGTGATTCCCTGGACCATGGCGTTCATCGGGTTGAGCTTCATTGCCTGCTCACTGCTGATCATCGGCATGCCGCCGCTCTCGGGATTCATTGGCAAACTCGGCTTGCTCAGCGCCCTGCTCAATCCGTTGGGCCTGGGCAATAGCAGCGATGAGCCGGTTTCCAATGCCGCGTGGGGCTTGCTGGCGTTGCTGATCCTGTCCGGGCTGGCATCGTTGATCGCGTTCTCGCGCTTGGGCATCCAGCGCTTCTGGACACCCGAGGAGCGGCCGTCGCCGTTGCTGCGACGTTTCGAATGCGTGCCGATCATTGCGCTGCTGGGCTTGAGCATTGCGCTGACCTTCAAGGCCGAACCGCTGCTGCGCTACACCCAGGCGGCCGCCCAAACCTTGAACAACCCGCAGCAATACGTGATGGCGGTGCTCGGCACCCGTGCGATTCCGAGTCCGGAAGCCAAAGCCGCGGTAGCGGAGGTCACACCATGAAGCGTCTGTTTCCTGCTCCCTGGTTGTCGCTGGCCCTGTGGTTGCTGTGGCTGGTGCTGAACCTGTCGATGAGTCCCGGCAATCTGCTGCTGGGCGCGGTGCTGGGGTTCTGCGCGCCTTTGATGATGCGCAAGCTGCGACCGCTGCCGATCCGCATTCGTCGGCCGGGCGTGATGGTGCGTTTGTTCTTTCTTATCGGTCGCGATGTGGTGGTGTCCAACCTCGCCGTGGCCTGGGGCGTGCTCAACGCCGGTCGCCATCCACCGCGCTCGCGCTTCATCAAGGTGCCGCTGGACTTGCGTGACGCCAACGGCCTGGCCGCGTTGTCGATGATCTGCACGGTGGTTCCCGGCACCGTGTGGTCGGAACTGGCGCTGGACCGCAGCATTCTGTTGCTGCACGTATTCGATCTGGATGACGAAGCACTGTTCATCCAGCACTTCAAGGCGACCTATGAGCGCCCCTTGATGGAGATCTTCGAATGAGCGCCTTGCTGTCAAACGCGATCCTGCTGAGCCTGTTCATCTTTTCCCTGGCGATGATTCTGACCCTGATCCGGCTGTTCAAGGGGCCGTCGGCCCAAGACCGGGTTCTGGCGCTGGATTACCTGTACATCATCGCGATGCTGATGATGCTGACGCTGGGCATTCGCTATTCCAGTGACACTTACTTCGAGGCGGCGCTGCTGATTGCGCTGTTCGGTTTCGTCGGCTCGTTTGCCCTGGCGAAATTCCTCCTGCGTGGCGAGGTGATCGAATGAGCGCAGAACTGTCTCTGTGGGTTGAAATTCCGGTGGCGATCCTGCTGGTGCTCAGCAGTCTGTTTACACTGATCGGCGCCGTTGGCCTGGTGCGGATGAAAGATTACTTCCAGCGCATGCACCCGCCGGCGCTGGCGTCGACATTGGGCGCCTGGTGCGTGGCGTTGGCCTCGATCATTTACTTTTCGGCACTCAAGTCCGGGCCGGTGTTGCATGCCTGGCTGATTCCGATCTTGTTGTCGATTACGGTGCCGGTGACCACGTTGCTGCTGGCGCGGGCGGCGCTGTTTCGCAAGCGCATGGCGGGGGATGATGTGCCGGCTGAGGTGAGTAGTCGGCGCACGGAAAGCGGGAGTTAAGTTCGCAGATTTGTATTGATTGTGAGGGCCTCTTCGCGAGCAAGCCCGCTTGTGTCTTGGGCAGGAATTAGACTGAGGGTGAGAGCGGTGAGTGGCAAGCTGAATGCCCGGAGTGCTTAAAGCACGTGTGGGAGCCCATGCTGCCATTCACCTCTCCGCTCTGGTTATTGAGCCCGAACAGTTGAACGAGCCGACCTCGAACATTACAAGCGTGGTGCCCAGCCAGAGCGCTCTCACCTTTGAGTGTAAGAGGGATCGGCTATGTTTTCCTGCGCAGGCATCGATGTTTCCAAAGATACCCTTGAAGTTCGGATTAACCCGCAAGACGTTGGCGCGAGTCACCTCAATACCGCCAGTGATTTCCTTGCGCTGATTGACTGGTTAAAGCGCTATCAGGTCAGCCGCGTATTGCTGGAAGCCACCGGCGGCTATGAGCGAGAGGTCATGAAAGCGCTTCAGGCTGCCGGCTTCGAAGTCTTGCGGATCAACCCTCGCCGAGCCAGGGATTTTGCCAAGGCCATGGGGCAGCGCGCTAAAACCGACCCGATAGATGCGCGGCTGCTCGCGCAGTTTGCCGAAGTCATAAAGTCGCCAAGCAACCGAATCACCAGCCCTGAACAGGACAATTTGCGTGCGCTGGTACAGCAGCGCGAAAATTTTGTTCAGCAGCAAGGCGACGATATACGGCGCCTTAAAACAGCCTCTGCTGACACGGTAAAACCCTGTCTGCGAAGTCATATCGACTATTTATGCCAAGCCATAAAGTCGATAGAAAAGCTGATCCGTCAAACTGCTAAAGACCTGGACAGTGATAAAACGGCCCGTTTGTGCTCGGTCAAGGGTATAGGGCTCGTGACGGCAGCCAGCTTGATGGCCTACTTACCCGAGCTGGGCGAGGTTGGACGGCACGAGATTGCAGCGCTGGCAGGCATAGCCCCCTACAACGACGACAGTGGCAAGCATGAAGGCCCCCGCCACATTAGCGGCGGCAGGTTTGCTGCGCGTCGGGCAATGTACATGGCGTGCTGGGTGGTGATTCAGCGACAGCCTGAGTTCAAAGCGCGGTATGACGCACTGCGTCATAAGGGTAAATGCGCAAAAGTAGCGCTCATCGCCTGTATGCGTGTGTTGTTGATACGGCTGAACGCCATGATCCGAGACCGAACCGAGTGGAAAGAACCCTTGGCCTAAACGGGTCGCGGTGTTCCTGTAGGGCATCGCATGGCGTAAAGCTGTGGGAATTCAGCTGTCTATCAATATGCCTTCAGAATAAAGATCATCAAGACAGTTGCTCCCACAGTTGATCTCTGTCAGACACAAAATCTGTGTTCACTGAAAATCCAATGTGGGAGCGAGCCTGCTCGCGAAGAGGCCGGCCCTGGCAACTCAGATCCAGGCAACGGCCAACAACCCCGCCCCCAACACCACGCACAACGGCGAATACGCCCAGGTGTCGAGCCGGGCAAACTTCGAATCCTTCACCTGCTTGAAGAACCCTATCAAATTCGAATCGCCGATCGCCCTGGCGAACATCAGCATCGCAATCGCGCTGATCACCCATTGCAGCGACCAGTGATGCACCGTCGGCAGATACAGGCCGACCCGCATGCACACCAGCATCGCTATCAGCAGCAACCCGACTGCCACCAGCAAAGTGGTAAAGCCTGAAGGCTTGAAGGCCGGCCTGGGTTCTGCGCCGTCCTCCGCGGACATTCGCGGGACCGCCGCCTCGCTACCCAACTTGCCACCTGCCGCCCAGTACAGGTGGATCAGGCTGATCAACAGGAAGATGGCAGCCATCCATTGCGCGATCAATAGGCTCATGTTCGGACTTCCAGCGTGAAATGTCGCAGCAGGATGAACTTCCTTGAACGATTTTGTAAGGGTATTCGTCATCGGCGATGATAAAGTGCCGCTCCATGAAACTTGCTCGAACTGATCGCATGCGGCGGTGCGCGATCCGACTTGCTCGCGAAGGCGCCATCAAACTCACCGCATCACTTCAACTCGGCAGAGACTTTATCCGCCACATCCTTGGGCACCCAGGCCTGCCACACGTCCGGGTGCGCCTTCATGAACGCCTCTGCCGCCTGCCGTGGCGGGGTGTGTTTTTCGCTCATCTCGGCCAGCGCCTTGTTCAGCGGACCGATTGGCAAGTCGACCTTGCTGAAGAACTCGGCAATCTGCGGATACTGTTTCTGGAATGGCGTGGACACGCCGATGGACAATTTCGAGGCCAGTGAGCGCGTCGGTTTCGGATTCGGGTGGTCGGCGTCGGTGAGGGTCTTCCAGGCTTCGGCGTCGAACGGCGGCTCTTCGAGCTGAATCAGTTTGAAGCGGCCGAGCAATGGCGTAGGCGACCAGTAATAGAACAACACCGGTTTGCCGCGACGAATCGAAGAACTGATCTCCGCATCCAGTGCCGCCCCCGAACCACTGCGGAAATTCACATAGCTGTCGTCCAGCCCATACGCCTTGAGTTTCTGTTTGTTGACCACCTCCGACGTCCAGCCGATCGGGCTGTTGAGGAAGCGCCCCTTGCCCGGGGATTCCGGATCACTGAATACCCCCTTGTAGCGCGGCAGGTCGCTGACACTGCGCAAATCCGGCGCCAGCGGCTTGATGCCTTTCGCAGGATCGCCCTTGATCACATATTCGGGCACCCACCAGCCTTCGGTGGCGCCCTTGACCGTATCGCCGAGGCTCACGACTTTACCTTCGGCCTCGGCCTTGACCCAAACCGGACTGCGACCGGCCCACTCTTCGCCAATCACCTGAATGTCATTGTTGGCCAGTGCGGTCTCCAGGGTGATGGTCGTCCCCGGCAAGGTATCGGTCGGCAGCCCGTAGCCCTTCTCGACGATGATCCGCAGGATATCGGTGATCAGGCTGCCGCTTTCCCAGTTCAGGTCGGCGAAGTGGATCGGCGCCTGGGCAGCGAACACCGGAACGGGTGAAGCCAACAATCCGAAAGTGGCCAGGGTAGCGGCCAGCAACCGTCGAAATCCGTTCATGCTTTTGCACCTCGTGCTGTTCACAGCAATAGCAGGATGGCCTGGCAGAAGACCGCAAAGCCTCTGAATACTCAGTCAACTGACTGTAGTAGAGGTTCCTGCTTTCGAGGGAGGTCAATCAGTTTTCGGGAGGTTCCTGCAAGCGCGCCAGCGCTCTTCGTACCATGCTGGCGTATTCCGCCGGACGCAACGTATAGATCTGTGACGCCACCCAACCCAGCCATGCACCTTGCAAAACAGCCTTCTGGTCGAACAGCCGCTGGGCTTCGGCTTGCGCACTGGCCTGGTTCTGTTCGTGGAAGTCGGCGCGGGTCAGGGGCATTATTCGCTGGCCTTGAAGGTGACCAGTTCCCCTTTGCGCCACTTGGCAGCCTTGGCGGTCACGGCTTTCAGGGTTTTGGTCAGGCCTTCCTGCAACTGTTGGTGAGCGGCGAACACCATCACCGCGCTATGACCTTCCTTGAACACGATCCCGTGGCCATCAGCGGTGGTGACGAACGCGTAATCACCCAGGCCGTAAACCGTCAGTTTGATTTCGCGGAACTTGATGTCCAGCTTGCCGCCTTCGCGACTGGGTAATACAGAGGCGCTGAAATGATCGCCGACCTTGAGTTTAAGCCCGGGTTTGTCATCAACCACCAGCGCCTCTTCGGTGTCGATCTCGGCAATGTAAATGCCTTCAGCGTTCTGTTCGGTGATGTAAACAAAACGTGACTGGAACTGTTTAACCAGCTTTGCGCGCAAATCACCCAGCACGAACAAAGCATGCATATCGAGATTACTTACTGCCAAGGAAACATCCCCACATCTGAAAATGATGCTGCACGCAGGAAAACAGCGCACAGCAGAAAAAAGCGGCAATGCCGAAGGTGTCGCAAAAAAGACCCGGGTTGAAATCCTGAAACGAGCAGAGGGCTCATCCATCGCGAGGTTTGAGAAGACTACTGGAACAACACTCACGTCGTCTTGCCTGGCGTTCGTCAGAGGTTGAAGGAAAAAGCCCTCCCGACGGCCAGAAAAACGGGACTACCAACTTTAGGGAAAATGCTCTTTAAAAAAAGCACTTTTCCGACATATCGCCAGCAAAAAATTGCTTTAGATGAACGTCGATCGCCAAACACTGACGGTGATTCTAGAGCAGCGATGCTCATCGAGACTACCCAAAACCACGTACACACGTCGGTAAAACAACGAAAAGGACTTCATATGTGCACGCTGACACATTTTGCTCACCCTCAGGCGCCCAATACGAACAGCTCGGGGACACTGCCCCCAGGGATGTTTCAACCGCATGAATACTACCCTGAAGAGCTCGCCCGGCCACGCTTTCAGGTCATTTTGGCCGGCAATGCCTTTTTTCATATCAAGGAAATTTCCACCGGCCGCGTCAGAGGTTTCCGCGGCAATCATAACGAAGCCTGCGCCCTTGCCCGCTGGCTCGAGTTACGCGGTTGACGGTCCCGCCAAATTCATTTCCATAGACGCTTCGTCATGCCGGCGACTTAACTCAGCCGCCGGCATGCAACTACTGCCATACTGCCCGACCAATGAAACCCGTCCCCAGGGTGGGCGGCGTTCAAAACAACAGAATATTTCAAGGGAAGGCTGCTACGTGACGGAATTTGATATCGGTGAATTTTTTATCCGGGGCGAAGCCAGAGAAGTCGAAGGCGAATTCCAGGCAGTCATCATCATGCGTGCCAAACCACCGCTGACCACCGTGACCTATCACCAGGTCGAGAAGGATCGCTGGTTCAAGACCTCGGACGCTGCCGCCGTTGCCGCCCTGGATGCCGCCAAGGCGCTGAAGGTTGCCGTCGATGAAGGTGCATTGAAAGCCTGAGATGGGGTGGACGAACCCGGGAACCGGCAATGAACAGCGCGTTTTTCATGTCCATCAGCGCGCTGTATCAGGCTAAAACCTGCCTCGCCGGCAGGGTCGGCACCTCGACCCGAGAGATGCCTGCGGCGTGCCAACCTTGCACAGGTTGCACGCCTTCCTATCGATAACCAATCAGATCAGCTTGCGCTTGACCGCTTCATCCAGCGTGCTTTGGGTCAAGTGCTTGAGCAGCACGTCCCCTCGTTCATTGAACGGCAACCCAACAATCAGCAGGATCTGCAACCAGGTGCGAGTGCTCTCCTGTTTGACGATTTTGCCCAGCACGTTGCCTTCCTGATCCTTGAACACCGTTTCCAGCGTGAAGGTATTGCTGAATGTCGTCGGGATCACGAAGAACGTGAACCCCGTCAGCCAGGCACTGGCGATATTGCCCTGCTCGTTGTTGGTCAAGGTACTCGTGACGTACAGGTTCGAGTCGACTTTGTCGGTGGTCACGTTTTTGAACTGTCCGGATTCCTTAAAGGTTTCCAGCATGTTCTTCTCCACCAGCGCCGCATTGCCCACGCCACCCGAGAGTTCGCCGTTGAACTGCTGCTGAGTGGTCACGTGCAGATAAGCACTGGGCTTGTCTTGTCTGGCCTGGGCCGGCGGCCACTGATCCACCGGTGGCAAGTCATGCTGGGAGTAGGAAATGCAGCCGGTCAGGGTGCTGCTGACCAACACCAGTACAACTAAAAAGTATTTATTCATGTGCTGCCAATTCCTTTGACGGTGTACGCAGTTGAGGGGTGGCACCGGCCAGCAATTGAGCGATCAACTCGCGCAACTGGCTACCGCCCAGGCGGGGATTGAGATAATCGGCGTTCCACAGTCCGACATTCTTGTCGAGCTTGACCTGCTCGACAGACCTGGCCAGTTGCTTGCCCTGACGGTCTTCGATGATCAGTTCGCCCGCGAGGTCGTATTTGTCGACGTAAATCGGACCGTCGACCCAAATCCAGAGGGTCAAGGTCACTAGCGCACCGGGAATGTAAGCCGGGTGCATGGTGCGTTTGCCTGCGAGCGAGGTCAGGTTGAATTTGAGCACCACGTCATCCTCACCGGCCTTGGCTGGGAACACCACGATTCGCTTGAAGTAATCGCTTTTGTCGACGTAGGTGCTGATCTGCTCGGTCAACTGCCGGCTACCGGCGACACGTACCTTATCGTCCAGCTCCGGGGCGGAGATCACCACGTCACTGATCTCGGCACTGCGATCAAGGGTGGATGGCGCGGGGTTCAAGGGTTCGCCGATGGGACCCAGCGGGGTGAAAGACACACAGCCAGTCAATGACAGGCCAAGCGCAATGGCCATCAGATAAACAAGACGCTTCACTGCATACATCCTTTTAATGCGGGATCGGGGATGCGTCGGTTCGAAAGAAAATCGTGCGAGGGATGGGCAATTCAGCACTGAACGGCAGTAAACCTGGGGGACCGAGTGTCGCCTACATCCTTGTTCGAACTCTTTGAATGGCGGCTCAGTGACGCCAAAAACGCGACGGCATCGTAATCGTTGAAACCCCGACAGGCAATAGCCTAGTGCCACCATGGTGGCGAATCCGCAGAAAGCTGCTAAACCCCTATCGAACTCTTGGCGCGCGGTTCCCTCAGATGCAATGACACTGCACTGCCGATTGCGCACTCGATGCGACTGAATACTCTCAAGGAGATGAAGATGGATTCAACTACACACGACTTGAAAGGTTTGTTCGACCAACTCGGTCTGGACTCCAGCGAGAAGGCCATCGACGATTTCATTGCCAGCCATTCACCCCTGGCCGACGACAAGAAACTCATCGATGCCGAGTTCTGGACCCCGCAGCAAGCAGGCTTCCTGAAAGAACAATTGCGTGAAGACGCGGATTGGGCGCGGGTAGTCGACGACCTGAACCTGCGCATGCATCAGATTCACTAGCCTGCATCGCGACTAGTGCACGCATTCCCCTGTAGGAGGGGCCTCAACGAGGGCTTTCCGGCTTATAACCCAACCGTAGACCACCCCAATGCCGGCCCTTGAGCATGATCGGCACCGAAAGGTCGTGCATCAGTTCACCGGTGTCGCGGGTGTAGGTTTGCAGCAGTACGGCCTGCTGGTGACTGCCGCAGCGGATTCCGGTGCGGTCGGCGAACTTGCGTTTGGTGCGGTTCTGCAAGGTATCGACCTGCGCATCACCGGTCAGGGGTTGGCTAAAGACCTTGTTGTGGGTCGGCACATAGCCCTGCTGCGTACAGGCGATGGCAAACACCAGGCCTTCATGACGCGGCAACAAGGGTTCCTGGATCGCCGGCAAGACCTGATCGGCGTAGCGATCGAAGCGGGTCTGGTACTTGGCCGGGCTGGTGTTGGGAATCGTTTGGTAATTGCGGTCAAACAGATCTTCGAGGCTCACGCGGCCCTCGTCGATATCCGCTTCAAAGCGCGCCGCGATCTGACTCGCGCCTTCGCGGGCCAGGTCATAAATCCGTTGGTGGTAGTCATCCAGCCCGACTTCGGCGAGGCGTTCGCTGATGGTTTCCGCCTGACCTTCCATTTGCACGGCGGCCTGGGCCAGGCGCTGGGTCTGTTGGTCGCTGATCGCCAGGTCGCTGCGCATCTGTTCGATGGCGTGAAACAAGCTATCGAGTTGTTCGCGGTTGGTGTCGGCGCCCCTGGCGATTTCCCCGACCTGGCTTTCGACGCCGGCAGCCAGACGCGCAATGTTCTCCAGGTGCTGACCGGTGTGCTCGACCTGCTCGACACCAGTGTCGAGGTCGCTGGACAGTTGACGGATCTGCTCCACCACTTGCGCGGTGCGTCGCTGAATATCAGCGACCATTTCCCCGACTTCGCCAGTGGCCGTCGCGGTGCGCGCGGCCAGACCGCGAACCTCATCGGCCACCACCGCAAATCCGCGACCATGCTCGCCGGCCCGCGCCGCCTCGATAGCCGCGTTCAATGCCAGCAGATTGGTCTGGCTGGCGATGGACTGGATCACCAGGGTGACCCGTTGGATATCATCACTGCGCAGGCTCAGGGCTTCGATCAGTTCACGGCTGTTACTGGCGCGCTGACTGAGTTGATGCATACGGGCGATGGACTCGATCAGCTCCGTACGTCCTGCCGCGCTGCTCCGATGGGCCTCGCTGGCCGCACTGAGGGCTTCCCGGCTGAGTGTCGAGGTGGCTTGTTCGGTCGCGATCATCACTTCGGCGTTGCTGACAATCTGCGCCGCGGCACCGAGCTGCGATTGCAGTTTGTCGGCCAGTTGCTTGACCGAAAAGGCCACACCGGCGGCAGACAACGCGTTATGACTGGTGGTGTAGGAAAGATCGCGAGTCAACTCGGCAATCGCGCTGGCGCTGTCGACGGGGAATGCCTGCGGGATGGCGCGCGAGCGCAAGCGAGGTAGCCAGATAATCAGCACGGCCAGTGGCAGGCCAAGGTAAAGCGACCAGCCGCCCAGCGTCATGCCGCACAACAAGAGCATCAGGGCGATGCTTTGCAGAGTCGGCGTCAGCCAAAGGTTTTTCGGCAAAAGTACGGGTGCAGACACTGCTGCAACCACAGATCCGTCACGCGTCATCTTCGTCATCCCCCGAGTCATTCTAATTGTTGTATCGGCATTAAACGCCACCACAAGGCCATTATCTATGGTCCATTAGTAGTGGGCATTGCAGCAGATCAATAGAAGTACGCGGGTTTTTCGCAGACGAAAAAAAGCATCGCGGGCAAGCCTTGCTCCTGACAGGAGTGAGGCTTGCCCGCGATGCGGGGCGTTACGAAATCAGGCCTGACGCTGGTGCTTGTCGATCTGTTCGTGACGCTCTTGAGCTTCGATGCAGTATTTGGTGGTCGGGCTGATCAGCAGGCGCTTCAGGCCAATGGCCTCGCCGCTGTCGTCGCACCAGCCAAAGCTGTCTTCCTTGATGCGTTCCAGAGCCTGTTCCAACTGAGGCAGCATGCGTTGGTCGCGATCGATCGCGTTCACCAGCCAGGTGCGCTCTTCTTCAACAGAAGCCGCGTCGGCCGGATCGGCCGGGGTGTCCAGGCTTTCGATGGCGATGCGGTTCTGTTCGATGCGCTCATGGGTTTCGACTTTCATGTTCTGCAACAGCTCAGAGAAAAAAGCATGTTGCTCGGCATTCATGTAGTCATCCGCCGGCATGGCCAGCAACTTGTCCTTTGTCATTGATATCTCTATAAAAAAACGTGCATTAAGGCGAATTAGGGAGCGTTCCGGCTGACCTGGGTTGGTCATCGGAACGGCGCCGTTTAATTCCAAGCGCCACCCGGCACTCAATTTACGAGGGGCGGCAGTCTAAGGCCGACTTGAGGCCTCAGCAACTGAAAAGACAGCGAATTTGTCCGACAAAGCCCTGAAAGTGCTCTACGGCAGTCTTTGCGATGGTTATCGGAGTGCGTTTATAGCAAGAAATTCAATCGAGCGGCTGTATATAGAAGACAAACGGCTGCGCCACGCGGGTCAGGCGTGGCGCATTGGCTGCTTTATCTGAGGCTCAGCGCTTGAGTTTGCGCTTGTTGCGGTACTGATCGATGACCACTGCCACCACAATGATCAGGCCTTTGATGATGTCCTGGATGTAAGCATCGACGCCGACGAAGGTGAAACCGCTGGCCATGACCCCGAGGATCAGTGCGCCGATGACCGTGCCGGTGATGCGCCCTACTCCGCCGGCCAGGCTGGTGCCGCCGATCACTGCTGCGGCAATTGCGTCCAGCTCATAAGACATGCCCATCCCGGCTTGCCCGGTCGCGGCCCGTGCCGACGCCACCACACCCGCCAGACCTGCCAGCAACCCCGCGATGCTGTAGACGATCACCAGATGCCGCTTGACGTTGATCCCCGAAGTACGCGCCGCCTGCATGTTGCCGCCGATGGCGTAGGTGTACTTGCCGTACTTGGTGTAACGCAGGGCGATGTGAAAAATCACCGCGACCACCAGGAAAATGATCACCGGCATCGCGCCGTGTCCGATAGCCGTGTAGGAATCCGAGAGCATGCTCACCGGTTGGCCTTCGGTGTAGTAACGCGCGAGGCCACGAGCCGAGACCATCATACCGAGGGTGGCAATGAACGGCGGGATACCGGTAATGGCAATGATGCTGCCGTTGATGGCCCCCGCCAGCAGTCCCACCCCAAGCCCGGCAATCACTGGAATCCACACTGGCAAGTCAGTCAGCGACGGGAATACCGCCCGAGCGAAGTCCGACGTCTGGGCCAGACTGGCAGCGATCATCGCCGACAGCGCCAGCACCGAGCCGGAAGACAGGTCAATGCCGGTGGTGATGATGACCTGGGTCACGCCGATCGCCAGCAGCCCGATGATCGACACCTGCAGGATCATCAGCACCAGACGCTGGGAGTTCATCAGGAAGCTCTGGTCGCGCACGATCCAGCCAAACACTTCAAAGACCAGGCCGATGCCAATCAGCACCAGAAAAATACTCAATTCGGTCGGAAAGCGCCGGCGGCTCTTGACCGGTGCGGTTGCTGGCTTGTTTTCCAGTATCGCGTTCATAAACACTCACCCTTCTATCGCGTCGCCGACGCTGGCCACAACCAGCGCCGGCATCCATTAGTGAACCGCGGACATGCCCGAGGCCAATTGCATCACTCGTTCCTGGGTCGCTTCGCTGCGGTCGAGGGTGCCCATCAGGTCACCCTCGTGCATGACCATCACCCGGTCGCTCATGCCGAGCACTTCCGGCAGCTCCGAGGAAATCATGATCACCGCCATGCCTTCGCTGGCGAGGTAGGAGATGAGTCGGTAGATCTCGGCCTTGGCGCCGACATCGATACCGCGGGTCGGCTCGTCGAGAATCAGGATTCGTGGATTGGTCATCAGCCAGCGTGCCAGCAAGGCCTTCTGCTGATTACCGCCGGACAAGGTGTCGATGCACTGCTCCAGCGACGGTGTTTTCACCCGCAGCTTCTTGCACATGTCTTCGCACAAGGCGCGCAGGGCTTTTTGCTGGATGAAACCGTGGCCGGCGTAATGCGGCAACACCGCCATTTCCATGTTCTCCAGCACCGACAGGCACGGGAACAGGCCGCTGAGCTTGCGATCTTCGGTCAGTAACGCGAAGCCCTTCTCGATCGCCATGTGCGGATCGCTGATGCGCACCACTTCGCCGTCAAGACGAATTTCGCCACCGTCGCTCGGGGTGATACCGAAAATCGCTTCGGCAACGTTGGTCCGCCCCGAGCCCATCAACCCGGCGATGCCGAGGATCTCGCCGGCGTGCAGGTCGAAGGAAACATCCTTGAAAATGCCGTCCAGTTTCAGGTCACGCACCGACAGCAACAGATCGCCGATCGGCTTTTCACGCACCGGAAACAACTGACTCAGCTCGCGGCCGACCATCATCGAAATCAGGCTGTCGCCGTCCATGCTGTCGGCTCGCTGCAAACCGATGTAGGCACCGTCACGGAACACCGCCACTTCATCGGCGATGCTGAACACTTCATTCATTTTGTGGGTGATGTAGATGATGCCTTTGCCCTGACGCTTGAGGTCGGCAATGATCGAGAACAGATGCGCAACTTCCTTGTCGGTGATGGCCGAGGTCGGTTCATCCATGATCAGGATGTCGGAATCGTAGGACACGGCTTTGGCGATCTCGACCATCTGCCGTTCGGCGATGCTCAGGTTGCCGACCTGCTCTTCCGGATCGAGGTTGATCCGCAGGCGTTCCAGCAGTTTCGCGGTGCAGCGATGCATTTCACGGTGGTCGATCATGTGGAAACCGTTGAGCTGCTCACGGCCGATCCAGATGTTCTCGGCGATGCTCATGTGCGGCATCAGGTTGAGCTCCTGGTGGATCATCGCGATCCCGGCCTGGAGCGCTGCCAATGGCGTTTCGAAAACCACCGGTTTGCCTCTCAGGCGCAGTTCACCGGCGTCCGGCTGATAGATGCCGGCAATGATTTTCATCAGGGTGGATTTGCCTGCACCGTTTTCGCCCATCAGGGCCAGCACGGAACCGGGGCGTACCCGAAGCTGCACATCGGACAAGGCCACCACACCGGGAAATCCCTTGCTGACGTTGATGATCTCCAGCAGGTACGGCTCATCGACAGGTGTTGCAGCTGGCTGGATACCCACCAACGGGGTGCTCGAAGCAGTCGCTGAAGCGAACATGATCAGGTACTCCATCAGCAAGGTCGCGGTCGCAACCTTGCGTATTTATTGTTGTTATTGAACGGACGGGCTATTTGAACGTGTCGACGTTTTGCGGGGTGATCAAGCGGTATGGCACCCACACGGCCTGTTCAACCGGCTCGTTCTTGGCCATTTTCACAGCGGTGTCGATCGAACCGTCGGCCTGACCCTTGGCGTCCTGAAACACCGAGACGGCCAGGGAGCCCTTCTTCACCGCGTTCAAACCGTCGGGCGTACCGTCGACACCGGCGATCAGCACGCTACCCTTTTCGACACCCGCCTGTTGCAGGGCCATGGCCGCGCCAATCGCCATCTCGTCGTTGTTGGACACGATCGCGTCGAACTTGCGGCCCTGGGTCAGCCAGTCGTTGACCAGGGTCATGCCCTTGTCCCGCGACCAGATGCCGGTCTGCTCTTGCTCGATCTTGATGTTCGGGTATTTGGCCAGAACGTCCTTGACGCCCTTGGTGCGGTTGGTGGTGGAGTTGTTCGCGAGGTCGCCCAGCAGAATCACGATGTCGCCCTTGCCGCCCATTTTGTCGGCCAGGTACTGCATCTGCATTTCACCGGCCTCCAGATCGTTGGAGGCGACAGTGACTACGCCTTTGGGCAGCTTCAGGTCATCGGGGCGGCGATTGACGTAGACCAGCGGGATGCCGGCCTTGACGGCGGCTTCAGTGATTTTCCTGGTGGCGGCGGTATCCACCGGGTTGACCACGATGGCATCGACCTTCTGGCTGATGAAGCTTTCGACCTGGCTCAACTGCTTGACCACGTCGCTGCGGGCGTCTTCGAATTGCAGCTGCACGCCCTCGGGATAGGACTTGGCTTTCTTGTCCATGGATTCGCGCAGGTAGGTCAGCCAGGTGTCATCGAATTGGGACATGCTGACGCCGATCTTCATATCGGCGAGCGCCGCGCCACTGGCGAACATCAGGGACAAGGCAAGTGAGGCGAAGCGGGTCTTGGTCTTCATGAAAAGTCTTTCTCCACATTCTTGTTGGTTTTATGGATGAGGCGTGACGATTTCAGTAAGCAGGCAAGCGGGAAAAGGGTTGAAACAGGTTGCGAGGCAGGTCGCTGAAAATGACTTTATTGGAAAATAATTTCTATATCAACTCATTTTAGAATTTTATTCTGATTTTATTCCATGGCTCTTGAACGGGCTCAATTCCACCACTTGATGCCGCTCGGCGCTCAGTCGCGCAGCGTCTAGCACGCGGGTGGTCGCCAGTGCATCACGGGCATCCACAGGCAGTGGGCCACCGCTCTGCAACGCGGCTTGTAGCTGTAAATAGAACTGATTCCAGCAACCGCGCTCGGAGGGAACCCGCTCGCGCACCTCACCCTGTTCGAACCAACCCCAGCGGCGATGTTCTTCAACACCCCAGCGCTCACCTTCGGATTTCGGCGAGAGCCCGGCGAGTGCCGATGCTTCTTGCCCGTCCAGACCATCGACGCTGTAACAACCTTGGCAGCCGGTCACCCGAAAGCGCGGGCCGGGGGTGTTTTGCAGGCAACTGCCGCCCAGTTGGGAGGTGACGCCACTGGCATGGGTCAGGGCCACAAAGAAGCCGTTATCGAAGACCTGGCCTTTTTCCAGGTAATCCAGTTCGGCGTAGACCCGTGTCACCGGGCCGAACAACAGCAACGCCTGATCCACCAGGTGGCTACCGAGATCGCGCAGGAAGCCACCGCCACTGCCGTTGTTCACCGCCTGCGGTGAATAACGCTCGATCCGCGATTCGAAACGGGTGACCTGACCCAACGCACCGGATTCGATGAGTTTGCGCACGGTCAGGAAGTCCGAATCCCAGCGACGGTTCTGGTAGACGCTGAGCTGCACACCCTGGCGCTCGGCCATGGTGATCAGGGTTTGGGCTTGCTGCGCGTCAGCGGCGAACGGTTTATCGCTGACCACCGCCACACCGTGTTCGATGCCATCGAGCACCAGTGCCGGACGGCCCTTGAGCGGAGTGGACACCACCAGCACATCGATCCCGGCCTCCACCAGTTGGCCGATGCTGTCGAACGCTGGCACCCCTGGGTGCTCGGTCGCCAGCAACTGTCGGCGCTCAGGCGAACGGGTGACCACACCGACGAACGTCGCCGCCGGCAAACTGCTGATCAGCGGAGCATGGAAAAACCGGCCACCATGGCCGTAACCGACAAGTCCGATACGCATGAATCAACTCCTTTTTATTGTTATGTAAACCACTCACTGGACACACACGGCCCTTGTGGGAGCGAGCCTGCTCGCGAAGGTGGCAGCACAGTCAATATTGATGTCGCCTGACACGCCGCTTTCGCGAGCAGGCTCACTCCCACAGGGTTTTGTGTAGGTCTTAGCGACAGAGTTCGCTTTTGACCCGTTCAAGCATCATCCGGTTGGACTCATCCGGCCGGTCTTCCCAGGCAAACACCGAGACCGTAGCGATGCCGTCGAACTGAATCTCGCGCAAGGTGCCGAAAAACGCATCCCAATCGACCTCACCCTGACCGATGTCCAGATGCTGGTGCACGGTGGCAACGACACCCGGCGGGTTGACGATGTAGCGCAACCCGGAAGAAGCCTTGTGGTTGTAGGTATCGGCGATGATCAGGTGGCTCAGCTTCGACCCGGCATACTTGAGCATCGAGGCGATATCGCCTTTGCCGTCGTCATAGAAGAAGGTGTGCGGCGCCGCGTAAAGGTAGTTGATCCACTCGCGATCCAGACCGCGAATGATGTCCACCGATTCGTTGTTACGCTCGCAGAAGTCGTAAGGATGAGCCTGAATATCAAGCTTGATACCTTCGCGCTCGAACTCCGGAATCAGCTCGTCCATGGAGCGCATGAACTGGTTCTCACAGACCAGCGAGTTGTCTGACTGGCCGGTGAACTCGGTGTTGACCAGCTCGCAGTCCATCTCCACGGCAATCTGGATCGCCCGTTTCCAGTTGCGTACGGCGGCAACACGCAGGCCTTCGTCGGCAGCGGCCCAGTGGTACATCGGTAACAAGGAAGAGAGCTTGACGCCGTTGTCGCTCAGGGCTTTGCGAAATTCCTTGATTCGCGCTTTGTCGACCCGCGGAGCTTTGTAGAACGGCAGGAAATCTTCCCGGGGCGAGAGTTCGATGTGTTCGTAACCGAGCTCGGCGACCTTATCGACCATCTTGCCCAGGGACAGGGTGCGGTACATGTAGGGGTCTAGTGCGATGCGCATGTTCTTGTTCTCCTTCACCAATGCCTCTGCCACAACACTCCCCTTGTGGGAGCGAGCTTGCTCGCGATGGCGTCAGCACAGTCAACATCGATGCTGACTGATCCACCGCTATCGCGAGCAAGCTCGCTCCCACAGGGGATCGGGGTTAGCCGTAGAAGTGTGGGCGGTCAGGGAGAGCAACTTTGACGATCTGGCCGCTGTTTTGCGCCTCGATGCACGCGTCTGCTGCGACGGCCGCGGCGAAGCCATCCCACGCCGACGGCCCACCGACCTGCCCGGCCCGAACGCCATCGATGAACGCTTGCAACTCAACGTCGTACGCCGCGATGAAGCGATCCTTCCAGTCCATCAGAATCGCGTTGGACAACTTCGCCCCGCTGCGCAACTGAACCTGCGACGGCTCGGGGAGTTTGGCGATGCCGGTCTCCCCCACCACTTCGCACTGGATGTCGTAGCCGTATTGGCAGTTAACGAACACTTCCACGTCGATGCGCGTGCCCTTGGCGGTTTCCAGCAGCACGATCTGCGGGTCTTTCAAATGCGCAAGGGCCTTGCTGCTCTTGCGCGGAAACACCACTTGCACCGACACGTAATCGTCGTCGAGCAACCAGCGCAACACGTCCAGCTCATGGATCAGCGTGTCGGTGATCGCCATGTCGGTCTTGTAGTTTTCACCCACGGTCGGGTTGCGGTGCGCGCAGTGCAACATCAAGGGCTCACCAATCTGACCGCTGTCGATCACGGCTTTCAGTGCCCGATAACCTTCGTCATACGGGCGCATGAAACCGACCTGGACCAAGCGTTTGCCGTGGGCCACTTCGGCCTCGACGATTTTGCGGCAGCCTTCAGCAGTGACCGCCAGCGGCTTCTCGCAGAACACCGGCTTACCCGCCGCAATCGCCGCCAGCACGAACTCTTCGTGACTCGGGCCCCAGGAGGTGACGAGGATCGCTTCGACCTCCGGCGCCTTGATCAGCGCGTGGCCGTCGGGATAAACCTCGGCGGTCAGCTTCAGGTCAGAAACGACCTTCGCGGCTTGCTGCAAGTTGATGTCGGTCACAGCAACTACCTGGCTATTGAGCAAGGTCTGACTGCAACGACGGATATGGTCCTGGCCGATGGCCCCGGTGCCGATGACGCCGATCCGCAGTGAATTAGAGAGCAATGACATGAAGATTCTCCTGTGAAAATTTGTTGTTGGTATCAGGGGCAATCAGTACTGACGGGCCTTGACCAGTCGTTCATTCAGGGTCTTGGCCACTGCATCGGTGCGGGCGCTGGTGGAGACTTGCGCCACGCCGACCCGCCACCACGACAGGTATTTGTGAATCATGGTTTTGGGCAAGACCTTGATGTCGATCAGCGTCGACACGGTCTGCAATCGCGCATCGGCCAATGCCGCGTTCAGTTCTTCGACCGTGTTCACTTTGTAGGTTTTGCAACCATAGGCCGCCGCGCTCATGGCGAAATCCACCGGCACGAAACCGCCGTCGAGCTTGCCGGTTTCCAGATTGCGGAAGCGGAACTCGGTGCCGAAGCTGTCCATGCCGTGTTCCATCTGCAGGTTGTTGATGCAACCGAAAGTCATGTTGTCGAGCAACACCACGTTGATCTTGCGTCGCTCCTGAATCGAGGTCGCCAGCTCCGAGTGCAGCATCATGTAGGAGCCGTCGCCAACCAGCGCGTAGACCTCGCGATCCGGCTCGGCGAGTTTCACGCCCAGTGCGGCGTTGATCTCGTAACCCATGCAGGAATAGCCGTACTCGACGTGATAGGTGTTCACGCCCTTGCTGCGCCAGCTGCGCTGCAAGTCACCGGGCAAGCTGCCGGCGGCGGCGACGATCACGGCGTCATCAGCGAGGGTTTCATTGAGCACGCCAAGCACGCGGCTCTGGGTCAGGCAGGAACCGGTCAGCTCGATGAATTCGCGCAGCACCGCCGGGTCCATGTGGTCGTTGATTTCCGGGATGAAGTCTTTGCTCTGGTATTCAACCTGATAGATGCGGTCGACTTCCTTGTCCAGTTGCGCCTTGGCTTGACGCGGTTGATCACCCCACGCAGAACGGTAATCGCCCAAGGTTTCAGCCAAGGCTTGCAGCCCGACTTTGGCGTCCGCCAACAGTTGCACACCGTCGAGCTTCAGGGCATCGCACGGGCTGATATTGAGGTTGAGGAATTGCACGTCCGGATGCTGGAACAGGGATTTCGACGCTGTGGTGAAATCGCTGTAGCGGGTGCCGACACCGATGATCAGATCCGCATCCCTGGCCAACAGATTCGCCGCCAGGCAGCCGGTTTCACCGATCCCGCCAACGTTCAGTGGGTGACTGGACACCACCGCACTCTTGCCTGCCTGGGTTTCGGCGAAGGGAATATCGAAGCGCTCGGCAAACGCTTGCAACGCGGCATTGGCGCCAGAGTATCTGACCCCGCCACCGCAAATGATCAGCGGCTTGCGCTTGCCTTTGAACAGCGCCAAGGCATCGCCGAGCATCGCTTCGGTAGCCGGACGGCGCTCGATGCGGTGCACGCGTTTTTGCAGGAAGTAATCAGGATAGTCATAGGCCTCGGCTTGCACGTCTTGCGGCAAGGCCAGGGTCACCGCGCCGGTTTCGGCGGGGTCGGTGAGCACACGCATGGCGTGGATTGCAGCCGTCATGAGTTGCTCGGGACGGTTGATGCGGTCCCAGTATTTGCTCACGGCCTTGAATGCGTCGTTGGTGCTGATGCTCAAGTCGTGGAACTGCTCGATCTGTTGCAACACCGGGTCTGGCTGGCGACAGGCATAGACATCGCCGGGCAACAGCAGCAAGGGAATGCGGTTGGCGGTCGCCGTCGCGGCGGCGGTCAGCATGTTCGCCGCGCCCGGCCCTACCGATGAGGAGCAGGCGTAGATCTTGCGCCGCAGGTGTTGCTTGGCGAAACCGATGGCCGCGTGGGCCATGCCTTGCTCGTTGCGCCCCTGATGGACGATCAGGTCACCGCTGTCCTGCTCCAGGGCCTGGCCCAGGCCCAGCACGTTGCCGTGGCCGAAAATGGTAAAGATCCCGGCGACGAATTTGCTTTGAACCCCATCGACCTCGATGTACTGGTTATCGAGGAATTTCACCAGGGCCTGGGCCATGGTCAGTCGTGTCGTAGTCATAACCGATCCTTCAATACACGAAGAAACCTTTGTGGGAGCGAGCCTGCTCGCGATTGCGGTGTGTCAGGCGCTATCAATGTTGAATGTGCCGCCATCATCGCGAGCAGGCTCGCTCCCACAGTTGATTTCCATCAGCCCGAAAGTGTTGTCAGGCCAGAGATTTTTGCAGGTGTTCCATGCTCGCGCCGATCGCCTGCTGGATATCCGCCAGGCCATGGACGCTGTCGGCAAACGGTTCGAACGACAGGTAGCCGCTGTAACCACTGCTGAGCAAGGTGTCGATTTGCGCCGCGTTGCCAAGGATGTCGCCCTCGCCCACCAGCACCCGGTGGCCGTCGCGAATGGTCGCCAGCGGTGCCTCGGCATCCTCGACACCGGAGATGTGCACCAACCCGGTCAGCTCGGGGAAGAACTCATGCTCGCTGGCCAGGTGATGGTGAAAGGTGTCGTGAACCAGACAGAACACATCCAGCCCGCCGATGTCCTTGATCGCGTCCACCGCCGTGCGTTTACGGCGCAGCGAGCACTCTTCGAAACCCAGCGGTTCGATGAAACCGAGAATGCCGTGTTCACGCAGGATCGGCGCCAGCTCAGTCAACGCCGTGCGCAAACCTGAAGCACGTGCGGCCTCGTTCCGCGGATCGGCACGGTCGTTGAGCGGACACATGACCAACCCCTGTGCGCCGCAATCACGGGCATAAGCAGCCAGCTTCAAGGCGTGTGTGCGGCGCTCGTCATTCCACACATCAAACGGATACAGCGCGTTGATCGACAGCACCGTAATGCCTTTGGCGGCACACAACTCACGGACGCGCTCGGGTGCGGTGCCGTCTTCGATCTCGACGCCTTTAAGGTCGTTGCGAATTTCGATGGCGTCGGCCTTGAGGGTCACCGCCAGCTCGATGAACGCGGGCAGGGACAAACGTGGGGCGACCATACGGTTCAGGGCGAAACGCAGGGGTTTGCTCATTATTGTTGTTCTCCGCACAGGTGAATTAGTTGGCCGTTGGCATGCTGAATTCAGGGCCTTTGGCAATGCTGTCGGGCCAGCGCTGCATCACGCTTTTGTAGCGGCTATAGAAGCGGATGCCTTCTTCGCCGTAAGCGTGGTGATCACCGAACAGCGAGCGTTTCCAGCCGCCGAAAGAGTGCCAGGCCATCGGCACCGGAATCGGCACGTTGATGCCGACCATGCCGACCTTGATCGTGCTGGCGAAGGCTCGGGCGATGCCGCCATCGCGGGTGAAACAGGACACGCCGTTGCCGAACTCGTGGGCGTTGATCAACGCGACGGCACTGGCGAAGTCCGGCACGCGAACGATGCCCAGTACCGGGCCGAAGATCTCCTGCTGGTAGATGCTCATCTCAGTCGTCACGTTATCAAACAGCGTCGCGCCGACGAAGAAGCCGTTCTCGGCGCCGGGCACCTTGAACCCACGACCGTCGACAATTAGCTGGGCGCCCTGGGCCACGCCTTCGTCGATGAAACCTTCGACTTTGGCCTTGTGCTCGGCGGTCACCAATGGCCCCATATCGCTGTCGCCCTTCAGGCCGTTGCCGACTTTCAGTTGATCGATACGCGGCAGCAGTTTGGCAATCAGCTGGTCGCCGACATCGCCCACCGCCACGGCAATCGAAATCGCCATGCAGCGCTCGCCGGCCGAGCCGTAAGCCGCGCCAATCAAGGCATCCGCCGCTTGATCCAGATCCGCGTCAGGCATGACGATCATGTGATTCTTCGCCCCGCCCAACGCCTGCACGCGCTTGCCGCGGGAGGTGGCTTGCTGGTGGATGTACTCGGCAATCGGCGTCGAGCCGACAAAGGAAATCGCCTCGATGTCCGGGTGTTGCAGCAAGGCGTCGACCGCGGTTTTGTCACCCTGAACCACGTTGAACACGCCGTCGGGCAAACCGGCTTCGCTCAACAGACGGGCCATCAGCACACTGGCGGACGGATCGCGCTCGGACGGTTTGAGGATGAAGCAGTTACCGGTGACCAGCGCCAGCGGGATCATCCACAGCGGCACCATCACTGGGAAGTTGAACGGTGTGACGCCGGCGCACACGCCCAGCGGCTGACGCAGATTCCAGTTATCAATGCCGCCGCCGATGTTGTCGCTGAACTCGGTTTTCAGCAGGTTCGGCGCACCGCAGGCGTACTCGACGATTTCGATGCCCCGGGTGACTTCGCCCTTGGCGTCCGAAAACACCTTGCCGTGTTCGCGACTGATGATTTCTGCCAGTTCATCGTGATGTTGGTCGAGCAATTCCTTGAACTTGAACATCACCCGCGAACGGCGCAGGGACGATTGTTCGGACCAGGCCGGAAAGGCTTTCAGGGCCGAGGCGACGGCTTCGTCGACGGTCTTCTGGCTGGCCAGCCCGACGCGCGCCTGAACGCTGCCGGTGGCCGGATTAAAGACGTTGCTGAATCGTTCGCTGCTGCTGTCTTGCACTTGACCGTGGATGTAATGGCCGATGACCGGGGCGTCGCTCATTGATCGTGTTCTCCGTGCAGAGGTTGGAATTCAGGCTTTTCAGTTCAGAGATCCAGCAGCCAGCTGTGCTGCGGATCGTTATGGAACTGCCAGACCCGTTTCGGGCCGGCCATCACGTTCAAGTAGTACGACTCGTAGCCGTACGGCACGCTGACCGGGTGATAGCCCTTGGGCACGACCACGAGGTCGCTGTTTTCCACGGCCATGGCCTGATCGATACTGCGATCGTCGGTGTAGACCCGCTGGAACACGAAGCCCTGGGGCGGGTTGATCTGGTGGTAGTAGGTTTCCTCAAGAAAACTCTGGTGCGGCAAATCCTCGGTGTCGTGCTTGTGCGGCGGGTAGCTCGACGAGTGACCCGACGGCGTGCGCACTTCGACCACCAGCAGCGAATGGGCCGGCTCGGTGTCCGGCAGAATGTCGCAGACGTAACGGGTGTTGGCGCCTTTGCCGCGCACGCTGCGTTTCATGGTGTCGGGTTTGATCAGCCGTGGGCCGAGGCCGTTGGTGGTCGAGCAGGGGGCGGCGCACACGGCGATTTGCACATCGCTGAGCGCGACCACTTGCGCCTGACTGCCGGGTGGCAAGTACGCGGCGAACGGGGATTTGTCTTCGAACACTGACTGACGATCGCCGATGTTGTCCCAGTCGAACGCGCCCTGCCCCGGCGCTTCGCCCTTGATGCTGACTCGACCGCTGAGCAGCACCAGGCACAGTTCTTTTTCACCGGCCGACACCGGCAAGGTCTCGCCCAGGCTCAAGCGGTAAGCGGCGAAGCCGACGTATTCCAGCTCACCTTTACCCAGCTCGACCATGGTCCGGCCATGGGCGTTGCTTTTGACCAGCAGGCTCATAATGCAATCCTCTCGTCGAGCAGCGCACGCAAGGTGTCGTAGCCTTTTTTGGCGTAGACGTAACTTGGCGCCACCGCGGGATCCTGCTCGGCTTCGACCACCAGCCAGCCGTGGTAACCGGCCGCCAGCAGCACGTCGAGCAAGGCGCCGAAATCGATATCGCCATCGCCGGGCACGGTGAACGTGCCGTTGATGATGCAGTCCGGGAAGCTCCACAGGTTGTTGCGTGCCAGTTGCACCACCGGTTTGCGCACGTCCTTGAAATGCACGTGGCAGATACGTTCGATGTGTTTGCGCAGCACCTGCAACGGCTCGCCGCCACCCATGTAGCAATGGCCCGAATCGAACAGCAGACCGACTTCACTGCCAGTCAACGCCATCAACTTGTCGATGTCTGCCGGGGATTCGACGTAGGCACCCATGTGATGGTGGTAGGCCAGACGGACGCCTTGGGACAGGGTGAAGCGCGCCAGTTCGGTGAGCTTGTCGGCGTATTCCTCCCAGGCGTGTTCGGTGTGGAATCGCGGGCGTTCAACCAGAGGAATGCGCTGGCCTTGAATGGAGTCAGCGACTTCACCGTACACCAGCACTTTGGCGCCGTTCTTCGCCAACAGCTCGACATGGCTGCCGATGGCGTCGATTTCTTCGGCCACCGAGCGGCGGGCCAGACGGCTGGAATACCAACCGGACACCAGCGCCAGGTCATAGGGGCGCAGTACATCGCCGACACCTTTGGCGTCCTTGGGGAATTTGCCGTTGAGTTCGAAACCTTCGTAGCCGATTTCCTTGCCTTCGCTCAGGGCGGTGCTCAGCGGCGTCTCGCCACCGAGGGACGGCAGGTCGTCGTTGCTCCAGGAGATCGGGTTGATGCCAATTCGAATAGCGGGCATGGCTGCACCTTTTATTGTTTTACACACATCAGTAAGAGCGATACAAAACCCCTTGTGGGAGCGAGCCTGCTCGCGATAGCGGTGTATCAGGCGCCTTCAATGTTGACTGTCAGTCAGCTATCGCGAGCAGGCTCACTCCCACAGGTATTGCGGTGTTCCATCAAGCGCGCGCCGTGCGCCAGGCATCGATCAATTCAACGAACGTGCCCTGCACTTGACGGATCAGCGCTTCATCGTCGATTTCACCGGCCATCCACGCGCGGCTCGGCTCCTGGAAAATCGTCCGACCGACTGCAAACCCGCGGCAAGTCTGGCTCTGTCTGGCCTGTTGAAACCCTTCGGCCAGTGCCGATGCCGGTGCATTCAGCCCCAGCAACACCACGCCTCGGCAGTACGGATCACGCTCCTGAATCAGTTTGTCGAGTTGCTTCCACTCCTCGGCGCTCTGCGCTTCGATCTTCCACCACGCCGGGTAAATGCCCAGGTTGTAGAGGCGTTTCAGGGCGCGATACAGAACGTCCGGATGGGTCGATGGATGATCCTTGGGCGGGATGATTTCCAGCAGCAGCTCATGACCGCTGACTTGGGATGCCTGGTACAAACCCTTGATCTGCGCTTCCTGTTCCAGACGCAGCAACGGCTCGTCGTCGGGGTGGAATTGCACCAGGCACTTGATGATTTGTTCCTGCGGCCAGGCGATCAGGTTGCTGCCGATGGAGCGCCCATGTTCGAACGCCAATGGTCGCGAACCCTGCACTTCCACCGGACGCGCCACCCACCAGCCGCGACCGGTGGCGGCGTTCAGCGAGTCCTGGCCGAAGCGTTGATCGGCCAGCAGCCCGACATCGGCCTCGATGCCCTGCTCGCGCAAATCGGCTTCGACCCGTTCCACAGCCTTGATAAACAGTTGCTTGAGTTCGCCGATGGCGTTCAGGTCGCGACCGCCCTTTTGGGCCAGTTCCACCAGTTGCCCGCGATGGTCGAAGGCAAAAATGAACAGCTGCTTCCACTGTTTGCGCGGCACGCTGACCTGATGCAGACGCTGCAACACCGCGTCCTGATCCGGCCGGGTAATCGGCACCGGACTGTTAAACAGATAATCGAGTTCGGCACGGGTCGGCATGGCCGGTGCGCAGGCGTGGCGCGACACCACCAGACCGCCGCAGGCATTGGCCAACTGGCAGCAGCGCTCGTCGCTCGCATCCTCGAGCCAGCCGCTCAAGAAACCGGACATGAATGCATCGCCGGCGCCCAGCACATTCAACACTTCCACCCGCACGCCGGGGTAAATGGCGCCGTCTTCAAGACGTACCGGAATCACCCCGTGAATCACCGTGCAGCCCTGCGGGCCGAGCTTGACCACCAGGGTCGCCGCGCTCAGGCGCCGCACATTGCGCAGCGCGGTGAGCAAGTCCTCGGAACCGCCGGCAATCAGGAATTCTTCTTCCGTGCCGACGATCAGGTCGAAACGCGGGAGGATTTTCTGCACATGCTGGCTGACGTTCTGGTCGGCGACGAAACGGGTTTCGCCGTCGGCCTTGCCGGCCAGGCCCCAGAGTACTGGGCGATAGTCGATGTCCAGCACCCGTTTGACGTTGTGCTTCTCGGCGTAATCCAGCGCCTGGATGCTCGCCTTGTAGACGCCATCGGTGGAGAAATGGGTGCCGGTGATCAGCAAGGCTTTGCTGGAAGCAATGAAGGCTTCGCTGATGTCTTCGGCCCGCAGCGCCATGTCGGCGCAGTTTTCGCGGTAGAAGACCAAAGGAAAGGTTTCGCGATCCTTGAGGCCCAGCAGGACCATGGCGGTCAGGCGCTCCGGATCGACCTTGATCCCGCTGACGTCGCAACCTTCGCGGGCCAGGGATTCCACCAGGAAGCGGCCCATGTGGTCGTCCCCTACCCGGCTCAGCATCGCCGACTTCAGGCCCAGCCGAGCCGTGCCGAAGGCGATGTTGGCGGACGATCCACCGAGGTATTTGGCGAAGCTTGAAACATCTTCCAACCGCGCCCCGACTTGCTGCGCATAGAGGTCGACGCCCAGGCGCCCCAGGCAAATCAGATCCAATTGACGCCCACTGGCAAAACGAGTCTGGCCCATGCTGGCTCCTGTTATTTTTATCATCCTGCGTTCGGGGCGATGGCCGCGCCGAACACTCTTGGTGGATGCAGACTAAAACGTACGGGACCGAACAATCAATAATTATTCTAAATATTTTTTACGTGGAATATTTTTTCCAATAAACTTTGATACAGGCGTTTCAGCGGCAGTGCATCGTTTCAGCACACCTCGTACTGACCGCAAGCTCAAGATTTTATTCCGGCCTACCCTGTAGACTGCGCACAGCCAACCTATTGTCAGGGGATGACGCCATCCGTCCTCCCTATAAGAACAAGCCAGAAGGATTCCTTATGACCCGCACCGATCAGCCGGCGACGACCGAGAGCACGCCCGACAGCGATCTCGCCAGCCCCCCGATCAATGCCGAGCGTCTGCTGCAACTGATCACCCACGAATACGAAAGCCTGCCGCGTCAGCTCAAGCGCATCGCCAGTTACATGAGCCAGCAGAGCGACCGGATCATGGTCGACCGCATCAGCGACATCGCCCGCGAGTGCGAAGTGCACCCCTCGGCGATCGTGCGGTTTTCCCAGCGTTTCGGGTTCAGCGGCTTCAGCGAAATGCAGGCGCTGTTCCGCGAGGCCTATACCCACAAGACCACGCCGGTTCAGAACTACCAGCAGCGCATTCGCAGCATGATCGCCAACAAGTCGCAGAAGGCCAGCGGCGGCGACCTGGCGCGCGAGTGCATCAATGCGACCCTCTCAGGCATCGAACGGCTGGGGCTGGAACTCGATGATCAGGCCTTCGACAAGGCCGTCGACCTGGTGGTGAACGCCGACAACATCTACGTGGTCGGGGTGCGTCGTTCGTTCGCGGTAGCCGACTACCTGGTCTACAACCTGCAACACACCAACAAGCGTATCCATCTGGTCTCGGGGCTCGGCGGCAGCTACCGCGAGCAGATGCGCAGCGTGCGCGCCAATGACCTGGTGATCGCCATCAGCTTCACGCCCTACGGCAAGGAAACCCAGCATTGCCTGCGAATCGCCCAGCATAATCAGGCAAAAACCCTGATCATTACCGACAGCAACCTCTCGCCTCTGGCAAAACGCGCCAACACCGTGCTGCTGGTCAACGAAGGCAGTTCGTTTGCCTTCCGTTCGTTGAGTGCGACGCTGTGCCTGTGCCAGGCGCTGTTTATCGCCGTGGCCTATCGGCTGGAATTGAAGGTCGATGAGATTCACGAACAGGTCGGCTTCGAAGATTAGCAGCACGCCGTTTCCAGCTCGCTGAACCTCAGCTAAGGTAGTCCAAAATGGACATCTGAAGGAGCGGTTCTATGAAGCTGATCGGCATGCTGGATTCGCCGTACGTGCGGCGCGTCGCCATCTCCGCCAAACGCCTTGGCATCCCACTGGAACACCAGTCGGTTTCGGTGTTTCGGCATTTCGAGCAATTCCAGCAGATCAACCCGGTGGTCAAGGCGCCCACCCTGGTGCTCGACGACGGTGAGGTGTTGATCGACTCGACGCTGATCATCGATTACCTGGAAGCCTTGGCCGGTCCTGGCAACAGCCTGATGCCCGACGATCTCGATCAACGCCTGCGCTCATTGCGCCTGATCGGCCTGGCACTGGCAGCGTGCGAAAAGTCCGTGCAGCTCTACTACGAACGCAACCTGCGGCCAGCGGAGATTCAGTTTGAACCGTGGGTGGAGCGGGTTGAAGGGCAATTGGCGGCCGCCTATTCGGCGCTGGAGCGGGAGCTGGAAATGCAGCCGCTGAAGACTGACGGGACGATTGCTCAAGACGGGATTACGTTGGCAGTGGCCTGGAGTTTCACCAATCTGGTGGTGCCGGATCAGGTGGATGTGAATCGGTTTCCACAGATCAGTGCGTTTACCGAATATGCCGAAGGGCTTGAGGATTTTGTCAGTACACCGATTGAGTAGACAGGTTTGTTGTGCCTGCTCGCGATATGGCGGACTACCAGTCAACATCATTGTAAATATCATTCACACAAAAACGCCGCTTCCACCAGAGGCAGAAGCGGCAGATGAGCCCCAGGGGTATCAGGTAAACAGAGCGATCAGGATGATGATCGGGATGGGTATGCCAAGAAAGAACAGCAGTAGTGAGCGCATGAGAGTTCTCCTGGGTTAACGAACAGGTACTGAAGTGGTGGATACATAAGCGTCGGTTTCGAGGTACTCGACCGCATCCCGACGACGGCCACCGAAAGTTGCAGCAAGGCTGGCGAAAAACGCACCGATCAGCAGCGCGATGAACATCCACAGCGAAGTCCAGGCAGCGACTTTGGCGGCGGTGTCCGCCGCTTGTTTGGCGGCGAGTTTGGCGTCGGCCACGGCTTTTTGCGTGCGGGCATACACTTCATCAACGCGACGTTCAGCGTCCGCTTGAGTGAGGTTGGTCCGTTGAGCCACCAGTTGCGCCAGATAGGTGCGATCTTCGGCAGCCAGTTGACCGTCATTGCTCAGACTGCGCACGAAGATGCGCGTCACGGTGCCATGAACGGCGTCATCACTGACCGCAGTCGGGCGATCATCGCGGAACAGGCTGTCGACGAAGTAACCATACTGGTCACTGTCAGTGTTGCCGGCAGCCGCGCCAGCGGCTTGAGTCGCGGCACTCGCGGCGCCACCGAACACACTAGCCCCAGCCTGCACGCCACCGCTGACAATGCTGCTGACCGAGCCGACCACCAGCGTCGCCGTCACCAGCGTCGCCACGCACCAGGCGAGAAAACCATGGGCGGTGTCACGGAAGTAAACCTCATCACCGTGCATGTACGCCCATCTCACCCGCAGACGACCGGCGATATAACCGCCAAGCCCGGAAGCCACGATTTGCGTCGCTGCCAGCCAGACAATCGTTGAAATACCCAGGCCCTTGGCGCTCACCCCTTCATGGGCCCACGGCGACACCGCCGAAAAACCCAGGCCAAAGCCGAGCAACACGAGGATCAGCGACAACGCTGCCGCCGCTGCGGCCCCTGCGAATATCGCCCCCCAGGACACGCCAGAAAGCGTGCTCGTTTCTTCGAAGGCAGGAGAGAAACCATCAGAGGATCTATTCATTGTTATATCGCTCCAGGCAGGAAAGATGGTGTTACAACTCTTCAAAGGAGGAATTGCAGTCACCGTGCCAGTCGCCAACTTTAAATAAATCTCAAGATTTCAATGATTTAGAAAGTTTGAACTTCCTATATCCATGCAATTTGCAAGGAACTGTCTGTAGCGGCGGGTTTTATGCATTGACCAGGAGCGGCGTTTTCAATGGAAAAATCAAAAGATCGCATGAAGTTTTATTTAAAAAGCCTGCCCTCATTTCTTGGCAAAATGCCGCTCAACGTTGAGTACTCCTAATCAGGCCCGCCCTATGACCCGCATCTTGACCATCGAAGACGACGCCGTGACCGCCCGGGAAATCGTCGCCGAACTGAGCAGCCACGGCCTCGACGTGGATTGGGTCGACAACGGCCGCGAAGGTCTGGCGCGCGCAGTCAGCGGCAACTACGACCTGATCACCCTCGACCGCATGCTGCCTGAGCTCGATGGTCTGGCGATTGTCACCACGTTGCGGACCATGGGCGTGGCCACGCCGATTCTGATGATCAGCGCCCTCTCCGACGTCGATGAGCGTGTGCGCGGCTTGCGCGCGGGCGGTGACGATTACCTGACCAAACCGTTCGCCACCGATGAAATGGCCGCCCGGGTCGAAGTCCTGCTGCGCCGGCAGAACACCGTGACCGCCCAGGCCACCACATTGCGGTTGGCGGATCTGGAGCTGAACCTGATCAGCCATGAAGCCAGCCGCGACGGTCAGTTGCTGACGCTGTTGCCCACCGAGTACAAGCTGCTGGAATTCCTGATGCGCAACACCGGGCAGATTCTGTCGCGGATGATGATTTTCGAAGAGGTCTGGGGTTACCACTTCGACCCCGGCACCAACCTGATCGACGTGCACATCGGCCGGCTGCGCAAGAAAATCGACCCGCCAGGCAATGCCCCACTGATTCGAACCGTGCGAGGCTCGGGTTATGTCATTGCTGAACCCCTCTAACGGCTGGCGTTCATCCAGCAGCCGTTTGCTGGCGCTCTACAGTTCGCTGTTCGTGCTCTGGAGCGGGATTCTCATGGGGGTCATGTACTACGAGGTTTCCGCCTACCTGGACAACCTGGCCAAACACTCGCTGATGCAACGTCAGCATCTGTTTTCGCACTTTCAAGGCGAACAATTGGCAGACGCCCTCGCCGTCAGCATGACCTTCGACATTCGCGGCATCGACGCTTATGGCCTGTTCGATACTCAGCACCGCTACCTCAGCGGTGCGCTGCGCCACATGCCCGAAGGCCTGCCGCTGGATGGCAAGATTCACATGCTTGGCGACTGCGCCGATTCTGACGACCCAAGCCTGCCCGCCGACAGCTGCGACGCGATAGCGACCCAGACGAAGGATGGTCGCTGGCTCGTGCTGGTGCGGGATAACGGTTCATTGTTTGCCGTGACCCGGATCATTCTTCACGCATTGTTCTGGGGTGTGACGCTGACCATCTTGCCCGGTATCGCTGGTTGGCACCTGTTGCGGCGGCGTCCGTT
Organism: Pseudomonas svalbardensis; assembly: GCF_030053115.1. Taxonomy (NCBI): domain Bacteria; kingdom Pseudomonadati; phylum Pseudomonadota; class Gammaproteobacteria; order Pseudomonadales; family Pseudomonadaceae; genus Pseudomonas; species Pseudomonas svalbardensis. Next base: position 2,486,885 of record NZ_CP125619.1, on the reverse strand, counting down.
GCGGCGGATTCGTGCTATCCAGGCCAGCGCCGAAGCCATCGTCGCCGGCGACCTGACCCGCCGCCTGCCACTGTCCAATCGCCGCGATGAGCTGGACATGCTCGCCGCCATCGTCAACGCCATGCTCGAACGTATTGAACGCTTGATGAACGAGGTCAAGGGCGTCTGCGACAACATCGCCCACGACCTGCGCACGCCGCTGACGCGCCTGCGGGCGCAGCTGTACCGGATTCAGCAACAGGCTGATGAGGGTTCGACGCTGGCGGTGCAACTGGACTCAGTGCTCGGTGAAGCGGACACCTTAATGGCGCGCTTTCGAGGGTTGTTGCGGATTTCCGAGCTGGAAGATCGTCAGCGGCGTTCCGGATTTGTGCAGCTGGATCCGGTGCCGTTGTTGCAGGAACTGCACGAGTTTTATCTGCCGTTGGCGGAAGAAGACGAACTGGTTTTCAAGCTGCAACTGCCTGAGTCGTTGCCTTCGCTGAACGGTGATCGAGCGTTGTTGTTTGAGGCGGTGGCGAACCTGCTGAGCAACTCGATCAAGTTCACGCCGCCGGGTGGCGAGGTGATTTTGCGGGGGATCAATGAAGGGGGACATACGCGGATTGAAGTGCTCGACTCGGGGTCCGGGATTCCGGAGGCAGAGCGGGAGGCAGTGTTCCAGCGCTTTTATCGTGCCGACGGCGGCAACCAGAAAAGCGGGTTCGGGCTAGGGCTGTCGATCGTTGCGGCGATTGTGAGCTTGCATGGGTTTGCGCTTGAGGTGGGCACCAGTGAACTTGGAGGGGCGCGGCTAGTGCTCGACTGCCGGCAAAGCTTGATTCCCCCCGATTGATCATGCTAAGCCCACCACGCCTTCTTCCTGCATCTGCCGCAACAACACTGCCCCACTTTCCATAAACTCGGGCGACCCAGCCATCCCCGCCTCCACCGCCAATCCTTCCAGTTGCTCACGACCGTCCAGTTGTGGAAATTCCTCAATCCGCTGCAACAGCCGCCAGGCCAACGGGCTCAGTGCAGAAAACTTCACACTCCAGTCCTCAGCCCGACGCACCAGCAACAATGTCGGCTGAGTGGGCGCTGTCTCCGGTTGATAATCCGGCCCCACCAACTGCACCGGCCAGGCATACGCCAACGACCAGGCCAGCGGCGAAACCTGCAACGGTCGGTCCAGCAACAATCCGGCATCGCTCAGCGGCAACGGTTCGGCCTCGGACTGCTGCAACGCCATCTCGATCCACTCGTAATGCGCCAGTTCCACCATGAACGGCGGCCACGCCCCTTCGGCCAACGCTTGCGGTTCCGAGGCCAGGAACTCGACAAACTCCTGGGCGATCTCGCCGAATTTCGGCGTGTGCGCGCGGTAGTCGCGCAGGAAAACCCGTACCAGTGAACGCCAGTGTTCATCACCGAGAATCTTGATCAGCACCGGAAAAGTCCCACTGAGCAACGACGACAGGTTCGCGAAAATCAGGTCGCGGTAAACTTGCGCCCGTGTCACGTCCATCCCGGCCGGTGGCGCGCAATGATCGGGATCGCGCAGGTAAAGGCCCAGGGTGTTTTGCTGCTGAAATAGACTCGGCTTATCCACGGTTCACCCCCTCGGTTTGCAGGCGTCGAATGGTCTGCAACTCGGCCAGCAGTTCGGAAAATGCCGGAAAGTTGAAATCCCGTTCCAGCAGCGTCGGCTGCGCTCCGAAGCGAGCGTAAGCCTCAGCCAGCAACGACCAGACCACCGGTTTGACCGAAGCGCCGTGGGTGTCGATTTTCAAGGTGTCGGACTCATCGAAATGCCCAGCGACGTGCATGGCCACCACCCGGCCAGAATCGATGCCGGCCAGAAAGGTCTGCGGATCGAAACCGTGATTGATTGAGTTGACGTAGACGTTGTTGACGTCCAGCAGCAGGTCGCAATCGGCTTCGCGCAGCACCGCGTTGATGAAGGTCAGCTCGTCCATATCCTGTTGTGGCGCGGCGTAGTAGGAGACGTTTTCCACCGCCAGACGCCGACCAAGAATGTCCTGAGCCTGGCGAATTCGCGCGGCGACGTGATGCACTGCTTCTTCGGTAAAGGGCAACGGCAGCAAGTCGTAAAGGTGACCGTCATCGCTGCAGTAGCTCAAGTGTTCGCTGTACAGCGGCACATTGTATTGATCGAGGAAAACCCGGACCTCCTGCAGAAACTCGACGTCCAACGGTGCCGGGCCGCCCAATGACAGTGACAAGCCATGACAGGACAACGGATAACGCTCGGCCAAGGCACGTAACGCATGGCCATGAGCGCCACCGATGCCGATCCAGTTTTCCGGTGCAACTTCCAGAAAATCGAAATCGCCCACACGGGCTGCTTGAAGGTCCTTCATTAAACCGCGACGCAAACCGAGCCCGACGGTCGCCTTCGCTGAGAGGGTGGGAGTTTGCATGATGTCGATCTCAATGATTGTCAGAGCGGAATCACAGTTAACCGAAAGGGTGTATCGGGTCTGTGTTCCGCTCCGGCAGAAAATCGCGGCGGTTGTATCGCCGGCGGGTCTGTACACACTGTGGTACAGGTAATGGTCGACGCGCAGGCGATTGACGGGGGTAGATTTCAGGTCGGTTTCAGCCAGGAGCGTGGTCATTGTTGTCCCCTTCACGGTGTATAGGGTGCCAAATGGCCTACGCAGTTCATCGCAGGTTTGTATCTCGCCTGTGTTCGGCAGTGCCACGGTATTGGGGGAAACTGTATCGGGAAGCCTGTTAGATACAGTGAAATAGACGCCACAAATCCCTTGTAGGAGCGAGGCTTGCCCGCGAAGGCGGCGTGTCAGGCAACATCCTCGTCGACTGACACGCCGCCTTCGCGGGCAAGTCGGATCGCCGCACCGCTCGCTCCTACAGAGGGGTAGGCAAGGTAACTTTCGTCGCTCAAGGCAGCGGTGCACGGCCCCCGGACTAAACTTAGTGCACGCAGGGCGTGCTTATCGTCCTGTTCATTCCCACGACCACCGTCCAGAGGTGAACGCCTCGAAAAACAAGGCCCCTGGACTGTGATCCTGCTGAAGGAGCACACGTGATGGACGAGGCCAGACTCAATGATTTCATGGGCAAACTGGTGAACGACATGGGCGGCGCGGCGATGCTCGCCAACGTCATCCTCGGCGAAGAGCTCGGACTGTACCGGGCCATGGCCGACAGTCAGCCAGTCACCCCGGAAGCCCTCGCTGACAAAACCGGCTGCAACACCCGCCTGCTGCGCGAATGGCTCAGCGCCCACGCCGCTTCCGGTTACATGGAACACCGCGACGGCCAGTTCCGGCTGCCCGAAGAGCAGGCCCTGGCATTGGCAATCGAAGACTCCCCGGTCTATATCGCGGGTGGCGTCGGGGTGGTTGCATCGTTTTTCCATGACAAGGACAAACTGGTCAACGCCATGCGCGGCGACGGTGCCCTCGCCTGGGGCGATCACCATCCGTGCATGTTCAGCGGCACGGAGCGGTTCTTCCGACCAGGTTATAAAGCGCACTTGGTCGCCGAATGGCTACCGGCGCTCGAAGGCGTGGTCGCCAAACTGGAGGCTGGCGCCAAAGTGGCGGATATCGGCTGCGGCCACGGCGCATCCACCGTGATCATGGCCCAGTCGTTTCCGGATTCGCGGTTCGTCGGTTTCGACTACCACGCGCCCTCCGTCACCGTCGCCACCCAGCGCGCTGAAGCCGGTGGCGTGTCCGGGCGTGCGCGGTTCTTCCAGGGCACGGCAAAAAGCTTCCCCGGTGACGACTATGACCTGGTCTGCTACTTCGACTGCCTGCACGACATGGGCGATCCAGTCGGCGCGGCGCGGCACGCTTATGACGCGCTAAAACCGGACGGCACGGTGCTGCTGGTAGAACCGTTCGCCAACGACTCGCTCGACGACAACGTCACCCCGGTTGGCCGCTTGTTCTACGCCGCCTCGACCTTCATCTGCACCCCGAACTCGCTGTCCCAGGAGGTCGGCCTCGGCCTCGGCGCCCAGGCTGGCGAGGCGCGGCTGCGCAAGGTCTTCACCGAGGCGGGGTTCAAGACGTTCCGACGGGCCACGGAAACGCCGTTCAACCTGATTCTGGAGGCGCGTAAGTAACCATCGCACATGTAGGAGCACGGCTTGCCGGCGATGGCGTCCTTAAGATCGCCATCGCCGGCAAGCCGTGCTCCTACAGGGTGATTGGCAAATGCTACCCTGCAAATACTCATGGTCCACCGGAGTGTTGAACATGCTCGACAGCCTCATCCGCGAACAACTCGACCACCTTCAGCAGTTAATGGCCGAGCAGCCGTTTGTGGTCCTGACCGGCGCCGGCATCAGCACTCCGTCGGGCATTCCGGACTACCGCGACAACCAGGGAGTGCGGCGTGGGCGGCAACCGATGATGTATCAGGAATTCCTCTCCGCCCCCGAATCCCGGCGGCGCTATTGGGCGCGAGCGATGCTCGGTTGGCCGCGTGTGCGCCAGGCCCAGCCGAACGTGGCCCACGAGGCCTTGGCCAGTTTGCAAAGTTCGCAGCAGATCAGCGGGCTGATCACTCAAAACGTCGACACCCTGCACGACCAGGCCGGCAGCCATGACGTCATCGAACTTCACGGCAGCCTGCACCGGGTGTTGTGCCTGGACTGCGGGACGCGCAGCGAACGGGATTCGATCCAGCAACTGATGGAAGCGCAGAATCCGTATCTGGCCGGCGTGGATGCGGTGCAAGCCCCGGATGGCGACACGCTGCTGGATGCGGCGTTTGAGGCGCGGTTTCAGGTACCGCATTGCCCGCACTGCGCAGGTGAACGGATGAAGCCGGACGTGGTGTTTTTTGGCGAGAATGTGGCGCAGGTCACGGCGACCAAAGCAATGGCGGCGGTCGAAAAGGCTGCGGGGTTGCTCGTGGTCGGGTCTTCGTTGATGGCGTATTCGGCGTTTCGATTGTGCCGGGCGGTGGCGGATCAGGGGAAACCGTTGATTGCAATTAATTTGGGGAAGACTCGGGCGGATGACCTCCTTGATTTGAAAATAGAGGCTTCATGCGAGCAGCTTTTGCCCTTACTGGCCCAGCACCGCTCGTCCTGATCAACCTAAAACCCTGTGGGAGCGAGCCTGCTCGCGATAGCGGAGTATCAGTCAACACTGATGTCGGATGTGCCGGCCTCTTCGCGAGCAGGCTCGCTCCCACAGGTGACCGTGATCAGGGCAGAGAAACTCGTTGGCCCAGGTTTTCGGCTTTCAGGATATCGAACAACGCCTGAGCCGCTGCCGACAGCTCAATCCCTGGCTTGGTCAACACCCCGATCGCCCGCTCCACCACCGGGTCGCGCAAGGTAATGCACCGCGCGCCCAGTTCCAGCATCTGCCCGACACACAACGCCGGCACCGCGCTCACTCCCAACCCGCTGGCCACCATCCGTCCAACTGTCGCCAACTGATGGCTTTCAAACTCCACCGGCAATTTCATCCCACGCGCCTGCAAGTGTTCTTCGAGCATCACCCGAACCGTCGACGGACGCTGCAAGGTGATGAACGGTTCCTTGAGCAGGGTCTGCCAATCGATGTCTTCCCGTTCGGCAAAAGGAGAATCTTTTGGCACCACCGCAACGAAACGGTCCATGTACAACGGCGTGAATGCCAGCGACGAACTCTGAGTCGGTTCAAACGCCACCCCCAGCTCAACCTGCCGGTCACGCACCATCTCCAGCACCTGCTCGTTGATCACGTCATTCACCGTGACATTGACCTTGGGATAGCGCGCGCGGAAGGTTTTCAGGATCGGCGGCAGCAGGTTACCGGCAAATGAGGGCATCGCCGCCAGCGTCACGCGCCCGCGCTGGAGGGTAAAGCGTTGGCGCAACTCATCCTCGGCATTGTCCCAGTCAGCGATAAGGCGACGTGCCAGTGGCACCAGCGATTCTCCCTCTGCGGTCAGCGCCACGTTGCGCGTGTTGCGGGTGAACAGCCGCCCGCCCAGCCCCTCCTCCAGCGCCTTGATGGTCAGGCTCAAGGCCGATTGCGACAGGTGCAACCGCTCGCAGGCCACGGCAAAACTCAAACTCTGGGCCACGGCCAAAAATGCCCTGATCTGCTTGACTGTCATGTTCGAATTGCTCCAGTAATGAGCGCAGGCGCTCCATTCGCGAGCAGGCTCGCTCCCACAGGATTAATTGGTGAGTTTTATCTATCAATCAACCTTAAAAATCAACTTAACAAATGAATACTGCGGCGAGACACTCCATCCCCATACGGCTAGCCAGCCGCCCACAAAGAATAAAAGAGGTGCATATGGCAGGTTTCGACAAGCGCGTGAGTTCCTACGAGGAAGCCCTTGCAGGTCTTGAAGACGGCATGACCGTGATCGCCGGCGGCTTCGGTCTGTGCGGGATCCCGGAAAACCTCATCGCCGAGATCAAGCGCAAAGGCACCCGGGACCTCACCGTCGTCTCCAACAACTGCGGCGTCGACGGTTTCGGCCTCGGCGTGCTGCTGGAAGACCGGCAGATCCGCAAGGTGGTGGCCTCCTACGTCGGTGAGAACAAACTGTTCGAAGACCAGCTGCTGAAAGGCGAAATCGAAGTCGTCCTGACCCCCCAGGGCACCCTCGCCGAAAAAATGCGCGCAGGCGGCGCCGGCATCCCCGCTTTCTTCACCGCCACCGGCGTTGGCACCCCAGTGGCCGAAGGCAAGGAAGTCCGCGAATTCCATGGCCGCCAGTACCTGATGGAAGAATCCATCACCGGTGACTTCGCCATCGTCAAAGGCTGGAAAGCCGACCATTTCGGCAACGTCATCTATCGCCACACCGCCCAGAACTTCAATCCGCTGGCCGCCACTGCCGGCAAGATCACCGTGGTCGAAGTCGAAGAAATCGTCGAACCCGGCGAGCTGGACCCGTCGCAGATCCACACCCCTGGCATCTACGTCGACCGGGTCATTTGCGGCACGTTCGAGAAGCGCATCGAACAGCGCACCGTGCGTAAGTGATCTCCTGCCCCCGGACCGAATGAAGGAATAACAACAATGGCACTTTCCCGCGAACAAATGGCTCAACGCGTCGCCCGCGAAATGCAGGACGGCTTCTACGTGAACCTGGGCATCGGCATTCCGACCCTGGTCGCCAACTACATCCCAGAAGGCATGGAAGTCATGCTGCAGTCGGAAAACGGCCTGCTGGGCATGGGCCCCTTTCCTACTGAAGAAACCATCGATGCCGACATGATCAACGCCGGCAAACAAACCGTGACCGCACGTATCGGCGCGTCGATCTTTTCCTCGGCCGAGTCCTTCGCGATGATCCGCGGTGGTCATGTCGACCTGACCGTGCTGGGCGCCTTTGAAGTAGACGTCCAAGGCAATATCGCCTCGTGGATGATTCCCGGCAAACTGGTCAAGGGCATGGGCGGCGCCATGGACCTGGTGGCCGGTGCAGACAACATCATCGTTATCATGACCCACGCGTCCAAGGACGGTGAGTCCAAGCTGTTGTCCAAATGCAGCCTGCCGCTGACCGGTGCCGGCTGCATCAAGCGTGTGCTGACCGACCTGGCTTACCTGGAAATCGAAAACGGCGCGTTCATTCTCAAGGAACGCGCACCGGGCGTCAGCGTCGAGGAGATTGTCGCCAAGACCGCCGGTAAACTGATCGTGCCGGATCACGTTCCGGAAATGCAGTTCGCTGCCCAGTGAGGAATCATTCCATGCAAGAAGTCGTCATTGTCGCCGCCACCCGCACCGCCATCGGCAGTTTCCAGGGTGCCTTGGCGAATGTTTCCGCCGTTGACCTCGGCGCTGCGGTGATCCGCCAGTTGCTGGCGCAAACCGGTCTGGACGTAGCTGAAGTCGATGAAGTGATCATGGGCCAGGTGTTGACCGCCGGCGCCGGGCAAAACCCTGCGCGCCAGTCCGCGATCAAGGCCGGCCTGCCCTTCACCGTGCCTGCGATGACCCTGAACAAGGTCTGCGGCTCGGGCCTCAAAGCGCTGCATCTGGCCACTCAGGCAATTCGCTGCGGCGATGCCGACGTGATCATTGCCGGCGGCCAGGAAAACATGAGCCTGTCCAATTACGTCATGCCCGGTGCGCGCACCGGTCTGCGCATGGGTCATGCCCAGATTGTCGACACCATGATCAGCGACGGCCTGTGGGATGCGTTCAACGATTACCACATGGGCATCACCGCCGAGAACCTGGCTGACAAGTACAACCTGACCCGCGAACAGCAAGATGCCTTCGCCGCGGCCTCGCAGCAGAAAGCCACGGCCGCCATCGAAGCCGGGCGTTTTGCCGACGAGATCACGCCGATCCTGATTCCTCAGCGCAAGGGCGATCCGGTCGCCTTCCAGGTTGACGAACAACCACGGGCCGGGACCACCGCCGACTCCCTGGGCAAACTGAAAGCCGCCTTCAAAAAGGACGGTTCGGTGACCGCCGGTAACGCCTCGTCCCTGAACGACGGTGCCGCCGCCGTAATCCTGATGAGCGCGGAAAAAGCCAAGGCCCTCGGCCTGCCCGTGCTGGCGAAAATCGCGGCTTACGCCAATGCGGGCGTAGACCCGGCGATCATGGGCATCGGCCCGGTCAGCGCGACTCGTCGTTGCCTGGACAAGGCCGGCTGGTCCATCGACCAGTTGGACCTGATCGAAGCCAACGAAGCCTTCGCTGCGCAATCTTTGGCGGTGGCCAAGGACCTGGAATGGGACCTGAACAAGGTCAACGTCAACGGCGGCGCCATCGCCCTGGGCCACCCGATCGGTGCGTCGGGTTGCCGAGTACTGGTGACTCTGCTGCATGAGATGATCAAGCGTGACGCCAAGAAAGGCCTCGCCACCCTGTGCATCGGTGGTGGTCAGGGCGTGGCACTGGCGATCGAACGGGCGTAAAGCGTTCAACAGACGGCGCGGGGACCCACGAATATCCGTTCGCCGTCTGGCAAAACACCCGGTGCGACTCACGTCGCACCGGGCTATCCACATCTCTGAAACCAATTTCTGTCACAACGCTCACTTTGTAGCAGCTGGCGAAGCCTGCGTTCGGCTGCGAAGCAGTCGTGAAATCAGACGATAGGGTGTTTCAGGCAGACCGCGTGCTCAGGTTTGACGACTGCTTCGCAGCCGAACGCAGGCTTCGCCAGCTGCTACGCCGAGTGCGGGGAATGAAGAGTCAGGCAAATTTCACCAGATTCAGCACCGGCAGCGGACCGCCTGGAAACTGCACCCGCCGCCCGCCCTCCGCCGCCGGATCGCTTTCCAGAAAACGCGCCTGAAGGTGATTGAACGCCTTCACCACCCGCGCACCCCTTAAGTCTAAACATACAAGCGAGCCTGCTCGCGAAGAGGCTCGGCCAGGCAACACAGCTTCAGGCTCAGGCTACGAACTGTAAGATCAACCCGCTGTTCGCCCCGCTCCGCGTCCTGCTTACTGTGCAGGTCCTTGCCGATCATCCGGGTCTGCACGATGGAGGCATGCAGGTACACGTTATGCGGCATCACGGTGGCCCCAAGAATACCGATGGCCAGGTGCAACCGCGCCAACACGCTCGGTAGCAGCAACTTTGTATACAAAACGCAGCAATCCATAGAGCAATCAACCGTCCGCAATGCTAACGTTGCCGCCTCACTCAGGTCGGAGGTGCGTGCGTGCTGATACTCAAACTGCTGGTCATCCCAGGATTTCTCTTGCTGATTTCCCTGGCCGGTAAACGCTGGGGACCGAGTGTCGCCGGCTGGCTGTCGGGGTTGCCGGTGGTGGTCGGGCCGATTCTGTTCTTTCTCGCCGTCGAACAGGGTCCGGAGTTCGCTGCTCAATCGGCGACGGCAGCGCTGTCGGCGATGTTCGCGATGATTGCCTTTTGCGTGACCTACGCTCAGGTTGCACAACGCGCGAAGTGGCCGTGGGCGCTGGTGATTTCGCTGTTGGTCTGGGCCACCACGGCCGTTGTGCTGTCGTTGATTCCCCCGTCCCTCGTGTTCTCGGTGATCGCCGCCGCAACCGCCCTGCTGGCGGCGCCGTTTCTGTTTCCCTCGGTACAGCCAATCGTTTCAGGCCCGGCGCCGAAGTCCGACAAATTGCTGTTGCGCATGATTGCCGGCGCCCTGCTCACCCTCGCAGTCACGTTGTTGGCCAGCACCGTCGGCGAACGCTGGAGCGGTCTGCTCGCGGTGTTCCCGGTGCTGGGCAGCGTGATGGCGGTGTTCTCCCAGCAAACTCGCGGTCCGGCCTTTACCGCTGCGTTGTTGCGGGCCACTGCTACGGGGATGTATTCGTTCGCCGCGTTTTGCCTGGTGTTGGCGTTGGCCTTGCCAGGCATGGGGCTGACCGCGTTCGCCCTGGGCGTCGCGGTGTCAGTGGGTATGCTCGGGGTGACCAAGCGCTTGTTGGCCAAACCGGTGAGCGCGGCACCGGACGCTGGACGTACGGCGATCAAACGCTAAGCTGCTTGATGTCATCGGGCCAGGATTTCGCCCGCTCATCGCGCTGAAGGAACAGACATGACTCCGCTTCGAAACAGCCACAGCGCGACGGCCGTCGGCGTGATTGCGATAGTGCTCTGGTCCTCCCTGGCTTTGCTGACCACCCTCACCGAAGGCATTCCACCGTTTGAACTGCTGACACTGGGTTTCGGCGCGGCGTTCGCGGCGAGCCTGGTGATTCTGGGCCGACGCGGGCTCGCCGGGTTCACCAGTTGGCGCCAGCCCTGGGCCGTGTGGGCGACCGGGTTCGTCGGAATTTTCGTTTATCACGCGCTGTACTTTTTCGCGCTCAAAGCCGCCCCGGCGGCCGAAGCCAGTCTGATCAACTACCTTTGGCCGCTGTTGCTGGTGTTGCTGTCGGCGTTCTCGGCCGGAGAAAAGCTGCACAAACGGCAATTGCTCGGCGCACTGCTGGGCCTGGCCGGCACGGCCTTCATCATGCAGCAGCGTGCCCCGAATGCTGATGTCGCGATGCCCATCGCCGGTTATCTCGCGGCGTTCGGTTGTGCGCTGATCTGGTCGGTTTACTCGGTGATCAACCGCCGGTTCAGCGAAGTACCGAGCAGCATCATTGGCGGCATCTGCGGCTTGGTCGCCGTGGCCGGACTGGTCTGCCACCTGGCGTTCGAAACCACGGTAAAGCCCGACTTCAGCCAATGGACCGCAATTGTCGTCCTCGGGCTTGGACCGGTCGGACTGGCGTTTTTTGCCTGGGACCACGCCACCAAACACGGCAGTCTGGCGACGCTGGGGGCGCTTTCCTACCTGGCGCCGTTGATTTCCACGTTGTTGCTGATCACCGTGGGGCGCAGCCATGCCAGCCCGATTCTGATCGTCCCCGCGCTGCTGATTATCGCCGGTGCAGTCATCGCCACGTCGCGATCAACCGCCAAAGTGCCGATAACACGTTCGATAGTTTCGAACGAGTAAAGCAAATAGCTCGCACGTCATTCGAACGGGTTTACTTCAACATCAGCCTCAGTTCAAAACCAACCACTGACTGAGGCCTACACCATGAAGTTTTTTTTCCACCCTTCGCCCAACCCGATGAAAGTCGCCCTGCTGCTTGAAGAACTGCAAACGCCCTACGAATTGATCGGCGTCGACACCTTCAAGGGTGAGCAACACCTGCCGGCCTTTTTGGCGATCAACCCGAACGCCAAGGTGCCGGCCTTGGTCGATGGCGACGCGACCGTCTTCGACTCCCAGGCGATCCTGCTGCACCTGGCGCAAAAACATCAGCGCTTCCTGCCGACCTCGGTGGCCGGGCAAGCCGAGCTACTGTCCTGGCTGATGTTCATCGCCACCGGCCTGTCGCCATTTTCCGGCCAGGCGGTGCATTTCCTGCACCACGCGCCGGAAGACCTGGCGTATGCGAAAAACCGCTACCTCAAAGAAGTCGAACGTCACTACCGCGTGCTCGATCAGCGACTGGCCGACCATCAGTACCTGGCCGGCGACTCCTACAGCATCGCCGACATGGCGCTCTGGGGCTGGGCCAATTAGGCACCGTACATCCTCGGCGAGAACGGCCTGGCGGCGTACCCGAACGTCAAGCGCCTATTCGATGAAATCAGCGCCCGTCCGGCCGCCCAACGTGCCCACGGTCTTAAAGAGAAACTGGTGCTGAAGACAGAGTTCGACGAAGAAACCCGTCGCAACCTGTTCCCGCAGAACCAGGCGCAGTAACCCAATCCCAGCGTGCGAAGGTGATGAAATGAGTGATCAAGTCGCGTTTATTGTTTACCTGCCGGCCAAACCGGAACGTTTCGCCGAAATGAAAGAACGGCTGCTGGACGTGGTGCACCAGATGTCGGCCGAGCCGGACTTCGTCAACACCTGGGTCCACCAACTCCAGGACGACCCGAACACCCTGGTGCTCTACGAAACCTGGACCTGCAGCAAGGACGACTTCATCACGCGTCACCTGAGCAAGCCGTATCGACAGGCGTATGAACTGCTGCTCCCGCAGCTGCTGGTCAGCGAACGTCGCATTGAGTTTCTGGATGTGATCAAGAGCTATCCGGTGCGACGTGGGGGCTGAACGGACCTTCCAGCGTGACCACGAGCAACAGAACTGCGTGGCCTGAGCGCAGAGAGCGCCGCGCGCCCGCATCTGCGGTTCTACGTCGGTGGCATTACCAAAAAACAATAAGGAAGCGCGTCGCGGTTGCGACCTTTGAATGCTGCTAAACAGCGAGGGCGCAAGCGCCCTCGCTACCCGCCTGGCGACTACCCAGGCTTGTGGTTATCCAGTACGCGATTGACCGCTAACTCACCCAACATGATGACCCGTTGCAGCACCAGCATCGTTTGGCGTCGTGGGCCGTCCGTCAAGTCGGTGAGGGGGCGGTATCTGCGTTTTCGACGCCCCGGGGTTGAGGTAGAAACTGAGGGCGCGGTCGGCCGCCTCTGTCATTTTCTTGGGGTCAAGATCACGAAAGACGTCGTAGGGTACCGGACCGGTATTCGGGGGGTTGGGCGTAACTTTGAACATAGATGGAACTCCGATGCTGATTAATTGGAGCCATCACCATCTCGCTACCAAACGGAGGGTGGCGGCCATACGGAGGTTGGTAGACCGGGCATCGGAACCGGCGCCCCCGGAGGAGCCCTACGCATGGCCACCATGAAACCGCAGCCCTGGGAAAGGACCGCCAAAGGTGACGCTATGCGTCGATGCTACGGGTCTACCAAACCCGGTCACTGTTTTTCAGTGACAGGGAAACGATATAGCCCGCACCACAGGCGCACAAGCCAGCGGATTCTGGCGCACGCGTAGGTAACGACGCAAGGCGTTGTAGCCGTTAGGACGTAACACCGAGTGTCTTTAAACGCGCTCCCTGAAACGTGTTTATGCGCATCAAAAGCCGAGAATTTCTTCGCCCGTTTTTTGGCTGGGTGATTACACATACTTGCCCACCCATTTGCATTCGACCTGACCAGCTATTTGCGTCGGATTCTACCAGGACGCTTCGTGGACAAAACCGGCAGAGAACGACCCAATGCGGACGCTGACCAGCATTTGGTTAAGGGGCGGGCTTTAGCCCGTCCCAGTGAGCGAAGCGAACGGTTTGAACCAGTTGTTATGCATGTTTTACTAGCCGTTTCTTTAAATGATACAAGTTAGTCCCGATTGGTCGATCCTCAAGAACACCATAAATCTCATACCCATGCTGCTCATAGAACTGTTTAGCATCAACGGTTTTTAAGAATGCAACTACTGCCCCATTGTTGGCGCCAATCGTTTCTGCTTTTTCCAATAGCATAGAACCGATTTTTCTACCGCGATGAGATTCCTTAACCCAAAAGGTATCAATTTCTAAGCCATCCCAGTAACAATTACAGCTTATTGCACCGATGTAGTCGCCTACTTCATCGTGTGCAACCACCATAAATATTTTATCTTCCGATTCTGGCGGTAGATTTGGATATTGAATTCGAAGATATTCTGAGAACCTATTATTCAGAACTCCCTGATCTTTTTCTGTTGGAGAATCCAATATATCAATCTTGATTTCCACTTTATTGCTCCGACCATTCAACTTTGAGGTGCCGTACGGCTTTTGGCATAACAATTAATTTTGCGGCATGCGATGTCGCATAACACTCCATGTCCATGTGTAATCCCTTGAACAATCAAAAAATCGAGTCTGTAAACGCGACATCAAGAAGGGGGAAAGCGGCATATTTTTTGCACACTACTGAAGTATTAGCTGCGTGTCCATGGTCTGCTTTTGGCCGTTCTCTGCCGATCATGGTTACAAAGCGTGCTGGCCAAATCCGATGCAATCGGTGATCAGAACGAATGCAAATGACTGGTCAGGCCGAATGCAAACGGGTGGGCAAGTGGAATGCAACTTCGCATTGGTGGGTTATTGCAAATATGGTGTTTAGCAGGACGTTGATATCTGGTCCCTAACGCTGACCAAAGGAACATGACCGTCCGTTAGACTGCGCTGGAATGCGCCGCAACCTCCATGGGATGATCGCCCCCCACCGCGAGACCGACCATCCCCTGGAGTTTCTGAATGTCATTGTTAAGTAAAAAAGCCGCTGTCCTGTTGTTGACGGCGGTTGCCAGTCTGGGAGCGCTGAATGCGCAGGCCGCCAAGGCCACTGCCAGCGATACCGCGCCAGCACAGAAAGTCTCGATGCTTGGCGGCAAGTTCACGTTCACCCTGCCAAAAGGCTTCGTCGCCAACCCGTTGCCCGCCGGCGACGCGGCCACCGGCACCGCCGGGGCAACGGGCACCATGTACACCAATCAGGCGACTAAAACCGTCGTGATCGCCGCTGAAAACACCATCCCCGGCGGCCTCAACGTCAAAGACAACGACGGTCAGTTCCTCGACTCCGCGGCGTCCGACTTCGCCACCGAACAAGCCGCGGCGCTGCCAGACTTCACCAAGCTCAGTGAAAAAAGCCTGACCCAGAAAGGCACCGGCCTGGGGTTGCGGCAGATTGACAGCACCGCCACCCAGGGCGGCGGCAAAACCCTCGACACCACACTGATGGCCGCGTCCAACACGCGCATGGCGATCGTTCAGGTGATTTCCCGCCTCAGTGACAATGCTGGCCACGAGACACTGGTCAAACAGATCGTCACCGGCAAGTAAGCATCAGGGATTGAGACGCTGCAACCAGGCGCTCAAGTCCTGCAATTCGACAGCACTGATGCTGTGACCGACGCCAGGGTAGGCATGAAATTCAGGCTTGAGTGACAGGCTCTGCAACAGGCTGTCGGCGTCCGTACCGTCAATGTACGGAAGGCGTTTGTCCGCCGTGCCATGACCGATGAAAATCGCCAGCTTCTGGCGCTTTTCATCCGGTTTCAGTTCGGACTGGAGCACCGGCAGAATCCGCCCGCTCAACGCCGCAATCCCGCCCACCGCCTCGGGGTGACGCAGGGCCACCTCGTAGGACATGATCGCGCCCTGGCTGAAACCCACCAGGAATACCTTGTTCGGTTCGGTGTGATATTTCTTCGCCGCCTGTGCGACGAAATCCTGCAGCACCTGGCCGCTGGACTTCAGATCATCTGTCTCACCGTTGTAGGCAGCGTTACCTTTCTCGCGAAACCACTTGTAACTGCCCTCCTCCATCACCATCGGTGCGCGTACCGACAGGTAGTTGTATGACGCGGGCAGTTCATCCTTGATGTCGAACAAATCCTGTTCGTTACTGCCGTAACCGTGGAGGAAAATCACCAAGGGCTGATTGCGCGATTCGGGGTTGGCCTGCTCCAGGTACTTGAGCGGCAGATCGGTTTGCAGCGGGGTTTGAGCGTGGACGGCGGCGGACGCCAGGAGTGTCAGCAGAGCGAGATACTTCAACATAAACCTTCCTTCACAAGTGCAGGATTCGGGGGAAGAGCCTAACACTGTGAAGCTTGCCGGGGGATTTCAGGTGTGGCTAATGCCGCTTCGCGAGCAGGCTCGCTCCCACATTTGAAATGCATTCCCCTGTGGGAGCGAGCCTGCTCGCGAAGCGGCCCGATGCGACACCGACGATTCCGAGATTAGTCGTTGATGAGTTTCCCGACCCGAATCGGCTCACGCCCCGCGACCTTCGCCTGCCAGGTGCCCGGCTGCGTATAGCGCCCACGATCGATGGCAAACAACACGCCACTGGTCCCGGCGCAAACCGTGGTAACTCGATCATTCAGCGGATCGACCACTTCAAACAGCGCATCACCCTTCTCCACCCATTCACCCGAATCACGCAGGAAACTGACGACCCCGTGATGCGGCGCGAACAGGTATTGGGTGCCTTCGAACGGCATGCCTTCACAGCATCCGCTCGGTGCCGCAGGCCAAGTGCCTTTGATGAAACCCTGCTCGGCGAGGAAGCCGAGAATCGCCTCGCAATTGGCCTGAGCCTGATCGACTCGCGTATCACCCATGCTGCCCAACTCCAGCGTCGTCGCCAGGTTGGCCGGCGGGATCGCGGCCTCAGGGAAAGCCCTTGCCAGACGCATCCACGGCGTTGAACACGATTCATCGAATGAGCTGCCGCCGGAATCTTCACAGAGCAACGCCACCCCAGCCTTCAAACGCGCCGCCAGGGATTGCCACTGCGGCCAGTGTTGCGGCAAGGCATACAGATGAATCGCCGCGTCAAAATCACAATGCAGATCGAGGGTGATATCGGCATCACAGGCGTGACGCAGCAGCAAGCGGTGCATGGCTTCAAGCTGCGAGGTCGGTGCCGGCAAATCGTCGAGTACCTGGCCCATGGTCTGGCGAATCAACGTAATGTTGGCAGCCGCATCACTGCCCAAGCGATCACCAATCAACTCGGCCACCGGTGCGCTGAGTTCGACGAAGGAGCGGTTGAAGTTCTTGCCGCTGCCCAGCTCGAAGCGGCCCATGTGGCTGCCTTGCAGGTGCTGATCGAGGCCAATGGGATTGGCCACCGGGACCAGTTCGATCACGCCCTGCAACTGACCTTGGGCTTCGAGTTCGCTCAGACGCTTTTTCAGTTCCCACGCCGTGCGCATGCCCGGCAGTTCATCAGCGTGCAGGCTGGCCTGGATGTAGACCTTGCGAGTGCCCGCGCCATAACGAAACACGCTGAGGGTGCGTTCGGTGCCCAGGTGGCTCCAGGGCAGTGAATGATCGATGCGTTGCATGGAAACTCCTGAGTATCTGAACGGCGACAATCACCTGTGGGAGCGAGCCTGCTCGCGAATGCGATTTTCCAGTGGAAAGTTTTTTGCCTGACACACCGCTTTCGCGAGCAGGCTCGCTCCCACAGGGATCTCATTTCAACAGAAAGAACATAAAAAAAGTGGCAACCGCGTCAACGGTTGCCACTTTTTTGAACGGCGTGATTACTGGCCGTAAACGTCAAAGTCGAAGTACTTGTCTTGCACTTGCTTGTACTTGCCATTGGCGCGGATTTCGGTGATGGCGGTGTTGAATTTCTCTGCCAGGGCAGTATCGCCCTTGCGCACAGCAATACCGGCGCCGCCGCCGAAGTACTTGGCGTCTTCGTAGGTCGGGCCAACGAAAGCAAAGCCTTTACCGGCGTCGGTTTTCAGGAAACCGTCGTCCAGGTTGACCGAGTCGGCCAGCATCGCGTCGAGACGACCGGCGACTATGTCCAGGTTGGCTTCCTGCTGCGAGCCGTAGCGAACCAGATTGATACCGGCCGGCACCAGCACTTCAGTAGCGAAGCGGTCGTGGGTACTGGCGCGCAGCACACCGACTTTCTTGCCTTTGAGTTCGGTCAGCGGGTCTTTGATGTCGGTGCCTGCCTTCATCACGAAGCGCGCCGGAGTGTGGTAGTACTTGATGGTGAAGTCGACGTTCTTTTTGCGATCGTCGGTGATGGTCATGGACGACAGGATCGCGTCGATTTTCTTGACCTTCAGCGCCGGGATCAGGCCGTCGAACTCTTGCTCGACCCAGGTGCACTTCACTTTCATCTGCTCGCACAGCGCGTCGCCGATGTCCACGTCGAAACCGGTGAGTTTGCCGTCAGGGGTTTTCATCGAGAATGGCGGGTAACCGGCTTCGATACCCAGGCGGATCGGCTTGGCGTCTTCGGCCACAGCCGTCAGGGACAACATCGACAGTGCCAGGGCACCGAACATCACTAGCTTCTTCATTTATAACTCCTGTGTGCGGAGACTTTTATTGGCAGCTTTCGATTGGCATTCGGTTGCGCCTTCCGATTGGAGAGCACCGAAGTGGTCGGCAGTCTAGAGCGGCTCAAAGAGGGTAAATTGTGTTTAAGCGACAAATAGTTATAGAAAAGTGGCCGACGGATTGCGCTGTTTGCACGCGTGCGCCAAGGCGGTACAAGGACTGTCAGACAATCACTGGTTTGAGACAAAACCTACAGGGTTCAGGTGCTAATCCGACTGAATAGTCTGACTGGCGATGAACCGGTATTTACGGCACATTGACCGCCAACCTGTCCCACGAGAGAAGCGTGATGCCCACGTTGAACCTGATCCAGCACCACCCCGCCGAAGGTCCCGGCGCCATTGCCACGTGGGCTGCGTCCCGAGGTTTGACCCTGAACGTGTTTCGCGCCGACCTCGGCCAGTTGCCGCCAGTGAGTGCAGTACCCGTGATCCTGTTGGGCGGGCCTTATGAGTCCAACGCCGGGCCAGCGTGGCTGGAAGCTGAACGTCGGTGGTTGGCGGGCAGCCTAGATCAAGGCGCGCCGGTGTTTGCGATTTGTCTGGGGGCGCAGTTGCTGGCGCTGAGTCTGGGCGGGAATGTGCGGCGGATGGATCGAACCGAAACCGGTTGGACCCGCGTGACGTTCGTCGATGGTCAGCATCTGAACGTGCTGGAATGGCACGAAGACGCCATCGACCTTCCGCCAAACACGCAGTTGCTGGCCAGCAGTGACCAGTGCGAGCAGCAGATGTATTGCGCCGGGCCGACGCGGGTGGGTTTGCAGTTTCATCCGGAGTGGACGGCTGAATCGGTGGCCACGCTCAATGAACACTTTGCCGACGAGTCACCGCTGCCCCGGGGTCAACAGGACAGCGCCGCCTATGCAACCGTGTTCGAGTGGTTGCAGGCGACGCTGGATGCTTGGTGGTCAGCGCAGGTCTCGGCCCGATCAGCACTCACAACCGATCACGGCACTCACTGACTGTTGCACCCTCACACTCAACTCAAACCCTTCATCCAGCCACCCGGTCACTCCGCCGATCATTTCCTTCACCGGGTAACCCAGCGCCGCCAGTTTCACGGCAGCCTTGTTGGCACCGTTGCAGTGGGGCCCGGCGCAATACACCACGAACACGCTGGTTTTCGGGTAGGCCGCCAGACTTTCAGCAGTCAGCAATCGCCCCGGAATGTTGATCGCCCCCGGCACATGGCCACGTTCGAACGCGAGCGGGCCGCGCACGTCCACCAGGACAAAATCCACTTCACCGGCCTGTTGGCTGCCGTGGACGTCGGAACAGTCGGTTTCGAAGGTCAGACGGTTGCTGAAATGCATCAGGGCGATGGCCGATGGGGCGGCGGGAATCTCGCGGACCAGGCTGGTCATGGGCTGTACTCCAAAGTCTCGGTGGGTGTGAGAAGACTTTATCCGCCCGACGCTTGCGGCTACAGTGGCGCACAAGACACTCACCGGGAACTTTCCGCCAAATGCAGCCCACCCCTGGATTGGTCGCGATTCTGGCCTACGACGGCCTTTGTACGTTCGAGTTCGGCATCGCCGTGGAGATCTTCGGCCTGGCTCGTCCGGAGTTCGACTTCCCTTGGTACGAGCACCGAATCGCCGCCGTGGATCAAGGCCCGATGCGCGCCATGGGCGGCATTCAGGTGCTGGTCGATGGCGGCATGGAGCTGCTCGAGGACGCCCGGACCATCATCATTCCCGGCTGGCGTGATCGCAGCGCCCCGGTTCCTGAGGCATTGATCGCGGCCCTGCGCCAAGCCCATGCACGGGGTGCGAGGTTGTTATCGATCTGCTCGGGTGTGTTCGTGCTGGCGGCCACTGGTTTGCTCGACGGTCGCGGCGCCAC
Organism: Pseudomonas svalbardensis; assembly: GCF_030053115.1. Classification (NCBI taxonomy): domain Bacteria; kingdom Pseudomonadati; phylum Pseudomonadota; class Gammaproteobacteria; order Pseudomonadales; family Pseudomonadaceae; genus Pseudomonas; species Pseudomonas svalbardensis. Next base: position 2,466,918 of record NZ_CP125619.1, on the reverse strand, counting down.
CACGCACTGGCGCTACACCGCTGAGTTGGCCGAGCGTTTTCCGAACATTCTGATGGACCCGGACGTGCTCTATGTCGATTCAGGTCAGCTGATCACCTCGGCCGGCAGTGCTGCCGGTATCGATGCCTGCCTGCATTTGGTGGCGCGGGACTTCGGTACGCAGGTGGCCAACTCGGTGGCGCGGCGGCTGGTGATGTCGCCGCAACGCACCGGCGGTCAGGCGCAGTTCATTCCGACACCGGTCAGTCCTACGCCGCGTAGCGATTTGTCGCGCGTCATGCAGTGGGCACGCGAGCGTTTGCATGAACCGCTTGAGGTGCGCGAGCTGGCGAGTGAGGCGGCGATGAGTGAACGGACGTTTCTGCGCCGCTTCACTGAAGCCACTGGTATGCCGCCCAAAGCCTGGTTGCAACATGAACGCCTGGGACGGGCTCGCGAGCTGCTTGAGAGTACGAGCCAGAACACCGACCAGATTGCCCAGCGCTGTGGGTATCGCTCGGTGGAGAGTTTTCGGGTGGCGTTTCGCAGCGTGGTCGGCGTGCCGCCGTCGGTGTATCGCGAGCGGTTTGGCCGAGAGGTAAAAGCGATTTCTTGAGGTGTTCTTTAGGGCCTCTTCGCGAGCAAGCCCGCTCCCACAGTTGATCTCTGTCGGTCACAAGATTTGTGTACACAGGAGATTCAATGTGGAGCGGGCTTGCTCGCGAAGGCGTCAGCCCAGACACCGCTGCACTCAAGTTTTGCGCAGCAGATACGTATCCATAATCCACCCATTGGCCAACCGGGCCGCCTTGCGCACCCGTTCGATCTCATCCGCCACCTCCTTGAGCTTGCCGCTGATCAGGATTTCATCCGGCGTCCCCAGGTAGGCCCCCCAGTAAATCTCTGTCTCCTGATCTGCCACCTGATGGTAGGAATCTTCTGCATCCAGCATCACCACCAGGCTGTCGGCATCGCTCACCTGCCCCGCCGCCAGCCGCCGGCCGGTAGTGATTTCAATCGAGCGGCCAATGCGGTTCAGCGGCATCTTATGCTGCGCCGCCAGCGCCTGGACACTGGTGATGCCGGGGATCACTTCAAATTCGAAGACGCAGCGGCCCGAGGCCAGAATCGCCTGCAAGATCCGGATCGTACTGTCGTACAACGCCGGATCGCCCCACACCAGAAAACCGGCGCACTGGTCGTCAGTCATTTCCTCGCTGATCAACCGTTCGAAGGTCTGCTGCTTGGCCTGGTTCAGGTCTTCCACACTGGCCTTGTAGTCCACATCACCGCGCTCGCGCTCCGGGCTGTGGGCTTCGACGAAGCGGTAGTCGCGATCGGTGATGTAGCGCTCGCAGATCTCGCGGCGCAGGTCGATCAGTTTGTCTTTGCTCTGGCCCTTGTCCATGAGGAAAAACACGTCGACGAGGTTCAGCGCCTTCACGGCTTGCATCGTGATGTAGTCGGGGTTGCCGGCGCCGATGCCGATGACCAGAAGTTTTTTCATCAATGTGCTCCTTCAGGGTCAGTGCCCAGCAAGCGTAAGCGCCAGCGGCCATTGAACCGCAACTCGATGGCCGACAGCGGTTCAACGTCGATCAGGTTGAAGGCTGCGCCTTGCAGCACCTGCGTCAGCGCGGCGCGAATGACAAACGGATGGGTGATGGCAACGATGTGTCCCGGTGTGGCCTCCAGCGTTTTCAGCCAAGCGGCCACCCGCTCACCGAGTTGCACCACCGACTCGCCACCGTGGGGCGCCGAATTCGGATCATCGAGCCAGATCTGCAGCGCTTCGGCTGCGGATTTTTGCAGATCGTCGATCCGCGCGCCGTTCCAGTGCCCGAAATCGCAATCCCTCAGTGCCTCGACAATCTCCATGTCGCTGCCGAACAACTCGGCGGTTTGCCGGGTTCGCAGTTCAGGTCCACACACCAGTCGCCGCGTCCCTTTGAACTGAGCACGACGCGATCCCTTTGCCGATTGCCAATCCATCTCTATTGGCTCATTCGTAGGAAAACACGCCAATTTTTGTGCGACGGTTCGAGCGTGGCACATCAAGGTCAAACGGGTCGCCTGCACGAAGGATCACTCTGTCGATGGAAATTGAAAACGGCGTCACGCCACGAATAACTGCCCAATTGTGCCGCAAGAAGCGCGATCCAGGGCGTTTCGTTTGCTCCGGCCATGCAGGTTCGAAAACTTGATACACCTGAAAAAATCGGCGATATCCGACACCACTATGGGCGATGGCCTACAAGCTCTGTCGACTTCCGTGTAGCCCAAGCCCCACGGGCTTTTCGCCCCATTTTGGGGTTTTAAAAAAACCAGGGAAAAATTCACTAGACATGTTGAGTCCGCTACATAAATACTGTTTTAGCAATTTATGAAACGAAACCGACACATCCATCCAGCAGGAGCCCGGATGCCTTCTCTCAGAGACCTGTTCACCGATCCCGGCCTGGAACTGACGCCGTCGGAACGCAAAGTCATCCGTGCCTTGCTGGACCAGTACCCGCGTAACGGACTGGGCCCGATGTCACGTTTGGCCGAACATGCCGGTGTCAGCGATCCCACCATCGTGCGACTGGTCAAAAAACTGGGTTTCAGCGGTTATGCCGATTTCCAGGATGCCCTGCTCAGCGACATGGACCACCGCCTCCGTTCTCCCAGCGCCCTGTTGCAACCTCGTGCTCATCTTCAGAAAGGCGACGCCTGGAGCCAATATCTGGCGCACAGCCATCGAGCGCTGGTGGACACCCATGCGCTGACCCAACCCGAAGATGTGCGGATTCTGGTGGAATGGCTGCTCGACACCCGCCATCAGGTGCATTGCTTCGGGGGGCGCTTCAGCAGTTTCCTCGCCAGTTATTTACTCAATCACCTGCGCTTGCTGCGTCCGGGCTGTTTCGCCCTGGAAGACAATGCACAACTGCCCGACCGTTTGTTCGACGTGCAGCGTCAGGACGTTGTGCTGGTGTTCGACTATCGCCGCTACCAGTCACAGGCCCTACGCGTGGCCAATGCGGCGAAAAGTCGCTATGCACGCGTGGTGTTGTTCACCGACATCTATGCTTCACCGTTGCGGGAAATGGCCGACCTGATTATCAGTGCGCCGGTGGAATCGGTGTCGGCCTTCGACTCCCTGGTTCCGGCGCTGGCTCAGGTCGAGGCACTGATTGCCTGCCTGACCCTGCGCAGTCCGGATCTGGCCGATCGCCTGGAAGGCATCGACGCCCTGCGGACCGACTTCGACACCCACCTGCTGGAGGATAAATAAGGATGTTCACGCTCCCCCACCACTCGCCTCGGGATTTGCCATTCGTCACCGATCACACCGCGCTGTTGCTGGTGGACATGCAACGCGCCTGGCTTGAACCGCAGTTTGACCCGCACCTCAACGGGCCGGACGCCGAGTACTTCCTGACCCGCACCCACATGCAAGTGGTGCCCAATCAACGCCGGTTGCTCAGCGCCTTTCGCAGCGCCCGGCAAAACGTGCTGCACACGATCATCGAAAGCCTCACCGCCGACGGCCGCGACCGCTCGCTGGACCACAAGCTCTCGGACATGCACTTGCCCAAGGGCAGCCCGCAAGCGCGGATCATCGACGACCTGACCCCGGCAGAAAACGAAATCGTGCTGCCCAAGACCTCGTCCGGAGTCTTCAACTCCACTCACATCGACTACGTGCTGCGCAACCTCGGAACCCGGCACTTGATCATCGCCGGCATCGTCACCGACCAGTGCGTGGACATGGCCGTGCGTGACGCCGCCGACCGCGGTTATCTGGTGACGCTGGTGGAAGATGCCTGCGCAACCTACACAGCCGAGCGGCATCAGGCCTGCCTGAATGCAATCAAGGGTTACTGCTGGATCACCGACACCCAGACTGTGCTCGGCCGGTTGCAGGAGATGCAACCATGAGCGAGCGCCTGTTGCCACTGCCCATGACCACCCTCGTCACCACCGACCTGATCGGCGTGACACGCGGGCGCTCCTTTCCCACGGACGAACTCGAGCACTATCAAAGGACCGGTTGTGGCTGGGTGCCGGCCAACAGCGCGCTGACCCCGCAAGACATCATCGCCTACGCCAACCCGTGGGGCGCTTATGGCGATTTGCGGCTGATGCCCGATCCGGTCAGCCGAGTGACGGTCAGTAACGGCCCGGACGCCAACGCTCCGGCGCTGGATTTTATTCACAGCGACATTCGCGAAACCGATGGCCGCCCGTGGGGTGCCTGCCCGCGTACGATGTTGCGCGACGAGGTAGAGCGTTATCGCGCCGAGTTGGGCTTGCAGATCAATGCGGCGTTTGAGCACGAATTCAACTTGAACACCGGTGAAGTTGAACACCTGGCGTTTTCTCTGCAAGCCCAGCGTCAGGGTGCCGAGTTTGGCGGGTGGCTGCTCAGCGCCCTGCGTGCCGGGGGCGTCGAGCCGGAAATGTTCCTGCCCGAGTACGGCAAGCATCAATACGAAATCACCTGTCGCCCGACCCTGGGTGTGGCCGCTGCCGACCGCGCGGTGAACGTGCGTGAAATCACCCGCGAGATCGCCCGGCAAATGGGCCTGGCGTTGAGCTTCGCGCCCAAGACCTCGGAGCACGCGGTGTGCAACGGCGTGCACCTGCACGTCAGCCTGCTGGACCTGGCCGGCCAACCGGTGATGTACGACGCTGGCACCACCAATGGCTTGTCGACTCTCGGCCAGCACTGGGCCGCCGGCATCCTGCATCACCTGCCCGCACTCTGTGCGTTTACCGCGCCGACGCCGGTGTCCTACGAACGTTTGCAGCCTCATCACTGGAGCGCGTCCTACGCGTGCCTCGGCCAACGCAACCGCGAAGCGGCACTGCGAATCTGCCCGACAATAAGCCTGGGCGGCAAATCGGTGGCGTCGCAATACAATCTGGAATTTCGCGCCATGGACGCCACGTCCTCACCGCATCTGGCCATGGCAGCGCTGCTGATTGCCGGCCGCCTGGGCATCGAGCAACGCCTGGCCTTGAACGCAGTCACCGATGAAGTCCCCGACTCCCTGAACGAAGAACAACGCCAGGCGCGCGGCATCGTCGCCCTGCCCGCTTCCCTTGCCCAGGCCCTGGACTGCCTGCGTAACAGCGAGGCCCTGATTGAAGCCCTGCCGAGCGCGTTGCTGGACACCTACTTCGCCCTAAAAACCGAGGAACTGACGCTGACGGAACAGCTGTCGCCCGCCGAACGCTGTGAACACTATGCGCGCCTGTACTGAATCTGCTGAGCTCGGTCTTTACACCGGGCCCGCGTACGCCCTGAGCCGGGAAAACTCCGGCCACCCGCTGATTCTGGTCTGCGAGCACGCCAGCCGCTTTATTCCGGCCGGGTTAAATGACCTGGGCCTCAGTCACGAGGCGGCCCGTGAGCACATCGCCTGGGACATCGGCGCCCTGGCGCTGGCCGAGGGCTTGTCCCGAGCATTGGGCGCAACCCTGTTGGCGGCCAATTATTCGCGACTGTTGGTTGACCTCAACCGACCGCGCCAAGCCCCGGACAGCATTCCGGCGCAGAGCGAAATTTATCAGGTGCCGGGCAACCGGGACCTGGACGAAGCCACCCGCGAGTACCGTCGGCAATCCCTGTTCGAGCCGTTTCACTCGCGTCTGACAGACTTGATCGACGAACGTGTCGCTCAAGGACGACCGGTGCGGGTGGTGGGGATTCACAGCTTCACGCCGGTCTATCACGGCCAGCCCCGCGTGCTTGAAGTTGGCGTGTTGTATAGAGAGGCCAAGGAATATGCCCAGCGCTTGATCGACGGCTTGAGTCAGCAGCCATTGAAGGTTGCCGGTAATGAGCCGTACAAAATCAACCCGCTGGGCGACATGACCGTGCCGGTCCACGGCGATGCACGAGGCCTGGAATCGGTGTTGATCGAGGTGCGCAACGACCTGCTGCGCACGCCTGAAGACGTCAGTCGCTTTACCGACTACCTGGCACCGCTGTTGTAAAACAATCGCTTCAAACTCGCAGCTTGCAGCTGCTTTCATCCCAAGGAGAAGGGCTTCATGGAAATAGAAGAATTCGGCTACAAGCAAGAGTTGAAACGCAGCCTGTCGCTGACCGACCTGGTGGTGTACGGGATGATCTTCATGATCCCCATCGCACCGTTCGGTGTTTATGGCTACGTCAACGCCGAGGCCCCGGGGCTGGTACCGCTGGCCTACATCATCGGCATGGTGGCGATGCTCTTCACTGCCCTGAGTTACGGCAGCATGGCTCGGGCCTTTCCGATTGCCGGTTCGGTTTATTCCTACGCGCAACGGGGCCTGAACCAACACGTAGGGTTTATCGCCGGCTGGCTGATGCTCCTCGATTACCTGCTGATTCCGCCGCTGCTGTATGTGTACGCGGCGATGGCCCTGAATCATTTGTACCCGGACATTCCGAAGGTCGGTTTCATCCTGGCCTTCCTGGTCAGCGCGACCTTTGTCAACTTGCGGGGCATCACCTTCACCGCGCGGATGAACATCATCTTTCTGCTGGCGCAACTGGTGGTGCTGGGGATCTTCCTGTTTTACGCCTGGAACGCGCTGCACAGTGGAGGCGGTAACGGTCAGCTGACACTGGCGCCGTTGTACAACCCCGAGACGTTCAATTTCGCCCTGCTGATGCAAGCGGTGTCGATTGCGGTGCTGTCATTCCTCGGTTTCGATGCGATTTCCACCCTCGCCGAAGAGATCAAGGGTGACGCGGGCCGCAGTGTCGGCAAGGCCGCGCTGATTACGCTGGTGGTCATGGGCGTGATCTTCGTTGTGCAGACCTGGATTGCGACGGATCTGGCGGCCGGCATGGGTTTCAAATCGGCTGACACGGCTTTTTATGAAATCGCTGAACTCGCGGCCGGCAGCTGGCTAGCCACCCTGACCGCCGTGGCGACAGCGCTGGCCTGGGGTGTTGCGGTGGCAATCACCTCCCAAGCGGCAGTATCTCGTCTGCTGTTCGGCATGGCCCGAGACGGCAAGCTGCCAAAGGTACTGGCCAAAGTTCACCCCAAACACAACACGCCGTACGTGAGCATCTATCTGGTAGCCGTGCTGTCGCTGGTGATCTGCTACCTGTTCATCAACTCGGTGGACACCCTCACCTCACTGGTGAACTTCGGCGCACTGAGCGGTTTCATGTTGCTGCACCTGACGGTCATCAACTACTACTGGCGTCGGCAGAAATCCGGCCAGGTGATCCGTCACCTGATCTGCCCGGTGATCGGCTTCATCATCGTCGCGGCAATCATGTACAACATGGGCGTCGATGCACAGAAACTCGGCCTGATCTGGATTGCCCTGGGCCTGGTCTACCTGTTTGTACTCAACAAGCTGGGCACCCGTACGGTACTGCCCGACCCAAGCAACGTCTGACAAGAAAAAGAGCGGCGTCTGACAAAAAATCAGGCGACCGCCGATTTAACGCGTGGAAACCGACAGTGATAGTCAGGTTCGGTGCCAACCGCCGAACCCTTTGATACAGGAGTACATCCATGCTGGTCTTACGCCCAGTCGAGTTAACCGACCTGCCCCAGTTGCAACAACTGGCGCGCGACAGTCTGGTAGGCGTCACGTCTTTGCCGGACGACACCGAATGCCTGCGCGAGAAGATTCTCGACTCCTGCGCCTCATTCGAAAAAGACGTTGCGGGTCGCGGTCCGGAGAATTATTTCTTCGTGCTGGAAGATCTGACCCGAGAGCGTTTGGTGGGCTGCTCGGAGATCCTTGCCACCGCCGGTTTCAGCGAGCCGTTCTACAGCCTGCGCAACCGGCACTTCACCAGCGCCTCGCGGGAACTGAACATCGAGCACGGCGTGCCCGCGTTGTCGTTGTGTCATGACCTCAGTGGCCATACCTTGCTCCGGGGTTTTCACATTGATGCAGCGCTGGTGCGAACACGGTTCTCTGAACTGCTGTCCCGGGCGCGGCTATTGTTCATCGCCGCCCATTCGCAGCGCTTTTCCGAAGCCGTCATCACCGAGATCGTCGGCTTCAGCAGCGATGAAGGGCACTCGCCGTTCTGGGATGCGGTGGGCAAGCACTTTTTCGACCTGCCCTACGCCGAGGCCGAGCGACTTTGCGGCCTGGAAAGCCGAACCTTCCTCGCCGAACTGATGCCGCAATACCCGATCTACGTGCCGATGCTGCCCAAGGCGGCGCAGGACTGCATCGGCCGCATCCACCCCGATGGCCAGGAGGCCTTCGATATCCTCGAGCGCGAAGGCTTCGAAACCAACAGCTACATCGACCTGTTCGACGGCGGTCCGACGTTGTATGCGCGCACTCCTGGCATCCGCTCCATCGCCCAGAGCCAGACCGGCACGGCGAAACCGGGTGCGTCCATTGATGCCCTTGGCAGTTATCTGGTGAGCAACGATTCGCTGAAGGACTATCGCGCCATCGTCGCCGATCTGGATTACCAGGCCGGCCAACCTGTGAGGTTGAGCGCCGAGATGTGCGCCGCCCTGAACGTGACCGAAGGCAGCCCGATCCGGCTGATCGCCCTGTGAGCGTCACCCGGCCCTGCGCCCAACGACAGCGCCCGAGCGGGCGTGCAGAAGGAGTTGCATCATGATTGTCCGCCCGGTTCACGTCACCGACCTGCCCGCCTTGCTGAACCTGGTGCACCAGGCTGGCCCCGGCTTCACCACCCTGCCGGCCAACGAGGAACGCCTGACCCACCGGGTGCGCTGGGCCCAACGAACCTTCGCCGAACAGGTCGAACGCGCCGATGCCGATTACCTCTTCGTACTCGAAGACGACGATCAGCAACTGGTGGGCGTCAGTGCCCTGGTGGGCGCCGTGGGCCTGCGCGAGCCCTGGTACAACTACCGGGTCGGGCTCACGGTCAGTTCGTCACCGGACCTGGGCATCCGGCGACAGATTCCGACGTTGTTCCTGAACAATGAAATGACCGGCCAATCGGAGATTTGCTCGCTGTTTCTGCGACCCGATCAACGCCAGGGCAGTAACGGTCGATTGCTGTCGTTGGGGCGTTTGTTGTTTGTCGCCGAGTTTCCGCACCTGTTCGGCGACAAACTCATCGCCGAATTGCGTGGCAGCGCCGACGAACAGGGCTGTTCACCGTTCTGGGACAGCCTGGGCCGGCACTTCTTCAAGATGGATTTCAGCCACGCCGATCACTTGTCGGGCCTGGGCAGCAAGTCGTTCATCGCTGAACTGATGCCACGCCAACCGCTCTACACCTGCCTGCTCACCGAACAGGCCCAGGCCGTGATCGGCAAAGCGCACCCGAACACGGAACCGGCGCTGAAAATCCTCACTGCCGAAGGCTTTGCCCATAAGGGTTACATCGACATCTTCGACGCCGGCCCGGTGATCGAAGCCCCGGTCTCGAATATCCGCACCGTGCGCGACAGCCAACCGCTGCTGCTGGCCATCGGCACACCCGACGAGCAGGCCCCGGTGTGGCTGATCCACAACCGTCGCCTGGAAAACTGCCGCATCACCGCCGCCCAGGCCAGGCAGGTGGGCAACAGCCTGATCGTCGACCGCCTCACCGCCAAACGCCTGCAACTGCAACCCGGCAACTCGGTACGCGCCGTGCCGCTGCTCAATCAACAACAGCAGTCGGTGGCGGCGTGACCGACGGTGGTCCGTCCGCCTCTGCAAATTCGTCATCATCCTTCCCCCGCTCGCGTGATAGCCTTTTGTTCCTTCGGCGTTGACACTTTTGCTCAAGCCCTTCCATTCCCATTGCAGTGGTGGAACTCATATGTCCAGGCTTTCTCATCAAGATTTGCGCCGCAACTTTCGCGAGCTGTTCGCTTCCAACGCCTGCTACCACACGGCGTCGGTCTTCGACCCGATGTCGGCCCGCATTGCCGCTGACCTGGGTTTTGAAGTGGGGATCCTGGGCGGTTCGGTCGCATCGTTGCAGGTACTGGGTGCGCCTGACTTCGCCCTGATCACCCTCAGCGAGTTTGCCGAGCAGGCCACTCGTATTGGCCGCGTGGCCCAATTGCCGGTCATCGCCGACGCCGACCACGGCTACGGCAACGCGCTCAACGTCATGCGCACCATCGTCGAACTCGAACGTGCCGGTGTGGCCGCCCTGACCATCGAAGACACGTTGCTGCCAGCCCAGTTCGGCCGCAAATCCACCGACCTGATCGGGGTGGCGGAAGGCGTCGGCAAGATTCGTGCGGCACTGGAAGCCCGGGTCGATTCGGAAATGGCAATCATCGCCCGCACCAACGCCGGGATTCTGCCGGTGCAGGAGGTCATCAGCCGTACCTGTCATTACCAGCAGGCCGGTGCGGACGGGATTTGCATGGTGGGCGTGCGGGACTTTGACCACCTCGAGCAAATCTCCGAGCACCTGAGCGTACCGCTGATGCTGGTCACCTATGGCAACCCGTTGCTGCGCGACGACAAACGCCTGGCCGAACTGGGCGTGCGGGTCACGATTGATGGTCACGGCGCCTACTTCGCCGCAATCAAGGCCACGTATGACAGCCTGCGGGAACAACGGCAGATCTTTACTCAAGCGTCGGACCTGAATGCGACCGAATTGACCCACACCTATACGCAGCCTGAGGAATACATCCGTTGGGCGGAAGAGTTTATGAGTGTTAAGGAATAGCGGTTTAGCAGACGTCAAAGTAGCGACTGCAATGGCCCCTTCGCGAGCAGGCTCGCTCCCACATTGGATTGGCGGTGTTCACGAATCTTGTGTTCACCCAAAATCCCTGTGGGAGCGAGCCTGCTCGCGATAGCGTCAGATGCCACACCACTAAACTGCGGCTTTGAACCCCTTTTCCCGCTGCAACGCCCACGCCTGAACCACATTCAGCATCGCGCAGCCTTCGCGCATCAACAGATGAACCGCCCGGGTAACGCGCGTCAGATCGCAATCGGAAATGTCTTTGAGGTTCAGGCTGGACAAGGTGTCCGCCAGATCGCGAACCACGGTGAAGCGATGCGCAGCGCAAGCGGCGATGTCGCTGAGTTCTTTGTGGGTGTTGATGAAGAGCACCGGGGTTTCGGCGTCGTAGGTGTCGATGGGGAGGTAACGAGGCATGACTTGGTCGAACATATTGGTAGCTCCTTACTAATGAGTTTTCCTGGTGTTCGACCGGCCAAGATCGTCGCGCAGAGTTGCCGCGAGACGCAACTATAAGGGTCGATGCCGAAACGCGGCAACAGGGTACGTCGTAGGAAACGTCTTGGAAAGTTGTGGGGTGGTTTTGACGGAGGTGTCTGGCTTGAGAAACACCCCTCACCCTAACCCTCTCCCCATGTTTGTACCGGACACATGGTGGACACATGGTGGACACATGTTCGGGGACATGGTGGACGTCTTCAAAGCCGCTTTCCTGATACAACGGTCTGCAAGCTCAAGTCAATTTTGGCAATGCGATGTCTGCTCCAATAGATGTCGTAGATGCCATCCTCGGTCGTTTCTCTGATGGCTATGTGCTCGCCGATGAAGGCCTTTCCAATCGCATACTTGCGGCTTTTCCAGTACATCTCGCCATTGGCCTGAACCTTTCTGATCAAATCCCCTTCGGCGTACTCCAGTGCTTGCCGATGCTCCTGGTATTCACGAGGACTACAGCTGTAGCGAGTCGCTGGAACCTCCATTTCCAATGCTTGATGGGGGCGTTTCTGGTTGTAGATATCGCGCCAGATATCGAAGGCGTTCTGTGCCCCAAGCAGGTCGATGAAGCACTGACCTTGCAAAACTTCAGCCTTGAGGCTGCGGTGAAAACGCTCAAGCTTGCCCTGAGTCTGCGGGTGATAAGGCCTGGAGTGGCCCACTCGGATGCCCTGGCTCATCAGCCAGACCTCTAACGCGGTATAAACCCCGCTCTGATCGCCCCACGGTGCACCGTTATCCATGGTCATGCGCATCGGCAAGCCGTAGCGCCGAAACACGTGGATAAGCTGCTCCTGCACGGTCTGACGCTGCTCGTTGCCACAGGCCGCGATGCACAGCGAGAACCGCGAATGGTCGTCCAATACCGTCAAGGGATGGCAGCGACCATGGCGCATGCCGACATGTCCCTTGAAGTCCATCTGCCAAAGATCGTTGGGGGCTTCATGCTCAAATCGGATAAAGGGTTTGGTATTTGCCGCCTGCGGGTCGATTCGCGAATTACGCTGCAAAATCGCATGCACCGTGCTGACGGCGGGCATCAAATACCCCTCATCCTCCAGATTGCGTTTGAGCTTGCGGGCGCCCCAGGCCGTGTGCTCCACCCCCAAGGCCAGAATCTGCTTTTCAACCGTATCAGCGCAGCGTTTGGGTGAATGTTTTGGGCGCCGAGACTGGTCGTGCAAGCCGTCTGCACCAGAGGTTTCGAACCGGCCAAGCCATTTGTATCCGGTGCTTGGGCTGATATGAAAGCGTCGGCAGAGTTGTCGGATATTGGCCCCTTCTTGCCGAGCTAACAGTACAAATTCGGAACGAAGCTGCATGGTGGACACCTCTTCCCAAGACACAAACCATCTCCTTTCAGATGAGCAATGTGTCTATTTAAAAGTGTCCACCATGTCTCCGAACACCTGTCCACCATGTGTCCGGTACAAACACCCCAGAGGGGCGAGGGGACTGACCGTGGGTTTCTTGAAGGATACGGCGACATGAACGACCGAGTTAAACTCAAACTGCAAAACGCTTTGTTATTAACCAAATGTGCGTTCGACACGCACTTTCAGGTCGCAGTAAATAGCAATAACAACTCGGTCAGTCCCCTCGCCCCTCTGGGGCGGTCCGACGTTTCGGGAGGGTTAGGGGTGAGGGGCGGATCCAGCTGACCCACCACAGCCCCCAAACCGCACGCAATTCAGTGAGCCTTGGCCAACTCCATAATCATCCGCGACAACAGATAAATCCGCGGCGCCACACTCTCAACCTCCGCGTATTCCTCCGGCGTATGAATATTCCCGCCAACGATCCCGAACCCATCCAGCGTCGGCGTACCCACACCCGCTGACAGGCTGGCATCCGCCGCCCCACCACTACCCTCTTCCGTCAACTTGCGGCCAATCTCCCCGTAAATCCCCTGAGCCATGGCCATCAACCGATCCGATTCTGGCGTTTGCGGCATCGGCGGCAATCCACGCTGAAGTGTGGTGGTGACTTCTGTGTCAGCAATCAGCTTGTCTTTCGAAACCCGCGCCAGGCCCCCGGTGTCAGGATAGTTGTCGCCTCTCCGAATTTTCCTAAAAAAGCACATCGGGGGCGGAAAGAGACTGGTCGTGCCGTATTATTCATCTGAACGCAGAGCCGCATTACTCAAGATGCTGCTTCCCCCGCTGAACCTGTCGATGGCCGAGGTTTCCCGGCGCGAAGGGGTCAGCGAAATGTCTTTGTCCAACTGGCGCAAGCAGCTCAGTTCTGAAGGAAGTGCAGTGTCCGAAAACAAGCAATCGACTCAGAACTGGTCAGCCGAAACCAAGTTTGCTGTCGTCCTTGAAGCCGCCGGTTTGTCCGAGATCGACCTGGGCGAGTATTGCCGCCGCAAAGGCCTTTACCCCGAGCAAATCACGGCCTGGCGACAAGCCTTCATCACCGGCCAGAAATCGGAAAAGGCCCAGCAAAAAGACGATCGGGAGCAGTCTCGCAAAGATAAGAAACGCATCCAGGAACTTGAGCGCGAACTGCGTCGCAAAGACAAGGCGCTCGCTGAAACAGCCGCGTTGTTGGTGCTGCGAAAAAAGCTCAACGACTACTGGGGGACGAACGACAACGAGGACAACTAACGTCTTTGCCAGAGCGCCAGTTGCTCGTTGCCTGGCTAGGTAGCGCGGTCGCGGCAGGCGCCAGAAAAATCAGAGCCTGCCGGGAAATCGGTCTATCGCTGCGGACTTTGCAGCGATGGACTGAAACAGACGTTATCCAGGCCGATGCCCGAACGACTGTCACACGGCCAACGCCGCGCAATGCGCTGACCGAGGCTGAGCGACAAACGATCGTGGCGCTGTGCAACAGCCCTGCGTATGCCCACCTGCCGCCGAGCCAGATCGTGCCGCGCCTGGCCGATCAAGGGCGCTATCTGGCGTCGGAGGCGACGCTTTATCGCGTCTTGCGAGCAACGGGTCAACAGCAACATCGAGGCCGTAGTCAGCGCCCCAAGCGGTACGCAGCACCGACAACGCATGCGGCCAAAGCGCCCAATCAGGTGTGGTCCTGGGACATCACGTACCTGCCGTCGCCGATACGCGGCAAGTATTACTACCTCTATCTGATCGAGGATATTTACAGCCGCAAGGCCGTGGGCTGGGAGGTCTACGACGCGGAAAGCGGCGAGAAAGCCGCCGCGCTGCTGCAACGCAGCGTGATCGGCGAGCAGTGTTTACATGAACCGCTGGTGCTGCACTCGGACAACGGAGCGCCGATGAAATCGGTGACGCTGTTGAGCAAGATGTACGAACTGGGCATCACGCCCTCGCGGGGCCGACCGCGGGTCAGCAACGACAATCCCTACTCGGAGTCGCTGTTTAGAACACTGAAATACTGCCCGCAATGGCCGCAAGATGGCTTTGCCAGTTTGGACGCTGCACGAGCGTGGGTGAGGGATTTCATGCGCTGGTACAACAACGAGCACCGGCATAGCCGTATCCGGTTCGTCACGCCGGCTGAGCGGCATCGAGGACTGGACCATCAGGTCTTGGCCCGGCGACATGAGCTGTACGAACAAGCCAAGGAGCAAAAGCCGGAACGGTGGTCGGGTCGAACACGTAACTGGGAACCGATCGGCACCGTGCTGTTGAACCCGGATCGAGAGCAGCAGGTCGAGAAAAGAGCGGCATAGTTAGACGGTTGACGCGACAACTACCTTGAAAAACGCCGCAGGTCCTTCTCGATCCGGTCAAACTCCTCCGGCACCGCCGCCCGCACATCGGCCTTGGCGGTGGCTTGATCCGGAATGACGTTGGTGCGGTCGCCGGCCTTGAGCACGGTGAAGTTGATGGTGGTTTTCTTCTCCGCGTCGCCCAGTTTGCCGAGCTGCAAAATCTGGTGCGCCGCTTCCATGGCGGCGTTGCGTCCCAGCTCTGGCGCGACACCGGCATGAGCCGCCTTGCCCTTGACCTCGACCACGGCGGTGGCACTGCCTTTGCGCCACACCACCAGACCATCCGCCGGGCGGCCGGGTTCGAGGTTGAGGGTGACGTCGTGGGCCTTGGCGGTTTTCTTGATCAGGTCGGTGGCGATGTCCGAGCCGGTTTCTTCGCTGGCATCGAGCAGGAAGGTTATTTGCGCGTAGTCCTTGAAGTCGAGGTTTTTCAGGACTTTCAGCGCGTAGATCCCGGCAACGATGCCGCCCTTGTCATCCATCACGCCCGGCCCGTAGGCGCGGCCTTCCTTGATGTGGAACGGACGCTCGGCGGCCGAACCTTCCTTGAAGACGGTGTCCATGTGCGCCATCAGCAGGATTTTTGCCTTGCCGGTGCCTTTCAGGGTCGCGATCACATGGCTGCTTTTGTCCGGGGTATTGGGCACAAGCTCGATGGCCGCACCGAGTTTTTTCAGTTCGTCGATGGCGATGTCGCTGACTTTCGTCAGGCCCGGCTCATAGCCGGAACCGGAGTCGATGTTCACCAAACGCTCCAGTAACTTCAGGGCTTCGCCCTTGTACTGTTCGGAATCGGCGAGGACTTGTTTGTGCGGTTCGGCGGAAACTGCGGGAGCGAAAACGCCGAGGACGAGGGTCAGGCCAAGGCTGGTGGCCAGCAGGGAGCGAGGGAGATTGAACGTCATGAATCGATCCTTGTTTCGTGTCGGGGGGTGAAAAACACCCTACCTGACTACGGCGCAAGGCTCTAGACCGAATGCGACACTTGCAACGCGAAGAGCGGACGCGGAGCGCCCATGGTTGCATTCCCACGCAGGAGCGTGGGAACGATCACGTTTCACACCGAATCGAGCAATTCGTGATGCGGTTCGTCCTCGCCGCAACAGATGACGCGGTTGCGACCGGTGGCTTTGGCTTCGTAGAGCGCCAGGTCGGCGTCGTTGAGCCACAGGGTCGCGTCGGTGTGGGCCGGGTTGAAGGCAGCCAGGCCGATGCTCAGGCTGACTGTCAGCGCCGGGCTCTGCTCATAGCCCAAGGTGGCGAAGCGATCACGCAGGGCATCCATCACGGCCGCAGCGCTTGTGAGCGGAAGGTCCGGGAGGATCACGCAGAACTCGTCGCCACCGTAGCGCCCGGCAACATCCGCCGCGCGCAGGTTCTGCTTGAGCATTTTGCTCAACTGACGCAGGACGATGTCTCCGGCAACGTGGCCGTAGGTATCGTTTATGGATTTGAAATGGTCGATGTCGATCAGCGCAATCGCCCCGCCCTGCTGCTGACGTTTGCAACGCTGGAATTCGACTTCGAGCTGATCTTTCCAGGCGCCGTGGTTCAACAGGCCGGTGAGGCTATCGGTGCGGCTCAGGGCCAGAAATTCACGCTTTTGTCGACCGAGGGTGTGGGCCTGGCGAAAGCAGATCCAGCCCAATGCCAGCGGATACAAACACATCAAGGGCAAACAGGCATACATCTGCAGTTGGCTGGTTTGCGGGATGAAGGCGGGGGAGAAAATCAGCAGTCCGACGCCCATCCCGAGAATCTGCGCCACGGTTCCCGCCAACAGGAAACGTAAACCGCCAATGGCCACATTGTTCATCGCCATCATGGCCAGGGTCGTCGCGCCGGGCAGCGGATTGAAGTGCATGGCAGCGACCCAAAAGCCGCCGAGAAAGGCGTCCACCAGCAGGTTGCGGTGTTCGGCGTGATAAGGCACTGGCGCGCGGCGCGCCCATTGATAAGCCAGGTGCGGCCAGAGTAAGCCGTTGAGCAGCATCGCCACCCAGACCCACGGTGCAGGGTTGAGTGGATACATCGCCGCGCTCACGAGCAACAGCCCCAAAGCCAAACCCAGGGTTCGCGATGTATAGAGCCTCCTGGCCAGTGAAAGTCCTTTTCCTCCCGTTTTTCCCATAGAGGCCTCTGCGCCACTGAACGGAACCTGAAAACACAAGGGTTTCAAGTGTGGTGAGAGTCTATCAGGGCAACGGCAAATAGCCATCACCGGCTGGCGGCCTGAATACCAGGGCATAGCCATGAGGCGAGCGCCCAATGTTTGGCTATACATGAAAGGAGGGTTCGATCAACAACGATAAAAAAGGAGGCCCATGCAAACCTTTCAAGTGTTGATCATCGGCAGCGGTTTTGGCGGCCAGTGCGCGGCGATCAATTTGCTCAAGGCAGGCATCACCGATTTCCGCCTGCTGGAACGACGGGACTTTTTCGGCGGCACCTGGTGCCAAAACACCTACCCCGGTGCCGCGGTCGACGTGCCCTCGCCGCTCTATTCGCTGTCCTTCGCGCCCTACCGCTGGACGCAAATGTTCGCCGAACAGGCTGAACTGCACCACTACACCCAGTACGTGGTGGAGCACTTCGGCCTGCGAGACAAGGTGGAACTGCAGGCCAATGTCGAGCGCATCGAATGGGACGACGACGGCAAACACTGGGCGGTGCACACCGCCAGCAAAGGTACGTTCCATGCGCAGTTCCTGATCAACGCCACCGGGCCGCTGAGCCAACCCGTGATTCCGCACTTCGAGGGCCAGGAGCGGTTTCAGGGCAAGACCTTTCACACCAACAACTGGGATCACGCCTACGATTACCGGAAAAAACGCGTGGCCATCGTTGGCAGCGGCGCCAGCGCGGCCCAGGTGATTCCGACGATTGCCCCGGACGTCGAGCATCTGCATGTGTTCCAGCGCACGCCTCACTGGGTATTGCCTCGGGCCGACCGCGCCTTTGGGCCTTTCCAGCGTTGGTTGCTGGGGCTAAAACCGGCCTACAAACTGTTGCGCTGGATGATCTACTGGCAGTTCGAAACCCGGGTGATTGCCTTCAAGTATTCGAAACCAGCGATCCGCTTGGTCCAGCAACACGCCCTGCGCTTCCTCAAACGGCAAGTGCCCGACCCACAATTGCGAAAAAAACTGACGCCCGACTATGCCATCGGCTGCAAACGGATAATCATCTCAAGCACCCTGTATCCGGCGCTGGGTCGCAGTAATGTAAGCCTGCACAGCCGCGAGCAAGGCATCGCCTCCATCGATGAAACCGGCATCGTCACCCAGGACGGCCAACACATAGACCTGGACCTGATCGTTTGGTCCACCGGTTACGACGCCACTGACGGGGTGATTTCCTACCCGGTCACCGGCAAGAACGGAACACAACTCAAAGATTTCTGGGCCCAGTATCCGCGGGCCTATCTCGGCACCAGCCTGCCGGACTTCCCCAACCTGTTTATCGTCACCGGGCCCAACACGGGCATAGGCCACACCTCGGCGCTGTTCATCATCGAGTCCCAGATGAACTACATTCTCGATTGCATCCGTACGTTAAAAGAACACGGTTTGCGCAGCATCGAGGTACGCCCCGAAGCAGAACGTACCTACACTGAAATGATCCACCGGGAGATGGAACGCACGGTATGGAAGTCCGGGGGCTGCCACAGTTGGTATCAAAGCAAGAGCGGTCATGTGATTGCTATGTTTCCGGGCTTCAGTTTCAGCTATCACCGGTTGACCAGGGCGCTGAAACCCGCTGATCACATTCTGTCCTGATCACGTAAAAGGAAGATGCCTGATGCTTTTGTTGGTTGTCGCAATCGCAGTTTTCGTGGCCTGGAGCTGGTTGAGTTACCCGGCCATCGGTCATTGGCTCTATGACTTGAACATGTCGATAGAGGCCAAGCTGTATGGACTGCACAAAATTGTCGTGCCGATCGCCGAAATGACCGTCTCGACCTGGCAAGGCGGGCCGTACGAAGCGTCGAGCAGCGTGCTGATGCTCCACGGTTTCAGCGCCGACAAAAACATCTGGCTGCGCTTTGCCCGGCACTTTGTCGGCAACTATCGGGTGATCATCCCCGACATCGCCGGCCATGGCGAAACCGGCTTCAAGGCGGGCGGTGGCTACGACATTCCCTTGCAGGCCAAGCGGATGATCCAGTTGCTCGATGTCTGCGGCGTCGAGAAAGTCCATGTGATCGGCAACTCGATGGGCGGTTACATGGCAGCGTGGCTGGCGGCCACGTACCCGGATCGCATTGTTTCGGTGGCCCTGATCGACCCGGCAGGTGTCACCGCCCCCGAAGCCAGCGACCTGGAGCGCCATTTGGCCAAGGGCCACAACCCGTTCCTGATTCATTCACGCGAAGAATTCCAGCGCTTCTACGCCATGACCATGGCCGAACCGCCGTGGGTACCCAAGGTGATGCTGGACGCCATCGCGCAACGCTATGAACAGCAATGCGAGGAGCTGGAAGAAATCTTCAAGGACTTGCGCGCCAGCCCGCCGATGGAGCCGAAACTGCCCGACATCAAGTGCCAGGCACTTTTGCTGTGGGGACACAAGGACCGCTTGATCGATGTCAGCAGCGTGGCGATCTGGAGCAAAGGCATCGCCGATCTGCGAGTGGAAGTCTGGGACCACACCGGCCATATGCCGATGGTGGAACAACCGACGAACACGGCGCGGCTGTATCGGGAATTTTTGGCATCGCTACGTTCGGAACTTCCTGTGTAGCAGCTGCCAAACACCGCGTCCCTGTAGCAGCTGCCGAGCCTGCGAGGCTGCGTTCGGCTGCGAAGCAGTCGCAAGTCCAGCACGCACGTTCCTCCTGACACACCACAGTGGCTGATTTCACGACTGCTTCGCAGCCGAACGCAGCCTCGCGGGCTCGGCAGCTGCTACAAGCTGCTACAACCAGCAGTCCTTTGCAGAATGAAGTCCGTAAGATTCTTCGTTTGTCGGCACCGCGCAAGGCTGCGATCTTTTTCCGCATCCTTTACGTCACTGCACCAGGAATTCTTTCATGAGTCACCCGAACTTCGTCAGCCCTGACCTGATCCGCCAACGCTTCTCCAAAGCGATGTCCGACATGTACCGCGAAGAAGTGCCGCTGTACGGCGCGCTGATGGAATTGGTGGAGCAGACCAACAACCACGTGCTGGACGGCGATCCACAGATCGCCCGACAGTTGAACAGCACCGGTGAAATCCAGCGCCTGGACCTGGAGCGGCATGGCGCGATCCGTGTTGGCACCGCCGATGAACTGGCCACCCTCGCCCGGCTGTTTGCGGTGATGGGCATGCAGCCGGTGGGTTATTACGACCTGTCCCCGGCCGGTGTGCCGGTGCACTCCACCGCTTTTCGCGCGGTGCATGAAGCGGCGTTGGAGGTCAGCCCATTCCGGGTATTCACCTCCCTGCTGCGCCTGGAACTGATCGAAGACCTGGAACTGCGAGCGTTCGCCCAGTCGGTGCTGGATAAGCGTTCGATCTTCACGCCCACTGCGCTGATTCTCATCGAGCGCGCCGAAACCCGGGGAGGCCTCACCGAACAGGAGGCCCAGGACTTCGTCGAGCAGGCGCTGGAAACGTTCCGCTGGCATCACACCGCCACCGTTACCGCCGAGCAGTACCGCAAACTCAGCGCCCAGCATCGCCTGATCGCCGACGTGGTGGCGTTCAGCGGCCCCCATATCAACCACTTGACGCCGCGCACCCTGGACATCGACATCGTCCAGGCGCAAATGCCTGCCCACGGCATCACCCCCAAAGCAGTGATCGAAGGCCCGCCCCGCCGTCAGTGCCCGATCCTGCTGCGCCAGACCAGTTTCAAGGCCCTGGACGAGCCTGTCGCCTTCACCGATCAAGCCGAGAATCGTGGCAGCCACAGCGCCCGTTTCGGCGAAATCGAACAACGCGGCGCCGCGCTCACCCCCAAAGGCCGGGCGCTTTACGACCGTTTGCTCAACGCTGCCCGGGATGAATTGAAAGACTTCCCCAATGAGGGCAATGCCGCACGTTACAACGCGCTGATGGCGCAGCACTTTGCAGAATTCCCTGACACCGTTGAGGGCATGCGCCAACAGGAACTGGCGTACTTTCGCTACTTCGTCACGGAAAAAGGGTTGGGAGCCGACGAGTTGAAATCGTGGTCGCTGGAAGATCTGCTCAGCGGCGGGTACTTGCGGGTTGAACCGTTGGTGTACGAAGATTTCCTGCCAGTCAGCGCTGCGGGGATTTTTCAGTCAAACCTGGGGGATGCGGCGCAAACCCACTATGGCGTGCAGTCGAACCGGCAAGTGTTCGAGAAGGCGCTGGGGCGATCGACGATTGATGAATTGGCGTTGTATGCCGAGACACAGCGGCGCTCGATCGAGGAATGTTTCGCAACGTCGAGCCTCGCTGTCTGAGGCGTGGCACGAACATAGCAGCTGGCGCAGCCTGCGTTCGGCTGCGCAGCAGTCGTAAAACCGGCAAACACGGTTTGTCTGGAAGACCACGGCGGCGGATACAACGACTGCTTCGCAGCCGAACGCAGGCTCCGCCAGCTGCTATGTATGGACTCGCCCCCACTGTCTACCCGCTTTTAAAAAAACTGCCGCCCCGTTGCATCTATGTATTAGGCCTACTCGAGGAAGCCGTCGTCGGCTTCTGGCCAAAATTGGAAGAGCTCGTGGCATGCCGATTACAGTCAGGCCTCGAAGGCCACTAGCAGCTTAGGCATCTATCCACGCCGGTCTTACCAGGGGTCAATGTTTTTTCAGCAACAGGTTGGTCAGTAGGTACCTCGGTGGCAGAACTCGGTGGATCAGTGGCTCATCGTCGCTTGCTGGCCGTCGGCGGGCTGGCGACGATAAGTCTGGTCATTCTGTAAAAGCACCCAGACGATGCGCAGGTTGCGATTGGCCAACCTGACCGCTGCGTCCTTGCGGCCCAATCGGCTCATCCAGCGCAACAAACGGCGGTCGTCGGGCTGTTGGGAATCAGGTCGCAACTGCTGCAATACCGCGTGGGCACCCTGGATCATCAGGCTGCGCAAATAGCTATCGCCTCGCTTGGTCATGTCCCCCAGTTGAATCGTCTTCCCGCTGCTGTGCTGATCAGGGACCATGCCGAAGTACGCGGCGAACATGCGAGCATTGGGAAAACGCTCAGGCTTGGTTTCCTTGGCCACCAGCGCCGTAGCGGTGATTGGGCCGATACCGCGCACAGTCATCAACCGTTTGGCTGTCTTGTCGGCGTTCGCGGCCACTTCCAGGCGTCCCGTCAGGACGTTGATGCGCTCGCCCAAATGGCGCCACTCGGCCAACAGTTCGTCGATCAGTTCGCGCAACATGGCAGGCACCGGCTGAGTGGCATCCTCCAATATCCGCGGGATTCTCTGGCTGATCGCGACGTCGCCCTGTGCCAGCGCAATCCCGTGCTCAAGCAGCAGGCCGCGCATCTGATTACTCACGGCGGTGCGGCGACGCACGTAACCTTGACGAGCGCGATGCAGTGCCTGCATGGCCAGCGCTGCGACACTTTTGACCGGCACTGCGCAGATCTTTTCGTCGCGACCGGCACGCAGGATTGCCAGCGCATCGTTACGATCATTTTTAGGGCCGCTGCGATGCTTGGCCACCAGACCGGCAGGAAGGATCCGCGCCAGGTTGCCTTGATCCTGCAACTGCCGGGCCCAAGCTTGAGCGCCCGGGCCGGTCTCCATCAGGACCACGACATGAGGCGGCAGCTGGCGGAGAAACTCGTAGAACGCCTCGCGCGACTTGATCCGCTGCTCATAATGCACCTTGCCGAGGGCGTCTTCGCCGGCGAGCTGGAAAACATGCTTGGCCAGGTCGACCGCCACGGTAGTGCAGGCCGATAAATCGGCAGAAGACAAAGATTGATCAATCGAAGTATGCTTTTTCATGGACTCGCCCTCGCTGTCGTTGGCTGTTTAGACTGCCACCGTGGCGCATTGACGCCTCGGCGTGGGCGAGTCCATTCAATTACACGTCAGACTTAGCGGAGCTTCGCCAACAGTTCTTGTGCCGCTGCTTCAGAGGAAGCCGGATTCTGACCGGTAATCAGCAAACCATCAGTGAGCACATAACTCGCCCAGTCAGCACCTTTGGAATAGACACCACCCTTCTCCTTAAGCATGTCCTCCACCAAAAACGGCACGACATTCGTCAGTTGCACAGCCTCCTCCTCAGAATTGGTAAACCCCGTCACGCGCTTGCCTTTGACCAGCGGCTGACCGTCCGCGCCCTTGACGTGACGCAACACACCCGGTGCGTGGCAGACGGCCGCGACCGGTTTGCCCGCCTGGGAAAACGCCTCGATCAGAGCAATCGAAATTTTGTCTTCGACCAAATCCCACAGCGGGCCATGGCCGCCCGGGTAGAAAATAGCGTCGTAATCTTCAGCTCTCGCGCTGCTCAGCAGAGCGGTAGACGCCAATGCGGACTGGGCGGCGGGGTCTTTGCGAAAGCGCTCGGTGGCTGCGGTTTGCGCGTCGGGCTCGTCGCTTTTTGGGTCCAGCGGTGGTTGACCACCCTTGGGCGAGGCCAGGGTCAACTGGGCGCCGGCGTCCTTGAAGGCGAAATACGGTGCGGCGAATTCCTCCAGCCAAAAGCCGGTTTTCTTACCCGTGTCACCCAATTGATCGTGTGACGTTAGAACCATCAGGATTTTCATGTCGTTCTCCTTGAGTTCGCAGATGTTCATTCATCTCGGCGCTGAGTTTGACCTTCAGGCTGCAGCATTCGTTGCACCTGTCACCCTAGCGGTTCTGCTGCCGGTTTTCGGCAAATCAGACGATGGGGCACCGAATGATGGCTAACCGCCTTGATGCGCAAGAAGTTGCGCACTCAACGCTGCGAAAGCCCTTCCCGGGGCGCTGATCGCCCGGCCTGGCAGGCGCTCCAGCCAAGTGCGCAAGAAGTTGCGCAGTACTGCGCAACTTCTTGCGCACATTCACAGGCGATCACTGCCGAACATTCTTCGCGAGCGCTGAAAATCCTCCCAACCTACTGATTTATATAGTCTTAACCGTTTATGGCACGGTCCTTGATAACAGTCAGGCACCCACCGGGCGATACCGCCTCCCGGGCACCCTAACTTTTAGCAAGGAGCACATCCATGGCTACACCAGCGTACATGTCCGTCACTGGCGAAAAACAAGGTCTGATCACTGCCGGCGCCTTCACCGCCGACTCGGTTGGCAACACCTACCAGGAAGGTCACGAAGACCAGGTCATGGTTCAGGCTTTCAGCCACGACGTGATCATCCCGCGTGACCCGCAGTCCGGCCAACCGACCGGTCAGCGCGTCCACAAGCCAGTCGTGATCACCAAGGTCTACGACAAGGCTTCGCCACTGCTGCAGGCGGCTCTGACCTCCGGCGAGCGCATGAGCGAAATCGTTATCCAGTGGTACCGCACTTCGGCTCAAGGTACCCAAGAGCACTACTACACCACCAAACTGGAAGACGCGATCATCGTCGCCATCAACAACAAAATGCACAACTGCCAGGACCCGTCGAACTCGCACTTCACTCACCTGGAAGAAGTGCAATTCACCTACCGCAAAATCACCTGGACCCACGAAGTATCCGGTACTTCGGGTTCCGATGACTGGCGTCAGCCGGTCGCCTAACTCAGGCCGACCGTCTCAAGCATCGGCCAGCTCTGCTGGTCGATGTTGTTTTCGCCCTTCCAGAATTTTCGCGTCCGCAAGCTCCCTGCACGGGGGCCGGCGAGCGCCGCTGCACTGCACGAGGAACAAGGGATGTTCGCGCCGGCCAATCAAACTCACTTTGCCCTGACCATCGAAGGTCTTTCCAGCGACTTCCAGGTTTTCTCCCTGCAAGGTCGGGAAGCCATCAGCCAGCCTTTTGTGTTTGAGGTGGAGCTGGTCAGTGAACAGCCGTCCCTGGACCTCGAGACCCTGCTGCACAAACCAGCCTTTTTGCAGCTCTCGCCTGACGGCAGCGGCATCCATGGCCAGATCTACCGCGCCGCCCAGGGTGATTCCGGCAAGCGCCTGACCCGCTACGCGGTGACCCTGCGCCCGCAACTGTCTTACCTGGCGCACCGCATCAACCAACGCATCTTCCAGAACCTCAGCGTGCCGAAAATCATCGGCAGCGTCCTCGAAGAGCACGGCATCCAAAGCAACGCCTACGAATTCAAAGTCGGGGCGATTTATCCCGAGCGCATCTACTGCGTTCAGTACGATGAATCGGACCTGCAGTTCGTCCAGCGTCTGTGCGAGGAAGAAGGTATCCACTACCACTTTCAGCACAGCGCCACGGCCCACAAACTGGTGTTCGGCGATGACCAGACGGTGTTCCCGAAACTCGCCCCTGTGGCCTACCAGCAAGACTCCGGCATGGTCGCCAACGACCCGGTGATCAAGCGCTTCGACCTGCGCCTGGAAACCCGCACCAGCCGCACCACCCGCCGCGACTACGACTTCGAAAAACCGCGCCTGACGCTGGAAAGCGAAAACCGTGGCGACGCCCTGCCCGACCTCGAAGACTACGACTACCCCGGCCGCTTCATCGACCGCGAACGCGGCAAGCACCTGGCCAAACGCGCCCTCGAACGCCACCGCAGTGACTTCCGGCTCGCCGAAGGCAAAAGCGATCAGCCGTTGCTGGTCAGCGGCCACTTCCTGGCCCTGACCCAACACCCGAAAGCCAAATGGAACGACCTGTGGCTGCTGACCGAAATCCTCCACGAAGGCAAACAGCCGCAAGTGCTGGAAGAGTCGGTCACCAGCGACACCACCAATCTGAAAGATGATTTCCACCAGGGCTACCGCAACCGCTTCCAGGCCACCCCGTGGGATGTGCCGAACCGTCCGCCCCTGACGCAAAAGAAACCGCGCATCCTCGGCAGCCAAAGCGCCGTGGTCACCGGGCCCAAGGGTGAAGAGATCCACTGCGACCAATACGGTCGCGTCAAAGTGCAATTCCACTGGGACCGCGAAGGTCAGGCCGACGACAAGACCAGCTGCTGGCTGCGCGTCTCCTCCGCCTGGGCCGGCGCCCATTACGGCGGCATCGCCATCCCGCGCATCGGCATGGAAGTGCTCGTCACCTTCCTCGAAGGCGACCCCGACCAACCGCTGATCAGCGGCTGCCTGTACCACAAGGAAAACGTCGTCCCGTACGCCCTGCCGGCGAACAAAACCCGCAGCACCTTCAAAACCCTGAGCTCCCCCGGTGGCGGCGGTTACAACGAACTGCGCATCGAAGACAAAAAGGGCCAGGAACAAATCTTCCTGCACGCCCAGCGCGACTGGGACGAAAACGTCGAACACGACCAGAAAATCCGCGTCGGCAACGAACGCCACGACACCGTCGAGAAGAACAGCTACAGCGAATTCAAAGCCGAAGAACACCACACCGTCTACGCCGACCGCAAAGTCGAAACCCGCGCCAACGACCACCTCACCGTGGGCGTCAACCAGCACATCAAAGTCGGCACCGGCCAGTTCATCGAAGCCGGCCAGGAAATCCACCTGAGCAGCGGCATGAAAGTCGTGCTCGAAGCCGGCAGCGAACTGACCCTCAAGGGCGGCGGCAGCTTCATCAAGATTGATGGCAGCGGTGTGACGTTGAGCGGGCCGGTGATCAACATGAACTCCGGCGGGAGTCCGGGAAATGGGACGGGGGCGGCGCCATTGTTGCCGGGGCCGTTGAAGCAGGCGGATGCGGATAAGGCCGGCCAATTGTTGGTGCCCGCTCAGCGGCAAGCGTTGATGCAGAAGAAGCCAATCTGCGCGATCTGCGAGAAGGCCAAACTGGAGGCGCAAAATGCTTAAGTCAGATTGGCCGCTGGAAAATGGGTTGCCTCAAGGCCTGCCGTGGAATGGCACCGTCGGTTTGCTACTGGATGGCGTCAGCGTCGAGAAACTGCCTCAACACCTTTATCAATGGTCGGATAATCCGGTTTTCGAGCCACTCTACCTTGGCACCCCGTGGGCTGAACTGGGTGACGTTTCGCCGTGCCTTGTCCAGATAAACACCCAGAACAATCCCATTCTCGCGAAGTTTCTGGCTGAGCCCCGCCAGGAGTGGGGCTACCTGGTGTTCAGCGATCAACCCTGGGCACAAATGGTCGAGCACTTCCGCTGGCTGACCAGCGTCATGCACCCTCAGGGTGAAGAAGTCCTGCTGCGCGTCGCCGACCCTGCCGTGGCCCACGCATTGCTCAGCCACGCCGAGAGCATCAAGGACCCTACCCTGTTCGGCCCGTGCTCGCAGATGGTCACCGCCGACGCGGCTCTGGGCTGCTGGCACATCAACCAGCGACCGGGCAAAGCTCCCGAGCCCAACCACAGCAAACGCTACCGCTTGAGCGACGAACAACTCAGCCAACTGGACGAAGTGAATTTCCGCAGCATCGTCCTGCGCCTCGACCAACACATGCACGAATACTTTCCGTCCTATCAGGTACAAGCGACCCCTCTGCAACGCTGGGAACACCTGCATGCATTGGCTTCGACTTCATATGATCGAGGCTTCAACACCGAGCTAGACATCACCCTCTACGCCAACATTCACGGGTTTCTCGGTGAGCGAGCGCTGGAGGAGCATCCGGACCTGGATGCAATACTGAAGACCCCTTCGGAACAAACGCCCGCGCAGCGACTCGAACAGGTCGCTGATATTGCCCAGGAACGGGCTGAAACCCTGCTAAGGAGCCAAGGATGACAACGCCCACATCGACCGGCAAAAGCCCGAACAACGTTGCAAAAAGCCGGGACGACGGCAAGTGTGCCCTGAGCGGCTGCTCGCTGATGAAGGCCAAAATCCAGCTCATCCCTCTCCGTTATGGCCTGGTTGAACGACTCGACCCATCCAGTGCACTGGCCATGCCGTACAAAACCACCTCACGTCCTCTGGGAATTCGCTTGATCCGCGACGGCTGGCTCTACGTCATCGTCGACAAGAAACCTCAAGCCGTCATGCACGAATACCGAATCCAGAACGGCATCGTGACCCAACTGCTGTGGGAAAAATGCGAAATCACCGCCAACAAACGCGAAAGCAACGTGGGCGAAGCCGTGCTGGTCTTCCCGCGTTTGAGCAAGCTCTACGTCAACTACTCCGAAGTGCAATGGACCGCCGCCAAATGCGCGCAGGTCATCAAGCACAAATCCGAGCGTGAATACTTCATGCAGGCAGTGGACCTGACCAACACTGATCCGGAGAAAGGCGCGGCTAATCTGTTGACGCCAAGTCAGGCGGAAAAATGGATTGCGGAGGTTGCGGAGCAGCCGAGTAAAGAGCCGGCGGTTACGGGTGCCAAGCCTGAGGAAAGCCAGGACTATCTCTGGGAGCAAGCGTCGCACTTCAAGAAAACTCAGTTGGGCGCGCTCAAAAAGCAAGTCAAGGCAGAAAATGAGCGTGACCATCTGTACTTGGTCATACAGGATGACCTGGGCGTGCTGCGCGATCTCGCAGAGCATCAGGATTTGGTCACTGGCTGGATCAGTAACTGGAGTGACGCTGAAGCCAATCAAAAGAAGTATGTGTTTGGTTGCTACATCGAATCGTTGTACACCGTAACCGGCGAAACCATTCTGAATGCCGCCCAAGGCGACCCTCGTTTTGCCAAACTCAAGGACGAAACAAGCGAGGACCAGCGGCAATCGATCGTCGATTACGTCAACGTTAAAAATCAAACCCAATATTCCGGTGCAGGTACGCATCGTGGGGCTATTGCAGCTTCAAAGTCGCGAATGCGTACGAGTCTTGGACCTTTGCATTCCAAGTATGAAGACCTGATCGAGACCATCGAAGACAACGCGGATGACGCGCTCGACGGCGCGAAAATGGGACAACAGGGCATCAACGATCTGATCGATCGGCCCGCTATGGAAGCCTTCCTGAAACAGCAACGCGCTCAACTCAGTCGTTGGAACAAACGTCTAGATCTGATCAGTGACGATCGCGCGAATCTGATCAGTGAAGAACGCTTCCAACGCTCAGCCTGGTATTTCGACCCCAAATTTGGCGATCAACTCAACACAACTCTCGCTACTGAATACGCCTGTATGAGAGACATTTGCCGGACAGATAAAGCGACTGAAAAGCTTGCCGATCTGATGGAGAAACAGCCGGGTTTTACCGTACCTACCTTCTTCACATTGAGCTTGACTGATCAGAAGGACATGCACGCCAAGGTCACATCTTTCATCAAGTCCCTGCGCGATACCTATATGGTCAAGGACGACTACCAGGGTGCCCAGGCACTCAGCGGAAAATTTGGCAATTTGCTCACTCAGAATCTCGCAGCAGCAATGCAATTGAGTGAAAACGGCATTGTGCTCGGTCAGTTGCGCGACACGGCATATGAGCCGGCAAAGCAATTGCGCCTGGCAGGAGCGCTGGATGAGGCCATGCAAGCGCTACGTAGTGGCCAGCCGCTAGATCCAGCAAAAGTATTGCGCCGAATTCCTGGCTCGGCCTGGATAGATGTTCTGCGTGCCTTTGGTAAGGGGGGTATTACGTTGGAGTTTGCCTCTGCAAATCAAATTGCCGCGTTCAAAGCTGATATGGCCAAACTGACAGATCTGCGCCAGCAAATGACTTCGCTGAAAAAACAGATTCGGCAAACCCTGGCTGATGAACGTAAAGGCCGGTCACCTAAAGGCGGTTACAAAACCTTGGTATCTCGCCGCAAAGCCATTCAACAAACTGTCGCTCCACTTGAAGGGCGGGTAGCTCAGGCCATGAGTCCTGTTGGTGACGGACCGGGTAAGGCTGCCTTCAAGATCAAAGGGCTTAACAATGCTCAGGTGCTTGAGTTTGAGCGGATGGCCGATGACTATCGGCTCAAGCGTCCTTCCAAAGGAATAAGCAAGGCGGTTTTCGCATCAGCTGGAGGGGATTTGTTTTCTTCAGCTGCAGCGATTCTGCAAATTATCAGCTTTACAGCTGTTTATAGTGAATTTGCTAGAAAAAAAGAGGCGGATTTCTCCGATAAATTAGCTGTAGCAAATGCTCTTTTTTCAATGATTGGGGGGACTATTGCCGCTGCCCAAGGAATTGCCATTACCGGCCTTTCTGTCGCAATTGAAAACTATGCGAGTGCTGCAGCTAAAATCGGATTAGCCGCCAAGTTAGGCAAAATTACAGGCGTATTGGGGCCGTTTTCATACCTTTTTGGCGCTATTGCCGCAGGCACCGGTTTGTACGGTGAAAAAGGGTCTGCTGCTAGGTGGACCGAAGCTTTACGGTCAGGCGATGGCGCCAAGCTAGCTGGGGCTAGCATGACGCTAGCTGGAGACTCCGGCCAACTAGTTGTCAATGGCTGGGCGACCGCACGAACAGTTCAATATACGTTTGAAGCTATGACGAATGTAAGCCAGGCGCGCGCTCTTGCGTGGGTTACGGCTGGTGGTAAGTTGCTCAGCGTCGCCGCACGGGCCAACCTGATTGGCCTAGTCCTGACAGGACTCCAATTGGGTGGTGAATGGCTATACAACCGTAATAACAAGACCGAACTGGATAAATGGTTGCTTAAAGGTCCTTGGGGCAAGCAGAGCGCAAACCGAAGTCTTGCGGAGGAGCGTTTGATGCTAGCAAATATTACTGCCGCTCCGCAGATAGCCCTACAACAAATAAACAGCAAGCCCATGGCCGTCTTGAGCGTGCCGGGGATGACAGCCAATGATCTGGAGGATGTCAGTCTCGGCCTCAGTGCTTACTGGCTAACTAACCATCAGCGCAATGACTGGGAAGCGTGGAGCGAACCGTTGCTGTATCAACTCAATCTGCTAGGTGCCCCGGGCGAACCTCTCAAGCTTGGCTTGGAAATATTCCAACACGAAGCTAACGCCCAGCATGGCCTTGCCGTCGTTTTACGCTACCACCCCGTAGCCGGTGATAAATCTTTCCGAGAGAAGCGATTCGAAACCACGACCCTAAACGCGCAGAATGGCAAGCTGCTTCAATCAGTATCTGTGTTAAGAACGCGTACCACGGATGCCCCTTGGTTGCTAGTAACTAGCGACTCCCTGTAGTTGCCTAACCCGCCTACATTTTTTCGGTTGAATTGCATGCCATCCAAACCTGAACAGCAAGTCGAACTTGACCTCAAAAATCACCGCCCCACGGCGGGTGAAACACGTCGTTTTGCCACAGGTGAAGCATTATTCTTGTCACCGTTGCC
Organism: Pseudomonas svalbardensis; assembly: GCF_030053115.1. Lineage (NCBI taxonomy): Bacteria > Pseudomonadati > Pseudomonadota > Gammaproteobacteria > Pseudomonadales > Pseudomonadaceae > Pseudomonas > Pseudomonas svalbardensis. The sequence continues at coordinate 2,435,910 of NZ_CP125619.1, read as the reverse complement.
AGTTCCTACCGGGCAAATCCCAATGGATCTCGGCGGAAGTTTTGTTGAAGTCAACGACACCTACCTGGACCTGGGTAGCAGCAATCTCACCAAGTCTTTCCAAGCACGATTAGCTGTGTCACTCCCTACAGTCGTAGTTATCGTTTGTCTATTTGTTCTCCCAACCTTGATGGGCTTCGCAGCATTCATAAATCCATTCGGCAGAAGCTTTTGGTTTTACTTCAACGATTTTTTTGAGTTCGGAATATCACTAGCGCTCTGGTGTGGAGGGGGAGCAGCGCTGATCGGCCTGTACGCGATTATCAGCACCACAAGAAGCAAAGCCCGCGCCCGCCCCATCCGATTTAACCGTCAACGCCGTGAGGTCTGTTACTTCCCGAATGGCTCCGACGAACCCGTGATCCAGCCTTGGGAAGACACGGTTGCGTGGATCTCAGTCAGCACCGGATTCACCGGAGTAGGCGTAATCAGTAGCTACACCTTTGGCATGGCCATAGATAATCCCGAGGCCGATACGGTGCACTTTCTTACACAGGAGGTCATGACTCCTTTTCATGGACTAGGCAAATGGGAAGCCATACGTGTCTACATGGAAAAAGGACCGGAGTTTTGCCCTGGTAAAGCACCCTACGAGGGTCGCCACACTTTCGATCAAGAACGACAGGACATGCACGAGGAATACCAGCACAACGAACGTTCCGCTTTAGGAGTTGGTTGGTGGTACCTGACACACCTGATCACTTGGTGGCGTTTTCCGTACTGGGTAGCGGAATGGGACCACCGTTTCAGCATGAAATCTCTACCTGAATCCATTGCTGAGTGGTCCAAACCTTTACCCTCGGAACAATGGGCCAAACCAAGCGCCGCTCTGAAAGAGCAAAGCATGAAGATCGAAAAAGCCTTTACTCAGGGACAGGATTTCATGACGTACTTTAAGGCCAACCTAAACGAAACCAAGGCAGAAGAATCAACAAATGATTGAATGGAACTGATCAGCCGTGTCCACGATACGTGAATACAGTCGACTACCCCGTGCGGGAGACTTTGTGGAAAAAAGGGGAGTGATTTGAATGGCACTTACTTAACATGTTTTGCGTGCCCATTTTTCCTGACATCTGCCCTTGCTGACCGACGCGGTTTGGTCAGTAAGGGGTAGGCTTGAGGTCTTCGTTTTATGGCTCGCGGCTCGATACGACCAGGCCGATTCCCGACGCGCCTCTGAGCAATCAACATCAATAAATTCGACAGGCCATCCTCGTCTTCGGGGCTGCCATATTGTCGCAAAGCCAGCCATAGCTGAAGGCTGTGTTTGAAGCTCAGTTCGCGAGGCAAGCAATCCGCTAACAGAGCCGATTGCGCCATGAGCATTCGGATCAGATTGTGTGCCAACAGATAGACCCATAACTCCTTGACTGCCATGCCTGGGGTTTTGCAGCTTAACTTTCCAAGTCCTAGCGTAGCTTTGAGATTGCGCAGATCCAACTCGACATGCCATCGACCCTTGTACAGCGATTTGAGAGCTGTTTTGGGTGTCTGCTTCGGGCAATGCAACGTGGTGACCAAAGTCTTTCCACCCGCCTTCAGCTCTCGCACTGTCAGTCTTTCAGGCGCCTGTTCGTAATGCGTTTGACTCATCCACGGCGGTCTTCTTGCAGGCTTTTTCAATTCGATCAGGTGATCTTCCGAACCCAGACTTTGCCCTAGGCGAAAGTCCGTGCTGCGCCGTCGAGCACCGTATTGTTCGAACACGCCATCGACACCTCTTCGTTGCAACTCACACAGCAAGAAGTAGGTAGCGTAGTAAGCGTCGCCCAATAAAATGTCGCCTGTTTTCAGCGTGTCGAGCATTGATCTGAGCAGCGTTTGCTCATCGCCGCCTTTGCCTCGGAAGCGCCCAAGGGCGGCATCCAAGACGGCGCCGCTGGAAAGGCAAACGATGCCAACCACGCGACACAGGGGAAAACCAAGACCGACTTTCTGGCCGCGTGACTGCGGATAGGCACCCTGATTGGCCGCAGTGTCGGGCATGCTGACCGTCGTGCCGTCCACCAACCGTACAGGCCGTCCCATCCAGCGCCACGACGAGGGTGCGTTATCACTTATCGAAGCACCGGTGTGCCTGACCAGCGTAGAAACCATTTCCACAGGTAGGCGTTTTCTGGCTTTGCAGTAGGCGCCCGTGCGAGTGCTACTGGGCTTCATGCCGCCACATGACCGTTTAATCGACAAGTCGTTGACGGCGTTCTGGCAGGAACGGTCGGCACTCATTGCTTGAGCCAGAAACATGGACAGCGTTTCAGTCGGCGGAAACAGACGCTCCCGATATTCCGGCAGTGCAGACTCGACGCGCTGTAAGAGCTCGGGAGACGTGAGGAGATTGAAAAACGCATAGGCATCACAGTCCGAAGCGTGTCGATGAAAACGTTGCTGTTGATGCTGGAGAATTTCACGTCTACGATTCATTTGGGGCTGTGTCCTTGGTTCGTCGGGGTGTGTTCGCAACTATCACCGTAGACCAAGACCAGCCCTTCTTCATTTTTTGCTTTCAGCTCAAGTGGTTAGCAGCTAAGTAAGTGCCATTCGGGAGTGATTTATTTTTTTGTCGGAAGTGATCGCGTTTCGAGCGCAAAAAGCAGATGCACCTTGGGTCATAGTATCAAGCGACATTTTAAGCCTTGCGGAAACCGCTGCCACCACTGGTAAAATTTGATGTTCTCCAAGAGCAAACACAATGATCTCGACATAAATAGCCAGCGTCCAAAAGCTGGAGCCAAGAGGGTAATGCCCACGGGAGAGGCACTTTTTCTTTCGCCACTGCCAGTCCCCACAGGTCAATTGTCGGTGGATTTAGGCGGAAAATTTATCGAAGTCAATGACACCTATCTTGACATCGGAACCAGTAATTCCGGAAAAGCGTTTCAAGCGCGAATCATGATAGCCAACACCATGTTCATTGCATTTTTCTTTTTTATATTTGCGCCGTTTATAGCGGGTACAACAGCGTGGGGAAACCCCTACGGAGTGACCTTCTGGTCTAGAGCAGAAGTCGTATTTGATTATGTTTTTTTATCTAGCACTTGGATTAACAGGAGCCACCGCTTTAATTGCGATTTACGTAGTAGCGGGCACAACCCTTAAAAAATCCAAAACAAGGCCAGTTCGATTTAATCGTCAACGACGTGAAGTTTGCTACTTTCTTGAAAAATCAGACACACCGATAACTCGTCCTTGGGAAGAAACAATAGCCTGGCTATCAGCAGGAACAGGCACAACCGGGGTTGGAGTCCTTAAAACCTTTACCCTTGGAATCGCCATAGAAGATAAAGCCAATGGAATAGCCTACTACCTTAACGATACTGTTCCGTCTCCGTTTCATGGGCTAGGACAGTGGGAGGCCATACGAAGCTACATGGAAAATGGCGTTGAGCATTGCCCGGCAAAAGCAGTCCATGAAGGCCGACATACTTTCGAAAAAGAACGCGCCGGCATGCAAGAAGAAGTCGATGCAGGGGAAAGAAGTTTAATTGGAAAATATTGGTGGGTGCTCACACACATTGTTTCTTGGTGGAAGATCCCGTACTGGATAGCAGAGTGGGATCATAAATACAGTATGAAGGCTATGCCGGAAAGTATTACTGAATGGTCTACGCCGCTGCCAGCCGAACATTGGTCGAAACCTAGTTTAGAACTAAAAGAACAAAGTTTGAAAATTCAAAAAGCTTTCTCCAACGGGCAAGACTTCATGTCGTACTTCAAAGCAAACGTTTCAATGTGAAATTTACAGAACCAAAATAGGGGACAGATTTGAATGGCACTTACTTAGCTGCTAACCACTTGAGCTGAAAGCAAAAAATGAAGAAGGGCTGGTCTTGGTCTACGGTGATAGTTGCGAACACACCCCGACGAACCAAGGACACAGCCCCAAATGAATCGTAGACGTGAAATTCTCCAGCATCAACAGCAACGTTTTCATCGACACGCTTCGGACTGTGATGCCTATGCGTTTTTCAATCTCCTCACGTCTCCCGAGCTCTTACAGCGCGTCGAGTCTGCACTGCCGGAATATCGGGAGCGTCTGTTTCCGCCGACTGAAACGCTGTCCATGTTTCTGGCTCAAGCAATGAGTGCCGACCGTTCCTGCCAGAACGCCGTCAACGACTTGTCGATTAAACGGTCATGTGGCGGCATGAAGCCCAGTAGCACTCGCACGGGCGCCTACTGCAAAGCCAGAAAACGCCTACCTGTGGAAATGGTTTCTACGCTGGTCAGGCACACCGGTGCTTCGATAAGTGATAACGCACCCTCGTCGTGGCGCTGGATGGGACGGCCTGTACGGTTGGTGGACGGCACGACGGTCAGCATGCCCGACACTGCGGCCAATCAGGGTGCCTATCCGCAGTCACGCGGCCAGAAAGTCGGTCTTGGTTTTCCCCTGTGTCGCGTGGTTGGCATCGTTTGCCTTTCCAGCGGCGCCGTCTTGGATGCCGCCCTTGGGCGCTTCCGAGGCAAAGGCGGCGATGAGCAAACGCTGCTCAGATCAATGCTCGACACGCTGAAAACAGGCGACATTTTATTGGGCGACGCTTACTACGCTACCTACTTCTTGCTGTGTGAGTTGCAACGAAGAGGTGTCGATGGCGTGTTCGAACAATACGGTGCTCGACGGCGCAGCACGGACTTTCGCCTAGGGCAAAGTCTGGGTTCGGAAGATCACCTGATCGAATTGAAAAAGCCTGCAAGAAGACCGCCGTGGATGAGTCAAACGCATTACGAACAGGCGCCTGAAAGACTGACAGTGCGAGAGCTGAAGGCGGGTGGAAAGACTTTGGTCACCACGTTGCATTGCCCGAAGCAGACACCCAAAACAGCTCTCAAATCGCTGTACAAGGGTCGATGGCATGTCGAGTTGGATCTGCGCAATCTCAAAGCTACGCTAGGACTTGGAAAGTTAAGCTGCAAAACCCCAGGCATGGCAGTCAAGGAGTTATGGGTCTATCTGTTGGCACACAATCTGATCCGAATGCTCATGGCGCAATCGGCTCTGTTAGCGGATTGCTTGCCTCGCGAACTGAGCTTCAAACACAGCCTTCAGCTATGGCTGGCTTTGCGACAATATGGCAGCCCCGAAGACGAGGATGGCCTGTCGAATTTATTGATGTTGATTGCTCAGAGGCGCGTCGGGAATCGGCCTGGTCGTATCGAGCCGCGAGCCATAAAACGAAGACCTCAAGCCTACCCCTTACTGACCAAACCGCGTCGGTCAGCAAGGGCAGATGTCAGGAAAAATGGGCACGCAAAACATGTTAAGTAAGTGCCATTCAAATCTGTCCCCTTTTTGCTTTAAAGGGGGCAGATCTACTTCTGAGGGAAAATCGTGACAGGCAAGCATATTTATCTGACGTTCCCATTCACCAAGGATGAGGATTTCCCCAAGGTCTGGGAGGAATACCTGCTGATTCGGAGACGACAACTGGATGAACTTTATTTCAGGAATTGAACCGTCAATATTGTTGCAATACTGCCGCTGCAATCTCAGCGATCAGTTTTGACAGACCGAGCACGATCAAGGCATGCAAATGCCGCCTTGCGGTTCCGTTGATTCAAGAGCTTCACCATGAAAAATTTTCCACCCGCCGCCCCCCCAAAAAAACGGGCAATCCAATGATCGCCCGTTTTATGCATTTCAAGTCAGCACACTTTCCTCAACCTCATACTTAACCACCACCTGATTCTTATAAAGCCGCTCACTCTTCAGCACCTGACTCTCCTGCCCCTTGCTCCTGACCTCCCGCCATATCTCGTTCTCCCGAAAAACCCGTCCACCGTCTCGCACAAACCGATACCCAAGTTGATAAACGTGATACCGAAACCCTCTCGCCTGATCGCATAACAACTCCCCTTCCAACTGTTGCTCGACGACATTGAGCTTCAACTGAAAATAACGATCGGTAGGGTTATGCAGCACCAGGTCAATGTAGTTGTAAAAGATCGCTGCACCCGAGCCGAATGGCAGTACCCGCCCCTCGTCAGGAAAGGGATCGAAGCTGTGGTTCGACCGCTCAACCACGACCAATGGCGAGTGAATCGCCATCCAGTGAATCAGGTTGCTCAGTTGGCAGATCCCGCCACCAATGCCGCTGCGGGCTTCACCAATTGACAGCTCCATGCCTTCGACATAACCGCGTTTGCGGGTGGGTCGACCCACGAGGCGGCAGAATGAAAAATACTCGCCAGGGCCGATGACGACGCCGTCCATCGAAGCGACGGCCAGTTTCAGGTTGATGACTTTGTTGTGTTGCAGGGCAAGATCGGAGTTGCCGAGTTTGCGGATCAGTTTGGAGGTGTGCTTGAGGTAGCGGAATGGCAGTCGGGATACGACGTCCACCGAAACAGCATATTGCTTGCGGGAGAAGCGCCAGGCCATTTGCCGGAACAGTCTTTTTTGCCACACTCGCAGCCAGTAGAGCACCGGGTGGTAGAGGGAGAGTAGTTTCATCCGTGTCAGAACGGCGGCAGCCGTTTTCTTCCTTGGTCTGCAAAATGCCGCGCATCTTAACGTGTTGCTTCAGGTGTGTATCGCACGTCGAGAAGGTGTTCGCCCAGTGTAATGGCCTGGCAATCCATGCACCGGTAAAGAGCCCTGACACTGGGCGAACGGGAAGTATTTTAATAGAAAGTTTCGAATATGTCCGCGTATATGAACATGAAATTTATCGAAACAACATTGATTAAATGTCGGCCCAAATACTATTTTACAGACCAGAAAACTCACCAGTTAGACCATTAAAACTGATTGTTCTTATACATAAAAGTTGTACAAGAACAATCAACATATAGAGCTAATACTCAACTTGAGTGTTTGCTGGTCACTTTCAATGTGTCGGTATAGGTCACAATGACACTCTGTCCAACTTTCAGGTCTTTCAATTTCGCTTGAACTTCGGGTCTTACGACGTCAACAGTCTTGGACTCGCCGGCGGGGTTTTCGAAGGTTACCTGGTTTTTCTTCACGTCGATTTTGGTGATTTTCAGTTGGACCTGCACCTGACGGTAGGCTTCGCCGCCCGGGTTGTCGCTGCCGGGGGCTGCGCGGACTTCGCCAGCGCGTTCGACGGTGCCTGGCAGGCCTTTGTCGACATCGGTGTCGAGGTAGGCGGCGACAGAACTGGTTACCGTGATGTCAACTTGGTCGCCGACTTTCAAGTTGCCGAGGTTTTTCGCCTTGTCGGTCAATTGCACATGGACCTGACGACCTTCCGGCCCCTCCAGGACGACCTGATGTTTGGCAGCATCGACCGAGACAACTTTGGTGGTGACCTGATCCGCCTCCACAACGGCAGACAGCGGGATATCCGCAGCCATGGCGCTAAGGCTGGCGGCAGACAGCAGGGTTGCAAGGGTGATGGCTTTAGTCAGTGCGTGAAGTTTCATAAGCGGTACATTCCCTGTGAATTGGAGGCAGCAACGAGCGCTGAACCACCGTCCAGCGCCCTCTGCGCATCTGAGCATAGACGCTGATCAGGGAGTGTTCGCAGTTTCTTGGAGCGCTCCTCAAGCCTCGGGATCGTCAACCTCCTGGGCCACGTTCACGGCTGGCGAATATTTATGGGATTGATCGGCCTTGACCTTCAAGGCTTGCCATTGTTCCAGGTCGATGGCGCCCTGCCCCAGCAAGTCGTCGGCCACCCGCAGCAGTTCGGCGTAATGGGCGTCGGGGGATTGTTGCCAGTAGGCCTTGTCTTCGAACAGGCGCTGCCACGAATCAAGGTCAGGCGGTTTCAGGTCTTCACTCATGGCGGGCTCCTGTGAACGGGCTTCTAGAATTAGGAGGCCATCGCTCTGCCGAGAGTTCCGACTCAATACCCGGTCATTTCCAGATAACCCTGCCCACCATGGCTGCCGCTCAATTGCACCGGCCCTTCCCAATAGGGAATGCGCAAAGCCATCCACGCATTGGGATTGAGCGCGCTGATCGTGATGTCGAGGTGTTTGTCGGGGATTTTGATCGACCAGCGCACCGGCATCGAACGTCCGGCGACTTCAGCGGTGTCTTGCGGTGTGAGGCTGATGTTGGCGGCATGCAATAGCTGCGTCTGGCCCTGAGCGTCGACCCAGGTGCCGGTGAGATAAGGCGCGCCGTCCTTCTGCCGCATGCGGTAGAGCATCACCTGTTCGCCGCTGTCCAGGTGCAGAGAAAACCAATCCCAGCCCGTCTGGTTGGCGGTCAGGGGTTGGCTGCTCCATTCGCGGTCGAGCCAGGCCGGGCCCCTGACTTGATACGTCTTTCCGTCGATTTCCAGCGTGCCTCTGGCCTGAAAAAACGGCTGGCTGTAGTAGTACGACGCCTGTCCTTGTTCGGATTTCTGACTGAAGCCTTTGTCTCCCTGAAGCACCAAAGGACGTGTGGAGGTCAGCCGCAGTTGATAGCCAAAATCCTTGTCCCGGGCGCTGAGTTGAAGATCCGCCATAGGGTCGGAACCCTGACTGCTGAAACGCCAATCATCGATCCACGCGTTGAACGGCGTGTGGCTCACACCTGCCTGGCCAACGCCACCACGGGCGTAACGCTCGGCGGCGTGATGCACTGTCGCCGATGTCACCGCCGCGTGGCCAAGCCAGATAAGTTGATTACCCCAGCCCGTGATCTCGGGCGTCGCTTTCAAGGCGCTGCGAAACAACGTCCATTGCGCACCAAACTCGCGCCCCTGATCGTCCTTGAGGTTGGCGGTGACATACCACCACTCAATGCGAAAACCGTCATGCGGACCGTGATCCGCCGGAAAGCTGAACACCCGACCGGGCACCACCGGGGTGAACGCGGAGGCCTGATGACCCAGCCCCGCGAAGCCTTTCTCAACAGGCGCCGACTTATCGCACCCGCTCAATAACGCCAATAGCAACACGCCGACCTTAATCTTCATGAGCAAACGTCCTCAGCAGATCCGCCGGTTGCGTGCGATACAGCGAATACAGCGGCCACGCCGACGCCAGTAACGTCGCCAGCAGCGCCAGCCCCATCAACTGCAACAGCTGCATCGGAAACACCCGCAGCGGCAAGCGCCAGCCGAAGGCCTGGACGTTGATCACCGTGTCCAGGCACCACGCCAACGCGATCCCCAACGGCAACGCCAGCACCAGGGTCAGCACCGCCAGCAACCAGGTCTGCCCGAGATTGAGCAGCATCAGTTGCCGGCGAGTCACGCCGAGCGCCCACAGAGGGGCGAGTTGCCCGAGGCGGCTCTGGCTTTGGGTCAACAGGCTGATGAACAGCGCCACGCCCGCCACACAGAGGGTCAGGCTGTTGAGCGCGGCCGTCGCGGCAAAGGTGCGTTCGAACACTTGCGTGGACCAACCCTTGAGCCGGGCCTGGTCGACGATGCGGCTGTCCTCCAGCGTGAAGCGGGTTTGCAGCGCGGTCTGGAAGGCAGGGATCAACGTCGGGTCGATGCGCAGGTTGAAACGGCTTGGTGTCAGCTGCGGCCAGCCGCGCAGAAGATGGTTGACGTTGACCAGAATGTGGCCCTTGGGGTTGCCGTAATCGGCGTAGATGCCGACGATCCGTGGTGACCAGGCGCCGTTCGGTGTGGGAATCGTCAAGTGATCGCCAAGACGCACCTTCAGCCGACGGGCCAGTTGTTCGCTGAGCATCAGTGCATCGTCCTTGGCCAGTCGGTCCCAAGGGTTGTCGCCCAAGCTTTCCAACAGTGGCCAATGCTGGCGATACGTCGGGTGATCGATCACGCCGAAGACTTCCGCAGGCCAGCCTTGCAACTGGATCGACACTTGCCAGTTGGGCAGCACTGCTGTGAGTTCGGGTTGCTGATTGAGCCAGGTTTTCAGCTCTCTGGCCTGGGCCGGATTTCGCGGATTAACGTACAGTTCGGCGGTCAGGCGTTGTTCGAGCCAATCGCTGAAGGTCTGACGAAAACCGGCTGTCATGCTGCCCGCTCCAATGTTCGCCGCCAGTGCCAACAACAGCGCCATCAGCGCCAGGCTCAGGGCTGGCAGTTGCTGACGACAGTCGGCGAGAAACCATTGGCCGAGCACCGAGCGACTGCGATGCAGCACCCGGTTCAACACCCAGTTGAGCACCACCGGCAACGCCAGCGCAGCGCCGATCAACAGTGCCGCCATCAGCACGAAGCCACTGCTCAGGCTGTCGCCAAAGATCAACGCCAGCAATGCGATCACCGCGGCAATCACGGCAACCCAACCCTGGCGCCGCAACCAGCGGGCGTGAGCCTGATGCCAGGCTTGCGGGTGGGCCAGGGCCAGCAAAGGCAGGCGCGCGGCCCGCAACAAACTGTTGGCCCCGGCCAGTAACGCACCGAGCAGGCTCAGGCCGACGCCACTGAGCCACCACCACGGACTGAGACTCAACTGCCCCGCCACTTCGGCGCCGTACAACCCGCGCAGACTCGCGGCGACATCCGCCAACAGCACGCTGGCCAGCAGGTAGCCGCTGGCGACGCCGACCAGTCCGCCGATCAACGCCAGACCGCCCAGTTCAACCGCCAGACAGGCAATCAACATCCGGGCACTGACACCGCAGGCGCGCAGGGTTCTGAGCAAGCCACGGCGTTGTTCCAGCGCCAGACCGATCGCGGCGTGGACGATGAACAGGCCTACCACGAATGAAAGAAAACCCAGCGCATCGAGGTTCAGGTGAAAGCTTTCGGTCAGGCGCGACAAATTGTTCTCTTCGCCACTGGTCTTGAGCTGCAGTTGACCCTTGAATTGATCAGGCAGGGTCGCGGTGAAATCCTTCGGCAGCAACAGGCGTGACAGCTGATCCGGCAGGCCGAGAATCTGCTGGGCGAAGCCGATGTCTACCAGCAACATTCCCGGGGCCATATCGGGCTGGGCATGCAACGGCGGCAAGGCCTGACCACTCAAAGTCACCGGGCGCTCGCCCTCGTTCAGACCCAGTGCCTGCAACGTCTGCGGCGAAATCCAGGTACTGCCTGGAGGGCTGAAAAACTCGACAACCTGTTCAATCGCCAACGCCTGCCCGGCCACTGAGGAACCGGCGGGCAGCGACACCGGCTCGATCCCCATCAGTTGCAAGCGCTGGTCTTCATGGCCCTTGAGCGTCACCCGGCCTTGCAGGACCGGCGACACCGGCCAACCCAAACGGCGCAGGTCGACAAACACGTGTTGGGAGAAGGTTGCACCACTGGGTGAACGGAGGCTGGCCTGGGGTTCGCCGCCAATCAACTGACTGGCCCGGGCATAGCTTTCACGCGCCTGGCTATTCAGCGCCTGCACGCCGGTCAGCAGGCTGGTGGCGAGCCAGAGCCCGGTCAGTACACTGAAAAACTGCACCGGATGTTGCCGCCAATGACTGAGCAGCGCCCGCAGCGTCTCGCAAAAGACCCGCACCTCAGCGCTCGTCCGCGCCAGCCAGACGACCACCGTGGAGCACCACTTTCTCTGCCAACCGCGCGGCAACCCGCGGGCTGTGGGTGACCATCAACAAGGTGGTGGGACTGTCGTCGAGCAACTCCAGCAACAACTTCAAGACCTCATCGCTGGCGGCTTCATCGAGGCTGCCGGTGGGCTCGTCGGCCAGCAGCAGTTTCGGCTGCGACGCCAGGGCACGGCCCAGCGCGACCCGTTGCTGTTGGCCACCGGACAGCTGTTCCGGATAACGCCGCAGCAAATCACCCAAGCCCAAACGTTGCACCAGATGCGCCTGCCAGCGCGGATCGTGGCGCCCCGCCAATCGCGCCTGGAATGCCAGATTGTCCTCCACGCGCAAACTGCCGATCAGGTTGAACTGCTGAAACACCAGGCCGATTTCGGTCCGCCGCCAGTTTGCCAGTTGCCCTTCGCTCATCTGCTCCAGCCGATGTTCGCCGCTGCGGATGCTGCCGCGATCGACCTTGTCCAGCCCGGCAATCAGGTGCAGCAAGGTGCTTTTGCCACTGCCCGACTCCCCCATCAACGCCAGGCTGCTGCCGGGTTTCAAGGTGAGGTCGACACCTTGCAGAACCGGCAGTGGGCCCTGGGGAGTGGCGTAGCTTTTGAAGACGCCTTGGACCGAAAGCATGGGGGAAACCGTTCAATGTGCATGGAGCAAGGATAGCGGACGGTAGCGGCACCGCGAATAGGTCCGCTCAGACAGCCCATAGCCCACACACTTCAGGGAAAAAACATACACAACCAAGGAATTGCCTGACTGCTCATTCGTATCCATATGGATACATTTGAGCAATGAATTATCTTATTCAACAAACTATGATCTTCGCGACATGGCATGCCTCAGTTCGTGACTTGCGGGCGAAGTTAGCCATCGCTCGTCGCATTGATCGTGCCTCTGCGGGTAATCTGGGCGATATCAAACCGGTGGGTGATGGTGTTTCCGAAATGCGCGTGGACGTCGGTGCAGGCTATCGGGTCTACTTCACTATGCGAAATTGCGTCGTCATTGTGCTGTTGGCAGGTGGTGACAAATCTTCGCAAACCGCCGACATCAGGCGGGCGAAAAAATTGGCGAAGGAGGTTTAAATATGAGCCAGACTTTGACTACTTTCGATATGGCGGCTCTGCTGGACAGTGACGAAGCCATCAGCGAGTATCTTTCGCAAGTGCTCGCAGACGGCGACAACGAAGAATTTCTTCGCGCTATCGGCTATGTGGTGAAAGCGCGTGGAATGACACAGATAGCCAAGGATTCGGGTATGGGCCGCGAAAGCCTGTACAAGGCCTTCGCACCAGGTGCAAAACCACGTTTCGATACGGTTTTAAAGGTCATTCACGCCCTTGGCATTGATCTCTGCGCGCAGCCGGGTCATTCGGTCAATCACTCGACTCTCTGAGAGACTCTTCTGACTAGACTGCTCGCTTCACCGCCACCCACGTAAAACACAACGGCAGCTGCGCCGTTTGCTGCTCATACCGATCATAGAGTTCCTCGCGGTTGGAATGCGGGTACTCCTTGAAGTGGCTGATCTGCAATCCGGCGTCGATGGCGCCGGTGAAGATGGCGCCCAGGGTGTGGACGAACCAGTAGGACAGAGCCGCCTGCTGGTCGACTTTGCCTTCGTAGACGATCGGTTGGTCCTGCACGAAAGGTTCGCTGCGAAAGTACGAGCTGTCCGGCCGATACGGATCGGCGGACTCGGGGTCGAACATTTCCAGGTAGGGATGGGTTTCGTACACCACCAGGCTGCCACCGGGCTTGAGGGTTTTCGCGACGTGGCGGAAGAATTCGGCGATGTCCGGCATCCAGTTCAATACGCCGATGGTGATCAGGGCCACGTCGAAGCGGCCATGAAGTTCAGTCGGCAAGTGATGGATGTCTGCCTCGATGAACTCAGGCGCATGGGGCGAGCGTGACGCCAGTTCCCGCGCCTGATCGAGGAAAGCCTCGGACTGGTCGACGCCTACGACGCTGCGGGCACCCAGCGCAAACAACGAAAGGCTTTCGCGGCCGTTGTTGCAGCCCAGTTGCACCACGTCTTTGCCGTCAACACCCACTTGTTCCAGCAAACCTCGGAGGGTGTCGTCCATGCAGCAAAAATCCCTATCACCAACAGCCGTCAAACGGGCCTGCCATTCGGGGGTGTCTTTGTGGTGTCGGGCGGAGTCATTCCAGGCATCGCGGTTGCTGGTGATGGCTTTTTCTTTTGTCGGCATTTCCATTGCGCGCTCCAGACGGGGGTCTTGATTGACCGGCACGAGTCTAGATCAGGGTTTCGAAAAACCCCATTCAGTCTTTGTTCAAATCTTGTAATCCGGGCATCGCGAACACGCGCTCGTACGGGAGCTATAGTTAATGACCTTGGGGAAATGCGGGAAAAACCGATTTCGCAGGTGCTGCCATGAAAACAACCGATCTGAGGCTACTGCTCGCCCTCTGCCTGATCACCACAACCGGTGCTCACGCGGACGACAGCCTGACACCCACTAGCGATTACAGCAGTGAGTTCAACTATTACGGGGCCGACCAACCCTTCGCTCACCCCGTGCCACCGTCACTGAGCACGGTGCCGCCAGGGTCGTACATCCCGACAGCGCCTCAGGACTTCATCCCCATTTCGAGCCAGCATGAGTTCTACGACTCAAGATTGCCGACGGTAGCGGATGCCACGGTTCGAGTGTTCATCCGCTCCTACGATCAGCAACGCGGTGTCTACGTGAACGAAGAAGCCCTCGACCCCACGTGCCTGCTCGCGTGCCTCAGCCGTCAGGGGCCATTGATGCAATAAGGCCTACCACTGGCGTTTGTCCGGGCGCGCGAGGCCGAGTTTTTCGATCCGGTAACGCAGCATGTCGCGGCTCAGGCCAAGCAGCCGTGCGGATTTGGTGACGTTCCAGTCGGTCTTGTCGAGCATCTTGCGCACCATGTCGCGCTCCACTTCCGGCAGGTTCATGGACTCGGTGCCGTTGTAGACCGGACGTGGCTCGCTGTGTTGCGGCTCTTGCTGGAACAACAGCGGCTCATCCACCAGGCTCAGGCACACGTTCAATTGATGGGCGGCGATGGTGTCGGTCTGGGCCAGCAACACGGTTTGCTCAAGCATGTTGCGCAACTCGCGCACGTTGCCCGGCCAGCTGTAGCTGAGGAGCAATTCCTCGGCCTGATCGCTGAAATACAGGTTCGGTTTGCCATAGCGTTTGCCGTGGACCGCCAGGAAGTGCCGAGCCAGCAGCAGGATGTCTGCGCCACGGGCATACAGGCGCGGCACCTTGATCGAGATAATCCGCAAACGGAAGAACAGGTCGCGGCGGAACTTGCCCTGCTGGACCATTTGTTCAAGGTTGCAGTTGGTGGCGCTGATCACCCGCAAATCGACCTTGCGCTCCTTCACCGAGCCGACCCGGCGGATCGTCCGGTCCTCCAGCAGCTTCAGCAGTTTGGCTTGCAGCAACAGGTCCATCTCGCCGACCTCATCGAGAAACAGCGTCCCGCCGTCGGCCGCTTCCACCAGCCCGACGCGGCGGTCCTTGGCGTCGGTGAAGGCGCCCTTCTCGTGACCGAACAGCTCTGACTCCACCAGGTTGGAAGGAATCGAGGCACAGTTGAATTCAATGAACGGACCTTTGCTGCGCGGGCCGTCGAAGTGCAACGCACGGGCCACCAGTTCCTTGCCGGTGCCGGTCTCGCCTTCCACCAACACCGGTGGCAGATCGGTATTGGCCATGCGCCGCTCGGCGTCGATTAACTGGCCAATGGTGCTTTTCAAGTACTGCATCGGTGCCGATACGCCGATCAATGCCTGCACCCCTGACTTCTGCGCTTCGCGCTCCTGATAGAACGACAGTGTGCGTTCCATTCGGTCGGTAGCCAGGGCCTTGTCCAGCAGCAGCTTGAGCTCCGGCAGCGCCACCGGTTTGGTGACGTAATGGAAAGCGCCCTCTTTCATCGCCACCACGGCGTCTTCGACGTTGCCGTAGCCGGTCATCATGATCACTTTCAGATCCGGCGCGCTGATGCGCAGCTTCTGGATCAGGTCGTGACCACTCATGCCCGGCAGCGAGTTATCGGTCAGCACCACGTCCGGGACGAAAGTGCCCAATTGGTCCAGCGCGTCCTCAGCCGAGTGGCAGACCGTCACCTCGAAGTCCTTGCGCTCCAGGTAGGTCTGAATATTCTCGGCGAGGAGTTCATCATCCTCGACCAGCAGAATGCTGTGCTCCATATACCCCTCCCGTTGCCACTTTAAAATTGAGACAAACGCGGGTTCCTTCCTGCTCTCGGCTGGTCAATTCGACCGAGCCTTCGAAACGCTCCATTATTCTTTTGACCAGGGCCAGGCCCACGCCCAACCCTCCTTGTTTGGTGGTGAAAAACGGCTTGAAGGCCATTTGTTCTTGCTGTGTGGTCATGCCCTTGCCGGTATCGCTCAGGGTCATGCGCACGAGTCCGGGCTGCGGCGTTTCGATATCGATACTCAGCACGCCGCCCTTGGGCATGGCTTCCAGGGCATTGGCAAACAGGCTATTAAGAATTTGCGTGAGCAACACCTGTTGGCTGACGACCGGCGGACAACTCTGAGGGATGAAACGCACGTCGATGCTGGAGCGTTTAATCAGCGCGTCAAACGCACTCAACGTGTCGTCGATGACCAGCACCAGGTCTACCGTTTCGTAGTCGTCGTTCATGGGTCGCAATGACACCAGCAACTCCCGAACCCAGCGCGACATGCGGTCGACCTGACTGATGATGTCGCCGATGTTCTTCTGCGCGTTCTGGCTGGCGATTTCCTGAGCCAGTTCGGCGCTGGAACGAATGTTGGCCAACGGATTGCGCAAGCTGTGGGCCACTGCCGAGGACATTTCCCCCAGCGCGACGAAGGTCTCGTTGCTGATCAGTTGTTTCTGCTGGCTCTGCAGCAGCATGGCCGCATGCCGCACAATCCAGAACAGCCCGAGGTAGATGGCCAGGCCGCCGAGCAGGGTTGCCAGCCAGATCGACTTGAAGCCGCGCTGGATGCGTTCCACCAGGTCCACAGGTTCCTTGTAGATCTCCACCATGGCGATCACTTTGCTTTTGTCGGCATTGAACATCGGGATGTAGTTCTCGATGAACAGATATTCAGGCTCGCGCAGCAGTTGCTGCTCGGGACGTTCCTCATCGATTTCGTGGTAGCTGGTGGACACGGGCTCCTTCATTTCGAAAGACTCGTCCAGTTCCTCATCACCTTCGACGCGCATGCCAATCATTTGCGCATTGGTCGACCAGACCACGGTGCGATCCAGGGCGTACACCACCGCCAACAGCGTGTCCGGCAGGTGTGCGACATGATCGAGAAACTCTATGCGGGCAGCGGCACGGGCCGCCGGATCTACGTCGGGATAGGCAATGTCATCGCGCGGATCGAGCATTTCACCCATGGTTCTTTGCAGGGTGATGCCGGCATGGCGAATTTCTGCATCACCAATGGCCTGAATGAACTGTGCAGTCAGCATGGAATCACGCTCGATGCTCTCATCGACGACGAAACGCGTGGACACGTAGCCCAACCCCAGCGCTACGGCGGCGATGATGAAAAAGCTGCCCAGGGAAAACCAGCGCAGCAAGTTGAACTGTCCTCGCCAGCCCTTGCTTTCTGCTGCCGACATAGCCGGCGCAGGTATTTTTTGTTGTTCTGGTATCTGCATAGGACCTTCCCGGATGCCTTGCATCCAGCCTTTTCAGCCGCGTTTCGGATCAGTGTAGGTGGCATTGATCGAGACTGACGGCCCCACTGATAGTATTTAGCCGCTATTGCGTTTGCGCCGCCTGTAGCGGTTGCTGACGATCGGTTTCTTCCTGCAAAAAAACCACGATGGACTGCACCGCGCTCTCATCCAGGCGCAGGTTGGGCATGGGGATTTTGTCGAAACGCTCAAACAGCTCCAGCGCGATCGGGTCTTTTTCCGCCAGCATGCGGTCCGGCTCGCGAATCCAGCGACTCAGCCAGGCCGGATCACGCAGGCGAGTGACGCCGATCAGGTCTGGGCCGATGCTGCGCATGCCGATGCCCTGCCCGTCCATCGGACCCAGGCTGTGGCACGACGCGCAACGGGTGCGAAACAGTTCTTCGCCGTTGCTCGGCGGGCGAATCTCGGGCGCATTCGCGTAGTTTTCTTCAACGCTGGGCTGCTTCCAGTTCTGCAGCGTGTTGGCCAACTGATCGGCCAAGATCCACGGGTTTTCGAAAGGTGAAGCTTTCATCCACCGGCCTGTCGTCTGGTTGCCGACGATCAGGCTCAGGTTGTGGTCCTTGCTGCGGCCGTTGTCGACGCCTTCGATGAATAGCCCGAGTTTTTTGCGCAGGTCAGTGACGGCCTCAAATTCCCCGGTGAGAAATTGCCAGCCCGGCCCGACTTTGAAACGCTGCGCATAGGCTTTGAGCACTTGCGGTGTATCGCTCAACGGGTCGATGCTGATCGAGTAGAAAAAGATGTCGTGGCCGACCCGGTCCCCCAGCAACTGTTGCACCTGGCGCAGGCGCGCGGTTTCCAGCGGGCAGGAGTCGCTGCACGTAGTGAAGATGAAATTGATCACCACCACTTTGTCCTTGATCAAATCATCGAAGAAACGCACCTGCCGACCGTCCTGATCGGTCAGCAAGGTGTTGGGGAAGTAATCGCCGCCCCAGGGTGTCGCCGACTCCGTCGGCGACGGTGTACTTTCATGAGCGAGCAGCACCCAAGCGGCCAGCCCACAGGTGACCACCAGCAAAATCAGGTACATGCCCAGGGCGCGGGAGCGCGACGTATGCATTTTCATGTTGTCTCCCTCGCGGTTCATGGTTTGACCACCACTTGGGGGCCGACGCCGTCACCCGTGCGGAAGGTTGGCAGTGCCGCGGAGTTCACGTAGCGCACGCCATCCCAGCTCGGCAACGGAGTCGGCATCAACTTCACTTGCCCCGGTTTCTCAAGGTCCCACCGCAGCAACATGGAGTTGTCCTCATGTTGCGTGTTGTGGCAGTGCTCCATGTAGGTGCCGGCGAATTCGCGAAACTGGATCGCAATCTCGACATTGTCCGTACCATCCTTTTCCGAACCGACGCGATACACGTCCTTGCGTGCCCATTTTTCCCATTCCGGTGGTGGCTTGCCGCCACGACTGAGGATGATCCCTTCCTCGAAGTGCACGTGCACCGGGTGGCCCCAGCCCGTGTCATTGCCCTTGATGAGCCACACTTCCAGCGTGCCGAAACCCGTGACGCCGGCGTCGGTCGGACCGCTGGCCAGTTTGATCGCGGTGTTCAGCCGGCGCGGGTCCATGCGAAACCCGTAGCCTCCGTCGGTCTTGATCGTCCAGGGCGCTTCATCGGTGCCGTCGGAACGGCCGAAGGTGTAGGTGCGGTGACGGGCTTTGGCCAGCAGCGCCTTGTCAGCAGCATTGTCGTAGTGAATCTTCAGCGGGATCATAAACAGGCCTTCAGCCTTGCCCGGTTTGGCCGGTTCATAAGCGGCCGGGTCCATGGCCAGGTCCTGACCGGTGTAAGCCTTGACGTTGAGTTGCAACACCTTGCCTACCGCCGGATCACCGTCCTCCCACTTTGGCCCCTTGCTGGTTTGCTTGAGGATCGCCCGGTATTTCTCGGACAGCACGTCAGCCAGGGCGACGGGTTCTGCCGGACCCTTGCCGTCTTCGTGCACCAGCAGGTTGACGAAGAACAGCTTGTCGCCTGGTTTGATCCCGTTTTTCGAGAAGTTAACGATGATGTCGTGACGCTCGGCGATGCCCAGGGTTGGCAGAATCGCGTTGTGGTTCTGTTTATCACCGTCGGCATCCAGGTCCATGCTGCCGTCGAACGGCACGCTGTGTTCCATGATATTGCCGTCGTTGGCAATCATGTGGAACGGCACCTGGGCATACGACACACCCGACCCGGCAGGCCCTTGGAACTCGCCGCTGGTGCCCTTGATCTCGCGCACCAGCGCCATTTTGAAGTAGCGCGACACTGAGCCATTGAGCATGCGCAAGCGATAGCTGCGGGCGCGCACGTCCAGGGTCGGTTTCCACTTCCAGTTGACCAACACCTGGTCACCGAGGAAGCCGTTAGTGTTGAAGGGGTTGAACCACAGTTGACCGTTCTTATCCCACGCCTTGTCGGCAAACATCAGGTTGACGTCGTAGTCGCGGTTACCCCAGGGCAAGGCGCTGCCGCTGGGGAGGCGCAGGTTGACGCCGTCATTCACCGATTCATTGCCGCGGTCGAGGGCACTGTAGTAGTTCATCATCGCCGCGTTGCCCTTGTAGACGTTCTGCGCGGTGAAATCGAGCATGTGGTCGTGGAACCAGTGAGTGCTCATGGTTTCGCGCCAGTCGCCGCGGATCTTGATCATGCCGTTGTCGCAGGTTTTGCGGCTGGGGGTGAGGTCGTTGGTCCACAGGGTTTCGCCCGGCGAGCAAGGAAACGCCGCACGCGGGTCTTCAGCCTTGGTGTTGATGCTGTCGTAGCCGGCCAACTGGATCGGCCAGCGATAGTCGTAAAACTGCCCGGGGAAGAAAAACGCGCTGGCAAAACCGTCGCTTTCCGCCGGTACGTGACCGTTGTGTTCGTGGGTAGTGATGGTGTGCAGACCAAAACCCATGTTCGCCGACGGGTCGATCGGCAAGCCGTTGTAATGGCGCATCAACACGGGTTGCCCGTAACGCACCATGAGCAATTTGGGCGGAAAGGTGCCGTCGAAGGTCCACACCGAGTTATGTTTCTGCACCGGCATTTTCGGGTGAAACCGCGGTTCAAAGCCTTTGGAGGTACCTGCGGTCGCCGGCACGCCAGCCACATTGTAATAGAGGCCACTGGGGCCAAACTCGCCCACGGCATAGCGGTGCATCTGGCGACTGTCACGCAAGCCGGTATTCAACCGTGCGCCGGTTTGCACGGTCTTGTAGGCGACTTGCGGGTAAAACTCGTTCCAGCGCTGGTGCGACCAGCCTTTTCCTGGCGGACGGCCTTCAGCCGACGAGCCGATACGGCGGTTGAGGAAAAATTCAATCTGCTTCTGCCAAGGGTTGCGGTCGACCACGTTGGAATAATGGCTGGGGAACGGCGTCAAGCCCGGTTGACGCAAGAACGCGTCGAGCGCCGCACTCGGCGGGGCGCTGCGTGCGACGCTGGTGGGATCTTGTTGCGGCAGCGGGCCGATGGTGGCGGGTGGAAAGGGCAACTGCGCCGCCGGGGTAGTGGGGTCGAGTTTTTCCAGACCGAACTCTTCGAACAGCGCCAGTGGCTGAGTGAACGGCAGTGCACCGTACAGTGGGCTGGGCTTTCCGTTGGAAGGGTAATTGAAACTGGTCTGCAGCGCTGGCGGCAGGATGTTTTCCACCCGCGTGGTGTCTTTGCTGCCTTTGACGCCACCGGGTAAATCGAAGGAATCTTTATTGGCCGGGGGCATGGTCAAAATGGCGTTCAACGCCGCCGCTTTGTCAGCCGCTTCATCGTGGTAAGCCGAGGGGTCGGAAGGTTCGGGCTGTCGCTCGTCGTCGATGGGGCTGGCGCGCAGAGTCGTTGTGCCCAGCGTCATTGTCAGAAGAACACTCAGAGGCGTCAGGAGGCCGAACCATTTGAAGGAGTACCGCGCATTTCTGTCCATCACCAGCCGCCTCGAAGTCATGAGTCATGAAGGGGGTAATGGGGGTTGTGCAAGGACCTCGCCAGCTGCAACCGTTTTTTTCGAAAGCATTAATAGCCATCAAAACAATGGCTTATCAACATCAATGCGCCATTTCTGGGGGATGACACCCGCTAACGGGGAAAGTTCACACCCGTTTTCAGGGGACTAATTTGAACGACAGACGGACACTCGTGCCCTCGCCTTCACGGCTTTCCAGGGTCACCGCACCGCCAAACCGTTCCATGATCCGCTTGACCAGCACCAGCCCGACACCCAGCCCACCTTGTTTGGTGGTGAAAAACGGCCGGAAGGCCATGCTGCGCTGTTCTTCGCTCATGCCTTTGCCGGTGTCGCTCACCACCACGCTGAGGCCACGGGAATCGGTCGGCTCCAACGTGATGGTTAACGTGCCGCTCTTGTCCATGGCTTCCAGTGCATTGGCCAGCAAACTGTTGAGGATCTGCGTCAACTGCACCTGCTGGCTCAGGACCATGGGCGTCAGCTTCGGGTCGAACACCACGTGGACCGAGGCTTTGGTGATTTGATGCTCGAAGGCCATCAGGCTGTCATGCAGCGCCGCCACCAGATTGACAGGCTCGGCGTCATCGTTGAGCGGACGCAAGGATTGCAGCAGCTCCCTCACCCACTTCGACATGCGATCCACTTGGCCGATGATGTCATTGATGTTCTTGTGGGCCGGGCCGCTGTCGAATTCCAGCGACAGTTCGGCGCTTGAACGGATGGTCGCCAGCGGATTACGCAAACTGTGGGCGACCGCCGACGACATCTCGCCCAGGACGACAAAGGTTTCGTTGGTGATCAGTTGCTTTTGTTGCGCGGCCAGCAAAATCGCCGCCCGGCGCACGATCCAGTACAGCCCCAGGTAAATCAGCCCACCGCCCAGCGCAGTGGCCAGCCAGATCAGCACCAGGCCGCGCTCCATGCGGCTGATCAGGTCCTTGGGTTCCTTGTAGATCTCGACCATCGCCGTGACTTTGTCGCCGTCGGCATCGAACAGCGGAATGTAGTTCTCGATGAAGATGTATTCCGGGGGCGTCACGAACTTCTGTTCCATGCGGCTCTTGTCCACATCGTGATAGCTGGCCGACACAGGAATTCTGGAAGTAAAGGCTTGCTCCAGGTCTTCGTCGGCGTGGATCGTGGTGCCCATTAACGCCGGGTTGGTCGACCAGATCACCATGCGGTCGGGGGCATAGATGTTGGCCAGAATCACGTCCGGCAAGTGCCCGATATGGTCGAGGAATTCGCCCCGGGCAATGGCGCGGGCCAGCGGGTCGACGTCGGAGAAGTCTTTGTCGTTACGCGGATCGAGCAGTTCGCCCATGGTCCGCACGTTGGGAATCGATACGTGGCGCACCTCGACCAAGGCAATCGCCTGAATGAACTGGGATGTCAACAACGCATCGCGTTGCACGCTTTCGGTAATCACGAACCGGGTGGACACCGCCCCCAACGCCACCGCCACCGTGCCAATCACCGCCATGCTGATGAGCGAAAACCAGCGCAGTAGATTGAACGGCTGCTTGCGCGAGCTCAGGCGAATATCACCCCCCTCGGACTGGAGCGTTTGAGTAGGCATGTCCATGAACGTGTTCCCGACGATTCCCCTATAGGGTTATAGCCCACTCATGGCCGATTGCCCGACGTTGGGTCTCGTCCCCCCACTTCTTCCTTATGCCCATCTACCCCCAATCATGGGGACAGTGGCCCGCGCCCAAAAACCGCACTCCGATGCCGTTTGTGAGTGACACGCCCGTGACTCGGGCCTCTGCCGACCGTTTTCGCCGGTTGGTATGGAAGTTGCCGAACCCCTCTCAACTGGCCCGTCTCCATGGGGCAGGCATTCCGATATATAGAGGGCTTAACTCATGCACCCTTTACTGTCCAAAACCGCGGCCGCCCTGGTCGTTAGCGCACTGGCCCAAGGCGTCGCCCAGGCGGCGCTGTTTGCCGTCGACCCCGGCCCCTACGTGCCAGCCAACGGCTCGTTCGCTGCCTGGTATCAGGACACTCACGGTCGGACCCTTGAGCTTTGCCTGTCCAAGGCTGTCAGCTCCAGGGTTGCCAGTGCACCCGGTGCGCCGGCCTACATGTGCCTGTTGAATCCGACCCCCGGCGTTTTCGACGACACGCAGCCCGTCGTTTTCCCGAGCAACTTTCCCGATGAGGCGTTCTGGTTCACCGGCGACGGCTCAATCGTCGATGCCGCACGGGGCATCGACCTGAACTATGTCAGCGCCGTGGAAGCAGCCTTCGCCGCTGAAGAACCGGTAGAAGGCGACCAGGTCAGTTTTGGCCGCATCCGCATTCGGGTGGACGTGCCCACCGCCGGCGTCTACACCATCACCCACCCCTACGGCGTCGACATATTTGACGTTCCCGCAGGCGGACGCCGCGCAATCAACATGACCCGCGACATCGGTATCGGCACGCCGAAAACCTACGACGGCGCACTCAAGAGTGACATCGGCCCGTTCCTGCGCAGCGTCAACGGCCCCTACACCGAGACTAACCCGGTCACCGGGTCGGCCGAGCATTTCGTTGGCGATCCGAATCTGGAAGAGGCCTTCACCGGCAGCCCTTTCAATACCAACTACATCCGCATCGAAGGGCCTAACGGTCTGGACTTGCGCACGACGGTAATGGCCATTTCCGGCAAGTTGGCGACCGTGGTCCGGCCCACCCCGATGATCACCAACCGCAGCACTTACTCGCGTAAGGCCGGTGAAAGCGCACCGGTGGCACAGCAGGATGTGTTCGTCATGGCCCCACCGCCACCGGCCACCGTGACCCTGGACAGCAACAGCCCGGTGCTGAACCTGACCGAGGCTGATACCTCTGGCCACTGGTACGCCCAGTCCGCAACCAACCCGACGTTGCCAGGCAACCTGGTGGTGACCGCCGACAACCACCTGGCCATTCCCAGCAGCACGCCGACCACGCTGTCGATGCCACTGACGGACCTGGTGGTGATCCAGACCGCCCAATACAGCTTGAGCACCGCGCAAATCACGGTAGTGGCTTCGACCAGCGACGAAACCTCGCCGCCGGTACTCACCGCCACCACCGGCACCGGTATCGCCATAGGAGCCCTGAGTGGCGATGGCGCAGTGAAATCCCTGGCGACCGGCATCTCGCCAATTCCACCGGCCAACGTTCGAGTGACGTCATCCAATGGCGGCAGCGACACCGAAGAAGTGGTCATCGTGCAATGAACGCACACATGCCCAGATCCTCATCAGGAGGCATCATGAATAAATTGCCACGCCTGGCACTCAACGCACTGGGACTGACTCTATCGCTGTCCGGCAGTGCTTTCGCGCAACTCGCTGCCGTCGACCCCGGCCCCTACACCTTTGCCACCGGGAAATTCCCGATGTGGTATCAGGACAACACTCTGCTGTCGCTGGAACTGTGCCAGTCGCGGGCTACCAGCTCGCGGTCGCCTGGCGCACCTGGCGCGCCCTCCTACATGTGCATCCTGAATCCGGAACCTGGGGTTTTCGACGACACCCAGCCGATGGTGTTTCCGGATAACTGGCCACCGGAAGCGTTCTGGTTCCTCGCCGAGACCAGCATCAATGATGTCGCAGGCTATGGCGTGGATGCCTACGTGGCCGGGATCGAAGCAGCTTTCGCTGCGGAAAACCCTGTCGACGGCGATCAGGCAAGCTTCGCGCGGATTCGTCTGCGGGTGAACGTGCCTGTCGCCGGGACCTACACCATCACCCACCCGTACGGCGAAGAAACGGTCAACGTCACTACTCCGGGCCGTCGGGCGATCAACATCACCCGCGACATCGGCATCGGCGCGCCGGGCAACTTCTCCGGCGCCCTCAACGGGCAGGTCGGGCCATTCCTGCGCAGCGTCAATGGGCCGTACACCGAGGTGAACCCGGACACCGGTTCCATCGAGACTTACGTCGGCGATCCGAACCTCACCGAAGCGGTCACCGGCAGCCCGTTCAATAACAACTTTCTGCGTGTGCAGGGGCCTGCCGGGACCCTCCAGACCACCCTCTTTACCGTGTCTGGCAAAGTCCTCGACAACCGTGCGCAAACCCCGGTGGAAATTGGCCGCGCCACTTACCGCCGCACCTCTTCAGGCCCGGGCAACAGCAGTACGCGGGTAGAAGTGTTTGGCAAATCGGCCAACGGTTCGAGCGTGTGCTTCCGCGAAACCGTGGCCCTTGTGCCCGGACCACCGCAGACGCCATGCCTGACCAACATGCTTGGCGACAACAATGGTCAGTTCTTCGGCCATCGACTGACGGGTGCCACCGTGCCTGCGGTGGTGGTGGTCACCGCTACCGACCCGAGTGCCACCACCCGGCCGACGGCAGTGTCGAGCAAGCTCGTTGACCTGGTGAAAATCCAGACTGCTCGCTACAACTGGAGCAATCACAGCCTGCTGATCGAGGCCACGTCCACTGACGAAGTGGCGGTGCCAGACATGGTCGCGCAGGGTTACGGACGTCTGTCGAAAACCGGCACCTTGCAACGCCTGACCGTCGCCGACCTGACTCAGCCGCCGGCAACCGTTACGGTCAAATCCGCCGCGGGCGGCAGTGACACCGAGCTTGTCGTCGTAGTGGGCTCCGCGCCAGATACCGGCGAGAACCAGGCGCCGCTGAGCGTTGCCGACACCGGCAGCACCAGCTTCGGCGTGCCGATCACCCTCAACCTACTGGCCAACGACAGTGACCCGGACGGCAACACGCCGCTGAGCATCACCGCACTGACCCAACCGGCCGCAGGCCAAGGCACCGTGGCGTTGAGTGGCACCACTGCGGTGGTGTACACCCCGCCAGCCGTGGTCAATGCACCGTTGACCACGACCTTCACCTACAAGGCTCAAGACATCAAAGGCCTGGCCTCGACCGCTGCGGCGACCGTGACCATCACCGTTGCGCCTAACCGGCCACCGGTGGCGGTCGCCGACAGCATCGCGACCCTGGGCGTGGCGGTTCCGATCAACGTGTTGGCCAACGACACCGATCCGGAAGGCAACGTGCCTTTGGCTGTCGCCAGCCTGACCCAACCTGCAGCCGGCCGTGGCACGGTCAGCAGCAACGGCACGGTGATCACCTACACCCCACCGGCCACGGTCACGACGGCCTTCACCACGACCTTCACCTACATTGCCCGGGACAGCTTCGGCGCCCTGTCGACACCGGCCACGGTAACGGTGCAAGTCTCGCCACGGCCTGCTGCGGAAACCTTCACGGTGACCACGGCTACGGTGTCGGCTCGCTCCAACAACCGCTTCACCTGGGACTTTGCGGGCACCTCATCGGTGATTACTGGCAACACCATCACCGTGCAGGTCAGCACCCCGACAGGGCTCGTAACCCTGGGCACCACCACGGTGCCGGTGACCGGTCGCTGGCGGTTGACGGTGAGCAACAGCACCACGGTGATCCCGTCGGCTAACCCGACTGCGACCATCACCTCGTCCCAAGGCACCGTGCGCACGGTGTCGGTGATCTCCAACTGAGCCCTCGCCCCTCCCGCCGATTCGGTGGGTGGGGCCGGCCTCTTCACAAAGGACGCAGCCATGAAAACCTCGACCGCCGCCCTGCTCTGCCTGCTTCTGCTTTGCAGCAGTGCGGGCGCGCGCGCCGACGATTTGATGGAGAACGACGACCTGGCCCCCGGCGCCGACCTCGGCGAGTTACCACCACCGATTGGCCAGCAAGCACTGATCGATCAGAACGGACAGGCCAACGTTGCGCTGCTGCAACAGAACGGCCAGTCGCTGCTCGGTCGCATCGTCCAGTCGGGCAGTCATCAGGAAGCCTACATCCTGCAACAAGGCAGCGACCTGATGGCAATGATCACTCAGCAAGGCAGTGGCAACGCCGCCTCAATCACACAAAACGGCAGCCACAACCGCGCGCAGATTTCCCAGAACGGCAACAACAACGACGCCAGCATCGACCAGGCCGGCACGGGGCTTTCAAGCGCCGTGACCCAGTCGGGAAACGGCATGAGCGTTTCGGTCAAACAATACCGCTAAAGCACTGCAACACTTGGAGGTTTCATCATGTTCAAACTGACGCCCCTCACCGCCGCCATCCTGGTCCTAGTCAGTGCCCAGGCGATGGCCGACGACAGCGTTTCCACCCAGGACCAGGTCGGTACCGCCAACATCGCCGACGTGAAACAGACCGCGGCCCCGTTCAGTACCGCCACCCAACAACAATACGGCGAGAGCAACGATGCCGCAGCGGTGCAAGACAACGCCACCAGCACCATCACCCAGGATCAACTCGGCGACTACAACGCCGGTTACGCCGAGCAACTGTTCGAAAACGGCAGCACCATCACCCAGCAACAGGTCGGCAGCTCCAACACCAGCCACGCCAGCCAGTCGATAGGCGTGGGCGGCAACGAAGCGCTGCAACAACAGCAAGGCACCGGCAACTTCTCGTTCATTTATCAGGACACTCAGGAAGGCACCCAAGCTCAAACCTTCCAGTTTGGTGACGGCAACGAGGCCAATATCGAACAGATCCAACTGGGCACTGCCAACAACGCAGTGATCATCCAGTACGGCACCGCCAACTACGCCACCGCCGAACAAATCGCCCACATGGGCGGCCAGATCAATCTCAACCAGGCGGGCGAAGGCAACTACGCCTATGGCGACCAGCGCGATGGCAACGGCGGCACCGTGACCATCAACCAGTTCGGCGACTTCAACGGCGCCGAAGTCTGGCAAGGCGGGCAAACCGCCAGCGAGGCCACCGTCAACCAGTACGGGAAAACCAACGAGACTGTGGTCGACCAGAGCTTCGGCGAAAACAACGTCGCCCAGGTGCTGCAAGTCGGCGACCTCAACGCGATCTACACCGACCAGTTCGAATCCGTCGGCTCGACCCTGGCGCTGTACCAACAAGGTACCGGCAACGTGCACTTCACCTACCAGAAGGGCGATAGCCATGTGCTGAACGCCACCTCCGTGGGCACTGAAAACAAGGTCTACGCCAGCGACTGGAAAGGCCCGGAAAAGGGTGGCCAGTTCGGCAGCAACCAACGTGCAACCGTCAACCAGAACGGCACCAACAACACCGCCAACTTCACCCAGAACGGCATCGGCCACCTCATGACCACCAGCCAGACGGGTACCGGCAACAAAACCACCGTTAAACAGGCTGAAAACTACAACGAGCTGTACTTCGACCAGAACGGCAGCGACAACATCCTCATCGCCGACCAGCGCGGCACCACCAACCTGGCCCAGGGCAGCAGCACCGGTATCGGCAACACCACCAACTTCGACCAGTCCGGCACCATGAACGTGGCCTACGTCACTCAGGGCGGCACCGGCAACATTGCCACTGTCACTCAGAGTGGCATGACCCAGACTGCGACCGTGCAGCAGTTGGGCAGCGACAACCGGGCAACCGTGCTTCAGCAATAATCGCGCGGCATAAAAAAAACGCGACCCGTGGAGGGTCGCGTTTTTTTTGTCTGTCCCGGTCAATCGTTCTCACGCTCTGCGTGGGAACGATCGATGGTACGGCTTACGCCTGCGGATCGATATTATCCAGCGCCCGATTTACCGCCAGGTCGGCCAGCATGATGACCTGCTGGATGCCCAATAACATGCTGCGCTGCGGCCCCTCCAGAAACACCGCGAAATCAGTGGCCATGACACTGGCGGAAGCCAGCGATTCACAGGCGTGGGCCAACAGGCTTTCGGTGTCGATGTCCGGGGCGATGACGAACATCGTCCTGACCTTGCGTTTGGGCGTGTCTTTTTGGGAATTGAGGTAATGGTCGAAGGCGCGGTCGGCGGCTTCGTGGAGTTTTTTTGAATCGGGTGACTCGTAAGGGGAAACGGTGTCGTTTTCTGGGGGATTGGGTGTGGCTTTGAACATGGTGAAGCTCCTTTGGAAAATAGCGCCACCAGAACCTGTCGCTAAACAAGTAAGGGTGGCGACTGTATGCAGGTTAGCGAACCGGTCAAAGGCACCCGGTAGACCCGAAGATCTCCCGCATACAGCCACCATAACGTAAATGCAGACATCAAAAGTCTGCAAGAAAGTCTGGAGCACTGATGCACTTTGGATAGCCCGGGTCGCTAAACCCGGCCGCTGAATTCAACGGCCCGGAAACGATAAAGACCAGGTACAAAGCGCACAAGCCGGCGGATTCTGGCGCAGTCGTAGGCAACGGCGCAAGGATCTGTAGCTTTCAGGAAGTAACGCTAAACGCCATTAAACACGCCCCTCGAATCAGCACATATTCCCTGTGGGACTGGGTACATCTGCAAGAGACTGGTCGGCTGTCAGGCCGCAATCGCAGGCAAGCCAATAACCTACTGACAAACCACCCTCCCCCAAACACCGAGAAAAATTCGGACTTCCCCTACATGCCAAACCGAATCCCCCGGCATCCACCATTGAGCCCTATCGCCAAAGTGCCCCGTTTCCAAGGACCGGGCACAAAGCGTGACCAAACTCATCTCCCAACACCAACTCGCCGGCCAGAGCGGCCAAGTACTCGACAGCCATCAAGCTGCCGATGCTCTTCGTCAGGCCCTGAACTACCCATACGACTTACAAGGCTTCGACGACCTGCTGAATGCCGTGGGCGCCAACCGCTCCAACTACATGCAAACCGCCCACCAGCAAAAACTGATTCAGGCCGTGAGCAACGGCGATTGGGTGATGGTCACGCCTCGCGTCAATCTGGATAACAGTGGCGGTTCATGGAATGGTTTCAAGCCCAAACCCGAACCACCACCGGCGCAACATCTGGTCGAAGATCACGCCTTCACACAGCCCAAACCGGCGGAGTCCGGATTTCACATAATTGAAAAGCCCATGAGCCTTGAGGCACTGGAACGCTCGCTATACGAGAGTTCGCCAAGCGATGCATTACGTCGCGAATTTCGTTCGCTCAATCGCCATCTGGGTGAACACGTGAAACCGGGGCAAATGGTGATCTTCAGCGATTCACGGCACTACATGTGCCGGCGTGAAGAGGCGCAGATGATGATTGCTGCCGAGAAGGTCAACGAGGCGCTCAAGGATCTGAGTGATGAAGAGGCTTCGTTTATGGTTGAACACCATGAAGTGATTGAGCCGTTTCTGGAGGTGTCGGCGGGATCGTTGGGTGTGGCGTCGTTCATGATTGGGCAGCATCTGGAGAGTCTTAAAAACAATCTGAAAAATCTGGAAGAGCTGCATCAGCAGCAATACCGACAGTACGGTCACCTGAACTCCACGGAATTTTTTGCCAAGCGCAAACGCATCATGGCGAATCTGGATGCCGGGCTGGGACCGCTGGTGCGTAAAGGCACCGGAATGGCTGATCATCCAAAGCTCAAACGAGCGCTGGGGTTGTCCACTCGACGAACAATTCACCGCTGGGATAAGGCCGGGGCACCGATGCAGCTTCCGGGCTATGCCACAAATATTGATGGAGTGGCCCGAGCGGCAAAATATATGCAAGCAGGTGGTTATGTCGGCATTGGCTTGGCGACCGCAGCCGCCAGCATGCGGATCAATGAAGTCTGTCGGGCAGGCGCTGAAGAGCCCTGTCGGAAGGTGAAATATATCGAAGGAGCAAAACTGGCGGGCAACGTTGGTGGGGCTGCCATTGCAACGACCTACACAGCACCGATAACGATGGAGTATTGCGCAGGTGTGGCGTTGAAAACGCGCGGTATCGGTGGAGTGATTTGCGTCTTGGTCATAAGCGGTGCGGCAGCGTCGGCAGGTGGAAATGCAGGTTCGAAAGCCGTCGAATCAGCAGCTGAAGTCATATATGAAGCTACTGTCCATGATTGAAATAAAATTGCTTTACGCCGCGATCGTGATTGCGTTGTTCTTCTTGATGGCTCTCAACCTGGCGGTGATGGTTTATGTAAGCTTTTTCAAACTCAGCGAAATGGAGACTCACCTCACTCACTGTTACCTCATTCAGGCTAACAACACGGGGGGTAATGGCTTGTACAGTCGCAGGCATCGGCTCAACTTGATCACCGCCATAATCCGCAAACGCCGCTCTAGGCTCTTGCTGGATGATCCCCTTGCACTGGAAGACATACAGCGTTTTCCTTTGCACCTGCGGCGCTGGATAGAAATTCCGTATCGAATCAATGCATGTTCTGTCTTCGGCATATTTGTTCTCTGGGGATGGACTGAATACCTCGGATTGGTGAAGTAAATGAGGCAATGTTGAATTACGGTGATTCGATAGTTTTAGTCACCGCCTTCGCTTGCTAGCTCTGCTCCTACAATCGAGTACGGCACCCAGCCGCACTCACGACTCCACCACTCAACAGGCCGAGCGTTAGCTCGCCTGCCGCTTTTGATCTTGATCTGGCTTTTGATGTTGATCTGCCCGCCCTATATCGGGAGGCTGAGTGGAGGCGTTCATCTGGGGGGTAGGCGCGCAGCGCCGTTCGACGAAGTCGAACACATCGAGAGGAGGTTGAAGCGAAGCCAACCGGAGGCGATGCCCCCAGATGAATGCCGGAGCGAAGGAACGCCGAGCCTAGGCGAGGGGCCGGACGCTTGGGGCGAAGCCTTTTGGTTCCTTTTTGGCGTTTGAAAAAGGGATGGCCGTAAGGGCGAAACCATAAGCGGCCGTTACCGCAGGAATGGATATGTACACCTGAAAGAAATAGGTCGGCTATCAGGCCGCCTTCGCGAGCAGGCTCGCTCCCACAGTTGGACTGGGTACATCTGGGGGAGACTGGTCGGCTGTCAGGCCGCCATCGCAGCGATGCGGCGACCCGACAAGCCAGCTCCCACAAGGGTTTCCGAGTACATCTGATGAAACCAGGTCGGCCCGAAGGCCGCCTCGGTTCACTCTTCCTCACCTTCAGGAACAACCTTGTTCTGAGTCAAATAGCGGTCGAGCGTCGCATTGTTGTCAGGCGAAGAATTATCCCCGGCCACCTGCCACAACCGCCGCTCAATCCCCTGCGCCAGCAAATGCCCAACGGCCGCCTCGATCGCCGACAACACACACAACTGCGCCGGCTCGTTCGTGGTGTACCCGACCTCTGCCTCCAGCAACTTCTTGAACTCGATAAACTTGAACACCCCCGCACTGCGGCCCACGGAGTAAATCGTCTTACTCGTCATCACATTGGCCAACACCTGCCCACTGCGCACATCGACAGCACGAAGGTTCACCGACACCTGATCCACCCGATACTCCCGGGAAATATCGATCCCCAAATACCGCGCCCCTTCCCCGCCACTGCGCACGTTGGTGTCATAGGCAATAATCCCGCCCTCAAGCATCAAATTGGCCGCCTGCAACGGTGGCAACTCACCCTGGATATTCAGCGGCGTATTCGGCTTTTTCTGCGAGGCGCGAATGATCTTGCGCTCGGTCAACAGGTTCTGCAGCCCCTCACGTTCCAGCACCACAAACCAGCCACTGGCCTGTAACGCATCCATCAACATGCTCGCCGCGCCCTGGGTCACGCTGGTGGAAAACGAACTGGCCGGGGTCGGTTTGTACTGCCCGGTCTGATCCCGGAAGCCATACACCACCGCCATCAACCGCCCCTTGGGTCGTGGCATGTTCAGCAAGTCGTAATAGGTCGACGCCCGAGGTGTCAGGGTCGGTGATTCGGTGTCCTGCTCGGCCCCCATCGGCTCGCGCAAACTGCACCCTTGTAATGCCGCCAACATCAGCCCTAGCGCTATTATTTTTTTCATGTCCTTAACTCCCCATCGATCCAAGTCCCCATCAAGGGGCCAGGCCATTCACCTGGATTTCGGAAACTTCACCGGTCGCTCGGTCGGTCACTTCAATAGTCAGTGCACCGGAGTCGTCGATGACGTTCACAACAAAAGCGTCGGTGGTCAGGCTCCCGGCATTGCCCGCGGAGATGTTGTCCATCAACTGCCCTAGCAGCCGTGATTGCAGCTGACTGGTGAAGCGCTCCAGGGCCGACGTGCCGGCCGCGCTGGTACGGTTCTTCAAGTCAGGGTCGTCGTAATCGTTCTGCGCCTGGGCGTTGTTGAGCAACCAGGTCCCGTTCAACGGGTTGCCGCCAAACGACGGGTTGATAGGCGTGTAGACCAGCTCCGTGGCCTGGACCAGCCCACAACTGCCCAGCCCCAATAACCACATGCCCGTGCGTTTCGAGAAAGTTCCAGTGTTCATAGTTCGTCCCTCTCAAGGTCGGTGGTGTCCTGCAACAAGGCTTCCAGCTTGCGCTGGACGATCTGCACGCGGACCAGATCGGCAGCCTCATAGGCCTCGTCCTTCAACTCCACGGTGTTCGGCGGCAGGAAGCGCCGATAAACCAATCGTTGCTGATATTCCACGGTCACCAGGCTGCCCCAGCGTGCCGAAGGTCGTTCACGCACTACCAGGTTGAAGTCCATCGGACTGGTGGCACGCAGGCGTTCACTGAACGAGTAGTAAAAGTCGTGGCCGATGTGCGAGATCGTGTCGTCGACGATAAAACCCATCATTTCGTCTTCTTCGGCAGCCGACACGAAGGACGTCATCAGCATCAGGACCAGGGCCGGTAGCCAGTGTCTGTTCATGGCATCACCGCCCCAACACCCGAGTCGTTTTTGGATTGGTCTTTGGGCGCGGACGCGCCATCGAGGAAGGCTTTCTCGGCCACGAACTGCCAGTCCTTGTAGCTCGCCATGCCGGTGAAGTCCGACCATTGAGTGGGAAAATCCGCCTGCTTGAGCGGCGTGTCCGTGGAGGGGCTGCTGAGGCCGGTGATGCGCCCGTCGAACCCGCGCATCAACGTCCATTCGCCGCCACCAATCGGGTCCGGGTACAGGTTGCGCAAGTGGTGTTTGGGCGACGGAAAACGCTCGTCCTTCAACAGGTCCGCCAACTCTTTCGGGTACTGGGCCAGGCCAGGCGAACTGCGGTAATAACTGCGTAATGCCTGGGCGTATTGAGTGCCGACCCAGAGCAACTGGCGTTCACGATCACGGCGCGACGCGGTGGACCACAACTCGCCAGCGCTGGCCAGGCCCAGGCCCATCAACATGATCAGAAACAGCACGCCCAGGTAAGTGAAACCCGCCTCGTTAGAGGGTTTACCACTCGGAATAAAGGCTGCCATCACGCGCCCTCCCTGTGGCCCCGCTTTTGATATCGGCGACCCCGCCCGGGACGCCGTCAGGCGGCGCCACCAGCACCCAAAGATCTTTGCGTTCGGCAATCGGGTCCATCGGCGGGTTGCGCAGGTAACGCTGCTCGACCAGCTGTTCGATGGAGTCGGGATAACGCCCGGTGTCGCCGTAGTAGTGATCCAGTGCTTCGCGCATGGCCGACAGGCTCTGGCGCAGCGTGGTCTCTTTCGAGACCTCGAGGCTGTTGAAATAGCGTGGCAAGGCGATGGTCATCAAGGTGGCGATGATTGCCATGACCACCATCAGTTCCAGCAGGGTAAAACCCTTTTCCCGACGCATAATCTCACCACTCCCGGTAGGCGATGCCGTTGAGACCCTTGCCGCGCGCCTTGGAGTAAACGTCAAAAACGTCCTCGCCTTCGCGCGGGTTTTGAGCCGTGCTGTCGTAGGAGCGCACGCCCCAGCCGCCTTCGTCGTCACGCTTGACCGGCGCCAGCGGGTCATGGGGCACGCGCCGCAAAAAGAAGAACTTGGCGCCCTTGGCGCTGCGCACATCGCGCACACCGTCCACCAGCACTTGCAGGTTCGGCGGGTAGCCGCTGCTGTTCAGGGATTTCTCGATGTAGCCGGCGTCGAACGCACGTTTGTAGGCGTCGATGGCATCGCGAATCTGATACAGCGCCGTGCGCAGTTCCTGCTCCTTGCCCCGGCGCACCACGGTCTCGGTCAGCGGCGCGGACATGCCGGCCAGCAGGCCGATCAGGGCCAGCGTCACAACGACTTCGATCAGGGTAAAACCGCGTTGCGAGGCGTTCATGATCAAGGCTTCTCGACGACAACGCGGGTGGAAGCAACCGGAGCGCTCTGGGCCTCTGTGCGAATCGCCGAGTCCATCCCACGGTCCGGTGCCTGAATGTGCATGCTGGTTTCGGTACCGGTGGTGAACTCCATGTCCGACGGGCTCTGGTACGGCAGGTTGCGCACGATCCGCGGCGTGATCGACAGCACCAACTCCGACTTGCCGACGGTGTCCTTGTTGCTGCCGAACAAGCGGCCAAGACCTGGAATGTCGCCAAGGCCGGGGATTTTGTTGCCGGTGGCGCCATGGTCGTTGCGCATCAGGCCGGCGAGGATCTGGGTTTCGCCGTCATGCAGACGCAGGGTGGTCTGGGCGTTGCGGGTATCGACCTGAACCGGAATCGTGCCCTGGCGGGTCGGCTCCAGTGGCGTGGCGTTACTCACTTCCAGGGCGATTTTGATCGCCACTTCGTTGTTCAGGTGCACGGTGGGCTGCACTTCGAGTTTAAGACCTACATCGAGGTAGGTGACGCTTTCAGTGATCACCGGGCCTTGAGTCGAGGGCACCGAGGTGGCGCTGATGATTGGCACGCGCTGACCAATGTGGATGCGCGCCTGTTCGCGGTTGCTGACGCGAATCACCGGGCTGGCCAGGGTGTTGATGTCGTTGTCCTGGGCGTTGATCTTGGCCTGCGGCGACGGCGAGATGGAGATCCGGCTGGAGTTGATGCCTTTGAGTTGATCGAGCAGGGTCACGGCCGAGCCGTCGCTGTTGACCACGCCGAAGGTGTTCGGCCATTGCAGGCCAAGGTCGAGAATCCGCTGAGTGGCGACTTCCATCACCTCCACTTCCAGCACCACTTCAGGGTTGGACTGGTCCTGCGATTGCAGGAGTTTTTCAGCCATGCGGACAGCGTCTTCAGAGTCGCGCATGGTCAGGGTATTGAGGCGTTCGTCGACGAACACGTCGCGGGTCTTGAGCATGGTTTTGATCATGTTCAGCGCGGTGTTGGCATCGATGCTGGTCAGGTAGAAAGTGCGCATCACCAACTCTTGGTAATCCTTGAGCTTCTGTGGTGAGTCCGGGTAGATCAGCAAGGTGTTTTCGTTCACCACTTTCTGGTGCAGCTGGTTCTGTTGCAGCAGCAGTTCCACCGCGTCTTCGATGCGCACGTCACGCACGAAGATGGTGGCTTTCATGTCCGGGCGCAGGTCTTTGTCGAAGATGAAGTTCAAACCGGCGACCTGCGACAGCACTTCGAAGATGGTTTTCAAGTTGGCGTCGCGAAATTCCAGGGTCACCGGACGGTCGAGACGGGTCCGCAGTTGTGGATACGCAATCACGTTACGGCTTTGCACCAGGCGGACGTTGCTTTGCAGCTCCAGCGCCCCTTCATTCTTCGGGTCCAGTTCGAGGATCTGTTTCACCTGGCGGTCGGCGCCGTAGATGTCGCCACGACGCAGGTCACCACGGGCCAGTTCGAGTTTTTCATCCAGGCTGCGCATGTGATCGAGCTGGCGCAGCGAGTCCTGGGCACGGCGGTTGTTCGGTTCGATGGTCAACACCCGGCTGTAAGCCTGGCGGGCAGACGCGAAATCACGCTGGGCGCGATCCATGTCGCCCTGGGTCAACAGCGCCGTCACTGCACGAGCACGGCTGCTGTTCAGGGCCAGGTGCAGCTCGGT
The DNA here is from genome assembly GCF_030053115.1 of Pseudomonas svalbardensis. Classification (NCBI taxonomy): domain Bacteria; kingdom Pseudomonadati; phylum Pseudomonadota; class Gammaproteobacteria; order Pseudomonadales; family Pseudomonadaceae; genus Pseudomonas; species Pseudomonas svalbardensis. The sequence continues at coordinate 2,399,251 of NZ_CP125619.1, read as the reverse complement.
GTTGCGAGGGTTTTCCTTCAGCCCTTCTTCGATGCGGGCCAGGCCGGCTTCATATTGTCCCGACTCCATCAGGTCGGTCGCCTCTTGCTTGGCAACCTGCGCCGAACTGCACGCGGCCAGTCCTGCACAAAGGCAAAGGTTCATCAGCAAACGGGATCTGTTCATTGCGTGCTCCCCACAGACAAAGTCTGAGACAAATGCAGAGGCAGGTAGACAAAGCTGAGTTCCACGTCGGAAATCCCCTCGATCCGCCAGGTGTCGTCGATCACATCCCCCTTGCGCACGACGTATATTTTTTCGCCGCTCTGCAAAAACACTTGCAGGTCGGAACGGTCATTCAGCTTGCCAATGAACTGGAAAGGCATCGGTGGTGCCGTGGGGACTTGCACCTCCGGGGTCAGGTTGACGGGTTGTTCGGTGACGGTGGCGAGCTGCGGCGCAGCCTTCCAGCTGCGGGCGGCGAACAGGTCGCCAGCCGGGCTCAGGTCCTTGACCGCTGCCGATGTTTTGCCGGCGGATGCGGCGGGCAGCACACCCCGGGTTTTGCTGTTGGTCGGGGTGGCCACGGCAGCAACCGACGCATCGCCTTCCTCTGACGACGTGAAGTATTCAGGCAACCAGGTCAGCGCCGCCGCCACACCGAAGAACGCCGCCCAACCCACTGCGCGTTTGGTATTCATCATGACCTCGACAGGTAAAGGGTCATGCGGATCCGCCCGGTCAGGTCGGTGTCGGCGATTTTTTTACGCTGGAACTCCACGTCCTCCACCACCACCGCCGGCAACTGGCCAAGCAAGGCATGCAGGAAGCGCCGCAGTTGCGGGTAGCTGCCGCGCACCGGCAGCAGAATCTGATAACGGGCCAGGTGAGTCTTGGGGTCGATGCCCAGGGAATATTCGCCACGGGCCAGGGTGATGTGCTCCTGAGCCGCCAGTGCGTAAATCTTGTCGATGGCCACGGTGGCCTGCGGCTGGGACGGCAACTTGCTGCGGAAATCGTCGAGCTGACGTTGCGGCACCACCGGCGCGGCAACACTGCCGTCTTCGACTTTGGCCAGGTACTCGCCGGCTTCGCGCGTCTGCTGGCTGAGCGTTTGCAGCGACTGCCAGTCAGGCATCAGGCCGACCAGGCCATACCCAAGCGCCAGCAGCAACATCGCCAGCCCTGCCAGGCCGGGAGTGCCCAAGTCTTGCAAGTATTCGTGGACGATCAATCTAGGGATTTGCATCGCCAATCTCCCAGGTAGCCGACAGGTTGAATTGCACCGGGTGTTCCGGCACGTTCGCGACGATTTCGTGGCTGAGCAGCGACACATCGGACAGCTCGTCGCTGGCTTCGAGGCTGCGGTGGAAGTCGAGCATGGCTTCCAGATCTCGCGCTTCGGCGCTGATTCGCACCTGGCCTTTGCGGGCATCCGGGGTCAGGGTCAGCAAGGCAATGTCGTCCCGGGGCATGGCTTCGAGCATGGCGAACAGACGCTCCCATGGCCGGCGCAATTGCTGGGACACCTTGCGCATCTCGGCCAGGTTGTGCGCCTGTTCGCGGGTTTCGGCCGGGGTCAGGCTGACTTTGCCGCCGGTGTCGCCGGTGAGTCCGCGCTGGGCGGTTTGCAAATGGCCTTGTTGTTGCGCGGCCTGTTCACTGAGGTGTTGCTGAACCAGCAAGCAGGTCAGCGTCAGCACCACGCCACCAGCCAGCAGGCTCCAGCCCAAAGGGCCCGAGCGGCGAGGCGGCTGGAAATCGAGCATCAGGGCGCGCATGTCAGGCCACCGCCCGGGACATGACGTACAAGCCATCGCGTACGGATGTGCGGTGTTCTTCGAGGGTTCGCAGGTGCACGCCGGGCACCTCGGGATGCGAGTCAATGCGTGCCGGCGCGTGCAGGTAAACGTTCAGCGGCCGCTCGCTGGTGGACGCCTGCAATTGGCTTTCACGACCGATCAACGCGGTCAGCGCGACGTCGCTGTCGCTGCTGCCGACCGAACGTACCGCCGCCCAGCGCCCTTCCCGCGCCAGCAGCAACACACTGCGCACCGGTTCGGCGACGACGAACAGGAAGTCGCCGGCGTCGAAGCTTTTATCGAAGTGATTGAACGCCGCCATCAGGTACGGCTGCACCGAACGCAGGCGCAGGCCGCGACCCGTGACCAGCGTGCGCAGATGCGTCAGCAAGTCCTGCGGCAGCGCGGTGGCGACCCGGTCATAACCCGCCGGTTCAGCCGACAACACCATGCTCCAGAGTTGCGTCGGCACACCGTAAAGGTCTTCGAAACACAGTTGGGCAAACCCGAGCAATTCGGCAGGGCTGCTGATCTGTTCGCTCCAGGGCACCAGACAGAAACGGCTGAAGTGCCCGGAGATCACCACACTCAATTCGGCACCGGGACGGGTGTGTTCGCCCAGCAGACGGTCGAGGGTTTCCAACGCCACGGCCCAGGCATGGAAACCTTCGTCGATAAAGCCGACGCTGCCCAGCCACAGGGTTTCACTGCCACGGCGCTGGCCCAGACCGACACCACTGGCGCCGAGCACGGCGACAAAACGATCACGAGATAAAAGTGACACGATTGATCTCCTCGAGCGTGGTCCGCCCCTCTGCAACCAGCTCCAGTGCCGACTCGCGCAACAGGCGCAAGCCACGGCTGCACGCCAGGGCCTTGATTTTCGAAATGGGTTGGCGCTCAACGATCATCTGCCGCAGCTCGTCGTCCAGGTGCAGCAGTTCGGCAATCGCCGTACGCCCGCGGTAACCGGTGCCCCGGCAATGACCGCAGCCCTTGCCGTGGACGAAGTGGTAGTGATCGACTTGTTGCGGATCGAGGCCCGAGAGGCGCAATTCTTCATCGGTCGGGTAGGCCGGCGCGCTGCAACTGGCGCAGACCAGTCGGATCAAGCGCTGGGCCAGCACGGCATTGAGTGCCGACACGAGGCTGTAAGGGTCGATTTCCATTTGGGTGAACCGTCCGATCACGTCGAACACGTTGTTGGCGTGAATGGTGGTGAACACCAGGTGCCCGGTGAGCGCCGATTGCACGGCGATCTGGGCGGTGTCGGGGTCGCGGATTTCACCGACCATGATCTTGTCCGGATCATGGCGCAGGATCGAGCGCAAACCACGGGCGAAGGTCAGGCCTTTCTTTTCGTTGACCGGGATTTGCAGCACGCCCGGCAGTTGGTATTCCACCGGGTCTTCAATGGTGATGATCTTTTCAACGCCGTGGTTGATCTCGGTGATCATCGCGTACAGCGTGGTGGTTTTGCCGCTACCGGTGGGGCCGGTCACCAGCACCATGCCGTAAGGTTCGGCCGCCAGCCGACGCAGATGACGCAGGGTTTCTTCTTCGAAGCCCAAGGCTTGCAACTGCACGCCGCAGACCTTGTCGGCCAGGTCCTGTTTGTCGAGGACCCGCAGCACCGCGTCTTCGCCGAAAATGCTCGGCATGATCGACACCCGAAAGTCGATCTGCCGGCCGCTGATGCCGATCTTGAAGCGACCGTCCTGGGGCACGCGTTTTTCGCCGATGTCCAGTTCGGCCATGACCTTGACCCGGGAAATCACTTGCTCGGCGAATTCGCTGCCCTGGATTTTGCTGATGTTGTTCAACACGCCATCGATCCGGTACTTGATCACCAGGCCGCTGCCGGTAGTGCCCAGATGGATATCGCTGGCGTGCATTTTCAGCGCGTCGTAGAGGGTCGAGTTGACCAGTTTGACGACGACGCTGGCGTCTTCGCTGATGCTGGTCAGGGACAGGCTTTGCAGGGTATCGATTTCGACATTGGCGTCGGCCTGGGCGTTGAGCGATTCCACGGCGTGGAAGCTCTCTTCGTGGCGTGCCAGGTAGGCTTTCAGGTCGTCGGCATGCACCAGGTACAGCGGCGCGCCGTGCAGGCAGTCGTCGATCCAGGCCAGGCGTGAGGTATCGAAGGGGTCGGCAAACACACCGATAACCGCATCGTCGTGACGCAGCAGGATGAATTCACGTTTGAGGCATTGGGCCAGGGTGACCCGGTCGAACACCGGAGTGGCTTTGAACAGGCTGTCGGTGTCGAGCACCGGATAATGCAGGGTCGCGCCGAGGCACTGGATGAAAGGCATGGGGGCCAGTTCGCACAACCCCCCGAGGGATTCCAGTACCCGCTCGCCGGAACTGGCGGCCAGGGAGCGTGCCTGGGCCAGTTGCTCACTGGAAAAGCGAGACGGTACACAGTCCAACAGCGCCGGTTCGACGACAAGGGATAGACGGTCCATGGCATGCTCTCCAACGCCGGGGGCTTTGAGCCCTGTCGACGCGGCAGGCCATTGCGGCGGATGCCGGAACGTCTTGTCGCGCCACTACTCCCCGGTGAGCAATTGTTCGTCGTCTGGTGCCTTGGAGGTCGATGTGTTTCGTCGACGATCTACCAGCACCCAACTGCCGTCGTACAACTGCAGCGGGAAACTCTCGGACCTGCTCTGGCGTCGTTCGACAAAACCTTGCGAATTGCTCATGCCTGCTTTGGGTTCGCGCTCCATCCCCAGAAGGTCGCAGACTGCTCGGGCCAATTCCGCCAATGGAAACGGTTTGAACAGGATATGGCTGACTCCCAGTTGCCGGGCCCGCTCACAGACTTCAGCGGTTGGGTGCCCGGTAATCAGCACAAAATGGCACTTCCTGTTCTGGCGGACGGCATCGAGCACCTCAAAGCCTTCCATGTCGGGCAAGCGGTAATCGAACACCATCACATCGGGTGAAAAACGCTCGGCCTCGCCGATTGCCATCGCACCGTCGTGAGCTATCCGGACGTCCAGCGCTTGCGCCTGAAGGTAATCCTTGAGGTTTTCGGCAAGCAGCTGTTCGTCTTCGACAACCAGTATTTTGTTTAACAAGGTCGACTCCTTGAAGCCGCAGGTCCGATGTTCCAGCCCTGGGAGTACGCGCCTTCACTGAGGCTAACGCACACTTCATGCCAGGCTGAGCGTCGGTTTTCTACCGTTGCACGTCTTTGATTTTCATGAAAAAACCATTTCGTCCAGAAACTCCATCCCCCAATGGCGGGGAAGCACTCGAATGTACCTTGAAGCATTTCCCCACTATTGGGGGGGGGAACCTTCAATCATCGTCAACCCGTTCGATTCGATTGCTTGATCGCAGTTGCGCGAGAACCTGTAGACGAGCCTGAGCTTGTTGCTGTCGGGCAAGGTAAGCCCGGACCATTTCAAGCCCTTGCACCTCTGAGACATCGGTCGCCTCCAAGTGGTTCTGCAGGTAGATCAAATGCCAGCCCAGCGGTGTACGCACCGGTGTACTGACAGCCCCCGGTGCCAGGGCAAAAGCCGCCGCTTCGAATTCAGGCATCATCCGCCCACGAGGAAAATAGCCCAGATCACCGCCCTCGCTGGCGGAAACGTCTTCGGAACCAGCCCGGGCCACGCTGGCAAAATCCTCACCCTGACTGATTTTCACCTGCATCTCCTCTAAGCGTAGCCGGGCTGCTTCAACTGTGGCGGCATCCGCGCCTTCAGGCACTTTGATCAGGATGTGCCGTGCCTGGATGTGTTCCGGCCGGCTCATTTCGGCGCGATGCTCTTCATAGAACGCACGGACCTGTTTTTCGTCAGGCCCGGCGACCTGCGTGAGGTCGGCAAACACTTGCTGGGCCGCGAGCTCACGGCGGGTGTACTCGGTGTAACCGACTTCGTTGAAACCGGCGTCTTCCAGGCGCCGGGCGAACACGTCGGCACCGCCCATGGCCTGCCGGGTCTGATCGACCTGGCGTTGCACCACCGCGTCACTGACCAGCACCCCGCGCTTGACGGCTTCTTGCCACAGCAATTCTTTGTCAATCAAGGCTGTCAGTGCCGCCTGACGTAATTGTTTGTAGGCCTTGGGGTTGCGAATGCTGCCCAGCGCCCGGCCCTGATCCTCCAGGTACTCGGCGAAATAGCGCTCCAGGCGAAATTCGGAAATTTCCTCACCATTGACCCGCGCGGCGGCCGGGCCATTGCTGCAGAACGCCACGGGAACCCACAGCGTGAGCAGGAGCAACAGAGTCTTGAGCGGCATGATCGAGACCTCCAGTCAGGGCGTAGCGGCAATGGGTTTATAGGGCGCTACCAGATAAAAGCGCTGATCGGGCAGGTCCACGGTGACGATATGCGCGCCACGCAAGCCGAGGCGGCGGCGAGGACCGAAGCTGATCAGCGGGGTCAGCCCGGTATCGAAGTCATGCAGGCCTTCCAGCGCACTGATGAGTTTCTCGCGGCTGGCGTCGCGCCCGGCCTGTTTCATGCCTTCGCTGAGTAGCAACATCGAACTGAACGCGCCGACTTGAAGCATCGCATGCTGACCGCCGAGCCCCTGGCGTTCGCGCAGTTGGGTCAGGGCCAGGCGTCCGGCCAGCGTCCAGTCACTGGGCACGAACGGATAAGCCAGAAACACCCGCCGGGAAAAATCACTGGGCACCTGCAACAGATCACCCGCCACCTGGTTCGACGCAGCGAACAGATAAGGCACCTGCCCCGCCGCCTGCAAGCGCTCGGCGAGGCGACTGAAACCGCCGCCGCTGCCCAGGTAAAACAACGACCGCGAGCCCAGTGGCAGTTCGTCTTGCGCCGAGTCGTAGACTTTCAGACTGACCTTTTGCCAGGCGTGATCCTGCAAGTACTGGCCGAGGCTCTGCGCCGCCAGCCGTTGACTGGGCTCGTCCGGATAGAGGATCAGCGTCGGTCCCTCGAGCACCCGCAAATTGCGGGTGGCGTAATCGGCCAGGGCGATCAGTTGCTCGCGCAACCCCGGCAGTGGTTCGAAAATCTGTCGACTGGCCTGCGCCGTACCCAACAACGACAGCGGTCCGATCAGCGGAATGCCGGCCCGTTCCAGACGCGCGGCCAGGTCCAGTGCCGGTGCCAGCGGCGCGATCAGGGTGAACACCTGTTCTTGCTCGATCAATCGATCCAGCGCCTGCTCGGCACTGGCGCGGTCCGGCCCCGGATCGACGATGGTCAGGCGCAACTGCCGGCCATGAATCCCGCCCGCTTCGTTGATTCGCGCCACGCTGCCCTGGAGCACCGCCGCCACCGTGGCGCCCTCCTCGCTCAACGGTCCGTGGCGTGGCAACAAGGTGCCCAGGTGCAGACTGTCGGGGGTCAGGCCGGGGTCGCGGTCCTCGGCCACGCGTTTGAGGTAAGCCGTGAGGTTGCGCTGATCATTCATCGACAGGACGAAGCGCGGCATCGCCGGGTCGAGCCGATTGTTGCCCGGATCACGCCCTTCCTGAATGGCACGCGCCAACGTGCCTTCGGTATACGCCGGGTACGCACGGCCATTGATGTGCTGCTGGCCGTAGGTGCTGGTGAGTCGCGACCAGCTGAGATCCGGCGGTCGCACCCCGCCTTCGGGCCGCCCGAGGCCATCGGCGCCGTGGCAGTTGGCGCACGGCAAGCTGGTGGCCGGCAACAGTATGTCCGCCGCCCCGACCCGCGCCATAATCGGCTCGCCACTCCCGGACACACCCTCGCGATACAGCCGTTTACCGGCGCTTTCGTTAGGGCTCAGCGGCAACGCATCAGCGGCGAAATGCAGGCCGCCAAGCAGTAGCAGGCCGAGAGCGAGTGAAGTTCTCATGGCGCGGGCTCAACGACCGGCCACGGGCATTGTCAGCAACTGCAAGCGCTGGGCAATGGCGGCGGCCGGGGCATCGGGACGGATTTTGCTCCAGCGTTTGTTGGCCACGTCACCCACGATCAGTTGTGTTGAATGCTGCTCGGGGGTCGGCACGATCTGGCCGATGCGCCCCAATACAAGGTCCATCTGTGCCTTGTCGCCGGTAAGAAAAAGCCAGTGGGGGCCATCGACGCCCTGCTTCAAGGTGTAAGCCTTGAGTACCGCTGGCGTGTCCCGCAGCGGATCACTGGTAAGGGAGATAAAAGTGATGCCGTCCGCCTTGTCGCCCAGCAACTCACGCACTTCCTTGAGCTTGCGGGTGATCAGCGGGCAGGCATCGTTGCAGCGGGTGAAAATCACATTGAGCAGCACCACGCGGTTCTGCAGCGCGTCGCTGTAGAACCGCAGGGTCTCGCCGTTCTGGTCCTGCAACGGTGTGTCGGTGAACCAGGTTCTCGCATCGCGGGTGCCAGTGCCCGTAACCAAGCCGGGCGGTGCGGCAACGGCGGCCACCGCCGGTGCCGGCTCTTCGTGCCCTTCGTGGGCGGACGCCAGCGAACTGAACAGGCAAAAGCAAACCGTCAGGGTGATCCAGTCGAGGGCTCTCATGGCTTCTGCTCCATCGCGATGGCCGTGTGCTTGGCGTGAACGTTGCGCTGACCGCTGAGTTTCTCCACTTCACGGGCCAGCACCGTCGGGTCGGTGAAGCCGTAGTAGCGGGTCCAGTGGCGGCTGTTGCCATCCCCCACCAGAATCAATGGCTGATGGCTTTTGAAGTCCCCGCTAAAGGTGCCCAGTCCCTTGAGGGTTTCGTTGATCGACTGCGAGCTGCCGGTCAGCCAGCTCCAGCCGGGACCGTTCTGGAAGTTGCGGGCGTAGTCGTTCAGGCGTTTGGCGTCGTCGCGCTGCGGGTCGATGCTGATCGACACCAGTTGCACCTCGCCGCCGACCCGGGCACCCAGCTGTTTTTGCACCTTGCCCATGATCGACGACACCACCGGGCAAACCGTGGTGCAACTGGTGTAGATGAAGCTCATGAGCACAATCTTGTTGGTCACCAGGTCTTTTTCCAGGCGCACCGCTTTGCCGTTCTGGTCCACCAGCGCCACGTCGGCGAACTTGACCTGAGCGCTTTCCGAACGGGCGCTTTTGGCCGGCATTTCGTGACCGGCGTGTTCATCCGCCGAGTGGGCCAGGGCCTGGCCGATACCGGCGGCCAGCAGGCAGAACGTCAGCAGTCCACGGTGTGCGAATCGGTTCATGTCGAACTCCTTTTAGTGGGCATCGCCGGGCAGGACCCGAACGCTGGCAAAATTCTTGTCGTCGAAACTCGCGCCCAGCGACGCTGCGCGTACGTGCAGGTACCAGGCGCCGTGCTGGTCGAGGGTCACCGGAGCTTCATAAACACCGTCGCCCACTTCCAGCGCGGCGACTTGCTGGACCCGGGACGTCGGGGCCCGGAAGTAACGCACCTGAACGTCCTTGATCCCGCTGCGCTGTGCCTTCTGCTTGCCCTGAACGATGCGAAAACGCACCACGTAAGGACTGCCGAGGGCTGCCGTGGCTTTGTCGAGCATGAATTCCACCTTCGGCACACCCGGGCGCCGGGTGAGGGTTTTATCCGGCTCAACCAAAGCCGTGAAGCAATGGATGATGTTCGGCTGGTTCAGCAGGAAGGCCACGTCGAAACGCCCGGCGGCGGGCAGTTTGATCCGGGCGCTGTACAGCCCCGGCTCGACTTCGCGCAGACTGCGGTCGATGACCATCGCCGCCCGCGCCACTTGCCCACGATTGGGGTAGCCGGACATCGGCGCGTTCATGCCTTCGGCGTAGAAGTAGGTGGTGTTGTCCACCGGGTTGACCACAAACACCGCGTTGTCATCCCGCGACACCGCCAGGCTCGATGCCAACGGCAAATCACCCGCCAACCGTGGCGCCTGAGGCCCGGCTTCAAAACCCTGGCTGATGGGCGTGCGGCCCTCGCCGAGGGATGACAGGTTGATCATCGTGACCTTGGCCGAGGCCAGTCCGCGAATGTAGGCATAGGCCTTGGTGAACACCACTTGATAGGGTTCGGTGGACACGTTCAGTTCATGGATCAACGAGTCGGTGGCCGCGTCGATCACCGAGGCCTGGTTCTCCAGGGTGTTGAGCACGATGCCGAAACGACCGTCAGCGCTAAAACCCATCGGGCCCAGGCCCTGTTTCATCTTGATCACCCGCCGGACTGCGAGGCTGGCGGTGTCGATCACGGTCACCGTACCGTCCTTGCCATCGGCGACATAGACCGCCTGGGACAGCGACGAGTAAGCCACGGACAACGGGTGCGAGCCGGTCTTGAGTTGCTTGCTGATGGTCAGGCTGGCGATGTCGATGAGGCTCACCGTCCCGTCATCGCGGTTGGTGACGAAGGCAAAACGACTGTCCTTGCTGAAGGCGATTTCGTGATGCCCGGCACCGGTGGCCAGGTATTTGAGCGTCTTGAGGCTGCGCGTGTCGATCACCGTCACCCCGGACGCCTCGGCCGATTTCGCGTTGTTGCCGACCCACAGCAGACGCTCATCCGGTTGTAATGCCAGCCGAACCGGATTGCTGCCGGCAGCCACCGAGTCGATCAACTTGAATTGCTCGCTGTCGATCACCGCAATTTCATCGGCGGTCGGCATGGAGACGAACACCCGCTTGTTGTCACGGGGCGTCACCCAGTCCATTGGCGGCTGCTTGATATCAATCCGCGCCATCGTGCTGGTGATCCCGCCGACCGACACCGACGGATCGACCACCGAGACGCTGGCATCGCGGTTCATCACCAGCAGGAAGTAGCTGTTCAGATCGAGCATCGGCCGCGCGCCGATGCTCGATTTCAGAAACACCCCGACCCGGGATTTGCAGCTGTGTTCGCGGCCCTGGGCCTGGTCGGCGGCGACGGTTTCCGGATCGAGCCAGGCACCGGGTGCGACACCCGACAGTGGCTGGCCCGAAGCGCTGTCAGTGACCCGAAAGCGCACGTCGGCGAACTCGCCCTCGCGCAGCACGCCGTCCTGCGCCAGCGGCCGTACCTCGATCGCCACCGACACCCCGTCACGCTCAAGCGTCTGGCCGCCCCAGGTGTTCGGCAGCGCGACCTCGCTCAGCATGGCCGGGGGCGTCGTGCGCCACACTCCCAGCCAGATCAGCGCCAACCCTACAACCAGCGCACATACGGCGATTTTGATGGTCCTGTTCATAATGCTTCTCCCCTTCAGATCTGTGTCTGCTATGGCTCAAGGTGCCGGAGCCGGTTCAGGTTCGTTGGTCACCCGCAACAATCCCCAAAGCCCGGCGGTGTTGCCGTACGCGCCGTAGTCACGGAACAGGTAGTCGCCCGGTATCGCGTTGCTGCCCCCGGCGCTCGGGTGCATGAAGCTGAAGTGCGCCGCAGGCAGGATGCTTTCGCGGGCACCGATGTACATCGACATCGGGTTGTAGCCGAACCGCACCGAACCCACCCCTGGTGTATTCGTCGGATAACCGCGGGTATCGCTCTTCTCCGACTGGAACGGGTTGACCGACCAGACGTGACCGTCAAGCTGGAAGGTCGTACCGCGGCTGCCACCGGTGGGCATCATGATGTGGGTGCGGAACGGTTGCCCCGGCTTCACATACAGCACCGGTGTTTGCGGATCGCCTCCCACCAGCGCGTTGCTGTAAGCCATGTGCGCATTGGGCACGTCACCATAACCATGGCCGTTGGCACGGCCGAACGGCGCATCCGGTGCCAGCCCGAAGCGGAACCACAGCGGCTCGGCCCTGTAGTTGATGGCCATGCTCGAGTTGTCCTGCGGATCGGTCGGCACACCCAGGCCTTCGGCGGCAATGCCTTCGACCGGCCGGCCGTTGGCCCAGCGGATGTTCAGGGCTTTTTGCCAGACCATCGCAAAGTCGCGGTAGGTGGTTTGCCCCGCAGCGGTGACAGTCGCCGTCACTTTGCGCGCATCGTCAACCCAGGTCGCCCCGATCGGCAGGATGCTCATCGCCCCGCCCAGGCCTTTCTGCGGCTGTTTGATGACGTCCGCCGGGGTGAAATTCAACCCGCCGAACTCCACCGCCGTGGCGTTGATGTTGTCGACACTGCGGCCCAGTTGCGTGACCGGTTTGCCTTCACGCTCCAGGTGCCCGGCGTAGTACTGATAGGTACGCGTCGGGTACGCGCCGACGGTGCCAACACGTGGCGGCACGGTCTGGATCGGGTTGGCGCCGACGTTGGTGCCATCGGATTTGGTGATGTCATACGCCAGCAGTTGCGCGTGCAGGCCCACATGGCTGGACGGCCGCATCAGGTTATTGCTGAAGGTGGTCGCCCCCAGGCCGCTGTTGCGATCACGTTTGACCATGCCCTGCATCACCGCTGTCTGGGTCAGGTCCGGCATGATCATGGGCAGACGGTTTTCCAGGGTGATTTTGATGCAATCACCGGCCGCCGCGCGCAGCACCAGCGGTTCGACAGGCACACCGGGTTTGAGCTTGCCGGTGATCGGGTCGAGATCGCCCTTGCGCACATAAAGGATCGCCGTCGGGTCATGCAGCGGCCCGCTTTGCCCGCCGATGGTGAAGGTCTCACCGTCTTCGGGATCAGTCACGGTGACCTGCGCAATGCTCACGGGGCGCGAGTTGAACACCAGGGTCCCGCCCGCCGGATTCAATGACCCGCCGACATGATGACCCATCCCCGCCGGATCACCGATGGACAGGTTCAACGGGTTGCCGAGGATGTCGTTGGCCAGTGCCGCGACCACTTCATAGTTGCGTTGCACGGTCGGTCGGGTACCGATGCCATTGGGGTTGGCGCCGATCCGTGGACAGATGCCATCGAACGCCACAGTGTTGCGCATCCCCATCGGTTTCGCGTTGTTCGGCAGCGCGAACAGGTCGCTGCGTTGGGCCGTGTAGTTGCGCATCACGCCCCAGATCCCGCTCCAGTATCCTTCCAGGGAGGCGTCCATCGAGTACAGGTAGTCACCCGTGGTCGCGGCCGAGCTGGAGACCATCGACACCGGTGCATTGAAGCCCAATTGCTCGGAGATCCCGACCATCTGCGACGAACGCCAGCCCGAGTTGGAGCTGTTGCCGAACCCGGAACCGCTTTGCAGCCATTTCACGCCATGCAGGGTCACGTTGTGCTCTTCTTCGTGACCGCCGGCATGCACCCGCAGCCGCACGTTGTCACCGGTATAGGTACGCAGCATCGGGGTGAACGGGTCACCCGGTTCTGCGCCGCCACGGTTGATGTGCGGCGGGAACAGCGTAGTGCCGCCGGTTGGACCGGTGGCCGCGGTCACCAGGTTCGGCGCCAGGTTCATCGCCGGGATGGCGCGGTCGGTGCGGCTTTGCATGGCGTACGCCAGGTCGCCGCCGAGGCCGTCGGCCTGCATGCCGCGCTTGCCGTCCGGGCCGACCTTGTTCGGGTCGTACACCCGCAGGGCCAGCGGTTCGTTGCGGTAATTGACCACGAACATGCCTGGATCATCGACCGAGATCGCTTGTGGGCATGGCCGGCTTGGGCAACCGGGCACTTGCCCGCCTTGCACTTCGACGATCCCTTCCAGCAGGTTGCTGGCGTTATTGCGCACCGGTGGATTGATCGCGTAGCGGAAGCTGTCGGCGGTGGCCGGGAAGGCTTGCGGATCGGGCACGCCATTGGGGCCGGCGCCTACATACACACCCGCTTCATAGGCGTGCTGGAAGTCGCTGTACTCAAGGAAGAACTCACGGAAGCTGTCGTTCTTGCCATCACCATCGATGTCACCGGTGGAAATCACCGCTTGCCATGAAGTCGGCCCGCCATCCTGCCGCGCGCCGCTGTACAACGGCTCGCCGGTTTCGGCGTGGAACCAGGTGGAACCAGCCGGTTCCGCCAGCACAGTGGCGTACAGACCGACCTGTTGGTGAGTCGATGGGCCTAAGTGGTCGTGGGTAAAAATGGTCCCCAGCCCACGATCGACACCTTTGGCGTTCACCACCGGATCGACAAACCAGCGCTGCATCGCCGTGCGCGCGCCGACCCAGTCAGCACGGCCAAATTGACCGAAGTACGGGTGATTTTTGGCTTTCGGACAGGCCGGCGTGCCGTCACGCGGGTCGGTGCCTTCGCACTGGTTGAACTCGCGAATCGCGCGGACGCGTTCTTGCACTGCCCCCGGGGAAAGGACGCCGTCTTCATAGTTCCAGCCGTTGGCCGAACCATCGGCGGCCGTCAGGTCCCATTTCGGCAGGTGAATGTGCTGACCGATCACGTCGGTTGGCGTGCGCACCTGATAGTCGTCCATTTCATAGGTGGCTGGCACCAGGTTGGTTTGCTGGTATTGCACGCAGTCGAAGGTGTTCATGCGCATCACCAAAGGCTCTGGCGGACGCTGCTTGGTAATCACCGGCCAGGCGTCTTCCCACAGCGCGAGAATGCGCGCTTGCGGGAAGTGGTAACCAACTTTGTTGTAGACCGCATCGAACTGGATGTTTGCGGCTTTGTAGACGCGTGGACGGTCAGCGGTGAACGTCGACGTACCGGTGAAGGACATGCCGTCGATCCGTTCGCCACTGGCAAACTCGCCGGTGCCGGCGCTGCTGGTCAGGCGTTTTTGCCGATCATCCATGCACGGTTCGTAATACGGTGCGCCCGCTATCGGCAAGGCACCGTTGGTGCGAAAGTTGCGCGCCACGACTTGATTGCCGGGTAGCACGGCGAAGCTCGGATGGTCTTTTTTTGCGTGGAACGCCATGGCCGCCTGTTCGACTTCGGTGCCCTCTTCCGGCATGTAAATGGGTTTGGCGCGGGTCACTTTCTTGGAGAAATCCAGGGACGTGGTAATGGTTTGCGCCTGGCCACCGGAGGAGAAGCCGTCCAGAGTATGGCGCCCCAGACCGCCGTCCCAGCCACCGGACTGAGCCGGGTCGAGGTTGGCCCACAAGGCGTTGCCGCTGGTTTTCAAGGACTGCGCCTTGGCAGCGTCGAGCATGTCCAGCGGTGGGGTCGGTGGGCGCTGACCGACCGAGCTTTCCATGCCGCCGATCCAGAACGGATAGCCAGGGTTTTTCAGGCTGCCGTCGGCATTGCGGTTGGCTTCACTGCGATCCACCAGGGCCAGCGAACCGATGGCTTGAGCGCCGCCGTTACCGCCGTCACGTTCGCCGTCGTCATCCTCTTCGTCATCGTCATCACCACCGGCCACCAGGGTTTCGCCGATTTTCGGTACGACCGCGACTTTGCCCGGCATCGGCGCCATGGCTTTGCCTGGCAGCGGCACGACGGCTGGAATCGGCGTACCGGCGACGATCTCGCCATCGGGCAAGGCCCGGGCGCCAGCAGCCGGTTTACCGCTGCGCAGCGCATAAGGTTCGCTGTGATAACCGTCGGTGCCCTGCTGGGAAACCTCGAGTTTGGTGCCCTCTTCGAATACGTCATGCACCCGCCACATGCTCCACATGCCTTGGGCAAAGTGCGGATAGAAGTGGCAGTGATAGATCGCATCGCCCGCGACCCGGTTGCGGTTGCCCGAACCCCCGTTGGCGATTTCGTAGGTGTAACCGGCGCCCGGACCGATGCCTTGGGCGTCCACATAGTCGGAGTTGTCGTCGTTGGGGTTGAACAACCACTGGTGCCCGTGCAGGTGGAAAATGTGCTGCTCGTGGCCGTTGTGGGTGTTGCGAAATTTGATGAAGTCACCGATGTAGCTGTGGTTGACGTTGGACGGCTCGGACGGATACAGCGCCATGGTCGCCTTGACCCCGATCTGATCGGCGCTCGGCGTTTCACCGGGACGAATATTTTCCAGGCCTGCGTTGGCCGGCACGTCCACCAGCATCGCCACATCGCCGACGGTGTGCGAGCTGAGGAAGAATTCTTCATAGGCGCAGGACAGGCAATCGTGCATCGGCCCGACGCCCAAACGGTTGGCAACCACTTCGGCGCCCATGCCGCCGGAGCCATAGTTGATCATGAACGAGTCGCGCGTCGGCTCCAGCACGTGAGCCATCACCGGGTCTGCCCAGTAAGCGGGGAACGCCTGAGTCGCGGCGGTTTCATCCTGGAACTGCGAGGCGAAATCGCGGAACGGCTCCAGACGATTCGGGATCGCCGGGTTGCGTTTGCCGATGGCTTCCAGCGGATAGGTCGACGGCGGGAAGCTGCCGTCGGCGTTGCTGCCCATCACGATCGCGTCGGCCTCGCTGGAAATGATTTCATTGCCGTCGACCATGTTGATGATCGGCGTGCCGGCCTTGCCTTCACGTATCCACGGTTCACGCTGCGGATAGCGCGCCTGGTAATCGACAATCGGTTGACCGGCCGGGGTGCGGTCGACGCTGGCCAGGCGCATTTCTTCTTCGGTCACGGTGTTGCGATAGGTGCGGCCGCCCTTGGGCACCACGACCACTTGGCCGAACAGTCCGTTGGCCACGTTGCCTGCATCCCCTTCCCCCCCGAAGGTCGCGCCGCGGCTGCTGGCGGCAAACGCTCCTTCGCGCTCGGCGTACAAGGTGTAGGAACGGGTGGCGCCGGGGGCAATCAAGGTATTGGCGTTGCGCCCGGTATAGGACGCAATGTCGTCGATGCTGTTGACCGCTTGCATGCCATTGACCTGGAAGCCGACGTGGCGGTCGGCGACCTGTTCATCGACCTTGAATTCGTCTTCGTTGCCGATGGCGGCTTCGCCCTCAATCTCACCCTCTTCCTCCTCCCCGTCTTCGTGGCTGCCGGGGTTGGCCTGGTAGGCGAGCAGGTTCTGCAAGTTGATGGTCAGGCAGTCACCGGCAGCGACGCGCAATACCAGTGGACGCGGACGCTTGTCGGGCCGCAGCGACACTTTTCCCGGCACCGCCGCTCCGCCCTGGGCCAGGGACATCTCGTGATCATCGACCACATCGCGGCGCAGGGCGAACATCATGCCGTTGACGTTCTGTGCACCGAGTCGGTTGAACATCAGCGGCTGATCCAAGGCCACGACGTTGGCCACCAGATTGCGCTCGCAGCGCACGGCCGCTTCGGCCAGCTCGATGCCCAGCATCGACGTCACCAACAGCAGCAATTTGAACAGGGACGGGGCGTAGGGTTTGCCGGTCATGATCACGGGCCTCGCTGTGGATGCTCACAGGGAACAATTCTCGACAAATCCCCTTGAGCAATCCGCATGCCATAAATAATTTAGTTATTTTTCAATCGGTTAGATAAACGACTTAACAACTCGGGGGATATTCCCCACTTATTCCCCCACTATTCGGGCTGAAGATAACTTCCCCCAAAACGCAAATTTCGTAACAACCGTCGAAGTCGGCGTTCGGCTCTGTAGCAGCTGTCGAGCTTGCGAGGCTGCGTTCGGCGGCGCAGCCGTCGTGAGATCCGGCAACGCGGTGTTTCAGGAAAACCTCACGATCAGGTTTTACGACGGCTGCGCCGCCGAACGCAGCCTCGCAAGCTCGACAGCTGCTACAGGACGATTGCGGTCTTCGGTCGGCGGTACGGATCGGGTGCCCCACAAATGGGGGGAAACCCCCAATCACAACGGCGCATCCACGGCCAGGCCCTGCAAGCGTCGGTATTGGCGCAAGACACTGGGCACGTAACGCTGGGTTTCGGCGAACGGCGGGATCACCCCGCCACGGCTGAGCACCGCTTGCGGCCCGGCGTTGTAGGCCGCCACGGCGAGGCTGATGTCGTTATCGAACAGGGTCATCAGGTGCTTCAGGTACTTGGCGCCACCCTGAATGTTGGCTTTCGGGTCGTAGACATTCTTCACCCCCAACTCCCGGGCGGTGTCAGGCATCAATTGCATCAACCCGCCCGCGCCCTTGGGTGACCGCGCACGGGAGTCATACGCGGACTCGGCCTGGATCACCGCATGCAACAGCGCTGCCGGTAATTCATTGGCCGTGGCCGCCGCCGAAACCAGATCGGCATAGGGCTGCCGGGCAATCATCTGGGGTTGCTGATCCATGCTGACCCGGGCGGATTCTGGCTCGTGAATCACCCGTTCATAGGTGCGGCCGGGACGGTGGACATTGGACAAAACGTAGCTGCCCTTGGCGTCCACGGAAACGAACACATCGGCCTGTACGACGCCGGTCAACACGAGCAGACCGAGCAATCCTGTGGTGAGTGTTTTCATTTTTTTGCCTCCCCTGCCCGGCCCCGAAAAATGGGGCTAATGCCCCAATGGCCGGTAGTAAACCGTTCATACGCAAGCACTGTGCCGGATGCGCGCAGGCCCGTAATTCAGGGGCTGCAGAAGAATGGCCAGCATGTGCATGGCAATTGCATAAGCCTTCATGGCGACCCTTCTGCCAACTGTGTGAGGTCATCATGAATCAGCGTTTGCGTTCCACCCCGCGTGCTCAAAGCGGGTTCACCCTGCTCGAACTGTTGGTGGTGTTGGTGGTGCTGGGGCTGCTGGCTGGCATCGTCGCGCCGAAGTATTTCGCCCAACTGGGCCGCTCCGAAGTGAAGGTGGCTAAGGCGCAAATAGAAGGCCTGGGCAAAGCACTGGACCTGTACCGTCTGGAGGTCGGTCATTACCCGTCGACCGAACAGGGTTTGCAGGCGCTGGTCACCGCGCCCAGCGATGAAACCCGCTGGACCGGCCCTTACTTGCAGAAAAAACTCCCGCAGGATCCGTGGGGCCGTAACTACACCTATCGCCACCCCGGCGAAAACGGCGAATACGACTTGTTGTCCATGGGCAAGGACGGACAACCCGGCGGCGAAGGCGAAAACGCCGAAGTCACCAGCTGGCAATAACGGGAGTGGCGACTATGCGATTTCATCTCAAAGCCGTTGGCAAGGCCGGCGTCGTCTCGATGACCGTCGAGGCGCTCGGCCACAGCGAAGCCCGGCGTATCGTTGAAGACCAGGGCTACCGGGTGATCAGCCTGTACGCCGAGCGTCACTGGCGTGCGCTGCGCTTACGACAGCGAGAGACCTTCAACCTGGTGCTGTTCAGCCAGGAACTAACCACGTTGCTCAATGCGGGCCTGCCGCTGATCGATGCGCTGGAAAGCCTCGCGGAAAAAGAGAACGCGCCCCAGGCCCGCAAGACCTTGAGCGAACTGGTGCGCCTGCTTTATGAAGGCAAATCGTTCTCCCAGGCACTTGGCCAGTTGTCAGCGGTTTTTCCCCCTCTCTATGTTGCGCTAGTACAGTCCAGCGAGAAGACCGGCGCCGTGGGCGATGCCCTGGGCCGCTATGTCAGCTATCGCCAGCGCATGGACGAGGTTCGGCAAAAAATCGTCAGCGCTTCGATCTACCCCCTGCTGTTGCTGGTGGTGGGCGGTGGCGTGGTGTTGTTTCTGATGGGCTACGTGGTGCCGCGCTTCAGCCTGGTGTTCGAAGGGCTGGGCTCGAACCTGCCGTGGCTGTCGCAGATCCTGATGAGCAGCGGGATGTTCCTGCACGCCCATCAGGGCGAATTCTTCGGCGCATTGCTGGCGATCATCGTCGCCCTCACCTTCCTCCAGCGCCAACCGGCCTTTCGTCGGGGCCTGGACCGCGTGGTTGAAAAACTCCCGGCGGTCCATCAACGCATTTTCATGTACGAACTGGCGCGCTTCTACCGCTCGCTGGGGATTCTGCTGCAAGGCGGCATTCCCCTCGTCACCGCCATGGGCATGGTTCGCGGCCTGCTCACCGTCGCCTCCCGCGCGCGCCTGGACCAGGCCTGCGAACGGGTGCGCGAGGGCCAGTCGCTGTCGACCGCCCTGGAACTCAATCACCTCGTGACTCCAGTGTCCCTGCGCTTGCTGCGCGCCGGCGAGCAGTCCGGCAACCTCGGGCAAATGATGGAGCGCAGCGCCGACTTCTACGACGAAGAAATCAGCCGCTGGATCGAATGGTTCGTGCGGCTGTTCGAACCCTTGCTCATGACCTTCATCGGCCTGCTGATCGGGGTGATCGTGATCCTGATGTACATCCCGATTTTCGAGCTGGCCTCGAGTATTCACTGACCCCTGGAACGGGATCGAGCGGTACGTTGCATTGTTCTTCCACTTACAAATGAATAAATCAGTGCGTTGAAGTGTTTATCAACTGAATCAAGCAGCACGTTGCATTGTTCATCAACGTTCCAACCCGAATTAGAAGACGGAGAACGACATGCACATCAACAAGCTTTTACTGGCAGTAGCGATTGGCGCAGTTCTGTCGGCGTCTACCGTATTGATTCCGGACAGCCTGTCCGGTGTATCGAGCGCACAGGCCAAGGATGGCGGGAGTGGTGGAGGTGGTGGCGGCTCTGGTGGCGGTGGGGGTGGCGGCTCCGGGGGTGGCGGGGGCTCTGGCGGCGGTGGTGGAAGCGGTGGCGGCGGCAGTGGCGGTGGCGGTGGCGGTGGCGGTGGCGGTGGTCACGGTGGAAGCGGCAGTGGAGGCAACAGCGGCGGTCACGGGGGAAGCGGTAGTGGCGGCAATAGCGGCAATAGCGGCAATAGCGGCAATAGCGGCAGCGGTCACAGTGGCAGCGACCATGGCTCGGGCCATTCCGGCAACTCGGCCTCATCCTCTTCCGGGCGTAGCGGCACTCACGCCGAACCTGGGGATGATCACGGCGTTCATCGCTCCGGTGAAGTGGGCGACGATCATGGGGTGCATCGCTCGGGTGAAGTCGGCGACGACCACGGCGTGCATCGTGCGAGCGAAGTCGGCGATGACCACGGCGTGCATGTCGGCGGTGAGCCAGGTGATGACAAAAGGTCCTGACAACCGCTGATGCCCCAACAACACAATTCCCTGTAGGAGCCGCCCGGAGCAAGCTCGGCTCCCACAGTGGATCGTGTTAACCGCCGATAACGTCAGCGGCTCGGGCCGGAATGGGACAGCCAAGGCGCGAACAATCGCGTCGCCATCGGCATGAACAGGTACACCACCGACAGCACGATGGTCAGGGTGATCAGGAAGGTGGCAATGATGTAATTGGAGAGGAGAGTGTTGAGCTGCAACAACGGTCCCCAGATCAGCGGCACCAGCAAAGTGTGCGGCGGAATCACCAACAACGTCACCACGGCCTGCTTCCAGCGCGGCGGTGGCGATCCCGCTTCGGTCTGCGGGGCGAACCAGAATTCATTTACCGGGTTGACCTCAGTCTGATCACCGTCCGCCAGCATCGGCGTGGCTTCGTCGACCAGTGCTTGCCGTTGCGGCGAATCGAGCCAGCGCTGCATCGCCTCGGTGGAGCAAAAACGCAGCACGCAGGTGAACATATCCAGGCCGCTGCTCTTGCCGTGAATCACGTCCACGCCCAGATGCCCTTCGCTCTGCCCCGCCACACCCACGATGTGTCGAAGCCAGGCTTCGTAAGGCACTTCAAAGCCGGCCTTGACCCGGTGTTTGACGATCAGGGTCACGACTTCCTCGAAACGATCAGGCATCACGCAAGGCTCCGGTGAAACGGACATTAAGCGCCGGCCGTTTCGGACCGGCGATGAAGAGGCTGCTGAACAGAATCCACAGCAGCGAGCCGAACAGCCCTTCGGCCACGCTGACGTTAAGCAGCTTCCCCTGACCATCCGCTTTCTTCCAGGCAAAAAAAAACGGCTTCATAAGAGACCGCTCTTCTTTCCCACGACGGTATAGATACGCGCCGGAAAACTTACAGCCGTCGCCAGATTCGCCACCCCATCCATATTCACCCGAAAGAGAATGGACAATTTACTGCCATCCCCGAGTTCCTTCAGGTAATCGTAAAGAACATGGGCGTCGAAGCTGCCAGTCGAGCCCCATCCTCGAGTGACCGCGTTGCGCCCCCCCGTCCAGATCGTAAGATTATGAGCGTTACCCTCTGCATTATGGCCTTCCAGGTTCAGCCATATCCGCTGGGCGACGGCAATATGCGGCCAGCTGCCAAATCGAAGGGTCCCACCATTCAACACGTCTTTGAGGTCCAGCACCGACGTACCGGTCGCCTGGGTAATCACCGACGCAATTAACTCATCTGCCGGGATTGTCAGCACATTCAGGAGACGCGGTAGTGAGGTCTGCGGAGTCGATGCCCCACGGGTGTAGGTGAAAGTCACCGTCACCGGTTTGCTCAGATTGAAACGCACCAGTGAAATGGGCAGCGGTATTTCTCTGGGACCGGTACTGGCAGCCTCGACGAAACCCATGGTGTAGGAACCCTCGGCCGGGGTGCCCGCCGCGCCTGTCCAGGTCACGCTGATTCTGTCATCGGGTTCCATGACGTAATCCACGATGACTGTAAGGGTGTCTTTGACCGCAACCGGGTTCAGGTTGGTGTTGTCGGGATTTTCCTTGATCGACGGTGGCGGCAGGTCGATGACACTTTCTACGGCAGACGGGATGTTCATCATTCTTTCCTTGAGCGTGATTGAACTTGCCCCCTTGGGACGCAGGCTCATCACACTCCGGATTCGCAACATGCGCTACTGTCAGAAATAACAGGTCAACGGCTATAACGGACGAATGGTAGGGAGTTACAGGTAATGATCGAGGGCGCGGTCGGCGGCTTCGTGGAGTTTTTTGGAGTCGAGGGAATGTCGTCGGTTTCTGGTGGGTCGGGTGTGATCTTGAACCTATGAAGCGCCTAAAGTTGTGGAGCCGCGACACATCGCTGCTAAACGAAAGTGACGCGCGCTTCTCAGGAGTCTTGAGCGCTATCGGTAACCGCGGGCCTGCAAATCAAACAACTGCGCATAGCGCCCGCCCGCGGCCACCAGACTATCGTGATCACCCCGCTCAAGGATCGCTCCCTGGTCCAGCACGATGATGTGGTCCGCATTGCGCACACTGGAAAACCGGTGAGAGATCAGCAACGTCATCCGGCCTTCGGTGTGCTCACTGAAATGCTCGAACACCGCTGCTTCCGCCGCCGGGTCAAGTGCAGAGGTCGGCTCATCCAGAATCAGAATATCGGCGTTGCGCCGCATGTAGGCGCGCGACAACGCGATCTTCTGCCATTGCCCGCCGGACAGCTCCTGCCCCCCGGCGAACCACCGTCCCAATTGCGTGGCATACCCTCGATCCAGCCCCTCGATAAAGGGGGCGGCCATCCCCTCGGCGGCAGCCTCCTGCCAGCGCTGTTCATCGTTGAACGCCAGCGTGTCACCGACGCCGATGTTCTCGCCGACGGAGAATTGGTAGCGGATGTAATCCTGAAAAATCACCCCGATGCGCCGCCGCAGCGCGTCTTCTTCCCACGCGTGCAGATCACTGCCGTCCAGCAGGATACGGCCCTGATCAGGACGGTACAGCCGCGTCAGTAATTTGATCAGCGTGGTCTTGCCCGAACCGTTCTCCCCCACCAGCGCCACACTGTGGCCGGGCACAAGGTGAAGATCGATGCCTTCCAGCGCGGCGCGACTGGCGCCCGGATAGCGGAAACCGACGTTCTCGAAACGCAGGCCATCGCCGGGGACCGCACCCACGGTAAGGCTGCCGGTATCGGCGACAACAGGCTCGGCCAGGTATTCATAAAGGCTGGAGAGGTACAGGCCATCTTCGTAGAGACCGCTGATGGCACTCAGGCTGCTGCTCACCGCCGTCTGCCCTTGCTTGAACAACACCAGGTACATGGTCATCTGACCGAGGCTGATGTTGCCGTGGACGGTATCGACCACCACCCAGGCATAGGCCAGATAAAACGCGCCGGTGCCCAGTAGACCGAGGACAAATCCCCAGCCATCTCGACGTAGCGTCAGGCGCCGGTCTTCGGCATAGAGCCGCGCGAACGTCTCGCGATAACGCTTCAACAGCAGCGGCGCGAAACCGAACAGTTTGACCTCTTTGATGTAGCCCTCGTGAGAGAGGAGCGTTTCGATGTAACTCTGTTGCCGACTCTCCGGCGCGCGGCGAGTGAACAGTCTGAAAGCATCACCGGAAAAATGCGCTTCGGCGAAGAATACCGGTAGTGCACCGACCACCAGCAGCACCAGCGCCCAAGGCGAAAAATGCACCAGCAACACACCGAAGCTGATCAACACGATCAGGTTCTGGATCAACCCCAACGACTTCATCACCAGCGCCAACGGCCGGGTCGAAGCCTCGCGGCGCACCCGAACCAGTTTGTCGTAGAACTCCGAATTCTCGAACTGCACCAGCGATAACGTCTGGGCCTTCTCCAGAATCATCGTATTGACCTTCTGCCCCAACTGCACCCGCAGCAGCGATTGCTGGACCGACAGCGCCCGCTGAGCTCCGGACAGCAATGCGAGCACGCCCGCTTCAAACAGCACATAACGCACGACCGGCCACAACGGCGCACTGCCCTGTTGCGCGTGCAACTGCATGGCGGTGACGACCGCATCGACGATGCGTTGGCCTAACCACGCCGCCAGTGCTGGAAGTACGCCGGCGATCAGGGTAGCCAGCACCAATCCCAGAAACAGTCCGCGAGACGTTGCCCAGACCAGCAGCAAGGCGCGTCTCGCCTGGTCGAGTAACGAGGTGAAACGATCAAGAACAGGGTTCACTCCGTGAGCTCCCCCTGATACCTCGCCCGATATCGCCCCGGACTTTCTCCCGTCCACTTTTTGAAAGCCCGATGGAACGCACTCGGCTCCTGAAAGCCAAGCTGCTCGGCAATGTCACTGATGCTCGCTCGGCTCTGGCGCAGCTGTTCGAAGGCAACACCACGCCGCACCTCGTCCTTGATCTCCTGATACGAACACCCTTCACGCTCCAGCTTTCGGCGGAAAGTGCTGGGGCTCAGGTGCTGTTCCAGGGCGAAGGCCTGCAAGGTGGGCCATTGGCTGTAATGGCTGTTACGCAGGCGCTGGTGGACCTGCGACGCCAGGCCGTGTTGATTGCGAAAACGGATCACCAGCCATTGCGGAGCGGTGCGCAAAAACACTTTCAGTGATGCCAGATCCTGAACCACCGGCAGACGCAGATAGTGGCTGGCGAATTCGATTTCGGTGCGCTCCGCGCCAAAGGTCAGGTTCGGTCCCCAGAGCAAACGGTCATCGCTGAGCGACACACGTTCGTGGCGAAAATCTGCGCGGTCGATAGGGATGCGCCGCCCACCCAGCCAGCAGAGCAGGCTGATCATCAACACCAGAAACGTCTCCTCGCCCAAACGACTGACGTCGCTGTTTGGCGAGTGGTTCTGCAGGCTGATCACCGCACGTTTTCCGCGCACCGTCAGCGTGCCGCGAAAGTCGTGGAGGAATAGCGCGAAATTGGCCAGGCACTGGCGCATGGCTTTGTGCAGGTCAGGTTCCTGAATCAATGCCCGGCAGATCAGGGCGAACCCCCCCGGCGGCATGCCATGGGAGTCGAGCCCGAAGAACTCATCGTTGAGCTCGCGGATCTGAATCAACCACAACGCGGCAAACGCACTCGCCGGTACACGTGCGGTGGGCTGCTCCATCAACGCCGGATCGATGCCGGCCTGTTCAAGCGCAGCCCTCTGACGTTGCGGATTGTTTCCCAGCCCATGGATCATTGCCTGCACGAAGTAGGCAGAAACCGAGTCCTTTTCCCGCATGTGAACGCTTCTCTCCCCATCACCCGAATGGCAAAAAACACCAGTGCCGTTGAACAGTTTCGGCATAGGACAACCGCCCTGCCGGCTCTAGACTCGCGGCCAATAGTACGCCTTCGGCCACTACGGCGGCCAAGGTATCGCGGGATTTGATCGGAAGGACAGAACATGAATCTGCAAAACATTGGCGTGATCGGCGCAGGCACCATGGGCAATGGCATTGCGCAAGTCTGCGCCTTGGCCGGTTTTAACGTGACCTTGCTCGACATCTCCGAGAGCGCTCTGCAAAAGGCCCTCGCAACCGTCAGTAAAAACCTCGATCGACAGGTTGCCAAGGAAACGCTGACGCAAGAGCAAAAGCTCGCCGCCCTCGACAAGATCCGCACCAGCACCGACTACAGCAACCTGCAGAACGTGCAACTGGTGATCGAAGCCGCGACCGAAAACCTCGAGCTGAAACTGCGCGTGCTGCAACAGATCGCCGCGCAGGTCAGCGACGATTGCGTGATTGCCTCCAACACGTCTTCGCTGTCCATCACCCAACTCGCTGCCAGCGTGAGCCAGCCTGAGCGCTTCATCGGCCTGCACTTCTTCAACCCGGTGCCGGTGATGGGCCTGATCGAGGTGATTCGCGGTTTGCAAACCAGCGACGCCACCCACGCCCTGGCGCTGGACATGGCGACCACTCTCGGCAAAACCGCGATCACCGCCGGCAACCGTCCGGGCTTCGTGGTCAACCGGATTCTAGTGCCGATGATCAACGAAGCGATCCTGGTGTTTCAGGAAGGCCTGGCCAGCGCCGAAGACATCGACGCCGGCATGCGCCTGGGCTGCAATCAGCCGATCGGGCCGCTGGCGTTGGCGGACCTGATCGGTTTGGACACCGTGCTGGCCATTCTCGAAGCCTTCTACGACGGCTTCAACGACAGCAAATACCGCCCTGCTCCACTGCTCAAGGAAATGGTCGCCGCCGGTTACCTGGGGCGCAAAACGGGGCGTGGCTTCCATGCCTATGCCTGAGCGCTGCTCGCGCTTTGCCGAGTACCGGGACAAGGTGCTGGAGCTGTTCGCCTGCAAAGGTTTCGGACAGGTCGGCATGCGTGAGCTCGCGACCTGTCTGGGGCTCGCCCCCGGCTCGTTGTATCACCATTACCCCAGCAAACAGCACTTGCTGCTCGACCTGATCGAAGAGTTCTACGAAGAGCTGTTGGCAACCTTGGGGCGGATCGAGCAAAAGGCGTCGGCAAAACGTGACAAACTCCATGCCCTTATCCGAGCGCATTTGAACCTGCATCAGGAAATGCCTTGGCATTTCCGTCTGGCAGAGCGTGACAGCGGCTGCCTGAATGAAGAGCAACAGGAACGGGTTAGGCAGCTGCGCGAGCAATACGAGCGCAAATTGCTGCTGATGCTCGGGGCTCGATCCCGCTTCAGTGAACAGGGTTTGCTGGCCGCCGGACATGCAATCGCAAACTTACTCAACAGCGCACCCGGCTGGTTGGTGCAACATTCGCTGGATGAGCGGGAGCGCGTTGAGCTGTTGGAGAGTCTGGTGAGTGGAGCCATCGAACGTTTGCTGCGCCCCTCGGTTCCACGCGCAGCAGCTTGAGGACCCAGGACGATATCCCCGCGACCGTGGATCGACACCTAGGCGCCGGAAGCCATAAGCCGCGCCGCTTCAATAGAAAAAACATCTAAACAATTCCCGCCAATCACGACATCTAACGCTTTGCTAAAGGGAGCCCAATCACTGCGGAGCCTGAGGTGAATTCGGCCTCTCTTCGCCTCTTCGTAACCGGGAGCAAAGCATGAAAATCAATCCCTACCTGATCTTCAACGGCGATTGCAAAGCCGCCTTCACCTTCTATGCCCAAAGCCTGCCAGGCCAGATCGAAGTCATGATGACCTTCGGCGAAAGCCCCGCGCGCGAGCACTTTCCGGCGGACTACCACAACCTGATCATCCACACCCGCCTGCTGGTGGGCGATCAGGCGATCATGGGCTCGGACACAACACCTGATCGCCCTACTGACGAAATGAGCGGCTGTTCGGTTTCACTGAATGTCGACAGCATTGCGGAGGCTGAACGGGTGTTTTCTGCGTTGTCGGACGGCGGCAAGGTTGAAATGCCACTGGAAACCACGTTCTGGGCGGCTCGCTTCGGCATGTTGGTTGATCGGTTTGGTGTTTCGTGGATGGTGAATTGCGAAAAGGATCAATGAAACTCAACTTTCTCAAGGCATCAGGTTGCGTGCCCTCGTCGAGGGCTGCTTCCATTGGCGCCAGATGACGCAGCGAAGTTTATGCCGCACCCACCCGTCCAGTTCCTCAATCGGTCGCTTGCTCTGACTGAGTTTGAAGTAGCCAGCCCAGCCGCGCAGTACAGGGCTAATCCGCTCGATGACGTTCGCCATCTTGTGGCCCCCTGCTCCGTGCAGCAGGTCTCTGAGTCGGTCGCGTAAGCGACCCAGACTCATTGTCGCTACTCTCAGCCTTGGCTGTTGATGCCAGCTCATCCCATAACCCAGATAGTCGCAGACCCAAGGCCGTGCCACATGGGCCATCAATACATCGTGGTTGACCCGATCGAAGAACTTCTCCAGATCGAGTTCCACGCACCAGCAGTGACCCGCCACCACATGGGCGCGGGCTGTTTCGATGGCTTGGTGGGCGCTTCTGCCCGGACGGAAGCCGTAGCTGTAGTCCGAGAACAGCGGATCGAAGATCGGCGTGAGCTGTTGCAGCAGTGCCTGTTGGATCAGGCGATCCACGACGCTGGGGATACCCAGCTGTCTTGTGCCGCCTTTGGGTTTGGGGATTTCGACGGCGCGTACACCTTGCGGGTGATACTCGCCGGCCAGCAACCTGGCCTTGAGGGTTGGCCAATACTGTTCCACGTAGCCCGCCAACTCGTCGACCGTCATGCCATCGGCCCCCGGCGCACCCTTGTTGCTGACCACGCGCTGATACGCACGCTTGAGGTTGGCCGGTGCAAGCACCCGCGCCATCAGCGTGCCCGGCTCCGCGTTCGTCCACGCCACAGACGTCGCCGATGCCTGCGCACTGCCAGCCGTGGCCCGCGGATTCTGTCCGGAACTAGGGGTCACAGTTCTCCCTCGGAGAAATTTCTGCTTTTCGACATTCGACGAGACTCTGACGCCTACTGGCGGCATAACCTGTTCGGCCCTTGGTGGCAGGGTTATTTGCCACTTACTACGGCCTCGGCTGACTTCTGCACGCTCATCCCGTCGCCTCTCGACGCTCGGTAGCACAGTGGCAAACGTGCAGATCTCCCAGGGTAATTCGCGCGACCTTCCTGCTTATGCCTGTCGGATATACGTCGTAGCGTTCCGTGCAAGTATTGGGCTTTGACGATTATGGCCGTCTTACCCCCGCTACGCCGCCTCATCCGCTTCCTGTTCGTCAGGCCAGCATTTTGCCTCGGGCTTCCTTCAGATTCGCAGTCACCCGCGACACCCTTGCCTTTGGCTAACACTTCCCCTTGCCGGGTGTGTAGAGGACTTGCACCTCCAAGTCACCAGCGTGGCCACCCAGCCAAGCTGGTTGCGCTTGCGCGCAACGCGCCATGCCTGGCGCACCATGAAAAGGTTGGGCTTCTGGCAACTGCCGAACGGTCTGACCGTCAACACACTACCTCGTACAGCAGCAGATTGTTCGGAGGAACCCCACTATGCCTGCCCATGACGTGCCTTGGTCCACTCGTTTCAAACTGTCACTGCTGGCTGGAGGGCTCACTGCCACTCTGCTCGCGCTGAGTGGGTGCGCACCGTCGACGCCCAGACAACCGCCTATGTGGGCGTGGAGCATCCCGCACCGAGCCTCTTCGCCCTCACGTCCGATTGGGTGAGGTTGTCATCGACGCGAGCGTCGAGCCTGCTCCTCCCATCACTCAGGTAGAAGAAAAACTACGCGAAGAGTCCGCCAAGCTCGGCGGCGATGCCGTGGTGGTGGTCTACGACCATATCCAACCGGTGGGCGCCTATGTCAACGGTCCACTGTTGGCTCGCGACGTAAAAACCATCGAAGGTCGGAAACTCAAAGGGATTGTGATCAAGTACCGGTAATGTCCGTTCGCACTTTCCTGCAGACAAAACAAAACCCCTACCTGCATACGCAGATAGGGGTTTCGGAATTTAATCTTGACGATGACCTACTCTCACATGGGGAAACCCCACACTACCATCGGCGATGCATCGTTTCACTGCTGAGTTCGGGATGGGATCAGGTGGTTCCAATGCTCTATGGTCGTCAAGAAATTCGGTAGCCAGGTCGTTCTCCTTGCGGATCACGCTCCAGCGAATGGGCAGGTGATAGATTTGTGTGTTGCGTTGCGAATTTTCGACTTGTGTCGTCTTCACACACCGCAATCTGGTGCCTCTTCAGGTCAGCAAATTGCTTGGGTGTTATATGGTCAAGCCTCACGGGCAATTAGTATTGGTTAGCTCAACGCCTCACAGCGCTTACACACCCAACCTATCAACGTCGTAGTCTTCGACGGCCCTTCAGGGGACTCAAGGTCCCAGTGAGATCTCATCTTGAGGCTAGTTTCCCGCTTAGATGCTTTCAGCGGTTATCTATTCCGAACATAGCTACCCGGCAATGCCACTGGCGTGACAACCGGAACACCAGAGGTTCGTCCACTCCGGTCCTCTCGTACTAGGAGCAGCCCCTCTCAAATCTCAAACGTCCACGGCAGATAGGGACCGAACTGTCTCACGACGTTCTAAACCCAGCTCGCGTACCACTTTAAATGGCGAACAGCCATACCCTTGGGACCGGCTTCAGCCCCAGGATGTGATGAGCCGACATCGAGGTGCCAAACACCGCCGTCGATATGAACTCTTGGGCGGTATCAGCCTGTTATCCCCGGAGTACCTTTTATCCGTTGAGCGATGGCCCTTCCATACAGAACCACCGGATCACTAAGACCTACTTTCGTACCTGCTCGACGTGTCTGTCTCGCAGTCAAGCGCGCTTTTGCCTTTATACTCTACGACCGATTTCCGACCGGTCTGAGCGCACCTTCGTACTCCTCCGTTACTCTTTAGGAGGAGACCGCCCCAGTCAAACTACCCACCATACACTGTCCTCGATCCGGATAACGGACCTGAGTTAGAACCTCAAAGTTGCCAGGGTGGTATTTCAAGGTTGGCTCCACGCGAACTGGCGTCCACGCTTCAAAGCCTCCCACCTATCCTACACAAGCAAATTCAAAGTCCAGTGCAAAGCTATAGTAAAGGTTCACGGGGTCTTTCCGTCTAGCCGCGGATACACTGCATCTTCACAGCGATTTCAATTTCACTGAGTCTCGGGTGGAGACAGCGCCGCCATCGTTACGCCATTCGTGCAGGTCGGAACTTACCCGACAAGGAATTTCGCTACCTTAGGACCGTTATAGTTACGGCCGCCGTTTACCGGGGCTTCGATCAAGAGCTTCGCGTTAGCTAACCCCATCAATTAACCTTCCGGCACCGGGCAGGCGTCACACCCTATACGTCCACTTTCGTGTTTGCAGAGTGCTGTGTTTTTAATAAACAGTCGCAGCGGCCTGGTATCTTCGACCGGCATGGGCTTACGCAGTAAATGCTTCACCCTCACCGGCGCACCTTCTCCCGAAGTTACGGTGCCATTTTGCCTAGTTCCTTCACCCGAGTTCTCTCAAGCGCCTTGGTATTCTCTACCCAACCACCTGTGTCGGTTTGGGGTACGGTTCCTGGTTACCTGAAGCTTAGAAGCTTTTCTTGGAAGCATGGCATCAACCACTTCGTCACCCAAAGGGTAACTCGTCATCAGCTCTCGGCCTTAGAATCCCGGATTTACCTAAGATTCCAGCCTACCACCTTAAACTTGGACAACCAACGCCAAGCTGGCCTAGCCTTCTCCGTCCCTCCATCGCAATAACCAGAAGTACAGGAATATTAACCTGTTTTCCATCGACTACGCTTTTCAGCCTCGCCTTAGGGACCGACTAACCCTGCGTCGATTAACGTTGCGCAGGAAACCTTGGTCTTTCGGCGTGGGTGTTTTTCACACCCATTGTCGTTACTCATGTCAGCATTCGCACTTCTGATACCTCCAGCAAGCTTCTCAACTCACCTTCACAGGCTTACAGAACGCTCCTCTACCGCATCACCTAAGTGATACCCGTAGCTTCGGTGTATGGTTTGAGCCCCGTTACATCTTCCGCGCAGGCCGACTCGACTAGTGAGCTATTACGCTTTCTTTAAAGGGTGGCTGCTTCTAAGCCAACCTCCTAGCTGTCTAAGCCTTCCCACATCGTTTCCCACTTAACCATAACTTTGGGACCTTAGCTGACGGTCTGGGTTGTTTCCCTTTTCACGACGGACGTTAGCACCCGCCGTGTGTCTCCCATGCTCGGCACTTGTAGGTATTCGGAGTTTGCATCGGTTTGGTAAGTCGGGATGACCCCCTAGCCGAAACAGTGCTCTACCCCCTACAGTGATACATGAGGCGCTACCTAAATAGCTTTCGAGGAGAACCAGCTATCTCCGAGCTTGATTAGCCTTTCACTCCGATCCACAGGTCATCCGCTAACTTTTCAACGGTAGTCGGTTCGGTCCTCCAGTTAGTGTTACCCAACCTTCAACCTGCCCATGGATAGATCGCCCGG